>CAYVXY010000002.1:519916-522818 GCA_964454965.1 uncultured Polyangiaceae bacterium | reverse complement strand
GCCATCGATCGGTCATCCGAGCTGCCAAGAGATGCTCTGCGCAGGCAGATTGTGAATTTGTACCTCGCTAACGTCGAGCTCGACGGCAAGGCGGCCCCAGCATTGATCACGTCGGACCAACCCCAAAAGAAAGCCTCAGCCGGCCTGACTATCGAGAGCGACTGAGGCTCAACCAGTTGACGAGGCCTTGGCCGACTTGGCCTCAACTCGCCCCAACTCGCCCCAACTCGCCCCAACTCGCCCCAACTCGCCCCAACGGTAAATTCGCACCGTTCGAGAAGCACATGAAGTTCGAGACCGGCGTTCGCAACAGCACTGAAGCTCACCGCCGGCTGCAACTCCTCTTTCCGTGTCAATGGATCACAACTGCGTCCCAAGTCAACCTTCACCAGTCGTAGCGGCTCGGGCCAAGGCGACTGATGGAGCGCTTGGCCTCGTTGAATGACGATCGCGAAGTGATTCGCCGCCATGAAAAGATACCAGGGTCAAGGGACTGCCGCGGTGTTTTTGTTCGACAACGACAGAGACGAGGTGCATCATCCTGTAGATCTCGTAAGCGTAGAAGTCCCTTTCGCGGCGTTGCGCGGCGTCCGCACCCGGGTCGACCTTGGTTCGTCATTCGATGTGGATCCGCTGCAGTCGCCTCTGGCAGAATGCAAGACGAGGACGCAACGGACATGGTACTAGAGGCAGGAGACTGGAAGCATTATCCGCGTGTGCGCGTCACTGGGGGCTACGTGGCGAGTCTGCTCGTAGCAAGCTGTGCATTGCCTGACTTTCACCGGCTACCGGATGAGGCTAGCGCAGGCAGTGGAGCGGGGAGCTCGTCTCTTAGCGCCGGCGGTGCTTCAGGCAGCGAGGGGAGCAGTACTTTACTCGCAGGACAGAATAGCGGTGGCAAGGGGGTAGCGACGTCGGCGGGCGACATGGCGACTGCCGGCGCAGGGTCGGGCGGAATCGGACCGAGCGCGGCGGGCGATGCGTCGACTGGCGGGATTTCGAACCAAGGCGGGATCGGTGCAGCGCCCACATTTGTCGAGGGCGGAAGTTCAATCACGGGGCTCGGAGGAACTGCCGCGGCGTTCGGTGGCGCTAGTGTGCTCGGTGGCAGCACGTCAGCAGGAACCTCTGCGGGGGGTGCCACCATGATGATATCCACGGGTGGTACCGCGACTTCCGGTAGTCCGTCAGTTACGGGAGGAAGCTCGTCCGCGACAGGTTCGTCCGGCACTACCTCGGTCGCAGGCAAGGCCGGCGGTGCCGGCGACACCGGCAACGCCGGTACTGCCGGCAGCACGGGTGTTGGCACAGCAGGAATCCCGAGCACCGGCGGCGCTCAGGCAACCGGCGGTGTTCCAGGATTAGTCTATAACGTCGTCGAACAGTCTTGCACTGGTGGGCTCACTTGCGAGACGAGCACGAGCTGCTGCACACAGCTCGAAGTTCCCGCTGGCGGCTATCAGATGGGAACGAACACCGACGCCAGCCGCAATACGGACGAATCCCCACCGCACACCGCAACCGTCGATCGATTTACGATGGACAAGTTCGAGGTGACGGTAGGTCGATTCCGCAAGTTCGCCACGGTATACGACGGCACCATGCCTCAGACTGGGCTCGGAGCGCACACGAAGATCGCCAATAGCGGTTGGCAATTGGTCTACAAAGCGATGATGCCCGCGTCCAGCGGCAGCCTGCAGAGCATGATCAACTGCAGCCCCGGATCGTACCAAACCTGGACGGAAACGGCTGGTGTGCATGAGATGCTGCCAATGAACTGTGTCAGCTGGTACGTCGCGTTCGCCTTTTGCATTTGGGATGGTGGGCGTTTGCCCACCGAGGCCGAGTGGGAAATGGCCGCCTCCAACGCCGCGAATGAAACGCGGTTCCCCTGGGGCTCGACCGACCCAGATCCCACGACGCACGCCGTCATGAACTGCATGGGGGACGGTGTGAGTGGCTGCAGTCCGAGTGATATTCTCGCGGTTGGTTCGCGTCCGAGCGGCGCCAGCCAATTGGGTCACCTCGACTTGGCTGGGAGCCTGTGGGAGTGGACGCTCGACTTTTACGATGCCAACTATTACCAAGCCGTTGGAACCTGTGGCAACTGTGCCAATCTCTCGGGCTCTACCCCGAGAGTGATCCGCGGCGGAAGCTTCACGAGCACGCTCATCTCACTTCGCGCCACGGGCCGCGCCTCCAAGTCACCGATCACTGTGGATCCCTATGCGGGATTCCGCTGTGCGCGCACACCGTAGTTGCTTACCCCGCCATCAAAACGACCCCCGCAGCACCAAGCTACCGGGCCCTACGGTCAACTGCGCGCTTGGCGCTGCATTCTCACCGGGATGCACCAACAGCAGCATGACACCCGCTGACACAGCCACACCTGCCACGATAAAGCCTACCGAGAAAACCGTTTTTGGGTGCCGTAGCTCGGGTTCAAGCGGTTGTATACGTCACCGGCACAATCGCGACCATTGTTGCACAGGCTCTTCATATCGAGATACTTCGGCCAGGCTACGAGCCCTGCAGTCGTGCCTAGCACGAGTCCCGCTCCGCCAACCCAGACAATGGCATAGCCAACGCATTGCTGCGCCGAATGCGTGCTTCGATTGCCGGTCTCTGGTCTGCTCGTCGCAACGTGACCGCTGGTTTGCGACACAGCCGGTTCGACGGGCAGCAGGTTCGAGCCTGGGGGCGGTACCGCAGTGCCCTCTTGGAGAACCACTCCCTGGCTACGACGATTGCTAATCGTACGCCCTGGGCGACTGCTTCGGTCGGGACGGCGCTGGACACTGCGAACGCCAAGCGACCTTCCCATGTTGGAATGACGGTCTAACAGCCCAAAGGTGGTCGTGGGGGAACGGGGGAGGTCTGCGCGCAGCTTTGCATTAAGTCG
>CAYVXY010000002.1:513280-519816 GCA_964454965.1 uncultured Polyangiaceae bacterium | reverse complement strand
TCACGACTCGCGCCGCTCAACGAAATTCCGTACTGAGACAGCCACCGTCCGTGGCCTTCAAGGGGTGGCGCGGAATCGAGGCTTTTTGCGAAACAACGACGGCGTTCAAGTCGTCACGACTCGCGCCGCTCAACGAAATTCCGTACTGAGACAGCCACCGTCCGTGGCTTTCAAGGGGTGGCGCGGAATCGAGGCTTTTTGCGAAACAACGACGGCGCAAAGACGTAAGGCTTGCCAGTTCTGAATTGGCTGCAGGTAAGCAACGAGCTGGCGCGCTCGCCCCTCAACGCGCGCAGTTACACACCGACGGAACAGACCAAGGAACTTCGCATCTCGCGCAAAATGCGGTTCCTGGCGTGTTTTGGTGCAGAGTCATTCATGGTCCCCTGTGGGTCCAATTATCCGCCAACGACGAAATCTGAACCATGATCGCGTTGGAAGCACACGTGCTAAGAACCGACTGCGCTGCTAGTTTGGTGGTTGCAGTGGTGCCTGCTGCTGGAAAGGTTTCGAAGGAGTTGGAATGCGCAAGATCACAGTACTAAGCTTGCTCGCCGCCAGTTCTTGTATTTGCGCAGCCTGTGCGAACGATGGGGCGGGAGCCCTCCCGCAGATCAGCAGCGGCGGGTCTGGTGTGAATCAGGGTGGCAATTCCACGTCGAACGGGGGCGGAAGCAGCCAACCGACAGGGGGTAGCGGCAACTCCAATTCGAATTCCAGCTCGAATATGGGCGGACAATCGGCCAATGGCGGCAGCCAGCAGGTTGGCGGCCAGTCGAGTTCGGGTGGCAGTAGCCAGCAAGTCGGCGGCCAAACGAGCGTCGGCGGCAATGGATCCGCTCAAGGTGGTCAGGCAACAACGGGTGGTTCGAGCGCTGGCGGCTCCTCAACCAAGGGTGGGACGAATGCTGGCGGAGCCAGCGCGGGCGGCACGACCGCCAAGGGCGGCACGAGTTCAGGCGGAACCAGCGTGGGCGGCACGACCGCCAAGGGCGGCACGAGTTCAGGTGGCACGAGTGCTGGCGGAACCAGTGCAACGGGCGGAGCTTCGACCGATCTGGCGAAATCCCAATGCGCAGGCAAACAAGGGCCAAGCTACGAGCAGTTCTTCGATAACACGAAACTTGCAACACTGAAGGTGACGCTCGCTGCCGCGGATCTCAACGGCAGCGGCGCAGACCAATGGTTGACAGCGCTCTGGGCCAAACGTACCCATTGCAGTCCATATAGCTGGTTCAAGGCGTCCTTCTCCTATGAGAGTCCCGATGGCATCGGCAACGTGTCTTGTGTGGACGTCGGCATGCGCTTGCGTGGCAGCTGGCCGCAAGGGACGACCCAAACCCAGGGTTTCAAGCTCGATATGCAGGTCTTGGACAAGACATCGACGACCCATCGACGGTTCGCCGATCTGAACCGAATCAATATCTTGTCGATCGAAGACGATCCATCGCATTTGCTCCAATGTGCAAACTACAAGATGATGCGTGATTTCGGCATCCCCACGCCGCTCTGCAATCACCTGAAGGTCTACGTCAACAACCAATACTATGGCGTGCTCGAAAACGTCGAGCAGATCAACAAGGGTTTCGCGCGCCGTCATTTTGGCTCGGGCGAGGGCAGCCTGTATGGCGCTTCTCCGTCGGCGAGTGATTGCCCCGCTCCCAATACATTCCTGGATTCTGCAGCGAAGTTGGCTTACAGCGGCGATAGTTTCTCGGGCTATACGTCGCAGTATCAACTGCTGGCGGGCACCACTGCCGCAGACGCGGAAAAAGATTTGATTCCGATGCTCAAATGCGGGGACGGCACCCAGACCGCCGACGATGCCAAGTTCAAGACCTGCATCAGCGAATGGATTGACGTCCCCGAATGGCTCAAGCTGATCGCCGTGGAATCGATCATGCCCGAGACCCAGTCTTTCGTGGGCTACTACCGAAACTACTTCCTCTATTTCAAGCCGGACTCATCTGCGCCGCATGGTGGGCGGTTCGTCATCTGGCCGTGGGATCTCGATCGGTCGCTTAGCCACCTTACCTGCTATCCCACCAGTTGTGATCCCTTCACGGCCGTCGACAGCCTGTATGGACCGCGAAACGGTCGCGCCAAGCTCGTAACCAGGCTCACTACGGTGTTCAAAGCAGACTACTGCACCACCCTCAAGAGCTTCCTCTCGACGGGTTACAAGACGACGGTCATCGACAACATGGCGAAGGTCATCGAGACGTCGGTCTCGGGTGGCGATTCGACGCCTACGGCCTGGCAGGCGGAAGTGACCAAGCTCCATGACTACATCAACAGCCATGCCACCAGCGAACAGAGCGTTATCAATACCGCCTGTCAGTAGTCTGGCATCAGCACATCCTCCTATTGAAGCAAGAACGCTGCAGCAGAACTGGACCGCTTCTGGTTCAGCTGCAGTGTGAAATGCCTTGAAATGGCAATGCCCGGCTCCGCGTGTTAGCCCGCAGAGCCTCTCGGAAGTGCACCACCCCGCGGCCTCAGAGCCTGGCACAGCGAAGCCATCGAGGTTTGGCCCGTGGGAGCGCTTGTGAGGATTGAGGCATTCCCCTGAAAGGTACCATTTCAATGTCGCGCAATTTCGTGGCTGCAGTTGGGTGCGTCGCTTCTTGTCTCATTGCCTGCAGCAGCAATGAAGGCGCTGAATCCGACTTCGGTCAGGTAAGCTTGCAGATCACTACGGCACCGAGTGACGTAAAGTGTCTGGTTCTTCAGGCAACCAGCGGCGGCCGCACTGTGACGCGCAGTGTCGACGTGACGCCTGGACAGGTCATCACCGCCCCCATATCTGGCCTGCCCACTGGTTCGGTCGCGCTTGGCGCGGCGGCATATCCTACGGCCTGCGCAGCGGTGACTACTAGTTCTATTCCCAACTGGGTAAGCGATCCCGTAACGCAGGTGATCACCCTCTCGCGCGGGACGAGCGTGCCGCTAAATCTAGTCCTGCGTCCGAGCAGCACCGTTGCGCCAACGATCGATTGGCAAGACGACGGCGCGGCTGGCTCGGGTGGCGCGACCTCCACCGGCGGCGCGCCGACAACCGGTGGAACCACTTCCATAGGCGGCGCGCCGACAACCGGAGGGACTGCTTCCACTGGCGGTACGACGGCATCGGGCGGGACCACCTCCTATGCCTGCGGTCTGCCAGTGGCGGGAACCACCGGGATCCCCAAGCCCTCTGGGACTCCAGGCAATCTCTCAGTTTTGAATTGGGCCGCCAACAAGGGTGCGGTCACCTACACGTTCGATGACGGCAACTCTTCGCAAATCTCGAATTTTGCGGCGCTCGACGCGCTCAACGTTCGGATGACGTTCTACCTAGTTACGGGCTGGGCGGGCGCCTCGAACGCCATCTGGTCGCAAGCGGTCGCCCGCGGTCACGAGCTCGGCAATCACACGCAAAGCCACGCTTCTGCCGCTACAGCTGCCGATATCGACGCGGCCACCACCTTCATTCAGGCCAGATTCGGAGTGAAGGCTTGGACCATGGCGGCGCCCAACGGGGACGCGAGCTACGCGTCGTTGGCCAGGACTCGATTCCTCATCAACCGTGGTGTCTCCAATGCGCTGATCATGCCCAATGACAGCACCGACGCGTTCAATCTTCCGGTCTACATCCCACCGGCAGGGGCATCTGCCAGCGTGTTGAACTCACAAATCGACACTGCACAATCCTCTGGTGGTTGGCGCGTCGTGTTGGTACATGGATTCACGGGCGGCTCTGACGGAGCTTACCAGCCGATCGCGCTGTCGGAGTTCACCTCAAGCGTCAGTCACGCCATCGGCCTTGGAAACATGTGGATCGACAGCATGGTCAACGTTGGCGCCTATTGGCGCGCACAGAAGGTCCTTTCCACTGTGACGCCGACGACTTCTGGCTCGGACCAGACTTGGACCTGGGCATTGCCGGCCAATTTCCCACCAGGGAAGTGCCTACGCGTCACGGTAGGCGGTGGCACAGTGAAGCAAGCAGGCAAGGCTCTCACCTGGGACACCCACGGTTACTATGAGATTTCACTCGATGCTGGCGCTGTCACCGTTTCGCCATAGCGGACGATGAATCCGCGCAGCGCCATCGCCGCGTCCGAGCGCAGGCTCGACGCGGCGATGCTCGCGGAGCAGGAGCCACGCCGTGGGGCGTCGAGTGCTTGCGTCGGCAGAGGTGTCGTTCAATGCGGTCACCTCTGGGCTCCTATTGGGAAGCCGATGGCAACTTGCCATGCCACGGTTCGGTCGCGCGGCTCAAACCGTTCAAAAACGAGTATGCTGCTGCCAGCGGTATGCCTAAACGTGATTTGAGCTGTCTTGGTGCATGGCTGTTGCTGGCGGCGTGTGGAGGCCGCACCAGCCTCGAGCAAGACGGCCTCGGGGGCACAGCCTCCGGCGGCGGCACGACGGGCGGCGCGACGGGGGGTACGACAGGCGGCGCGATGTCCGCGGGCGGGACCAAGGCCTCCGGGGGTTCAGGCACGACGACCGTCGTTCAGCTGGCGCTTGGCAGCGGAATTTCCTGCGCGGCATTGAGCGATGGCAGAGTGAAGTGCTGGGGGTTCAATGCAGCTGGCGATCTCAGTGACGGCACAGCTACCAGCAGTTCTACGCCGATGCTTGTCCGGGGTCTTTCAGATGCTGCTCAAGTCGCGACGAGCGGCACGCATACTTGCGTGCGACTCCGCGACGGCAGAGTGACTTGTTGGTCGCAAAGCGCCTACGGTACGCTCGACACTTGGAGCGCCTCCAGCTACGGGCAACCGCCCTCACTCGCCCCGGGTGTTTCGGACGCAGTGCAGATCGCCACTGGCACCGGACATGCTTGCGCAATGCGGAGCAACGGAACTGTGACGTGCTGGGGAAGCAATGCCAACGGCGAACTAGGCGCTGAAACGCCCAATATTCAGGGTGGGACCAGGACCGTGCTCGTGCAGGGCCTGTCTGGTGTCGTGTCCATCGCGGCACGCGGCGCGACAAGCTGCGCAATGCAGAATGCCGGCGCGTTGATGTGTTGGGGAAGCGCCTATAACGGATCAGTGCCCACACTCGTAGCCACCCTCCCGAGTGCGTCGGAAACTGCTCTGGGCGACCAGCATTCCTGCGTACTGATCCCTACCGGCAGGGTGATGTGCTGGGGCAGAAACATGGAAGGTGAACTCGGCGACGGCACGACTATCGATAGTCTTGTTCCCACTTTGGCGCAGCGCGTGCCAGAGGTGATTCAAATCGCGACGGGTGGCTTTCACTCTTGCGCGCGGCTGCGCGACGGAAGTGCGCTTTGCTGGGGATACAACGCCTATGGCCAACTTGGAAATGGCACGAACAACTGGGGGCTTGCTCCGGTGCTCGTGCCAGGCCTGTCGGACGTCGCCGAGATTGCGACGGGCGAATACCATACCTGCGCACGCCAGAACGCCGGCAAGGTGCTGTGCTGGGGACTGAACGACTTCGGCCAGCTCGGTGACGGCACTACCACCACCAGATTTGCTCCGGTCGTCGTCCGAGAGGTGCCGTAGGGGTGATCAGTTTCCCCATTGTTTTCGTTCAAATCTGGCGCTAGCCGATCGATATTGGCTCTAGGGCAGCGTATTTTTGCGGGCGATGCCTTGGGAACGGTAGCTTGCCACCAGTGCCTCGACCTGCTCCACGGTAAGGGTCGTGTTCATGGCGTAAAAGACCCAGTCGTCGTCGACGTGCCATGAGCTGTTCGATGTGTTGACTGTGTCGAACCAGAGCTGCGGGATGATGGTCATCTTGCTTTCTGGATAGTAGATCCCCCCGTGAGTGGCTAGGAGCCTAGTGCCGTCGTAATATTTGACCTGTCCGTCCGACACCACCATCACGAGCGTACGCCATCCGGCAAAGCTTCCTGGCATGTGGTTGGACGTGTTGCTAGACGGCTCGTCGTTCTCCCAAGTCGTGTTCCACATGTTGGCGCTGCTGGTACCCCAACCACCGTTGGGGAGGTATTCGAAGTCCAACTCGGAATAGCTGGTCTTGCCGCTGGTTGCCGACCAGTTGGACATGGTCCAGAAGTTAGCCTCCACGATGTAGTCACCATCGCTTCCTGAATCGGGCGTGTCTGTGTACCACACACGTGCAGCGTAGGTGCCTTCGAACATCTGCTCGTTGTTGTAGTCCAGTTCCGATTGCACGGCGCTACCGCCCTCAACGGTCGCCGTCAGCCGCAGCACTGTATTGACGGGGCCGCTCACGAAGGCAATGTTGCTCGGAGACCAAGTGCCGTCGCCTGGCCCGCCCGAGCCGGAGCGCGTTGACCAACCGAAATTGGTGAGATTTACGTCCGATGGACTGGTGTAGAGGAAGTCGTCAAAAAACACCGCGGTGGGTGAACTGCCACTGCTGCCGCCGGTGCTTGCCTTGCCGCCCGCGGTGGGTGAACTGCCACTGCTGCCGCCGGTGCTTGCCTTGCCGCCCGTGCTTGCCTTGCCGCCCGTGCTTACAGTTCCGCCCGTGCTTACAGTTCCGCCCGTGCTTACAGTTCCGCCGGTGCTTGCCTTGCCGCC
>CAYVXY010000002.1:496514-513180 GCA_964454965.1 uncultured Polyangiaceae bacterium | reverse complement strand
CCGTGCTTACAGTTCCGCCCGTGCTTACAGTTCCGCCGGTGCTTGCCTTGCCGCCGCTGCTTACAGTTCCACCGCTGCTTGCCGTGCCGCCGGTGCTTACAGTTCCACCGCTGCTTGCCGTGCCGCCCGTGCTCAGCATGCCACCCGCGCTCAGCGTGCCGCTGCCACCCGAGACACCACCTACGCCATTGGCGATGGGTCCGCCTCCCATGGAGGAACCCAAGGCTCCGCCCGTACTTCGCTCGTCCGCGGCACCGGTCGAATTGCCGGAGCAGGCTATTGCGCCGAGAAATAGCCAACCTGCCGCTGCCAGAAATCCGCTTCTAGTTGATCGTTCAAGCTGGTTGGGCATGTTGTGGTCCTTCCAACACTGTTCGGTGGGTTAGAGCCAAGCGCGCAGGCCTGCCATTTGCGAATCAGCTCGAATCGTTCAGATCTAGTCCCGGGCGGGAGGCCAGCTTGTGAGTCAGAAGGTCCGGATGTAGTAATGAGGGAGCCCTTTGCCGCGAGCCGAACCAACCTCCAAGCTGGAACGAAGGGGTCACTCGAATCGAGTGATGTGGCAAAGCGGTTTCGTGGCTGGCCTGGGGCTCGCGTTGGCCCCAGGCTTGTGCGAAGCGTCGCCGCTTTCATTGGTGATTGCCACCGAGCGGACGGATAGCGCCAAAGACTGCGCCAACCACGCGAGGCTTCTTGCCAAGGTCGAACGACTTTCACAGCGAGCGGTCGAGGCAGAGGGGCCTTTGCGAGATTCGATTCATGTCGTCGTCCACTTCGACCGGATCAATGACGAATACCGGGCAAGTCTCGAGTTTCGTGGGCCGAAGCCCGGCGAACGCAGCCTTCGCGACCGCAGCAACAGGTGCGACAGCTTGGAAGATGCCGTGGCCGTGGCGATCGCCCTCTTGTTGGATAGTGAGATTGAACGCCGCGCGCAAGCAACACCTGACCTGACCCGCGCCGTACCAACCATCAGAATCACCTCAAGTGAGGTGAAGCCTAGGGCGCACCAGTCCAGAACCACCCCTTGGTATGTGTCGGTGCAGGGCGGGCCAGAATGGGGATTCAGTACGACGGCAGTGACCTGGTTCGCAGTCGACCTAGGCGTCAGACCGATTTCGGGCTGGGTGTTCGAGGCCAGCGCAGTTGCATCGCAGCCAGCAACGACGAAGTACGCTGCTGGAGAGGTCACCGTGTCGCTCGTAGCAGGGGCTCTGCGCGCCTGTCGTCTGTGGGGAGAGTCCTGGCAATTCGGGCCATGCGCGGCAATGGCGCTCGGGCGCCTGCACGGGACGGGGCGGGGATTCGACGAATCTATGTCGACGAATCTACTCTGGCCAGCATTGGGCGCGTCGCTGATCCTGCAGCGGTCGCTCGGGGAACGCTGGAATGTCGGCCTTTCGGCGACGACCTGGATCCCCTTGTCCGAGGTGACATTCTCGGTGGATAATCTCGGAACAGCTTGGAATTCTTCAGTTATTTGGCTTGGCCTGGGAGCTCGTCTGGGGGTTCGGTTCCGTTGAACGAACGCCCTCGACCTAGGGCCAAAGATTTGTTGGGAATTTCCCTGAACCTACGACTCTAATCGAATGACGCTCAGGTGCAACGGCAACTCGAAGACATCTACTCACATCACGCCGACTTCGTCTGGCGCACGTTGCTGCGCATGGGAATCACCCGAGACGACGTGGGTGACGCAGTGCAAGACGTCTTTCTTATAGTCAATGAGCAACTCAATCACTTCGAGGGGCGCTGCGCAGTTGGTACTTGGTTATTTACTATCTGTCGCAGCGTAGCAGGCCGGCGCCGGCGGCAATATCGGCGTGAGCGCGAGAATGCCAGCGAAAGCGCAATCGAGGCGCTCATCGACCTGCGCGCCGACGTCGGTCGAGCCGCTGAGCACAATCAAGACCTCTTGCTGCTCGAGACGATCCTCGATTCCATCGAGACGAATCAACGCAATGTCTTCATTCTGTTCGAACTCGAGAAGATGTCGGGAGATGACATCAGCCTAGCCCTCGCCATCCCACTCGGCACGGTGTATTCGCGGCTTCAACTGGCACGCAACTCGTTTCGGCAAGCTCTAGCGCGACACGAAGCGAAAGCGCGCTTCGTTAGCCTGCGTGCAGGAGGCGAACAATGACAAAGCCTGAACGCTGGTCGGATGCAGGGGATTCTGCAACGGAGACCGAGCAGATACTCGTGCGCAGTGGACAAGACCTGCCGATGCCAAGCGCACAGAAGCAGGCACTCTGGAACCAAATCATTGGCGCGCTGCCGCCCACAGTCTCACTACCGAATCCGGCGAGTGGAGCAAAAGTCGTAAGCTCGAGTCCATTTCTGGCAACAAACGCGATCAAAGCGCTATGCTTGGTGGCTGCATTGTCGGGATTGACCGCTGGTGGGTATCAGGTGCTGATACGAACACACTCAGCGGTCCCTGCCGCGCATTCACCACCCATTGCATCCATCGCTGTGACGCCACAGACGCTGGAACCAACGCGTGAGCTCCAACTGCATGCCATCCAACCCGAGACTTCGACCGCGGCGCCCGTTGCTCCGCATGTGCCTGCCTCGCCTCGGACGAGCCAACTGCGCGAGGAGAGTCTGGCCCTACTTGCCGCGAGGCAGGCCTTGCGCTCAAATGATGCCACGACGGCTCTGCAACTCTTGGAACGAGCGCAACAGCGGTTTAGGATTGGGGCTTTGGCCGAGGAACGAGATGCACTGTCCATCGAAGCCCTGGCAAAGTCGGGTCAGAAGGCACGGGCTGCTGCGCGCGCCAAAGCATTCTTGACTATCTATCCGAGGAGCCCCCATGCGGCCGATGTGCGGCGCTACCTTCTGCAGTAGTCGACGGTGGCCACTGGGGTGGTTCGCCTGTGCTGCCTTGATTGGCTGCGGTCGGCAGGATGGTGTTGTGGGCAGAAGACATCCCGCCGACGCTGCGGTCGGCACTTCGAGTTTCGCATCCGAGTTTCGCAGCAATGACGGACTCTGGTCGATCGACACTGGCTTCGCGCGTGCCAGGGTGGACTTCGGCCGTGCCGACAGCAACGGTCGCGACGGCAACGTGGCAGAGCTGATGTTTCCCGGCGACGGCTCCTTGGGGCCTACGGATGGCTCTGGCCCCGACTACGTCACCCAAATGGCAACGCTCGAACGATATCACTTCGGAACGCTGCGAACGCGCGTCAGTTTTGGCAGTTGCACCAACACCGAAGAAGTGATTCACGCCATCCTCGGTTACTTCAACGATGGCTCGGATCTCGACGCCAATGGCATCACCGACGACATCGAGATTGACCTGCAAATTGCCTGCGGAACACCCCAGTATGCCTATCTATCCGTCTTCACCGACTACCAAGCCACGGTCAGCGGTGAAAACTTTCGCAAGTTGAGCCACATCGTCGACTTTTCCAGCGGCACCGAATACGACACCCCGCAGGATGATTCGTACGAGTTCGTTGCCAGCGGGACGAACTCGAGCCTCAAACGACCCGGGCTCATCGCTGCCAATACCTACTACGAGTTTGGCTATGAGTGGCACCACGACAGCATTCGGTTCTTCCTCATGGATGGGAAAGAGGACCTCACGCTATGGCTGCTCAATGACGCAGCACACATTCCGCAACTACCAGTTCAACTGATGTACAATCTGTGGCACCCGAGCACCCATTGGTTTCCAGCCTCGGGCGAAGCCGACTATCCCGCAAGTGACGTCCTAATGAAGGTGGATTGGATAGAGTTCGTGCCGAGTGACAGCTGAACTGGAGGGAAGACGGCAATGACGTCGTTGCCCTTCGTTGTCTCATCCGCTCCGTGGATTTGACAACGAAGGGTCTCGTTCAGTCAGGTTAGGGCTTCGTGATGGTTATGCTGTCGACGAGGAACGTAGTATCTCCAATTTGAGAGGTGCTACCTGACACGACGACAAGACCAATCATGGCGACTGCGGCTGGATTGAAGCCCTTCTTGGCAGTGCCTCCTGGAGTAAGAGCCGTCTCTACGGCTACTTTGCTCGCTGGTAGGTTGAACACCAGATCCGCCCCGAGTGGGTCAGCAAGTCCGCCTGTTGTACTCTTGTTTCCTCGAGCCTGTCCGTTTGCCCAATTGTCGTCATCGGCAGTAACTTCCTCAATATCTTGTGCGTAGATTGCAATGGTACCGAAGTCGTCCGTACCTGTGGGAACCAGGTACTTCACCTTTGCCCTGATGGAAACACCACCCGACAGATCCATCGGCGTACTAAAGATGATCCTTGCGGTGTAGGCCGAGCCATTGGAAACAAGGTTTCCAGTCAGCTGTGCACAACCTGTCGAACAGAAGGTGTCAGAACCCGAATAGTAGGAGAACGTTGCGCTTGTGGCACCGACCCAGCCCGCTGTGTCGGAGGTGAAGGCCCATGACGGATATGGCACCGCCGTGGTTCCGGCGGTCCCCGCACTACCGGCAGCAGCCGTGGTTCCGGCAGTCCCCGCACTGCCGACATCAGCCGTGGTTCCGGCGGTCCCCGCACTGCCGACATCAGCTGTGGTTCCGGCGGTCCCCGCACTACCGACGTCAGCCGTGGTTCCGGCAGTAGCCGTGGTTCCGGCAGTAGCCGTGGTTCCGGCAGTAGCCGTGGTTCCGGCAGCAGCCGTGGTTCCGGCAGCAGCCGTAGTTCCGGCAGCAGCCGTAGTTCCGCCTGCGGCTGTGGTTCCGCCTGCGGCTGTGGTTCCGCCTGCGGCTGTGGTTCCGCCTGTAGCTGTGGTTCCTCCAGCAACTGTGGTTCCTCCAACGCTCGTGCTACCACCCGAAGACTTTGCGCCGCCTGTGGCTGCAGTTGTGCCGCCGGAAGTCTTGGTACTGCCGCCCACAGACGAGTTACCGCCGATGCTTGGGTTGGTATCGGACGAATCATCACTGCACGAAGCCGCAATTAGCGCCAAGACACCCGCAATCGCCACAAAAGGCACTCGAAGTACCCGAGAATTGTTCCCTTGGTTCATCTGCATTTCCTTCCGTCTTGGCCTCGCCGTGGGCGGCTTGGCGAAGTACCGACGAATTACGTCGCTCGCCTTAGGCACATTAAGTCCTGAAAATTCCGCAATATCGCGGGAACGTCAGCACAAGAGTGTCGAGGACTCATCCGCAACAGAATTCGAACGGTTGCCCGATTGAAGAAATGGATCAAGGCTGCCTTTCTGCGGTAAATCGTACGAGAATCCGACACAACGCGACTCTGGTCGCTACGGCACCGATATGTAGGATGCAATAGCCCATGCGAGCAGGCTTTTTGTCGTGACGCTCGTCGAGCGCAACGCGACGATGACGAGCGAGACAGTCAACTTCCTCGTGCCGTCATTGCGGCTCACCAGCCAATATCCATTCCAGCAAAGACATTGGTGGATCTTCAGGAATGCCTGAAAAGCCGGATTCCTCTCTTTGGCAGAGCGATGGCTGCTAAGTTGCGCGCTCGTGCTTCCCACACCGACCCAAACTACCCGAATGCGCCACGTCGCCGCCCTGGACGGACTGCGCGGGATGGCCCTACTCGGCGTCCTTTTCTTCCATGCAAATGGAGCGCTTCCAGGCGGCTACCTCGGTGTCGACCTGTTCTTCGTGCTCTCCGGTTTTCTGATTACCTCTCTCCTGCTGACCGAACACCGCAACACGGGACACATCTCGCTATCCGCGTTCTGGATCCGCCGCGCCAAGCGACTCTTTCCAGCACTGTTGTCGCTCATCCCCGCCGTCGCACTCTACGGACGGTATTTCGCCAAACCCGACGAGCTTTCGACAATACGCGGGGACGCTCTCGCCACCCTCGCCTATGTCGCGAACTGGCGCACAATCTTCGAGCATAAGAGCTATTGGCAGCTCTTTAGCGCGCCCTCGCCGCTCGAACACACGTGGAGTCTATCGATTGAGGAACAGTTTTACGTGGTGTGGCCGCTGCTCGTTACGTTCATCCTTCGTCGGCGAAGTAGGCGCGCAATCCTCGTGGTTTCGCTCGTAGGAGTCGTCATTTCGATGGCGACAATGGCCCTGCTCTTCACCCCGGAAAACAGCTCGCGTGCCTATTTGGGGACCGACACGCGGATGGCTGGGATCCTTGCTGGTGCAGCCCTTGCTTCGCTGTTGTCGCCAGACACGCAGTTTCACCCGAGTGCAGTGCGTACTTTGGATTTGCTTGGCCTGACCGCCGCCGTTGGACTCGGTATTGCCTGGTGCAAGTTGGATGGATCCGCGCCATTTCTCTATCGAGGTGGCTTTTGGTTGACGGAACTTGGCGTGCTCGTCCTCATTGCTTGCGCATTGGTTGGAAAGCGAAGCCTCGTGGCTCGTGCGCTTTCGATTCGACCTCTCACCCTACTCGGAACGATCAGCTACGGAGTCTATCTTTGGCATTGGCCGGTCAACGTCCTACTAACGCCCGAGCGCGTGCACCTGCATGGGCTAGCTCTTCACGCCATCCGCTTCGCACTCACCTTTGCGATTGCAATTACTTCGTATCGCTATCTGGAACAGCCCATCCTAAAACGCGGGGTGCCCTTCGGACGACCGCAATTCACCGTTCCGGCAGTCATTGCCGTCTCGGTCCTGCTAGTCGTGCGAGCAACCTATGCGCGACCGCAAACCACCTTGAACCTACGTACGCTCAATGCACTACCTGACACCTCATCGGTACTCGAACCGATACGGTTTAGGATCGCAGTATTCGGTGATTCAACCGCAAATTCCCTGGGTTGGTGCCTGCGCGGTCTACGCGGCAAGGGCGTGCACGTCGACCTGTTCGGCAAGGACGGCTGCTCCATGATCGCAGATCTTTGCGACGGAGAACACTGGGCGGAACGCACGACCGAGTTGCACCCCTCCGCAAGCTTGGTGTTCGTCGGCGGAGCGTTCATGCACGGGATTAGCGTTGATGGCGCGTGGCAAACCGCGTGTGGCAAGGACTGGGACATCAAGTTCGAAAGCGTGCTGACGCGACGACTGGAAGACCTACGCACGGGGACGGGCCGCGTTTACGCGCTAACTCTACCGTACGCAGTGGAGCAGTGGGACACCCCAAACTATCGACGAAAGGTCGATTGCATCAACGCCTCGATACGAAAGTCTGCAGCCGCAGTACCGGGTGTTCAGGTGCTCGATCTCGGCGGCAAGATGTGCGCAGACGGAGTGTGCGCACAAGACGTCGGAGCCAACGAACCGCTCCGTCCCGATGGCGTGCACTTCTCCATCGCGGCAACGCAGCCGCTGTCACGTTGGGTGTTCGATCAGCTCCAACAATAATCCTTGCCTCCGATACGTGGAGCTGGACAGTCACATGCTCACGCACGGGCCTCTTCGGACATGACGGAGCTGCTTCGATGATTTCCTAACCTGCATGGTACACGCGCGGTGTATGGTCGCATGCATAGGGGCGTTCACAAACTGGAGGAAATTCACCTTGTGCCGAGAGCTGGCACTAGGTAGGTATCTGTGGTCAGGCCGAAGAGCCAGGTCCCTTCGCTTGTCAAAGTGTGACCAAGCTTACGGCACGGGTGAGGGCGAATGCCATCGCTCAATTCGCCCTAGTATTGTTGAGGGGAAGTTGCTGTATATTGACAGGCTGTGTCAGGAATGTCCGACAGTCGCGCCTGGAAGCTCGTCGCGCCTCATTGCGATATTGAGGACCGGGTGCGCAGTGTGCCCCCATCCGCACAGGTACGCGGCCTATGGTACCAGGGGATGATGGGCGTGCTCAAGCAGTCGGGCAAGCTCGATGAATATCACGAGTATTTCCCCAACGATCGATGGAGTTTGCTCACGTACTATCCGTTACCCAGCTACATGCTCCGCGTGGCTGTCGCTGGCGCCATCATCGCATCGCCGTCGGAGCTCCATCGTGGGATGCATCAAGCCATGCGCCTGAATTCGACCGCGTTCGCTTCAACCGTCTTGGGGCGAGCGCTCTTTAGGATCCTGGCTAAGGACCCAGTCCGATTGACCGAGCAAGCGATGGCAGCACGCCGTCAAGCTATGAGCTACGGCGATTGGTCAATCCTCTCGCGCGGTCCACGGCACGTCGAAACGGTATATCGTTCGGAGTACCTTTGGATCGAGTCTGCAATTGCGGGAGCTGCCGTTGGCACGTTCGACGCCTGCAACCTGGTTGCGACCGTAACGACGCAACTCGACGACCGCTTCAACGGTTCGACTCTCATCACTTGGTAACCAAGCGAGCAGCTGCGTAGCCGCGCGCTCGGGAAGCCTAGGCGATAGCTCTGTGGTCGAGGCTGACGAGGTCGGTTAGAGAGCTCAGAAGCTCGTTGCGCGACACGGGCTTACGCAGCACGACGCAGCCTCCTGCACCGAGCAATTCGTGGATCGACTCCTCTTCAGAGGTCGTGAGAATCGTTCTCTCGTGCAGTCGATTGCCCTCGGTCTTGAGCCAGTTCCTGAGCGCGATGCCCGATAGCTCAGGTTGCGACGCGTCCGCCACGACAACATCAACTTGCGAGCCAGATGTCAGAAGTTCGATGGCGTCCTGTTCGTCACGCGCCAGAAGCACATCGTATTGACTGTCGATGGCCCGCGCAATCGCCCGAAGCACGTGCTCGTCCGAATCGACGATGAGGACCCGCCGGCGTGGCACCGCGCTGGGGCGAACTTGCAGCGTTCCCGAAGAGCGGTGATGCGCCGCGTAGAGCGCACGTCGGTCCGGTCGTGGAATAAGCGCGATGAACGTCGCACCGTCCCCATGCACCGATTCAACGAGTAAATCCCCGCCGAGCTGACGCAGGATGGAACGCGAAATGGAAAGTCCGAGTCCTGTACCAACACCTTGTCGTTTGGTGGTAAAGAATGGATCGAAAATGCGCGAGACGACCCGCGGGGATATGCCGGGTCCAGTATCGGATATCGACACGGCGACTGCTTCGGCGTCTGCTCGCACGGAAATGCGGATGCGATGAGTCGGGCGTTCGATTTCCGCAACGGCGTGAGCCGCATTCAGTAGGATATTGGTAAAAACCTGGGCCAATCGCGAACTCGGGGCCACGATCGGCGGCAGTTCCTGATCGTAATCCAGTTCAACTAGTGCGTGACTCCGGATTTGACGACCGACGATCCGCAGGACCTGATCGAGCAGCGGGCGCACCTCGAGAACCTCCGCAACAGCTTCGTCGTCCGGACGGGCAAAGAGCTTGAGATCTCGAACAACGCGCGCAATCGTTTGTGCTGACGCTTCAACCTCAGCAAGGAGTTCACGCGTTTCGATCGTCCGAGCGCCAGTGCGACCGATTTGCAGCACCTGCAATAGCTCGTCGTGCGTTGCCGGCATGTGTTTGGATGCAAGCTTCTCGATGGCTACTATCGCATTGCAGAGCGGTGCCACGCGAAGCTTGAGCCCCTCTGCCGAAAGCAACAGGGAAGTAAGCGGATTATTGACTTCGTGGGCCACGCCCGCAACAAGCGTACCCAATGCAGCGAGCTTCTCGGAGTGAATGTAGGTTGCGCTCAATTGCTCCTGTTCTCGGCGGAGGCGAGCCCGAAGCATAACGCGGTCGATGAAAGCCAATGCCGCCGTTTGCGAAAGCGCTTCTTCAAGAATGGCTTCGTCCGCACCTGCTTCGATAGCTATCCATCCATCTGCCTCGTCCGTGACCACGACACCAAGAGGCATTCGCCCGTGCTCGATGCGAATGCAGCGACAAGCTTCGCGGAGCTCCCCCGACCACTCTTCGAGAACCAATGGATTCGACGAGTCCGTGAATCTTTCGGCAACAGCCTCTACGATCCGATCGAGGGCAGCACCCGGCCGAGCTAGGACAATGAGCTGAGGCGAGGATTGAGCGTCCATCGGAGTAGGCGGCGAGCAAGCATCCTACCAGCGGATGAGGGTAGATGCGCGAGTAAATCCGGCACCTTGCGCATATAGCACTACAGCGGTACCAGGCCTCAGTAACCCCAGCTCACGCGCTGCCATTAGGTTCACGACCACGCCACATCCGCCAAGGTGTGCAAATTGGTCAAACGTATTGGGGGCGACCGTCCGCGTGCCGAGAGCCTCGACGATGGCTTGGGGGATCCATCGCCGCGGCTGCATCGTAGCCAGAACCTCGAAATCGGCCACGCTAACACCACTGGCAGAAGCGAGGTCGTGCAGCATTTCAACCGCAAGCCGTACTGTCGAGCGAACCAGTTCGCGGATGCCCGCTTTGTCTCGACTGCCAAGGTAGTAATCGGAACCGGCTTGCCACCAGGGCGGATCCTCGTCAGAACCGCGGGTCCAAGTCACGGCTCGGTAGAAGGAACCGTCCGAGCGAGCAACGGTCTTCTGGATGGACGGTTCTCTGCTCGCGGAGACGACCAATGCCGTCGCTGCGTCGCCGACCGCTGGGGATGCCGGATGAATGGGCTTGAATACCCGAGTCATGAGGTGACTCTGGGTGAGCAAGACGTGACGGGCGCGACCTGATTCGATGAGGCCGGAAGCAAACTCGATTTGCGCAATCAAAGTGGCACAGGCAGCGTCCATGCCAATCGCGTAGGCGCGGTTGGCACCGATTAGATGCGCGACCTTCGGAGCGCTCGGGGGCGCGATGCGCTCAGGCACGGCCGCCCAAGACATGATAACGTCCACGTCACTCGGAGTGACACCAGCTTCGACCAGTGCTCTGTTGGCAGCTATGGCTTCGGCTTCCGGTGACGTCATGGAGTCGTCTGCAACGCGACGTGCCTTGGCCCCGAGAAATGGGTCCTGCGCTTCGCTTGCCATGTATTCGAGGGTTAGTTCGTCGGCGCGACAGGTAGCCCACTGCTCCACGTCGACGAGTTCTCGACTCTCCGATGCTGTCGAAATCTCGGCGAAATTGGTCGACCAGGCACCGTTGGTCCGAATCTGCTCGGGTAGCCACTGGCCGAGTCCGGTGATTCTTGCGTACATCGACTAGTCCTTCCGAATTGGACCCGCCACCGCGCCGGAGGTCTCAGCCAGCCGAGTCATGCGTTGTAGAGATTCGTTTCGGCCACCACCTGCCACGCGGAGAGTGCGATCGATTCTGATGTCGAGGACGGCTGGGCCTTGCGCCAGGAGTGCATTGACGAGGTTCGGTGTAATTTCACCCGGGTGGTTGATTCTCGCCGAAGGCACCTGCAAGGCCTTTGCCCAGCCGGCGAAATCGATCCAAGGGGTATCGAAGGATGCGTCGCGCCCGAACACTTGACGATAGCCGTGGTAGACCATGTTGTATCGGGCGTCGTTGAACACGGCGAAGAGCACGGGCAATCGTTCCTTTAGAGCGACGATGATCTCCATGCCAGCCATCTGCATCCCACCGTCGCCACAAATACAGACAACAGGCGTATCGGGCTTGCCCAACGCAAGACCTACCGCCGAACAAATCCCCGACCCCATGCTTCCAAGACCCAAGTGAATGACGAACCGGTCCGGACCGGTAGCGGTTAGGTAGTGCAAGGCGAATAGCATGTGCTCGCCAATGTCGGACACGAAGCGAGCCTCGTCTCCCAGCGATTTCTGCAGATCGGCAAGGGCACGACTGGGCGTGATAATAGTGCTCGAATCGGCGGCAAAGTCGGGATTGTCGAAAGGTGATGCTTGGCGAATTTGGCGCAGTTCGCGGCCTATGGTTCCGTGAGTGAGTCCCGACTGAATGATCACCGTCCGCATAGATTCGAGAAAGCAGCCAATGTCTGCAACGACTCCGAGCGACGTTTGGAGGTTCCTATTGAAGACCTTGGCGTCGATGTCCACATGAATGAGTTCACCGTTCTCGAGAACGTAGCGGGTCGGTCCGACTGAGCAGTCGTCCAGATCGGTTCCGAGAACCAGGGTCACGTCTACTCCACGCGAGCAGTACTCCCGAGCCCAGCAGGAAGCAGCAAGGCCACCGTGCCGCAGTGAACGTGGATGACGTTCGCTGATGACGCCTTTCGCTCGAGGCGTGGTGACAATGGGAACATCAAAGACGTCAGCGAGACGCTGTAGCTCAGTTGCATACGGTCGCGCACCAGCACCCACGACGATGAGCGGGCGCTTGGCATGCGCCAACTTGGTGCAAATCGAAAGGACGTCGGCCGCGTCCGGTGCAACTCGCGCAGGAGCGCTCGCGGTGATGAGACGAGGGCAAGGCGCCGTCGCAGAAGCGCGCTGAATCGGCACGACCAAGAGCGCGGGTCCCGGTCGAGTGGGATTCGTGGCGGCTTGAAGGGCTGCCACGGCAAACGCCGCCGCGGATTTCGCCTGTTCCACGCGGACGGTGGCGCGGGTGACTCGGCGCAACATACCCTCGATGTCGATTCCGTCGGGTCCAGAGTCCTGGAGCAACTTGCCGCCTTCTGCGGCCCAAGCCACGTCACCACTGATCACGAGCATCGGCACCTGCTCGAGGTGGGCAGACACGACGCCAGTGACGACGTTAGTGGCGCCGGGCCCCGCGGTTACGACCACGCAGGGTACGCAACCACTCGCCCGGTAGTAGCCTGCCGCTGCGAATGCAGCGCCGGTTTCGTGTCGCGATTCAATGAGCCTCGCTCGAGGACAGTTCAGAATCGCATCGAAGATGGGCGACACGGGTCCACCAGGAACACCGAAAAACGTGTCGACACCCATGTCGACGAGCGCCAGAACAATGCTGTCAGCAGCACGCAGTTGAGGTCCCGACAGTGGACTCTCGTCGTCGAACGTGTTCACAGGGTCTAGTCGCGGGACGACGACAGCCCCGAATTCGCTACCAAAAGGCGCTAGGTCGCGCACGTACGAAATGCGCGAGTCATCTTCATCCACGCACGGACTAAGGACGTCGGATTCTTCTGGGGCCATAGGTAAACCTTGGAGCAAGGATCGAGCACTGCCCCCCCCGAAACCGAGTAATGAAAGGAATACATGTTGTGCATTCCAGGACCGCGATTGCTCGCATTGACTGGACGCGACAACGAAGGCTGGCGCTGATCGCCAGCGGGGGGCCCCATAGCGGAGCTATGGGCACCTTGTCCAGAGGAATCGTAGGAATGCGAGTTTCTGCAATTGCGACGATTGCCGCTGAACTGGAACGGTTTGCAGGAATGAAACACTCGCGAGGATAAGTACTTGATTCTGATAGGACGAATTCGCGTTCCCTTGCGACGCTCATCCCGATCCAGGCAACAGCACCCCTTCGAGTTTTTTAGGCGATGGTCGTTGCAGAGGCGCGCATGCCCTCAGTGCACGCGGCGTGCGACGGCCGTTGGAGTCCGCTAGGGGCGACATGCCGAGTCTGCCAACGCGCGAATCACGAATAATTCTGTTCTCGCTGTTTCGAGGCATCTTGTCTCGAGGCGCCGCGAGCCGCGACAGCCTTGTTGTTGGGTCTGGAGGCACTGCGTTCATGGTTCGTGCCCCCAGACCTTCAATAGAACTCTAGAAGTCTACGTTATCGAGCCAATTCTTGAGTGGCGCGTAGAACGCTTGCTGCCAGGCGACGTGAAAGTACGGATCGGCTTCGCCCCATTCTGGATGGTGCTCAATCGTAATGCTCTTGGCCCGAGTGAACAGGCCTGCCGTATCGAACATAGCTTGACCAAACCCGGTGCCTTCCACGAAGACGAGCACGTCACCGCGGAACGCATCGACGTTGTCGAAGTGCCGATCGTCCAAACCGGCGAGGCCACACGCGAGATCCCTCATCGCCGCTAGCGGGGCATAATTGTCGAACTTCGGGCCCACCTGGAAGAGCCGCTCGGGATTCGTGTAGGCGAACTCTTGCGTAGCAAAGTCCGCGATGCAGCGCACGAACCCGGGCGTGGGCGAAAGGGCACCTGCGGGTGGAGGTGCTGAAAACACGTAGAGCATAGCTTGTTGATTCGTGGTTCCGAGCGGGAAGATCGGTAAGGGCGAGACCCCGTCCGGATCCGCTGCTGCAAGCCCAAGGACAGCCCCATATGCCTGCGCACCTGGGTCGTAGACGGTACCGGCGTCGAGCGTCGCTTCAAGCTGGCCGCAAATGGGAAGATTGTGGTCAACAATCGCTGAATCCGTCGTATAAAATGTTCCCTCGTAGAGAAACGCGCCGGAGACGGCATGCGGCGCGCGATTCACCAACGCCAATGCCGCATTGGCGCCGGCACTGAAGCCACCCACCGCCGGCTTCATCCTAGGATGCAATGCCCGAGCCATGGACAGCGCAAGCAGTCCATCGCTCGACAAGGTGTCGAAGTCCCAATCCGCCATGACGCTGCAATCGACCGAACCTTGCTCGCATGCACCGGGAACGACACCTGTACGCCTCTGATCGACGAGCCACACGTCGTAGCCATCTGCCGCAAGTCTTCCCGCTGCGGAGCCAAGGTAGCTTCCTGTCTCGGTCACCTCGTAGAAGGAGCCCGGTAACAGAAACGGAGAGAGCAGGACCACCGGCGGCTTTTCGTGCGCTAGGCCAGTTCGACTATGAACGCGCGTGATCGAAAACCGATTGAGCGGGTTAGTGCCCGCGGAGATTCGATATTCGACGCGATTGATCGAGGGGTCTGGGTGCGTCAGTGAGACATCCTGAAGATCATACATTCCCACGATCCAGGCCAACAGCGATAGGCATTCCATCATGGAGACTCCTTGGTCAGTTTACGAACGACATCTTGTCGTTCCACGGACGAGCAGCAGATCGCCATCCGCAATTGTGCATCGTACAAAGACCTGGCTCGGCAAATCAATGACGTTAACCGACCAGAATGGCCATCGAGCGCAGTTACTCGGCGTGACGAGTTCGCCCTAGCCTTCCTCGGGCGAACAAGAAGGATGCTATTGACCTTCAGTGACCTACAGACTGCGTGCCGGTCGCTCTTGACGGGTACTTTGGTGCATCTCACCCTGATACTTGCTGCCACTGGTGAAGAAGGACAAATGTACGGCGATTGTCCGGTCCATGGTGTTCGCTCTGCTGGTGAGACCGAACCCGATGCTCCGAAAGAACGCAGTACGGCTGTCGTTCACCAAGCGAGATCGCGCCCAACCGACATTCGACGCTTATTGATCGAGCCCATCGCTCAGCATAGGAATTCAAATTGGGCCGTCGCGCTAGTAGCCGTTCGACCTTCACACTGGACTCCACATGATTCATGCCCGATCCGCCTTCTGCATCACACGCGAACCGCGTTGACAGGTTCCGATGGTTTGGTCTAGAAGAGCTCGCTTGGAAACTCTAGCCATAGTGAATTGCTCTCGATGACCGATCCCGCATCTGCTCTTGCCTCTGCAAGCCGCCACTTCGTAGACTTGGCAGCCGCCAGTGTTCCGGGCGCGGCTATCGTGATCCATGAGGTTGGTGCGGCCATCTCGACCCTCTGCGTGGCGATGGCTCGGGCCGAGCAAGCTGGACTTTCACGGGACACCTTGCGCGAGCTGGTGCAGCAGGCTCGCGAGGTGCACGCACTGTCTCCCTTTGTGGGCCGGCTGCAGAGCTGGCCTCGCGGGTATCCTGGAGACTTCGAAACTATCGAACACCTGATCAGCCAAGAGAACCGAGCCGAACCGGGTACCCTTGGTTTCGCGATCGAGCAGTACTGTCTAGCAACCGCTCTTGGCCAGCAGCACCGCAACAAGATGCAGCGTCAAGCGACAGAGGTCCTTCGAACCCTTCTTGGAACGGGCCGCCAGAATCCCCCAGCCATCCTGGTCCTGGCCGCTGGAGCCGCTCCCGACGTCCGCTATGCTGCGAACCTCTTGGGCTCCCGCGAGTGTCGGATTGTCCTCAATGACACCGATCCAGGAGCCCTCGAGTTCTCAACCCAGGCGTTGTCTTGCCTTGGCGACCGTCTGATCACACTCGAGGGCGACGTGGTTTGGTGTGCGGAGAGCATCGAGGAGCACGGTCCGTATGACCTGATCGCTGCCGGGGGGCTCTTCGACTACCTCGACGACAAATGGGCAAAGAAGACCCTGTCGCTAGCCCTGAACGACTGGTTAGCCCCAGGTGGAAAGTTATTCTTCACCAACATCGCTAGAGGGAACCCCTTCCGCCTCTGGATGACTTGCGTGGCAGATTGGAACGTCATCGAGCGCACCGAGCAGGACTTGATGGGGCTCGTCTCGAGTGTACGCACGAACGACATCTCCATTCGAATCGAGCGAGAGGCAACGGCACTGACTCTTCTGGCGGACGTCAGTCTTGGCGGTGGCTAGGCAGCAGGCGGGACACTCGCAGCGAATCCGAGGACAGGTCGCGCAGAAGAAGTCGGGAGTTCAAAGAGCGGGCGCGGGAGAAGATAAATCGCCAGCACACTTCGGGCGTAAGCCGCTCGGCCCATCGCTTGTCTAGGCACAGCGGTAGATTGCAGCCATGCAGTCAGGTAGTGTTGCGAGTCCATGGTAGGTGGCAGCAAGCGCCGGAAGAACTAGTGACCGAGAGGAGCCGGACCTGGCAACATAGTCTACATGGTCACTCGCTGTTTTCTGCGCACAGCCCTCGTTCCGCTGGTTCTCGTTGCTGTTCAAGCATGCTCGAGCAGCCAGGGAGGAAGCGGTGAAGTTACCGACAGAAGCGGCGCTGACAACAGTGGTGGAGCTTCGCAGATCGGAGAAACTGGCGGAATCGGCACCACAGGAACTGGCGGAACGATCCCAGCTGCGGGGGGCAGCACGACTTCGGGCGCAACCGGCATTGGCGGCGCAACCGGCATTGGCGGCGCAACCGGCATTGGCGGC
>CAYVXY010000002.1:325758-496414 GCA_964454965.1 uncultured Polyangiaceae bacterium | reverse complement strand
CGCAACCGGCATTGGCGGCGCAACCGGCATTGGCGGCGCAACCGGCATTGGCGGCGCAACCGGCATTGGCGGCACGGTGCGCAGTGGCGGAGCCAGCGGCATCGGCGGCACGGCGCGCAATGGCGGAGCCAGCGGTATCGGCGGCACGGCACGCAATGGCGGAGCCAGCGGCATCGGCGGCACGGCGCGCAATGGCGGAGCCAGCGGCACCGGCAGCGCAACGACCACCGCTGGGGCCCCGGCGACTGGAGGAACTGCCGGCACCAGTGGAGTCCCCGCTGGCGCGCCGATCTGCGGAACTGCTGCCGAAGGGGTCAGTGCAACACTAACCTGCCCAGAAGGCCAGATCATCGATTCGGTCGTCTTTGCCAGCTGGGGAACACCCACGGGCACTTGCGGCAGCTTCGCGACTGGTAGCTGCAACGCCGCGACGAGCCAAACCACGGTCACGTCGATGTGCGTTGGTCGCAAATCCTGCACGGTGGCCGCCTCGAACGATACCTTCGGCGATCCCTGCAGAAGCACGGTCAAGAACCTCGCCGTCCAAGTGACTTGCGTGCCGGGCACGCCGATTACAGGCGCCAACACCCCGTACAAGGGCGTAGCGAACTCCCCTGCAAGCGAGATTGCAGCCTTGGGTGCCGCCTGGTGTTACAACTGGACGACTTCGCCAAAGGCCAGTGACTGCAATGATCCGTACTTCGTGCCGATGATCTGGGACGGAGGCAATGTTGCTGGCGCCCTCAAAGCGATCGGAGACGCCGGATACACGACCGTGCTCGGCTTCAACGAACCCAACAAGAGTGACCAAGCCAACATGACGGTGGAAAGCGCCATCGCACTCTGGCCGACCATCACGAGCAATCCAAACATTCGCGTCAGTAGCCCTGCCGTTTCTGACGACGGGCGCGCCTGGCTCGAGAGCTTCATGACACAAGCTAAAGCGAAAGGGTTGCGCGTCGATTTCATCGCGATGCATTGGTATGGTTGGAACGCTGGCTCTTGCACTGCGGGTTCGCTCGAGGGCGCCGTCAATTGGGCCTCGAAGTGGGGCCTTCCCGTCTGGATCACCGAGTTTGGATGCATGGGCTCGAGCAATCCCAACGAACAGACTCTACTCAGCTTCTTCAACGCGGCGATCCCGATGCTCGCGAATCACCCGCTCGTCGAACGCTACGCGTGGTACCCCTGGAACACCTACAACCACCTATACGAGAACGGCGCGATCACGAGCTTGGGCAAAGCTTTCGCTGCTGCCCCGCAGTATCGTCAGTGAACGACACCTGTCGGGGTTGCCATTGACCACCAATGGAGCAATTCTGCCCAATCAAGCGACTTACTCGAGGTAACAACTCTCTCTGTCTAGCCAAGTCGATCGCGGCGACGAGGAGGTCGTTTCGGGATTGTCGGGCGCGTTCGGGTGTGTTGCCGATGGAGCTACCTGTGCCGAGGCGCTTCCTCCGCGCCCCCAAGTAGACAAAACGTCTTCAATAGGTCAATTGCCGCCCCGGTTACCTGACACAACATCCCCATCGCGAACTTTGGTCCTCTGCCGCGGATGTGATTCTCGGCTCTCTCTGCTTCGACGTTCCAAAGACGTCGTCGAGTCAAGGGGTGTCGTGCTACTGTGGCCAAATGGTGGACCGGTTTTGCTCTATGGCGTTGCAGTTGCTTGGCGTTTCCTTCGCCATCGCGTTTCTGTATGGCTGTACCCCTGGCGAGTCTGGAGAACCCGGCGGGTGTATCCACGGCTTCCCCATCCTGAACTGTTCGCCTCTGACCAAACTGGGATGTTTGGCGGCGCTGGGCTGCAACTTCGATGGCGGCTGTGTCGAGAAAGGGTGCGAGACCTTCGCCACTCCACAAGACTGCAGTAGCCAAGGCTCGACCTGCGGCTGGTCGGCAATCGACCCCGACTCCGGCGCTTGCCGCCCGACTGAGATTGGCGACTGTGGCCAACTGCTCGATGCAGACTCCTGCACCACCGACTCACGATGCCTTTGGGCCCTTGGGTGCGGTGGCCAGCCTGTCGACTGCGATGACATACACGATTTTGAGACCTGCGAAGCCGCCGTCCAGTGCTACTGGAGAAGCTATCCAGAGTGATTCCCTGCGCTGGGACTCGCCTGCGGCTGTCGTTGCCAATTGCCCTCACACACTGAAATCGTTCTGCTTGCCGCGGGTGGCGATGGTGAAGACCACTACCTCGGGGAGCTTGAGACGCTGACTACCTCTGGTCCCGTACATGTCTAGGTCTCGACTCGGGGGCGTCACCAACCTGCGACGAAGACGTACCTGAGTACGCAGCTATTTGGCAGATGATGGGAAGCGTCGAGGCGGAACCTGCTTTGCCACCTGTTGGGACAGCGCTGTTTGGGCATTTTCACTAGGTATCGCAGACGGAGCAGTTCTTGCGATGGACGTCAAAGCCAGCCGCACAGTGCCCAGCTACATCGGCAGACCACCCGCCTCGCATAGGAATCGCACGTACGCACGGCTGCGCTGAAAGCGCTCGAACAGAAGCTCTACCAGATTCGGGGAGGAGATATCGCGCTTCGACAACGACGAGACGGCAATGTGATCTTTGCGCATCAAATCGACAATGGCCGGATGAGCTGGATCGAAGCTCCGTGGCGCTCGCTTGAGTGTCTCACCGGAGAGCTCGAAGACCTCGGCAAATCGCTTGTCACGGACGGCCTTCTGCCACAGTTGGGGACGCTTGACGATCTGCCCGCGGATCTGGTGCAAGAGCGGTGCTTCTGGGTGCCAAACGCCGGCACCCAGGAAGCATTCATCAGGCGCAACGTGGATGTATAGGCCCGGCGCATGCACGTCTTTACCTACGCTATGACGAAACTGAATGCCGATATTGGTTTTGTACGGTGACGCGTCCTTAGCGAACCGCGTATCGCGTTGCACGCGCATCAACGAGCCACCAGCCTTCTTGGCGATGGCGACGAAGTGGGGCGAGAAGCGTTCGAGTGCCGGCTGGGCATCGCGAATGAGCCGAAGGGACGGTTCGCGCACAAGCGCTTCGTAGTCCGCTTTGTGATTCTCGAACCACTCACGATGGTTGTTCAGCGCCAACTCGGTGAGGAATTTCAACGTCTTCGAGGTGTAATAGGACTCGGACATTGTTCTACTTCTGGCACGACGCCCCCGCATTCGGAAGTGGGGAACTCGAGCGGCAGCAATTTCAGCCCCAATGGCCCTGAGAGTCCTCGGTCCGGCGAGCCACTACCGAAGCCACCCAAACAGGCTAAGAGCAGCGGTAAGGTGGGCAGAAGTCACGACGACGCAGACTTCGATTCATGAAGAAGCTTCCTTCATTCGATACCAGAGGGAAATCCCGTGGCTCTCGCGGTATAGCAGAAGGCGACCTTCTGCTAGAACCCATGCCGGTACACCAGTGCAACTGAACGTGAGGTACCGTGCACGCGGAGCTGCTCGATTGAGCGAAACCGAGCCTGCGTTTGTGGCGAGCGTGAAGTGGCAAGCGGCGCCCCGCGATTGCCGGGACATGCGGGCAAAGTGACAGCGTGCCACGGAATGTCACACGACAGTGTCATTGGACGTGGGGCCTTCCAACCGCGATACTGCCCTTGGATCTAGACCCCACTTACCACTCACCTTTTCACACGAGAGCGGGGAATTACGGACAAGTCGCGGAATTGCGTAAGTCTGCACTTTAGGTTTAGGGGCTCAGGAGTGTGACCAGCTACTCACTTGTCTCGCTGAGATCTTTCGAGTAAGTTCTCCGTCAGGTACAAGGTAGATTGTGGATTGGACAGCCCGATTGATTCAGTGCTGATTGGTTCTGCAACGCCAGACTATCTAACGTCGAGCCGATTGAGCACTGTTGGCCAATTGCTCGGGGGAGCTCATGTTTGGAAAACTACACCTAGTAACAGCGGACGAGGAATTCGCACTGCGGCTTGAGGCCCACCTGCGCGGTTGCGAAATCGACTGCAAGGTAATCGACACGAACTCTGCCTCGGTCGAGCTTGCCGAATCGCCGAAGTTCGATGCGATGTTGATCGACTTGGACGCTATGCCCAATCCGCTTCGGCAGCTTCAGTCCATCCGTTCGGCGGCTGGACAACGCGTTCTTCTCGTGTGTGCCAAGAAGGACGTGGGTGTCGATGTGGTCCTAGCCTATGAGGCGGGTGCAGACGACTACTTCGCCAAGTTCACGGATCTGGTCGTCGTCGAAGCCAAAGTACGACGTGCCATCCGCCGAAGCCTGCACCGATCCGAATCGTCAGAATCTCCGAATTTTGGTCGTTCGGGCGAGGCGCGACTGTGCTCGTCGTTGCGCGACGTGGAGCCGGCGCTGACACGCTTCGAACACCGTCTGCTGCAGCTGCTCAGCGATGAGCCTGGGCGCCTCGTGTCTCAAGTCACCATCCTGCAACAGCTCTGGGGCCGCAACAGTGCCAATCCCAAACTGCTCTACGAGCATATTTCGACGTTGCGCTGCAAGCTCCTTCCCTGGGGCTGGACCATCGCCAATGTCCGCGGCAAAGGTTACCGCTTGGAGTTACGTAGCACCGAGTGTCCATCGCCTGATGGCATGTCCCGTGACGTTTCTCCATCTTGGTAAAGGCGTCGCAAAATGAACCGTATGCGCTGACATCAGTGCACCGCGAAGGCGTGGATGGGCGGCAGACTTTCTGACTTGATGCAGCTGTGCAGAAAGTGAGGGGGAGGCGCATCAATTGGCACTCCATTCGGCGAGGATCGGATGGATTGTCCTCGCCATGTGGTGAGTCAGCACGCAAAGTATCCCTTGGTCTCTGGAAGCAGGGCGAGTGGGGCGCTACTCACCCTCGAATTTCAAGGAATTTTCCGAATTCCTGCGTTGATCGGTGCAATTGACTTTCTCGCCACAATCTGGGTTGCACGTACTATCTTTATGCGTTTGACTACCGCTCGAGGGTATCTACCGAAGAGGCACGTCTGTTGTCGTGTTGGTCGCGTAAGCAGCGCGGCTACCGGCTTCGACGGTGCGACTTCGCGAAGACACGCCAACGCAAGCCACTTCAAAACAAGGATAAATTCACATGAAGAAGCTAGCTCTATTGACCTCCAGTTTGGCAATTGCTGCAGCCACAATCAGTGGACCTGCCGCTGCTCTCCACCTGAATCAGAACGCTGTGGGGGACTTCAATCCCTATTCCGGCGCGGACTCATCCTACATTAGCTACTCGTATTCCACGGGTGTCTACAATACCCATACTTCGCTGTACAAAGCCGTTTCGGGCGGTTTGGTTCGAAACGAAGGCGCATCCCAGACAGTCTACATTTTTGCCTACCTAACGAACACCACGACTAGCCTCACCTGCTACATTTACGGCCGCAACTACGACGGAACGCTTCAGGATTCAGATACCATTACAATTGCAGCTGGCACATCAGGCTATCGCTTCGATTCCGTCACGTTGACAAATCTTACGGCCTACGCAAACCTCGCTGCCTACTGTTCGCTGCCCCCGAATGGTACAGCCCGCGTGTTTGCGTATTCAGTCAATCCATAGGCATTAGGCACACAAGGCCGAGTGCTCGCGCAGCCGGGGCTCGTCGCTTCGGCTGCGTTAGCTTCGGCGTGTGCGCCACGTCTCAGCAAGTCTGAAGGAAGGACTATTTCAATGAAGTACCTGCTTGTGTCATTGACCGCTGCCGGACTACTGACTCTGGGAGGATTCGCTTGGCTGGGTGGATGGGCAGCGCAAAAACCCAGCGCTCCTTCGACCAGCGGAGCTAGTTCGGTCAGCAGCGACTTCAATAGCGCTGACGAAGGAGACTTCAGGCGTACTGCGCTTGAGCTAATGCAGCAAGTGGCAATTCTGAGGGCAGAAGTTGCCGAGTTGCGAAAGGATCGGCATTCCCCACTGGCGAACGTCGGCAGCGGAGCTCCGGTCCAGGACTCAGATAGTCGCAAGGACGTGCCCCTAGATGCGAAAGAAATTGAGCGTCAGAAGGATGAATGGCATGGCGTCATGTCTGAGGTCGAAGCGTCATTTCATGACGAAGCAAGAGATCCGAGTTGGTCTGCCGAAGTAACGACAACGGTGCATCGGGCGTTCCAAGCCGATCAGTCGATGTCCGCGCAATTGCGCAACTTGGATTGTCGTTCTCGCACTTGTCGCTTGGAACTGTCCGATGACGAGCCGTCGGAACCGATCTCCGACAAGCTCGTTCCCGTGCTGGCACAGTTAGCCAGTGCGCTGCCGAAAATGAAGTCCGAACAACTCGTGGAAGCCAACGGCAAGAAGACGATGGTCCTCTACATGTCACGTCGACCGGAAGGTTAGACGAATCACCACGTCAAAGAATGCCTATGTCGATTTGTGTCTTAGGACTTGATTCTTTGCCGGATTTAGCAAAATGCGCGAAAACCGCCGGTGGATCCTTGTGTCGCCGCTGCCTCTAAGACCAAACCAGTAGAGATGACTGCGAACGCTGCGCAGTTCTAAGAGCGTTAACTACAAAACAACTCACTCACCTATGGCAAGAGCCCGACAGCTTGCCGCACGACGCCAACTCTCGCGGAGAACGACGCGATGTGGCGGAGACGCAGTCGTTCGGTCTGAGGTTCGAGCCAGAGCATGATCTCGAATAGCATGCTCCGGACAGCGAGCCGCTGATCGGGCATCTGCGCTCGAGGGGCAAGGGAACTGCGCCCGGAGTGGTCAGTCGGTCGTGAATTCCGGTCCGAACTGTTGATACTCATCAACACCATTTCTCCGGCCGAAGGTGCGACGCCAAGGGCAAAGGAGTGCCAGTCTGGGCGGAATTGAGCTCGTCCATCGCTGTCTGGCCGAGGCGCGCCCTTGCGTATCGCGCGGGACGGATCCACGGTTCGCCAGGTGAACGGGGATAACCATACCAGTGACCCAACGGCCCTAGCCAAGGCAGTCATGAAACTCGAGAGTGCACCCGTTCCCATTGCCGACACGAGCTCGGATCCAATCTGCTATTGTCCGGAGTGCGGTGCGCGATTGCGCGCTGTAGCGAGCGAAACAACCGTCGTAACCAGCGCGACAGGCAATTCTTCAACCAGTAAGGCCAGTCGAACGACATTGGTAGACTGGGTGCCGGGCGGCAAATCCATGCCGAGTTCAGCGACCAACGCCGACGATGATAATGAACCAACGAGGGTTGTGCGTGGCTCAGCTGAATTGGATGTAGCCGCTGCCCCCAAGCTCGAACCTCCGACGTCACCGCGGAAACCGCCGGTGCCGACTCGTCAGAAACTGCCAAGCGAGGACGACGAGGACTACACGACGCGGATCCGACGCGTCGAGGATCTCAGACTGCGTCCGAGTCAGAGCGTGGACGCCAACGAGCCAATCCATTGCCCACCTCAAGCGGTCGAACTGCACGACAGCAAGGAGGCGATTGCGAATGCGCCTCCAACGGTCGAGCTGCGAGACCGCGATGGGGCGATTGCGAATGCGCCTCCAACGGTCGAGCTGCGAGACCCCGACGGGGCGATTGCGAATGCGCCTCCAACGGTCGAGCTGCGAGACCCCAATGGAGCGATCGCCAGCCTGAGTCCGACGACGATCGCACAACGGAACAGCGACCTGGCGCTACAGCATCCAGGCTTGTCACCGAGGCGCAAGGGGGCAATCCTCTTTCCAATTCTTGGTCTGGGTCTTGGTATCGCGGTCGCCGGCGGGCTTGTGTTTCTCATGTACGGCAACACAACGTCGAGCGGTCGCGGCAGACCAACCGCCGCGATCGAAGCGGACAGGAAGCTTTCGTCGAACACTTTTGCCGCGCAAATCCCCAGCGCCACAGGGTCGCCGAGTGCTGCCGAGCCGGCGGCTTTGCCGACCTCCTCAGCCGCTGCGGCAGAACCAGCCCTTGCCGAAGACTCGAAGCGCGGTGACCAATCGACCGCATCAACTGCCGCGACTCGAAAGTCCACAGACGCGACCAGGGTTCGTGGCATGGCTCGCACCACGGCGGTTGCCGAAACGGAATCCGCCGGCACAAACGATGATGCAACTGACACTGACTCCACGCGTCGCTCGGCTTCATCGACACTCAAGGCACCAGGCGCAAAGGCTGCAGCCGCAGAAGAAGACGAGTCCGATGGCCCAACGTTCGACTCCGAAGCAGCTGCTGGCGCTTTGGAGAGCGCAGCCCAGCGGGCAAGCTCCTGTCGTCAACCGACTGACCCAAGTGGGGTCGCACGAGTAACAGTGACCTTTGCGCCAAGTGGGCGCGTCACGACAGCCAACATCGCTGGGCCGCCATTCGTAGGAACCCCAACGGGCAGCTGCATTGCCACGATCATGCGCAGTGCCACGGTTCCGGCGTTCTCCGGAAGCAACATCACGGTGCGCAAAACCGTGACGATTCTATAGTCTCTTGGCAGTTTGCGCTTGACCAGAATCGGTGTCAATTGCAGGAGTTGCCTCGATTGTTGGCGATGACATTGCCCGGTTGGTTGGTACAGAGGGGTAGCGGAGTGCGTGGTCGTTGGGAGGCTTTGTATCTCGTTGTTAAGCCCCCGCGATAGTCTCGATCGCGGCCAGGTCCGACTGTGCGAAGCGCAGGTCCAATGCCGCTAGATCGAGCTGCATGTGTGCTTCTTGAGAGGTTCCTGTAAGCACACAGATCCCGATTTGCGTCGCGAAGGCAAAGACTAGCTCTTCTTTGCTGCGTCCCGTGCGTTGCTGCAAGGTCCGGATGACGGGCGAGCCCAAGAGCTGCCGATTGGCGGTCAACAACGAGAACCCTTGATAGAGAATGCCGCGTGCGCCACAGAATTCCCGAACGGCTCCGTCCCAGAAGTCGCTCGCGTAGCAACGGTTCTGGACCACTGCCGGTTGCACCTTGGCACCAGCACAGAGTAGCTCGAGCTGAGCCAAGGTCATGTTGCTCACCCCAAGTAGGCGCACCCTGCCCTGTTTCGCCAACGCTTCCATGGCACGCCACGCCTGCCAATCCTCAAACGAAAGGCCATACCGTGACGCTGGTCCATGTAGCAAGTACGAATCCAAGTAATCCGTATGCAAGTGTTCGAGAGAGGACTCGAAAGACTGTGCGACTTGTGCCGCGACTGGCGCGGCCTTGTCGTAGGGCAAGCGGTGGTCTTGGCCCCCGCTAAACGTGAACTTGGACTGCAGGAATACCTGGTCACGCAGAATCGGCGGTAACGTCTTCTGCACCCCGGTCAGGGCATTGCCCACTGCGCCTTCGAAGTAATGCTTGCGCTGATTGGCCGTATCAATCGCCCGAAATCCCGCGCGAAGTGCCGTTTTCGTTAGCACCTCCGTTCGATCCTCTTTCCACGCCGTGCCATAGATCATTCGAGGAACCATCACCGACCGAATGTCGAGCCTTCCCGCTCCTTTGCCAAGTGACTTTCGGCGCCGCTATGAAACTCTGCCCAAGGCTGGTTGGAACGCCTACGCCGTCCTACGTGGTAGTGCATGGCGTCCGAGTATCAATGCCCCCATTGCGGAACTCGAATCGATACCGATCCCGATCCTGGTGGCGGCGAGCGTCAAGAATACATCGAAGACTGTCCCATTTGCTGTCACCCAAATCGCCTACGCGTCACCTTACTGCCCGATGACGATGACTTCCTAGTCGAGGCTTACGCTGACAGCTAGATGTGACACCACCCAGGGGTAACGCACCACACCTTGGCCCCAAGCCCCCTCTGCAAGCTTGAATGGACCGCTTATGGTTGGTGCGGTACATGTCGACAAGCGCTGCACCAGGTTAATGAACCCAAGCGCGTTTCAACCGCTTTCGGTCAACACTGCCATGAACGTCGAGATTCTACGAACGAGCTTCGAGATGGTGGACAGCCGTGACCCCAATTTCGTCGCGCGCTTCTACACCAAACTGCTCACTCGGTATCCGCAGCTGCGTAGCCTATTTGGCGCTGCCGCGTCGCAAAAGCAACACGCGATGCTGTATCAGGCTTTGGTCGCTATTTTGGATCACCTCGATGACGCGTCGTGGCTCGAAGAAGCACTCAAGAAATACGGCGCGAGACACGCAAGCTATGGCGTAACCGATGAGATGTACGATTGGTTTGGAGAGTGTCTATTGGCAACGCTCGCTGACATCGACGATTCGGTATGGACACCGCAGCTAGCGGCGGCATGGTCCGAGGCGTACGTCGCCGTCAGTGGACTGATGAAGACAGGGGCCGCGGCAAGGAAACTCCTCGACTAGCGTTGAGCAGGCGTCTTGTTGACATTCCACATCGCATAGGGCCGATCACGGAAGGCCTCTGACCCTGACATCGAGTTCCATGCCTTGGAACTCCCCAGGACCATTTAGCTAGCCCTGACTGAGCCTCGGTGCACTGAGGGTCTTGCTGCGCTCGACGCGGCCGATGTAGGGAATCCTCCGCGCACCTTGACCACCGCGTAGTTTGCACAACTAGTGCATGGGCGTCTGCGCAACACGTTGAACGCCTCAAAGCGGTTGTGTGTAGGCATTGCAAATCATCGAGCCTAACCGTGTTGCAGCAATTTCTCTCTTTGTGCACTCGATGCGCTCGATGCGCAAACGTACTTGAGGAAACGATTTTCACATCTCGTGCGCTTAATTTTTTGTTATGTTGATGAACGCTGGGCTTGCGACGCGCCGGCAGCACTTGCGAAGTAGTCATCCTCGTGCTCGCTCTTGATTCATAAGATCCACCCGCGCCGCCTGCAAGCTCCGAATCGCACATAGTCACATCTTTAACCCTTTCGGAGCATCCATGAACCGAAGACAGACTCGTTGGAGTTCGACACTCTTGGGGGCAAATCCGTTGCGCCGAGTCAGCCAAGTGGCTTTGCTCAGCGCAGCGTATGCAACACTGGGCTGCAGCGGCACTTCCCAGACTGACGACGAAACTGCGAAAGCCACCCAGGCTTGCACCCATGAGTCCCCACCAGACGCCGGAACTGCAGCAGCACTGGCTGACAGCTGCGGCTACCAGGTGACCGCGACCTACCACTCGCGCTGGCATCGAGATGGTTTCTTCGGCATGCTTGAGCTCGAAAACGTCTCGGGCGATGTGGGGACCGACTTCGAGGTATTTGCCGATCTTCATGGCGCTACCCCCAGAATGTGCCTAAACGCCGAGTGCGAACCGGTCGAAGGCGGATACCTGTTCACGCCAGAAGAAAGGCGTCACCATCAGCCCTGGGGACACCGGCTCAACATCCGTCACGGTCGGTCCTATTTCATCGAATTCATGAGTCGCGATGCGTACGAGAGCATTACGCCCTACGTCATCTCGATCAACGGCGTTATCTGCGACAAAGTTGCGCCGACAGTGAGCATGGCTGCGAGCGGCAGCTTCTACACAGCGAGCGGAACCTTGACGCTGACGGCAACTGCCAGTGACAACGTCGCGGTCAAGAAGGTGGTCTTCTTGCGCGATGGTCTGGCGATTGCGACCGATACTACTGCGCCCTACACGCTCGACGTGCCCATTGGCGCGAGCGAGAATGGTCGTCATCGGTATACCGCCACCGCGTACGACATGTCGGGCAACACGGCGACCTCCGGGACGAAGAGCGTGCTCACTGGAATTGGAAACAAGTTCTTTGGCACGGCAACGGTGACCCCTGCGGATTACGCGGGACTTCTGGCCCACTTCAATCAGGTCACCCCCGGCAACGCGGGCAAGTGGGGTTCCGTCGAGGCAGTTCAAGACCAGATGAACTTTGCCGATCTCGACGTCGCGTACAAATTCGCAAAGGACAACCACATCCCCTTCAAGCTCCACACGCTTGTCTGGGGTCAGCAGCAGCCGACCTGGCTCGCTAGCCTAACTGCCGACCAGCAGCTCGCGCAGATCGAGGAGTGGATGACCGCTCTAGCGGCGCGCTATCCCGATGTTGATCTCATCGACGTGGTAAACGAGCCGCTGCACGCTCCGCCGCAATACGCCGCAGCTCTCGGTGGCGCTGGCACAACGGGCTGGGATTGGATGATCAAGGCGTTCGAGATGGCGCGCGCGCATTTCCCGAAGTCCGAGCTCCTCTTGAATGACTACTCCATTCTGTCGTCAGCAAGTGCGACCCAAAGCTATCTGACCTTGATCAATCTGCTCAAAGACCGCGGTCTAATCGACGGAATCGGCGAGCAAGGGCACTTCTTCGAGCGCATCCCCGAAATACCCGACCTCGCCTCGAATCTCGGCGCTTTGGCTGCAACGGGCCTTCCAATCTATATCTCGGAGCTCGATATCAATTTCGCAGACGATGCGCGTCAAGCCAACCGCATGCGGGATGTCTTCTCGACGTTCTGGTCGAACCCGTCAGTCCTGGGCGTGACTCATTGGGGCTACCTCCAAGGTAACATGTGGCGCACCGACGCGTACCTCGTCCGCACGGATGGCAGTCTACGTCCCGCACTCACTTGGATTGAGTGCTACAAGGCCGGCGGCACCGATTGCCCGGTTCCGACCTACGTGCCACCACCGCGTACCGGCGACGTCAATGGCATCGCGCTTGAGGCTGAGGACTACGATTCGGCCAACGCGCTGCAGCCAGCTGGAAATGTGGTTGCCTATGCGAGTGATGGGGCCTGGCTGAGCTTCAACCAAGTCGTGTTCAACAACAACTGGAACACACTCAGTGTGGATTATGCCCTGGGCAGCACGAGTCCGATCAACCTGACCGTCCATTTGGGAAGCCTCAGCAACGCGCCCGTCGCTACAGTGCCGCTCGCTCCCACTGGCGGTTGGTCGACGATGAAGACCGTCTCGATCCCCTGGGCACCATTGAGCGGGTCGCAACCCGTGCTCATTCGCTTCAATGGTGGTGGCGCCAACGTGGACAACATCAAGTTCTCTGCGCCGTTAGGCTTTGGACCGAACCTCATCGCCGACAACGACTTCGAGTCGGGAACCAAGGACGGCTGGTGGTCCTGGGGCGCAGGCACCATTGCAAACACGACTGCCCGCGCGGTCAGCGGTACTCACGGCCTAGCCATGACGGCTCGCCCGGGCAACAGCCCGCTCGTCGAGACCATGACGAGCCTCGTGGTTCCCGGCAAGACCTACAAGGCAAGCCTCTGGGCAACCATAGGTGGAGCAGCATCCGCCACCGCCTACGTGACCACTGCCATACAATGCACCGGTGGGACAACCACCTACGGGCGCCTCGGCGGCTGGAGCAATTCACCGACCATTCTGGACGGCACCTGGGTCGAGTTCACTGGCGACATCGCAGTCCCTGATTGCCCGCTGGCAAACGTGGCCATGTGGCTCGAGGGCCCCGGCGCCAATGTTGATCTTTACATCGATCACGTTTCGGTCCGACAACAGACCACTGCCAACATCGTCAACAACGGTACGTTCGAATCCGGCACCACTGGTTGGTCTACCTGGGGTGGAGCTACCATGGCGGCAACAACGGCACGCGTTCACGGCGGCACGAAGAGCCTCTTGCTCTCAGGCCGCACCAGCAACTCGCCCGCACAGACCGATCTGACGAGCGTCGTCAAGAAGGGGATGAACTATCCATTCAGTCTTTGGGTTTCGATCGATAGTCCCGATGGCACGAGCAAAGCCATCAATGTGACCCAAGCGGCCACCTGCGTGGACGCGGCCGGCGTTGCCAGTACCGCCTATAGCTGGATTGGAGGCCCGGTCACCGTGGCTGACGACACCAACTGGGTGAAGATATCTGGCACGGTCGCTGTGCCAAACTGCACGCTCACGAAGCTCATGTTCTGGGTCGAAGGCGGCGCGGGTGCCGACCTTTACGTCGATGACGTCCAAGTGCTGGACAACAGCGGTGGCGCGTCCAACCTCATCCCTGACGGCACCTTCGAATCCGGACAGGGCGCGTGGGGCGGCTGGGGCCAAGCCAGCCTCGGCGTGGCCACCAGCTCTGCACACGCTGGCCTGCAGAGCTTGAAGGGCACTGGCATGCAACAGTACGGAGCCATTGCTCGCGACATCAAACCATTGGTCACCGCCGGCAAGCGCTACCAGGCGACGGCCTGGGTCTCGGTGGGCAGCCTCGCCACAGGTTCGGGTGCGGTGAAATTCCAGACCGTCCAAAGCTGCAACGGAACTGGAAGCGACACCTATCCCTGGCTTGCCGGCGCTACCGTGAGCAACGGCGTCTGGCAGCAAGTCACCGGCACGGTAGACCTCACTACCTGCACCACCGTGGAGAAGCTCCAGCTGTTCGTGGGTGCAGACTCCGGTGACCTCTATGTCGATGACGTCACGCTGAGCGCGCTCCCGTAAACTGGATTGTTAGTCTGCTTCAACCCGCAGCGCTGGGCCTTCAACGGCACCGGTGCTGCGGGTTTCGGCATTCGCTGCGGCTCGGCTCATTGTCTCTGCAATGGCTTGCTCCATAGCTGCTCGAAGCACTTCGGCAGGCTGCGCACCGGAAACGCCCAAGCGCCCGGCGATAACGAAAAATGGGACACCCGATATCCCAAGCGCACGCGCTTCGCTCTCGTCTGCCCGAACCTCACCGGCGTAGGCGTCACCATCCAAAACCGACCTCACAAGTTCTGATGGCAGCCCCGCCTCCACAGCCAACCGAAGCAATGCGTCAGGAAGACCAATGGCCGCTCCTTCACAAAGGTAGCCGCGAAAGAAGCGCTCCTTGACGGCATCTTGGCGCCCCCTCAGCCCTGCAAAGTGGATGAGCCGGTGGGCGTCGAAGGTGTTTCCAGGGCGAATCACCTTGTAGTCGAAAGCCAACCCTTCTGCCTTGGCGGTGTATAGGACCCGTTCTATCATTTTCTCGGCCTCAACCACGCTAGTGCCGTACTTCTTCGCGAGCCGCTCCGCGTAGCGCCCTTCATCGCTCTCGCGCGTTGCCGTGGGATTGAGTTCGAAAGCTCGCCAATGGACTTGAACCAAGTCGCGCTGAGCAAATGTAAAAAGGGCGGTCTCGAGACGGCGCTTGCCGATGTAACACCAGGGGCAAGCGACGTCGGACCAGATGTCAATCCGCAGCGAGGTCATCAAAGAATCCTAGGTCCCAATCGCGGTGTCGGTATCCCCTGGCGGCAGAAAGACCCGCGGCGGCCCCGTATGCCCTTAGGTCCTGGCTTGCCAACCGAGGGAGAGAGCACTATTTTCTCGGGGATGCGCCGCACAATCATTCTCCTAGCCATTTGCACGTCCTCGGTACTCGCCTGCACGCGTGGAGCTCCGCAACAGGACCCGACAGTCGCCTCCGTGGCGGCAGTCGCGCCGGCTGCGAATCAACCTTCAGCTGCTTCACCGAAGGTTGGCGATAAGGCAAAGTGCCTGGTCAGTGGCGAGGAGTTCGTCATTGCCGACTCTTCGCCCAAGGCCGAGTACGAGGGCAAGACCTACTACTTCTGCTGCCCCTCTTGCGCTGATTCGTTCAAGGCCGATCCCAAAAAGTACCTGAAGTAGAAACCCTGACGTATTCGATGATGCGGTGGTAGCTACTGACGTCGCGCGCCAGGACCGAGCGCACGAGTGACGAGTTGGATCACCTCTTGCGCCGTCGTTTCGATTGGCTTCTCGGTAACGTCAATCATGGGAATTCGGTGACGACGGAATTCGGCACGCATGGCTTCTAGCTCATTGAACACCGATTCCTCGCTGCTATATGCCGTCGTGCGCGGGAGGCCCACTTCCTCCGAGCGCTGCTGACGGTGCGCCATGAGTCGTTCTTGATCGATGACAAGCCCGACAATCCTGCCGTGTTCGACCTGCTGCAGTTCTTCCGGCCATGCGATATTGGGCAGGTACGATACGTTGGCGGTCTTCCAACCCTGCATGGCAAGGTAGATGCTGAGCGGAGTCTTTCCGGAACGCGAAACGCCAACAAGGACGATCTCTGCCCCCAGAACACTATGAAGGTTCTGACTGTCGTCGTGCCCGATCGTAAATTCGATGGCTTCGATGCGTTCGTAGTAATCCCGGCGAAGTTGCCAGTACCGTCCAGGAATACCTAGGGCCTGCTCATCCAAACGGTGCTCCAGCTTGGCGATGAGGTCGCCAAACACGTCGTGGGTCTCCAGGTGCAATTCGATGGCCCGACTCGCGATTCGCGCACGCATCTGGGTTTCGACCAAGCTGTGGATGACGAGTGCGTTGACGACCTGCGCCTGGTCGAGGACGTCGTCCAGTTGTTCGAATGTTCGGATGTCCTTGTAGTAGGTGACCTTGACTCGACTCTCGGGAAACTGCGCGAGTAGTGTGTCGAGCAAGAGACCGCCCGTTGAGCCAGGACCTCCACTCACGATGAACACTGTCGTTTCGCCAGGAACGCGCTCCGCTCGAACCATAGCGTAAAGGCTAGCTCGGGCTGGCCAAGCGGAGGTAAACGGATTGCGCCGCTTCTGATCCAGGACCCGGCTGCCCCGCCGGGCTGACGGTGACGCCGGGGGAAAGTGCCCTCGAGCCGTGCGGCCGCGCTCAGGATGGCCTTCGTGCAAGTTCCCACGCTATGCTGAATGCCCAAGGTGCGCTGGTGGAAGCAATCTTCGCGTTAGTCGGGCTCTTGCTGGTAGGCAGCGTCTTCATCGTGCCGTTCGTTGCCCTGTCAATGGCACACTCGGCCAATCGTCGAGCCAAGCAGTTCGAAGCAATCCTCTCTTTCGCAGAGCACCGCGCCGAGCAGGCAGAGCGCCGCGCCGCCGAAGTGGACGCACGTCTCACGGCTTGGGTCGTGCACTTTCAGGGCCAAGTCGCAGCTCCACAAGCCCCAGCGAGCCACCCGACGCAACCCTCCGCGGAAGCCCTGACTCCAGAGTCCGGCGTTTCGGCTTCGCTCGAAACCGCGTCGAGCGCCGAGGCAACTTCGCCGTCCTTGGACGTCCCCGTATCGACACCATCGAGCGAGGGCCGTTCGAATCCCGACGTCGCCGCGATGCTTGAAACCCAAACCGAAAGCGCGGATTCTCCGCCCGCCCAAGTCGCTTCGCTACCGACAGCATCACCTGCAGTGAACGCGCCTACCGCTCCTGTGGCAGCTTCGCCCCCATTTCGCTCGCCCTATTCGCGCGATATGCCCAAGCAATCAGTGCCTGGCTTCGACTGGGAGCGGCTCGTCGGGGTTCGGCTCTTCGCGTGGCTCGGTGGGGGTGCGTTGTTCTTGGCAGCGGCGCTATTTCTTCAGTTCTCGATCCAACAGAATCTGGTCTCTCCCGAGCTGCGCGTTGCGTCTGGATTGCTATTCGGCGCGCTTGCCCTATTCGGAGGCGATCGGTTGCGTGCACGCACGCCACTGGCTGGGAACGCCTTATGCGGGGCTGGTGTGGCAATCTTGTACGCAGCCTTGTATGCCGCCCACGGCCTCTACGGCCTCGTCGGCGTAGCGCCAGCCTTTGGCGGTATGGCGCTGGTCACGCTCACCGCGGGCCTGATGGCGGTACGGCAGAATGCCTACTTCGTTGCGTTGCTGGGTTTGCTCGGCGGGATGACGACGCCCTACTTGCTCTCAACGGGCGAAGATCGCCCACTATCGCTGTTCCTTTACGTCGCTGCGCTCTCCGCGGGCATCGTCTACGTCTCGAGCCGCCAGGGCTGGCCATCGTTGGAACTCCTTGGCTTGCTGGGCGCAAGCTTTTTGTTTCTCGGCTGGAGCGCGAAATTCCTCGACGCCCCGCGTTCCGCCTATGCTCTCTTCGCCTTCACCTTCGTCGTCGCGATCTACGCGCTGTCGCGTCTGCGGGTTCGCGAACGGCATGCCTCGGCTTTCGAACTGGCACTCGGAGTAGCCACCGTCTTCGTCCCCCTCTTGGCCGCTCTCGGGATCGGTGTCGACCATGCGTTGGCGTTGCCGCCATTTGCGCTCGCCCTGCATCTCATCGCGGTTTCTGCCCTGACCTGGTTCGTTGCTAAACGTGATTCACTTCCACTTGGGCCGGTCGCTGCTGGCCTCACCGTGCTTACGTGGCTCGCACGCCTAGACGCGCCGCTGCTCCGTAGCCATGAACCCCTGACGTTCTTCAGCATGGCCCTGGTACCGAGCGCCTATTTTGCTGTCTGGCTGTGGCGACGGCGCGACAACGAAGCAAAATCGCTCTACCCAGCCCTACTCGTAGTGTTGGTCGGCGTGGCACCACTCAGTATTGCCGCGCGCATGGCACGGCTCGAAGGCTCGTTTGCCGTTGGTCTGCTCTTCGTCTCGTTTCATGCCCTGCTATTGGTCGCGGTGGGGGCGCTCGCTGCACGCGGAGTCCCGCTTGTCCTCGCCCAATTGGTCATGCTCGCGTCGTTGACCGGAAGCGGCTGGTACGATTCGGTGACGCTGAACCAACTGACCGCGATCGCTCTGATCGTTTCTGGCCTCTTCTTCTACGCTTTGCCACTCGCTCACCAGCGTTTGCGTCCGGACGCCACAGCTTGGATTGGAGCGACCCTCGCCCTGCCAGCACACTATCTAGTCCTCTACGCCTGTATCGCGTCCCAATGGGGACGTCCGATTCTTGGCATGTTGGCCCTCGCTGCAGCAGCTCTTTCGGTCCTGATGTTGACGATCGTGCGCAATTGGTCAACGGATTCCATTAGCCCGCAGCGACTGCGGGCCCTCTTGGGTGGCGGCGCGCTCACGTTCTTGACTGCGTCGGTCCCAATTCTCTTGAGCAATGAGTGGCTCACCGTGAGCTGGGCGCTCGAGGTCATGGCGATCTGTTGGTTATACCGGCGCGTTCCCGAGCGAGGGCTACTGTGGTTCGCTTTGGCACTGGCGTTGGGGGTTGCTGTTCGACTCCTCTTCAACCCCGCCGTCTGGCTCTACCACCCGCGCGCTTCCACGCCGTTCTTGAACCACTACCTCTACACGTTCGGAGTCCCGATCGGAGCCTTCTTCGTGGCGGCGCGACTCATCCAGCATGAAACCGCGGCCCGCAGGTTGCGCCTCTCAGCGGGGCTCGAAGTTCTCGGTACGGTTTTTTTGTTCATGCTGCTCAACGTAGAGATTGCCGACTATTTCTCGTCGGGACAAACGCTCACGTTTCGCTGGAATGGCGGAGGCGGACTCGCCGAAGACATGACCTATTCCCTGGTTTGGGGCGCCTTTGGCATAGGGCTCTTGGTTGTCGGACTTCTGCTCGGCAAGCGTGCCGTGCGTATCGGCTCCCTCTTCGTACTCGTACTGACGATTGGAAAGGTCTTCTTGCACGATCTCTGGGAGCTTGGCTCGCTCTACCGCGTAGGCTCAATCGTTGGCCTGGCACTCGCTCTTCTCGGTGTCTCCTACCTCACCCAGCGGTACATCTTGCCCAAGGAGACCCCATGACGAAGGTCCTGCGCCGCTATGGCCCCACCGTCTTCATGGTGTTGTCGGCAACGTTGCTCCTAGGAGCCGCCAACGAAGAGTTCCGCTACGAGCGTCCCGTCGAGTCAAAGCCTGGCTTCGCCGTGCTCGAGCTGCCACCCGAGGTCCTGTCCGCGACCGCGCCTGACCTGAGAGACGTACGCTTGTATGCTTCTGGCGAAGAGGTTGGCGGCAGGGAGGTCGCTTACGCGGTCGAGAACCACTTGGTGACGCCGGTCCTACGCCAGTCCCTCATCGACGTGGAAGTTAACCCCGGTCACGAAACGCGAGCGCTCGTCGATCGTGGGGATGCACGAGGTGCCATCGAGGCGCTCACCTTCGAAATCTCGGGCGGCTCACCCTTCCTCAAACCCGTCGTACTCGAAGCCGGCGATGATCGGTCCACTTTTCGCGAGATCGCCCGTGGTTCAATATTCCGTACCGAAAATGCGTCGAGCCTGCGGTTGCGCTTCGCGCCGAACGACCGTCGCTACTTGCGGCTGTGCCTCGACGATCGTCTGTCGGAACCGGTAACGCCCACGGCGGTCTTGCTCGATCGAGCTCCCACCGCAAGAGCGCCGACGAAAGAATACCCGGTGAGGCTCGAGCCACGCATTTTGACCCACGACTCCACAAGCAACTATGTCGTCGACTTGGGCCGTACCAATCTTACAGCAAAGAGCATCGTCTTCGACGTCACAAACCAGGTATTCTCGCGCCAAGTCCGCGTCTTCGAGCCGATTCTATTTCGCGACGAGCTCTCGCTGCACTTGGTCGGTGAAGGCCGCATCGAGCGTTTGGCAAACGGTGGCGAATCCCTCGCTGTGCCCATTTCAGAACTTCGAAGCGCCCGGCTCGAGGTCGAGGTCGAACGCGCCGGAAGTCTCCTCGAATTCACTGGCGCCCGAGTCGTCGTGGACTCCAAACGAATCGTCTTTCTCGCACCTGAAGCGGGCGCCCTGCGGCTCCTCTATGGCTCGCCCGCTGCCAGCCAGCCTCACTACGATCTCGAAGAGGTACTCAGTCGTGGCATGCCAAAAGAGTTTGCGACAGCGAAACTCGGAGCGGCCACGGATCGCGGAGCACGCTCGCCATTGCCAATCATTGGGAGGGGCCCAACCCTAACACCGTCGAGCTTTCGCAGCCAACGCGCCGTAACCTTGCCGCAGGAAGGCTCGGTGGCTTACCTCGATTTGCCGGGCATAACCCCGCAGAAGGCGCACCTGGCGCGACTTCTAGCAGCCGATAGCCGCCAGGTTCCGTTCGTCGTCGAAACCAAACCAACGCGCACAAGCGTCTCGCTTCACCTCACTGCGGAAAACCTAGGCACCATGACCACCGCGATGGTGAACGGGCTCGAACCCAACGAATTGCTCGTAGCTATCGAGCTCAGCGCCAGCGCACCCACGCTGTTCCAACGCGAGGTGCGGGTATTCGAAACGGAGCGTGACAATCGCGGCCCCACCGGGCGCCGCTTGCTCGGCGCCGCACGCTGGGAGAAGCGACCAAACGAACCAGAGGCTCGACTCACTCTTGAACTTACACCGCCCAAAACGCACGAGCTCGCGATCGAGCTGGACAATGGCGAGAATCCTCCCATTTCCCTGTCGGAAGCGCGCGGCATCGTCTCGCGCGCGAGAATTGATTTTGTATTTGTGCCGGGGGAGTCACTAGTTCTGCTCTCGGACAATCCAGATGTCGTTGCCGCGAGGTACGATCTGAGCGTATTGGCGGAAAGGCTGCTCGCCATTCCCGCACTCCCCGCGACACTTTCGCCGCCCAGCGCGTCACCGCTCGAACGAAGTCGCTCTGGTACACGCAGTATCTGGTTCTGGTCAGCTTACCTCGTTGCCGCTGGGTTGCTCTTTGCAGTCTTGAAGCGGCTGCTCCAGAAGGAGTCTCGAAGGCCGACGTGATCAATGGCCAAAGCTCAAAGCATCGGAAGTACTGACCCCACCAGTGCGTGACCCAGTCTGGCATTGCAGCCGTCATCCACTTCGCTTTGCCAGGCGCTCCTTCCCTTGCATCCAGATAGCATAGGGCAACGAACAGCCCCAGCATGTCTATCGAGAAGGCATGCTCCAGGCCTTGGTTGGCTGCACCACGGTAATCGACCCTTGCAGCGGATGTGCTTTGAGACGGCTCAGCCCCAGTTCACGCCGAACACGTGGTCACGATACTTCCAGGGCGGGCTCGACTCGAGCGTCGCGCGCGAATACACAGCGAGGAGCTCGTCGCCAAACGTCGTAACACCGGAGGTGAGATTCGACTCGTCCTGAAAGTGCCACCATTCGGCACCGATCTCCGAGCCACCCTGGGCGAAGCTCGGACGCGCTCGGATGCGACGAAAGCCGTGACGCTCGAACAGGGCCGTAAGATCAACGAATGCACCCTCGGTCGCAAGCACGCCGGTACGCTTCTTGTATGTCACGACTCGTGACAGCTGATGGACCTGCGCGTGGGCAGCGTCGCAGCGCGCGTAAACGCGGTAAAGGAGCGGATCCGGCTCCTGGACGATGACGTGCGGATCCTTTTCCGGATTGACCATGCCGCCGTAGAGGTAAAGATCGAGCGCACGGCCTGTATAGTGAAAGGACGTTGCACTGCGCCCGGCGCTGACCGGTGCGTGAAGGTCCCGCCTACCACCAGATGACGTTACCTTCGCCCCTACGATGCTGGCTTCGTCGCAAACAGCGCGATAGCGCTCTGCCGTGTCCGAGCGGAGCCACAGCGACGAATAGCCCTGGCCGTGGGCGTCCGCGGGAACTCGCTCAAAGGTCAATCGCTTGGGCACTTCGGCGACGCTATCTACACCGGGCGACGCAAGCGCCATCATGGTGGTTCGGTACTCATCCTCGAGCGCCTTGAGCGTGACGGGCCCGACCACTCCGTCCGCCAAGAGCCCGTGCTCTGTCTGAAATGCGGCAACAGCAGCCTGCGTCCGTTTGCCGTAATCTCCGTCGATCTTGACTGGAACGAAGTCGTCCTCCCCCGGCGACTCACTGCGCACGTGAGAGCCCAGGAAATTAAGCATTCCCTGAATTGCTCGCACCGTCTCACCCTTGGATCCCAACTTCAAAGCCATAGGCTCACCCGTACGCCGGAGACTTGTCCGATCGTATCCCTTCGTCGCAATGCTAGCGTGGTACCGCCAAAGTTGTGCGGCTGGTCGTAGCGCCGTCCGGCACCATGACTAGCGCTGCCAGAAACTTTCGCTTCGTGCGAAACACTGTGTGGGACTCTTCTAAGCGTCATCGCCTGAATCGCAGTCTGGTTCGGTCAAACCGCTGCCATCGGACGAAACAGACTCGTACCTCGGAAGCACCCGTGCTTGCCTGTCGCTCCTTGGAAGTCATGCCACTCCACCCGCGCCGCCACGATCTGGCCGCCAATCAAGGCTTGCACAAAGGAGCCCATCGGGAATTGAGCGGGCGCATACTCTACCTTGACAGCAAGTTCACCCACGGCATGCGGCACGTTGCCTTTCCAGTATACCCAGCCCACAGGTGGAGGCGGGTTCCTTGGACACGGCAGATGACCTGGAAGATGACCGGTAATCACGCGCGGATCCTGCGCAACGACCAACTCCGCATTCTTCGGCGGCATCGGAGGGTCCCACGCATCGCTGATGGAAGCGACGCCGTCTCTCGGGCCTCCCGGGAGCGGAGGATCTTCAGACGCGATGTCCAGACCTAGCTGCATAGCCATGCCGAGCGTTCGATTGCCCACGACTCCGTCGTCGCCGAGCTCCTTGGCGCGCTGAAAGGCCTGTGTCGCTTCAACCGTGCGTGGCCCGAAGCTTCCGTCGACCTCACCCTTGTAGAAGTCGTGACGGCGCAGGAACATCTGCCAAACCTTGACGTCGTCACCCTTCGCATTGAGCCGTAGCGTTCGCATCTCAGCCTTTCCCGGGGGCCTGAAACACCCGTAGTCGGTTGGTACTTTATGCAATTCAATCTTGCGGAGTAAAGGCCATTCTTTCGGAATGCAGGGCCCCCCTTACGAGCACACAATTGCCCGTAATTTCGCACAGTCTTGAGCTTGTCCTTCGAAGTATCGGTCACGGGGACGAGACCTTGCCCGCTGTGAACTTGGCGGGCATCGAGAAGTCCACACTGCCGCTTCCCGTCCGCCGCGAGGGTGAGCAGACCCTTCCTGCCGACAACACCGTCGATGTCCGCGACCGCGAGTGTGTAGTATTCACTCCACCAGGGCGGGCCTGATTCCCGCTTGGCGAGACACGCCTGCAAGGCAGCGCCCCATCGAACCGTCCGCAGAGAACTTCCAATGTGGTCGCCTCGGATTCGCAATATGCAAAACCCCCTCGGAACGTGCGAACCCCGATCGATGGCGGACGACCACGGACAAATGCATCATCGGAACAAATCTGGCCGCACCCTTGCCTGGTCTGGATTGTGCTTTGGCGTTCCTCAGGCGAACCATCGCCTTGAGATCGCCCAAGAAACTCCAGTATGCCATCAGTCAAGCCAGAGCTCCCCAATCCAACTAGACCGCAAACTCCGCCACCCGACGCGCGGGTCTCTGGGGGCATGGTGGTGCTTCTGGGTGTCATGCTCGTCGCGATGTGGCTTTGGAAATCCACGGCGGCATCAATCTCGGAAGCACCAGTACCCTATTCCGTCTTCTACAATTGGGTACAAACGGGCAAGCTTGGTTCAATCATCCTAGATGGCGAAGGTCTGGACGCAAAGCTCAAAGCTCCCGAAACCCTCAACGGCAAGAGTGTCCAGAACTTTCATGCGAATCTAGCGCCCAATGACTCAAGCTTACTTCCCCTGTTGCGCGAGAAGGAAGTGCTCATCGAAATCAAGACGCAACAGCAACCTTTCGGAGTTCAAGTCGCGCTAACCCTGCTGCCTTGGGTCTTGATACTTGGCGCCTGGTATTGGATGTCTCGCCGCGCCAAAGGCATGTTGGGCGCCGGCGGCCCGTTTGCCAGCTTCATGGGCAACAAAGGTCGCAAGTTCGACAAGGCGACCGCGGTGAAGACGACGTTTGACGACGTTGCCGGATCGAAGGCGGCCAAGACGGATTTGCAGGAACTGGTCAACTTCCTTAAGGAGCCGGAACGATTTCGTCGTCTTGGTGGCAAAGTTCCGCGTGGCGTTCTGCTCGTAGGTCCGCCAGGAACGGGCAAGACACTATTGGCACGCGCCGTTGCCGGCGAGTCCGGCGTACCGTTCTATTCAATCAGTGCGTCCGAATTCATCGAGATGTTCGTAGGTCTTGGGGCAGCCCGCGTGCGTGATCTATTCAAGGAAGCAAAGAAGAATGCCCCCGCCATTGTCTTCATTGATGAGATCGATGCCGTTGGCCGTGCACGGGGCTCGGGGCTCGGGGCAGGCAATGACGAGCGCGAACAGACACTCAATCAGCTCCTATCCGAAATGGATGGTTTCGAGCGAAACGATTTGGTGGTCGTCATCGCAGCGACAAATCGTCCTGACGTACTCGATCCAGCACTCTTGCGACCAGGTCGATTCGACCGCCGCATCCTCGTCGATAGACCGGAATTGGCTGCCCGCAAGGCGATCCTCTTGGTACACTCCAAGGAGATGCCGCTCAGTCCGGACGTGAACCTACAACACGTCGCTGAGAATACCGTTGGATTCTCCGGCGCAGACCTCGCGAACCTGGTCAACGAAGCTGCACTGTCCGCGACACGCAAAGGGCGGGACAACATCTTGGCCGAGGATTTCTCTGCAGCTTTCGACAAGATCGTGCTCGGGGATCCGCGCGACACGAAGCTCGACACCAAAGAGAAGAACCGAGTGGCAATTCATGAATCCGGACATGCTCTGGTGGCGCGATTCTCGACCGAAACGGATCCGCCGAATCGAGTGAGCATCATCCCCAGAGGCATGGCGCTCGGGGTTACGCAGCAAAGTCCAAGCAGCGACCGCCATATCATGGACCAAGGCGAGCTAGAAGCACGACTCCGCGTGTTGATGGCTGGTTACTCAGCAGAACGTCTGGTATTGGGAAGCATCTCAACCGGAGCCGAAAACGACCTGAAGGAAGCTACCAGACTGGCGACGCATATGGTGGCGCATTACGGAATGAGCCAGAAACTCGGCCCTGTCTACTACGACCACGATGCGGAGCATGCATTCCTCGGGCAACGCATAGCTACCGAGAGCGGCACTAGCCCTGCAACCATCTCAGTCATCGAGGAAGAAGCGCGCCAAATCCTTGGGCTTGCGCTGAGCGAGGCGACAGCCGTCATCGCCGAACGGCGCAAGCAGTTCGACGATTTGGTCTCGATGCTTCTCGAGCATGAGTCCCTAGAACGCGATGACCTAGCGAGGATATTCGACCCGTCAAATGCCCCGACTGCAGTTCTCGAGATCTAGACCCAATGCCGACGCTCTGCGAACGGCGGATAGGTCCTCAGCAACCCAACTTCGGGCACTCTACGGCGATGTATACGATCGGCAGCAAGAGCGCACTAAGGTTGTAGTCGTCGTTGCCGACCACAGTGACGTCCTTCCACTACCGCCGACGAATGAAAGCGTCCATCTGTCGAAGCCACGCGCGTTTCGCCGGGTTCCCTGCCAGAGTACGCAATAGCGCCTCGTTGCGCATTGGAGCAAGCATCGTCAGCGTTTGCTGATGGGATTCATGGCTTTCAAGAACTTGAAGAGGTCACTATCCGTGGACAGTACCAGTGTCGTGTTCTTCGCGATGGTCGCCTTGTACGACTGCATCGTCCGCGTAAATTCGTAAAATTCGACTGCTTGCCTGCTCTGATTGTAGGCAGTCGCATAGATTTCGGTGGCTTTGGCGTCTGCGGCACCACGGATCTCCTCGACTTGACGGTAGGCTTCGGATTCGATCTTGTTCAGATCACGCACGCGGTTGCCGCGAATTCTGGCGGCTTCGCCGTTGCCTTCGGATAGGTAACGTTCAGCAATCTGCCGTCGCTCACTGACCATTCGATCGTAGATTTTCGGACGCACACTTTCGTTGTAGTTGATTCGCTTGAACCGTATGTCGAGCAGTTCGATACCAAAGATGCGAATCTTCTCGGCTGCTGAGGCAAATATTTCGCGCTCGACCTGTTGGCGTCCCTTCTGAATCGGCACCAAAGCGCCCATATCTTGGCTCTTTTCCGCAGCTGTCAGTTGAGCGTCGCGCAACGGCACGCGGTCCTTCGTGGTGCGTATGATCTCGATCAACTCATGCTTGGCGACTGCGTTGCGAGTCTCGCTGCCAAAGATGTCGTCCAAGCGGGACTGGGCGCTACGCTCATCGCCGAGTCGCAGGAAGTACTGAAGCGGCTCGGTGATTCGCCAACGCGCGAAGAGATCTACCGAGATGTAGAGTTTGTCCTTGGTTGGCATGTCCGACGGACTACCGTCCCACTCGAGGACCCGCCGTTCGATGGAATTGACCTCCTGGATGAACGGTACCTTCAGCTTGATGCCAGCGGACCTCACAGGCGCGCCGATCGGTCTACCAAACTGAGTAATGATCATTTGTTCGACTTCGCTCACCGTGTAAACCGAACTCATCACGAGGTAGACTCCGATGCCCAGCGTCGCCATGAGTGCGAAGCTATTCATTTTGGTCATGGCCGTTCTCCCTTGTCCAGATCGAGGTTAAGTAACGGCAAGATGCCGCGCAGCTTCTCATCAACTATTACTTTGGAACGCAAGCCCGGCATTACGTCTTGCATGGTCTCGACATAGATGCGACGGCGGGTGACCTCTGGGGCCTTCGTGTACTCTGCTAGCAATGCGCTAAACCTTGCTACGTCGCCTTCCGCTTCGTTGATTCGCTTCAGCCGATAGCCATCGGCTTCGCGAATCCTCTGATCCTTTTCGCCTTCGGCCAGTGGTATCACTTTGTTGTAGTCGCGCCGGGCCTCATTGATTAACTTCTCCTTTTCTTGCTGCGCCTGGTTGACCTCGTTGAATGACTCTTGCACCGGCTCGGGAGGGTTGATGTTCTTCAACTGAACCTGATCAATGCTGATCCCCATGACATACTTGGTCGAAAGCGCCTGCATTTTGGTCAAGGCTTCCGACTCGATTTCCTGTCGACCGATGGTAATCACCTCGTCCACCGTGCGGTCGCCAACAACTTCCCGCATGACGGACTCCGAAACATAGCGAAGTGTCTCACTCGGTTCGCGTACCTCGAACAGAAACTTGACGGGATCCGAGATGCGATATTGAACTACCCACTCAACCAACGCGGCGTTCAGATCCCCAGTAACCATCTGGGTTTCGCGCTTTCCGTCGCGAGGATGAGGACTCTGAAACTGGTCGGTAGCACCAGCGGTGGCGAAGCCGAATTCCTGCTTCAGTTGGCGTTTAACCGGAACGGTTTGCGCCACGTCGATGCCCAAGGGCAGTTTGAAGTGCAACCCTGCGGGGACGACCTTGAGGTACTTGCCGAATCGTTGAACGACAGCAACCGAGTCACTCGGAACTGCGTAGTAGGCCGTCCACGCTCCTAGTAGCGTCAGCGCACCGACGGCTAGCAGGAACAGCGCATGGGGGCCACTTGGGATCAGTTGCCTGAATCGCACCTTCCATCGCCGCTCCCACTCCTCAAACGTGGAACCGAGCTTGCGACCAATTGTGCTGGAGCCACTGGCGCCGCTGTTTCCGTTCTGCAATGCCATTCGATCGACCCTCTGTGGTGCGGGATTGGAGCATGAGCCGTGCTGATGCGTCCCACTGTCCGACCCCTACTGCGCAGGTATGGCTGACACAGAACTTAGCAAAGGCCGGGACAACGACAGGACGCCGTGGGCACCACGCACACCAACAAGCATGGCGCGTGCCAATCACTGCGAACTCAATGCCCTGCGAGGTTCAAATTAGCGGGAGCTCGTGAAGTCGAGCGACTCAGCACGAGTGAAGCGCACGCCATCGCAATCCGGACCAGTATTGACGTTTTCTAGCCGTTTCGGCTGATTTCGGCTGGGCTCGACCGGCTGTGTTGGTTATGGACGGCGTCGTGAGAAGTTCGCAATGTGCACAAGAGTTTCGTCATTTTGCCAAGGATGCTGGGACGAAGGCATGCCTCGTTCATTCGAATAGCGTAGTACTCGACAGTCAGTGGGCAGCCGCCTTGCAAGCTTGCTCGACAAGGTTCGAATTCTCGCCGTCATACATTGGGTCCTCCCAGCGGTGACCGCATGTCACGCAATTCGATACAAACGCGAGGCACCGTAGGTCGCTGCCTTCGTAAGTGAAACTCTTCATTTCAGCTGCCCGCACCCCTTGTCCGCTGCACCGCTCGCACGTAAGCCGCATCTGACCCTTCATTGGAGCTCAAGCATGACCATGAACGCCAGTAATCGCACGCGCTATTTCGTTGCATCAAAGACATCCCACAGGCTGGAGCTCCAGTTTGGATCTGCTCGAATGCGGCCCGAGCGAGCGCGAATAATCCAATGGCACTCGCAGTCTCTGGCCACCTCAAGGCAGCAACAAATGCTTCCGCATGGACGCGCTGGAGTCTTCAGCGCATTTTGTCCTCGAGTGCATCGACAGCACGCGAGCTTCGCGATTGCCAAACGCATGCCGGTCACAACCGATATTTGGACCGGCACGTTTCGGGGCCGGGCACACGTGTTGCATACTCTCACCTCTGTCAATAGAGCACTAGCCTCAGACGGCAGAGTGTGAAACCGGGGCCGCGACGCTGCGCTTTCGCATTCTGCAGCAATGCACAATCTGTAACGTTGTAGGAGCTCCCCATGGTTACCCGGTATGCGCTACTGCTATCAGTGCTATCAGCCACAGTTGCGGCCCTTGGTTGCAGTGGAGCGAAGGCTTCGGCTCCGCCGGCTTCGCTTCCAATCGCGGGAGTTCCGACCCAGCGAGCTGCTTGGACCGTCAATCAGAAACCAGATGACGACGCGACGCGCGGCACCATCAGTATCGCGCAGGATATTCGCTTGGCCTGTGGATTGTCTGACGACGATGCGCATTTTGCCTTCGATTCGGCAAGCGTAGTCGCAAGTGACAAAAGAATGTTGAGGACGCTCGCCGATTGCTTCGTCTCAGGACCACTGAAAGGGCGACAAATGACTCTGGTCGGACACGCCGATCCGCGCGGTTCCGGAGACTACAACCTTGCTCTAGCAGGTAGGCGAGCCGACACCGTGAAAGGAATCATGGTCGCCGAGACCATGATTGGTAGCAGGGTATCGACGACTTCACGAGGTTCCATGGACGCAACGGGAACGGACGAAGCCTCCTGGGCGAACGATCGCCGCGTAGAGGTATATCTCGAACGATGACAATCCCCGCAGCTTGCATGACTGAGGGACGTAGTTGCTGAAATGTGCGGCGTCGCATTGTCGGACATGCTCTCGAGAACTCACCAATGGCGTCGTATCGCAAGGAGAGGACGCCGACTATCGCCATGCGAGAAACTGCCGGGTACAAGCTTCGCAACGGAAGGTCCGCGTGCCCGTCAAGCGGCTTAGCAGCCACGCCAACAAGCCTCGCGTACGAGACCGATGGGTGTCGGAGTCACCGCAGCGCGGGCATGCTACGCTACGCCTCGATCCCAGCCAAACCTTGCCGGCCGCTGAGCTTATGGATGTCTCATTCATGTCGAGCCGGCGCAGTGCAACACCCGTGCCGCAAGGGCCAGTGGGGCGCATTTGTGTCGTTCCTCCACTGCGGGCGCGCTCCAAGGCCACTCCTCAGTGGTGCTCAGTCGCACCCCAATCCGTGCGGCAGTTTGCGAAGCCCTCAGTTTCTCGTGGCGGCAATTTGCGAATCTCGATTCTGAAGAATGATAGCAGTGGGGTGTCCGAGCAACACTGCCAACCAGTTCTCCGTTTGCCCGAGCAGCATACCAACAATGGAGCGTGCAACGGTGAAGGCGCGGTAGTTCGGAGTGGTCCCTGCTGAAAACCTCTGCTCCCAACTCCGTGGTTGGACTGGCGCTGCGATGGATAGAAGAGTGGGAGGAGAAGCCCTGGCACCAATCGTGCAAGAGGTTCAGTTTGAAACGAGCCAACGCGCTGCTGAAGCGAGGAGGAATTGCTCATGTTGCGGAGTCTGAAGGACCTCGAGAACTATGCCGTGACGGCCACTGATGGCGACATCGGAACTGCCGTGAACTTCCTTCTGGACGACGAGCACTGGGCGGTGCGCTACCTGGTGCTCTCCACCAGTGACCTGTTCGATGGACGATACGTGCTGGTCTCGCCCATTTCCTTCGGCCAAGTCGATTGGTATCATAGGCGTCTTCATCTAACGTTGACGAAGGGCAAAGTCAAAGATAGCCCAAACGTAAATACCGAGAAGCCTGTGTCTCGCCTTCAGGAGCGTGAGTACTACCGCCACTATGGCTATGCACCGTACTGGGGCTACTCTGGGCTGTGGGGGATGGGCGCCTATCCGGGACTGCTTGCGGCCGAGAGGTGGAGAGAAACACCAGTCGAATCCTCAGCAAAGCTAGGCGATACCCATTTGCGGAGCGCCAGCGAGATCCGTGGGTATCGCGTCCAAGGAATCGACGAAGAGGTTGGCCACGTCGAAGACTTCATCGTTGACGACGAATCCTGGGAAGTCCGCTACCTGGTGATCAACACGAGCAACTGGTGGCTCGGCAAGAAGGTGTTGGTTGCGCCCCGTTGGGCAAACCATGTCGGCTGGACGAAGGAGGAAGTCTACCTCGACCTATCTCGAGAGGCAATCAAGGGCTGCCCAGAATGGGATCCAACCGCAGGCGTTAACCGTGAATACGAAACGCGCCTCTACGACTACTATGGCCGCCCGCAGTACTGGGCGAACGTTGAGCGACTCAATGAACCGCCTCCGCTGCATCACAGCGTGAGGCATCCCGATTGATACCGAGCGCTTGAAATGGCAGCTATTTGCCCAGAGTGGCACCGCAACTGCACTTGCAGACGTGAAGTCTCAAAATCCGCTGGGGCGGTCAGGTGAAGCATTTTGCAGCATGGCTAGCAATAGAAGAGCGCCCCCCAGAACCACCGTGCGAAATCTGCTGCCGACGTTGTCGCCGCTCGATCGCTCCGGTACTGGGAAGCGCAAGAACCTCCGTCATCACCCTGAGTATTAGCGCATCGCTCAATGGCAGATTACGCGCACAAACGGCAGTCAGCATCGATAGCGGCACCATCATCAAACCCACCAAGTAGTTCAAGGCGTTGGGTGCCTGCGCGTTGAGAATGCGTGCGGGTTCCACGCGGAGAGTCTTCGGTTACTTAGGAAGCTAATCAACTATGTGGGGCGCCCAAGTGGCACACCACGAAGAGGAGGCAGAAATGAAGAAGAATCATTGCGGAAGTTCGCTACTCGTCCTGACCATCGTTACAGCAGCAAGCATTGTCGGGTGTGCGAGCGCTCCGCCGATGCGCACTGAACCCTCCACCTCGGGGATCCGCGCGGCGGAAGAAGTCGGCGCGGCGAAGGTGCCGCAAGCCGCTCTCCATCTACAGCTCGCCAAAGAGGAATTGGAGCGCGCGAAGAAACTTGGCGCTGACGGCGACAAGGAACAAGGCTCATCTATGCTGTTGCGTGCCCAGGTTGACGCGGAACTGGCAGTCGCGCTCTCTCGGGAAGATACCGAACGCAACGAAGCTCGGGCGGCAGTCGGCCGGGTGAATCAACTGCTGCAAGAGAACAAGTAACCGGTGAAGAACCCAACCCAATAACTGAAAGCGATCTAAGATGAAGACGAATACATTAGTCATCGGCGTTGCCTGTGCTGCGCTTCTTTCTAGCTGTGCAGCGACGGTCCCAGTCGAACTCGTCAATGCTCGTGAAGCGTACCGAAGGGCAAGCAACGGGCCTGCAGCTCAAGTCGCGCTGGCGGAACTGCACGTGGCCAATCAGGCGCTCGCTCAGGCGGAACTGTCGTTCCAGAAGGACCCAGAATCCTACCAAACACGAGACCTCGCGTATGTTGCAGGACGCAAGTCTGAGCTCGCTACGGCAACTGCCTCCATCACCATCCAACAGGCAAGCGAAGCTAAGGCAAAGAACGACTTTCAAGCGGCCCAGGGGAAAATCGTCAAGGACACCAAAGAGGATCTGAGTCAGGCGCGCACAGCGCTTACGGCTGCGCAACAGACCGGGGCTGCGACTTCAGTGGCGCTTGCGGCGTCAGAGCGCAGCGGCAATCTGTCGGCGCAGCAACTCGCTGCCGAGAAAGATGCACGGGCAGCCGCAGAAAAGAAGGCGACCGACGCGCAGATTGCACTCGCTAAACTTGGGTCGGTCAAGGATGAACCGCGCGGGATGGTCATTACGCTCTCCGGAAGCGTGCTCTTCGCATCTAACCAAGCCGTCCTGCTACCTGATGCGCAGAGACGACTCGACCAGGTGGTTGCCGTGTTGCTGTCGACACGTGAGCGCAATATAACTATCGAAGGCCACACTGACTCTCAAGGCACGGACGCCAACAACATGAGCCTTTCGCAGCGTCGGGCGGACGCGGTTCGTGACTACATCGTGGCAAAGGGATACCAAGCCGATCTCGTTAAGGCACAAGGACTAGGCGAGGGACGTCCGGTCGCCGATAACGCTGGTGTCGAGGGCAGGGCCAACAACCGACGAGTCGAGATCATCATCGCTCGTGAGGCACACGCGTCGAACCGTTGAGACTACCAACCCTCGAGAAGGCAACTCCAATGAATCAGGATCAAGTGTCTGGCAAGTGGGAGCAGCTCAAGGGCCGAGCCAAGATCGCGTGGGGTGAGCTCACGGACGATGACTTCAAGCGAGCGGAAGGCTCCGTGGAGAAGCTCTACGGCATCATCCAAGAGAAGATTGGTGACACCAAGGAGGCGATCAGAGCGAGACTCGACGGAGTTCATGAGTCACCAAGGAACCCCCAGTGATGTGGACCATTGCAGTCGTTCTCATCGCGCTGTGGGCGCTCGGGCTCGTCACTTCGTACACGTTGGGGGGACTCGTCCACATCCTGTTGGCGGTAGCGGTGATTGTAGTGCTCGTACGAGTCATCCAGGGCCGCCGCCTGGCGTAAACTGCAGTGGTTGCTGGCCTATGAAGGTCGTGGGCAGAGACTTGTCCACGACCGAGGGCCCTTGCGTAATCGTAACTTGCGACGTTGAGCCCGCGGACGATGAGTTCCTATCTCCTTCTGTCCGTCTACAGGGAGTTCTAGCGTTGAGAAGGCCGCCCAGGATGCTGGTCCCGCCCTGGCTCGCCGCTTTGCTGCATTTGCTCTAGCCACGTGCGACGAGTCGAAGCAGTCCGCGAACCCCGACGTGCAGCAACGCATAGCCAAATATGGCAATCACCAACGGCCAAACAACAGTGGCACCTTCAATGGAGCTGCTTGCCACGATGAACTTGAATGGTGCGTAGAATGGTGCCGTCACGCTACATACTGCCGCGAAGAACCCCGAGGTTCTTCGCGCGCCAATGAATTCCAGAAGCAGGCGGACCAATAGCAGGGCGTATAGGATCCCGAACAAGTAATCGGTGATTCTGCTGATGCGGTCGACCGTGAGGATCCGGTTATTGGTCGTGAACCCACGGTCATCAGGTCGAGCAAGGGTGCGCATGAGCCCTCATCAACGCACGTTGCGCGCCAAGTCTGGAAGCATAAGACTGCCCGGGCGTTTGGGGAGGCGGGTGAACTCCGCAGTGAACGGCTTGCGCAGTTCGTAGAGGCAATTTGCAAATGAACGCCCATACCGTTTCGCAATATGCCGCTGGCCCTCCCTGCCCGCATTCTCCGGGGCCCCAATGCAGCCAACTGAGCGACTACTATTCGCCCGGGGACGGCACAGCCGTTGCATGGCTCATGATTGTTCGCATCCCGACTGACTCAAGGAAGACACGTCCTTGTCGGGAGCGAGGCGATTGGGGAACCTCTCATGAACGACAACTCGCGAAAAGCATACGTCCTGCGCGACGCCATCATGAATCTGTTGTCCGACGAGGAAGTTGGGCGCATCTGTACGGCGGAAACAACTGCGAGTCTCTCCGTCGGCGAAGAATACGTTGACCTAGACCAACTCTATCAGGGCGTGCGACTCGCAATGGGAGTACCCCCGCACATGGGACGGATCCTTCCAAGAAGAGCCGTCCATCAAGACACTTGGACCAAGATCCTCTCACAGTTGACTGGACCTTACATCGTCGAAAGCGGCTCGGGTGAGTACATAACAACACCCCGCAATGCGCAATGAATAGGCGCCAGATGCCTGAGAATTCTGCAAAGCAATCGTAGCTAGAAGGAAACTATCATGACGAGCGCAGAAAAGCATGTCGGCAAGTTGGAGGAACAGCTGAGGCATTGGGGTGCAAAACTCGATGAGCTTGTCACCAAGGCCAATGAGGTCGATTCGGAAGCAAGAGTCGAACTGCACAAGGGCATTGACGACTTTCGTGCGAAGCATCAAGCGGCGCAGTTGAAGCTCGCCGAGTATAAGACTGCGGGAAGTGAGAAGTGGGACGACTTCAAGGTCGGCATCGAAAGCTCGTGGTCCGAACTCGAAAACACCTTCAGAGAACTCAGACAGCGACCAAAGCGGTAGTGAAACCCTAGCCCGTAATGGCACGGCACGAACCGTGCTTGTCAGTCGTGACTCAGAATCAAGAGCCGTCGAGCGAAAGGCATTCGTTAGCTCCGAGCGTGACCTGTCGTGTCCACCGCGATGGCAACCGGATTCAACTCTTCGGCGACTTGCGCATGCACGACGCCGCAAAGCTTTGGCAAGACCTGCGCAAGGAGACGGAGCACCAGTCAGGCGATATCGCATTCGATCTAACAAACGTGCAAGCCGCCGACGGAGGAGTGTTGGCGCTCATCGTAGCTCTCCGAAGCGAACTTTCAGCGCGCGGCATTCGCGCGGAGCTCGTGGGGGCCAATGAACGGGTTGAGACCATTGTCAAGCTCTATTCGGGCCACGCTGGTGTGGTGAAGAACGAGAAACGCAGACCCGAAGGAATGGTGAATCAGATCGGTCGCGCGAGCTTCGAGGTCGTGCAAGAGTCGAAAGCACTCATCGAATTCCTCGGTAGCGTGATCGTGGCGGGGGTCGCCCTGGTACGTCATCCGCGCGCGGGGCATTGGAAGGAGCTTCCTTCACTCTGTGAGAAGACAGGCGCCAATGCTCTACCGATAGTGCTGCTTATCAACTTCCTGGTTGGATTTGTCATGGCCTTTCAATCGGCGAAGCAGCTAAAGCTGTACGGCGCAAACGTCTACGTTGCCGATCTCGTGGGTATTTCGGTTACGCGCGAGCTTGCTCCGCTCATGACGGCCATTATCGTGTGCGGCCGCTCCGGCGCAGCTTTTGCAGCTGAGATTGGCTCGATGAAGGTAAATGAAGAGATCGACGCGCTGAGGACGCTGGGCCTAAGCCCTTTCGGTTGGCTTGTCGTTCCGCGTGCTGTTGCGTTGGTCCTCGTTCTGCCGGTACTGACGCTCATCGCCGACTTCATAGGCATTGCCGGCGGCCTTGTCGTCGGCATCATCGATCTCGACGTCACCGCAAGAGGCTACTACAACGAAACCCTGATTGCCGTTCACGGGTGGGATCTTTCGACAGGACTTCTGAAAAGCCTCGCCTTCTCGCTCGCAATTGCGCTCATCGCGTGTCAGCAAGGCTTCTCAGCTTCCGGCGGCGCCGAAGGCGTTGGTAGACGCACTACGTCGGCGGTCGTAGCCTCTCTCTTCACGCTGGTCCTGGTTGATTCATTTTTCACCGTCGTCTTCAGGGCCATGAACCTATGAAGGAGGCACCCGGTACCACTGCGCAGGTGCAGCAACCGCGACCGACAACGTTTCGTGCAAACCCTGTTCGCGCCAACCGCTCGATGGGGCGACGCGAGCGGGCGGGAGCTGATATGCCAATTGTCGAGGTCAAGGACCTCACGATCGGTTGGAACGACACGATTGTGCAGCAGAGCCTCAGCTTCACGATCCAGCCCGGCGAAGTATTCGGGATCCTCGGCGGTAGTGGAAGTGGCAAGTCGACCTTGCTCCGATTCCTTGTTGGGCTCGAAATCCCTATGCTGGGTGAAATTGCAATTGGCGGAACCGCGCTGCCGGATCTCGATGCAGGCCTGCCACCATTCGGCGTCATGTTTCAAGCCGGGGCACTCTTCGGCGGATTGACCGTTAGGGAGAACGTGTCGCTCCCGCTCGAAGAGTGGACCGAACTGCCGCCAGATGCAGTCGCGGCAATTTCCCGCGCAAAGCTGAAGCTCGTAGGCCTCGAGGGCGCTGCCGACAAGTTCCCCGCGGAGCTTTCTGGCGGTATGAAGAAACGGGCGGCGATCGCTAGGGCTTTGGCACTGGATCCAGAGCTCGTGTTTCTCGACGAGCCGTCCGCCGGCCTTGATCCTGTGATGGCTGCCGAACTCGACGAGCTCATCACGATTCTTTCGAAGGCGCTCGGACTTACGGTCGTTGTCGTGACACACGAACTCGAAAGCATCTTTCGCATTACTGATCGCATCATACTGCTAGACAGGGAAGCAAAGACCAGCGTCGCCACCGGTGATCCACGTGAACTCCGCCACAGTGACGACCCGCGCGTCAGCAATTTCTTCAACCGCAGGAACAAGGGAAGCTGAATCTCATGTCGGCCCCGGCAAACCATTTCAAGTTGGGATTGTTCGTCATCGCAGGTTTCGCGGTCGCGCTCGCCACCGCTGTGCTCTTCGGCAGTGCATTCGCTCAGAAAGACATGATCCGCTACCACTCGTACTTCAACGAGTCCGTGCAAGGTCTCGACCTGGGGTCGCCAGTGAAGTTCCGCGGGGTAACCATTGGCCATGTGTATGCGATCGAGATAGCGCCGGATCATCGCATGGTCGACGTGGTAAGCGATCTCGACACCAAAGAGGTCATGCGAATGGGCCTTGCGGAGGCAGGGAGAAAGCACGGTTCCGAACGGTTCGCGATTCCGCTCGATCTTCGAGCGCAGCTCAACTCTCAAGGTGTCACCGGCGTGAAGTTCGTTGCGATTGACTTCTTCGACGTAAAGAGCAATCCAACCCCACAGTTGCCATTTGCCACCCCGCAGGATCACTACATTCCCGCTGCGGCGAGCATGATGAAGACACTGGAAGACACGATCACAAGGGCGATGGACCGCCTCCCGGAGATGGTCGATGCGGTGGTCATGATTATGGGACGCATCGATGGTCTTTTTGCAACGCTCGAAAGGCAAGACGTCTCAGGCAAAGCGGTTGCGACACTTGCCAACGCGGATGCCGTGATGGCGACATTGCAGGGCACGTTGGGTCGCATCGACAAGCATGATCTTGGGGGCAAGGCAGCAACAACACTTACCGATTTGAATATCGCGATGAGCAAGATGAACGGGGTCCTTGACGAGCTCAGTGGCAAGAACGGACTCCTCGCAAGCGCCCAGCATGCTACTGATGCCTTCGGGGAGGTGGGGCGAGCTGGTCAGGGTACACCGAAGGAGCTCGAATCGACCCTGCGTGACGTCAGCGAGGCCGCTGAAGCCATCCGTGCCTTCGTTAACGCCGTCGAGCGCGATCCGGACATGTTGCTCAAAGGCAAAGCCAGAGCAAGGGGCATCCGATGACGCACCGAATCAGCAGAATCCTATTTTTGGTTGTTTGCGCGGCGGCCTCTACACTCATGCCCATTGCATGTGCACTGACATCGAAAGCAGAACTCGTGGGTGTTCGCTATTTTAGCCCGGAGCGAGTCAAGCCGCGGAGGGACAAGCAGGTTGCCGCCGAGTCCAAGTCGCCACCTATTCAGCTGAGGCTCGGGCGGGTATCCTCGGGCCCGAACTTGCGAGAGCGCATCGCCTATCGCGATGCCGCCTACGAGCTTGGCTACTACGAAGATCTTCGGTGGTCGGAGCGACCCGAGACCTTCGTTCGGCGCGAGCTCACGCGGTCGCTTTTCGAGACACAAGGCGTTCGGCGTGTCGTCGGCGCGATTGCCCCCACCTTGGACGTGGAACTGATCGCCTTTGACGAGCTCCGACTGAAAGCGAGCCGAGCGGCACGCATTCAGCTGAAGTTCACGCTCTATGCGGACGAAGCGGTGCTTCTCGAGGAAACGCTCACCACCGACCGTAGCGTGCCCGGTGAGAATCCGCGAATTGAAGACGTCATTGCCGCGATGTCGGCTGCTCTCGATGCGATCACCCAAGAGGTCTCGGTAAAGGTCAAGCGGGCGCTGGACGCAAGGCAGACTCAATCACCAACCGAACCCGCGCGATGACCACGGAACCGAGTCCAATTCGCCCAACAAGCGCGCTTCGAAGGGGTATTGCGCGCGGCGCATCGCGCGCAGCTGCATTCGCCAACGCGTTTTTAAGCATCCTGCTGCTTGGGCGCCCTGCTGAGGCGCGCCTCGTCGTCCAAAAGGTCATCGTACATGGCGAAGTGAAGACGAGCGGCCGCGTTCTTGGTGCACGCATGAATCTGCACCCCGGTGACAGAGTCGACTACGATGTCCTGAATAGCGCCGAAAGACGGCTCGTCGAAAGCGACCTCTTCGCGAGTGTCCGCGTATACGTTGATATGCCTAGGGCCGAAGCAGCGCGAAGAATGTACGTTGATGCCGAGGATACCCTGGTCGATGTACAGGTCGAGCTCTCGGAGAAGCACTCGTGGTTCGTGGCGCCGATGGGGAGCCTCGGCAGCGGTGACTATGCCGGCGGCATCGCCTATGGCGATCGTAACCTGTTCGGCCATGATCTACAGATAATCTCGGCTGCGCAAATCGGCCAGTCGCGCAGCTACGTATTTGCGGGTTTTCGTGATCCGCTGGTCGTAGGTGCACCCATCACTTGGGCGGTTCAAGGCCTATATCGCTACGAACAAGTGCGATTCTTCGTCGACCATAGGATGGTGCTAGCGGTGCCGACTTATGTTGGCGGAGGTGGTGGCGAAGTCGGTTGGGTGCTTTCGCGACACCTCCAAGCCCTGCTCGGCTTCTCGGCGCGTTCCCAGAGTGTTCTTGCGGCAGAGGCGCTGGTGTCCGACGCAGATTTACCAACGTACAACGCACGAAGCGGACGTATCTTCCTGTTGGTGTTCGAGATCCGCTATGACAGTACCTTTGCCCCGGAGGGTTTGCGACGCGGAGTGCGTTTGCAGGTTAAGAACGAGCTCGCAGATCGCTATTGGGGCTCCCAATTCGACTACACGAAGTTCGAAGTGCACACCGAACTGTACGGTAGAGTTGCATGGAACTACCCTTCACTGACGCTGCGGACCGTGTTCAATTTTCCTACGTCGAGCCGGGGGGTACCGATCACGGAGCTGCTGCGCATCGGTGGCCCAAACCTGCGCGGCTATCTGGTCAATGAGTTCCACGGCGACACTTTGGTTAGTGCGCAAGTGGAAGATCAGGCGGTGATTCTGCGCCGCATCCCAATTCCCTTCGACGACATGCGATTCAACATCGCGGCGGCGGTATTCGTCGACGTGGCCGCGCTGCTCGATCGACATCCAGGAGGCACGGCCGTTGAGCTGCCGGTCCGGTTGCGCCCAAAACTCGGGGACTTTCATACTAGCGTCGGAGCTGGACTGCGCATGATTCTGCCCGGCGTCGCCATTCCCCCAATCAAGGTCGATGTAGGCTATGGCATCGACGTAAAGAGCTTTGCGTTTACCGCCTCGATTGCCGGTGGTGTGTGACACGGCAATGTCGTTACTATCGCGCCGGATGGGTCGACTGCGAGGGGCGACAATACCGCAGGCCCACGCCTTGCAGGTACAACGGCGTGCCCAACGCAGTTTCGAAGGCATGGGGCGCGCGCCCACGCCTGAGCCCTCTTCAGTCATCTTTGTGGCGGAATTTCTCGTCCGTCGTCCTCGAGACCGTCCGCAACTGGGATAAGGACAACGTTTCTCGACTGGCGGCAGCGCTCTCTTGCTACACGATTCTGTCCATCGCGCCCTTGGGGATCCTTTCCGTAGCCATGGCGGCAACGGTGTTCGGTCAGGCGGCGGCCCGAGGCCAGATCGCTGCCAAGATTGGATCAGTGGTCGGGCCCGAAGCGGCGAGAGCGATTGAGACGCTCATCCTAAACGCCCGTGCGCCAGGGTCTGGCCTTTGGGGCACTGGGTTTGGCGTTGCTGTCCTGATTCTTGGGGCGTCGGGCGTCTTCGTTGAGTTGCAGTCCGCCATGAACCAGATCTGGAAGGTGGATGTCGATGCGGGCCGAGCATTGAAAGCATTCGTGCGCCATCGTGTATTTTCGTTCGCGATGGTTCTTGCCGTTGCGACACTCCTGCTCGCGTTGTTGCTCCTCAGCGCAACGCTAGCGGTCGTTGGCAGGTTCTTCGAGGGATACTTGCCGGGCGGTGAGTGGGTTTGGCAGCTGGGTAACGTCGCGGGTTCGATTGCACTTACCACAGGACTGTTTGCTCTAATCTTCAAAGTCGTTCCCGATATCACGGTCGCATGGAAGGACCTGTGGCCAGGTGCCTTCGTCACCGCCATCTTGTTTACGCTCGGAAAGCTACTGCTCGGTGTCTACATCGGAAGGTCGTCAGTTGCCTCGTCGTTTGGAGCGGTCGGCTCGCTGGTTGCTCTTTTGGTCTGGGTATACGTCTCGAGTCAGCTCTTCTTCTTGGGGGTGGAATTCACAGCCGTCTGGGTGCAGCGCCACGGACGAAGCGTGGCTTTCGAGCCATCTGCGTACGGCGACAGGTCGTTGCCGAACAAGTAGGGCTGCGGCTACATCACCCGAGGCTCAGTATCGTCGGCGCCACAAGAAGTCGAGGGCGGAGCCACCGCGATCTCCTACGACGGCCGAAAGCGCCCAGGATTGCCGGAGATGCAGCTCGAGCGTAAGAAACGTGCGATCCGGGCTCTGACCAAACGTAGGTTCACCGATGGCGCGCGTCATCCGAGCGATGACACGTGGCGTGAGCTGCACGTTGAGTTCGGGTCGCGCTGTGCCGGTGCTCGTGTCGAGTCGTGCACTCACGTCTAGCTTCGTCATGCCCGCGAGTGCTCGGTTCAATCCCTTGACCGCCGAATCGCCGGCGACGCCAATGGCGGTTGCCGTCGAGCTTCCCTTTTGGCCCTGCTCGCTCGAGGTGCGAAAGGTTCCATCCGGGGTACCAAACATGAGTAGACTTACGATCTTGTCGGGGCTCAGCGGAGGTTCAGAACGCAGCTTCAGCGTACCGTCCTTCACGGTGCCGGTGTATTGCGCGTAGACGCGATACTCCGCAGCGGAGTCCCAGAGTGCTGTCGCGTTGACTTCTGGATTGCCTGAATCGCCGCCATCGAAAATGACCAGCCCGTTCTCGATCGCGAAAGTCTTCCCCGACACGTCCAACGTGCCTCCTTTAAGCTCCAAGCGTCCTTCTAGTGTCGTCTTTTCTGCAATCCGCGCCAGTAGGTCGCCGCCAAGCTGCACTTTTACCGTCGCACCCTTCCGAATCCAGACAGACTTACCGAGATGCACTTCGACGTCCAGCGCTTCGCGTTCGTGCTGAGAGACCATCTTGAGCGGTTGAACGGGAAGAGACTCGAACCGCCCGTCGCTTCGATGGACGCCGATCCGCAAGTGTTCTGCCGGTCCTAAGTCCTGCAGGTTGGTCGGATCCAGGTCTGGCAACTCGAGGTGAAGCTCCGGCAGGGCGATCCGAAACTTCGTCGTCTTCGCCGCCGACGATCTTTCGAACGTGAGATCGACGCGTCCCCAGGCCTCGCCGACTGCCTGCCCTTCGATGGTTACCGGGATCTGCTCGCCGCGCGCAATTGCGATATGGGCTTCACCGGATGTGGGCGATAGTCCATCGAGTTGCGCACTTGCGCTTCCCGTAGCGCTTCCGGTCAGACCACTTGCCTGCATGTCCCTGATACTCAAATTGCCTTCGTGGATCGTAACGCGCGCTCCAATCGACTCGAACCGCTGCCCAATGCTTGGGATCTGAACGACGCCCTGTGACAGGATTGCCTGGCCCTCGACTCGGGGTACCCCCTTGTCGAGCGTGATGCTCAGCTTTGCGTCGGTCGAGCCTTCTAACTCGTTGAACGTGTCACTCAATAGCGGGGTAAGTACACCTAGCTGAAAGCCTCGTGCAACGAGCTCGCCGTGGAGCGCTGGATCGATCGAAGGTATGACTTGATTCCCCCAGCTCATCTTGGTCTTAACGTTGGCCTCGAGCACACCGCTTCTGCTCCCGGAAATGCGCACTTCTGCCCCAAGCTGGCCGTTGGAGCTGTCAACATCGAGGCTAGCTTGCTCGACAACGACGTTGCCAAGCCCGAGCTGTAAGACCTCCAGCTTGGCGACGAAGGTCGCGTCTTGACCCCAGTTACGGAGCGCGAGCTCTCCACTAACCAATCCAGAGAACTGTCGCGTACGAATGGCCGGAAGTGCCTCGAGCGGGAAGCCCCCGAATCGAGCGACGAGATCGCCCTGCAGTGGCGATGGACCGTTCAAGGTTTCCGTCATCAGGCGACCGGCGTCTCCCTTCCATATCGCTTCGAGGTTTCCAATTGCGCGTTTCTGTTGATTGACTTCAACTCGGATCCTCCCCCGTTGCCGAGAGCCATCGGCATGGAAGTTAGCGTCGAGCTTGAGTCTTTGTTTGCCGGCAATACGCCCCACCCGATTCGATAGGCCTTCGATCGTGCCATCGACGACGAGTTTCGGATCCTTGATGGTCCCTTCGATGGCCACGTCGAGCGAGGCAACGCCGCGCAAACCTTCAATACGGACAATTGCAGGGAACTGTTGAAGCGGTCGTCGAGGAATATGGAGCGTGCCGATAAGGCGTAGGTGTTGGGCCTCCACGGCATCGAAATGCAGGCCTGGCCAAACGCTCGGCGGCAAATCGGCAGAGGCATGCCCGACCAAGAGCGTGCCACGTCGATCGAACAGTCGTGTGGACAATTCTGCGCGCGGACTTCTACCCGAGATGGACAGAGCGAGCTCTCCGTCTACTCCTTGAAGCGACCAAGGCCGCGCTTTCCACACCTTAGCGACGTCCTGCACATCGGGCTGCTTGTCGCTAAGGCCTGAGAGTTCGAGCGCGTGAGTCTCGAGTCGGGCACTAACGTCAGATTGCTCGTCTCCGTCGCGGGGCCCTCGTGCGGTCACATCGACCAGGATGGTGCCCGAGGCGTTATCGAGCGGCAGGGAGAGCGCTTGGAGCCACGGACGGAGCCTTGAGAGATCAAGCGCGACGCGCCCAGACACCGAGAAGTCACGCGACCCCAGCACAAGTTCGGGATGGCCGAGCATACTGAGAGGTAAGGCCCGAACAGCGATCCTAGCGCTGCCATTCGGGGCGAATTGAGCCGTTAGCGTCGCATCTATCTTTGAGCGAGCGAGCGTAAGGTCCACTTCGCCGCTGCCAACTTCCATGGTCCCGATCTTCAACTCCGAAATTCGTCCTTGGATGAGACCTTCCGCGGCGGGGCCTGGATGTAGGTAGCGAGCGACGAGGGTCAAGCGTCCTGACTGCACAGGCGAATGGATCCCCAAGATCGGAGCTAGGCGAGCCAAGTCCAGCGACACCGCCTTAAGTACCAGCTGCTCAAGCTCAGATCCGAACAGGAGTGAAGCGTCGGCGGTACCGGCTCCGTCGAGGTGCAAACGGTCGACGTGGAACTTGCCGCCGCGCGAGTGAACATTCTGGACCGAGATCGCAATGGCACCCTCGCGAGCAGGAAGCAAGAGACGCGCACTCTCCATGGAAAGTGTCGGTTTCAATCCGAGTTCCGTGGTGAGCTCGAATCGCTGAGCGTCGTCACGTTCGCCTGTGGCTGTGACATGGGCGCGCTCAAGTGTGCCGGCCGCATCGAGAACTAGATGACGGAAGCTCTGCCCAGCTGCGTCGACTTCGCGGGCTTGCAGGTGAACGAAGCCCGACGGAGCACCATCTTGTGCCGCGGCGTCAGCGCGCACATCGAGTTCGCTCGCGCGGAATTGACCGTGTCGCACATCATGCAGCTTCGCATGCGACCGCGCCGTCCAATGGCCGTCGTCAAGCCAGTAGCGAGCGCTGGCCTCAACCGAGCCTTGAGCTCGCAACCCGCTGGCGATGGCAAACAGACGCTCGGGCTCGGCAAGTTGGGTGACGCTGTCCACGGACACCACCGACTCAGCGGCCTTAGAGCTCAGAATCGCCGAAAAATTCAAGGTGGTGTGCGCGCCAGGCTCCAGGATAGTGGCCCTCCCGTTCCCTTCGATTGCGCCGTTTGGAGCCTGCCGAATGGTTCCCAAGCAATGGACGGCAGGGATCGGTGTCCCAGAAATCTGCCCTGTTGACGACGACCAGTCGTAGCGTCCGGTGATTGCTCCACGATTAGGTTGGGTGATCTGCACCTGCAGCACAACCCCAGCCTTCGATTCTGGCACGTCAACCAGAAGAGTTGCCATATTCAAGTTCTCGGCGCGAAGTTCAGCATCGAGTTCTGGGCTTTCGGCGGCGTTGCCGTGACCAACGACGCGAAGGAGTTCTGTTGCTTCAGCCGTCTTATTGTTTGCCAAGACGCGCGCCTCGAACTGCAGATCAGAGAAGGGACCTTCGGCTGTCGCCTTCAGGGCAAGTCCGTCCCTAATGCGCAGTCTCGGTACCACCCGTGCCACGCTTGCGGGTTCGAGGTGCGGAATGTCGAGTGACGCGAAAAGCTTGTCTTTAGCCCAGTCAAAGTTTGCGGCGGTCTGGCTCCCTGCGAGCGTCCCCTTGTACCACGCGTGGACGACGAGTCGCCCTGCGTTTGTGTTCTTCCCTGTACCGTTTCCAATGGACGAACTCTCGCCGATTGCCAATTCCAGGGTCCCGCCGAGTTCGCCGTAGGGATCAACGGCGTAGGGCAAACCTCGCCCGAGCAAAGCCGTGCGGTCGACTTGCAGGCTCAAGATGTCCGCCACTACCACGAGCCTGCCAACGGCTTGACCGATCTCTGCGTCAACCGCGGGAGCCGTGCCGAGCCGACCATGGATCCAGGCATGATAGACCTCGATTTGGCGGAGACGAACCGTGAGCGGTGGCGACTTGCTCACGCCGTCGACTGGCTGCGGTGTGTCGAACGCTGAAAATAGCGTTGGCGAACTGTGCCCATCGTCGACAAGCCGGAGTTCAACATGATTGGCTGTAACGCGACCTAAGTCGATAGAAAGCGGAGCCCCAGGATGCGCCAAGATCCCCCAGACCAGCGGTAAGACGGCGACCTGCACCGTCCCGCCGCATACGTTCAGGACGCGGTGTCCCGCTGCGTCGAATACACTGCCCTGGACACCGCTGGCTCCGAAAAGTCCTATCCGAGCCACTTGCTCGATGCGCAGCTCGCCCCGAAATACTCCGCGCAGTGCCGCATTCGCCTGCCTGACTGCGAAGGCTCGAACTGGCGGGAGCCGGAGCACCGCGAGTAGGGTCACGACCAAGAGTACCAACCCGCCGGCCACGGAGAGCGCAATGATCGCGAGACTACGAGTCCACCGAACGAGTCTTCCGAAGCGCGAGTGGGTCCGGATCAAAATGCCTCTCCAATTCCCAGTGAAATTGCAATCGGCGCGCCCAAAATGGTCTTTGGGGTTCCCTCATCGGGCAAATCTGGCGCTTGCATCCCCGGAACGCGGTAGCCAACATCCAATCTCACTGGGCCTATCGGTGTTGCATAGCGCAAGCCCATCCCGGTGCTCAGATGTGGCCTCCACCGAAAACCCATCACCGCTGGTGCTACATCACTGCCGTCGATAAACAGTACACTTTCGATCGGTCCGGTGATTGGAAAACGAAGTTCGAGGCTGGCCTCCCATAGGGTGAAGCCTCCTAGTGGCAAATTGCAGAGCGATATTGAAGTGTCGGAGCTTGCTAGATTGCATTGGCTTGCGATCTGCGTGGTTGTCTGGCCTGGATTGAAGAATGGTACGACGCCGTGCGGACCGATCTCGCGCGGTAGATAGCCTCGATTGGAGCCCGGACCCCCGGAGAAGAATCCGCGTAGGAACATGATCTGTATATCGCGCACCCAATCCGAGCGACTCGCGCCCCCGGAGGTCTTCGTTAGCGCGTTGGGCGTGACGGTCGAGCCGTAATTCATTGGGAACAGGAGACCGAACGCTCCTCGAGCAGCGAGGGTCACGCGACGACTGACGGGCAGATAGACGCGCGCCTCGGGCTGAAGTTTCCAGTCGCGAGCGTCGCCGACAACGCCGGCAAATTGGAGGTTGGATGACAAGTAGAATCCGGAATGAGGGGAAAGCTGCGAGTCGCGCACATCGAGCGTCGCCGTGACTGCGGGATAGGAGACGAGAATAGTGTGCAGATCGGGATCCCTCTCTCCGCGGTATGTAAAAGGGCTATTGATCTGAATGTTATGTGAAACGATTGCATCGAGCTTGCGGTAGCTTCGCTCTAGACCAACGCTGGCGCGAAGCTCCCGATAGCCAAGTATTGGTGCAGCCGCAACGGGATCGGCCGAGAGCAATACTGGATAGATGCTGGCTTGTGCATTGACGAGTGCGTGGGTTCGCGGCTCGAGGAATCCGGGTTCGCGAAATTCCGAACGAAGAGACACTTGTGGGAGCAGTGAGTCCGGGCGCGCGAAGGTTGGCAGATGCATCGGATATAGAACGACTCCTGGTACGAGCTCCGTAGTGAATCGCCGAAGGCCACCGAGGAAGTTGAGGGCCTCCCATCCGACCCTGAGATGGACTTCACTGCGCATGGCGTCGATTCCAGCTCCGCCGCCCAAACGAACGCTTCGGAGCTTGCTTGGTTCGACGCGAACAACAATGGGAACGACTTCCGCTTGCAAAATTGTGGTATCGGGGTCGATCTCTGGCTTCACGCTCACGGTGTTAAATACACCCAGTTCGAGCAGCGCGCGCTCAGCACTCACTAGGTCGGCGGTTGAATACGGATCACCTGGATTGATTGCAAGGGCGCGACGCACCGGCTTCTCAGGGATTGACCCGAGGCCTATGATGCGCACTTCGCCAATCTGTGCGACAGGACCCGCCTCAATCCAGAAGCCTACGCCCACTGAGTCGTTTGCCAAGTCGACATCAGCGGCTCGGCGGATCTGCACGTACGCATACCCTGCGTCGGACAGGATTTCTTTCAATGCCACTTCGCTCGCGGCGTACGCCTGCTCCTCGAAGCGCATGCCAACCCCAACAGAACCTTCAACGCTGCGCCGTACCTGGGTCAAGAGTGGAGGCGGTAGACTAGCGACACCGTAGAGATCGAGACGCCGCACGATCATGGGCGCACCCTCCTCGACTAGAATCTCGACAGAGACGTTTCGTCCAGTTCGATTGAGGACTCGGCCAGCACGCACCTTGGCGTGATAGAATCCTCGTGCGCGATAGTAGCGCTCGACACGCTGTAGGTCGCGTTCGAAAATGTAGTGGTCAAATACCTCGTAGTCGTAAATCATTCCGGAAAACAGTCCAAGGAACCGTGGACTCTCACGGCTTGCGATTTCGTCTCGGATATCCTCTGCGTCGACAGCGGCGTTGCCCGAGACCTTTACGCTCTGCAAGGCGTAGCGACCGCTCGGCAGCGTGGCACAGGACGTCGCCGAGCACAGAACAATAGTCGCCCGTGCAAGGATCAAAGCCATCGCAGATCCAGCCAGAATCGACCGCTGTGCTGGTGGCTGGCCTTCGTCTCTGTGCACTGAACGGATTCATTGCAAGCCGCACGCCAGTGGCCCAGATCCTGCTTTGATTCGCGCATGAGGTGTTGAGGTGCTCCGATCGACCATGATTCGCCATGGGCGGCTGTTGCTGGTTACAGTGTCCAGCTTGATCTTTGGGGCGTGCTCCCCATCCCTTCCAGGACCACCACGGACATTGCATCCGCCCACCGCCTACAAAGAAGTGCCCTATCCACCCCCGGCAGCGTTAGCCGAAGTGGTGCCGCCTACTCCGGGTTCATCATCCGTGTGGCGAGATGGCTACTGGACTTGGCAAGGCAAGTTCTTCCACTGGAGGCGTGGTGGATGGGTCGATGTACCTCACGACAGCTACTTTGCTGAATGGCAATCGTACTACACCGGTGATGGCCGACTCATGTTTGCCGGCGGTGCTTGGTACCAATCGGACCATACTCGCATCCGCGGACCGGGAATCCGCCTACCGGCGACTAGCCTGCGCAACGAGGTCACTTCTGAAGCCCCAATGGCGCACTGAAGGGCCACGGCACGAAGTCACCAAACCGACAACACCCGAGATTATTGGGAATCTTGACCTGAGCGCCGGTCCCAGTCGTTCTGATACGCCATGTCGCTCAGAGCACGAACCTCTGTTTGTAGCGCCAACTCGGATAGAATTGGAATCACAGTGGCGGCCTCGGACGGCACACTGGCCCCGCCCAAAATCCGGAGCGGTTTCTCCGTCTTCCCGCCAGCAAGCGCGATGTAGACACTGCCACTTAGCCCTTGGACGCCGTTGCTCGTCCCGCCTGAGCAGCTGTCGCTCGAGCATTTGATGGCGCCGCGACTACAATCTTGACGGCCGCTTTCTCCAGGTGGTCCACCACGCCCCCCAGTCACGTTTATGTCAAGATTTACAAGTCTTTCCGGAGAGACAAGGGCGCCAATGACTAATCTTACTCCTCCTCCAGGCGTTCCACTACCGCCACTGTGACCACGAATTGCTGTCGCGCGCTCATTGCTGGTCGGACATCTGCATCGATTGCCGTTGTCGACACACGCCGCGTAGATTTGCGCATCTGTATCAGGAGTAATTGTCACCGATGCGAGATCGGCCCGTTCCCCACGAATACCCTGGGCCCCCATCGCATTGAATTTCACGTCGCTACCAACGCGCAATCCGTTTGTTGCGATGATACCCAACGTGACTCCACTCTGTACGACGATGGTCGTGTTGCTCGGGATTTCTAGACAAGCGTCCCGGATCAACGTGTTGCGACGAAACTCCACCATGGGTAGGCTTCTGAAGCTCACACAACGCGCGCCCAAAGCCATGGTCACCGGGTTTCCAGTGATCGCTGCACCCAAGCGCAATTCGGCACGCGACCCCCACGGGACACCCTCGAAGATCGCATGCGGTTGCTGCCGGGTCGTCGCAACTTCGGGTACCGTGGCGATTGGCTGCGCCGGGGCTGCGGGCGGTGGAAGCTTCTCACAGGCCATGATTGCACTGATACCAATCAGTAGAGTAATGCCCCCATTGAAAGAATTTTGGAACATGAACGAATCCTTTGCTGCTGATTGCGCAATGTCGCACTCGGGGCGTTTCTACCAATTCGACGCGTTCTACGGTGAGGTCAGTTGCTGCTCTTGGACGAGTTGCAATCACCGTGCCCACCGTCCACAGCGATCGGCTAGTTGCGCAATTGCCCTCGACTCTCCAGGGTATGCTGACTGACATCGACAACTCAACTAGGCAATTCATGGCGACTGAAGCTCTAGCGACTGAAGCTCGCCGAATTGCCAAGAGCAGGTCGCCTGGTAGCACCACGCACTTCAACGCGACGCAATGTTGCCCCATTCGCATCTTGCCCAAGCGCCTCGCAGAATGAGAACTCGGCACCTGCCGCCCGAACGGACGCCATCGGCGGACCGTTCTTCTCGGTACTGACCCGCACCTTGGTCGCATCACGCCTGCTGCACGGACGTTGGCTCGCATGTTGCTAACACGTCTGTGAACGAGCTGCGAGGTCGAGTACTGAGCCGCAAACGAGAGAACTACGATGCTACAAGAGATACTAGCCCTAGGGGCGATTGTACTGAGCAGCACTGCGGTGGCGACGCTGCTGGCCAGTTTCTTTACGGTGAATCAAGGCACGACAGCCATTATTCAACGTTTCGGGAAGTTCCTACACGAGGCCGGCCCGGGCCTGCATTTCAGAGTTCCGTTCGCTGATAGGGTGAGCGAACGCATCAACCTCCGCGTGCAGCAACTTGACACTATGGTTCATGCCAAGACGAAGGACAATACGTTCGTATTTGTCGGCGTCGCTGTGCAATACCGCGTCTTGCCGGAGGCGGCCAGTGGCGCGTTCTATGAGATCGACGATGCGCAACGGCAGATGTCGTCTGCTGTGAGCAATATCGTGCTCGCACAAGTTACCAAACTCCGATTCGAAGCTCTGTTTGAGAATTGTGAAGGGATCTCTAACGTTGTTAGGGACGAATTGGCGCAGCTGACTCAAGCTTTCGGCTGCAGCATTTTGGGCGCGCTGGTCACGGACATCGATCCGGACTCGAAAGTAGCGGAGTCGATGAACGCGCTCAATACTGCCCAGCGAATGCGAGCGGCGGCCGCCGAGAAAGGGGAGGCCGAACGGATTCTGAAGGTCGCGGCCGCCGAAGGAGATGCTCAGAGCATGGCGCTACAGGGGCGCGGCGTTGCCGAGCAAAGGCGGATTGTCATTGCGAGCCTGCGCGACTCAGTGGATGAGTTTCGCAGAACTGTGCCGGGCACGACGGTCAAGGACGTGATGAATCTCGTACTAATGACGCAGTACTTCGACATGCTAAGGGAGGTCAAAGCTACACCAGGAACCAACGCAGTTCTCACTCCGCATTCTCCGGGTAGTCTCACCAGCCTGACCGAACGAATGCTCAATGCCATCGTCGAGACTGATCAAACCGTTGGCATGCCCGACGCAAAGCCCGAGTCTGTGAGTGAGTTGAGGTCGGCGTCTGAGGAATCCCACATGCCACGTGGCCCCGCTCTTCGCGCGCCCACCCGGCCAGGTAATGGCGGTCAATCGCACACCGAGACCCCATGGAAGTAGTCGAATCGAACGTCCAACCGTCCTTCGAACTCGGCGACTTCACTGGCCTCAGCGAGGAGGAGGCACGGGCAAGGCTCGACCAGCAAGGGCCGAACGAGCTTCTAGCACACAAGAAGCGGAGCATTTGGGTCATCGTGGTCGATGTTTTGCGTGAGCCCATGTTCATCATGCTGGTGGTTGCCGGGGGACTCTATCTGGCAATCGGCGAGCCATCTGATGCACTCATGCTTCTAGGTTTTGTATTCGTAGTGATGGCCATCACAATCGTCCAAGAGAGAAGGACCGAAGGCGCACTCGACGCGCTACGTGATCTGTCGAGCCCACAGGCGCTTGCAATTCGTGGGGGGAGTCAGCGTCGTGTTCCGGGCAGAGAGGTCGTCCAGGGCGATATTCTGGTGATTGCCGAGGGCGATCGTATACCAGCGGATCTTCTCTTGCGGCGCAGCATCAATCTTTCGGTGGACGAATCGCTGCTCACTGGAGAATCGGTGCCGGTTCGCAAGGCCGCTTCAGACACAGCGACCGTACTCGAGCGTCCCGGTGGCGAGGCCCTCTCGTCCGTCTACTCCGGTACGCTTGTAACAGGCGGCCAAGGAATCGCAGAAGTCATGAGTACCGGGTCTCGCTCCGAGCTCGGGAGGATCGGCTCAGTCTTACAACAGATCGAGCCTCAGGCAACGTTGCTGCAAAAAGAAACTGCGCGAATGGTTCGAGTGTTCGCTCTGATCGGACTCGGCGCCAGTATTCTGGTTGTCATCGCTTACGCGCTGACCCGGGGTGGAGGGGCTTCGGTGTGGAAGCAAGGGCTCCTTGCCGGCATCACCATGGCTATGTCGGTTCTGCCCGAAGAACTGCCCGTAATATTGACAATATTCCTCGCGTTTGGGGCGTGGCGTATCTCCCGCAGTCGAGTCTTGACTCGTCGGATGCCGGCGATCGAGACGTTAGGGAAAGCCACGGTTCTGTGCGTCGACAAGACGGGGACACTGACCCTCAATCGCATGACGCTTCAGCGTATTGTCGCCAACGGTTGCACGATGGACGTGACGTCGGATGTCACGCAACTTCCAGAGGAACTCCACTCGCTGATCGAATATGGCGTCTTGGCGAGCGCACGTGATCCGTTCGACCCCATGGAGCGAGCAGTACACGTAGTTGGGGAACAGGTGTTCGGAGCGACCGAACACCTTCATCCAGACTGGTCCCTTGTCCGTGCGTATCCGCTAAGCCCTAGCCTTGCCGCGGTGAGTCAAGCGTGGAAGTGCGCGGAGAGCAACGAGCTCACGCTTGCATCAAAGGGTGCCCCAGAGGCAATTGCCGAACTCTGTCACCTCTCTGCTGAAAAGCGCAAGGAAGTCGTCGAGCAAGTAGGGTCATTAGCGTCGGACGGGCTCCGGGTGCTTGGCGTTGCACGAGGAACGTTGAAGGGCGAGAGTCTTCCAGATGCGCAGGAGGAATTGGAGCTCGAGTTCATTGGACTCCTTGGCTTCGAAGATCCGTTGCGACCCAACGTACCAGATGCAGTCGCAGAATGTCAGACAGCTGGGATCCACCTGATCATGATTACTGGCGATTACCCTGCAACCGCCCAAAGTATCGCTGAAAAGGCTGGAATCACCAATCATGGCGTTGTCATCACTGGACCGGAGCTCGAACGCCTTTCGGATGAGGAGCTTGCAGTCCAGGCAAAGGGAGTTGGGGTATTTGCTCGGGTCTTGCCCGAGCAGAAGCTGCGCATCGTCAACGCACTCAAAGCAAATGGAGAAATCGTTGCAATGACGGGGGACGGTGTCAATGATGCGCCAGCGCTCAAGGCTTCGCATATCGGGATTGCCATGGGTGGCCGCGGCACCGACGTGGCCCGTGAGGCGGCTGACCTTGTCTTGCTCGACGACGACTTCGCGTCGATAGTCGCCGCCATCCGTCTCGGTCGGAGAATTTACGACAATATTCGGAAAGCCATCGCCTTCGCCTTCGCTGTTCATGTGCCCATCGCCGGGCTTTCGATGCTGCCCGTCTTCTTCGCGGGCTGGCCGCTTCTGCTGCTACCGACGCACATCGTCTTTCTCGAGTTGATCATCGATCCATCGTGTTCCCTCGTGTTCGAGGCGGAACCAGCCGATGCGAACGCGATGAATCGCCCCCCACGCAGCCCGAAGGACCGACTATTCTCTCTCGATACCGTTGGGCCTGCCGTATTGCAGGGGCTCAGCGCCCTTGCCGCCTGCTTGGTCGTCTTTCTTTTGTCGCGCCAGACCCACGCGCCCGAGGCTGCTCGTGCGCTCACTTTCGGTACCCTGGTTGCGGCTGTCGTCGTTGTGCTACTGACGAACCGGTCGGCGACCGGTACCATCGTCGGTGGACTTCGCGTACCGAATCCCGCATTATGGTGGGTGGTCGGTGGTACGGTCACCCTCTTGCCGCTCGTCCTGCTGATGCCATTTTTGCAGCGTCTGTTCCATTTCGCACCAATCCACGCCAGCGACCTCGTATTCAGTATCGCTGCGGGCCTCGCCTGCGCGCTCTGGTTCGATCTGTTGAAACTGACGAAGCATTGGGCAAGCGCACATCTAGCGCGCGGTCGTGAGAAGTCGCTTCGACTACGCGTCGGTGTCGAGTAATGTCGCTGGCATGACCTCAGCCCATCCTGCACGGCGTTTCTTCTTCGTTCTGCTGATCGCGGCGTGGGTGTTGCTCGCATTCGTCGTACGACCGATCGCCAGCGCCCTTTTTCTGGCAGCGGTCTTGGCCGGCGTCCTGTGGCCGGTGCAGCAGCGCCTGAGCAATCACTTGGGTGGGCGACGTGCGCTCTCCGCCGCGGCACTGCTGCTAATCGTCGTCATACTGCTCCTTGGTCCCCTTGTTGCGTTCTCGACCTTTGCAATCACGGAGGGCGTAGAAGGAGTGCGATTCATCACTGACACGGTACGCAGCGAGGGCGTAAAGGGGCTGGTCGAGCGTCTGCCGCTGCATTTGGGGCAGCTAGTGCGCCAGGCGCTCGAGCGGATTCCCGCTCAGGGTGAAGCCGATTGGGCTAGAGGCTTCCAGAAACAAGTTAGTGCCTATGGCGGCAATGCAGCGATCGTTCTTGGCGCAACGCTGACGGCCACTGGCGCCTTCGTCTTTCAGACCACGATGATGCTGATTGCCCTGTACTTCCTCCTGCTGCAAGGCACTGATCTTGTCGTCTGGCTAGACGAATTGTTGCCGCTGAAGCGCGGACAGACTTTGGAGCTGCTGAAGGAATTCAAGCGGGTATCCTACGCAGTGATCCTGTCGACCGTTGTCACGTCGGTCGTGCAGGCGGCTGCCGCGTTGGGCGGCTATGTCATTGCATCCGTACCTCACCCCATCTTCTTTGCCGGGGTAACCTTCTTCGCCGCGTTCATCCCGGCGGTTGGCGCCGGCTCGGTTTGCCTGGTGGCTTCTGTATTGCTCTTTGCGACTGGCCATCCATACGCTGCACTATTCCTCTCGCTGTGGGGGGTACTTGTTGTGGGTCTGGTCGACAATCTCGTCAAACCACTGCTGATCAAGGCAGGGATGCAGATGAATGGAGCAGTCGTGTTCTTCTCCTTGATCGGGGGATTGGGGGCGTTCGGGGGCGTGGGCCTGATACTTGGCCCATTGGTGGTGGCGTTGTTGCTGGCGCTGTTGCGCATCTACCAACGCGACTTCAAGCCAGCGCAACCCGATACGATTGACTGAAATTGCTGGCTTCAGCGGGAAATGGCGTGCCAGCTGCATCTGATTGATGGGTCGGGCTCGTTATTCTGGCTGAGAAAGCACCAAAGTCGCCAAGAATGCACATTCTGTGAGCCCAGGACTGTCTGCGTCTTGGCCATGGATCAAATACTGCATTGGTTGCGATGTGGACACCGTCGGGTGCCCAGCGCAACGAATCCAGATTGACTCAGCAGTTGCGGTCGCGTCGAGCTGCCGCTGGTGAGCCTGCTGCGCCGACTACCCCCTCAGGTGGAACTCATCCCTTCGCGCAGCAGCTCACCAACAGATTGATCCAAGAACCTCCGCTAGAGGTTCATCGCGATCTCATCGACCGTCTTGCGAAGGTCACTGATGTCTTTGTCCGTCTTGGTCTTGTAGCTCGTGAACGACTGCGCCGTCTGACTTGGAAGATTGTCGAGGTCCTCCTTCACGGTGGCTCGCTGTGCCGCGACCTTTGGCATCGCGCCTTGGAAACGAGCTTTGTTTTGGGGCTGCGAAGTCTGGGCTTTCACTTTGAGCCCGTCGAGCTTGTTGTCGATTTGGTTTACTGACTTACTAGTCTCGACTTGATAGTCGTTGCGTGTCTTGAGCGTTTCATCGTTCGCTTGACGGATATTTTGATTTGCCGCAAGTTGGGTCTTGGAGGCTTCCTCTTGAGCCTTGGCGTTGGCCTGGGCAATCTTCTCGTCAGCCTCCTTTTGTGCCGCCTGCGTCTTCTGCTGCGCCTCAATATTGGCCTGCCCAATCTTCTGGTTGGCTTCTTGTTGCGCTTGTTCGGCCTTGGCCTTTTGGTCGTCAGCAGACTGGTTGCACGAAACCAGTAGCGCGGCTGACGCAATGAACACGAATATACTTCTACGCATGATCTTCTCCTCGTCGGTGATGCCGCATCGGCGGATTCTGAACGGCATTCGCTGGGTCGATGCGGATTCTTCGATTCGTTGGGCTTCGCTTGCAAGATCCGTACTAGGCGTACGTAGTCAGCGAGCACACGGCGCTGGCGCTCTTCAAGAGCTGTTGTTCAAGTCATGTGCAGCATGCATCGACGCCTCGCGTTTGCAGGTTGCGAATGGGCAGTGGCAATCCGCAGAGACAACATGCTGCGGTGCGCCCCAATCAACGGTTCGCGAATCTTCCGCAGAATTCAAGGATTGGAATGAATCGTGCATCACTATACCAAGGAGTCGCCGCTCGGGATATCAGCCATGTCAATCAAATACCATAGTGCATTCAAGTGTGAGGGCATCGACGAACTCGGCTCGCAGCCGGCAGAACCTGGGCCTGAATCCGAGCCACGGTTGCCAGAACCGCAACCAGAAGAACCGCAACCAATCGACCCTATTCCGTTTCCAGATTTTCGTGACGTTCCGCCTGTGATGCCTATCGATTAGGCATCAGCACAACTGCACCCACTAGCCCTGAAAATGCGATCAAGCCCTTGGGTGTCGCTCGTGCGCTGCGCGCTAAAGAACCTCGTCACGAAGTTGCGTCGCCTCGAGTTCGACCGCGACTGCATGCACGTCCACGGCTTCGGTCATCGCGTCAGCCAGCGAATCTCTGCGATCAATCACAGAAGGCAGATCTCGCCGCAGCTCCTCGATGAGAGCAATAAGCTTAGCGATCTTTTCTTCAGCGATCAGATTCACCTGCAAATCGAGGTGAGCACGCTGTTGGGTGAGTCTAGCGATGCGATTCTGCGAGGTGAGAATAGTGACTGCTATCAGTAGTGCGGCGATGCACGCTGCGCCCTGCAACCAAATGAATGGTGGTGGATCAAGACTCTGAAGACCAAAGCGTTGAGCCATCAGGTTCGCGACGATCCAAGCCACGATCGCGATCGCAAGTGCATAGGTCGTGACAGGCCGACCGAAGGCATTTGTCATCCGCTCTATTGCAAGCTGATGCCGGCCGACCTGTTGCTCGACCCTAGCGAACAGAGCCGCGATCGTCTGGATATTGTGGCCCACGTGTTCGGGTAGGATCGCCTCGCCGCGCTGGAGCTCTTCTTCTTCTTGTAACATCGGTTAGATTGTCCCCTCGGTCGGGGAACGCTTCGAAATCTCCCTGTTTGAGCGTGCCCTCATCGAGGAAGCTCTAAGCACAGGCCCCCGCATAGAGCTCCACCCCGCAGTCCAGAGGTGGAGCTGACCCGAGAAGCTGCAGGGATTGGGCCGCAACGCGCGAGTTTCTAGGCCGTCTTGTTGTTGGTAGCTGAAGCCGAAGGATGCGGGTCACGTCCGGTAAGCCCCTGCACCGCGTCGCTAACGGTTTCAGTGCCGCTGCGGAGCCGACCGCGAATGTCACCGCGAAGCTCACGCCCCGGCTTGGGCGCGAGGATCAGGCCGATTCCGGCACCCACCAACAGACCGACGCCGAAGGTCCCTAATGTCCCAGCCATCCATCCAGTCGGGGAGGACTTCGATTCGAGTCCGAACAGATTGAGGAAGTCGTCCCGATCAAGTTGTTTCAGATTCTTCAGATTCATCACATTGTCTCCTGTTGTTGGTTTCTCGCAGTGGTTGGTTGAGCCTGATGGCTCGGTGATCCGGGTCTTGCGCATCCGTCGCTCGCGACCGCGGCAAAGCCAAGTAGCTCCCGCTGGATGAAAGGGATGGCGACAAGGCGCAGGCCCAGACGTAGACCCAATCCGACGAATCGCGCAGTGAGCGTCGAGAAGATGCCGCCCCCCAGGACGTAGCCCGAGCCCGCCGCTGCAGCCATCATCATGTACGGGTTCCGATCGACGCGCCCGTCGATGTCCATGATGCTCCTAATTTCACTGGCTGCTTCACAACCTCCCTTCCAAGCGGTTTGGGTCGCATCGCAGATGCGATCGATCCGCTGACCAACAGTTGTCAGTGGCGCGGTGGAGTCCGCAAGGTGGGATGGGTGGTCGATAGGAGCACGGCTCGTTGATTCTGGTGTTTCCATGGTGCTCCTCTATTTGCGGCGGGCGATTCGTCCAACTACGTATCCAGCTGCAACCGCACCAAAGAGGCATCGTCCCGGGTTGGCTCTGATGTAAGTCGCCAGATGCTCGTTGAGATGGGCAAGCCTTGTCGCGACACTTTCGAGCCGTTGCAAGACGCGGTTCTCGATATCGTGAGCGGCCTTTTCGAATGGCTCAGTCATTTCCACGTTCACATCCTTGCTCTAATAGAAATTGATCATCTAGATTCCATTGCGTGCCGACGCCTCAGCCTCTGACCCAAGATGAATCCGAGTGCGAACGCTACTGCAAGGAGCGGGCCTGGTCTGCGGCGCACCCACTCGCGCCAATCAGATTGATTCGCCACGCTTCGCTTCAACGCGAGTATCGAGCGCAGTAGTTGCTCTCGCGTCCGCTCGACCTGTGCCTCGGCGCTAGCCACTTCAGGGTCGAGTGTCAACAACTTGGGCCATTCACTGGTGGCGCTCCTCAATGTGGCCCTTCCTGATTCCTGACACTGGTCACGAGTGCGCCCGAGGTGCGGTTCTCGGCCACAGCGACGGCCAGCACTTGCCGATGCAGAATGCTCGAGGTCAACGTGGCCACACTTTGGCCTGCCTCATGTGCAGTCTCAGACATTGGGTTCGTGCTGCGCATTCTGCGTACGGCTACTATTAGTGTGACTGCGGCTCCGACCAGGTTCATTCCGCCCACCAAGAATAGCGCTCCGGCAAGGTCGATCCAACGCGACAGGGTCACGGCAAGACCCATACAGACGAGCGCGTAACCGAGAAACGCAATGGAGATGCCCGCTACCAGCGTCGTCAACCGGCGACTGAAAGTCCTTATGTCGGCTAGGAGCTCGAGCCGGGCCAACTTGACGTGGGCAGCCATGAGGCGCCCGAAGCCATCAGCAGTTTCCTTGAGCAAGGTGACGATCCCATCACCATCTGCTTTGTAGTTGATTCGTTGCATCGAGGCCCTGGCCATTATCCTAACAATTCTGTTCCTGGCACTCGGCGAAAGCGGCAGCGGCGTTCACCCAGTTGAAGAGAAGACCCTTGCCGCTTCCACCCAAATCAGGGAGCGCAAGTGGCGGGTCATGGGAGCGTCAATCTCGTGTGCCGAGCAAATGTCTACGGCATATGCCGCATTGAAGATTTCCATCACTCGCGATTGTGCATCGTCCGAATCGGTACGAACGAAGACCAGCAGATTTCCCCCTTTGGCTTTGGCCTCAAAGCGTCTAGCCTCGAACCTTGGAATGCCCATGCGAATGAATGCGCCGGTGAGCCCAACTGCATCGACTGCGGCGGCCCTGAGGGCGGCATACAGTGGGCCGGCCACTTCGCACTGACCGAGCCCCCGGATCGATAGGGCACTGAGCCCCTTCAGGAGACCGAGAGTCTGGCCAAGGATGCAACCATTGTTCACACACGTCGCGCCCGACGCCAGAGGTTGGCGAATGACTGCTGAATCTCTGGTGCGCACCTTGTTCGGCAGTAGGGCTGAGATGTCCTGGTTCGAGAAACCCGCGCTGAAGAGCCATTCAAAGACCCGTTCAGCGTGATTGCGATTCTGAACCGTGCACATTGTCGAGGTGATCATTAGAGGCCTCTCTTAGTTGCGAGGTTGAACTGGGCTCAGACCATGACGTCCAATTCGCTAGGATGAGTCCCAGCTTGATGAGGCTTCGACGTCTCTGCCCGCTGATCGTCACTGGCCCAGTACACGGGGCGCCCGAAGTAGTCGTAGAGGCGAGCTTCGTACTCGCGGTTGATCCCTGCCGCAGCGTGCCATTCGGGACTGTTCTTGATCGCGTCTCGAGGAATGTCGACGTAAACTCTGTTTTCCTCCCAGCTGACGCGATTTGCCCAGCGTGGCGAAACCAGCACTTTCTTGCCAAACCACCAGTTGCGCGTGTCGACAACCAGATAGCGCACCTCCCAAGTTTCATCGTCGACGATGAAGTCTTCGACATGGCCTATCTTTCGATCGCTACCCTGAATGTGGTAACCACGGACCTCCTGAGCGCTACGCAAATGGACGTCGGCTGGACGCTCGACAGGTTCACCCTTCCAACCGCCAGTTGCGAGAAGCTCTGGGTGAGCACCCATACCCCAAAGTCCTGCGTGCTCCCAATAGTGCGGATATTGATAGTAGCGGTAGTAGTTCCACTCGTGCTGGCGAGAGACGGGCTTGTCCACGTCGACGCTTGGACTGTCTCGGACCTTTGCCTTGGTCAACGAAAGTTCAAAGCGATGAGTCGACCAATCGACGTGGCGGAAGGAAATGGGCGAGATCAGCACCTCACTTCCTTCAAAAAGGCCGCTGGTCATCACGATCAGATAGCGAACCGTCCAGTGCTCATCGTCCAGAAGGAAGTTGACAACGGTTCCGATGTCGCCGTCGGTGGCGCTCACCGTGTAGCGTTCAAGATCTTTCAAGCTTCGTAGCATCGCAAATCCTTCTCTGCGCCCGGCATTTGAACCTTTGCGTGCTTGGTTACTCCATCGCACAATAGAGCCGTTGCAATGCCCATGCCGCGCTAGCAAAAGAGCGGCATGATCGCCGTTGCCGCGAATTCGGGGAGCTCGATTGGACGATTGCACGACCGCCGCCCGTTCTGCACAATTGGCAGTCCCTGGACTCGCATTGTGCGAAAGTCGAGTGGCGATTTGCAGCGGCTCAGGCGGGCATGGCGGCGGCTTGTTGGCTCTAGGCGCAGCAACTGAAGGGGCGCGCACGCTTGAGCGCAGTGCAGATTGCGAGCTCGTTCGCAATCTGCAAATGCACAAGGCAGACTTCCTGCATGCTGCAGACGGGCAGATGCGCGGGGGGTGCGGGGGCCTACGCCTGTCGAGCCCTACGCTTCGTCTCGACGTCACGCTCCAAACGATTGCCCAATCCTCGATGAATTCGGTTTGGGTGACAAAGCTCCAGATGGGCAACAAGAAGCTTTCGCGCGTGTCGTTCGCTACGCGGGACCACGCTCGGGCGAGATGAGGCGTCGGAAGTCGCAACGCTGCGTTGGCCCGCCTCAGGTCACGGTGAAGTCGTGGTTCACACTCCCCACGGCGCGCCGCAATGATGGCTCAGCGGTGACCATTTCTGCCCGTTGACGTGACCTGGCTACGCAAGCCTTGTCAGAAACCACGGACCAAGGCATCACACAGGCAGCTGCGAAAAATGCGAGCGCGCTGTAATCACGGAACCCCAGTTCAGTGTCATGCACTGTACGCTGAGCACTCAGCGAATCAGTGAGCAATGGGCAGAGAATGCGCTGGTTCGTAGAGTCGAGACGAGGACCGGTGTGGCCTTCAACGCTCCAGACAGCCGTCGCCGCGCCCCCCACCCGAACCCCCGAAAGCATGTCCCTGACGACCGACGAGGCTCATGCTACGTTCTGCCGTCAAGGATGGACCATGAGCAAACGAGTTCGTAGTCGGATCGGGGTCTTCACGGCCGCGATGGTGGGGGCCCTGGTCGCCAGCCACGTCTTTGCCCGTCGAGCCAACGCCGACGCCAATTGTTCACCACCGGAATGGAAACTCAAACTTTCGTCGGTCAAGGCCAGCAACGCGAGCACAGAGCATCAAGGCTATTGGCCTACGGATGCGGTTCTCTTGTCCAGTCCTGGCCACGTGCGTCTCTGGACGACGCGCTCGGTTCAAGGCGTCGTTGGAACGGTTGAAGTAGATCAATGACCTCCGAGTTCCTCGCTTTCGCTGCTTCCTTCGCCATCGTCGGTCTAGCAACTGCCATGGTGCCTGGCTGCGTCCGGGACGATGGCTGCACCACTACGCCTGATCGCCCCGCACCGGTGGGGCCAGTCGGAAACCTGAAACTCATCGGTTACGACGACACGTTCATCGAAGTACCCCTGGACATCGCACCCGAGAATGCAACTCTCGAGATAACTGGTGAATCGGTGGTAATCCTCTACCGACAGGATACGCTGAACTACCGTGTGGAATATCAGGTTGTCGGCCCCAACTACTGACCACAGCGCTGGCGCCAGCTCGATCAACTACGCGCGATTGACGCCCTGTTACCATTAGCACCAGGGACAGACTCCCGTCTCCCCACGTCCTTCCCACTATGGGATTGGTTTAGCGTGGTGATGTCGCGACCGAGACGTGACCCGAACCGGATCCCAAAGTGAAGAAGGGTTCGGGCTTGGGTTTGTTGGGTTGGGGCGGCGTGGTGACTGCGGCGGCGTTGGGATTGGCGGCATTGAGACGGCGAAGCTTGGATGGCCCGCCAGGAACAATGACAAAATAGTTGCTGAACGTTGACCTGCTTTTGCACAGATGGATACTGGCTCCCTGGAGTCGAATGCCAGCCGGTCAACACCCCAAGCGACTGCGGATCGTCGCGCAAAATGCATCCCGACCCAGGGTCACTGTGCATGAAAGCCAGGATGAGCTGGCTCGTTTGGCGGCGCAGGCTGCAAGTGGAGATGCGCGGGCGATCCGTACGTTCGTCATGCTGATCGGTCCGCATCTGTTACGCGTGGTGCGTCGCGTGCTCGGAACGCATCACCCAGATGTCGATGATGTGGTGCAAGAAGCGGTGTTCTCCGTGATGCAGACTCTACCGAAGTTCCGTGCCGAATGCACCGTGCTCCATTTCGTCTGTCGACTCGCCGTACTCTCCGCCACCGGTGCCCGACGTCGAAATGCTGCACTGAAACGACCGCAAGTGCGTGACGAGCAGGACGTCGAGCAGCTGGCGCGCACCTTGCCCAACGCAGACAATGCCATGATTGCTCGAATTAGTGCTGAGGCCGTTCGTGAAATCCTAGCAACGCTGCCAACGGCGCAAGCCGAGGCGCTGGCATTGCAGGCCATCCTTGGGTACACATTGGAGGAGATTGCGGAAGCCACTGGGGTGTCTGTCGAGACAGTCCACAGCCGTCTGAGACTTGCAAAGCAGGGGCTCCGCAAGCAAATCCTGAACGACCCGCGCTGGCGCGAAGTGATGGTGGTGTCACCATGAATGAGCCCCTAGAGAACCTGATGGTGAAGGCCCGACGCGGTGTTCTGCGTGCCGATGAGCGACGGAGCTTGGAGCTGGGACTAAATGCTTCGCTAGAAGCCACCCTACTCTACCAGGCCGGTCGCGGCTTCGATGAGGAGCCGGTGGTCAAGACGGGCGATGAAACGTTTCTCGATGGGGTGGCTGCCGAAGCGGCGCTCCGCTTCGGCCGTTCGCCACGAAGTGTGCGACGTCGAGCTCCGGCCGTGGCAGTTGCCATCTGGGTCGCGAGCGGCATGGCTGCGGCTGGCACCGTCGGTTTTACCTATCACGCCGCACGCTCACTCTCCGTTGACAGGTCCCGACTCGCAACTGCACCGCCTCAACCAACCGCCCCGAAAGCCTCAACTCAGACAGCCGTGGTCACTGGAGAAATCCTGCCGCAAGTCGCGCCGTCTGCAGGGCAAGGAGACTCGAAGCAAGCCTCTCGACCCGCTCCACGTTCGCTCGCGTTACCCCTGCGTCAATCGGCCCAGTCTCTGTTTCTGCTAGCCAACGAGGCCAGAAGCGATGGTAGAGTCACCGATGCGGTGCGTGACTACCAACGAGTACAGCAGGAATTCCCCAAATCTCGTGAGGCGGAGCTTGCCACGATGTCGCTCGGTCTGCTCGAAATGCAACAAGGCAACGCTCCGGCAGCATGGACACATTTTCATCGAGCACGCCTGACTCATCCTTCGCCCGAAGCCCTCTGGGGCGAGGCTCAGGCGCTGCGTCAACTCGGTCGCGTCGATGAGGAGCGCAATTTGCTCGAGGATCTGTTGAGTCAGTATCCAGGCTCCGCCTATGCATCTGCTGCGAGCAAGCGACTCGGTGCGCAGGACTAGCAATCGATGCCCAAACGAATCCGTGGGCTCCTGCTGATCGCTTGTTTGCCTTGGACGGTCTCGGCGTGGGCCGTTCCCGATGCCAACATTTTGGTCCCTAGTGTGTCTCCCACATCCGAGACGCCGCCTAATGGTGACACGGCAAGCCAGCTGTCGCCCTTGCCTCCTGCGGTGGAACTGATCGTAGTACCTCCTCGGGCCGAGGCCAGATCGCCTCAACCCATTGTCAACTCCTTGAGTCAACGCCTACAAAGCTGGTTTCGTCCCGCTGGCGTGCTCACGCGATGTCGCTATGCAGCGGAACTCGAGCCACAAACTGTGATGCAGCCGTCGGGCCATGCGGGCGTCCGCGTGTGGGTCTTGTTCAGCGACTCCACCAGCCGCACACGCGCAGGTAGCGCGCATCTCTACTTTGCGGTGGAGCGCTCCGCAAACCAAGAGCTTAGGTTTCTGTGGCGCAGCGTGGATCTGCACAGTGGGCTCGATGAGCTCGGTGGCGAGCTTTTGGGCCAGGTGATTCATCTTTCGAGCCTAGCGCTCTGGGAGGGCAACCTTTCGACCTCACGCGAGCAAGTAGCCGAGAAGCTAGCGCGCGAGCGCCGCACGCCTCTCGTCGAGCCCCCAACCGTTAGCCTTGCCGCACCGGTCAGTGGCGAAAGGATTGCCGACGCGCCTATCGAGGCGACGCCACACCCAATCCCTGGACCACTACGCGGTTCGCCAGCGCTCGTTCGGATCACGCATCGGTCTGTGTCGACCGAACGCGGCAACAAAGACGGGCAGTTCATACCGATGCTGGGGGTTGGCTACCTTGTCCGGTGGCGTGGCCCGGAACATGTAGCTGCTGGACCGGAAATGGTACTAGGCATCAGCTTCTGGTCTCGGGAATATGCGCTGGGCGTTCGCGCCACTTGGCAGTCTCTATCTACACACGTCATTGTACGCGACTCTGCTACCTTCGAAACTGCCGGGAACGCGCTGAGGCTCGGCACGCACGTGACACTGAACATGCCTCGCTCGATCGAGCTTACGGGAGAACTTGGAGGTGGTCTTGATGTCGTCCGCTTTCGCACTGCGCGAACAACTAGCCAGTATACCGAGCCTCAGTCCGAACCGCATGACCTACGCCCGTTAGCCTATTTCGCGCTGGGAGTGCAGAACCAGTGGGGTCCCCTTCGCTTGGGCCTCTCCGCGTTGCTGGCCGTGCAGCTGCTCAATACTCGCTATGGTGTGGTCACGCAGGATGAGTTCCAGCCGCTCGTGGTTGCATGGCGCGTTCAGCCCGGGCTGGGGATGGATCTGACTTGGCAATGACCATATTTTGAACGCCTTGCCACTAGCAATACACCATGTCTTCCCTTCGAAAAGTCTCGCATGCCGCTCGGGTTTGGCTCGAAACCTGGTGCATGGACGCCTGCTCCGGTAAGCTGCTCGTCGCCACGTGTGGAGTTCTACTCACCCATGCTGGATGCGGCGGCGCACTGGACAACGATAACGTATTGGCGCGAACGAAGTCGTCCGGTTCGAACGCCAGCAGTGGCTCCGGAAACCTCAGCCTAGGAGGAACCAGCGGGACTGCCGATGGCGGCTCAACGAGCCACCTTGGCGGAACTAGCGGGGCTGTCAACGGCAGCGGTGGCGGCGTACTCGGCGCCGCAGGTGACTCGCTCGGTGTCGCGGGGGCCTGGGCTGGCGCTGCGGGAAGCGACCAATGCGCAGGCCAGTGCACGGATGGTCGCGTTTGTCGGAAAGTCGTCAATACGTACGAATGCGTGACCATTTCCTGTGGTCCAGAAGTGGCCGCAACGCTCACTTTGCCGGACAAGGACGGCAGCCTGGTCGTGCTCGGAGGGGGCTACGCCTACGTGGTCAACAAGACCGCACTCGAAGTAGCGGACATCCACAATCCGCACGAACCCAAGCTCGTCGGCGAGCTCGCTGGTGCTTTCGTCGGTATCGCGTGGCAAGGCAATCGACTCTACTTGGCCGACTCGGCAAATGGGCTTGCCGTGGTGGACGTGAGCATTCCCGAGCAGCCAAAGCTGGTGACCACGCTGGCTGTCACTGGCGGCGTGAGTTGCGTGCGCGCCGACGGGGCTGTTGCCTACCTATGTGCCGGCGATGAGAAGCAGAAGTCGGGCTACCTCCAAGTGGTTGATCTCACGAAGCCTGACCAGCCCGTTCTGCGCGGTCAACTAGCGATGCCCCCGATTGTTAAGAGCATCGATAGTGCAGGACCCCTGGCGTACTTGGTGGATGGTAGTGGTCAGTTCGTCGTGGTAGACGCCACCAGCCTCGACCAGCCCGCAACGCTCGCCAGTCTCAGCGTGAGCGGGGCCAGCTGCGTCAAGCTGAGTGGCTCGCGGGCGTTCGTTGGTGCAGATGACCTAATCGTAATCGACGTCGCAGCGCCGGCTCGTCCGACGCAGATCGCCGATATTCCCACCGCCTACTCGATCCGTTCGCTCTCCGTGGAAGGCAACCTGGTCGGCTACATGAGCACGTACGGATACAATTCCGGCTCGACTGTCCAGGTACTGGATGTAAGTGACCTCGCGCAACCGACCATTTCACCGCGCTTAGGTGGTTCCGCCTATGAACATTGGGCAGGGCCAATGATTGCGTTGAACAACGGGTTTGCCTACGTCGCGAGTGCAGGCAGCTTAATCATTCACGACGTGAGCACGCCTGTCAGTCGACGGATCGTGAACGCAAATCCAATTCAGTACGGGAACATCTATGGAATGGCGGTGCAATATTCCCAGGCCTACATCATTGGGATGGCTTACGGACCCACTGGCACGTTGCAGGTGGTAAACATTGGAGATCCCTTGCACATGGCGCTCGAAGGCTCCTTTGACGTGGTCGCCAAGGGCCTAGCCGTCAGGAATCAACGTGCATACATATTGAAATACAACTTCGATTTGGGGATTGGAGACGAGTTTCTGGAACTCGACCTCTACAATCCCTACGATTGGAACCATCCTCGCCAGATCGGCACGCTTGCGTTGGAAGAAGCCTTGACCGACAAGTTCAATGGACAAATGGCGGCCACCACCGCTGGCGAATATGTGTACTTATTGGGCGCCGAGGTCATCTCAATCGTGCACGCAGACCAGACCGCAAATCCAGAACAGCACGTAGCTCCCGAGTTGGTGCGGACTCTCAACTTACCTGGGGTGACCACGAACCGGATCCGCTTTTCATCAACGCATGCATTCGTCACCACATCGGTGAGTCGAGCTGATTCGATGCCGGACTCGGGTGGCCTCTTGGTATTCGACCTGACGGACGCCGCTGCTCCGTTGCAGGTGGGCTCGCTCGCGACGACCGTCAGCCTCACTGGTCTCGAACTCGCAGGGTCCTACGCATACGTGGGCGCTGTTGGTCAGGGACTCTTGGTGATCGACATATCGACTCCCTCAGCACCTCGCGTTGTTGGCGCTGCGGACACTCCCCACGGGGCTGAGGAAGAACTCGCTGTTCTGAACAACATGGTGTACTTGGGCAAAGCTGCAGTGGACGTTTCCGTCCCGGAGCGTCCAGTCTTTCGCTACGCAATCGACATACCCGGAACGTTTCGCGGGGTAAGCTCCACCGGCAAGCTGTTCACGGTGACCAGTGGTTCCAGCGGCAAGTACGGGGGATGGCCCGCCGAGTTGTACTACATCGATCCCACGCGCTGTGCGCCGTAGGCGCAGGGTCATCACGGTGGGCCTGTGATAGCCTGCATTTGGCCGAGTCGGCACGATTGCCGCCCAATTGAGCCGCTGGCGCGAGCGGGCAGTTGCGCGTTGATTTCCCTTGCGTCATCTTGGAGGGGTTCCTTGACCCTATTGCGGCAACCCAGAGATGACGGGTTGGCACCGGAGGATGTTTGAAGACTGTCGCTCTGCTGCTGGATGAAGTCGAGAATCGCTATCAGCAGCTCCTTGTTCGCGGGGCGAGAGAACAAGCGACAAAGCAACAACTCAGGCTACTTGAGCCCCAGTTCGCGGACGGTTCGAGTTGGACTCAGATTGAGTCAATCAATGCCTACCTTCGAACAACGCCGCCGCCTGACGCTATGCTCGTTCTCCTCGCCGGCGAGCAGCATACCGGAGGCTGGCTCGAACGAGCGTTAGGCAAGAACGTGGCTGTCGTCTTTCTCAATCGCATCCCAACTTGGATGAACGCGGGACGCAACAAGTTTCCTAGCGCCTTGGTGACAGGGGTTGCGCCGACACAGCTGGCTGTCGGGGAACTACTTGCGACACAGGCACTACGAATCGTGCGACCCGGGGCCTTCGTGCTGCTCGTGACAGGCGCGGCTAGATCCCCAACGGCGCTCGAGAGGCAACGTGGCTTCTTGGACTATGCACAGAGGCGTCTGATAGTCAGCCAACTTGACGGCCGTTGGTCGGCAAAAGAAGCCGAGAAGGCGCTTGCCGAATGGTTCAAAGTGGGTGCCGAGCGTAGCCGAACCATCGATCTCATCGTGTGCCAAAACGACGCGATGGCGGCAGGCGTTCACCGCGCTCTTACCAAGCACGCAAAGAGTCTGGGCAGGCCAGAACTAGCCAATATCCCATTGCTTGGATGTGATGGCCTTGAGGAGGAAGGCCAGGCAATGGTGCGTGATGGGACGCTAGCGGCAACCGTCGTCTTGCCTGCCACTACGCCGATAGCCCTCGATATCTTGCAGCAGTATTGGAGCTCAGGCGCTCGCGCTGACACGACCCAGCTCGATATCGAGTCGTTTCCCCCTCTGCAGAACATCCGCGCGCGTTCGGCGGAAGTTAGCAAATCGCCTGACAAGGTCGCCTCGCGGCAGCCCCCTAGCCGGTGACAGACAGGATGAATGCAAGGAGTCCCACCCGACGACTCTACGAGCAAATCGAGCGTCGTAGTGCCCATCTCTGTCGTTGAATTACCCATCACAATTCATCGGAGTCGTGTCTTACGCAGCTTCTCAGGTCGCATTGCTGCTCAAGGTTTCTGCGACCTGGGTTCGCGAAAGCAGCTCAAGCTCAGGCAGGAACCGACATGCGCAGTAGCATTGTCTCTTTCGCGTTACTGTATCGCTCGCGGTCATTTCCAGCTGATGCGAATCTTCCAATACGGGAGTGAGGAAGGCCGCATGATGTCGCGACACCACGAGCAACAATGGTGATCTTAGATCAACGCGACGCAGTTGACGTGAGGAGCTTCAGCTCTAGGCCTTCATCTGTGTGTCGATACAAGCAGCGCGGTGCTCAACTGAGTTAGGTTGAACTTCGTTGCTCGCCTCGGGGGCGCACGGCATCGAGGGGTACACCGCCCAACAGCTCGAGTCGTGACGGACTCTCGGCACCAAGCTCCGCGAGATGCTGCCCCAAACCATCGACTCTCGAACCAGCGAGGGAATGCCCCCATGCGAACCAACCACCACATATCGGTACTCGTCGCGACAGCGGCAATGCTCAGTGCATGCAATCAAGAATCGGCAACCTTGTTGCCTACGGATGCAAGTACCGAAAACTCCATAGGTGGCAGCGTATCGGGTTCGTTGGGAGGCGGTGGGCAGTTCAACTCCAACTCAAATACGTCGAGCACCGGCAATTCGTCGGCGACATCAAATTTGGGGGGAAACTCCAATAGCCCGAACTCTCCGAGCACCGGCGGCAGCAATACCTCCGTTGGGGGAACTAATACCCAGACACAGCAAAGTGTGGGAGGCCAGAGCTTCGGCGGAGCATCAGGCGGAGCTGTTGGCAACACTTCTTCTACGACAGGTGGAAGTGGCGCGCGCACAGGAAGCGGTGGGACATCCAGTGCCAATGTGGGAGGGAGCGGAAAATCCATTGGTGGCAGCAGCAGCCAAAGCCAGGGTGGAACTGTCAGCACATCGACCACTGGCCCATCGAGTACTGGAGGCAATGCCTCCTCATCTGGGGCGGGGTGCCCAGGCTCAAGCGGTTTCCCACTGCCGACGGTCGAAACCGGTTACTCGGAGTTGCCCAACGGCAGTTGCGGAACCAACGTCGAGAGTGTCGCCTTCTCAGCGGACATGAAGTTCGACAAGGCGGCCTCGCTGGCCGCCTTCAAGACCACGCTCTACCCATTGCTCACCAGTAACTGCTCAGGCTGCCATAGCACGGCCAATACCTCGGCAAGTGGCGCACAGGCTCCACTGCACGCCGATCAGGAAGTGGGTCTAGCGCATGAGTATGCACTCACGAAGGTCAACCTGCGCAATCCAGACGCATCCCGATTGGGAACGCGGATGACGATTGACCGACATAACTGTTTCGGCAGCAATTGCAAAGATGCGGGTGCCAAGATCATTGCCGCCATCAAGGCGTGGGCGGCCGCAATCCCGAACGCACTCCCGGCGGTGCCATGGGGTGTAGCGAAAGGAACCCAATTGGTGGAAGCCGACATCATCGCGGCGATCAAGGCAGACAAGGCGAAATTGAGTTCGACGGATGCTCCCTACACCAAGTACGCATCATTCCACGAGATTCACAATTCCGGTGCCTCCGCTGAAGATCTGAACATTGCCCGCGTTGCGCTATCGAAGGTTCTAAACTCGGTGTCACGCTGGGCTCCCAAGATCGTCAACCCGACCGACATCGATGGTCGGGGCATTATCTATCGCTTCGATATGCGCTCCTATTGGGGCTACAACAAGGGCGTTACCAAATTGCTCTGGGGTGGCTCAGACGACGACTTGGTGTTCGGGACGACTAAAGACGTCAATGGCAATTCAATTTCACAGAGCTTCTTCAACCAGAAGGTGAATTTTGCATCGTCGATTACCGAGGATGCAAATTTCGCAAACTTGGTCTGGGCTCGTGTCCTCAAAGGTAACGTCGAAGGGGCTCAACAACCTGCAGCCAATATCAATGGCTTCAAGATCGACTACATCGAGGCAAGTCAGCTCACGTATACCCTGAGCCGCCCCGACGTTTACAATTCGATCATGGTCTTGCCTCCGAGTTCAGTCGAGTTGGAGGCAGAATTGGGGGTCGATCGCGCAAACGGAATCCAATCTTACCAGTGGCTTGGCGTCGAACAAGCGATTACCAAAGACTCTCGTCTGCTATTCCGCGCCAAGACGAAGACGGGTGGGATGTACTATAAGACCTTTGACATCTTCACCGGGCAAGAGGATGTGGCGAAACAGACCGTAAAAGGGCATGCTTCGAAGTGGCCGTTCTGGGCCAATCCCATTCCCAAACCGATAGCTCCGCAAGGAACGCTCGGTAGCGCGAAGGACTTCTCATTTTTCGCCACCTTGGCGCAGGCGTACGTTACCGGTAGTTCCGAACCTGCGGGTTGCGAAGGCCAAACGAATTATGGCGGGACTGACTTCGTCAATTGTCGCTACTACACTGGCTCCGAAGGGCTGCAGCAGTCGGCCGAAGAGGTCATTTGGAATCTACCGAATGGGTTGCAGGGCTACGAGCTACTCGGTGGCTTCAATCAGCGACGCATGGACGCGTTCAATCTGATTGTGACGGACCACAATCTACATACGACTGCCTCTGACAAGCAGATCACCACCTGGACCGAAACCGGTGCATCCGTGGGCGACTCGGGTCGTCTCAATACCGCAGCATCCTGCTTCGGGTGCCACGGTGACGGTATGAATCGCATCAATAATACGCTACGTGACTGGTTGGATGCCGGCACGCTCCCAACGGGTACGCCGATGGGTTCCGACAAGTGGGTCAATGACGCCAACGTGGTGTCACAAGTGAAGGCGCTCTACCCCACCACAAAGGACTTCCGCCCCGTCATCGAGGCAGATCGCAAGCGCTTCGCTGTCGCCATGGCAGAGATTCGGACCGGCATGATGCTCGGCGCGGACAAGAACCTTTATGGACTCGAGCCAACGTACTGGATGAACAGCTGGGCAAAGAAATTCTATAAGTACGCAACGAATACGCGGTCGAACGACTAGACCGTACCGAATTCGGCATGAGATCGCGTCCAACGAGACTCGGCTGATCGATGGGCGCGCAACGCTCTAGGATCCGAACCGCCACCACGTGAGCTCGTGCTTGTTGTGGTGCAGGTGGGCCAAGCGCGAGCCAGGAATACGAGCAAATCGCCGCGTGGTCTCAAGATCGGTATCACCCTGGAATTTGAGCGTGCAGACGAGGTTCCGAGCTTTGCCCGAGTCGAGCCAGCGCTCGATGTATTCGAACAGCCGAGCTGGGTAACAGATGACGTCACAAAACAGCCAATCGACGACCGAATGCTGCTTCGGATCGATAGCAAAAGCGCTCTGCCTTTGGAACCGCACGCCGGCAAGCCCCGCGATCTTCGGATCCAGCGGTGACTTGTCCACACTGTCCACTCGGGCTCCCAATTTGGCCAGGACCCAGGTCCATCCACCGGGACTGCTCCCGAGATCGAGGCAGAGCTCCCCGCGCTGGGGGCTCTTGCCGCTCAGCGTGAAAAGCTCCCAGAGCTTGAGGTACGCGCGGCTGGGTGGCGCGTACTTGTCTTCGACAAACTCTAGCTCACCGTGAGGAAACGGACTCGAACAGCGAGGACTTGCCAGAAGCAGATTTGGCTCGAGCAGGGTCCAACTGCCCAGTGGCGCACGTGGCGGCTTCTCACCAAATTTCATCGGCCGGTACGAGACGTGGGGCAAGGCATCTTGGATCAATGCTCCGCGTCGGTGGTGGGCCTCACCAAGCAACGCCCAGTTGCGTTGCCGCGCTTGGAGCTCACGGACCGCGGTACCAATGGAATCGATGGCGATCCGTTCCGGCTTGAGCCAGACATTGCTCGCCCACGCGGCGTGGCTGGGTCCGTTGTCCGTAAGTAGCAGACGTCCATGCCGCTCGAGGACTTGTGCCCCTGCATGGTGGAGCTCGTCCAGAAGTTCTGGCTCGCGTTCGGGAAGTGCCAAGTAGCCGCGCATGACGAGTCTCTCGGACTATCGCACACCAGCCACGATGTCGAGCCCGGGTCAGACCGCTGCACGAGCGAAGAGTCTAACCACGGCGCCACCTCTCGCTTGAAACAGCCGATAGAGCCCATTGGCCGAACCCATGCTTAACGGATCGTCACCGTCTTGCGCACAGTCATGTGAGCACCAAAGAACGCTGGCAACTTCGCACTGCGCATCGTGGCCGCGATACAGCTGCCGGTGGGCGTACCCACAAACGGTGGCCCTGCGACGGTGGCCGTCGTGACGCGCCCGGTCGGCGCAAAGGTGACCGTAACGACCGCCACGCCGCTCGGATCCGATGGTTGGCGGCAGGCACTCGCGCGCTCTGCCGCGCTCTCCAACGCGCTTGATGCGGCCTCGGCATCGAAGGACTCGCCTGCGGGCTCTTCAGCATCTGCTGGGCGTTCCTTGTCCGATTTTCCAAACTCGACTTTGACTTTGCTGGATTGCGACTGACGCGCAACTTCCGTCGCAGGTGCATCGATTTTGGCCGTATCGCTATCCGAGGCAATAGACCTGGATTCATGCGTCGCGTGGGCGTCTTGCTTTCCTTGCGCGATTCTGGCCTCAGCGGCTCCTCGACCCGCCGCCGTTGGCAAAGCGAGTTTTATCTCGCGCTTTGCGCTTGCCGGAGCAGCAGGCGCGGCTAGTAGCGCCGCTACTGCCGACGGTTCGTCTACCGCGATAGCACTCGGTGCTACTTGGGCACTGAGAATTCGCGTCACTGCCACACTGGGCGGATAACTGTCACTGGTTGACTGTCCCGCGGCGCGTGAATCACGTTTGACCGACGTCGAATTGCCGTACATTAGCTGCACCAAACCGCCGGCCACCGCGATGCCCAGACCCAAACCAAGAATTGGAAACACGAGGGCACCTCTGCGCTTCCGATTGGACAAGACACTGTACGGCGCTGGACCGATCGACTGGTAAGCTGGCGCAATGGTGGGCACTTCCGCATTCGGTTGAACGACACCAACATTCAGCAAGATCGGCGCTACCGCCGCGGGCAAGTTAGGGTTAGGCGTGGTCGTGAGCGTAGATGAGGGCAACTGCGGCGAGTACCTTCTTGGCTCCGTTTCGGTGACTGCGCGCTCGTCCAACGGTGTTGGGTTCTGTAGTACCGTTTCGGTAACCGCGCTCGTGCCCGGTAGCGGCTCAAAACGCTCGCTATTGTGAGCGATTCCATGTCGCATCGGAATCGGTGGTCTGTGCGGCGACGCGGCAATCGGCACTTGGTTCCGCGGCTCGTCCCTGCCGTCCGTGCTAAGATTCGGCTTTTCGGCAAAGCGGCGAACCACCCGCGTTGGTTCGTCGTCATCGTCGACCTCGGCAAGTGCAGCAGGTAGAGTTGGTAACTCAGGCAAGCTGCGAATCCCAACTGGAAACTCGTGGGCTCCCTTGTCTCCCAACGCCGACATGGACGGCTTCTCGGAGGCACCAATCAGTGGACTCGGACAAGCGCCTTCGGGCAGCCAATCCGGCAAAGTAGCTCGACTGCCTTTGCTCGCCGCCTCAGTTGTCATAAGGCGTAGTCGCGTTCCGCATTCGGGACAGTAACAGATATGGTCCGTGCGCGAGTCTTTGCTCGGATCAGGTGCGTTCTGGAGCTTGACGCTCGCTTGGCCCGCCTCAACTGGGTGCTTGTGGCTTCTGTCCCCGTTCACGAGTTGAACGGTGGATCCATCCTGAGAGGCACGCAAGGCCTTACACGCGGCAAGCTTTAGGGCGAAGACGCTATTCCGCCCAGACTGATACTAGTTACATCCCCATTTGGCCCACTCCTTGAGTTTGGAGGTGTCAATGAGTATCAAGTGGCGGACGTTGACGGCATTGTAGGGTGGAGACAATCCACAGGAAAACGGCGACGCAAGTCCGCGAGGGCCCTGGTGTCGCCTCAGTCATGGTAACTGCAGCACCAACCCAGGGCACGTGTTTGGCGGCGCGGCCCGTGAGGCGCACACACGCTGACCCTCTAAGGACCAATTTTCGCGAGCAGCCACGGCAGCGCTTCGGTAGCATTCGGGAAAGCGCGGACCGGGTATGGCGTCTTGCCTACGAGTAGCGCGTGAAGATTCAGCACGGTCCGCTGAAACGGGTTCCCCGTGACGACAGCTGTGGCGCGCAGCCAAGTGCTGGCTCCGGCGCGCATGTCTTTCACGAAGTCCACGTACACCTGACGTACGTCTGGATCGGAACCTCGAATCTTCGACAGGTCGGAAATCAGCGCAAAAGGCTCAGTGATTTCAGCAGCAAACTGTCGCAACGCGAAGGTCAGCGCTCGTACCTCCGCGGCAGATGACGTCTCTGGAAACGTCAGCACGACGACCGGATACTTGCTCGTGTCGACCCAGGGATGTGCGCATCGAATGACCACCAGGCTAGCCTGTCACGTGCGCCCGCAGATTCAAGCCACATGACGCGGCTTCATGGAGTAGCTCCCCAATTTGGGTTCGCTCGCTCGCATTTTTATGCGGGCGAGCCGTGTTGCTGGCGAAGATTTTCCAGTCATTCGCCCCTGTTTCAGGGCACGCTCCACTTCTGTCGCAGGTACGTAAGGATGGCGTCGCGGTCGCTTGTGGACAACATTCGATCGAACAGCATCAATTCACCGATCCAGCCCCGGTATGGCTCTTCAGTGCTGATCCCCCCCAGAGCAAGAGGATTCGACGTGGATGCGTAGGTCACGCTGGCAGTCAGCGACTCACTGTCTGCGCCACTCGCCCAGGCAAAGTTTGGGGGCTCCCATGCCAAGTAGGTTGCTCTTGGCGTTGGGGGCCCATTGCCGCTTCGTGCCCCGAGGGTCCACTGCGTAGTCGCGAAGCCACTCGAAGCTCCGAGCGAAATGCCAAGTCCGTCCAACTGTGCTCGAGTGCGCACGGCAAAACCTCCGCCACTGCCGAACCACCCGTTTGCGACGAGCGTTGCCGTAATTCCAACGGGATCCACGCGATGGACAATGAATATTGAACCGTGCCCAGCGTCGTTCACCGACGAGGCCGCGGCAAGTTCATGGTTCACGCCATCAAAAAAGATCGCTGGAAGGCTGCCGAAGGCATTGGGGAACCAGATAGGCTGCTTGCTCAAGATGGATTGACTGACGTGATTCGACTTGCCTGATCGATCAGATATCACGTTGATTCTTGGAGAAAGCTGCAGGCTCGCCGGTTGGGATGCGTCGAGCCATTGCAGCAGCGCTGACGTCGCAGTCCCTGGTAGCCCAGTCGAGTGGCATTCGGGATTGCACGTCAGACTCGGCACAACTCCGTCGCAAGTCTCACCAGCGATTGCGTTGACCTTCCCATCACCACAATGCGCCAGCGTGCAGTCGGCATTGCATGCCGCAGATTCCCCCGAATGATCGCAGACTTCGCCATTATCCAGCGCTCCATTGCCACAGCCACAAGGTGGGATCCCCCAAACGAGTCTACCATTCTGGTAAAGGGTGATAGCTTGGGTTTCCGCTGGGAACAAGAGTCCTGAGGGGCGGGAGTAGTCGTTGCCGAAGTTGTAAAACGCCAACAATCCGCCGGTGATGCTACCGCGGACGTCGAAACTCGATCCAGACGTCAAGCTAGCGTTTGCGCTGACGGAAATCTCCGCATAGTGCGTGACATTGCTGCAGGTCTTCGGCAGCGGCTTCACGCTCATTGAAACGTTGCCGCAGCCCACATCGGACCAAGTGCAGTCGATTGTCTGCTTATTGCCCGAATCTGGTGTGTAGTAGTAGCGGATCGTGAGGCCATTGGTCGATACCGTTGGTCCGGAATTCGAGATGGTCAACTTCAGACCGAGCGAGCTAAGCAAGAGCTCATCGCGAACTGCCGACACACGCAAGGCATTGGCGAGACCAGACACGTCTTGTCTACACGCCGTGCAACCATTCATACCGGCTTCACATTGTTCGCCGCTGCTCGTGTCCACGTAACCATCCCCGCAGACGGATATGCGGCAATTTGGCGTGCAAGTTGCGCTTGCTGTCGAGCCATCACATTGCTCACCTGCGGAGGAATTGACCACACCATCGCCACAACGTCGAGGAGTGCAATTGTCGTTGCACGTGGTCGAACTCCCTGCGGTGTCGCAGTATTCACCTGCATAGGGATCCAATATCCCATCGCCGCAGACTGCTGGAACTCCCGTGGCCCCGGCTGCACCACCAGTTCCCGAGCCGCCCGTGCCGCCAATCGACGACATTGCACCGATCGCGCCGCTTCCGGCTAATGACGTCGAACCAGCCAGCGATACACCACCGGACGCTGCGCCACCTGTCGAACTGCCTCCGACAGACGCACCGCCTGTCGAGCTGCCGCCAGATGATGGCGAACCAGATTGAGCCGAAGCCCCACCGCTGGCACCTCCAGATCCTGTGGTGAGTCCCCCTGCCGAAACGGTTCCGCCAGTTACGATCATTCCGCCGAATGGTTGCGATCCTCCCGGTGAGTGGGCGCCCCCCGCCTCACTGGCTCCGCCGACCGCTCTAGCTCCACCCTGGTCCGTACCACCCAATTCGGCGATTCCGCCGGTTGCAGTGCTGCTGGTGGAAGTCGTGCCGCCACTGGCTGTGCTGCCTGCGTACGCGATACCACCAGTTGCGTTCGATCCGGCAAATCCAGTCGCGCTTGTGTTGGAAGCGCCGCTCGTGCCTCCGGCAATCACCGCGACCGCACCACCAGAACTCGATACCGTGGGGCTGGTGCCAGCGGTGCCATTGCCGCCGCCTGAGCCTACGTCACAACCTTTCGGGTTAGTGCAACTGGCCACGTCAGCAATGCTTGCAGCGACGCAGTGCCCATTCTTGCAGGTCTCCGTGGCCTCACAGGGGATGTCACGACAGACGACGCTCATGTCGATCGGCAGATACAGTGTCTGATGCGGAATGTAGTGCAGAGAACGCCGCGCAACGATGCAGCCACCCAGGTACTTGTCCGCAACGCAGTCGTCCGCAGATTTACCCAGCCCGGTCACGATGCGAACGCTAAATGCTTCGCCGTCTCCACCGCTCGGCACGATCGCCAATGATCCGATCCGATTATCGGTGTCGGAACATCGTTGTGTTGTCGTGTCCGGCAGCGCAGATTCGAGCCCTTCTTCGCTCGCAATCGAAATGCTGGTGTCGACCACATCAGAGCACAAGACGTCAGTCGTCAGCTCAAGTTAGGCTTGTGTAGGCTCCCGACAGGCCATCGCACAAGGAAATGCTGACACGGCAACGGCGAGTCGGATTTGCCGCGACTTCCGAGATTTTGCCGCAAAGAACGGCGCGACTGTTCGCTGCGTCTTTGTTCGCATTGATCGCAACTAACGACCGTAGCACTACTGGCCGTAAGCACCACAGGCAGACATGTCCGACGCAGGTGATCTCATCGACGGGCGCTACCGCCTCGGGCGATGTGTTGGCAGTGGCGGAATGGGGATCGTCTATCTTGCGACTGACTTGCTGACCAGCCACCAGGTGGCCGTCAAGGTTTTGCGCACCACGGTCGACGCCTCAGACAATGTGCGTGCTCGCCTTCGTCGCGAAATCGAATTATTGTCAAGATTACACAGTCCGCATATTGCCGAGCTTCTTGCCGCTGGGTTCCTGCCAGATGGGTTGCCCTATTTCGTGATGGAGCTTCTTGAAGGCAGAGACCTGAAAGCAGAGGTGCGTCGTCGGGGACCATTGCCGTGCGCTGAAGCAGCCGCATACCTCGTGCAGACCTGCCGCGGGATTGCCGTCGCGCATCGGCTTGGAATAGTTCATCGCGACCTCAAGCCACACAACCTCTTCCTCACTGGGCTTGCTGGTTTGCGCAAGATCAAGATTGTCGACTTTGGTGTGGCAAAATCCCTCGATGCCACCGATCCGGGACTGACCGCAACGAATACCGCAGTCGGAACCCCACTCTACATGAGTCCAGAACAATTGATTGACGCGCGTGCCATTTCCACCAAGGCAGACGTGTGGGCATTAGGCGTCATTCTCTACGAACTCCTGGCCGGATTTTCGCCATTCTCCGATGAATCGCCAGGTGCCGTGATCGCCGCCGTAACGCTCGACGAACCCTGCCCAATCCAGAAATTGCGTCCCGATGTGCCGGACTGCGTTGCCCAAGCCATCCAGGCGGCCTTGGTCAAGCTCCCCTCCGAACGCTTGGGTACGGTCGAGGAGTTCGCACAGTTGCTGCTGCAGCATGCAACCCCAGATGATTGTCTGGCAGTTCCCGAGGAAGCCGCTCAGCAGACCGCTCCCGCGATTTCGCGACCGTCACGAACTCGGGTCAGCGCTTATCTCAGGGATCGGATCCTCGCCTCCATCGATGCTGGGTCACCACAAGACCGAGCAACTCTACGTTGCTTGCCGACAGCATCAAGTTCGCAGGACGCGCATCCCCTCCCCGAACGATTGAGTCTAGTGCCCGGCCTGCGCGTTTTGTCCCCAGTTCTGCCCAACATGATCAGCGCGGCCGGCCACGAACACTCCAGACCCATTTGGTGGGGTCGGCAGCATGGCGCACGCGGCATCGTCAAGCTGTCGATTGCGCTAGCATCGCTGGCAGCTGTCGTACCGGCAGTCATTGTCTTGCAATACCAGTATCGCCAGCACGCGGCCAAGTCAGATACAGTACTGGCCCCGATACGCGCGACGCCGATCCTACCGAGGTCTACGGCAGTGGCTCAGTTTTCGGATGCTTCGCGAACCGAACTCCCCGTGGGGGTGACGGAACTGATTCCGACTGCTGCATCGTCTGCGACGGCCCTGGGAACTACTGCAATGAACCGCAAGCAGGTCTCCACCTCGAAGACACCGCAGCCCCAAATGTATCAGAGCACCAAACACGAAGCAGCAGCTACGGTAACAGTTCCGGCGGCCACGACGCGGCAATCAACAGCAAAGATGGTGCCAAAGCACTTATGATGCCGATCAGAACGACCTCTCCCAATACCGTGACCCGCGTTGCTTGCACCATGCTGGCGCTGGAGTTGACGCTGCTGCCATTTGCGGTCGAAGCACAGGGACTGACTGATTCAATAGCCGCGTCATTCAAGGAACAAGGTGACCGCGCAATCGACGCAGGTGACTACGTCGCGGCAGTTGAGGCATACGACAAGGGAAATCGAATTTCGCATCATCCTGTCTTCGATTTCAATCTAGCGCGTGCCCTGCAAGGAGTGGGACGCATGGCAGAAGCACTCGACCTACTCGAGCGCTTCGACCGCGAAGCATCGCCGGAACTTCGCGCCCAAGTGTCCGGGTACGACGAGTTGTTTGCACAACTGCGACGCAGCGTCGCCGAGCTGATCCTCGAAGGCGAACGGCGAGACGCGAGAGTTCGCGTCAATGGCCGGGACTTCGGCAACCTCGAGCCGGGTAAGCGGATCCGCTGCGACGCGGGATCTCTCGAGTTGCTCGTTCAGGCCGAGGGTTATCAGTCGATATCACGGCGAGTGGCAATTACTGTTGGAGAAACTCGGACCGTCCAGTTGAAATGGGTGCACATCGACGATCGAGCCAGGATCAGGCTCAGCGCATCTACTTCGGCTACCAGAGTGTGGGTGGACGAGCACTTCGTCGGTCAGACTCCGATTGAGCTCAAACTCACACCTGGAAAGCATCGATTGAGACTGGAGCATCCTGACTCTCTGCCGCTGCAAACCGAGATCGTTACGGCGTCGCGCGAGTCCCGCGAAATTACATTAGACATGCCTCGACCTGCGCCAATATGGTCACGCTGGTGGTTTTGGACTGGCGCCGCAGCGGTGGCAACAGGCTTGGTAATTGCCGGTATTGCGCTTTCGACATCCAAGTCCGCCAGGCCAGGGGACATCGAACCAAGAGTCGTGTCTGGTCCGCTCGTTGCACCCTAGTGAAGTGCAAGCGCAGCTACCCGACCCCGACTCTGTGCGCAGTGAGCACGGCACCACCTCCAACGACCTTCAACGACATTTGTCCGACTGCACTGCAATTGCGGGTTTCGCTGGGAAATTGCGTATCGGCGGGATCCTGACGAAGGGTGATTGAGGTGCTATCAAGTACGCATATCCATCGTCGCCACAACCAAGCTAGAATTCGTCGTAGTTGGCTGTGTGTCGATTTGGACCAATGCGTCGACCAGACAGCAACGCAGCCGTTTGCAGATGGCATGTCCCTTGTCGATTCTCCGATAATCCTATGAGCACCACACTTCAGCGACTGCTTTCAAGTTGTGCGATATTGGCCCTTCTTTTTGCCTGCGATAGCACCTACCATGGACGCGCCAATCACGGGACCGGCGGCACGTTGTCTACGGGAGCGGGTGGGGCCGGGACCGGAGCCAGTACTGTTGAGAATCCCCAGGGCGGCAGTGCCACAGGTGGTGACAGCTCCGGCGGCACATCATCATTTGTCGCAAGCGCGGGAAGCGGTCTTGGTGGCGCAATTGGAGTGGCGGGTGGGTCAACGGCTGCGGGCACCGCGGGCACCGCGGGTACTTCGGGTACTGCAGGTACTAACGCGCAGGTCGCTCTAGGTGGCGCCATCGGCGTGGCGGGTGGGTCAACAGTTTCCGGATCTGCCGGCACTGCGGGCGCAGGCGCCACGGATGTTTCTCGCTGGGTGGGAACCTGGGCAACTGGACCGCAATTGACCGAGCCAGCCAATATGCCCCCATCGCCAGGACTATCGGGCAATACCTTGCGACAGATCGTATACACGTCCATCGGTGGGAGTCGCATCCGACTTCGACTGTCCAACGAGTTCGGTGATGCCGCAGTAAGCTTCAATTCGGTACATGTAGCGACCTCGGTTCAGGGCTCGACCATTGCACCTACCAGCGACCGAACGCTTACGTTTTCTGGGGTGACCGCAGTGAGCATACCCGCGGGTGCGGCTACCTTCTCCGACCCGCTCGACTTTACGTTGGCGCCGTTGACCAAGGTTGCCATAACCACCTTTTTCGCCACTGCCCCGGCGAATGTCACAGGACATCCCGGCTCGAGAACGACTTCGTATCTTCAGAGCGGCGACGCTACCGCAGCGGCAAGCCTGTCGGCCCCGGCAACAACGGACCATTGGTACTACATCACCGGAATCGACGTCGCAGCAGACACCACAACGTCGGCGATCGTAGCGCTGGGTGATTCGATAACGGACGGGCGCGGTTCGACGACCAACGGTAACGATCGTTGGCCAGACGCCTTGTCGCGTCGGCTGCAAGCCAATGCGTCAACAGTCAAGGTTGCCGTGCTAAATCAAGGGATCGGCGGCAATACCGTCTTGACCGGCGGCCTCGGACCCACAGCAAGAGCACGGTTCGCACGCGACGTGCTCGGTCAACGCGGAGCAAAGTGGGTCATCATTCTCGAGGGCGTCAATGACATCGGCTATGCAAGTAGCGCCGCCGTGGCAACGGATCTAATCGCCGCCTTCGATCGGCTCATTATCGATGCGCACGCGGCGAATCTGCTCGTCCTGGGTGTGCCGATTCTGCCATTCGGCGGCTCGAGCTACGACAGTGCGTTGCATGAGACGGCGCGTCAAACCGTCAACACCTGGATTCGAACCAGCGGCAAGTTTGACGCTGTCCTCGATCTGGACGCGGCCGTTTCCGATCCTGCCGCTCCAACCAAGCTACTCGCCAGCTACGACAGTGGAGATCATCTGCACTTGAGTCCTGCTGGCTACCAGAAAATGGCCGATGCTATCGACTTGGCGCAGTTTGCTCGGTAGCGAACGGTGCGTCGGGGTTGATGTGGACACGTTTGTTGCGGCATCACGATTGGCACCGCGGACCGCCTGCAATTGTCGATGATTTCGAGCACTAGGGGTTCCGCGGGATCGCAGGTCGGCGGGTCGATTCCGACCGGAAGACGTCCGCCGCAAGCCATGTAGGTAGTTTACCGCCAAAATCCCGTCGAAAGCAGGGTAATGTGGGGATTTGTCCGTGCCGTTGATGTTGTAGCAACCACCGGTCACGCGCTGGATGGTTACGTGGATTGCCCTCTTGAACGATGTGCTCCAAACCCCACAATCGATGTCCTGAGCCGTCGGTCAGTGGCGAGTTCGCGCCGTTACGTGCGAGCGACGACGCTCCAAAGGCACGGGTGGTGAGTGGTCGAACTGGCCCCACAGCAGGCACTCCCAGGCAGCGCAAGGCAATCGCAGTGCTTCTCAACCACACGAGCTTTTTCAGCGAAGGCATCGAAGGGCGCCTGCGCCGCGCCTTCGATGCCGAGTGCGCTCGACGTGACTTGGACCTCTACCTCGTCTATGGGCGTTCGTTGGAGGAGCCAGATCCGAGCTGCCCAGCATACAATGCTGTCTTCGATCTCATTCATCCCGCTCGCATTGACGGCGTAATCCTCGTATCGAACTTGCTTGCTGGTTATTGTGGCGCCGAGCGCCTGAACGCCTATGCGGCACGTTTCGCTGCCTTTCCTCGCTGCAGCGTCGGAATGATACTGCCCAATCTGCCGAGTCTCGAGGTCGACAATCGACCTGGGATGCAAGCGCTCGTGCGGCATCTGGTTGTCGAGCACGGCTATCGACGGTTCGCTTTCATGGCGGGGCAACAGAATCACCCTCACTCAAAGATGCGCCTCGAGGTTTGCCAAGGCGAGCTAGCGCAGCATGGGATTTCGCTGGATCCAGCGTTAATTGTCCACGGCGAATTCATGACTCACGCGGCTGAGGTCGCCATGGACGAACTCTTGGCGAGAAGAACTGACTTCGACGTCGTGGTCGCGGCGAATGACGCTATGGCCCAGGGCGTCGTGGCTTCACTGCGCAAGCACGGCCGGAGTGTTCCAGACGAATGCGCAGTTACTGGCTATGACGACCTCATTCACGCGCGGCTCGGGAATCCGCCCATGACCACGGTGGCACAACCGATAGAGTCGATGGCGATTCGCGCGCTGGACAGCGTTCAGGCGCAACTGGCGGGCAAAGAGGTGCCCACGGTGGAACTCGTCGCGGGTGAACTATCCGTTCGCGACTCCTGTGGCTGTTCGTCACTCGCAGTCCTTGGGGCGGGCAGGACCGCATTGGTTACTGCAAGCTCTGCAGTCGAACACCTGAGGCAAGAGTGGGATCGGATTCAGTCGCAGGTTGCGCGAATGCTCGGCGACGCCCACTCAACTGAGCGACGCACCAGTGAACTTCTTCTGCGTGGTCTCGAAGCTGAGCTCTCTGGCCCCCGGCCCGCATTGGTAGCAGTGACGCGCGAACTCGTGCATGCCGTTCGCGATGATCCCGAGCACTTCCGCGCTTGGTATGGAGTCATAGAATTCCTGGAGGGCGAGTTTCTTGCGTTCGCCGTTGCGGGACTCGAGGCAGTCTGGCGTGGTGTCCAGAGAGAACTCGTCATTGCTCTGACGGCCAGTCATCTCGAACAGCAAATGGCGATGGACTTTACCTATGTGCAGCTTCTGGGTAGCGAAGACAACGTCTTTGATGCCCTGAAACTCGGCGGCCTGCAGGACTCGCTGCGCAGGCATCTGCCCACCGTTGGGATCGGGACCGTTTCACTTTCGGAATACGTGGACGGTGAATCGGGAGATCTCCAGCCGTTGGTTCACTTCGTTGACGGCGTTGGGGATGCCGCCGGGGTAGGACAATTCCCCGCCTATTGGCTCTTTCCACCCGGGAAACCGCTACGCGATCGTAAGACGTTCGTCGTCATGCCACTCGTCTTCGAGGCGAGGGGTTTGGGAATGAGCGTGCTCGAGTACACTCGCGGACCGATCCCCTATCACTTGCTTCGCGATCAGATCAGCGCAGCCTTGGGTACGTACAAGCTACAGCGCGAGATCGAATACCAGTCGGCGTTGCGCGAACGCAGCGTCCAGGAACGTTTGGCGGCAACACAGCGCATGGAGTCGCTAAGTGTCCTTGCAGGCGGCGTCGCCCATGACCTCAACAACGTGCTTGGTCCATTGGTTGCGCTTCCCGATCTCATGCTGTCTCAGCTCAACAGTGCGACCGGCTCCTGTACGCAGGCGGAGGAGCTTCGGAGCGACATCGAGCTGATCAAGGTCGCTGGCGAGCGCGCGTCACAGACGATCAAGGATCTGCTCACGCTCAGCAGACAGGGCAGGACGGCAACATCTCCTCTGGATTTGAATAAGATCCTGCTCGAGTGTGGCGAGGCCGGTGCAGCGCGAAAGCTGCGGCTCGCCAATGTCCAAGCCAACGTCACGGTCGACGTGGCTCCCACGATGCTCACGATTCTGGGGTCCGAAGCCCACATCGTTCGAGCCGTTAGCAACCTCGTTCAGAATGCGATCGATGCAATTGATGGAACGGGTGAAGTGCGACTGCGCACTTATGCCATCCGACTCGATGCCCCCCGCGATTGCTACGAGACCATCGCGCCCGGGGAGTACGCGGTAGTTGAGGTCTCCGACACCGGTTGCGGACTCCCTGTCGAGAGGCTCCCACGAATCTTCGAGCCCTTCTTCAGCACCAAACAGATCGATCAGGCATCGGGCACGGGGCTCGGTCTGGCCATCGTCCATGGTGTGGTCAAGGAGCACAAAGGCTTCATCGACGTGATGAGCAAACCCGGCGAAGGGACGACCTTCAGTCTATACTTCCCGCGCATCTACGCTCGCCCTGTAAGCTCTCGGCCGCCGGAATCCCATCGGGCACGCGGCGAGCGGATCTTAGTCGTGGATGATGAACCGATCCAGCTGCGTACCTGCAAACGCGTCCTGGGGCATTGTGGCTATCAGGTAGAGGTCACGAGCAGCGGACAGGATGCTTGCGAGCGTTTTGCCCGTATCGCTGCGGGTGACGCTGCGGGTTACGACCTGGTCATGCTAGACGTGCAACTGAGCGCTGGCGAAGACGGACTCGATATCTACGAGCGCATTCGGAAGATCGCGCCAAACCAGAAGGCTGTCTTGGCAAGCGGTCACGCGCCGAGCCATCGTATCGAAGCCGCGCTCGCGCGGGGGATCCCCTGGCTGCAGAAGCCCTACACAGCGGAAGCCCTGGCCGATATCGTTCGTTCGTCACTCGATGATACGACGGAAGAGGTCGAGGAAGTCTTGTCCCGGACTGAACCAAGCAACGAAGAGTGAGACGGGAGACCACACCGCTGTCGTCGTCAGCGCGCCGTTGCCATGGTCCGCGACTTTGCCGTTTGCACGAGACTCCAACCCAAAAAACGCCAAGAATCGATCCCTCTCGACCGTCCGCGCGCTGCGCCAGTCGGCGTCGGCATCGCCCCAGTCCGACCGGTTGCCGGAGTCCGATAGCAAGAAGCCCAAACGAGTTGAGTGGTGGGTCTCAACTCCTCAATCGGCAAGAAGGACGCATATCAATTCGTCGACAGTTGGCCAGGAGTACTGGAATTTTCCGCGAATGGAGTGCGCCCCTTATGCGAGGCCGCTTGTCATGCGTTGCTGAAAGTTGATCTCCCGAGGCCGGTCCAGGGCAACGATCCTGCAACGGCTCGTGATCACTTGGAGAGTCTCCTGGCATTGATTCACTTGGATGGAACCGCTTGGCTGGTTTATCGCCTTGTCGGCAACTGAGAATTTCAAGGAGTCTCTTGGTGCGCAATTCCTCAAATCCGCTGCCCGTTCTATTGCTTATTCTGGGTACTTTTGAAGTCGCTTGTGGCTCGTCAACGAGTGGATCCACCACCGCTGAGGTGGGAGGTACCACCGCAACCGGCGGCTCCAGTGCGATAGGTGGCAACGGTGCCACAAACTCAGTCGGAGGCAAAACGGGGCTCGGAGGAGCCACTTCGTCAGGTGGGACGTTTTCCGAGGGTGGCGCGACATCGGCGGGCGGGGCAACGACCGGCGGAGCAACCACCGCGGGCGGAGCAGCAGCCGCTGGCGGAAAGGCAACGACCGGCGGAGCAACCACCGCGGGCGGAGCAGCAGCCGCTGGCGGAAAGGCAACGACCGGCGGAGCAACCGCCGCGAGCGGAGCAACGACCGCAGGCGGAACAATGGCTATTGGTGGCAAAGCCACTGCGGGTGGCACATCCAAGGGTGGAGCCAGCACCAGCGGTGGAGCAACTGGCATCGGGGGAACCGCCGTCACTGGTGGCACTGCGGGCTCGAGCGGCTCGTCTCCGATTGCCGGAAGTGGAAGTGGAAGTGGAGGTGTGTGCACGCCGCCTGCGGCATACGCCAATCTCTTCGTCAGCCTCTCGGGGCACACGCAGGCGGAGAGCGACGCCAAGGTTGCTGCCGCCTGGACCAAGCTGTTTAACCCCTCGGGTTCGGGCAACATCTACTTCAATGGGCCTGGCACGGACGAGTCCTACGTCAAGGACATCTACAACGGTGACGTGCGCACCGAAGGCATGTCGTACGGCATGATGACCGCCGTCCAGCTCGACCATCAGACAGAGTTCGATCGTCTGTGGAAATGGGTGCGCAATCACATGGCGCAGAATTGCACGGCCACGGGATGCACCGGCGAGATCGCCTGGTCGTGCTCGACGTCTGGCGGAAAGAATTCCTCTGGTGGCGCGCCGGACGGCGAGGAATACATGGCGACCGCCCTGATTTTTGCCCACAATCGTTGGGGGGATTCAACCGGGCCCGGGAATATCAACTACGCCGCCGAAGCCCAGTGGGTGCTCAATTTGATCCGGACCAAGTACTTCAATTCGACGTACCATCTCGTCCAGTTTGTAGCGAACTCGGGAAACACCGATGCTTCCTACATCTTGCCGGCCTTCTACCAGGTGTGGGCCTGCTTCGACACCGCCAATTCAGCCTTCTGGGAGGCCTCGGTGACAGCGGCGCGTGAGTTCTTTCCAAAGGCCATCGACGGAAATGGCGTCATTGGGGACCGGTCTTCCTTCACGGGTCAGACGACGCAAGGCGCCGGTTCCGACACCATACGCTGCGTCATGAACATCATGATGGACCATAACTTCTTCAAGGCCGACCCCTGGCAGGCGGACACGTACGCGAAAAAGTATGGCGCCTACATGAAGACCCAGAACGTCAGCACGGCACAGATGTCGTGCAATTCACTGCTGGGCTTTGGCTTGCCGGCAGCGGACGGCAAGCCCTTCGTGGACAAGCTCTGGTCGGCGGCCATCCCGAGCGGGAACTACTGGGACGGCACGCTCTATATGCTCGCGATGCTCCACGTGAGCGGCACGTTCAAGCTCTGGTACTGATGGGCGCGAGCGACGCGCGCTTCCGGCAGGATGGCAGCGCGCGTCTGGAGCACGCCGTCACCGCAATGCCCCGACCAGAAAAGCCTCTGTGAGGTTCTAGACCGACGGGCTGTGATCTCAGATCATGGCCCACGCCAATCCCGCGCAGACGCCTCGATGGAGCCCGCCCTAGCGCTGACTGCCCCACCAAGGCAATTCACTGGCTGAGCGTAATCGATGCGATCGAATGTCCCGGCAAGCGCAACAGGCGTTCTCGAGGCAATTCGCCGAGATCCGCATGGCGTTCGATTCCGTCGAAGGACGTGCGGAAAACCCGAGAATTTGCCGTCAATTCCAGGTCAACTCCGAGTTGGACGACCATGCTTTCGATGCCACCATTCACCAGCATGAATGCCAGAGCATCACCAGCTGGCGAATACCAGGCAGAGACCAACAGGGGTTCGACGGAGGAAATGGCTTGAACGCGGACCCATCCAGGATCGGTGTGAAGCGCGAAGTGGCGCAACGCATCGTACTGCGGCTGAGTCTGAACGCCTTCGGCAGTGATGACAACCAAGGCCCCGGGATCGACGTCCGCAACAGCGGCGGGACCAACGAGTGCGCTGTGTAAGTACGCGGTCACGCCTTCCGTCACGAACGCGTGATGCAGTAAGAGCGCAGTGCCCAAACCGTCGGAGGGCGATTCCGTCTGAAAGAGTGGCAGTGACGTGCTGGCACTGAGGTTGGAAAGGGCACGCATACCTGTCAAGTCCGGGGATGTCGAGCTAACACCGTAGAGGTGGTGCCCAATCGCGCTCAACATTGGCAGAGATAGTTCGTTGAGGTACGCAGCAACAGCACTGGGGGCCGAAGCGTCCGGTGCAATGATCCGAGGCGGAGCGTCAAGCCCTGCGAGACCGGACAAGACCGAGCCAAGTGCTTCAGCGTATCCTGGAAAAGTCACCGAGGTATCGCCACCATTGACAGCTATATTGGTCGTTCCTTCGCGCGGTAGGAATTTGCAGGCCTCTCCCGGGGTCAAGCTCGAGGGCACGAAGTCGGGATTGTTCTGAATGCTGATATAGTCGGGAGCCAGCCCCGCCATGAGATACGCGTCGACGGAACTGCGCCAATAGGTCGCATACGCAGCGTAATCGAAGCCACCGTTCGGTAATCTGTTCAAGGTGCAAGCTACCGTGTCGCCGCGACAGGTGGTCGAGGCATTTGCCTTGAACGACGCTGGCGGGCTCCATGACGTCAAGATGACACTGGGCCTTCGTCCGAGACTCGACGTCGCCGCGTCGACGATGGCAGCTGCAGACTTGAGATCGTCGTCGCCCACGTAGCCGTAGCGATTGCGAAGACGCAAGATGTCGAGGCCGAGATTCGCGAACATCGCGTCAAACAGTTCATTCGAACGTGGATAGGTGACCACGCTCGATTCGGCGTAAGCGAGGGTGGCGCCAATGCCAGCCAGACTCTGGTATTGGACAGATGTGTCATAGGTTACGGTAGCAACTGGGGTAGGTCGCGGATTGCACACTTGTGCCACGCAGATCTGATCATCGGCACAAATGGTGCTGCCACAGCGCGGAAGACAGAGCCCTTGAGCCGGAGGCGCTGCTCCGCCGCAGAGCGCAACAGAACCAGGATCCTCGGCGAGGATGCAGCTCGAGCCCGGCAGCGAGGCACATGCGGCGTCTGTGTCGCATGTCGCCGTGCAGACACTACAATGACATGCTCCACCACCACACCCGCCGTCGTTGTCGCAAGCACGCAGCCAATTGGTTTGACTGCCGGTTCGTGGGCTTCCATCCGGCGAGCACGCTGCAATTGCAGCAACGAGTGCCATCAAGCCGAGTCTTCTGAGTCTTGTCGTTTTGCCTACCATCAGGTATCGCCGTCCTCTTCCACGACGTGCTGGCCACAGTAAAATGTCACCGCATAGCTGGGAGTCACTTGACTCGCACCATTATAGGCCTCGACCTTCTCCCAGAGAGGAATGATTTGGCTGCGAACGGTGGCCAACAACTGGCGCACTTCGGTTTCGTGTGGATGCCCTGGCCACAAATCGAACGAAAGCGTCGTCCCGCCAATTTCGTCCGTGGCCCGAGATACATGGCTGCCGCGACCCACCTTCACTGCGAGGGCATTGAGAACGGCTCGATGGTGATCGACTATTGCAGCCTCCCAACCCGCTGCCTGGCCCAACGGAATGAGGCATTGGTCCGTGACGCAATAGGTGCCGTCTGGCCTGTCCACCAGGCGGATCCGCTCGTCGCTGACGAGACGCTCGATTGCAGCATTGACGGCCGTCTCTGGCAGCGAAACCGAGCGACTGAGTTCAGTGCGGCGAAGGGGGCTCGCGTAGTACACGTGCAGCCAAACAATCGCCGCATTCGTCTCGTCTGCGTCTGCAGCGGCACTCGTTCCCAGTTCTTCGAGTTCCTCTGCCGTGGCAGCGCGGTAGCGAGTCTCACTGCCGCGTCCGCTACGCGCCACGAGACCAGTCTCCACCAGATCGTTCAGAATGCTTCGCACGTTCTGTGGTTCGTCGTGCTTGAAGTGCTCCAACACCTCCGTACGTGAAGCCGACGGGAATTCGGTCAGATACGTATGGATCGCACCCCAGAGAGTAACGCCGCGGTGCGTCGCCGATTCGCCCAGTCGCTGGACCTTCTGCTGGTATGATCGCAGAGCCAACCCGAACATATCCGCGATCACTTTCTTGCCGAGCCCCTGACTTTCTAGCTGCTTGACCAGACCGAGGAAGATCTCATCGGCGACGTGCGATAGCGGAGAACGCACTCCATTTGCCGTCGACAACTGCGCGATAAGAATCACGGTCTGCCGCACAATAGCGTCGATTAAGAGCCGTTCGTTCATCGGAGAGCGTCCAAAATCAGGAAAGCACGATGTACAGTGCCTCGCCAGTCGGCCAGGGGGCTTGCGCCGAATGAGGCCAATGAGCGACTTGGCCCACATCGAACCATTTCGAATGCGCCGTTTCTCACCGTGACGCCGAAATCTTTCAGCTTGTCCGTGAGAAATGCCTCGTCTGTGAATCCGGCATTGGCGTCGGCCTTCCCCGTCGGGCCGACTCGGCGCCGCGGGCGCTCGGGGTCCCCAAGAAGCCTAGGCTAGCGGAGCCGGATTCATTCGACGCGGGAAACGGCGGCGCAATTCGCATACGGGTGACTCGCAATTGTTACGTTGCATTCTGCCAATCTGCGGCTTGTCGACGTCCACATCATCTCGGGCGCAGACGGCCAGCGCCGTGACCGTAGACTGCATCGTGGTTGACGTGAATGGCACCTGCACGAACACTGACTTGAGCCTCGCGTAACCCGTCGAAACGCAGGCATGGATTCCGGCGACCTGTAATGTTGTGAAGTACAAGGGTAGCTGCGTGCTAAACGCACGACACCACACCAACCGTCGCTGGTCCGAACTATGTCGGAGGTGTGGTAGGGCTCTTCATTGATGGCTCCAACACCTGGGTGACGTCCGATTCCTTCACCCGCTGCAGTAGCGGCGCGACCAGTGACCGTGCCCTATGTGTCTCTCCAATTGCATCGGAACACGCAAGGTGTCCCTTCGCCCCAGCCCCAGAGCGCGCCCACATTGTTAACCAGGCAGCGGATGCACAGTCGGACACTGGCATTGCGACACACCGGGCCCATGGCCTAATTTCACGCCATTTCATCACAACCCGAATCGTGTGATTTGTGCCCAATTTTGAGCAATTTCAACGCGAGTCAATCGGTGGATCCAAAACATTTACTGGGCTATCTTCGTGGAGGTCGAAGCCTCGAGGGTTTTGTGTCTGTCGAACGCGTCGCACAAATGCGACCGTCTTGGCACACAGCAGCTGGACGCGAGAGTCATGCAGGAAGCAATCCAGAAAGCATTTCTTGCGGGAACAGGTGAGTGGTCGACGTTAAGGCATCCAACGCTCGACGACTTCGCAAACCACGTGCATCGGTTAGGTACGACGGTCTCAGATCTCGAACGATATGGGGCGGATCTGTACCTGGCGTTAGCTTGTGGCAAGAACGACGAAGTTGCCGTTCGAACACTGGAAAGGGTCCATCGCACGGCTCTGGATGCCTACTTGGAGCGTTCTGGATTCAACGTCACAGAACGGCAAGATGTTCTCCAGCAGCTACTACTGCATCTGTGTACGGGTGAAACTCCGCGAATCCTGACCTACGCCGGCAAAGCATCGCTGGCGGCTTGGTTGAAAGTCGCCACTTTGCGATTTGCCATCAACATGAAGCCGCGAACACAGGCTGCCGATTCGGACGTCTGCAAACTGGCGCTCGCGCGCATCGTTGCCGATGGGGCAAATCCCGAACAGCTGCTGGTAGTCGAAGGGGCCAAACCGCTCTTTCAGACGGCGCTGGCTCGCGCAATGTCCAACCTTTCCGATCGAGACACGACAATCTTGAGACTCTTTTTCGTCGACGGAATCCCCAATGAAGGAATTGGTAAGTTATATGGCGTGCACCGAGCTACGAGCGCGCGTTGGATTGGAGACATCCGGCGTCGGATTCTCGAGGACGTCCGGCACACACTCACCGATGATTTCGGCGTGCGCGCTTCGGACTTCGAGAGCCTAGCCCTGCTAATTCGCAGTGAACTGAACCTCAGCTTAAGACGCCTTTTTGGCGCGGCATGATATGCCCATGCTGGCACCAATAGAATGTCCATCCGAGGAAGAGGTTGCTTGCTTCATGGAAGGGCGAGCGGAATCGGCGACGGCCGAGGACATCCGGACTCATCTAGATACCTGCGAGCCATGTCGATTGCTCGTCGCCAATGCTATGCGCGGGGAATCGGCAATTCCGGTCTGGACACTGGGGACAGGTGCACCGCGAACTCTTCCAGTCGGAGTGGTCATCAATCGGAAATTTCGCATTGACCGATTCATTGCCAGAGGTGGCATGGGGGAGGTCTACGAGGCTTGGGATCTCCAACTGGGTGAGACAATTGCACTCAAGACGATTGTCTGTACGGGACTGGACAATGCACGGCTATTTCCGCGTATCCGCGCGGAAGTACAGCTTGCGCGACGCATCACTCACCCCAACGTCTGCCGGATCCTCGAATTCGGCATCGCCGAGCCCCAAGGTCAGGATTCCGTGGAAGCGCTCCCGTTCTTCACCATGGAGTATCTGCGGGGCAAGACCCTCAAACAACATCTCAATCGACATGGGCGAGCAGCGGAACCGGAGGTAGTGTCCCTGGCGCTGCAAATCCTCGATGGCCTGGGGGCCGTTCATTCCGCAGGTATCGTGCATCGCGACCTCAAGCCAGACAATGTGTTCGTGGTACCGACGGACACTTCGCAGCCACGCGCGGTGGTGATGGACTTCGGTCTTGCGCGCTCAACGGCAATGCAGGATCATAGATCGGGTCTTTCCAGTGATGCGCTGGTCGGAACACCAGCCTACATGGCGCCGGAACAGGCCCTCGGTGGTCAGCCGACTCCAGCTTGGGACATCTATGCGCTTGGGGTGATGGTGTTCGAACTTCTCTCGGGAGATCTACCATTCACCGGCAATACGGCTCTCGCCATGGCCATGGCTCGCGTTCGGGCGCCCGCTCCGTTGCTGTCCACTGTACGACCCGATGTACATCCCATGCTCGAAGCCGTAGTTGCCCGCTGCTTGCATGCCGATCCCAATCGGCGATTTGCCACCGCAGATGCAGTACGCCTTGCGCTCGTTGCAGTCCAGTCGTCGCCAGGCCGAAGACGCTCGCAACCCCGCGCGAAAGGTCGTCTGATCGCGAGCGTGCTTTGCAGCCTGGCAATCCTTTTGACATTTGGCATGCACGCGTGGCAACTGGGCATGCGTACGCGCGGCCGCAATTCGGCTGACGTCCCGCACAGCCCATTGTCCCGCGTCCAGGCGCCACTCTTGCCCATTGCGGAGACGACTACGACACTGGGTTCCGCCACACCCCTAACCCAAGTGTCTGGCGCAGATGTCGCCCCAGTGAGGGGGCAGAGCGCTCCGCCCGAACTCGAAGTTCCGCGTGCCACCGCAACCGGTTGCGATATCGGAGTGACGAGCCAACACGCAGTCGGTTCTGTTCGATTGCCGGCGTCGCCAACGGCCAAAGCTTTGTCGGCACGAATTTCACCCAAGCCGTCTCCCCAACTCAATTCACCCAAACCGTCTCCCCAAGTCAATTCACCCACATTGTCCGAGCATACTGCCCGCCAAACAAGTACCGATGAGCTGGCTATTCCAGCCTTTGCTCAGTCACCTGGTGGGGGACACAGCGAGGGGGTCCCGTGAGAAATCGAGGTCGCCCGGCGCAACTTGCCTGCTCGGTGAGTATTGCCGTGTTTGCCATGCTGTCCGTAAGCTACGCCGAACCGTCGCCTCCTGCTGCCGCAGCAGCGGGCTCAAACGAAGTCCAGATAGCTACGCACGCGTTCTGGGAGGGCAAACGCCTGTATGACTCCGGGCATTTCGAGTTAGCGCTCAACCAGTTCGAGACTGCCTATCGGCTGATAGAGGATCCTACCCTGCTCTACAATATTGCCCAAAGCTACCGTCAGCTAGACGATTGCGCTCACGCCAAGGACGCCTATGCTAAGTTCCGCACTCTTGCGCCCAATTCGCCGCTCGTCGCACAGGCTGAAGCGCATCTTGCGGAGCTCGAAAGGTCCTGCCCTGCAGCTCCTTCGCCGCAGGACGCTCATAGCACTACCGATACTCCACCCCGGAATGCTCCAGTAGTCGCACGAGCGCCGGAACTCAGAAGAGACACCACGACGACAGAGACACCCGCACCCCCAGGTGCTACCACACCGCCTTCGGCATCGGAGGCAAGTCGCCGATCCGCACGGTTGGCAACAGCACCAAAGTCCGGCGTTGAGGCGACCCGTTTGTACTTGACGCTGACTGCACTCGCAGCTGGCTTGGTGGCAGGGGGTACCGCCGCAGGGCTCGGGTTCTGGAACCGCGGCCGCCATGAGGACTGGAAAACGCAAGATGCATCGCTCGCCAAGGGCAATGCCTCGAGCGAGTCTGACTCCACGTGGGCGAGTCGGCAGCAAAGGAATGATGAGCTCATTCATTCAATCGCGCGCACGGATCGAGTTGTTGGCTACTTGAGCGCGGTGAGTGGCGCACTATTTGTTGGTTCCGCCTTGCTGTATTTCACGGCGCCGCACTCGACGGTAACCGCAAAAACTACGCGAAAGGCTCTGGGCAGGGCCTGGTGCGTCCCCACGGTCTTAGGTCTGAACAACTATCATGTGTCGGTGCAAACTACTTTCTGAACCGGGTCTGTTATGCCTTCGTTTAAGACCTATCCTGCTTCACAGGTCAATCGTGCCCCGGGGCAATCGCCGCCGAAACGAGCGATGGAGCTCACTGCGCGTCGCTACTCGATGGGCCTCTTGCTGGTATCGCTGGGCAGTGGCTGCCATGACGTTAACACCTATGGCGTGGGCGCGCCTTGCGATGAGAAGAATGCACCGTGTCGCAGACCGCTCGAATGTGTGGTCGGACATTGCGCAATTGCGGTAGGTGCTCAGATAGAGTCTGGCGGAGACTCGTCGGCGCCGACGCCTGGCGCGGGACAAGTAGCCGGCGGCGCCGCTGGGAACGTCACTTCTGCGATTCGTGCCTCCACTCCGAGTTCCGGCTGGACTTCCGCGGATTGGAACCCAACGCTCGGGGGGGGGCTCGAACAGAATGGCGCCTGCGGACGTATCTCCGCAGCCGGCTGGCTCTGCCGCAGCCACGACCGGCGGGTCCAGTAGTACCACGGTCGACGGGTCCAGCAGTACTACAGGCGGCGGGTCCGGCAGTGAAGGTACGCAATTGAATGGGATGTCAGCCGGAGGCGTTCCGACGCACACGCTCGGAATAGCGGACACAACGTTGGCGGAGTCAAGTCTCCCAGTCGCCGTCGGCGCACCGTAGCGTACGCTGTTTTGGCATTGCAGCCGTGGCAGCCGTCTGCCTACGCCGTCAGAAACTCCACTCGCCGCCGATCGATGTCTGAAGACTTCCGGCGGGCACGGCATGAGCTCGGTCAGCACCCATGAGCCCTTCCACGACGAACACTGGTCTATGAGTCATCACCCGTCCCGTCGCGCTGAGAAACAGCGACGCGCTTTGACTCAAGTGCCAAAACCCCACGATTCCGCCTCCCACCGATGCCCAGGTAGTACCTTCAGACTTGGAGCTCAAGTGGTCACCAGAAGCGCGTGCGTTTACAACGTCGAGCGCAACAAGAGCGCAGGGAGCGACCTCAAACGGGGCAGAGAGCCAAGCTCGACAACCCAACACTTCAACCGACTTGCGACGATAGTTCGCTTCGTATGGCAGAACGCCCGCGGACTTCCTGGTTTGGGATAGCCAAAGCGAACCTGATGCCATAACGCGCCAACCAGCATGGGCCACTCCAGCCGCCAGTCCCAACCCGAAGCTCGGATCTGGTAGAGTCCAGTAGTCGAATTGCACGATCGGAATGCGCACCAAGAGGTGCCAGGGGGCTCTGGATGGTTCGACCGACGGACTCACACTAGCCTCAGTCGACGTGGATGGTTGCGGAAAGTCAAGGCTGAGTTCGCCCGCTGAGAGTTCTCGGCCCAACTTCCGCTCCTTGCGAATTAGAAGTCCCAGCACCACGGCAGCTGCCTTTCCCAGCCCGTTGCAGTCTTCCGAGGCTATCACTCGAGTGCCCTTCGTTGTCCCCACTTGGACCAACAAGGTTAGCTGATAACGCTCGCTGGCGAGTTCAACTGTGCCCTTGGCGCGCAGATGGCTTGGCAGCTCGGAGCCTTCCTGTGTGCCCAGCAATTTTCGGACCTGCTCCTTTACCTCCATCGGTTGCGGGCAGTTCGGAGGCGCGTCCCACTCTAGCTCCAGAAACTGGTCTTGTTGTGCGAAGCAATCGGCCGACTGCACCAAGACTGCCGTAGCGAATTCAATGCCAATCGTGACCCGAATCGTCGAGCATCGTAAACGGTACTGGGATAGCCGGGCGAGTGACATCCGTAAGCCGAAGGTTATAGCGTATCGTGGACCATTCGCGACTGCGTGGACTAGCGCGTCGCGCTGATGGTGACGTCGTCGACGTATAGCGTGGATTCAGCTGGCTCGAGATCGATTGCGGAGTTGCCGACGTACCACTGACCCCATTGCGAATCATCCGTAGCCTGACCGGCCAACTGAAGGACAGCGACACCGTCTTGATACAAGACCACTTCGCCCGTTGCGTCCGCTGCGCGCTTCAAGAACATCTCGATGTGAAACCAGGACCCCACTGGTATGGCTGGGGCGCCCGACATGTCCGGCGTTCGGGTTCCGAGGAAGTCATAGACCGTCAAGCGCAGACCGCCGCTGCTGTCGTTGACAAGGGAAATATCCCACAATCCGTGCGTGTTACTGCCCTGTGAATTTCCGCCCCGGAAATGGATCAAGTTCCAGAGGCTGCTGTTCTTCCTGACGGACGGAACGTAGTACCAAGCGCCGTAGTACGCTGAAGTTGGCAATGGCCCCTCTCGCACACAGCGGGCCTGCGTGTTCTCCATGGTTGTATCGCCAAAGACGGTGTATGCCGCTGCGTAGTTTCCCTTATGCACTGGTGCGGTCACGATTTTGTACGTCGCCGCTCCAACTGAATGGCAGAAGCCACCAGGCGCAGAGTAGTCGCAAAACATGTCCTCAAAACCGGTAGACCAAGGAAGCTGGTTCGAAGCACCGGCATCGCTCGCTCCGGCGTCAGTCTGAAAACTCGACGCCGAGGCCTGAGGACATGCCCAGTTGCCAATCACGACTTTCGATTCGCATCCCAGCAACATGCTGCCGGCAAGAAGAAGCGCCAGGCGCGTGTATTCTCTCGCGGCCCATGGGTTAGCGCTCAAGATTTGGCTCAGCTGTGACCAGCTATTGTTGCTCTCGAGCAGTACCATGCGGCACATTTTAGGCGCTTTCGCCCCCTTGTCACTCGGAAAGGTTTGGTCTGGTCCCCGCGGCAACGGCGCCTTGCGTCCCGGCTGGTGCATCGATTCCCTCGAATCGATGTACTAGAAATTTGCGGAGCGAATTTGGGTATGGGCGAATGCCCAAGAAGACTAGACGCGTGGCGCGATCGGCCGCAAAGTGGCCGGTCCGAATGACCCATCGGTTCGATGGAATCGGGCCACTAGTACCGCCCCCAGATAACCACCGATTGCGGAAACATCGCCAGGCCCAGCAGCGGTTGTCGCTGTTGCGGGGGCGAAATGGAACCTTGGCGATATTCGCGACGGTCATCTATCGCGCGTGTCGGTTGGGAGAAGATCTGAACCTCGGAGACTGCCAGGCTCGAGACAAATGAAAATGCACCATCGCCGGGACGCTGATATCCCTTCCACAGAACCAGACCTTGAGCCGACGCAATCAGAATTCCGACACCATGGGCGATCCATGACCGCCCGAACACTTCGGCGTCCGCACTATCGTCCAAGAGACGTTCGCCGGCCGCCACCTTGAAGCCCTGGACATCGCTCGGCGAAATGGCCCGCAGCCTATCGCCCGCATCCATCGCGGGCAGCCGTGACGCAAGCGTGCAAAGGATGCCAGCCAATGAGCCCGCACCGCCCACCAACATGTTAGCGCGCAGTCCCGCATCGGGGCTCACAGCAAAGACGACGCCTTGACCAACCGTCAGAGCCAGGTATCCACCAAGCCAGCCGTACCACCAGCGGGTTGCACCTGGCTGACCGTCATCGAGGCGAGCTTGCAGCTCAACGAGTCTTTGATTCGGCTCTAGCCGCAAGGACCCCTGAGCGTGAGCGCTTCGGGCAAGCTCCAAGACCAACCATACGGCTTGACTCGTACACAGAACTCTAACGAGACGAGTGCGCATCGTGGGCCCTAGGTGCTCTCGCCCTCGGGAAACAAGTGATCCAGGTAGGGCCAGGCAAATGCGATGAAGCCAACAAACAAGCTCATCGGGATGACCACGAGCAGTGAGGCCAACGCCCGATAGGCACCCAGACACAGGAGTAAGCTCAGCAAGAGCAAATGAAAGTACACCGGCAGGGCAAGGATCACCCAATGCGGCTTCCTGTCTCGACTCGCTCGCACCCCGAAATGGACAGCTATGGCAGTGGCGGCAGCGCAGATCACGACAAACGGAATTTCCTGATTACCCCCCCATGCGTAGATCAAGTTGAGCGCCTGCTGTCCCAACATGGTGACAAGTAGCGCAGGGATCAATCCAGCAAATGGCAACCAGTAGTCCTGCCCTTTCCAGCTTCGAGGGAGACTGCGGGACAATATGGCAAGCGACCAAGTGTATGAGCCCACGATCAGTAGCCAGCCGAGGAAATTGTCAAAAGGAACGCCATAGTAGTTCTGCGCAGGAACGTTGTGCCACTTCCAGAAGCCGAAATGCTCGGCAATTGGATCCAAACTGAGGTCGACATTGATCGCAAGTAGCCCTGCAATCACTGGACGCACGGACAAGCGCGGACTCAGCAGCTCCGCCGTCCAAATGCAAGCGTACACGATACAGCCCCAGCCAAGCCCAACCCAGAGCGGCACTTCAAATTGAGACCAGCCAATCATTGCAACGAACTGACCATAGCTGTACGAAGCACCCTGCAGGCTATCGTGTTCGCTGACCAAGAAGAAGAGTTCCGCTCCCAATCCAAATAGCGTCGCTGCCACCAAGACGAGCAGCCATCGAATGCCTTTTTTCCAAGCGTCGTAGCAGCAGCAAGCTGCGAATAAGTAGGTACCGAACTCAACTACGTAAAATGGTGTCGTCACGCGGTTCCTTCGCTCGCAAGATGGACGGTCTTGTGGAGCCGAAAACATTCGTCTCCACTTGTCGCACTGCAGCTCAATCTGGGGGCTTTCGCAGGAAGTTGCAATTGCTGAACCAGCAATTGCAGTCACCTGCCCCCGCTCCCGCAGCAATCAACAGGCGTGACCAGCTGCGACGCACATCAGTATACATGTCAGAAATTTGACGCTTACTTGTTCCCAATCATTGAATTCCAAGAGTGCTTCTGCCTTTTCCGTCTGCGGCTCAAGGTCCAAACGCAGCAAAGTCTGCAACGCAGCCGTTGCGGGGTACGGCGCCCGCCTCGAGCGGTCGTTGCTGCCTCTGTCTTCGCGCCAGTGCGCCCCCAGCTACGCCGATGAATCCCTTCGCCATTCCAGCGCTCCTGTCTGCGATATGCTGCGGGAGTCTTGCTGCATTCATGTCGGTTCGCGTCTCGCGAACGCGTGACGCGCGGCTCTTCTTGCTGATGCTGGTGTTGATGTGCGCGGAAGCCATGCTCGAATTCGCCTATCGAATCGCCGATAGCGAGACGGCAGCAAGGTTGTGCTGGCGGGTCAATGGACATTGGCCTTTCATTCTTGCCGTCCTGCTCCATTTCGTTTTGGTGTTGACTGACCGCCATGCCTGGACCGACCGTCCCGCACGGATGGCAGTTCTGTATTCACCTGCCGCGATATTTGCCGTTTTTGAATGGGGCGGACACCACATTACTGGTGCACCGATCCATCGGTGGTGGGGATGGACATACGGTCCTCCAGAGACCGAGACCCTCCGCATCGTCGCGTTTGTTTGGGTGCTTGGCACGCTGCTGTCGAGCGCAGCGCTGGTGGCACGATCCTGGTGGCAAACTCCCCAAGGCAGCGCTCGAAAGCGGTATGGCTGGGCTGCTGTGGGTATTGGCGTGGGTCTGTCGACCTCGCTACTGGAGGTCTACTTTTCACTTGTCGGCCTCGAGGTCCCGCCTTTGACTGCGCCTGCCTATGCTTTTACAGTACTACCGATTGCCTATGGCATCGTGCGATACGAAATGTTCGAGCTTACGCCAATGGTTGCAGCCGAGGGCATCATCGCAACGATGTGCGACGCGCTTTTTCTCGTTGACCCCGATGGCCGCATTCTGTACGCGAATCAAGCTGCAGGCAGCGTCATTGGCTGCGGCAAGCGTGCGCTCGTCGGACAATCGCTACAATCATTGCTTGAAGGTGCACCCGATTGGGTCGGTCAAGTCGGCGTAGGCGACGCCAACTGCGGACTAGATCTACCTAACCAAGAGGCATCCCTCTCGTGTCAGAATGGTAGCCTAGTTCAGGTTCTGCTGGCTGGAACGACCGTGCGAGGGACTGACGGCAAGCTCCGCGGCGCGGTGGTTATTTGTCGAGACATCTCCGAGTTGCAGCGAGCCAAAGCGCAACTCCAGCAGTATGGAGACCATCTCGAAGACCTCGTTCGCGCGCGAACCGACGAAATCCTTGCCACCAACCTACGCCTGCAGCACGAGATTGAAGAACGTCGCAACATCGAGCTTCAGGCGGGCGCACTCGAAGCGCAGCTGCACCACGCACAGAAGATGGAAGCAGTTGGTCGACTGGCAGGCGGCGTTGCTCATGACTTCAACAACCTGCTCACAGGAATCGTGGGATTTGCCGAACTGCTCTTCGCGAGTCTCCCTGACGAGGACGAGCGACGAGGAGACGTCAGCGAGATCCTGCAAGCATCCAACCGGGCGGGAGAGCTCATCCAACAACTGCTGGCATTTAGCCGAAAGCAGCCCGTGCATCGTCGGATGGTCGACTTGGACCAGCTGGTTGCGTCCCTGCACAAGATGCTGTCACTCATCATTGGCGCCAATGTGGAACTCTCAGTGCGACCAGGCCCAGGTCTTCACTTGATCGATATCGACGCTGGCCAGCTTCAGCAAGTGCTCGTCAACTTGGTCGTCAACGCACGCGATGCCATGCCCAACGGCGGCAGCGTGGAAATATCGACGCAGGACGCCACCCTGAGTGAGAACTTCTGCCGGCTACACTCAGAGGTGGTGCCAGGTCGTTACATTCAAGTGACCGTGCGCGACACGGGCCACGGCATGAGCGCCGATGTGCTCGCCAAAGCCTTTGAACCCTTCTACACGACCAAGGAGGCGGGAAAGGGTACTGGCCTTGGGCTATCGACCGTCTACGGCCTGGTACGACAGAACCAAGGGTGCATCGAAGTCCACTCCGAGGTGGGTCAGGGGACGACATTTAACATCTTCTTCCCCCGCGCCGTTGGCACGGCGTTTTCAGCCTTTCCGCCACCAGTCGTACTAGCGCGGGGCGGGACTGAAACGGTGCTTGTGGTCGATGACGAGCCGGCACTGCGACGGCTTGCGACCAGAGTCTTGGGGCGCCAGGGATACAAGGTGTGCACCGCGCCCGACGCAACACAAGCCCTCGTCGAACTCCAGCACGTTGGCGGGCGTATTGATCTGCTGCTGACGGATATGATTATGCCCGGTCCGAGCGGAATGGAACTAGCGCAAGACGTCAAGCGGCTCTGTCCAACGGCGCGCATCATGTTCATGACAGGATATAGCGAACAGACGCTGCAGCCCGAAGCTACGGGACAGGACGAGCTTCACCTATTGCACAAGCCGTTCTCCGCTGAAACCCTGCTCCAGAAGGTCAGAGCGAATCTTGACCACCCGCTTTGCGCCGTTGGTTCCACGGCGCAAGGCTGAGATAGGCAAGACGCGCTGAACGTCAGCGCCCCTTGGTCGTCAAGGTAGGGCACTGGCCCAAATCAATGTCGAGCCGTCAATCCTCATCGCCGAGGAACCCACCATGTTTCCTAGAGTGGTATCGAACGTATCGTTGATGGCGCCGTTCGAGGACCAGGCGCTGTCCACGTAGATGATCGTAGGATTGAGCCATGGCCCCGTCCCGGTCGAGCCGATCTCGAAGTTCACCTGCGTGATGATGCTTGGATCGAAGGAGCCGAGGATTCCGCCAATCGACACCTTGACGTCAACCCACCCCGCGCTCAACTCGTTGAGACCGACGACGGCTCCGTTCCCACCAGTAAAGTCGCTGTCACTGGCGTAGACGTTAACCTCGCCACTCGTTGCCCCAGGCGCGTAGAGACGCACAGAGAGCGTGCCGTCGGTCAAGTTGGGTTTGGTCGGGAACTTGTCGGCAAAGCGCTGCTTCTGTCCAGTAGCGGTCAGCGGCACACTGAACACCACCAGACCTTGTGGAGCACCACAGGCACACGCGTTGCAGACTTGGGATGGTGTACAGGCAACGGCGTTCGTGCAGGTCGTTCCGCAATTCGCCAAACCATTGACATAGGTCTCACAGCCATTGTCCTTGGTAGCGGTGTTGCAGTCCAAGAAGCCAGCAGTGCAAGTAGGCACGCATTTCCCACTCGCACACGCAACACTGACCGCGTTGCTCAAACTGCACGTCGTATCGCAAGTCCCGCAGTGCTTCACGGTAGCTCCAGAAGGAGTACCGGTAGCGAGGTTCGTCGTGCACTCGGGCTCACCCGGGCAGCTCGAGAGACCTTCGCCGCAGATGGCACCAGTAGCGCCTGCTTGGCTCGAGCTTCCGCCAACTCCGTCCGCACCAGCTTGGCTCGAGCTTCCGCCAGTGCCCAGTGCGCCAGCAACCTCACCGCTGCCCGCGGCGGCAGCAGAAGCGGCGAAACCGGCAGAACCGTCGGCGGTACCACCGCTTTGCGTCCCGCCAACCGAGGTCGAACCAGACACCCCCGCTTCGGTCGTGCTGGCGCCGCTATAACCGTTCTTACCGCCACCGCCCCTACCCGCTGAGCCCCCAGCGTTGCGCTTGCCCGGTCCAAGTTTGTCGAAGTCCTGCAGCGAACAACTGGCTAGGCACGCAAAAACGATGGTTGCGGCCAAGGCGCGGCGCCGTTGCTGACGAGGCCGTGTCGATTGGACCAATTGCTGAGGCTCGCCCATGATAACTATTTGGTTCCTGAACTCGAATGTACGGCGCGGAAGGCTCCGAGCAGAAGGCAGGCTACCATGACCATTGGCGTGGAGCAGCAATCAACGCCGGGTGTGGTCTAACGTATGACGCGCAAGCAAGTCCGTCAACGTCAGGGGCAATTCTCTGACACGACGTCTGACGATTAGCCCCGGGGTGAAGTGCCAAATCGCTGCGGCCCAAATGATGCGGCCAATCTTCGGCTCGCGGGAGGAAGGCCACGCGTGAAGATTTTGGCCGGAGTATAGCAGTCAGGAAGAACCGTCACGGGCGTTGGCGATTGGCCTTCCGCAAAATGCCACCTACCATCTGGGAAATTGTGGGGCGCCGTGAATGCGGCGACGAACAGGCTTCGTTACCGCGCCGCACCGGTCGATGGAATCGAACGGAATTTTCCACTTCAAGCGACCGAGGGGCGAGTGTCACTGGAGCCGATCATCCTGAGCCTACCATCGCTCGTTCAGACTCCAAGGCGTTCAACTATACGACGAGCAACAATCCAAGCTGCGCACTAAACGTCGGAAGCTACTGCTGTTCGTGGCAGCGTGCGACCGTTTCGCGGGGTGCTCGCGCTGCATCCGCCAAATCAGCAGAGCCTAGCGCCGTGTGATCAAATCCGTATGAGCCTAATGCAACTCCGCACCGCTGCCTTCGCAATGCGCAAGATCTTGGACGTCTTTTCTCTTTACTATCGAATCGAAGTCTGCCTATACGCCCGCTTCGTATGATTAGCGTACGTGTACTCGTTGCTTGGGCAACGTGTTTTGTAACCCTCTTGCTGCCCTGGCGTGTTCGAGCCGCGGAGCTCGAGTACAGCCAAGTCGACCAGACTGTCGTCCGCGTCATGGCGCTCGGGTTGAGCGACATGGTGCAGCTCAAGCACAACGGCACGACGTATCGCTTTGCTCGTCCAGTGGGGGGCCATGGAAGTGGCACCATCGTGGACAAGTCTGGGCTCATCCTCACCGCCGCCCATGTCGTCGAAGACGCTAACCTGGTGTCGATCTCGTTGCCTGCTGCCGACCAAGCACTGATCGCTGAAGTGATCTTCGAAGACAAGGAACACGACTTCGCTTTTCTGCGTGTCCAGGGACCGTTGCCGAACGCCTCGCCCATTCCGAGCGAGAACATGAAGCTGAAGGTGCGTTCGACGGTCTATGCCATCGGTTATCCGTTGGATGCGAAGCGAAAGGATCCGCAGTCAACGCGTGGAGTAGTGTCGGGGCTACTTCCCGATTCTCGTCTACAGCTCGATATCTCGGTGAACCCCGGGAATTCGGGCGGCCCCATCATCGACGAGAGGGAGCACATCGTCGGAGTCGTCGTTGCGCGCGGAGACGTATCTCAAGGTGTCACCAATCTTGCCATTGCCGTGCCCCTTGAAATGTTCCGGGGCAAGTACCTGGAGCTCAAGAGTGCAAACAAGGCCAGTGTCCCCGCAACGGAGCGGCGCATCAAACTGGCTGCCATGACGAAACGCGCAGCCGAACAGGGCGGGGATTGGTTCAGCAACTCGCTCGAGTCAAAGGATTCGGAAGCGAGCCTCACGGACGCACGCGAGATACTGAAGCAAGCGTCGGATCTCCATGATTCCCCGGAAGCACTCGTCTTGGCTGCATCGTACCTGTGGAATTGGCGCGTCGTGCGCGAAGCGCGCGGGATGAATGGTTGGAAGGTGATCGAGCGCAAGGTCGTAACTCTCTGCCGTATGGCGGTCAAGCTCGAGTCCAAACTGGAGAGTCGTTCGACGTTCGTCGCTTACATACTGGGAAAACTGGACGAGTCGGAGGATGATTCGAAACCCTTCGAGCTCGAAGTCAGCGATGGCGGGGCTGGCAAGGGCAGCGACGAATCCGCCGCTGTTGGCTCGGAAGTGGTGAGTGGCAAGGGTCGCTACTCGCTAGTGCCAGCGGCAAGCGGCTACTCGACGAGAACGGCCGTTGGGGCAGACCTGGCTTTCGATGGCGGCACTCCCGGCAGCCTAGTCGTTCCAATCAGTCTTCTCTGGGGCGCATTGATTGCAAACTCGGTGCGATTGGCAGGCACCTTCGATATCGGTTGGGGCGCCGTGGTGACGGACAAGCGTCAAAAGGGAGGTAGTGTGCTGCTCGACGCCGGGCTTGGGGGCGAGGTCGACATCCTACTGGGACGCACCGTTTATTTGGGCGGAGCGGCATCGGTTCTCGATGGATTCGGTGACGAGCGCTACACCCACCTGGGGTTCCGCGCGGATGGGGTGCTCGGCATTCAGCTCGACCAGTCGGCAGATTCGCAGTTCGGCTTCCTGCTGCGCGGCGGCTACCGCTCGCGCGGTTCTTCTGGTGCGTCGGGGCCAGAGTTGGGACTGTTCTTGAGTTGGAATCGCTTTCCCATGGTGGATGCCGCCTGGCGTTGAAAAGAAGGAATACGCAGATGCGAATGCTCAGAACGTTCATGGGCCTGGCCGCGGCTGCCGCTCTTGCCGGCTGCGCCACTGCCGGCAACAATCTCAAGATCGCTCGCTACGGTGCAGTCGACGTGAATGCCGATGAGGAACTGGTCGATCGTGCCGAGTCATTACCGTGGCACAAGGACTACCCAATCGTCGTTCTGCGTAGCACTTTCCCCGACGGCATAAGCATCGACGACAAGGGTAAAATCACCGTGGACCGTGCGGTGGCAGGAGAGCTCGAGGTCCTCGGTACAGTAGAGTCCGAAGCGAACGGCGGTTCAATCCTGACGAGCAGCATTTGGTACGTCAATCTGCATCCAAGCGAAGGAACGGCGCGCGACTGGTTCTGCAAGGCCCAGCTTCCCTTGCGAGTCGGCACCCTGTCGTTGTGGAGCTATCTGACGCCGTTCGGGTGGGTGTGCCTGGCTGTGCCCAAAGCGGGGTCCGAAGGGTTCAAACTCCATGTTCAAGAACTACGGCGCGGCGCGTATGCGATGGGCGGAAACGTCGTGGTGCTCATTGGTCAGACCGATTTGGTTCGCGTCAGCAGCGGAGGCACGGAGCTCGGTCGCGTCGAGGGGATCAAGATTCGGGGTTTGGTTATCAAAACCGCAGATCCGCAATCGCTGAACATCGCGAGCAAGGTCCGAAAATCGGCGACCGAGAACTGAGAATCGGACTAAACGCGCAACGGCGCACTTTGTCTGCCAGTCGCGAGATCGTCGATGGTTTGGCCCGAATCAACCACGGCGTCACCCTTCTCAACACCTGCGTTAGTGCGACCACACGCTCAGGTATGGCAGTATTGGGATAAGAGCAGCAGAAGGGAGTTCTGATGTCCGAACGAGGCCAAGAGAGCGCTGAAACTACACCCAGAATCTTCGACCCGTGCATCGTCGAAGCCGCGGGCAACAAGCCAAAACAAATCCGCGAGTACATCGGTCAAGTGGCATCCGGGGACTCGACTGTCAGCATCGCCAGCATGCAGAGCCCATCAGGATGGATTGAACCCGCGCAAGCGCCGGAGTTCGACGAGTTCACCCTGGTATTGCGTGGGGAGCTGCACGTAACCGCGCAGGGGAAGACACAAATTGTTCGTTCCGGTCAGGCGGTGCGCGTGCTGAGGGGGACGACAGTGCAATACGCGACGCCAGGTTCCGACGGAGCGGAATACATCGCCGTGTGCCTCCCTGCTTTTACGCCAGACCGGGCTCATCGAGTTGCGAAGTAGGTCGTGAATCACGTGGAGTTCCAAAGCCAAAGGACCTATTTCGTCGTACGCAAATCTCGAGTTCCGGTATGAAACTCTGGATCCTTGCCGGCAAGTGCGCGCAGAATCCCCTTGGCGACCATGGATTTGACCACGCTTGGTTCACGGATCAGACAACTGCGAGAGAAGCGTCAGCTGCGGCAAGCCGACGTAGCGTCGGCACTGCGACTCTCAGCACAAGCCGTATCCAAGTGGGAACGGGGTGAAAATGCTCCAGACATTGCCATCTTGGTCCAATTGGCGCGCCTCTTGGGGGTGAGCGTCGAGTGGCTGCTGGTTGGAAGCGAAGCCGCGCCAGGCACCTTCCACGCCACCGTGTTTGCCACAAGCCTACGCGGCTATGCGGAACGCGCAGTGCAGACGACGCCGACAGCGCTCGCGAGTTGGGCCAATGTGATCCATTACGCAGTCACGGAAGCCGTGCTACGCGCAGACGGCATTCCAATCAAGTGTGTTGGAGATGGGTTTCTAGGATTCTTCTCCGGCGCAAACCATGCCCTGCGCGCGTTGAACGCAGCACGCGAAGCTAGGGCAAGCGCTGGCAGCGCCGAGTTGGTCATCGTACTCAACACTGGACCTATCTTTCTCGGGGCGATGGGTCACCCTGAATATGCGAGCACCGACATTATTGGTGTCAGCGTGAACACCGCCTTCTTGCTTGCACCGTTCGTGGCCGAGCATTGCCCAACTCGGATTGGTATGACCAAAGCGGTGGTAGCCGAGCTGGGGGCTGACGCCGGAGTCGAGTATCGTGGCGAGGTCCCAGTACTGGGACTGGAGGGAGCCGTGCCAATCTTCAGCGCAATTTGACCTTGTTCACGTCGCCGGTCGCGATGCAGCGTTCGGCAATAGCGAATGCACGCTCAACGCAATGGCGTGCTACGCCTTGGGAGGCTTCTTCGATGTTCGCATCAGCGATTGGGCAATCGCCGCCCGAAGGCTCTTGATGGTAAATGGCTTGGAAATGAAGCTGACGTCGGGATCGAGAACGCCTTGATGTACGATCGCGTTCTCCGTATATCCTGACATGAACAACACTCGTACGCTGGTATCGCGGGCCATAATTGCGGATGCAAGCTCACGGCCGCCGACGTCTCGCATGACGACATCTGTTAGGACCAGATCGATTGGATCGGTCGCAGCAAGAAAGGCGGCCAACGCTTCCTTACCGCTTCTTGCTTCGGTGACCCGAAATCCAAGCGCCATGAGCATCCGCTTGATCGGACCCCGAACGAGATCGCTATCCTCGGCCAGTAGTACGTGCCCTGAGAATACCGACTGAGATGGCACGGGCTCCAGCGCGGCAGCAGAAGCCACTGCCATCGATTGCGGCAAGTAGACCCGAAAGCAAGTCCCCGCGCCGGGTTCGCTGTACACGTAGACGTGGCCTCCGCTTTGCCGAACGATGCCATGCACCGTGGCAAGGCCTAGCCCCGTGCCCTTGTTCTGTCCCTTCGTAGTAAAGAATGGTTCGAAGATGCGCGCGCGCACTTCCTCGTTCATCCCAACCCCCGTGTCACTGACAGTGATTTCCACGTACTTGCCTGGAATGACCTCTGGGTGACCGGCAGCGTAAGCCTCATCAAGTTCGCGGTTGCTAGTGCCGATTGTCAGTCGGCCCCCCTGAGACATTGCGTCTCTGGCATTGACGACCAGGTTCACGATAACCTGTTCCAAGCGCGCCACATCCACGAGAACGTTGGCTACGTCGTCGGCGCAAATGACGTTGAGTTCGATGTTCTCGGGGATCGACCGCCGCAACAACGGGACCAGCCCCCGAATCACCTCGTTGGGCTTCAGCACTTGCGGCTCGAGCACTTGCTTACGCCCAAAGGCCAGCAGTTGAGCCGTCAGCTCCGCCGCTTTCGACGCTGCCTCACCGATATTGCGCAAGTCGTTGTCCAATGGCTCGTCACCAGCGTGTTCGGCCCTCAGAAGGTCGACTGTACCCAGAATGACGGTCAGCATGTTGTTGAAGTCGTGGGCTACGCCCCCGGCAAGCCTTCCGAGCGCCTCCAACGATTTCGACTGCAGTATCCTTGCTTCGAAATCGGCTCGCGCCTCGTCCGCGCGCCTACGCGCAGTGACGTCGCGAAGGTTCACAACCCATTCCGGTTCGCCACCTGTCGAAAAGATGGCTGCAATGCTGACCGCGAAAAAGTGCTCACCGTTGGCCAGTACTATCTCGAGTACTTCACTGTTCGCCCCGTTGCGTTGCGCGCAGGTTAATCGTTCCTCAAGGTCCGACAGCGCCGTTGGGTCCAGCCAGGTCTGTTCCGAAAGCGGGCGTCCAATGACTTGCTCTGCGACAAGCCCGCTGTAGGATTCAGCCTTCGCGTTGAACAGGCGGATTCTTCGCATCCTGTCGACGACGATGATAGCCTCTGGAGCTGTCGCGACCATCTGTCGGAAACGCTGCTCGGCCTGATGGCGCCGATCCTCACGCCCAAGCAGCAGTCCTACCAGGAAGATGCCCAGGAAGATCGCCGTCCCATATGGCAGTGTCATGGCCAGCATGAGGCGAAATCCAGTGCTGAAGGTTCCGACTAGGAGGAAACCTGGCAGTATGATTACCGTAGCAATCAGAGCAGCCAAAGCAGCCCTTCGCACACTGTTTGGACGTCCCATAGTCAGGTGCAAACCTGCACCGGCAAGCGCGGCGAGCCCAATCCCCGTCACACCCGACAATACTCCCATCCCCCCGAGGTGAGTACGGTAGGAACCGGCTAGGATGGCGCTGACTAGTGCTGCCCATGGGCCACCGAATGCGCCACTGAGCGCAACGACTGCGTTTCTCTGATCGACGATTACGCCCTCGTAGACCGGGATCTTCGCATTCATGCATCCCACGGCGAACAGACCAAAGGCAAACCCTATCACCAGCTGTCGAGTATGATCTCTGTTCTCCGCGAAGTTGCCAACCATGGCACCATAGACCGCCACCAAAGCGATAAAGATCGCTAGGTTGTTGAACAGTGCAACGAATAGCGGGGTACCGGAGACCATGAGACTTGCACTTTACCGCTGGATTGGCTTCCCTACACAGCGAAATCGCGCCAGGCATGACCTACAGCGGCAGGGACACTCGATTGCCCTTCTGTTTGCCCGGGATTGGTCGGTTTCATTGAAACTGGACCGGATTTCGGTCAGATTCTGGCTCCGACCAAGATGGAAACTCCCGACATTTCCCCGCCGAGCGAGCCTACGTACGAAACTGATCAGGTTGCACTGCTTCAAGCACTCCTGCGAAAGTCAGCGACCCGAATCGAGGGAAAGGTGACCTTGCGGCTGCCGGCAGTGCCAGCGCTCATCGACTACTACATCCCGATGATAAGGTCGCAATGGCTGGGACTTGGGCGTCGGTTCGACCAGCAAGATCTCGTTGTCTTGCGAGATGCGCTCATGGCCAAGGCTGAGACTGCGTTCGTCTCGTCGCCGTTCTCAATGCTTTCGGTCTTCTCCGTGTCCGATCCTTATCCCAAAAACACGATCACTTGGTCCATGGAGTGTCGGACATTGACACTCGAAGAGAGGTACCAAGAGTGGGTCCGCTCGCATAAGCCGCCACTATTCGGTCAGCACGCAGATGCCAAAGTGATGGAGCTCGCAAAATCCCTCAGCGCCTTTGGGGAGTGCGCGGTGCTCGACGCTGGGGCGGGCAGCGGGCGCAATACGTTGCCGCTGGCGCGGCTTGGTCTAGAAACTGATGCGGTGGAGATAACTCCGGCATTGGCCAAAGTCCTGCGAAAGGCGATCGCCAAGGAAAAGCTCAAGGTTCGCGTCTTCGAAGGTGACATTCTGAATGAGTCATTGCCGCTACCGCGAAACCACTACCGCATGGTGGTTCTGGCGGAGGTAGTCTCGCACTTTCGTTCGCTCGACGAGGTACGGCGATTGTTCGTCCTGGCAGACAAGCTCCTTCTCTCCGGAGGGATCCTCGTATTCAACTCGTTCGTGGCTCGCGACGGCTATCAGCCAGACAACCTTGCCAGGCAAATCTCCCAACTCATGTGGTCGTGCCTATTCACTGAGGAAGAGCTACGCGAAGCCTCTGCGGGGACACCGTTCGAGGTTGTCTCGAGCGAGCCGGCTTGCGAATACGAAAAGTCCCGTTTGCCCGCCGAGGATTGGCCTCCCACGGGCTGGTTTGAGGCCTGGAGTGCGGGAACAGGACTATTCGATCTTCCGATCGACAAGTGCCCGATGGAACTGCGTTGGTTGGTCTATCGCAAGACTTGCTAGAACACTCGACTACCTGCAAGCAAAGGCCGTCGCACTGCGAACGCGACGGCCATTCTGTGGTCGCTACTGGACCGCTGTCATGCTGTCAACCAGTCCTGCAGTAGAATGTGTTCGGTATGGTCGTATACAGCACCAGGTAACCATACTTGCCGCTCTGGTAACAGCAGGAACCAGCAAGATCGAGCGGCGAGACCACCGGCATTGCCGTGTAGCACCCTGTCGGCGTCTGGGTGTCAACTGGCTCTTGCGTGTAGTCTGTCGGATCAATCTTGAATCTTGCGCCATTGTTTGCGACAACGAAGTCGATGTAGGGATTGTTGCCTTGACACTGCCCTGCTCCGCCGAATAGCAGGAACTCTTGGCACAGCGTCTCTGCATGGTTGAGTTTCGAGGAGGGGTTCCAACATAGGTAGTTGTCGCTCCAGCCATTTGGATCGGCAGGCTCGTCAAACGCAACACATTCCCAGTTGGGTCGCGGTCCGTGGTGACTGAAAGTAAGGTCCCAGTCTTCAGGAGTGCATAGGTAGTTGTTGCTCCACGCACTCTCGGCCGGTTCATTCACGTTAACGCAGGTCATGCCTTCGATGGTTCCGGAACTTGACCAAACCAACCCGAGCGCACGTTCGCTGCAAAGGTAGTTGTCACTCCAGCCATGTGGATCGCTCGGTTCGGTGATCTGCGTGCAGGTCATTCCCGCGATTGGCCCCGCACTCGAGAACTTGAAGTGGAAGTCGCGCTTGACGCTGAATGAGTACCAAGGAGTTCCACAGGTCGCGGTTCCGTCTTCCCCAATGAGCGCGGTCGCATTGTCCTCGGGGAGTTGGCGCCATTGGTTGTTCGCCACAAGTGAGTCGATCTGCATCACTTGTCGCTTGTACCCATCCACGATCGTGTTGTGGTAGTCGATCGTATTAAAGAGCTCTTGCGGCACATACTCGTTGTTGGGCATCTCTTGGAGATCGAGGTATCCCTGCACCATGGGGCACCCCCCACGCGCCGCACAGACCGCAGCGCCGTAGGCCGACAAGGCAACCTTCTCCCCACCGTTCCAAGGTACAACAGTGTACTGCTTGCTCGAATTTAGTTCACCCATTTCTTGTGCCGTAGCTACTGCCAGATTGGCAAGGTGCTGCCACTTGCCTGAGTTCGTGCTGCAGGAGTCGAGGGCAAGTTCGGCCACCCCGACCTCGGCATCGACGCGAACTTCACCCGCACAAGCCGAAATCACAAGCGTTCCCACCACGAGAACGCAGTAACACTTGCTCGTCTTGAACATGCTCCCTCACTTCCCTGTTAATGGCCCACGGGTGAGATTGCAGGCAACGTGCCAGAGAGCGACCGTTGTGACACGGCGTCCAAAGTTCGCGATTTTCGCCGACCATCTTGCGCAATCAGCGCGACACTCAATCGGTTGAATCGCTTCGAAAAAGCCCTAGAAGACGTCCAAGTTCTACGGTCTGTGCATGAAAACTTGCACAAGCTGTGTACTTGGCTTTCACATTCCATGCGGTGGTGTATTTGCGACATGCGTCGCTAACGGACGCGTCCAACGGCGCGGTTCTTCACGCCAATTTGCTGCATTGGGTGTGCAAAGTGAACGACAGCCGCACAACTGCACACATGGAACAAGACCTTACGTCTCCACTCGCTCACCGAATGAAAGCAATGCAAAACACGCCTGGATGTCACGGGCTGCCGAGCTCGTTGGCGCATCTGACGATGCTTGTCCGTCGTGCGGCGCGGCGTCGGCGAATTCACGGCGCAAACAGCGCGACCTTGGCAACAACACAGGGGGATGCCCCAACTGGCATAAAGCCCGCTGAACCGCTCGGCGCATCACACCAAACCAGCATCGTCGGCGAGGCGGCGGCCGGCGAAGTGACCGTCAATTGCATGACGCTTTGGGCGTCATATTCTTGACGGCGTCAGTCTTTTGACGGCGCCACAACGTCGCTACTTGCTAGGGCTGGGTTCGGAAGCGAAGGCGTGGGTTCGCGCGTGTACGCAAGGACCAAGCCACAGCAAAACCTCCCGATTGGGCCGGCGACCCCAGGGAGAGAATGGCACACAGCGGCCATTGGGCCGCAAGCGCACCGAGCAGTCGAATCGTCGTCCCCCCAATGACAACTTTGGACTGGTTGACGCCGCAACAATCCATGCTTGGATGACGTGATTTTGCGCCAAATTGCTATGCCATTGCTTGCTAAAACGGTTAAGTCAAGATAGGCTTCGTCGACCTGATGGCCACGTCTCATCGGACCGAGGCTGTCGCTTCTGCACTTGGATGCGTGGAGGAAGAACCATGAGACTGACGCTCAATATCTGCACCTTGCCGCTGCTGGCCGGACTAATTGGCTCGATGATCGCGTGTTCCGAAGGCTCGACGACCCCCGCTGGTGACGGCGATGGCGGCGAATCCAGCACTGGAGAAGGTGGCGCAGCGGGCGCGAGCGCAACCGCGACGGCTACCGGAAGCACTGGCGGGACAACGGCTACGACGACCAGCACGAGTGCTGGCGGCGCAACGACCACCACTACGGTCTACACCAAGTGCTTCGATTTCACCGAATCGACTGAGAGCTGGAAGAAGAACTACGCGAGCGCGTTTACTCTCGCGGACAAGACCGTGCGCGACGAGGCCGCCGCCACGGCTCTTCTTGGTAACTCCACGGCGGATTGGGTGGATGGTCCTGGGTACGGCCAAAAGACGGGCTTCGTTCAGCTCACCATCCCGTATGCAACGACGCAGGTCGAATACCAAGGCCTGCTCTACAGCTACCTGCCCGCCACAGGGCTTGCGCTTTCTGGCAAGACCATCCACGCCTTCGTCAAGCTCGTCAGCGGAATGACTGCGGATGATCCGAGCAAGCCCTCGGGAGCCAAGCTCGTCATCAAGTCAGGCCCGGATTACTTCTATGGTGACGGCGGCTGGGTCAATCTGAGCAAGAACGACTGGACCGAGCTCATGTTGACGGTCGACAAGCCTGCGCTGGATGCAAATAAGGATCCGCTGACGTATGACCCCAACGACATTCGTGAGATCTCCGTCGAGTTCGATACCAGCGGCTCGGCCACTGTCGTCGCAACTCCGGGCATCCTGATGCTCGATCACGTCTGTTACTGAACAGTCGCGCGCAACGACATAGCGCGACCGACGAAATCATCCGCACCCAGCAGCCAACAACGGCCTTCCAAAGGAGGCCGTTGTTCAGTTTCTGGCTTTGAAATGCTCCACCGCGAACTATGCGCGGTGAATCTGTCGCATTTTGCGCTACGGTGGGTTCAGGCGCGCGCGCCCAATCGAGAGCTGTAGGAATGCTAAAACGCCCCACCATCAAGGATGTCGCGAAAAAGGCAGGGGTTTCCACTGCGACGGTTTCGTTCGTTCTCAACAACCGCCCAGGCCAGGTGATCAGCACCAAGGTCAAAGAGCGTGTGTGTCGCGCCGCAGAGCAGCTCGAGTATCATCCTTCGGCGAGTGCGTCGGGGCTCGCGCGCCAGCGCACGAACAATGTGGCTGTGCTCTTTTACCAGAGCGCACACCTGATTTCGAATCTGTTCTACTCTTTCGTGATCCAAGGAGCGATCCGCGAAGCAACGCAGCGCGAATTCAACCTGATGTTCTCCTACGTGGAGCGCGACTACCGGGGCTCGGCGGATCTGCCCAAGGTCATTCGCGAGCACAACACCGAAGGCGTCCTGAGCGTGCAACGGATCTCGCCGGAGATGGTCACCGATATTCAGTCGCGCGGTGTTCCAGTCGTGGCGGTCGACTGTTACCCCCTCGCCGCGGGCGTTGGCTCGCTACAGATGGACAACCGCCGAGGCGGCGAGCTGCTCGCCGAGCATTTGGTCGATCTCGGACATCGACGCATTGCGCTGGTAACGGGTCGCGAGGGCCGCCCCAGTGTCGATGCGCGTGTGGATGGTTTTCTGGCAGCTGCCGGCGCGCGAGGGGTGGTTCTCAGTCGGCAAAGCACCATCACACGAACGGCGCACTTCTCTTTTGGCGAGGGTTACCGCGTGGGCACCACACTGCTCCAGCGCAAACGCCGCCCCACAGCTATCTTCTGCGTCAACGACGAGATGGCAGCAGGGGTCCTGCGCGCCGCACGTGAACTCGGGATTCTGGTGCCACGCGACCTCAGCGTAGTCGGCTTCGACGACATCACTCCCAGTGCGTACACTGACCCCGCACTTACGACGGCGGGCGGCGACAAGGAACGTCTCGGGAGCCGCGCCATGGCACGGCTCATAGACTGTATCGAGTCCGGTGAACACAAGCCGTTCAGCGAGGACGTCCGCGTCGATCTCGTGTTGCGGGATTCAACGGGACCAGCGCCGAAGGCGACCTAGCGATTCTTGCAAGCCCAAAGCAGCTTCTCGATGGTGGTCGTAGCTACGCACTGAACTGTGTCAGCACCTCCATAGTAGATCTTGACTTCGCCGTCGTCCTCGACCACCGCCCCACTGGTGAAGACGACACTCGGGGTTTGACCCACGAGTTCGTACGGCTCTTCGGGCTCGAGAATGGCTTCTTCCGCTTGCGCAATGACTCTCGATGGGTCGTCGAGATCGAGCAGGCAGACTCCCAGCTGGTACACGTAGTGGGACTTGCACTGCGTCCGAACGCCATGAAAGATGCAGAGCCACCCCTCGGGGGTCTCGATCGGAACGGCACCGGGGCCAATCTTCGACCAAGCCCAACGCACCTGGTGGTTGCGCAACACGCAACGCGATTTGCCCCAAAATATGAGATCTGGTGAATAGGAGATCCAGATATCGCCGAAGTCCCCACCGGGATTCGGACGGTCGAGCCGAGCATACAGCGCACCCACCTTGCGCGGAAACAGCGCCCCATTGCGGTTGTCCGTCTCCGAGATGAATCCGAGCCAGTCAAATTTCTCGAAGTTCTCGGTAGAAAGCAGGCTCAGTCGACAAGTGTGCGCGCTATGCGCCGCGTGCACGAGGTAGCACTTGCCATCAATCTCGGTGATGCGCGGATCGTAGTACATCCCAGCCGCATATTCGGCGAACTCGGGATTGTTCGCGGGCATCTCCACCGGAGCAGGCTTTGGCTCGAAATGGTAGCCATCCTGGCTCTCCGCGATCCAGATCCGGTTTCGCAGGGCCCGATCCTCGACGCGGCAAGCCATCATGTAGCGACCACGCCACTTGATGATGCCGGAGTTGAACACTCGAATGATCCCAGAAGCCTTCGGAAAATCCGACCCTTTGAGAATTGGATTTTGGGCGTAGCGCCGAACGACGGGTTCCCCAGGGGGGACGACGGGTAGATTCATGGCTGCTCGTTTTCCGGCTGCCCACTCTGCGGAGCGTCCTTGTAGAACGCAACCTGATCGATCCAGAAGTCCCAAGTACCGACGTCCATGTAGACACCAAAACCGAGTAATTCTTCCTTGAGCACGCGGCCTGCCGGAGATTTTACGCCATAGCCGCGCTGGCGCATGGAATCAAATGGGATCTTTATGAAGCGCCATTCCGGTTCGAGACCAATACCGGCACCAAAGCGATCGCATTTCATCGCGTCGACATTGACGTCGTAACAGGTCTTCGCTGGCACATTGGTGGAGTATGCAGGATATTGAAGGATCCTTTCGCCAGTCGCCGGATCTGTCGCGAAGACCGGTGTAGGATCCTCATTCGCGTTCGGTTCAAGAACGTAAGCGCCGTTCTCGTCCACCGCTATTTCGTACTTGTCCTGATTTTCCTTGGTGAACTTGTCCTCGAGCACGACAAACAGCGATTGGCCGACTTTCGCGGTGCCGCCCTGGCCCAGCCGAACCCAGCAGGAGATGCCATCGAACATCGAGGCGTCTTTGGCGGGCGAGAATGTATAGTAGACCTGTGCTCCCCATGCCGTAAACTGAGCAGCACGGACGTGCAATGCACGTCCCTTAGGTGCAGCGCCCGGACAGGCCGCTGGCCAATCCGCAGGGATCTGCTGGGACCCAGTGCTGCCAAAGAACAAGGACGTCATTGGCACGTCATCGGTAGGTGGGCAATTGAGGCCAAGTTTTTTCTGTTGCTCTTGCGTCAGGCCCGAAGGGCAGCAATCGAAGCTGCTGTCTTGAGGGCATCTGATGTTGGAGCTCTTGTCCGTCGTACTACCCCAGGAACCTACCGACTCGACCTCGAAGTCGCCCAGTGGGAGCAGCGACTGCTGCTCCAGTGCTCCCTGAGCCTCGCAGTCCGAGAGCGCGCTCTCGCTGGGCTTGGTTGAATCCCCAACGGGCCGTACCTCATCTTTGCCGCCGCACCCCATGGTCAGAAGGGCGAGACCAACCAGTGGGAAGCCCCACTTCAAAGCGACTGAGCTGCGATTGGCCAACATGATCACCACCACATCGTTGCGATGAGTTGAACGACGTCATTGTCCGGCACGACCGCGGGTTGGTACGTCGCCGGACTGCCTTCACGCACCCAAACCCCGGAGCCCGAGAAGAAGCGTGAATACTGCAGCATCACCTGATCCTGGGATTGCCAATCGCTGCGGAAAATGAGGCGCCCAGTGAGGATAGCGTGGGTGCGCGTCGGGTCGTCGGTGTCTTGGATGACGCGATCGTAGCGGCCGCCCAAAGCAAACCAACTGGCAATCGAATAGGCCCCTTCGAGACCGTATTTGAACTTCTTGACGCCATCTCGCTTGATTGGAACGCCGTAGGTAGAGTCTTCCTTGACCGGGCTGGATACCGCCGTAAGGATTCCGAAAGCGCCCAGGCTCACGTCGGGAGCGCGCCCGTTGAACTGCCCGGGACCGCGCAGGAGGTTGCCAAGACTTATATCGTACTCGAAGCCAAAGGTATCGAGACTACCACTCGAGTTCAGCGTCTTGTTGGAGTCACGCCCCCAACCAAAGTACTCGGTCGCCAGCCCCGGACCGCCTTTGGCGTTGAGCACGCGCACCACCGAGGATACACCCGCGGCGTCCACGGCATTGGTGTGTGAATAGCCAGCGTACAAATGGCCGAACCGACCCACGGAGAAGCGGGCTTCACCAGCTAGGATGGTGATGTGACCATCGACCTGGGTGGTCGCAACGCGATCGTCTCGAACCAGGGTGTGGATGGCATGTAGCGCCAACGAGGCCTGGCGCTTGTAGTCGATGCCACCGTGACCGTGCAGCGCGAAACTGGTGCCGGTGTTCGGATCAGAAAAGCCATTCCAGGGGCCTGCCTCCTCACCCACCGGCGCCTTGTTGAGTTGGCCCATGACACCAGCTTCGAACATGTAGCGCAGATCGCCTCGCACAAAGCGCCCAGTCGCGGTAGTACCCATGCCACCCAACTTGGCAATCAGCGGGGTGCCGTAACGACCTAGATCGTACTCACCCATGATACCGTAGCGATTGGTGAAAGCACCGACATCGAGTGATATCTTGTCCTTGGGTCGATTCAGCGCGCGGAACGTCAGGTAGGCGTCGTGAATACCCATCTGGTCGGGTGGGTTGAAGTACGAAGAGGCGTCGGTGACCGAACGCGCCGCGATGATGACATTCGCGGTAACGAAGGCATTGCCAAACGCAAAGTTCAACTGCGCGTAGGGCTGCGGCATGATGCCGGTGTAATCGAAGCTCTCGAGATCGCCGGGGATCCGCGGCGGGGTGTGCATCGTGAGCTTCTTTTGCCCGGTGTAGGGCAGCGGGCGCTCGCCAAATCCAATCGTAAGCGGCAAATTCAACAGGCCGTGGAAGTCAAAGCGCCAATCATCCATGCGCTTCGAGCGCTCGAACGAGGGCGTCGCTCCCGAAGGCAGCTTGGCAATCGAGGGCGCACCAGGCTCGAGCCCCATGGATAGGGGCCCGTCGTTGGCTTCCTTCGTGGGCGCCGCCGCAGGCGCCAAAGGAGCCAGCGTGAGCGTGGCGGGTGTTGCTCCAGCGGTCGGCGTGGTGGCTGCCGTCGCGGTCGTCGCAGCAGCGGCGTTCGGAGTTGCAGTGGCCAGAGCGGTGGGTGCCGTTTCGGTCTGCTGCTCTTCGCGGGCAGTATCGACGCCCGTCGGAGGCACCGAGTCCGTGGTAGCCGCGCCGGGCGGCGGAGCTCGCAGGGGATCGGTGGCAGTCGCTGGAGCAAGGTTGACCCCCTGCGCACCAGCGATTCGGGCTACGGTACCCACGAGGAAAAGGGCAGACAGATTGATGAGCCTAGCGTTCATCGGAGCCTTCCGTCGAAAATCCAAAAGAGTTGTTACCACCAGAGCGTTCCGTAGACCGTGAGGAAGTGTTTGTCGGGATTGGCACTCGACCCGGGTGTCATGAGTCGACCATCGCCATTGACGCGCACATGGTCACCGACAGCGTAATAGGAGTATTGCAGCGTGAGCGACTCGCGAGCAGACCAGTCCGAACGAAAGACGAACTTCGGCGTCACCACGAAGAAGGACTTCGAGCTGTCACCTAGCTCACCGAGCACGTGATCGAGACGTAGCGTTGGCGCAAACCAGGACAGCGCGCTGTAGATGCCTTCAGCACCGTACTTGAACGCTTTCTTGAACCGCGCAACGCGCACCACGTAGTCGGTCAGGGTTCTAACGTCTTCGTGCGCGGTCGGATCCGAGCTCTCGTTTCTGGCATACATGCCGAAGAGGCTGATTGTCAGATCAGGACCTTCACCCCCAAAATCCGCTGGGTAGCGCAGGAGCGTTCCGAGACTGACCGAGTATTGCCCACCCACGACCGTGAGCTTGCCCGTACCCTGGCTACCAAAGCCCCAATAACGCTCCATCAAGGTGGCGCCACTGCCGGTGTTGAGCACGGTCACCGTGTCCGACAACCGGTTGGTGTGGCTGCCCACGATATGGGACGCGCCGAAATACAAGTAGCCGAAGCGCTTGCCGTCCCAGCGCACGTCAGCGCCCAGAATCTTGAGCGAACCGTCGTACGGTTTATCTGCTTCGTTGGCAACCGTCTCGCTGTCGTTGAAACGATCGCTGCGATCGTCCTGCGAGAATGCGGTGATGTAATGTAGGGTTGGTTCGATTCCCAGGTAGTTCACCCCGAAATGGCCATGCGCCGCATAGGTGGAGCCATACCAAGGTCGAGCCCATTCATTCGACCCGTTGGGGTAGAGGCCCATGGGAACCCGATTGAAGTCACCTTTGAAACCGCCTTCAAGCTTGGCAGTCCAATCGCCTTCAAAGGGCAGTTCTACCGTGGCCGTGGAGCCCGAACCGAATACCGTGCCAATGACAGAAGTGGCGTAAGCGCCTTGAGTCCAGCGACTCATGGCGCCGTAGCGCTCAGGATAGGCGCCTGCGGTAATGCGCAGAATGACCGGCGATACGTCTGGCGTATAGGTGAGAAACGCCGTGTTGAACCAGACCTTCGACGGCACCCGGAAGTACCCCGCTGCCTCATCCGACTCCGTAGGGCTCCAGGAACCGACCTGGATCGTGGCCTTTACCGTGCGATTGCCCACGGTAAAGCCCAGGTGAGCCCAAGGCGTTGGCACCGTCATGGTGTGCTCGAACCAGCCGTAGTTCGCGCCTGGTACGACAGGGTCGCCGTGAATTGTCGTCTTGCTCTGACCACGGAACGGGCCGGTGCGCTCGCCAAAACTGGCACGCAGCGGCTGTTGCATGTAGCCGTGAAGCTCGTACCCAATGCTGGACGAACTGAAATTCGGCGCAGCAAAGGCGGGTTGCAGAGTTCCGGGCATCGACACCGGTGCCAGCGGCACATGCGGCGACAGGCTCAGGCCGATCTGCCGGCGATACCCCGGGAGGTAGCCTGGTTTCTCACGTTCGTCCGGTGGCGTTGCAGGCTCAGCCGCTTGTCCCGTAGCAGAGGCTGCAGTCCCTGCCACAGAGGGCGTATCCTTGAACTCCCAACCTTCGGTACTGGCTTTCTTAGTCTGTGCCGTCGCAACCGACGACAGGAGCAGCGTCGCGAGACCGCTCAGCACAATGCATCTCATCCTCACGGCTGCTTCCTCCGATAGAGCGCGATGTCGTCAATCCAAACGTCCCACGTCCCAGTCGTCCACAAGAAGTTGAGCGAACGCAACTGGGACTTGTCGAGCTCGGCAGGGAGCCCCTTCGGGTCCATGGGTGGCTCCGTAACTGCCATGCCCCACCCCGATTGGCGCATCACCGAAAAATCGATGGTGAAGAACTGCCAATCCCCTGACATCGATCGATTCGCGCCGTATTTGTCGCAGCCATTGCGGTCCTCACGCACGGAATCGGGATTGCAGGAGAACAGCCTCTTATTGCACCAACTCTGTTCGTCGCCTGGGGTGTCGAAGTAATCGTACTCAATTTCGCCCTGATCGTTGCGCTCGATCAGGCTCTCCCGTGTCACGGGGGTTAGTGCCGTCTCCCCGGGAAACGTGTACATCATCTGCTTGTCGTCGTTGCGCTGGTCGGAGATCTCGATGCGCAGCGGATGACGACTGCTCGGGCCGACGCGGGCCCAGAAGGAAATCCCATCCCAACCCGTAGCATCGAGCCCCGGATTGCCTAACTGGACGGCAAACACGCCGCCCCAGGTCTGGAAGGGCAGCAGACTCTCGACGTGCATGGCAAAGTGGCTACCGCAACGGGGCTGCTCCTTGAACTTCTTGCCGTCCAGGGTGAACTCCATACGCGAAGCAGCCAGCGGCTTGATGTAAGCATCCGGGAACTGAGAGGCCTTGCAGGCGTCCCGACAATTGGCCGGGACGTTGTTATCCGGATCGCCCTCGATCAACTGCTGCTGAAGGACGTCCAACTCAGCTTGGTAGGCGAGCTGGATGGGTGCGATGCGCGCTTGATATTCGTCATCGGCTTCGGTGTTGCGCTTCTTCAGTCGCCAATCACTGCAACCATATTTGTCCGGGTAGACTGGTTCAGTGCTCATTTCAAGCTGGACCGGATTGACAATGCCGTTGATCTCTTTGATTCGGTCGATGACCTTCTGGCACTTGTCGCACTGGTCATTATTGAAGTACCAGCCGCCGGTCACGCTGCCGAGTTCGAAATCCTGAATCGTCTTGAACTCGTAGCCGTCGACGACACTGCACAACACAGGACGGCTACCCACGTCGTAGGCCACAGGCTCATCGACTTGCGTGACGGTCCGACCATTGTCGGTACCACCGCAACCCGACGCCACCGCGGCGAACAGGCAAAAAAACAGCGCACCGCGGCGATGGTTCACGGCGACTCCTGCGGCAGATCACAGCCAACGAGTTCGATGTTGTCGAACCAAATGTCGTAGGGCTGGCCGAAGCTGCCGAACTTCCACTGGATCGCGATCAACTCCTTCTCGGAAACAGCCGGTGCTCGATCGCCCCACCCCGGATCCTGCGCGAAGCGATCGAACGCAATGGTGTAGCGATTCCATTCCGGCTCGAGCGCGAGGTACACGCCAAAGTGGTTGTAACAATCCTTGCAGCGATCACCCGAGGGATCCGTGTTGGCATCGGGCAGCTCTACGTGAATGCGCCCGGGACCCTTGGCCCAGAAGCGAATACCGGCTGCCTGGGAAATGTCGAAACCCGATTTTGGGTTGGTGATCGAGAAGCCCAAGCCGGCGTAGGGGTAGTCACCAGCCGCTGCGATCTGGCCCTTCATGTGCGCCGCCATCTTGCTGCCAGGCGGACCGCCGGGTTCGGGCACGAACTTCTTTGGCTCGATGATGGTGCCGAACTTGTCGACGTAGTTGTACCAATAGCCACCACGATTCTCAATCTTCAGGCTTTGTGTATCGCCATCCTCGAGATCGTCGAGCATGCCATTTTGGCAGGAATTCATCTCGGTCTTCTTCGCCACGGGCGTCGCTCCATTCTCCCAGGCAGGACTGGTGATGCAGCCGCTCGCTAGTAGCGCCACAAGCCCGAGCAGGCAGACTGACGAAGGCCTAAAGGCTTTGCTCGATGGTTCGATGTTCGGTGACATGAGTGGTCTCGCGGTCAAAAAAGGGGAGCGTCGGTCGCGGCACCCGTTTGGTACTTGGATGGGTTGAGTCGAAGGTCGATTCTCTACGGTCAACTACTGAGTGGCGCCCAGGGCCGCCATGACCATCGGCACGTCGAGTGCCGCCACGGTGCGCATCCTGGTTGCCTTGACGAAGGGCGATGGGGTCCCAAGATTCGCATCGGCACCGCGACAGGCCTGGGCCTCCTTGGAGAATCGCTGGAAATAGGGGGCCAGCAGCTGGTGCGTCCGGTCACCCTTGTACAAGGTGTAGCCGTCGTGATCGGGATAAACCCCGAGATAGTCGTCGTAGCCCGATAGGATCCAGAACATGCTGCCCGCGGCGCCGCCGCGCAGTAGAAGTTCGTTCCAATTCTTGTAGCTGACCTCACGGCGCTCCCAGCCCTTCCAGATCTCCTTCTTGTCGTTGCGCTGGACGGTTACGCCGTACTCCTCGAGAACCGTCGGCTTACCGAGCTTGCGCGCCGAATCGAGGTTCTCTTGGACGAAGCGCTGCAAGACCTTGAGCCCCGTCTGCCAGTTGTCGGGGTAGAGGTGGAAGGTGCCAAAGTCGATGTTGTTGACCGCCGTTACGGCTTCGTGATCGACCCCATCGGTTGCCTCGAACAGCCAATGGCCGCCGCTGTTCAGGAAGCCCTCGTCACCGACCGCAACTAGGTGGTTCGAATCGATGGATTTGATGTAGGCACTGACGTCGTCGACCCAAGTGACCATGGTGGTCTTGTCCCACCCGGTGTGACAGTCGTACTTGGCGTAGTTGATCATACGGGGCTCGTTTGCGAGCTCCCAAGCAAAAATGGCTGGATCGTCACGATACGGCACGCCGTCTATGTGGTTGACCCGCTCGACCAAATGCTTGATGTAGTCCTTGAAGGCAACCCGGATCCGCGCATCCGTATAGAACTCATGGTGGCACTTGCCGCCGTACCACTTGACGTACTGGTCCATCCCGCCGGTGTCTTGCCAGTTGTTCGTCAGAGTCAAAATCACCTTGATTCCGAGCTCACGTGACTTGTGAAGTACGTAGTCGAGCCGGCCAAGCCCTGTCTTGTCGTCGTCGTTGTACGCCGGACGCTGCTTCTCCTTGTCCCAATACTGGTAGTAGACGCCTTCTTTGGTGCCGTCGCCGTCGGTGTTGGGCACCGAGCCATCGAGCGACCCGCGTTCCTGATTACCCCAGGTGCGCATGACCGTCAGGTTCATCTCCTTGGCGGTGAGGAGCACGTCGTCGCACATCTTGGTGCTCTTCCAAGGCAGATAGTAGTTGTTCGTACCAGAGAAGCAGAAGGGCTTGCCGTCGAGGATGAAATGCCCGCTCTTCTGGGTTTCGTCCTTAACCTCCCAAGTCTCGAGCTTGCCGGAGGTATCCATTTGCTTGGTTGGCGGCTCGCTGGTGGTGGTACCCGCCGTAGCCACCGTCTTCAGACGTAGGCAGCCCGTCGAACCAAGAGCCAATACGACGCCGGCCAAACAACGCAGCGAGCTGCCGAAACGAGCCGAAAATCGCTCGAACCCTGACCACCTTCCGAGGCCCTTTTGCATTGCCATAACGTTCGTCCAAGGGGGGGCTCTCACGGAGGTGCACCATCGATTGTTCACGCTGCGGGGGAGCCTGACCCGAGCCAGCTAAAGCGGTTTACTAACAGGGAGTCCTGGGGTAGGCAAGAGAAGTTCGCAACCGAGAGCTCACTGCGGGCTAGAGTCTGCAGCCTCCGCCTTGCTACGAGATTTTTCCATGACAGCCACAAAGGTAATTGCCGACCCCCTGCCCAACATCCCCTGGCAGAGCCGACCGAGGGACTGTGAGGACGTGCTCTGGCGCTACAGCGCCAACCCCGTGGTGCCGGCTCGGGCGATTTCGGCTTCGACCTACGTACACAACAGCGCTGTCATCCCATTCGAAGGGAAATTTGCCGGGGTATTTCGCATCGACAACCGTGCGCGGCGCATGGAACTGCACGCCGGACACAGCGACGACGGCCTGACGTGGCAGCTCGACGAAGAGCGAATCCAGTTTCGCGGTGCGGATCCCGAGATTGGCAAGTTCAGCTATGGCTACGATCCGCGACTGGTGCGGCTCGAAGGTCGCATCTACGTGATGTGGTGCAATGGCTATCACGGGCCCACGATTGGCCTTGGGTACACCGAGGATTTCAAGAGTTTCTACCAGCTCGAAAATGCCCTCTTGCCCTTCAACCGAAATGGCGTGCTTTTCCCTCGACGTATCCAGGGTGACTATTGCCTGTTGAGCCGCCCGAGCGACAACGGTCACACGCCCTTCGGCGAGATCTACCTCAGCCGCAGTCCCGATCTTTTGCATTGGGGCCGCCATCGTCACGTCATGGCGCCGATCCGCGAGGAAAACGGCTGGCAGAGCAAAAAGATCGGGGCGGGCCCCGCCCCGATCGAAACCTCCGAGGGCTGGCTCCTCATTTACCACGGCGTGGTCAACACCTGTAACGGCTTCGTCTACAGCGGTGGCGCTGCCTTGCTCGATATCGACGAGCCCTGGAAGGTGATTGCGCGCTCGGATCCCTATCTCATTACGCCGAGCATGCCCTACGAGAACGTCGGGAACGTGCCGAACGTCGTATTCCCCTGCGGCGCCCTGATCGACGGCCCGAGCGGGAAGTTAGCGCTCTACTACGGCTGCGCTGATACGGCGGTCGGGCTCGCCTTTGGGAGCATTCCAGATATCGTCGACTTCGTGAAGGCCAACGCGGTGCGCTGACTCGCCGTTTGGCATACGCTCGGATCAGACGCAAGAACTGTGTACCCATCGTGGCAAGTTCGCGCTTCCGATCCTCGAGCTATTTGCCGTAGAGTTGGCCGCCTGCCCCGCAACGACCAGGCCGCCAAACTCGTCCGATGGGCCTACGGAACAGGGCGAACTTGCATTGTTTTCTCTGGCGGCGGCAGCCCCTTTCGGAACCTCCATTAATACGTCGGCGAGCCCAGCCGTAGCATTCATATCGTCAGCGCCAAACCACCGGTGTCCTCGCTGGGACACTCACGAGTAGAAGGTTCACGAATCGAAGGTTTACGATGTACAAGATCGAAAAGAAACCCTGGGGCTACTATCTAACATTCGGTGACTTCATGACCGCGGTGGAAATGAAGGCTTGGGTGGACGAGTCGAAGACACAGCTAAAAACCGCGGCGTCGGATTTTGGCGTCTTCGTTGACATGCGCACATTAAAGCCGCTCCTTCCAGAGGTGCAGGCAGTCATGCAGGAGGGACAAAAGCTGTACAAGGGCAAAGGCATGAGTCGCAGCGTAGTGATCCTTGCCAGCGCCCTCGTGACGCTTCAGTTCAAGCGGATCGCCCAGGAGTCTGGGATCTACGCCTGGGAGCGTTACATCGACAGTAGCACCGTTGCGGAGTGGCAAGACAAGGGGATCGGTTGGGTTCGGGACAAGATCGACCCAGATGGTGCAGTCGCAGCGTGAAGTAAGCGGGGCTTTGGAGCGTCGTATTTGCCTAGTGCAAGTCGAATCGCTCAAATGGTCTATGGGTTGTCGCAGGACGTCATTGCACGGCCCGCCGAATACTGATCCTTACTGCGTATGAAGTGGCGTCTATTGCGCAAGTCCGCTGGCGCATGATCGCCGCGCAGTATAATTTTTGATCGGCAGCGCGTATTCGCCTGGATTCGCCTTCTCGCCTTGAGCCGCGGTGGGCGCACTGGGCTTTGGGGCGAGTCATCTTTGTGCGAGGACAAAGAACGCATGCCTATGGGGGGTCAATCGAAGCGGTAGCGGCTCGCTTCTCGTCGAGGACTTGGCGCACCTTGAGGCCCAGTTGCTGCACCGTGAAGGGTTTGCCAATGAATTGTAGGTTCTCGGACGCCAGTCCGTGGCGGATGAATATATCTTCGGTGTAGCCCGAACAGTACAGCACGGCGATGTCCGGGAGGAACCCGCGGATGCGGGTGCTAAGTTCGTGACCGCTCATCTCGGGCATGATCAGATCAGTGAGCAGCAAGTGAATAGCACGCGGCTCATCCTTGATGAGCCTGAGGGCGTTCTTTCCATTGTCGGAAACGAGAAGGTTGTAGCCGAGGCGGCGAAGGATGGTGGCGGTCAGTTCACGGACGCTTTCGTTGTCTTCGACGAGGAGGATGGTTTCCGTGCCACGGAGTGCTTCGGCCGAGGCCATGGTGTTTGCCAGCTTCTGCGCGGGCTCGTCGACGCGGGGCAAGTAAATCTTGAAGGTTGTGCCGAGACCTACCTCCGAATAGGTCTCGATGGCGCCGCCCGCCTGCTTGACGACCCCGAAAATCACGGCAAGTCCGAGACCGGTTCCCGAACCTTGTGGCTTGGTGGTGAAGAACGGCTCAAAAATGTGACTTAGCACTTCGGCGGACATGCCTTCTCCGTCGTCGGTGATCTGTAGCGCTACGAACTGTCCTGGTCGCAGGTCACCGTGGCGACGACAGTAGTATTCATCAAGTTCGACATTGGCGGTTTCGATGGTAAGGCGCCCGCCCTTGGGCATCGCATCGCGCGCGTTGACCGCGAGGTTGATGAGTACCTGATCGAACTGCCCTGGATCGATTCGCACGGAACCCAGCTCACTGCTGGTCTTCATTTCGAGAGAAATGTCTTCGCCGATGAGGCGATTGAGCATCTTGTGCAGATGAGCAATGAGATCGTTCAAGTTGACGATCTTGGGCTCGATTAGTTGCCGGCGAGAGAAGGCAAGCAGTTGGTGAGTCAGGGCAGCCGCACTATTGGCCGCTGCGGTCACGTCGGACAGGTGCGAAACGAGGGGATTGGCCCGATCGAGCTCAATCAGAGCCAGTTCGACGTTACCAATGATGACGGTCAATAGGTTGTTGAAGTCGTGCGCGACACCGCCTGCAAGCCTTCCGACAGCCTCCATTTTCGTTGCCTGCTGGAGCTGTTCTTGAAGTATTGCGCGTTCCTGCTCCGCTTGCTTGCGCTCGGTGGTTTGTCGAAGGTTAACGACAAGTCCTTCGATACTGGGGTCGTGCAGCCAATTGGTGCCCACCGCCTCCATGTCGACCCAACCGCCTTGCTTGTGTCGACAGCGATATTCGACGCGATAAGGCACGCCCGGGTTGGCCATCGCCTCGAGAAGAACAGGCTGGACCTTGGGGCCGTCCTCTGGATGCATCAACGTAAAGGCATTCGTCCCAGCGAGTTCTTTGGGCTCGTACCCAAGGATGGCTTTGAGTGGTCCAAGCAGCGACCGCTGCGTACCATCGGCATCGAGGACAACGATGATGTCGGCAGAGTTCTGTACGAGCCGCTGCAGGCGCTGCTCGCTTTCGCGCAGAGCCTCGGTCGTCAGCTCGCGCTCGGTGACGTCTTGGGTCGTGCCGGTTAGTCGACAGAGTTGCCCCTCTTTGTCGTATTCGGGCACCGTGTTGAACTCGAAATAGCGCAAGGCTCCGAGTCTCGGATTGCGCCGATAAACGAGATATTGGGACTGGCGAAGCGCGATTGCTCGCAGCGGCGCGTCGAAGACCATGGCCCGATCCTCGGGATGGACCTGTTCTAGGACCGCATCGACCGATGGCACTTCGGTGCCGGGTTCCAACCCGTAAAGGGCGTACATCTGCTTCGACCAAAACGATTCCTTGGTCAAAGGGTTGTATTCCCAGCTGCCAATCTTGGCCTGCGCCTGGGCGCTCTCCAGGCGGGTTTGACTCAGCTTGAGGGCCTCCTCGATCTGCTTGCGCTCGGTAATGTCCTGAGTAGTCCCGATGGTTCGCACCGGTTGTCCCGCGTCACCTAACTGGGATTGGAGGCACACTTCGAAGTAGCGTGTGGTACCGAAGGCTGGGTTGCTCCGGAACTCGACGCGAGCTGGCTTGCCCGTAACCGCCGCGCTGCGTGCTGCTTCGCGAAGCGCTTGCCTGTCGTCGGGATGAATCCGTTCCAGGATCTCCGCTTGCGAGGGGGGCGCTTCGCGCTGGTCGAAACCGTAGAGTGCGTACATCTGTTTCGACCAATAAAAGTCGGTAGGATCCGCTCCCTGCTCCCAACTGCCAATCAACGCTTGCGCCTGAGCCGCTTCGAGTCGCGCCTCGCTGATACGTAGGTTCGCATGGACTCTTGCTTCCGGATCGCTCAAGGGTGAGCCCGGTTCGCGTTCGGACTCAGTTCGGTATGATGGCGGCATGACGAGTCACCCCGACGCTAGGCGTTGCCGCGCCGGGCAACTCAAAAATTATAGACTCTACTGCAGCCTTTCAAGGCGTGGTCATTTCATGCCATCCACGGGGGGCAAGAACCGCAGCGACTCGCTTGCGAACGCTGCAATTACGCAGGACTGATGCTCGCTAATCCCGCCAGGGCACTGAACCACTTAGGTCGGGTGGCCGCGACTGCTCAATGCTGACTCGAGGCATCAGTTGATGCCTCGTCTCCTCAGGCACCACGGAGCGCAGTCAGTAGTTCTGCTGCGCGAATCGGGCGCAACGTCAGCATCCATCGTTACGAGATAGTTCGGCACGATTCCTGAAACTGCGTCCAATGGATGCTTTTCGCACAGTGGACAGCGAGGTCCCGCTTTCCGCTCAACCTTCCCTTACCCTCTTCGACAGGGAGATCAATCATGGCCGAACCTGCCAGCAGATCCGTTCCTCGTCACGCCATCGGTACTCATAGCCTCCGTACGACCGGGACCCGTCCAGTCGAGGTTGCAAAGACCGTCGAGCTCAGCTGCTCCGATCTCGAATCGGTCGAGGAGGAGCCCTCCGCCGTTGCAACTTCGCCGAAAGAATTGGCTGGTTCAGAGACTCCAGCTGCGAGTGCCCAGACTCCCGAACGGCTTGTGCCAGTCGCGGCTAGGCATCACCGATCCAGAAGTCTGATTCTGGCAGCAATCGTTGTGACGCTCTGCGCCGCAGTCACCGTGGGCGCGTTCGCGTTCACGCGTTCCAATAGTCACCCTTCCGGCAGTGCTCAACGTGGACAGAATCCCAAGAGCGCACCCACAGCGACGTCAGTCCCAGCGCATGGTGCGGCGCAGCCCGCGCCCAAGAAGCGGTCGACAGCCAATGCTCAGCTAGCCAGCGTGCGAGCGGTTCATCCCCAGGCCGGACAAAAGCCATCACCCCGCGGTGCTGCTACGAGCGGAACGGCGAAGGGGAAGGTAAAGCAAAGTGGCCCTGTCACGCAGGGCAAGGGCCAGGGCAAGACCAAGCCCAATGGTCCTGTCGCGAAGGGCAGGACGAAGGCCAATGGCGCTCGCTGAGGGCAAGCTGTGTTGCTCTTAGGGCTCGTTTGCCGTTTGCTCGAGGTTCGGCCGAACTCGAAACCGGCTCAATGGCAATGCTTCATGCCACCGACCGAAATCGCTGGCCAGTAGGTACACCCTCGGTTGCCGCCGGATTAGCGGGCCGTCGACACCAGTCATGCGCTTGCGGCAGCGAACACTACCTCCTCCCACGGCGTGGCCGTTCCCCGAGCGTTTAGGCTTCGTTCTGAAACCCTCGATCTTTCGACGTAGACGAAGTAAGACCGGGACCATGGTACCGATGCGCAGTTTGGGACAGGGGCTTGTTGTCTCCTCGATGGGGCTCGGGTGCATGGGCATGTCGGCTTTTTACGGAGCGACAGACGACGCGGAGTCCGTGCGAACATTGCACCGTGCGCTTGAGCTCGGGTGCACTTTCCTGGATACCGCCGAGATGTACGGGCCGTATTCCAATGAGGAACTGTTGGGGAAGGCTTTGCAGGGCAAGCGTCAACAAGCCATCATAGCGACAAAATTCGGCATCCGTGCGGAACGTACGCCCGAAGGTCAGGTGCGGCGCGTGGTGGACGGGACGCCCGCAAACGTGCGCCGCTCGGTCGAAGGGTCCTTGAAACGACTGCAAACCGACTTCATCGACCTTTACTATCAGCATCGAATCGATCCAAACGTGCCAATTGAAGAAACAGTGGGTGCGCTCGCAGAGCTGGTCAGGGAAGGCAAGGTCCGCCACCTTGGACTCAGCGAAGCCGCGTCAGAGACGATTCGTCGCGCCCAACAGGTACATCCCATCGCAGCGGTACAAAGCGAGTACTCGCTTTGGTCACGCGACATCGAAGCTTCGGTGCTTCCCACGCTGCGCGAGCTGGGCATCGGCTTGGTTGCCTATTCACCACTCGGGCGAGGGTTCCTATCTGGGCGCTTCGATTCGCCGGAGGAACTCGACCCGCATGACTTCCGGCGATTGCAGCCACGACTCTTGGGCGACAACCTGACGCAGAACCGGCGGATTGCCGATCAGGTCCGGACCCTTGCTCGTTGTAAGGGCATCAGTATGGGGCAGCTTTCGCTGGCTTGGGTGCTCGCGCAAGGAGCGAACATCGTCCCGATACCGGGAACCAAGCGGCGGACGTACCTCGAGGAGAATTGGGGGGCGCTCGACATCGATTTGACCGACGACGATCTCGCGCGGCTCCAGAACGAGCTGCCTGTGGCCGAGGGAGATCGTTACGATTCGAACGGCATGTCCACTCTTTACCGCTGAGATCGCACCAAGACACCACTAGGTACACACATGATTTCTGCCGGTCAAGGTGACAGCGACTGTGAGTCGCGACCTTCTGGTATCGGTCCGAACCTTTAGTGGCAATTGCGACTTGCCGCTCCAATCGGCGTACTGCTGCTATGTCTGGTCTTGCGCCGATCGCTGCCGGTACAGCCCATGCCTGCGCGCAGATCAACGGCGGCGCTTTCTGCTGGGGCGCCAACGGGAATGGCCAGCTCGGAAACAACAGTACGGTCAGCAGCGACGCAGCGGTCCGGGTTGAAGGGCTATCGACCGACGTTACGGCGATTGTCGCTGGCAGCTATCATTCTTGCGCAGTGGCGCTGGGTGGGGCCTATTGCTGGGGCTCCAATGCAAACGGCCAGCTCGGCAACGGCAGCGTGACCAACAGCCTCGTACCGGTTCAGGTGGAGGGGCTTCCGACCGGGGTGACAACAATCGCTGTTCGTGACGGTCGCTCCTGTGCGGTGGCACACGGCGGAGTGTATTGTTGGGGTTGCAGCGAGTGCTTGCCCGGCGACGACAGCACGGATAAGATTCTCGTACCGGTACAGGTTGAGGGTCTTTCGACTGGGGCAACCGTGATTGCCCCCAACCTACTTCACTCTTGCGCGGTGGTGAGTGGCAGCGTCAAGTGCTGGGGACGGAATGACTACGGCCAGCTCGGAAGTGACGCAGCAATCGGCAGAGGCGAGGTTCCGGTGGACGTTCTGCTTCCGTAGAGCAGAGCGCCTGCGCTAATTACAGCTCAGCCTCGCCGTCACAGTGGCCCGCGTTGTCGGATCGAATCGCACCCCTTCCGCGCTGTAACCATCACTCGCACCGAGCCGATTGAGTGAGTCCGCGGCTGCCTTGTATTCAAGTTCGCTGACCAGTGGCTCCGCCGGTATTGCGGCGCCCGGAACGAAGGTTGCCGTGATTCGATTCGGCTGCGCCGTCGAGGTCACGTAGGTACCCTCACGAATCGTAGGCGCGGGATCCGTGGGGCCATTGGCATGTAGAAACCGGGCCCTGCCTGCATCGCACAGGGCGATCTGAAGATACGAAATATTTCCGCCCATCCAACCATAGTACCAAACACCCATTGCCTCGGGAGCGACAGTAGTAAGAACCGTGGTAGCGCCAGCGACGCCGCCAACGCTTGGCTGTGTCTGACCGCCAGTCCCGCCCTGCTGCGCTCCGCCAACTTGTACCCAGGTCATTCCAGCAACGCCGCCGGCCTGCGTGCTGGTGCCGCCATTGGCACCAATAGTCCCCGCGGCGCCGGCTGAGTTGCCAGGGGCAACTCCCTTATCGTCATTTCCACCACACGCAGCGACCGAAAACCAGCCAATCAGCCCCAAGAACCAGCCCAAGGAAGCCTTTGCCATAGTCTCGTGATTGTCCCATCGGATGGGGACTCGGTCAATAGACGCCAAAACGCAGTGTGCCGACGCTCAATTGGGCAAGAGTCAGACTGTATCGCGGCAGTAGAACCTGAGCGTGCTGCCAAGTCGCTCGCTGGACCGAGTGCGTCAAATCTGCACGCGCGGTAGTCAGGGCCCCAGGAAGGCATCGACCTGGGGCTCCCTCGTGAATGCCGCGTGACTTGTGCTCATTCGAGACCTCGCACCAGACATGTTGCCGGCGCAAGGGGCGACGAAGCACTCGTCGACAGTGCGGTGACTGCAGCAACTGAGGCCTGCACCGGTCACGTATAGCTAGCGTGCCTCACGTGCTTTCCGCTAAGACGGCTCAGTCGACGAGTAGACTAGCCGCTACTGCGCATTGACCGAAGTGAAACCGCTGCCGCTGCCGTTCCAATGCCAGCCCGGGGACATCCACCACAGACTCGATCCAGTATTGTTCGAAATGCAGGATAGAGTGGGAGTCATCCCGACGAGCGGCGTGGCGCAGTCATCATTGCATCTTCCTGTTCCACCAGCCTCAGGGGCAATTCCAAAGAGTACTGTATCTGTCGCACACTGCGGACCGCCCGGCCTTGGTTGCCACGTGTACGCAAAGTTTTGGAACGCCCCCTGAATGCCGCTGCCGTAGAAGTCCTGAACAAATGTAGTGCTGCCCTTGTTCTTGCTCACGTCAATGCAACCAGTAATGGAATATTTGACCGTCAGGTTCCCAAAGTAAGCAGCGGTCCCTTGGTTAGTTGCATCCAGGAAGCCCACCGCAAAGACAGTTACGCCAGCGCCACCGTTCGGGTTCGTCCAGGAAACCTTTGCGTTGTAGTTAGTGCTGCTGATGTTGTTGTTAAAGGCTTGGGTACTAAACCCATCTGTTGCTTGGGGGGTGCCGTGGCTACATGGCACTGTGGCCGAGCCCCAAGGAGACGGGCTGCCATTATTCATGATCAACGCCAGGACCGAGTCGCGTTGGCTTGTGGCATCGGTCGTCTCAATTGTCAGCTTGCAGTTCTGGTAGAGAGTGAAGGCCCTGAACAGAGCAGGCCCGTCCCAGAAGTATCCACTTGTCAATGCCTGCTCAGCTTGGCCGACTGATTCTGTTTCGGACTCACCACCCATTGCACATCCAGTGGCAAGCATCGCCATGGACGCACTCATCAAACCTAGAGCAATGATTGATCTCATCTTAATTTACCTTTCTTTACTTGCATTTTCCTGCAGCAGCAATGGCTGCAGCGAACGCGCAAAATCATGCGCCTACTCGCTGGTAGTCTGTTCGCTACCGAAGCCCGTGTGTGGGCCAGCAAAGCCGACGGCGTTCACCCTCCGCGCCTGCGGCGCGATGCCGCCATCAACCTAACGCCAGATGCGGTACCTATGCCGTCATCCAACGCGCACAGCCATCATAAGCCACCGACTTCGTCGACGGTGAGATACACTCTTATGTTGAAGAGCTAGACGCCTGCTATCGTTTTTATGCACAATCCAACGCGGGTTGCCAACCCTCACGTTAGGCTCTCGCGTTAGCGTCCTACACAACTTACTCGAGTCTCATAACAATGGCGCTGGCCAGAAGCAAGGGATTTTTCTGCGGCCGGCGGAATAATATACTGTAGTGAAGAATTCCAAAGTCATTCTCATCCGTTGGGAGATCCCGAGCGCCAAACACCTTCTTGTGTTCCGGCGATCCAGCGAATCAGGACTCGCACGCGCACAGTAGGTGGGGCGACGAAGCCGTAACTCGGCGATTCAGGTCGACCTCTCAGTCATCCCCGCGTAGCGCAACCTTCGCTCGCCATTGGTCCAATGTTCTCCCGACGTTCCTTCAATGCCCGCATCTCGGATGCTAGACTCGGGGGACTCGCTCGCGCACTCGGATTCGAGCAAACGCAACCGGATGCTCTGACGCTGAAAGCAGCGCTTCGCTTGGCCTAGCCACCAAACCGGCGCATGTATTCACGGGGTGACGCCTGCATGGTCTTACGAAACTGACGTGAAAAGTAGTTGCTGTCCTCAAACCCTACCGAAAAGGCAACTTCGCTAATCGATGGCGCGCCGTGGCAAAGCAGCTCGGCGGCGTGTTGAATGCGAAGGTGAATTAGGTAGTCAATGGGCGACTGTCCGGTGGCCTCTTTGAAGATAGCCAGCAGACTGCTCTCCGACATATGGGCCGCGGCCGCCAGATCGGCAAGACGCCACCGCCGCGTGTAGTTACGTTCCATTAGTCCTATTAGCTCGCCTACGCGCAGCAACGCTTTGCCGTTAGTGGTTTCTATCTTCAGGTATTCACGCGACAGGAAGATGATCAGCTCCAATAGATAGCCGAAGAGCGATGCCTCGTACCCAATCGATTGATTCATGGACTCTTGGGCCATGACGCGCAACATCGATACAGCGTGAGCGAGGGAGGTCCGCTCCAGATGTAGGCGGCTCGTGAAATTGTGACGGAGGCGGTTGGACGGCTCCAATACGAACAAGGCGTTGTACCCCGGGATGCGGCGCAGCTCAACCTCGGGCAGGCTAAGCCGTCCCGCGTCGTACATGACGTTGAATAGCACCATGTTCTCGCGTTTGGAAAAGGCGTGTTTCTGGCGCCCTTGCAACAAGAAGACATCGCCGGCTGAAACGGGATAGTCAGTCCCCTCGATGTGCTGTACGCCGCCCCCCTTCACCACTACTACCAGCTCGGCGAAGTCGTGACAGTGCAACACCTCAGTCAGATCGTGCTCGTGATAGGGCCTCAGTTCTTCGTAGATAGCTCGGACTGCGATTGGATATCCCTCGCTACCAAAGTAGTGCACCCCTTGCGCTTGAATCAGCTTCGCCATGATAACTTCCTTTCGGTGAGGTGCTCCGCTCAACCGTCCACCTGGGCAAGTGACATTGTGCTGCTTTTTTGGGCGATTGTTAAGGATTAGATCCTACGCAATTGGGCATCATGGCTGCGCTATCGTCCTAGAGTATCTGCAGAACTATCGACCAAAATACCCAAATCGACAGGAGGTCATGATGACCAAATCACTGCACAGCATTTGCAGGTGGACGTTCAATGCCGGCAAGGGCGGATTCGTGCCCGCCGACCAGAGACCAGATTGGGGCGCAGACAAGCTAACCACGGCGGGCATCGTCCGGCTGATCAAGAAGGCAATCGCTCCGCGTATGCCAGACAATTTGGTGCTCGGCTTCGAAGTTCACTACGACGGCGAAGTCGACGAGAGGAACGTTGCCGGGGTCGTAAACGCTATGGGCGAAGCCGGCATATACCTGGCCATGATCACCCCCGGGGCCCACAGTCGCTGGGCTTATGGCGGTATCTGCTCTCTGGACGCCAAAGAGCGCAACCTGGCCAATGACTACGGAAAGAAGGCCGTTGATCTGGCCTATGACATGACCAAGCCCGTCTGGTATCCGGCCGCGTCACCCACGTTGGTGCTCTGGAACGGCTCCTATGGCTATGACCTAGCGTCAATTGGAGTGCGCCAGATGTACACCAACCTGAAAGAGAGCATTGCCGGGCTCTGCAACCACGAGCAACAGCGGGGCGGAGAGCTTCACATCGGGATCGAACCGAAGCCCAACGAAGGGCACCCGGCAATGCTCATACCTACCGTGGCGAGCGCCCTGCTGTTCTGGCGCAAGCTCGAGGAGGAGTACGGTGTCCTACGCCAGAAGAAGGGCGTAAACAAGGAGTTTGGCCACACGGAGATGATCGGTCTCGATCCCGTGTACGACACGGTCGAGGAACTAGACGACCAGGCCATGGTACACATGCATCTGAATAGCCAGGGCTACAATGACGGCATCATCTTGGGCGGCCCGGGCAAGTATGATATCGACCACGGGGTCCGTATCAGCGGGATGAACATCGCCATCGCGGCACTGCTCCAGGGGGCCGGCTATTCACGCTGGAAAGGACACGACATGCAGCCCCGGCCCTATGACGACACAACACAGGGCATCGATCGGGTGGTCCGCAGCATTCTGAGTTGGGAAGCGTGCGAAAAGGCAGCGCAAGCTCTGAACACAGCCCAGCTCATGAAGCACCTAGCCGAGCGGAACACAGCCAAGGCCGAGGACATGATTCGCCACGCCGTGGTGGCCGCACAAAAGCACTTTGACGAGATGTACGCCTGAGGCTAGGCAGGCCTAACGTTCTAGCGTGGTCGTGCGATCCAGAGCTTTCGGAATGATCCGGCCTGTTTACATGACCTGACGTGCTGTAACCCCTGAACCCCGGACCCACGGCTCAGGCGAGCCAGAAGATAAGGGGCGAATCGCAGGGATGACGCAAGGTTGGAAGGTTGGGCCGAGGCGTGTGATACCTATGCCGAAAGAATCCCACCTTTCCTGATGGCAACAATGGCAGCGACTGCGCGCCTCGCCCGATTCGAAGTAACCGATTTGACTTGAGAGGGATATGCTGAATCTGGTCGTATGCCATCAGCTTCGCCATCCCCGCGCGCGCGTCCGCGTATCGCCTTTTTGTGCGACAGCATCATTGGCTGCTACCAAGATCGGATCACGAGCGGCGCCAAGCGCGCAGCGCTAAGCTTGGGTGCCGATTTCGTCTGTTTCTTGGGGGGCTATTTCACTGACAACGGTAGAGTTAGCAATCGATTCGACGCCTCCTTCATCTACGACCTGGCACGCGCGCCAGCGGTGGATGGCTTGGTCGTCGTTACCACCGTGCTCGCCAACGGGGTTGGCGTCGATTACGTTCGCGAGTACTGCGAGAAGAGTGGACTACCCGTTGTTTCAATTGGTTGGCTTCCGGGATTTCCTTACGTGCTCCCCGACAATAGAAGCGGTCTGCATGCGCTGCTCGAGCATTTGATTCTCGACCATCACTATAAGCGATTCGCTTTTATTCAAGGTTCTGCTGGAAATCCGGAATCGCTCGAGCGCGAATCTGAGTTCCGTGATGTCCTCGCGTCACACGGTCTGCCCATCCGTGAAGATCTAATCCTACCGGGCAACTTCGTCCAAGGATCCGGCGTTTTGGCGGTCCGCGAGTTGTTCGACACGCGTCGCCTTAGCGTGGACGAGCTCGACGTCATCGTGGCGGCAAACGACCTAATGGCAAGCGGCGCCATCAGCGAGCTCTCAAGTCGCGGCATCGCCATACCTCAGGAAATAGCGGTGGTCGGATTCGACGATGACGATAACGCTGCTCTCATACAACCTGCCCTGACTACGGTGCGCCAGCCGCTAGAAACGATTGGGCAACGCGCAGTGGAGCTCTTGTTGGATCGCCTGCGGGGTCAGACCACGCCCGACTGCGTCCGGGTGGAAACCACACCCGTGCTGCGCGCTTCTTGTGGATGTGCTCGTCATCTCCGCGGAGTCCCTGAACCGACAAACCGATCGAAGCCGCAGGTCGTGCCGAATCTAGAAAGACTTCGGCGCGATTGTCAAAAAGCGGCGGTTCCTCTCTTTGGCGGGGGCCCGAGCGATTCTGAGCGCGGAACAGGGGCGCTGATCGACTCCTTGGCGCAAGCGTTGGAAGGCTCCGAAGTTGATCTGGATCCGTTCGCACGCGCAGTACTGAAGACGGCTACTGACGGCGACGACCCGCAACGCTGGCAAGACATACTTCAGCTCGTCGAAGTTGAGTTGGATCGGCAGCAAGCCGCCGATCCCTTGCTATTTGAGCGAGGTCGATGGTTTCTGGTCCAGGCCAATCTGGTGGTAACTCAGACCGCGGCACGCGCGCATGTGGCAACGCAGGCGCACGCGCCGCATCCTGACGCAGGCTTGCAGATCCTGAACCGCGCATTGCTGTCGGCCAAGGACGAGAACGCGCTCTCACACATACTGACCGAGGCTCTACCCTCGCTTGGTATTCGCTTCTGTTGCGCCTGCCTGTTCGAAGACACGCCAGCTGACCGCAGCCGGGCTCGCGTAATTGCCACCTACGATTCCCGACCATTGCAGGCAGACGCTGTCCAAACATTGAGCATTTTCGCCGACCCAGCGAAACTGGGCAACCCGTCACCCGGTGGCGGCCCGTGGTGGTTGCATAACCGTGGCACCACTGGTTCTTCAAGAGCTCAACTGGATTCCGATTCTGCTTCCGTTGCGATATTCCCCACCCAAAACCTGTTACCAGTGGGTCTTCGCTCCGATGACGCACCAACCTTCCTATCCGTGCATCCGCTGAGCTTTGGCCGGCAACCCCTGGGCTATACGGTATTCGACCAACCCTGGCACGAGCACCACTGGACCCCAAGTACCATCGCAGTCAATTTGAGCACCGCAGTGTACGTGCTCCGGCAGGCGGATAGTTTGCGGAGTGCGCGTCAGACAGCCGAGGCAGCCAGCGTCGCCAAAGGCGAGTTCGTTGCGCGCATGTCCCACGAGATCCGTACGCCGCTCACTGCGGTCATGGGGTACCTTGAGCTGTGTCTGCATCGAATATCGTCACCGGACGAGCGCCGATATCTGACACAAGCGCACGCGTCGTCCAGGGTGCTGCTCGGTGTGCTCAATGACGTCCTGGATTTCTCAAAGATTGAGGCTCAGCGACTGGAGGTCGAACACACTCGTTTCGATATGAGTCTGGTACTCGACCAGATCGTCGCGACCTGCGCGGCTGCGGCCTTTGCCAAGGGCGTCGAACTAGTGTTGGACGTAGCGCAGGATGTACCCAAGGTCATCGAGGGAGATCCGTTGCGGCTAACGCAAGTCTTGGTGAACCTGGTAGGCAATGCCATCAAGTTCACTGCCAAAGGCGAGGTGCTCCTTTCCATCGACAACCTTCCGCAAGCCGGCGCGACCAACTCCTTGCGATTTTGCGTTCAAGACACGGGCATTGGCATCGCACCAGAAAATATCTCAAAGCTGATGGACCCATTCGTTCAGGCGGACAACTCCACCACACGTCGCTACGGCGGAAGTGGACTTGGTCTGGCCATCTGCCAACGCCTGGTTCACCGCATGGGCGGCACGCTAGACCTGCGCAGCGAGCTAGGCCGAGGTACAGAGTGCTCCTTCAGCCTCGAGGTTGCTGGCACGAGTGAATTCCATTTCCGGGACGATCTCGGGCAATGGCCGGAGCTTCAGGTGCTCGTTGTGGACGACAACCCGGTATCGTTGGAGGTCGTCACCCGAATGCTGACTCAGGCCGGTTGCGGAGTAAAAACGGCTGTCGATGGTGAAGCGACGCTCGCGCTGTTGGCCCACGCGCAACGAAGCAACGACCCCGTTCAACTCTTGTTGATCGATCAGGGGTTGCCGGGCCGCACTGGCTCTGATGTGGTTCGGCGCCTGGTCGAGCTCGGCCTGGTCGGCGATTGCCGTATTCTGATCATGGCACCGCTCGGTGAGCTCGAGTCGTCGTCCACGTTGCTTGCTCCAGAAGTCATGAGCGGTATCGTAAGCAAGCCTGTGCGAAGAAGCGCGCTCGCTGAGCAAATACGAAATCTGTTTCATCTGCCCGAAGACGAGTTGGGAATGCCACCGCCGTCCTCAGATCGCCCTGATGCCCGGGATATCCTGGCAGGCAAGCGCGTCTTGGTGGTGCAGGACGACGAAACCAACCGGATGCTGGCCAAGGAAGTATTGGAGGGCGCTGGTCTGGAAGTCCACGCGGTCGAGAATGGTGTTGACGCAGTGCAGCGCGTCGCGGAAGTTCATTACGACGCCATTCTAATGGATCTCAACCTACCCTTGATGGATGGTTGTGAAGCTACGCGCATCATTCGTCAAAATCCGGCTCACGCCGCGCTTCCCATCATTGCCATTACTGCCAGCGCCTCGCGCGAGGACCGCGGGCGTTGCTTCGATGCTGGCATGAACGATTTCGTGCAAACGCCCATCGATTCGGCAGATCTACTGACAGTGTTGGCGAATTGGGTTCGCGCACGAAGTGTCGGGACACCCGCAGTCAAGGCCGCTTCGAGCCGAAGCGCACCCCTGTCCTTCCGGTCGCAGTCAGCTGGTACCGCGGACATTCCTGAGGTTGGCAGTGACTGGCTCGATGTGCGAGGGACGCTGCGCAGATTACGCAGCGATGCATCACTCTACCGTCGGCTATTGCGAAGATTTTTGGAAAGCCATCGCACGACGGTCGAACAGCTGCGCGACATAGAGCAGGCAACGATCCTTCTCCGTAGTGTACACACCCTGAGCAGCGCTGCTGCCAACATTGGCGCTCTTCAGCTGCACCGCGCCGCTCAAACGCTGGAGCTTGAATTGCGCGCCGGCAGCCCCGGCACCGACGCAGCGTGGGCCCATTTCGATTGCGTATTGAAGCAAACGTTGCAGCTCGTAGCCACTGCCAGTGGCAACTCGACATCCCCACCAGCAGGTCTCGCCGATCGGGACCGATTGCGCGAAGAACTGACGACACTTGCCACACTACTCGACAGGTTCGACTCGACAGCTTCGGATTTTGTTGAGAAGCTTCCGGCAGTTGTGGGTTCGGGGGCGATCAACGAAGAGGTATATCGTATTCAGCGGGCGGTTCGCGCCTACGACTTCGAAGGTGCTGGACAGCAGGTGCAAGCCCTGCTGACTACTCTGAAGCCATCGGGTAACTGACACGACCGAAATCCAGTAAGGCGGACCGAGCACACCATCGCCGGTGCAGGTTCAAGGCTAAGTGTCGGCAAACTCCGCAGCGATCTCTTGACATTCGGGCAGAGCCCGCAAAAACGCCGCCACCAACTCAGGATCGAATTGCTTGCCGGCACCATACTCGATTGCAGCGACCGCGGCGGTCATGGGCCACGGCTTCTTGTAGGGCCGCTTAGACAAGAGTGCATCAAACACGTCAGCGATAGAGACCACGCGAGCCGCACGCGGGATGTCATTTTCCTTCAGCCCCTGGGGGTAACCCGCACCGTCCCAGCGCTCGTGATGTGAGAGCGCAACGAGGCGCGCGGTGCGCAGTGGCTCAGAGGGTTGGTCCCCAATAATTGCCGCCCCGATATTCGAGTGTTCCTGCATCGCCTTGCGCTCGTCGGAGGATAACGAGCCTGGTTTCAATAGGATGCTGTCGGGGATCCCGATCTTACCTATGTCGTGCAACGGTGCCGCTTGCATCACAAGATCTGCGTCTTGTTCACTCCAACCTGCTGACACGGCAATTGCTCGGGCGTAGCGGCTCATGCGGACAACGTGCTTTCCGGTCTCGTTGTCCCGATACTCGCCGGCTTGTGCCAGACGCCGGATGATCTCAATGCGCGATTCGGCCAGCTCCGCGGTGCGGAGCCGTACTTTCTCTTCCAACACTCGATTCTGATCGTGCAATGCCAGTTGGGTCGCGATCCGCGCGCGCACCAACGTCGGAACATAGGGCTTGGTGATGTAGTCCACGGCACCCAGCGACAGTCCGCGGGCCTCCTGGGCAGCTTCGGAGAGTGTAGTGACAAAGATGACCGGAATGTTTGCAGTCGCGTTGTCACTCTTCAAGCGCTGACACACTTCGTAGCCGTCCATATCAGGCATCATCACGTCGAGGAGAATGATGTCCGGGACAAAGCGTTTGGCCAGTCGTAGCGCGAGCTCGCCGTGGATCGCGGGTTGGACTTGGTAGTCCGGCTGCAACAGGCTTCTTAGAACGTCGATGCTCTCGGGCGAATCATCCACAATGAGCACTGTCGGCTTCGGCGTTGAATTGTCCATTACGTTTGCACGTCCCCCTGGCTAGGCGGGCCAGTCTCCCGCGATCTCGGGCACGTCAACGCCATCTACGGCCATCTCCCGCGTCTCTTGCATTATCAGTTTCGGCTGACCGAGCGCAGCTACTATTCTGGGTGCATATCGAAGGCCAGAATGGCCGACTGATCTTCGTACCAGCCACCGGTTAGGCACGGCGCAATTGGCCGGCCGCATTCTGAAGCGCGCTGCGCGGCCATTGAGCCGGCAAACGCAGTCACACGGGGCAGCGCCGCTTCCCGCGGACGCTGAGCTCTTACTTGTCGGGGCACCCGTGTTGCGACGCACCGTGCGGGCCAATTCGTCCGCGGCCGTTCGCGCGATGCACAAACAACCTCAACCGTAACGGTATCACGCGGCTCGAGTGCGACTTTGGTTTCCCGGTAGCAGCCGGTGCTCACGCAGGCGATTGTGGGTGACCAGCACCGCCGCTACTTGCCAACGAAGGTCGTGACGGTCGAGGCGCCGAGCGTGGCAGTGAACGAACCACTGCTCACCGGAACCGCGGTCCCGACCTTGAGGTTTTCGGTCGATGACGTCACGTTCGGCGTCATCGATGCGGGTGCTGTTCCGCCGGAGATGGCGATAGGCACGGTGGCCGCCGCACCCTTGTTGATGACCACGACGACCACGGTGCCATCGGTGCCCTTGAAGCCAGTGATCAGGAGATCTGCGGAACTGTTCCCAGTAACGTCCACCCGCGTGTAGCCTGGCCGGATGAACTTGCTGTAATTGCCCAGCGTGTAATGGCGTTTGGTATCGGTTCCGCTCCGGAGCAGCAAACCCTCGTTGTCGTCGGTGTTGTTCGCCTTGTACCACCACCAAAGCCAAGCTGACGCTTCGCCAACCGTTATCGCGTTATGAATCCATCCTGCAACCGCAAGGCCGTTCTTAATGTCACTGCTCGGCCCCTGTTCCGGCCACCACTTCACACCGGACATTTCAGTCTGCCAAACGGGCTTCTTCTCGGTGACATCGGCCGGCCACGGCTCCGCAACTTGGGTGTCGTACTGGTGGACTCCCATGATGTCGAGTGCGGCCCACGCCGTCTTGTCTGCCCACAGGGCGTGGCCATAGTCGTATCCCTTCCCTAGTGGGCATTGGGTCGCGCTCGCTGGGAAGCCGCATTTCAGCGGATCTGAGCTGTTCTTGTTCCCCGGCTCTGAACCCTTAGCCGACTCACTGGACCAGTTGTGGAGCCATTCGGATGCTTCCGGGGCGAGTACCTTGACCCCCGCCGCCTTGAGCTTTGGTCCTACCACCTTGATGAATGCAACCATCTCATCAGCCGTATAGACCGTCGTCGGGTAGTTGCCATTGCATGGTTCGGCCATGCCACAAGACGCAAAATCAGGCTCGTTCCCGGGCGACATGGCGTAGAGACTATTGTCTTTCGCGAACTTGGCTATCGTCGTTGCCCATGACTCGTAGCAGCTCGTGAGCATGTGTCCGCCGTCATTCTCGCTGCTGTTGTCCTTGCAGTTGGCGGGCGGGCTCCAGGTCGACCCAATGATGTACTTGACGTCACGAGCTTTCGCCTTCGAGATATCTGCCAGACTGGCATTATTGAAATGGGCGCCATTCGACCCCATACCGATGCGCAGGATGGACAGGCCGATCCCATTGCCAGTCGTGTTGAAGAGCGCGTCCGCCTCCGCGTTTGACATGCCAGGCGCCCAGGCGTTGTTGATGCCAAACCCGGCCATTTCCTGCTTGGCGCTGTCAAGCTTCACTGTCACGCCGTTCCCGCCCCCTGACGCGCCGCCCGTGGCTGAGCCTCCGGCATTGGTGCTGCCAGCCATGCCGGTATTCTCAGTGCCGCCAGCGTTGGTGCCGCCGTTACTGGAGGTGAAGCCGCCTGCGTTAGTGGAGCTGCTGGTCGTGCCAGAATTGCCGCCGCTCGTGGTGGTCGAACCGCCACCCTTGCCAGTTGTGGTACTGCTTGAGCTTGACGAACCGCTGCCCTTGCTGGTCGAACCGCCCGTGCTGGTGGGCAGCGTCGCGATGACGCCCCCTTGGCCGCCCAAAACTACCGCCTGACTCGTAGTGCCTCCCAACGTCGAGCCACCCGCATGCGTGAGCGGACCTGTAGTGCTGCCACCCAGGGCTGCCTTGCCCCCACCTGCGGCGCCCTGGTCGTGTCCTACAATCTGATTGGGACTGCAACCACTGGTAATTCCCAACAAAGCCAGAATGGCGAGACCTCGACAACGCTTTACGACCAAGCGTTCTCGAGCATTGCCGTTCCGGACAATCCGTGGGGTCATGCCGGGGTGAGTGGTTGGCCTTGACGAAAGTTGCCAAGGAAAATGCACTAGCGCGCATTCTGCCAATGGCAGCTCGAACGAACGCTATCGATCAGCGGCGAACCAGGCCAAATCGCCGTGAACTTGGTCCACTGAAGCCGAGCCTCTTCTATGCGTCCAAGCTTGCAGGTTGCAACGATCCGCGCAGCATCTCGCTCCTGCTGCAGCGCACCCGATGCAAATCGTCGCTCATGATCTGCCAACAGCTCGAGCGCAGCCGTCGGCTCTCCCTTCAATATGGCTTGGTGCGCCTGGCGGATGAGTCGCGTTTCGTTGACCAATTGACCCCCCGCTCCTTCGTCCAATGGTGCAGGCGTGAGCGCAGCTCCTTCCGGTGCCGACGTCACCAGCGTTGCAGGCTGTGTCGCCTGTCGCTCCGGTTTCGACGCGGGCATTGGCGCGACATTCTCACGTCCATGAACGCCCGTCACCGATGAGGGGGTTGGCTGCGACGATTCCCGTATCACCGGGGGAGCAATCTCACGCGGTAGTTCCGTCGCTGGCGCCTGTTCCAATGGGGTCAATACTGCTGAGCCAATGGCCGCTGCTGGATCCACTGCTTGATCGCTGCCCGAAGCCGTCGCTGAGATCCTGCCGACTCGAGCGGGGCTCGACCGTGCGGTACGCGCGAGGGACACCGTGGCCGCTGGTTCCCGCAACGTCGGGGCGGACACGTACCCGACGCTCGCCGCGCCGACCAAGACACATGACACCAACACCGCCTTGCCTACGGGCAAGACCAGTTGTGCCAACGACGTTTTGCTGGCAAGCCCCGTCACGCCAAGGATTGCCGTGGCTGCCAGCTTTGTATCCAGCCGCTCGCGCAGGCGTGCCTTGGCTATGGCTGGCGGCTCATGGCTGCCCTTGGTCAGCTCCAGCAAACGGCGAGCATCCTTGCCTAGGCCTAGCGCTTCCATCCAAACCTCCAACCATCATGTGCCTGCTGCCGCGACACCGCGCGCTCGAACAGTCGATGCGCGTTGGTCAGCCGCTTGTACGCGGTACTTACCGGAATACCGATGGCCTCGGCGGCTTCGGCCACCGAGAGTTCCTCGAGCTCGACGAGGACGAACACGTTGCGCTGGTTCTCGTCGAAGCCATCGAGCAGCATCATGAGAGTCCGCGTGGCCTGCAGACGCTCGACCGTCGCCAGCGGACTGTCTGGCGAGACGGCTATATCGCTGCAGATTTCTTGGTCTTGTGCGACGCGCAAACGCTTGCGGCGGTATTCCCTCGCAACGCGAAGACAGATCCCGATCACCCAGGTACGCACGGTCGATTGATGTCGAAAGTCCTCCCAGCGGCGATGAACGACGAGAAATACATCCTGAACGGCATCTTCCACTGTTTCCGGCGTCACACCCAGACGCCGCAGGTTGCGCCAAACCACTTCGAAGTAGGCCGCGTAAGCATCCGCTGGAGTTTCGATGCGCGCCTCACGCATGGCGCGCGGCTCCACCTCGGCAATGTGATAGCCAGACTGCGCGTCGGAATGCGCAACCAGGGAGATGGCGTCGGAATTCATGCGAAACAAGGATACAGTTGATGAGTGGCGCGCAACGCCGAGTTCTTCCACTAAAAGCGCAACGCCAGCAACAGCCCCGCGTCGAAACCTAGGCGCGCCGGCCGGAGCACTTCGCCACCGGGGTCGAGCAGGATGGATGGGCGGCGAAATGGCACCGACAAGTCCAGCGTGGATTGGACATAGACCTGCGACATCAGGCGCAATTGCAGCAGCACCCCGAGTCGCGCCGATGCGAAGTAAACCGAGCGAGGTTCGGGAAAATCCACACCAAACCCTGTACCTCGCAGGATTTGCTCGGAGATCCCGATCCGAGGCACGAACTCCCACTGACCGTGCCTGAGCGCTGGACCGACGCTCACCGCGGCAGATAACAAAGTGACCCACGCACCGCGACCTGTGTCGCCAACCAACCCAACTTTCTGCTCCGGTACCCAACCGACTTGCGCGCTCAAACGCCAGCCCGAAAGATCCGCGACAGCGTTTGCCGTCACACCCAGCCGCGGTGTTCTCATGCTGCCGATGGGAACCCAGGCGCCAATCCCAATTCGCGGGGCGAGGAAACCCAAGGTGGTCGTCGCGCTTAGACGGAACTCGCGTGCCGTCAGCATGACCCTGCTTGGCACAGCACGCGCCTCGATTGCGGGCCAGCGTCGCTGCGGAACCGACTCGCCTGCGTCTGCATGGACCTCAACCGCTGGCGCGACACTATCTGCCCCCAGCATCATCGCAAGAATGACCACCGCTGCGTCAGCGACGCCGCGGCAGGTATCCCCGGTCAATTCTCGCGTGCCCGCCGCCGCGCCGCTGCGCGTGTAGAGAAACAGATGGTACCCAGTCTTATGTTCGACGATTGCCGTCGCGACCACCGCGTTGCTCTGGCCCTTGGCTTCCCCGAGGTGACTCGCGATAGCCAGGCGCACCTCGTCAGGCGAAGGGCAGCCTTCGATACTGGGCCAGTCGAGCTGCAAGCTCGGCAGGGTGGAGGCGGGTTGACCTTGACTCCGCTCAGCAACGAGCAAGCACGCTGCTGCAAGTCCACACCCAACGCGAGTGCGCGCGGCATGCCATCGCTTACCGACCAACAGCCACGACAGCCAGCACCAGTCTGATTGGCGGTCTGATTCTGGTAGTCGATTCGGCATCTGGCATAGGTGGAACTATCATTTTGCGGTAATCAACACCAGAGTTGTGTCCTTGCACACTCTAGGGCCCTTGTCGGATGAACCTGGGACCAAATCTGCTGTGGTCGTTCGACGCCTACAACCTGCAGAAGCAGACGAATCCTTCCTGTGAGCTCCAGGATCGCTCACGATGTCGGTGCAGGACGAATCGTGGGTTACCGCACCGTCACATCGCGGGAGCTCACGTCCCCTGTGCTATTGCCATATTGCCGAACGATTTCGAAGGTAATCGGATTGAATTCGAGCACGCGCGAGTCCGTTCGCGACGAGCGAGACGAAGCGCCGGTCGACGGCGCCCCGCAGAAGCCGAACGTAGCGACCAGGAAGGCCCAAATCTTTCAGCGCGTACAGATACCAGATGTCGGCCAGTGGACGCACCGACCATACCGCGAAGTCAGATTGATCCAGCTCGACGCCAGGGGGCGGAGCCTTTGTCTGTGTGATTTGCTGCACTGATTCCGTGAAGGACGCCCGTAGCACATCACTTGTCGGTCAATCCTACGCGAGCGATCTCGACCGGTAGGGAGCACAGTGCTGTGCGAACCGAGATACAAATGGTGCTTGAGCTGACGTCGGGACGGCAAACCATGGAACTATCCCCTCGGCGGATAGGTTCGGCTCCGCGGGTTTCTGCTGTCGCGGCCAGCCGAAACGTCGGCTGGCCGTAGAATGTCGCGAAGATCTGTGTTTTAGAGCAATACCTTAGTTGGCACCCCGCGGTGTACCTGAGTACCATCGCCGATTTGAGCGGCCCCGTTGTTGCCCCAGCACCACACGGTTCCATCAGTCTTGGTAGCGCAGGTATGACCGCTTCCCGTCGCAATACTCGTCACACCCGAGCTCAGTCCGCTCACCAGGGTAGGTGTCAAACGAGTCGTACCGGTTCCGTCCCCAAGCTGACCATACGGGTTGTTGCCCCAACACCAGGCGCTTCCATCGGACTTCAGCGCGCAGGCATGGAAGGCACCTGCCGACACAGCCGTGACGTCACTCAACCCCGAGACTTGAACTGGAACGTTGCTACTCGTCGTCGTGCCATTGCCCAACTGTCCAAGACTATTGTTGCCCGAGCAGTAGACATTGCCTGCCGAAGCCTCGACCGCGCAAGCAAACGAGGTACCGCTAGCAGCAGCCGTGATGAAGCGTGTCCCCGCTGCGGTAAAGCCAGTCGTTGTCCAAGAAGGAACGCTCGTGGCCGACGACCCGTTGCCAAGCTGCCCACCGGTGTTCAAACCGCAAGCGCTACTCGAGTTGCCAGAATACACGAAAGTCGTATAGGCAGTCGCACCAGCGACAAAGAAGTCGGGCAGCAGATACCCTGTAGCCACCGGGCTCGAACTACTGGTCGTGGTTCCGTTGCAGAACTGGCCGTAGCCGTTATCTCCCCAGCAGTACAGGCCGGTAGCAATGGCCCCGCAACTGTAGCCCTGCCCAACAATGAGTCCGCGAAAGGTCAAGGAACTCGACACATTTACCGGGGAGGGCGAGTCATTCATGGTCCCATTGCCGAGTTGACCGTAGCCGTTGAATCCCCAACACCTGATCTGTCCACTGTTGGTCAGCGCGCAGGCGTGATAGCTGCCAGCGCCGACGCTCGTGACGCCAGTCAGGCCAGTGACCGCAACTGGTGTGCTACGGTTATTGGTGGTCCCATCGCCCAGCTCGCCGTGAGCACCAAAGCCCCACGCGCGAACCGTTCCGTCGCTGAGAATTGCAAAAGTATTGGCGTCGCCAGCGCTGACGCTGACGGCATTTGCAAGAAAGTCGACCTTGGCTGAAACCGACAGGTTGGCCCGCAAAGTGATTCCGATCTCGGTGGTCTGACCGGGCGTGACTACAGTCTGCGTGCTTGTACTGACCCAGCTGGGCACGGACGACGAAGTGATTGCGCTGCAGCTACTGTTGAACGCCTTGGCCGTGATCGTGGTGCTGCCCGCCGGCAATGGTCCGAGATTCAACTTGACCGGAGTGGTTCCGGCCGTAGCTGGCAAGCTCTTCGTCGCAGTGGTGGCTCCACTAAGCACGAACTGCACGCAGGCGACACCGGTGGGTACTGACGAAAGCTCGGCATTCATCGTTCCAACACCCTCTGCGCCTTGCGTGGCGCTCGAGGCATCATCTTGCGCGCCACAGCCCGTCACCCCGAATATGCAACCAATCAACGCACCAGAAGACCAGATTGCTAACTTGGCCATTTGAATTCTCCTCCCATTTCCTCAAGGTATGTGCGAATACGACAGCGCAGAACCGCGTCGCCGAACCCAGCTCGATTGTCCAGCTTGCTCGATACGACAAGCCGTGTGGGTTGTCCCAACCAATCCGCCAAGACGCCATTTCACTCCATTTCAGCCTCTAGCGACTCGGCCCTGTTCACCCTATTGCCACCGTCACGACTGTTGGAATTGCCTTCGGCTCAGCGTACGCCGGCATGCCTGATTCCGCGGTGGATTCCGCGGAAGTCGCTTGCGAGACAAGCCGAGTACCTGTGCCCAATCGCCATTGGGCAGGATCTCGAGAACCGTTCGCACCGCTCACCAATCGTGATCTGAACTCAATTGCGGTCGGCTGACTGGTGAGCAGGAGGCCAATTCTTCTGCGAAATGCCGGTTCCTGAGCAAGCGACTCAAGCATCCCGCGGGCTTTGCTCGAATTCGGTCGATGTACGGCGTCCCGACAGGTGGTATGGTTGTCTCGTTGAGGCGCATCCAATGAAGGCGACCGGGCGTGCGGGTATTGCTTTGGCTCTTGGTGGGTTGCTGATAACTGCGTTGGTCCACTGTGGAGGAAAGACCGACGGACATTCCACAACTGGATCCGAGGTGGGTTTAGGCGGCAGTACGGGCTTGGGCGGCAGCACGGGCTTGGGCGGCAGTACGGGCTTGGGCGGCAGCACGGGCTTGGGCGGCAGCACGGGCTTGGGCGGCAGCACGGGCTTGGGCGGCACTACAGCCACTGCCACAGGTGGCGCTGTATCCTTGGGTGGAACAGGTATGGGTGGCAGCGTCGGCTCAACTACCGGTGGAGGGTCACATGCGGGCAACTCAACGGTGGCTCCTAGAGTTCCTGCAGTTCACCGATCAGAAGCCCTGTCCTGCGTTGGAGTCCATTCCCCACCAGAACCGGCTGGCGTTGCGGGCGCGGCAGGATACTACCAGTGCGCAAAACACGCGGACTGCACCGCGGGCAATAGCGGCAAGTGTGTCCACGGCATTGGCTACAATTGGAACAGTTACAGCTGCACCTATGACCGTTGCGCGACGGATGCCGACTGCGATCCGGGTAAGGTTTGCTACTGCACGGCATCCTCGGCGGCCAGGTGTCTAAGCGTTGGCAACTGTCAAACTGATGCAGATTGCGGCGGCGGTGCTTATAGCTACTGCTCCCCGTCAATGAGCACGGACTGCGGTGGGTATCGCCCGGTCGACGGGTACCATTGCCACACGGCGTCTGACAGCTGCATGGATGACAAGGATTGCACCGGCACGGACTACTGCAACTTCGACGTCTACGAGGCAAGGTGGAAATGCACAGCAACGAATAGGACGTGCGCCATTGGTTGAGCTCACGGTGCGTGCCGTTCCAGGGAAAGCAGACATGACCATGACAGGCTGTTTGGGGTGATGACGGCTTGGGACTCTTGCTTCTGATCTAGGCTGAACGACGACCCCATACACGTCAGAACCCTTGCCACCGCACGCTGCATTCCGCCTGATATGGCAACAATTGTCGGAGATGCCCACTTTGGACCCAACTAGACCTACAGGGGGAATCGCCGTATCTCGAATTGTTCGCCACCGTCTGCTCCAGGCGCGTCGGCGAGGACGACGCCGTAGACGTCCGTCTCGTCCACTGCATAGAAGTACATCTCTTCCGCTGTCACGAGTTCGGGACCATCGGGACAGCCGTCGATGGAGCAGCGACGCAAGGCGTTCAAGCTGCCTTCCCCACCTTCGAGCCAATATAGGCTGCCCGCTTCAACCTGTAGCGAGTGGGGCACAACCGACAGATCAAGGGGGCTCGCGGGAACAGAATTGGGCGACGCGACCAGGAACAACGTTCCGGCGCAGTTTGCCGGGCTGCAACGGCTCAACGCCTTGGCCGTAGTGTCAGTCCAATAGAGGTAGTCGTCATCGATAGCGAGTGAGGAACCACTGGTACTGGTCGCAACCACCCCTACCGCGATGCTACCGTCCTTGCGTGTTCGTTTGATGCCGTCAGCGGACGAAACCCAATACAGGTAATCGCCGTGAGCCAAGAATTGCATCTGGGACAGGTCTTCACTCTGTCCAGGCGCAATCACTCGCGGAAATGGATCAGACGAGAGAGAAAGGGCAAGAATGGAACCGGTGTTGCCTGCACAGTAGAGTTCATTGTCGTCAAGCGCGACGGCATTGCATTCGTATGTTCCGGGAAAATCAAACAGCCGCTCGGGCTCCGCTTGCCCCTCTTCCAGCCTCCAGATGGTTTCAGTGTCGGGCAAAATCACGGAATCATTGGTATAGCCAATCGACCAGAGCCCGTGACTTTCGGTCCAATAGACAATCCCGTTTCGGACAGCAAGTTCGGGCGGGAAAGACGTTGATTCCCGAGTTTGCATGTCGGCGTACTGTCTGCGCGTCGCGCTGCATTCACGCTTCTCGCAGCCCATGACGAGATAACCCAAGTTCTCCCACGGACTGCCTTCGGGCCGCCACTGGTATTCCTCAAGCCAGTAGAGTCGCTGCTGGTCCATTGAGTAGCGGACGACCCGCCCATGCTTGGGAGCCACGGATGCTGATTGATCGAGGTCATAGATCCTGTTCCCACAAGCCGTGCAGCAAATTCCTGCCACGACTGAGCCCAGCATGACCAGGTGTCGAACAATGGTCATACATTGGTTCGTCATATTCCAAGCCCTTCCACAACGGTTAAGATCATCGTGGCTTCATGCGATGAATGGTCGTGGTCGCTCCACTGTCCGCGGATGTCCCGTAGTAGAGCGTACCGTTGTCGATCCAATGCCCCAGAATTAGGCCCGGCGATGATTCCAGCGATTGGAGCGCAGCGGAACAGTCGGTCAACGAGCAGGATAGCAGTTCGGTTTCACTGCCAAAGCCATTTCCGTTGGTCCAGAACAACGAGGAACCAGTCACCCCGGTCCAACTGGGGTAGTTTTGGCCCGCGACTATCACTGTCGGATTCGCATCTCCACAAGCTGCGGTCGTACAGCGCGAGATTGTCCCTGGAAAGAAGCCGTTGGCCCAGTAGATGTCTCCTTCAGTCATAGTTAGCCCCGTAGGTTGGGCTTGCGATGAGGCGATGGTTTCGATCGGGCTCCGCCCGTCCAGGGCGACTCGGCGGATCGAAGAGTTCGCAACCCAATAGGCATGAGTCGTGCCAACCACCAGGCCTTGCACCGATGTGCCCAGGACGTCGATGTCAAATACAGCTATGGTTTCGACGGTTTCAGTGCACCGCTCGGGGACGCAACGCTGCAAGCCAAAGGGGCTAGAGCTGTTCAACCAATACAGCCTCTCGGCCATCACACGCTCGGTCTTCATGCTGCCCGAGAACGCGACACGCGACTTTGGATCGCATCCCAATATAGGACAAGAGTAGAGCTCCGTTCCCCAGTAGATATTCAACCCATCGGTTGTAATCCTGCCAAATGTGCCTGCGACGGTGCCGCTTGGTACCACGGTTCTACCCGCAGTATCCTGGATATCCGCGGGAGTACTGCAAGAGACCAACCAATTTGCATAAGTAACCAGTGTATTGGCACAGTCGCCGATGATGCAGCTTCGCACTGCAAACGCGTGGTTCTCGGTGCAGGGAACATCGGGCTGCTGACCATACCAGAATAGGCGCGTCCCATCGGATTGCAGCTCGTTCACCTGCTCGTTGAGCACGACCACTACATCTTCGGCAGCACCCTTGGTGGCTTCGGCGTCCACGACTGGCCTCGTCCCGTCCATGTCGACCACGCGTTCCGAGCAGGCCGACGCGAGCAGCGCCACCCCGACGATGGCTGCAATCCGACGTAGGACCAGTTGCTTGTTCATACCGAGAGTAGCTAGTGTCGAGCGAGTCGATCCTGTCACGGAAAACGCATTTCGACCGCGAGCCAAAACGCGTAGCGGTAGGGTGGCGACCTCCAGAGTTCCGCTTGTTGGAGCCGCAGTGTCGTGGAAGTCAGGTTTCGCAGCAGATCGAGTCCCACCATGGCGGCCCAGGTGCGGCTCAATTGCCAGGCGGCTTCGACGCGGGCACCCACGGCAACGTGAACTAGCGTGGCCTTGACCGGCACCGACACATCGACGCCTTGGGTCCAAAGCAAGTCCGCCATCGCCTCGGCACAAGCGGAGAGCCACTGGTAGCTCACACAAGGTAGCAACGTCGCGCCAATCACGTGACTACGGATCCCTCCGGCAGCGTAGCGTTTGCTATCGGGCAAGCCGGAGAACAGTTCGGTCATTGCCTGAATGTGGCCGTAGCGCAGGGATGCGCCGGCTTTGAGCGCCAGCGTGGCGTGGGGTTCTAGCCCTTGCAGGTACACGGCTCCGATGCGAACTGCCGGGGCCCAGGGAGTTGCGGATTTCGGTGCCGAAACGGTCAGGTGCGTGGCACGGGCAACCTGCGGTTGCTTGGGCGAGGGGAGCACCGGTGGATTCGGCGCTGGCTCCGCGACAGGTTCCTCGGGCTGCTCCGATTCGGCCTGTTCGCCGCGATTCACGCGCATTGCGGAATCGGGTTCGAGATGGATGGCGATGGCCAGAGCAACCGAAGCGATCAGCTCCGCGCAATCATGCTTGTCAGTGGAAAGCAGGCTGCGGCTTTGGACGATCCCGCCGTCCTCGACCAACCGAAGGATCGCGGAAAGCCGCGCGCCATCAGCGACAATCTCGACCACGACGCGACGCGGTGACCATTCGATGAAGGGATCGTGGCCGAGCCGCGCCTTGACCGCTTGGCGCAACTTGGCTTCGTCTGGGCAATGGTCAGCTCCGCGTTCGCGGAAGTAGTCTAGCTGACTTGCCACGTTGGCTGATGCCGTCCAAGGCAGAATGAGCGCTGAAAGAAGACCGACCTGTGCGACGAACCTGCGGTGTGAGGCGCAGCGAGCTGTCACGGCGATTCACCGAGCGATGCATCGATAGCTTTGGTCAAGAAGCTACTTGGATAGCTCTATTTAAACCGTTCGGCGCGGCGGCTCGCTCGCTCTCGCTCACCCAGCCTGACCAGCGCAGCAACTGCCAAGGCTTCGCGCTCTTCGGCGAGCTTGCCTGTGGCAAATCGACCGAGGTGGGTCTCGGTGAGTTCGGTCGCGGCGGCATGGAAGGCGTATATCTGGCGCGCGACAGCAAACTTGGTCGTCGCGTGGCGATCAAATTCCTGCAGATCAGCCACCCTGAACTCGTGCGTCGATTCGTCGTCGAAGCGCGGGCCACCGCGCGTTGCACCCACGAGAACATCGTCGTCATCCATGAAGTCAGCGAATTCCAGGGATAGCCCTTCATGGTGCCCGAGTATGTCGATCCGGTAGGCATACCGTTACCGTGACCAAGCCTGGGTACCTCCCGCGCAGCTACCAGCTTACCCTGGTGCCGAGCGAACCAGTGAAACTGGTTGCGCGGATCTACGACGAGCGAACACTCACCGAAGCCAGGCGACCGTTGCCTTTTTGGTTGCCCGTCGCGGTAACGGGCGTGGGTGCCACGATGGTTGGCGCCGGTATCATCCTAGGGCTGCAATCGAATCGACTGCTTTCGCGTCTCGACGAAGAAGTGAAAAGTGACCCGGCTTGTGCCCTCGGTTGCCGATTGAGCGACGAGCGACAGAGCCTGCAGGACAACGGCAAATCGTACAAGACCTGGGCCACGGCTTCGATCATTGCCGGCTCTGCCACCCTCGTGGGCGGTAGCGCCTGGCTGTGGCTCAACCGCAAGCGCGTTCGCGTCGATACGCCCGAAGAGTACGAGCGCCGAATGTCGATTGCCCCTGTCGTAGGCTCCAACGTCCTTGGCGCCATGGCGACCGGGCGATTCTAGGTTTGAGCGAACCGCCAATTGCGACACTCAGTTCTTGCAGGACGTCGTCTTCGTCTCGTCCGTATTGCACTCCATTTGGGCCAAATCACAGCTTACCACCTTGGTCCACTCCGAACTGCAGCTCGTCGATAGATCGTCACACATGCAACTGCTGAAATGGCCGCGACGATTCACGCAGCATGTCGTCCAGGTCTTCAGTCACTTCGACGTACCCGACGTAGACTAGGCGCTGCAATCGCAAGAACTAGAGTTCTCCTCGCAGACCCAATGCATGCAGGTGCAGGTGCACGTGCCCGAGGTGGGGAAGCTAGAGGCCGCACAGCAATGCTCATTCTCCGAAGCGGCGGAACATACTGCGGGTCCGGCATTGCTGGGGAATGCAACTCTCATGCATTGACAGAAATCGGTGCTTTCAGTGCACTCGATGGTAAATGATCCTGTAAGACTTGGCCAATACCTGGTGTAGCAGTCCCTCGTCGGGTAGGTATGGGTGCGACAAGCGTCGGCTGCCAATGATGCGCAGGTCGCGGACTGCATGAGGGAAGATTCGCCGCAACCCTTACGCATAGGACCTTCGCCCAGGAGCGTCGCTGGGGTAAGGTGAGTGAACATGCGAGCGGTCCAAAATGCCCATTGTGGGCTGGGCGAAAGAGCGAATCCGTTGATGTACTACCCAAATGGGGCACTTTCGTTGGTTGCTCTGATCGTTGGCGCCGCCGGTTGCTCCGGTAAGGTCGCCTCGACGGAAGCCGACAGGGGCTCGGCGGGCTGCGGGACCTGTGAGGCTGCAATTGGATCTGGGGGTTCCCGGCCGTCCGATCGTATAGGTTCCGGTGGAACTTCGGCAATTGGCAGTGGAGGCAATTCCGATGAGCGGACGGCAGGCACGGCGGGCTGCACGAGTTGCGCGGGTGCATCTGCGCAAAGCTCCTCGGCGGGTGGGCGCGCCGACAGTGCTGGCGGTTCGACTCAAACTGGCACGAGTGGCTCAACTCAAACTGGCACGAGCGGCTCAACTCAAGTTGGCACGAGTGGCTCAACTCAAGCTGGCACGAGTGGCTCAACTCAAGCTGGCACAAGTGGCTCGACTCAAGCTGGCACGAATGGCTCGGCTCAAGCTGGCACGAGTGGCTCGGCTCAAGGCGGCGCGAGCGGCTCGACTCAAGCTGGCACGAACGCCGTGGCTCAGGCAGGCGCGAGCGCCGGAAGCGCGGGCGAGAGTGGCCAACCGATCGACGCCCGGTTGGGCCGCGTCACGCAGGTCGCAGCCAGCGAAGGGAACAGTTGCGCCGTTCTGGAGAACGGGGACATTGCCTGCTGGGGAGCCAATAGCTACGGGCAACTCGGACAAGGCAACAAGGTCGACATCGGTGACGACCCCAACGAGGTCGAATCCCTCGTTCCGATCCACCCGCGCGCTGGGGTCGGTGCAGCTCAGGTTGCCGTGGGCAACGGTAGTGCCTGTGCTGCGCTTCGAGACGGCAGCGTATTCTGCTGGGGTCGCAATGAGTACGGACAGCTTGGCTTGGGGCACAAGAACACGCTCGGTGACCAACCAGGCGAGATCGATGGGCTTGAGCCGGTCCCACTAGGGGCGCCGGCAACGGCTCTGTCTATCACAAGCACCTACAGCTGCGCGTTGCTCCAGGGCGGTCACGCCAAATGCTGGGGGGCCAACGGCGCGGACAACAACCAACTCGGGCGCGGCCAGAACCAGCCGATTGGCGACGAACCAGGAGAAATTGCGGCGCTTGATCCGATCGACTTTCCCGGCGGGGCGCTGGCGACGGCGCTCAGCGCCGGTCCCTTCCATGCGTGCGCCGCGCTCGACAACGGACGCATCGCTTGCTGGGGGATGATCCCACGGAGCTCCGCGAGCGGATGGCTCACTCCGAGACCGGTGTCAATCGACGTTGGCGGAAGGGCCATAGACGTTGCGGCGGGTTACAACCACACCGTGGTGCTGCTCGACGACGGCCGCGTGAAGAGTTGGGGTGCCGGCGCTGCCTCGGTGGGCGCACTGACTGACATTGCAGGTCTTGCAGCCGTAGATTTTGGCGGCGACGCCAAAGCGCTGGCCATCGATGCCGGTGACGCTTTCACCTGCGCGATCCTCGACAATAACGCGCTCAAGTGCTGGGGTGAAAACGGCTCCGGGCAGCTCGGGCAGAGTACTACCACGTCGTTGCTCAACAACCCGAGCACCCTCGGTCCCATCAACCTTGGCAGCGGGCTTTCTGCGACGGCCTTTGCTACCGGTTGGTCCCATGTTTGTGCACTGGTTGGCACGGGGCGGGTCAAGTGTTGGGGCACGAACTGGGCTGGTGGTTTAGGCCTCGGGGACGACCGGAATCGCGGCAAGTTGGTGGACGACATGGGTGATCGCTTGCCCTTCGTGCCATTGCGGGCAAATCCGTAGATTCGTGGATCGACATCCCTCGTACTACGGCAGCGAATTGGAATCGACCTGGTTCGGGAGACCTCCCGACAGTGGCTCTCTTCGCCGAGGCCGACGATGCTCTCCGGATAGAGCCATTTTGGATTGCCTATCGGGCGCCTAATGCACAAAATGGTTGCATGTGCTTTTTGACCTGGCGTACGTCCCGGGGTGCGGCGATCACCTATGTTGCCGCTCTGAGCGTAAGCTGTGGGGGTCGAGTTGATAGCTCTGTGTCTGGTCCCCATCGGGCCAAGGCGGCGTAGCGTCCTTTTCCCAGGGCGGCGCAGCTACCGCAACGATGGGCGGCGCTGCGCTGGCGACGAGTCGCGTCGGTTCCGTGGTGGAGCTGACCCCAGAACAGATGGAGCAGGTTAGCGAGAGTGCCTGCAACGCGCGGCAATTCGGAGCGCGCCACTTGGACTGCCTGGCAGTGCTGCTCGACTTGAGCGAATCGATGAAGACCCTCGTTGCCGATACTCCGTCCAGCCGCTGGAAATGGGCGATGCTCGAGTTGAACTGGACCTTCTCGTTCCTATCGACACTTGGCCCGCGCGGCGCGCCTTTGGTCAGCATGCAGGGGTTTCCCGCGCATATCCATGGGTCCCCGAGTGGCGAAACGGGTGCATCCTGCGTAGATTTGTCCGCTCGGGTGCCACTGACCCAATTCACAAGTACAGGCATCGTTGCCCTGGTCGACTGGTACACCATGGCCCAACCCGGAGGAGAATCGCCCATTGTCGATGCCTATCGCGCGACCGTCGAGCAGCTGAAGGTCGAAATGCAGCAGGCTGGCGGCTGCGATAGAGGAGCGGTCGTGCTTGTAACGGATGGATTGCCGACCATCGACGCGGGTTGTGTCGCCCCGGCCACGGACGACGCAGACAACGTATTGGTCGACAGTGCTGCGATCGTTGCCGCGGTGGGTGAAGCAGCAACGGCTGGGATCCAGACCATCGTGGTGGGAACCGCCGGCAGTGAGGGTTCCAGAGACTGGCTCTCGAAAGCCGCGGACGCGGCAACACTGGCCGCTTTGCCTGCACTCCGTCAGGCACCACGACTCCGTGCTACGTTGATTGGTCCCACGTAGGGACAGCGAACTCGGATTTGAACAAGCTACTGAAGCCGCGCGTCTATGAACGGGACTGCCACTTCGCATTCCTGAACGAGACGACCGACGGGCTCCAGTCAGTCGATGCCGAGCACCTGGCCACGGTTGTCACCTACGCCGATGGACACAGTGAATTGCTAAGCCTGAATGCAGTCAGCGGGGAGCCATGCGTCGAAGGCTTCTTCATGAGCGAACCGGACGTGGTCGCGCTCTGCGCGCAAACCTGTGAGCGTTGGCGCGCCGATCCGAAAGCCACGATCACGTTCGTGTCAGGCTGCGGTGATGGCCCGGAAATCACCGGGATCCAGTGACGCGACGCGCAATGAGCGCGTTGACGGTAGCGTCTTGCTGCTTCGCCTCTGCTTCAAGGCGCTTCCAAGTCGTGACCGGCAGGCGAACGCTCCGCACGGCGGTCGGTTCACTGCGGGGTCGCCCACGGCGCACGCGCTTACCGATCGAACACGACGGCATTTCCCACAACGACCAGACCGCAATGCCATCGGCAGGATCGTAGTCAGCGAATGGATTGCCGGGGACGCGCTTCCAAAGCTTCCAATCAATGGGTTCATCAGTCCAGTCCATCGTACAACCTCCTTTGCGCGGGGCTCGCTTTGCGAGCACTCACAATGCGAATGCTGTCTCGCCCCACTTCCGCATGCACGACGAACAACAAGCGCGTTCGGGCCGACATGGCAATCAGTATGAGGCGATCCTCATAGGAAGGCGATTCGTTGCGAAAGTAGCAACCGTTTTGATCTTCAAAGCAGGTCACTGCCTCATCGAACGTGACGCCATGGTTCCTCTCATTGCGCTTTGCCTTCTTGGGGTCCCAATCGAACTTCACTGCATTGTTGTAACACATAAATTGATACCGGCCAGCCTGATCCCCTCAAATTTGCCAGATCAGCGGAACTCGGCCGGCCAACTCCTCTGGCACAACCTCAACTGTCCCCAACAGGCACACCCGCCGCCCACCGACCTATGCACGGCATCCGCTGCAATTCCTACCGTGCAATTGAAATCGATATCGTTGCCTCTCGCTCCATCATCACTTCAAGACTGCAGCGCCTTCTGCAAGAACGCTCGATCACCCAATTTCGCGACTCAAACTCGAGAGATTCAGTCGCTTCAACCGATTGTCGCTAGTCGAACTAGTCGATAACGGTGGAGCCGACCGTTCCAAACAAGTTCGACCTTGCCTCCAAAGGAGGCTCTCTCCTGAAAAGGCCACTCGACTGGCTTCCCCGATACAAGTCGCGTCGCACCGGGCCACTCGACTGGGGATCTCCGATCCGAACGGCATCGCGCAAAGCCACTGGACTGGGTGTCTCCGATACAAATGGTATCGCGCAAGGCCACTCGACTGGCTTCCCCAATTCACACGGGCTCGATCAGGGCCAATTGACTGCTCGTCGCCGATCTCCGGAGCCAGCGGTAGCGCTCGAACGTTAGCCAGATCTGCGGTCGTTTCGACAGAGCTTAGGCAATGAGAATCGCCCGCCCCTATGCGTTGAGTCCAGCAGTGTCGACAGTGCGGTGCCGCGCTTCGACTAGCCACACCCTCGCCCTACGTCCACTGCCCGTCGAGCCACGCTGCCCGCTTCTGCAACCAGGACTTCATGTAGGCTACCTGAGCAGCCCAAGTGGGCTCGGTGGGCGTCGTGAAGGGATTCACGGTTGCCTGGCTTATGATACTCCAACGAGCAAAGTTGCGATCAGCTGCGGCGGATAGCCCGGAGGTCACCGCGTCGATCCGCGCGGCAATATTGGCGTCGGATAGCGGCCCGCTACGCAATTCCTTCCAACGCGCGACGAGTTGCGTATTGAACGACGAATCGGTGATCAACCGTGGGAACCAATCACTCGTTGCGCCCGCGAGCCGCGAACTGTTTGCCTCATATTGCCAACCTTCTGCGGCAAGGTTTGCGAAGCTGGTTCCGAACCCGGTCGCTCCCATGCCGACCCCGGCGATCAGATCGAAGTCCCAGAGCGGCCCGGCGAACATCTTGGCATCGCGATCCTTGTAGAAGTATTGGCTGCGCGCAAAGGCGTCCATGTTGCGCGTGACCTCATTGACAATCACGTGGTCCACGAAGGATCTTACGTCAATGTACTTAGGATAACCGTTGGTCGCGTCCGCGGGGTTCAGGCCATGCAGCGCGGCGTTGAAGTCCACCAAGTACTGGGTGATGTAGTCTCGCTGCGACGGCGCAATCGGAACTGGATCGACCAATTCCAGATCGTTCCAACAGTTTGCCGTGCCACTTGGGCAGAGCAAACGCGGTTCTTCCGACGCCTTCCATTCGAACTTTGCGACATAGCCACCCGTGATATCGGGTAGAGTCGTTTTCGTTTCGTCCAATTGCTTCAGGTCCAGGCGATTTTTCTGGTTCTTGATCGTCTCAACCACCTGATACACACCTTGATAGTCGTCAGAACTAAGCGGACTTTGGTCCACGTTCACGTAGACCTCCACGAGCTTGAGCCGCGGAACCTTCAAGCCAAGTTCTTGTCCTAGGCTGTACACAAAGGCGTTATGCACTAGGGTCTTGTCCGCGTGAGGCCCCACCAGTGCCCAATCCGACTCGGCGGGCATGCCAAACAGAGAGCAATCGCGGCTGCCACCTGCGGTGTCACGTATTTCGAGCCTGTACGGCACCTTATCGAACATGGCCGAGCTCTGGCCGCGCACATGGAACGCAGCAAAACTTGCCATGGTCGGGGCCGACGATAGTGAGGTGCTGCCCGCCGCTGGCTCGTAAGCAAGGTACCCAACGTCGACGAATTGTCGCTGCGCCTCCAAGGTTGGCAGCTTGCCGCTCCCGAAAGAATCAAGCACGATGACCGGAATGTCGTGTGTTGCGTCGATGCTGCGCGCCACGTAGAGGGCCGCGGCAACCGCACCGGATGCAGCCCCCTGCACGAACGCTTGCGCACTCAGCCGAGTCGTTGCTGTGAATTCGAGCGCCGTCCCGGAATAGAGCGAAGATGCGGCGGTTGGAACTTGCCCGTCGGTGGTGTATCGAATTTCCGCGTTGGCAATCGTGGTCGATAGCGTGACGGACAAGGAAGCCTTGAATGTGCCACTCGGTACCGAGATCGCGACATCGCCCGCGGCCACTACCGGACAGCGGTCACCCGTCGTGGTGGTGGAACCACCCGTCCCAGCGCTCGAGCCCGCATTGCTGCTCCCAGAACAACCCACGGTCGCAAGCAAGGCTCCCCCGAGCAACAGAGACGTCCACGACACCGAAGTCAAGCTATGTGCGTGCATATCCCCAAAGGATATGCCGTTGACTAAGACATTGCCAAGCCGTGCCAGCAGCACTTCAGTGTTCGCCGGTCCGTGTAATGACCTTCGGCGCAAATCTCGGGCCATTTGGTCGGTTCGGCGCGACCACGGCGCTCGGTCGCACCACGGTTGGACCCATTGCTAGCAGAAGAACCTGTTTCGATGCCAACAATGTCGCACCGTCGCAAGGGGTACGGGCGTCAGCCCAATTTGACCTAGGCTCGGCGAGTCGCAGCAAGCCTGGCTCAGTGTAGTGTCCCCTTAGGTCGTACATTGTGGCTGCGAGGACAAGTCGGAGGACACCGCAGGCCGAAGAGCGAGCAATCCACGCGGTCAAGAGCTGCGAGGAGGTCTACGCTCCTCGCGAAGCTGGAAGGCGCCGCAGGCGCAGTGCTTGCCGGTGACTAGGACCTGCGCAGTTCCTGGCGACGAGGGTCGGAACACTGAGTCACGTGTCTGAAGATCCTCGGCAGAAGCATCTGTTTGGCGACCATCTCACCTAGGCTGTGACCGACTGCGCGCATGACTACGCGTGGTATGGGGCCAATTCGGTCAACCTCTCGAGGCGACGTTCTTGTCTGGTCTCATCGGGCTTCTGCTACTCTCGGGATGCGGCCTGATTTGAGTCCGTTCCAAATCTTGCACCCCACGGTGTGCCCACGACCGGAAACACAGGCACGACCGTGGCTGCGTCGAACAGAAAACGAAGAGAATCCTGTTACTGAGAAGGTGGTCTCGGCCCGCAGCTCAAGCGGCTATCAATTCCGGAATTGGGCATGGCATAGCAATGACTCCGTGCTTCGCCGCCGCCGAGATTCAGCACGCATTCATCACCCACCTTTCGACCAGCGCAAGGCGAGTAGGAATCAATCAGGGGCGCTCGAGGCGCCCCAGTCGCGGGCGCTGCAGGTGGCCGTCGCGGACCACAAGATAGCCGCGCCACGTTTGCGTCATCGAACTCAGCAACACATCGAGTCTTTACTTCACGGCCCCCGAGGTTTAGCACGCATACGTCACCTGCCTTCTTGCCATTGCAGGGCGAATAGAAGTCGCTCTGCAGGGCTTGGACCGGACCGACCTCGGCGGGTGGCACGTGGCGCGTCATGCTTGATCCGACGCTCGCGACGCCTTGGCGCAATGCGGGCGACAACTGACTCGGTTCCTGCACTGCACCAACTTCCGCCGTCGGGCTAGCGTCGTTGCGTGAGCTTTTCGAACAGGCTGACAGCGATACTGCTGCCATTGTGACGTTTACCAAAAGACGGAGTGGCTTGTTCATGGTCGTAATCTCTAGCTGGAACGGATGCCTCAATAGCCGGTCGACATCGCCTTCAGAGAGGCACATGACCTGCGGCGCAATTGCCAATGGTCGAATGCCCAGATCTGCTATGGCATGTTGCCATTACCTGGGAAGCAAACGACGAAGAACGCCCCGGTGTCAACCGTGGAGTTAGGTGACGGAGTATGGTCGATGCGCCGCTTTCAGATCGCGCTGGCGCCCCTGGACTCGGCTTTGGGGCGCCAGAAGCGATACTATGTCGCGGACACGACCATTGGCAGGTCACTGCCCACGACTACTTCAGCGCGGACACGATTCGTCACTCCGTGCGATCAGTAGTAAACCGAGAGCCCTACAGTAGTATCATATCCCGCACCCCACATGGCCCAACCGAGATAGTAGGAGGCGCTGCCACCATTCATCGAGTAGCACCAGGCCCATCCCGGATCAACGTTATCGTCTATCACGGGAATCCAAGTGCTATAGTCCCAATCCCAGTATAATCCTTCAATTGACGCAGCGTTGTATCCCTCGGAACCAACGAAGAAGCAGGCTGAACTGTAACTGACTGGTGGGGTCATGGACCATCCCCCATCGTAGTTTAGTTGGCAATCCTTGGCTCCATACTGCTCACAGTAAATTGGGTAGAACCAGTTGTAAATTTCGTCATAGGTGTACGTGTGAATTCCATCGCTGAAACTGGGCTGCCCCTCAATCGGGACTGGGCCAGTTGGTGGCGACTTCAACCGCCCCACGCTTGCCCGCGCAACATCTGCTGTACGAGCATCCGCAGCCAACACCAATGCTGGTACCTTCGCCGACTTGCCGGCGAAATGGCGATAGAGCTCGGCCATGCTCGCCTTCCCGAGTTCGGGAGTCAGCGCACTTCCCAGAGCCGGAATGCCGCTCTCCACTACGCCAGTTAGGCCCGGCGCGTATTCAACCAACTTGACAACATGCCTACCCCCCATTCGGAATGACGCGAGTACGGAGACCGAATGCGTCTTCGTCGCCGCTTCCTGGGACAAGACCTCTCCTGCAGTGCTAACTCCCACAAGAATCACTGTTGATACCAATAACGCCTTGGCAACCTGTTTCATTTTCACATTCTCCTCTCCATTGTTCCGATTCACTGGGCAAGGAACTCACCGTCTTCAAGCATCGGTGTTCGGCAGAACACTTCGCGCCCGACCGACTGAAGTATCGACAATCCGATATTTCAGAGTCTGGTGCGCAGCGTTCGAAGAGTGCTTCGCCACCGCTTGGGCAGCGATTCTGGTGCGATCAGACGCGCAATTGATTGAAGTCCCTGCCCGTGACCAGATCGGTACTTGAAACGATATGAGCCCCCAATGCGTGCCCCCACCCCTCCAAGTCCCAATCTACTGTCCGGTTGGACACCGCCACATACTATGAATCATGTTGTGATGTATCACAACCGCGCAATGGATATTGCTTCGCCCTCAACAGAAAGCAAACGATTTTTTTTGCAGGCGATCGAGCAGGCGAGCCGCACGATTCGCAACACTGCGAAACTGCACGGTTGCAGGGACTTCTTCGAATCGCACCCATAGGTATCCAGTCCCAGAACCACGTGAACGGCTGGATGGGGCGCGCGTGAGCATATTAGTGTGCTCCCAGGACTCACTGGTGTGTCTACCCTGAACCATCCCCTCACGGCGCAACGAAAATCGCACCGAGCGGTTCGTTCTTTTTCGAACGCCCCGGGAAGCGTTCACGCGCGGTAATCGGTCTTGTTAGGCATCGCCTGATACCAGCAATATCCTGGACAAAGTGCGCTTGGGGCTCTTGTTCGTCCTGAGCGACTGGCAAAGATCCACGTCTTCTCCAGCTTGACCCACCTCAGTCAGGAATACCTGGGGCAACGCCCCGTGTATCGGCATTCGGTCGCAGCGACGCACGTCTTGGATGTGGGTTACTGCTAGCCCCATCCTATTCAGGGCCCATGCCGACCCCGAGAACACCCTATGACCACTAATACGCCGTATACGAAAGCGTGGGTGTGCAGCCGGAAGGGGCCCCGTTGCACCCCTCGAACCTTTTGGAGCAAGTGATTCCTCCGATGCTCTTGCCCGCATCGCCTGGAAAGACCAAGCCCCAATACTCCACACCTTGGTACGTTTGGCGTCCCTTGGCACCAAGCACCTCGAGCACCTCCAGGCGGCATTGATTGTACGCTGTCATGGAGATGTTCCGCGTGAGGTTGTTGAGCCTACCCCGCTTGGTAAAGCCGATGATCAACGCCTCACCGGTGGTGGACAGGCAGCGGGCAATCGTCTTGTTCTTGCCGAGCGTAAACCCGCGGCATTTCGCCTTCACCGAAGCGAGGGATTCGCCAAACGCGAAGCCGTAAATGGCCTTTGGAAATGCTTCCGGCATGAGCTTGTCTGCGTCCGCCTGGGTAGTTGCGGGCAGGAGGGTCAATGTGGCAACGATTGCCCAAGCACGATGCATTGCGCGAGGGTACCACTGCTAATAGTCGATCCAAGCGGCACCCGACGCTCGTGGTGCTCGACGGAGCACTGGCTCGGCGTTCGGTTAACATTGGGGTCTTTACGTCGCGCAAACGAGCCCAATGTTCTTCAGTGTCATGACCGATCCGGTACTCATCTACACGACCGCCATCTGCCCGTACTGCATCCGCGCCAAACGGCTGTTGAGCTCAAAGGGGGTCAACTTTCGGGAAATTGACGTCAGCCAAGACCCCGATACGCGCACGTACCTGGTCGAGGCGACCGGCCAGCGCACGGTGCCGCAGATATTCATCGGAGGCAAATCGATCGGCGGCTGCGATGACATGGTTGCCCTCGATCGGCAGGGGCTGCTCGATGACATGCTGCGACAAGCGCTAAGTACCTAGTTTCTCGACGACTTCACTCGGTCGACGACTTCACTCGGTCGCAAGCATCACCGGAGAAAGCACCAAGACGCGCTCATTCGACAGAAGAGGACTGACGCCAGCCACGAGTGGCACGAGTTGCCGCGGGACCATGGCCATGGGACTCCAGAGGCGTCGACGCTGACGATCGACAGCCGAATAGAACTCAGGCAGCGAAGCTTGTGCGTCGAGCCCGAGAGCCGCCAAGAGGCCTTCACCTGGTCCCTCGACCGTAACGGGGCTCTCCCGATCGAGCCCAGCTTGCTTTCTTGCCCAATCGAGCGCTTGTTCAAGGCCACCGATCTCGTCGACCAGACCGAGCGCCTTGCCCTGTCGCCCGTCATAGATGCGACCTTGGGCTAACTCATGCACTCGCTCACGCGTAAGTTTGCGGCCCTCCGCGACGCGCTCTACGAACAGATCGTACACGCCCGTCATTTGCTCGAGTACTCGCGCGCGCGTCCCGTCATCCCAAGAAACCAACGGGGATTCGTAGACGACGCGATTCGGATTGGGGCTTGGAGTCAGCGTGAAGGCGTGAACGCCATATTGCTCGAGCGCGGGACCAAAGACGATTTTACCACCAACCACTCCGATGGAACCGACGATGCTCGTCTGCTCGGCGAAGATGCGATCAGCAGCGCAGGCAAGGTAGTACCCACCACTGGCAGCCATCGAACCCACTGACACGACGACGGGCTTGGCCTCGGCTAGCCTACGCAAGCGCGACCACAGGAGGTCACTGGCGAGGGCCGAGCCGCCTGGCGAATCGATCCGGAGCACGACGGCGCGAACGTCGTCCTCCTCGAGCATACGGTCGATGGTGCGCACCATCGACCCATGAACGATCCCGTCGCCCTCGAAAAGGCCCTCGGATCCCATGGTAATGGAGCCGGCCATGGGCACTACGGCGATGTGCGCATGAGCGCCGCCTCCGTCGTCCACCCCCGAGAGCAGTCGCAACACTTCGGTGAATGCCAGCTCCGGCCCGGGTTTCTTGCCTGACCCAAACCCTGTTTTTGTGTTGCGCGTGTTGCCACGTTTCTTGGCATCATCCATGGCAGCAACATCGTCACCGAGCTCGTCCACGAGATGATGCTCGAGGGCGGCACGCGCCCCCCAAGGCCCAGTCTCGAGACTCTCTGCCACCGCGGGACGCGCTGCCGCAACGCCCTCGAGCCAACTCTTTCGCATGCCGCCCAGGGTTTCGAGCCATTCCTGCCGAGCGGCGTCACTGGGTTCGTCGCGCAGAAAAGACTCCGCTGCACTCTTCCATTTGCCCACGGCCAGAAAATCCGCTTTGACACCGAGGGAATCGAGGAGTTTCTTGAAGTAGACCACCTGCGTGCCAATACCAATGGCATCGACGTCGCCTGCCGGACTAAGCCAGGTGCGGTCGCAACCCTTGAGCGTGAGCCATAGCGTGGCGTTGGAGAGGGAATGCGCGTGGCACACGACAGGCCTGGTACGGCGGACGTTCGCCAAGAGCTCAGAGAGCTCCTCGACCTGCGCGAAATTCACTCGTTGCCCACCCAGCCGAACGAATACAGACTTGGCGTCACGATCGCTCTCGATGCGTTCAAGCGCACGCACCAACCCAGTGTAAGTGCGCGTTGCCGGCAAGGGAAAGAATCCCCCACCAGCGGAAGTGGACTCGGGGATCCCGCTGGCTAGATCGAGCTCGATGACGGTCCCGGACGCTGCTGATGGCAGTTCCCGATGCTTCGATTTTCCGGCGATCGCAGGATGTCGACCTTCGCAACCCACGCAACTCACTAGTGCAACTAGCGCCACGAAGTGGCACCCCCAATGTCCCAGCCGTTTCACTTCGCGCCCTTCGGCGTCGGCTTGTCAGTACGCGACGGCGCGTCTGCCTTAGGCACAGCGGCCTTGCTGTCACGAGCCGTCGAGGTGTCGCTATTCGCGCCGAGGTTGCTCGAATCTCCTGGGGGTTTTGCCGATGAATCGAGTTCTTTCAGACGTGCCGCTGCCACCTGGCCGTAGCCCGGTGTCTCCCCCACGCGATCGAGAATGCGTCGATAGAGCGCTGCCGCACCGGCACGGTCGCCAGTCTTCCAGCGCAGATCAGCGGCACCAGACATCGCCGGCAAGTAGTTGCCGTTGAGCGCCAGCGCCTTATCATACAGGTTGCGCGCTTGGGTCAAGTCGCCGCGCCGGCGCGTGACATCCCCCATCGCGGTGATGGCTTCGGTATCGTTCGGACGTTGTGCCAACACCGAACGCAGCAGCTTCTGCGCCTTGGTGAGTTCGTTCCGCGAGAGGCATTCACTGGCCCGTGTCAGCCGCAACCTGAAGTCACCTTCGAGCAGATCCGAGTCGTTTTCACCTGGTTCGGCGTTGTCGGCTGTCGTACCGGCATCCGGCTTCGCACTCGACGGGGCTTCGGCAAGCGCTTGCTCGGCCTTGTTCACGTAGTCGAGCATCTCGCCATGAAGTGGATGCGGACGCGATTGCTCCACCAGCTTCTTCAGTTCCGCTTTTGCTTCATCGAAGCGACTGAGTTGGGTTAACGCAACTACGAGCGCCACCGCGCGTGGCCCCAGGTCGAGCGGCGCCGCACGCAGCTGGCGCAATCCTTCGACGGTCGCAGCGTCGGGCAACCCGACGCGTACCCACGCCAACACCAACTGTGTGTACTTGAGCTCGGGGGTCGCGGGATGCTTCAACCGCTCCACCAGTGCAGGTTCCGTCGGTTCGCTCTTCTCGCCGCGCATCCTGCGTGCATCGAGTGATGCTGCTTGAATGGGTTCGGGCCATTGTGCCTCGGGCCCAACCGCAACCAAGTCTGCCTTGAGCCGCTCCAATCGATCCGCCAGTTGCTGCTTCGACTGGGTGTAGGGCTCGCCGGCGGCTTTGCCGATCAGTTGAACCTTCCACCAGACCATGTCCGCCGACTGTGCGATTGCTTGCGCGTGCAAGAGCCGGTACTTCGGCTGGCCTTGGTCACTGGCTGCAACGACATCCAACGCCTGCTCTGCGCCTTTGGAATCGCCAGTCTTGAGCAATTCGACGACGGGCGCATCCCACGCCGCCGCTGCAGGCTGCGGCGCCGATGCCGCCGGTTCCGATGGCGCTGGCACTGTTGCCGGCTTCAGCTGCAATTGTGAACCTACGATCTTCATCCCGGCAAAAAGGCCCAACGCGATGAGGCCAACAGCGACGGTCACGCGTCCCGTGGTAAATAGCGGTTTGGGAGGAATGCTGCCCGAGGCCAGCGTGATCGAACCCTTCTCTCTCTTGGGCTGGACAGTCGCAGGTTCCACCGCTTTTGCCACTTTGATGCGCGGCCGCGTGGGTGGGGAGGTTGTCGCGTCGTCACGAAACTTGCGAAGCTCCTCCGTTGGCACCACCAGCTTGCGTGAATCCGACCTCGGTGGCTCCGAATTCTTCGAGTCCGGCGTTTGTGGGGCAGTCGTGCGGCTCTCGCCTGAGCGCGCCGTTTGAGGCTGCAGGCTGGTACTCGACGGAACGGCGGGCGCGACGATGGCTGGCTCTGACGGCTTCGTCGATTGGGTTGAGTCTTGGAACGCCTGGACGCTCTGCCCCGTCCACCTCGCGGTTGGCGGATCGCTCGCTGCCACAGCAGCAGCGCTAGCCGTGGCCGATACTGCGACGGCCTTCGTCGTCAATTGCACCTTGGCGAGAACCTTTTCGGCGGCGGGTGGCTCTGCTTGCTCAATCGCCTTTGATTCGGGCTTGCCATGCACGTCTGACTTGACAGGCAATGGCCCCGCATGTGCCGTTGCGAACGGAACCGCAATACCCTCTATTTTTGCGGCTGACGTCAGAGTCGCGGCTGACGTCAGAGTCGCGGCTGACGTCAGAGTCGCGGCTGACGTCAGAGTCG
>CAYVXY010000002.1:274605-325658 GCA_964454965.1 uncultured Polyangiaceae bacterium | reverse complement strand
CGGCTGACGTCACAGGCGGCACGCCCAACTCGGTCAGGATGCGGGGCAGAGGGGCGGTGACTTCTGACAGCTGAACGGCTGGTGCATTTTCCTTTTCGGAAGGGGGCGGGCGATTCGTGGGTGGTTCCGAACTGGCCTTGCCCACAATGGCTGGAACCCGAGGTTCATCACCGAGCGCACGATGCGATTCTTCGGGCCTCAATGACTCGAAAGACCTGGTCTCTGGCGGCGCCGAATCGAGTGGAGCAGAAACCTTTTGAACGACCGTCCCGGTGTCAACCGTACCTGTTGCTGGCGTGCCAGTCGCGTCCGTGCCGGTCCCGATCCCCAGCACCGTTTTCGTCCCACCAACGCGCATGGGTGCTCCGGGCCGCGCTGCGGCTTGCGCGGCGGGCTCCGCCGCATCCCCGGAAGGCGAATTCGCTGGCGGCGCCACACCAGAAAATGTGTCGTGTCCCGCGCGACCCAGGGAACCCCCTGGTGGGGGCGCGGATTTGACAGCACCTTGGGCTGGCGGTGCGACGCCAGTCAGCGTGCTGGGTTGTCGTTCTGGAGCCGACTTGATTGCAAAAAGCGGATCGAGCTCAGCGATCGAGCCCAGCGGTCTAGGCGGTTTCGATCCACGCGCAAGCAGATCCTCTCGAGCAACCTCGCTCTTGGAGATGCCGGTCTGCAGCTCGCGCAACGACCGGTAGACCACGCGGCGCCCGAGGCTGGTCAACACTATCCATTCGTCGGGTCCCACCGTGGCCAGGTGTGGCGGAAAGACCTTGAATTGAAATCCACACTGCGTGCACCGAACACTCGTTCCACGCTCGGAAATGAGCGCGTCATCGAATTCGTACTCGGTCCCACAACGCGTGCAGCGAACATCCATGATCTTCTGCGACCCTATGAGCGCGTAGACCCTACCATTTTACGTTGTGTGTCCAGCACTCGGCGAGTGTCATCCGCAATGATTCGACGCTTTGCGGCTTCGCCGCTCGGCCCAGTGGCGGCACCACATCACCCCCGATGAGCCTACTTGACAACCCTGAGGTAGGGAGGGAGCTCGCGCTTAGAGCCCGGGCGGTTGGACTGGACTGGCTTCTGTTTGGGCGCCTCTGGCGACGTTTCAGTCGCCTTGACTGCCTCAACAGGACTGCTCGACTCGACTTGTGCGAGCGCCGGTGCCGGTACCGGAACCAAATCAGGCTGAATCCCTTCCGCGCTCGGCACTGCGCTCGTCGGCTGGCAGGCGGCCGCAGCACTCGGCAACTGGCTGGTCGTCCCCGCAGGCTCCTCGGCAGGTGACTCCGAGCCAACCGCCCGCAGTCGACCGCGCGGCGCCTCGCGAACCGGAGGCTTTTTCACCACCTGCGCCTTCTGGGTCTGGGCCTGCACCTGTGCTGCAATCTCTGCAGGAACATCGTCAGGCCAAACCAAACCTGGTCCGTTGTCACCCACCAACCCGAAGATGGATCCCCAGGGAATGGAACAGAAAAACGGTCGCCGACTGAAACTCAACGTGCAGCTGATCCCCTGCTCTCCCACATCGAGATCGACGATCTGCACTGCCATGTTCAACCCAATTTGCAGGACGAGTTGGGGCTGATTCTTGAACCAGGGCGGAACGCGCACCGTAGGCCCACGTGGATCCAGGTGAACGAATACGCTCGTCTCTGCCAATAGGGCAAGCATGACCTCCCGCTTGTTTGGCAAAGCTTCGTTCGGCATCTACGAGCTGCTTTTACCTTCCCCTCCCGGAAAGCGCCAGGGTGCGACGTGGGAAACGGGGCACACTAGCATCCGGATGCTTGCGACCCCTGCAATTTTGACTGGTTTCGTGCCCGACGCCGGAACCACGGCCACTGGGCCGCCGGGGACTTCGCTCGAACCTCATCGTCCCCCGCTGTTGGAGTTACGCCAGGGCGCCAAAACCATGGTCCCTTTGGCAAGCCCGCTGATCCCCCGCAGCCTGATGCGACTATCCTACCGGGCAAGCCCATGTCTCAGCACATCCTCGTCGTCGAGGACGAACTCGCCATCGCCGAATCGATCCAATTCGCATTGACCCGCGACGGTTACGCCGTGACCCTGGCACACCAACTGGCAGATGCGCGCCCCATGCTCGAGAAGGTCGACCTCATCGTGCTCGATTTGATGCTGCCCGACGGCGACGGTGTCGAGCTGTTGCGCACCCTGCGTCAATCGGGGCAATCGACCCCCGTTGTGATTCTCTCGAGCCGGGACGCCGAGGCAGACCGGGTATCCACGCTCGAAATGGGCGCGGACGACTACGTGACGAAGCCTTTCTCGCCGCGCGAGGTCGTAGCACGCGTTCGAGCCGTGTTGAGACGTGTGACAACCAGCGAGCCACGCACGGCGGAACGGCCCCTTTCTCCACTGTCGGTCGATCGCCTTTCGCGACGTGCCCTCTATGGTCAGTCGGAGATGGAATTGACCCGAGTCGAGTTCGAGCTGCTGGCGACCATGCTCGATAGCCCTGGCCGCGTCTTCACTCGTGAACAACTGATCGATCGGGTTTGGGGCGACCGCTTCGCACTCACGGATCGCACAGTCGATTCACACGTCAAAGCTCTGCGCCGAAAAGTCGCCGAGGCCGGCGGTGAACCGCAGTGGATCCAAACCGTGCGTGGCGTAGGCTATCGGATCGCCGAGAGCGCCGAACCCGCCGAACCCGAGGACGTGAGTGTCACATGACCAGGCTGTTGCTCGTCGCGGTGAGCTCCGTCGGGCTCATCCTGTTCGTGGCATTCGTCGTGTCGCGCCTGCTCGCCACACGCACCCGCGGATTCTCGATTCGAATGCAGATGTTTCTGGCCCTAGCGCTGGTGATGGGTACCTTTTCAGCTGGGCTTGGCTGGTTGGTCATCGACCGCGTCGAGGCACGCGCCGAACTGCTAGCGCGGCACGCTGCCGAAGACGAAGCGCGCGCGCTCTCTGGTATGCTCAAGGGCGAGATGCTTCGCTCCGGTGCGAGCCTCGAAGCGCTTGCGCTGCTGCTTGAGCAGGAACTCGCCCATGGAGCGGAGCTGCACTTCGTGTTGCTCGACGCGACCGGCAGGCAAGCGTTCCCCAAGGCTCCGGTGCGCAGCGACGATAACGGCGCGAGCATCGAGGTCGAAGTGCCACTGAGCAGCGCCAATGGCACGGTCGGACATGTTCGTGTCATCAAGCCAACGGTCGTGGTGCGCCGAATGCTGGCCGATTTCGCTCCCACGGTCCTGTTGATCAGTCTGGTGCTCGGGGCGGCCGCGGCCGTTGCCTCCGCCTTGCTCGGTCGAGCCGTCGCCCACCCCATCGAACGATTGACGGCGTTCGCGGAACAGGTGAGTCAAGGCGTCCGGAGTGCAGCCGTGCCAGCTATTTCCGGCGGACGCGAGGTAGACCGTTTGGCGCGTGCACTCGACTCGATGCGCCGCCAACTCGAGGGGCGCCCGTTCGTCGAGACCTTTGCAGCTGATCTTTCGCACGAGCTCAAGAACCCAGTCGCAGCGATTCGCGCAAGTGCCGAAGTCTTGGAAGAGGGAGCCCTCGAAGAACCCGTCGAAGCGCGTCGCTTCGTCCAGCGCATTCGACAGGCTAGCGAACGCATCGAGCGACTGTTGAGCGACCTATTGGCCTTGGCACGCATCGAGGCGCGCGGAGCCGAGGCCCTCGACTGGCTCGATTTCGACGCGCTCGTCACCAATGCCCTTGCTGCTCAAGGCGACCAAGCCGCACGCGTTGACGCAGTCCACTCGAGTGGACTGCGCGTACGCGGCGATGCAACGTGGCTCTCGCGCGCGCTTGAGAATCTGATCGGCAACGCGCTACTGCACTCGCCACCATCGTCACGGGTTTCGCTCGCCCTCAAGCGCAACGGTTCGAGTGCGGCCTTGCTCGTCGAGAACGAAGGCGAGGTGCTGAAGCGTACGGAGTCGCAATTGTTTCGTCGCTTCGTCACGACACGCGCCGATCGGGGTGGCACTGGGCTCGGCCTTGCCATCGTGCGCGCCGTGACCGAAGCCCACGGGGGGCGGGTGGATCTGGTCAATGCCGGTCCACCCAAAGTGGTCTTTCGCCTCGAATTGCCGGCACGGTGAGCCTCGACGCCGTCCGCTCGGGGCATTGGCATCCCGACTATTTACACCATTCGGCCGACGCACCAATACCTTTACCGCGGGCTCAAGACCCCAAAAGCAGTGAGACCCACGTCGTTAGAGCGAGCCCACCCCTGCGACAAGTTCGGCATTTCCGACGGCGAAGACGCCTTGCGGCCGGATGGCCACAGCCTTCTCCCCGAAACCTCCATGCAGCGAAGTCGAATGTCCGGGCAGTCTGGGTCAATGTTTGGCCTCGCGCTCGACCCGAACGACGGTGACGCATTGGGACAAGTCGCGGACGATATCTGAAAGGTCTTGATGTGAAATCCGGTCAAGGAACTCTTCCGCGCCACGTTGCCATCATCATGGACGGCAACGGTCGTTGGGCGAAGGCACGTGGCAAGCAACGCATCGCCGGTCATAGCGAAGGCGCCAAGGCCGTACGTCATGTCGTCGAAACGGCGTCGCGCATTGGCATCGAGTTTCTGACGCTGTACGCGTTCAGCGCCAACAACTGGGCTCGCCCGACGCTCGAGGTCGAGGCGTTGATGAGCCTGATGGTCGATTTTGCGCGCAACGAGCGCGCCGAACTGCGCCAGAACGGGATTCGCGTCAAGGTCATCGGCGAGACGCATCGCCTGCCCTCACGCACGCAGGAAGCCATTCAGGATCTCATCCGTGCCACTGCCGATGGCACACGCATGACGCTCACCTTGGCGCTGTCCTACGGCGGGCGGCAAGACATCCTTGTCGCCACCAAGGCAATTGCCCAAATGGTCAAGGACGGTAAGCTTGAGCCGAAAGACATCGATGATGCGACCTTGCGCCGCGCGATGACGACGCGCGATCTGCCGGATGTCGATCTACTGATTCGCACCGGTGGCGAATCACGCATCAGTGATTTCTTGCTGGTCGAGGCAGCCTACGCGGAGCTCTCGTTCCTGCCGATCATGTGGCCCGATTTTCGCCCCGACACGCTGCATGAGGCCGTCGATCGCTTCATGGGACGCGAGCGACGCTTCGGGTTGATCTCGGAACAACTCGAACATCCCCTCACCGCCGAGCCCTCGAGCGTACGACCATCCCTGCAGGCTATGCCAGGCTAACGACCGACGCGCGGGAACGCTTCGTGATGATTTTGCCGCTGCGGAGCAGTCTCGCGATTCGAGCGTCCCTGCACCTCGATACCCCCGACCGCAGAAACGCGCGTGCCCACGAGAGATTCGTGGGCACGCAGAGCCATCGCCAGAGCAGCGTTAGAACATCACAGTGCTGATATTCAGGCTCTTGGTCTTCTCGCGCCAGGTCGCCTTCATTGCAGCATCTCTCACACAAGCCTCAAGCTTGGCGTTCTTGGGGGTGCTCTTGATGTCCATCCCGACAATTTTGCCGTTCCACACGGCAAACTTGATCTCGAAATGGTTGGCAGGCGTAAGTTTGCAAGGAGCGTAGAGCGAAGTATCGAGCAGGGGCTTATCTAGCACCTCTTGTTCCATGTTCTCGCGTGGCAATCCCTGCGGCACGGCACTGATGGCCTCGTTGACCGAACCACCTTCCTTGAAATCCGGATCCGGATTGTTCTTTGGATTGTCCGTGTCGTTGGTCATCTTGCGCGGACCGCCACCGTCGTCATCCGACTTCTTCTTCTTTTGATCGGCTTGATCGACGTCGTCCTCGGTATCCGGGACCTGACTCGACCCTTCCTGATCGCCCAACTCGTCGTTCGCGCCCCGCGGTTGCTTCTGGCTGCCGCCGCAGCCCACACTCGTAGCGATGGCTGCCACCACCATGGCAAAAATCATGCGTCGCATCATGGCCGGCACGATACGCTCCTCGGCGGGTCGAGGTCAAAGGGGCGCGAAGGACCTCGGTCATTCTCCAGAAGGTTCGGTCCGTTGGCGCAAAACCACGGACAGACGAGGAAATGAGAGGATTCGAGGATCCGCAAGCGTAGCGGCGGGCGCCCTAGCTTGACAAACCTCGGAAAGCATGGCGACTTATGCGCCGCTTTTGCACTATTTGCGCCCGTAGCTCAGTTGGACAGAGCAGTGGGTTTCTAACCCACTGGTCGCAGGTTCGAGTCCTGCCGGGCGTGCTGAATTTCGTGCTTGGTTGTGAATCCGACGGCGAGCGAATCGTAGCGGATTGCCACGAAACTCCGAGCTGAGGCAGTGCAGCAGCCGGGATGGTCAGCGTCTTGGTCGAGTTCCTAAGGTAGCGCTCATGGGCGCTGAGGGACGCATGACCCGCCAACACCTGCGCCTGCTGGGAGCTCATACCCGTGTCAGCCAAGGCCTGGACGAACCGGCGGCGCCAGCCGTGAAAGTCCACCGGTCGAGTTACGTCGGTTTCCTCGAGTAGTTCCCGTTCGCGGTCGGTTTTCTCGCGATCCGTGGTCGGCTCCCATTTGCCTTCTCCGTTCAGGGTCTCGAGCCCGAAGTAGCGCGCCAGATCCCGGCGCATGGCCGCAGCGTGGCTCACACCCGTCTTCTCGCCCTTGCCAGCTTCCTTGCCGCGTAGGCAGGGGAACATCAGGCCGGTGGTCGGACGTCCGTGGCGTTCCCACCAGTCGAGCAAGATCGGGCGCAGCATATCCGGCACGGTAATCCATTGCGGCTTTTTGGTCTTGCGCCGTAGCGCCTTTCCCCGAGTGAAGCCCTTCTCGCTGGCATCGAAGTGTTCCCACGTCATCGCGTGCAGGTCCCCTGTGCGCAGGCCGCCAAAGATTCGGGCTAGGACGCCCAAAGTCTGTCGAGTCTTAGCTCAACGGCGTCGAAGGGTGCGGCGCGGACAACGCTGTTGCCTCCGTGGGTGGCGAGCAGGAGCCAACGCTCGGCCTCTCGCTGATAGACTTCAAGCGTTTCTGCAATAGGCTCAAGGAGCCCCAAGTATTCGACGCCGTGCTTGGCGTAAGCGGGCATCTTCTGTACGCGGTCGCTACGCGCAGTGGATGGTGAAAGGATCTCAGCCACCCAATCCGGCGCAAGATCGATTGCCGCCTCGACGGGTACGGAGGGCATCCGCTCACGTCGCCATGCGGCCAAATCGGGAACGAGTACATCAGTCCCCAGATGGAGCTCGGGTTCGAAGAGAAAGACCCATCCGCCAGGACCGTCCTCGAAAGACTTGGTAAATGGAGGCACCAGGGAGCCGTTCAGCATCGAAGAGGCAAACGCATGTCGTCCCGATGGGCGCGGGCTCGTGACGAGCTGTCCCGCCACGAGCTCGCCGATGACGTTGTCGGGCAGACCGACCAGGTCGTCGTAGGTGGCAAACCTTGGGCCGGAAAGGGACATGGCAGTCAGCCTAGCATGGGTACAGTGCGCGCGTCACCGCGCGGCAGAACCCCAAGATTCTCCTGCTTCGGCTGCACGCACGCCGCGCACTTTGGGAACAATCTTGCATTTCGGCGGCGTTTCGATCTTGTCCAGATAAGGGGCAAGGTTGTGATTGATTGGATGAAATCCAAATGAACACAACGATCAATACGCGGCGGTTTCGAGCTGTCGGTCCCAGTCAGTCCTGCCGGGCGTGCTGCGCTTCGTCGAAAACGAAGCACCTGACAAGCAGGATTTGGACCTAAGGTAGCTTGATGCACGACGATACAGCTCGCTAGTCACTTCCCGAGCTATCCGGATAGAGCGTGTGCGACTCCAAGATGTAGCCGTCGTCGGTCAGTTGGATCGCCGTCGTTAGGCTGGCTGCCTGAAGAAACTCCGGGTTCTGCGGCAGAAACCCAACTCGCAACTCACCATCGACACGCTGCATCGACAGCACGCCGCTCGAAAGCTCCGTCACCGATTCGGTAGCCATGGTAAATACGACATTGTGTTTCTCGTCGTCGAGGTTCCGCAGATCGGGCACCGGAGAAGCAAAATGCACACTCAGGGACTTGGCGCCATCGTTCGCCATGATATCTGTCGTCGTCAGGTCTCCATTTTCGAGCGCGGTAACGTAAGTCATCGTTCCATCCGTCAATGTAACGCGCTCGTCGCGAACGTCCGATACCTCAAGACTAGCGTCACGGGTAACGCCGTCGCTCGTTCCCTCCAACGTCACGGACCACACCGCACCGCGCGTCAATTCGGATGGTTCGGAATTTACACGAATCCGTGTTCTATCGGAGGCATAGAAATAGCCCAGATCGATGTTGCGGGAGTAAACCGCTTGGTAAGCAACGAAGTAGGGTGGAACACTGACTTCTGGCCAAGGAGCAGCGGGGTATTTTGCGTCGCCCATGTCGAGCACAGTGCAAATGTCCGACGTCGTGGATTCAGGGAGATAGAAGAACAATAGCCCTCCCTTTGGATTGTGAGCGTTTTCAGTCACGTTATTGATGAGCCCCGAACCATACTGGGGGTCGGGCTCGCCGCTTGCACAAAACTGCCAGGTGATTGGGCCTTCGAGGGCGTCGAGAGCAAAGGAGAATCTTGGGACTTCTCCGGCGTTGGGAGGCACATAGTCAATGTTGACGAGCTTCACTTCTGAGTCACCAGCCCCTCGAGCCAATCGTCCCGCAAAGGCCTCGTCGTTGGTGTAGTGAAATTGTTTCTTGCTACCGTCCTTGGCGGCGCGTTCCGTGAAGAAGAACTGAATGAGTGGAGGGACGCTGTCCTTGATCAAGACCTCAACGATTTCGTAGCGAGGATGGTCAGGGAGCCACTGCAGAAGGTGATGATCCCAATGGTCGTAAGAATACAAGAGCGGAGCGATGTAGACCGAGCGCTCGGTGTCCGTGATCGGGTCGTTATCATTTCTGCACCCGACAGTGTTCGATATCGTGAACAGCATTGCCCCTATTCGTAAATATGGACGCAAGTTGGCGAGCTCCGTCACCGCTTACCCCTTCGTGATCTCAAGAGTCTGAGGATAGGCGTTGAATGGCGACCTATCGTGAATGTGATCACAAAATGCCGTCAAGGTCGTCGCCACTCGCGCAGAAGCCAGTGGTCCAGCATTACTCAATGCGGGCAGCGCCGCCTGACCTGCTGCGTCTGCCTCCTCGGCGCGCCACCAGCGCTGCACATCCGTGCACCCATTCCGACTCCCGCCAAGCTGCCCTTTGGAGTGTTTGTTTCTCCGCTTGTGGGCATTCGACCATGACCTGCTGGTGGCGGTCGCTCCGACCAGCAATGCAAAGGAGCAGAAACGGGACCTAGAGACTTTCCGGTCGCTTTCGAGTCTCGACAATTTCCGCCGCGACGAAGTGGCAGGAGTCACACCCGATATCCATTGTTCGCGCAGTGCGCCGACTTCGACCGGTCCCACTTCGACAAGTCCGCTTGGCTCTTGCCGGTCGCTCGTCGGTCGATGCTTCGGAGGTCAGGCGTCTGTGCACCCACGCCACAAGCTTGCAGTGAAAGCAGGTCATGGTGGTCAGGAATGACAACTTTGGTGCGCGATCTTTCGGCGCTCATTGATGTTGATGCGGGTACATGACCTGAAATGTGCGCAATTGTGGTATCCTGCTGGCGTCTTAGAAGCCGAAAAACCCTCACATGGCGCATTTTACTCAAACGAGGAAATTGTCAGGACTTCGGGCTTGCCTCATCTCGTGGCAACAGCGGCCAATCCACAACTTGGAGCGGTAGGCATGGAAAAGAACGAAACTCAAGAATCCAATGTGGGGCTTACTACCTCGACCGAAGTCGCGCGAACTCAATCGACGCCGCGCCCCAATTTCGGTTTGCCCGGTCTTGGTGTTGCATCATTGGGCCAGCATTCGAGTAGTTCGAGGCCGCCGTCCTTGCAAGCATTCGGAATTGCCCCACTCGGCAGCGCGCCAACTGGAATTGCCCCACTCGGATCGCTCGGGCTGCCGTCCTTCGGCATCTCACCACTCGGGATGAACAATCCAGCTGTAGCGAAGGCCACACCGCCTGAGCCATCCGCACTACTGGAAAAGCGAGGTGAAACACCTGAACGGGTTCAGGCGCGCGATGTCACTCCCTTCGATACCATTACCGAGTTGTCACGCGACTCCCGTGGAGGTTCCGCAACTGCCGTAGGTCCCATTGCAACGACGACTGTTGTCGCAAGGCCTTCTCAGCCTCCCATTGCAACGACGACTGTTGTCGCAAGGCCTTCTCAGCCTCCCATTGCAACGACGACTGTTGTCGCAAAGCCTTCTCAACCTCCCATTGCAACGACGACTGTTGTCGCAAAGCCTTCTCAGCCTCCCAGCGCGAAAAATGCCAACGCCCTTGCGTCCTTGGTCGATAGGCTGACAGCAAACACCCGTAAGCCGGAAAGCGAGTTGGGGAACGCGGAGGCATTCGGGGGCCCACCGTCGACCAGTAGCAGCGTGGCAACACCTGAGCTCAACCTTTGCGACGAAGACGATTGGGATCTCGGGGAATCCACTGTGCCCAATGCAGTGGCGGCGCCGCGCAATACAACTGCGCTAAGTGAGACCGAACTCACCTCGGCCAGTGCGGGCCAAGCCGCAAGCGTGACCAGTTTAGCAGCAACAGAAGGCGAAACCAAAGAGCCCGAAAGCGCGTCACCAGCCAGCGACGCTGGCGAGTCAGACGAAGCCATGGACGCCAGACTGATGGCCATGGTTGCTGCAGCTAAGGCCAAGGCGGATGATGTGTCGCCGCCGCCACAAGCACCTGATTCAGTAACGCTGGCAGCTTCTGAAGCACTGGCCGCATCCAATGTCGAATCAACCACGCACGAATTGGATGAAGATGCAGCGCTCATGGCGCTGATTGCAGCAGCTAAGGCCAGAGCGGATGATGTGCCTCCGCCGCCGCCACAAGCACCTGCTTCGGTAACGCCGGCCGCTTCAGAAGCACTGACCACCGACGAGTTAGATGAAGATGCAGCGCTCATGGCGCTGATTGCAGCGGCTAAGGCCAAAGCGGATGATGTGCCTCCGCCGCCGCCACAAGCACCTGCTTCAGTAACGCCGGCCACTTCAGAAGCACCGGCCGCGTCCAATGTCGCACTGACTGCGGACGAGTTGGATGAAGACGCGGCGCTCATGGCACTGATTGCGGCGGCTAAGGCCAAAGCGGATGATGTGCCTCCTCCTCCGCCACAAGTACCTGCATCAGAAGCGCCGACCGCTTCAGAAGCGCCGACCGCATCCAATGTCGCACTGACCGCGGACGAATTGGATGAAGATGCGGCACTCATGGCGCTGATTGCGGCGGCCAAGGCCAAAGCGGATGACGTGCCTCCTCCTCCGCCGCCTGGGCTCGCCGCAGTGCCACATGCAGGATCGGCACCAACAATTCCGCCGGTGTCGCATGTCGCTCAGGTGAAGGCGGAGGCGACGTCAACAACGACTGAGACGATCTCAGTTGGGTTGTCAGTGCCTCAATGAGCCACTCTTGAAACGAGAGTCAGCATGGTGAGCATTTGCGCCGAGCCCCGCAATGGCGTGGAATCGAGCGTCAAATCGACCTGGACGTATCGGGCTCAGCTGATCTCACTGGAGGTCATCGGCAACTCCGAGATCCAAGAATCCAGTCAGACTATCCTGGTCGGTTAGGGCCATGCACCTATGCAATCTATTGCTGGACGTCCATGTCTAAGCCGATAAGCTTTGCTAGCCGCTTGCTTGGCGCTGGACGCCACAACGGATAGGTCTCGGCAAGGCCACGAGATCCGTTTCCTGGAGACACAATGAGCCTGCTGCACTTGCGGCGCGAATGCTAGGCACCCAAACTGAACCGCAACGTGTGAACGGGCTGTGACCGTCTGGGTCGCAAAGTCGACCTGACCGTCGGAAGCGAGATCTTTGGCGCACGAATCCCTCGACGTGGCGCTCGAACCGGCGCTGATTCCATCCTCGCCCTCGAGTCCCAAATGGGTATGCTTCGCCGAGAGCTGCTGCTTGGGACGGCCCTGCCGTCGCCCAGGAGGACCTACGATGAACGCGAAAGACGTCCTTGGTTTGCTGTCCCGTACCGCTATGTCCGTCGCCTTCGTTCTCCTTGCTGGGGGGTGCTCCCAAACCGGCCCAAACGCAGTCAATGGAAACACTGCTGGTTCGGGTGGCACTGACGGCACCAGCAATGTGGGTGGCACCAGCAATGTGGGTGGCACCAGCAACACGGGCGGCATCAGCAACACGGGTGGCACCAGCAACACGGGTGGCACCAGCAACACGGGCGGCATCAGCAACACGGGCGGCATCAGCAATATGGGCGGCATCAGCAACACGGGCGGCATCAGCAATATGGGCGGCAGCGGATTGGGAGGAACATCCAGCCTGGGCGGTGCGGCCACGACCGGTGGCGTCCTGGGAATAGGTGGCACAGCTGCGGGTGGGGCAAATACCGGCGGCGCAAGCACTGGTGGGAGCGGTCCTTGTACTGGCACCGGCTGTTACGGCGGGAGTTCAAGCGCCGGCTATGGTGGGAGCGCCGCCGGAAATGCCGGTGCTCCTGGAGGGGGCACGGCTACTTGCGGCGCCGAGTACTTCAAGGATTGGACAGCTGGCAAGTCACCGGCGGAGGTTGGGCTCAAGCTAGCTAAGCTGTTCGATTCGCAGGCGGTAGACACCACCAAGCACTACAAGACAGGCTGCACTTGGTATGGTGCGCTGTCCGTGGCTGGGCTGCTTAAAGATGCAACTCTAACGTCCTTGATCTCGAAGTTCAATCAGCTGGTACCCAATTTCGTAGCCACGTCGACAGAACGCAACCATGTCGATGACAACGTGTTTGGCATCGTTCCGTTGGAGATCTATCTCCACAACTCGGATACGGCCATTCGGGATCTGGGGCTCGCCCTGGCGGATCATCAAATCACGAACATCAATTCTCCGGATCAGAAACGGCACGCCATTGATGACATGTTCATGATCACCGGGCTGCAGGTACAAGCCTATCGCGCCGCAGCCGCAGACAAGAAGCAGAAGTACCTCGATTTCGCGGCCGAGACCATGGTCGAGTACCTGGGCTTGCAGAACAATGACGACGGCTGCTTCTACCAGCAGGTTGGCGCCAATGCCAAATGGGGCCGAGGCAATGGCTGGTTTGCCTCGGGTATGGCGGAAATGATGCGAGAGCTCAGCCCGTCCCACCCGCATTACGCGACCATCCGCGGCCGCTACGAGAAGATGATGAAAGGTCTACTAGACTATCAGATCAAGAGCGGCGAAGGCGCCGGGCTCTGGTACCAGGTCATTGACAGCAAGGATTCCAGGAACTGGGCTGAGACGTCCGGCAGCGCCATGTTTGCCTATGCCATGATCACCGGCGTCAAGCTTTGCATTCTCGATGCTGCCACCTACGGGCCTGCTGCGCGTGCCGCTTGGAACACGTTGACCGATCCCAAGTACCTCGGCTCCGATGGCAAGGTCAAGGAGATCAGTGACTGGTGCTACTGGCAGCCCAGTGAAGGTGATGCGCTGACCTACTACATCACCATGGATGGTCGTTCCAAGGTCGTTGGCGACGGACATGGCCAAGCTCCGGTGCTCTGGGCAGCCGCAGCGCTGCTCAGGTAGCAGCCGTCGCACACCTAGCCATCGTCTATCGAAACTTGCCGCAACCAATCGGTGCCGTCGCTACCACGACGTCATCGTAGTAAACCGTTTGCTCGCTTAGCACAGTCAGACCTTTGGCCTCCAGCTCGGCGCGCTTGCTTGCTGTGGTATCACGCTCATAGTAGGCATCCAAGAAGAGCCCCTTGAATCGCACCTCTGCACTCGAGCGGAAGTCGAAACCCTCGAAAGGTACGGGCGCAGTACAGGCCGAAAAGCTGCACCCGTTGGTGTGAAAGCTATCCCGCAACCAAGTACCATTGGGGTACCCGGGGCGATAGTCTCCTACTGTTCTGCCATTGATGGCAAAAGCGAGCGCGCCGTCCGAGCTGCCGACGGTATTCGCTTTGGCCATGATTTCTACGCAAAACCAGGTGTCCCGAATGAAGGGCTGTTGGTTCGGCGGTCGGAGGTTGTTGCCATAGTAGTAGGTCGTCCCCTGATCACCCGCGCACCCCGGAGCCGCGCTCCCATCATTGCAGCGACCAGAGCGCATTTTGTACCAATAGACGTAGAAGTTGAACACATCGTCGGTGTTTGCGTCGAAATCGAACCAGAATCCCTGATCTCCGGCAGGCACGGTATTGGCGAGGCCACTTGACGAGAAGGCTTCGGTGCCGGCGGCCATTCTGACCCAATGGTGCGGCGTAGGTGAGACGCCTTTGAATCGCGCGTAGAACCGCCAATAGACGGTGTCGACACGTCTCGAAAAGACAAGACTGGTCGAGGACGAGATGTACTGTTGTGCTTGTAGTTGGGTTTCGGTCACAGTCGATCGCAAGTAGCGAGAACCCGCATGGGCGGCTTCAGTTCCAGCTTCGATGAACAGCTGGGCCGTGTCCTTCGAAGGAGAATCCCACTTGCCCCAACCTTGCTCGAAATCATCGTGAAACAGGACAGCTGGATCTGCTGTTAAACTCGCTTCATCTGGATAGCGATCGCTCAACGAGCCAGCAGTGACTGTGCTCGACACGCTGGACCCGCCCGAATTCTGACCGCTACTCGGCGCAGTGGTGGCCGCCCCGGCTGAACCACCCGAAGCAGTTGCCCCTGCGACGTTGCCGTTGGCACCTCCGACTTGTGGCACATCGTTGCTCGAGGTAGCTGTCGGTGAGCTACTGCAACCAAGCGCGCAATAACCCAGGAATACCTTCCAGAAAGCGGTGCCAGTAGACAGTGCCATTCTCACAACAAGAGAACGAAAACGCGCCCGTGTAAATCAAGAAATGATACGGTTCTGAGTCGGATGTCAGGAGGCAAAACTCACTGAACGAGCCGGCCCACGATGAGCGGTCGCGTCACCTGGGCGTAGTACAGGGAGTTGGAGAAGGTGCTCCAAGTGTGCCCCACGATGTTCCCACTCGAATCGGCGTAAAGCCGCATCACCCCACGACCCACGCCACTGTCATCGCTGCCATCGACCTCGGCGTGGTAGCGGGTATCGGTGGTGCCGTGATACGACGCCGAAGAGTCGACAATGGTCAAGGCGTACTGCGTAGTGCCGGCCACGAGCGGAGAGGTGCTGGAACGCTGCGTGGGTATCGCCGCCGCGAGCGCCACGTGGCCACTGCTCGAACAGCCCTGGTAGCTGCTGCAAGTAACGTTATAGCAACCGGAATCGCTATTCTTGATGGCTAGGAAGTCGCCCGGCTGGATACTGGCGAGGGAGCTTATGACCACGAAACCGTTTTGAGCTGCGATTGTCTCGTAGTAGCGATCCGCGATCGGGCTATTGCACCCCATCCAGGCCACGAAATCCAAGTCGTAAGCCCGCTCGAGCAGCTCGGTTGCAAAGGATGAGCATTTGGACCGATTTTCACTGAGGGGATGACCATCGTAGCCCGCCCAATTGACATACACGGGGCTGCTGCCGTAGACGTTGTTGGCAGGATCGAGCGTTTCCACCAGGAGATTGGCCCAATCGAGGTGCGAAGTGGGTTCAGTAGCCTGAGCGGACCCAACCCGCGCGAGTACAACCATGGCAGCAGCGCTTGTGAGAACGTTGCGCACGAATTGACGACGAATCATCGACCAACCTCCTGGTTATTGTTGCACACCGCGCGTATCTACCACTCTGCGGCTCATCACTTCATAGCTTGTCCACATTCCGACTGCAAGCATGGTAAGTGCCCGTCCCTTAGCCGCTGCGTTTTTTGCTCGGCAGCAAACGGTTTGCTGCGGTCTTGGTTGCCGCAAATGTGGTTCGAAGGCCCTTGGTTTGGTCAAAGGAATGCACTGTACCGGAGACGAGATAGTTACCGCTGAAACGGCTCCCAACACCTCCAACCCGCAACGTCATTCCGCGCACGAGGTCATTGATGCTCGACACCGTGCCTGTGCAACTGATTGTGCCGTCAGCCTTCTCAACTGGGTAGAACTCAGTGAGTGTACTGCCGTAGTTTACTTGCACGTCGCTGGAGGAGGTTGTCTGTCGACCGCTGCCTGCAACTCGGATCGTAATGGTAGACGGGGTGTTGGCGAGAAAATTCGGAGCGAATTCAGTGACCCGACCTTCGGCCAGTTTCGGCGGGTTGGAGCCCGAACCGACGTGGACGGCAACCGAAGCGCCGTGGCGGAACAACGTCCCCTCGCTGTACTTGAAATCTCCAGCTGCCCAGTTGGTCAACGTGAACTCCAACTTGTCGGTCTGGTCGTCGTAGGTCAGCGCCACGAGATCCGTGCTCACGTCCGAGCGCAAAGTGCCCTCAATGGCCAGCATCGGGCGAGCGGCAGACACCGCGGTTGCCGGTCCGGAAAGCGCGTCCGACGCCGAGTAGGTATTGAGTGCCACCGCGGCCACACTGCAGGTTATCAAGTGACGGAGTTGCATGCGGAGGATCATATCACTGCTGTGTCTCCGGACGTTCTTTCGTTTTGGCAGTGCAATTGCGATCCGCACCAGGACCAGGTATCGCCAAATCCTGTATCGCCTCCGAAGGCTACCAGGAAGGGACTGCGGGACTGGGTGATTCAATCCGCGTAGCGCTCAAACCCGTGGCTCCGCTGCAAAACCAGACGGCGACCCCGAAGATTGGCATTCGAGAGTCTTTGCTCTGGATGCATAGCGCTGAAGACGGCTTCGCTGCGGTCATTCCTAGTCCAGTCTGGGCATCCGCTCAATTCATGCGCTGGCCACGAAACCCAATGATTCTGCGGCAGAGCACACGCGTCGGCATAACGGCTGCGAGTTCATCATTTGTGTCTGGACTCAGCAGAACAGCAATAACCCTGATTGTCCAAGATCAGAGACGATTCTGTTTTGGGAACACTCTCACTCTGGTACCGTACGGCAACGCGCTGGCTGTAGTTCGCTCGCTCCTTGTTTTGAGCTGCCCAGCGCATAGGAGGAGGGAGTTCGGCATGACTAGTGGAATCCAGGTGCAATGGGGATATTTGTTCGGGTTCACTTTGGGCATCTGCCTGGGCGGTTGCGAGCCGCAACCGAATGTGGAGCTCGGCAAACGCATCTTCGAGGATCAGAACTTATCGGCCAACCGCAATCAGGCTTGTGCTTCCTGTCATAGCCGCGATACGGGTGGGACGGGAGCGGACTCGATAATCAACGCGCAGGGCGCAGTCTATGAAGGCTCAGTCAAGGGTCGATTCGGTAACAGAAAGCCCCCAGCATCAACCTATGCCACCTTGGCGCCACTCTTTGCGTACGATTCCGTCATGGGATTCGTTGGCGGCAACTTCTGGGATGGGCGCGCCACAGGCTGGAAGCTCGGTAGCCCAGCCGCTGATCAAGCTCAAGGCCCATTTCTCAATCCGGTCGAGCAAGCGGTGCCCAGTGTGAAGGCTCTCGTCGCGCGAGTCTGCAACGGTGAATATGGTGGTCTATTCCGTCGCGTCTGGGGCACTTCAGTCTGTGACGATGACGATCAAGCCTATGCATCGATTGCACTGTCGATTGCAGATTTCGAAGACGCACGGGAGACCAACCAATTCAGCTCCAAGTACGATTTGGCGCGAATTGGCCGGGCGAAGCTTACCGATCTCGAAGCGCATGGCCTCGAGTTGTTCAAAGGCCAGGCTAACTGTTCCCAGTGCCACACCCTGGAGGGCTCAGCCGCCGGGCCACTATTCACCGACTTTACTTTCGACAATTTGGGGGTACCAGCCAATCCAGAGAACCCATTTTACGGTATGGACAAGGTACCGGTTGGTGGACAACCCATCAACCCGCAGGGAACCGAATGGGTAGACGTGGGGTTGGCTGGCTTCCTCGACCAGCTCACTCAGGACTCGGTGTGGCGCGCATTGCCCTACGTAACGCCGAGCCTGCTCAATATGTCGCAAGAGACGCTTAGTTCACTAGTTCCACTCTCCCGCGGCAAGCAACGAGTTCCAACGCTACGCAACGTGGACAAGCGTCCTTTAGCGGGGTTCGTCAAGGCGTATGGACACAACGGCTACTTCAAGAGCCTCCAAGGCATCGTCCATTTCTACAACACAAGGGACGTCTTGTCGCCTTGTCCGAGCCTTTTCACAGAAGCAGAAGCGTTGTCCAACAACTGCTGGCCGCTTGCAGAAGTAACCGAAAACCTCAACAAAGTAGCTGTCGGCGATCTCAAGCTCAGCGCATCAGACGAAGAGGCCATTGTGGCCTTCTTGAAGACGCTATCAGACGGTTGGTTTGACCAGAAGCGCTAGCTAGCAATAGCCACTGACCGCTGCCTGAGATACAACCTGAGCTGCGCTGACACGACGCTGGCGCAGCCTGAACTGCTGGTCGTTCATCGCACGCGTAGACGCGAAATCTTGCCGCTCTCATCTACGTGAAATTCCTCGACACGCTCCCAGGGCACGGCGTCGGGACTCGGGTCGCGATTTCCAGCGCTACGCAAGGTTTTCGTGGCGAGGGACCGTTCGTATTGGGGATTAAGCTCCAGACAGCGAAGTCCGCTACCCGCCAGATGACACATGGCGACCCCGCGTTGGTACGCTCTGCTTACCAAGAGGCCTTCCTTGTCGTAGGTGGACGGGCCAGTGCCATCGATAGTGGCAATGAGCCACCCGCTTTCCACCCGCAGACGATCGAGGCGCTCGCGACTCCAGACTGGAGGGCACCCCATGGGGTTGCCGTAGTGGTCATCGAAGTAGATGGGCGTCGGACGAAGCCCTTTGAGGGTTACTGCGAGGAGGCGCGTCGCATCGTGAAATGCCCACGCCAGTCTCACGCCTTTCGCTCCCATCCAAGGCGGTGCAGCGTTCTTCAGTTCCGATACGGGTACCTCCTGACAGAGGGGTTCGTGAACCGGTGATGCATCGCTCCACTGCTGAAATTCCGCGATTTCCGCTGCGGCGTGGCTCTTCGCCCATACTAGAAATTCCTTGCAGAACTCCTCGATGGAACGGTATTCATGTCGCAGTTCCGGCGCGATCGCGTCGGACTCAAGGTCGATCTCGCTGCCCATTGGCGCCGGTGACGTAGCGTCGAGCGAACCGACGGACACGCGGAGACGATCAGTTGCGGCCCTACGCTCAGCTCCCGGCTGACCAAGCACACGAAACTCCGAGACCACCACCTCACGCCACCGGGCTTCGCTGCCCGGCAGCGTCTCTCTTACCACTACTTTGAAATCCCCACCGTCAGCGTTAACGGGCACGCGCTGCAACGCCCGCGACTGCACATCCAGCTCCGCTATCTTCAGCAGCTTTCCATTGTGAAGGACCTCCACGCGCCGGATCCGGTGATTCATCGTGAATAGGTCCTCAGTGCCCTTCATGCGCACGTAACCCGCTGTTAGCTCGATAGCGTCGACTTGAGCGTCAGCAGGAACACGGAAGGCTATCCATGCACCCTCGAGATCGGCAGTCTGGCTGTTCCACGCTGTGTAAGGATCCCCGTCGACGAGGTGCTCGGGAAAGTCCCTCGGGTTTCGCACCGCAGAAGACACGGCTATCTTGGCCGGCACGATGCCCAACAGATTCAGACCCATTCGCTGCTTACCTGCCACGCGCTCTGGCCTGTCCGCCATTGGCGACGCAGGTACTGACAATCGCGGAACCGCGGTGGATGCCGATACCAATGGAGCCAGCGACGAATTTCCGAAGGGCTGACTCCTGTTACAGGCGGACGCGACCATGGCGATTGCCAGCCAGAGGTTGCAGTTAGCTCTCCAAAGCGCGTTCATTCAGGACATTGCTCGTGCGGTCCAAGCTAGCACGGTGGGGCGGCGATGGTGAACACCGTGAAGGCTCGCTTGGATTCGCTGTTCGTTTCACCGATCTGCGGCTGTGTCCTGTTAGTGCCTCGATCGGGGTTGACGGCTGAAGGTCGTGTGTCGACGGCCGGTCTAGGCCCGGCCGAGTGGCACCATCCGCAAGAGGCTCCCGTCCTCCAGAAGCCAGTAGGCGACCTTCTCCAACCCAAATGTCTCTAGGTGAAATTCGAGGGCAAGACTGGATGGAGCGAACCGCTCGTCAACCTCGACCTCGACCAAGACTACGGCTCCATCGGAGGTCTGGAGAACGTCAACGGTTTGCGGCATGATATTGCCTACGGCCAACAGGGGTAAGAGTTTCGTTAAATCTCGCAAACCCAACGAATTTGGGCACATGGCGCATGGCTCTCGCCGCCGACGCCGCCCCGTCGCGCTCAGCATCGAGTGGTGTTGGGTAGAGGCGAGGCTGTCGCCACGCCTTCCCACGGAGCCGGTTGCGCGGGCCCCGAACCTTTATCGACTGAACAGCGAAGTACTCAGGTACTTCTCGCCTCGATCGGGAAGAATGAGCACAATCGTACCTTGATCGATCTCGCTCGCGATGACTCGTGCAGCCAAGAGGGCTGCGCCGCTGCTCATTCCGACGAAGATGCCTTCCTCGCGCGCCAAGCGGCGAGCTAACTCGAAGGCCGCTTCGCTTTCTATCATGATGTGACGATCGATCTGCTTCTCGTCGTAAATCGCGGGAACAATCGCCTCTTCGAGGTTCTTCAGGCCCTGAATGTAGTGACCGAGCACAGGATGTGCACTAACGATCTTGACGTTGGTGTGCCGTTCGCGCAGCGCCAGACCCACGCCCATCAAGGTTCCGCTCGTTCCCAACGCAGAGACGAAGAAGTCGACCTCGCCATCGGCCTGCTGCAGGATCTCCTGCGCGGTCCCTTCGTAGTGCGCCAGTCGGTTGTAGTGATTCGAGAACTGGTCGGGCATGAAGTAGCGTTCGGGGTACTCGAGAACGAGTTCGCGTGCCCGCAAAATGGCTCCGTCCGTACCCAGTGCGGCCGGAGTCAGAGTTACTTTGGCACCAAACGCTTGAATCATCGAGCGGCGCTCGATGCTCACCGCCTCGCTCATGACAATTTCGACAGCATAGCCCTTGACCGCACCAATCATTGCGAGCCCTATTCCGGTGTTGCCACTGGTAGGTTCGATGATCGTCTTGTCGAGCGTGAGCGTTCCCTCTGCTTCTGCCTGCTCGACCATCTTCAGGGCTATGCGATCCTTGATGCTGCCGGTTGGATTGAACCCTTCCAGCTTTGCGAGCATTCGAACATTCGGGTTAGGATTGAGTCGATGGATCTCAACCATCGGAGTGCATCCGATGAAATCAAGAATGCAGGGCTGGGCAACTGGGGGAACGATAGAACGTGGCATAGGATGACCGACTCCAGTACTGAATGGCTTCTACCGAACGCAGCGGCGTCCGCCAAACCGAATTCAAGGAATGCACCACCTGGCCCTGGGGCCGCTCACGCGCAGGGCTACCAACATCGAGAACTGGAGCTGTCGTCTCCCGGGGAACAATCGTGCCGAGAATCGAGACCTCCGGGGTTTTCCTCAGCTCAAGTTGGATGAGTACGTTCGCCTAAGCAGCAATCCCCAGGTTTGTGTCGATTGCCCTTCCCACATGCGGCCAAACGTCAAGGCGCAATTGCCAATGCAAAGGTATATGCAGAAGCATGCATATCACGCGCCTGCCGGTGCGTCTCATCGCCAATCCTAGTCGTGTCGTCGCTCGCACCTTCATTCCGGGCGGACCGACGCGAATTCGCGCCGTCGTCGATCGCGTGTGGGCTCTCCCCGAAGCGGAATTGCCGCCAATGCTTGCGACCGTTCTATCGAACCACCAACAGCGACACAAGGACATCCTGTCCGTCTTCCGACAGAATTTTGCCATCGCAATGGACCTGCTGGGAGAGCCCGCCGATGCGAACGAGACACGCCGACTCCTCCTCGGCGCCTACTTCACCCTGGAGTATTCGCTGGAATCCGTCGCGCTCTTCAACCCGTCGATGGTCCTACACCCCGAACAAACCGGCGTACCCAGCGGCTCGACCCGATTCATCGTGAGCCTACGGGCATGCGGCGAGGGGCACATCTCGTCGATCGAGTTTCGCACGGGCACCATCGATGCCCATTGTCATGTCACCGTCGATCCACCGACGAATTTTGCTCTTACTGCGAGACCCGTGGACGACGCGCTCTACGACAAGCAGAGCTTCCTCCTCAAGCTGAGCGAGATGAAAGCGTACAATCCCCTGACCGAGCCCATCTTGGGAGCCCTCAGTGACCAGTTCACGATGGGTGAGCTTAAGGTGGCCATCGAGCGCTACCGCCCGAACGAGAGCGTCACCCAATTCAGAGAATCGGTGGACAACATGCTCTGGCTCGCCCACTCGAACTACGAACTCCAGTTCCCACGCGACTCGGACCTCTCCGAGCGGGTGATCTTCCCGGTTAGTGAGAACGAGAGCCGCGGCATCGAAGACGCAAGATTCGTGCGCTTCACCTACCCGGACGGGCGCGTTGTGTACTACGCGACCTACTCTGCCTACAATGGCATCCGTGTGCTGCCGCAACTGATCGAAACAACCGATTTTCGGCGATTCAACATGCTCACGCTGAATGGTCGATGCGTACAGAACAAGGGAATGGCACTGTTTCCGCGCAAGATCGGTGAAGACTTCGTTATGGCAGCGCGACTCGACGGCGAGAACATCTATTTGCTACGGTCGAAGAACATACACTTCTGGAACGACTCGCAGCTCATTCACGGACCTAAGCACCCATGGGAATTCATCCAGGTGGGAAACTGTGGTTCCCCGATCGAGACCGCGGCGGGTTGGATCCTTCTAACGCATGGCGTAGGCCCTATGCGGGAGTACTGGATCGGTGCGCTTTTGCTCGACTTGGATGATCCTTCACGTGTCATCGGAGAGCTCCGTGAGCCACTACTGAAACCCAATGCCGAGGAACGCGATGGCTACGTACCAAACGTTGTCTACTCTTGCGGTGCGCTCGCCCGCGGGGATAGTCTTATCGTGCCCTACGCGGTCTCCGACAGTCGTACCAGCTTTGCGACAGTGTCTATCCCCGAGTTACTTGATGAGCTGCAGAGCTCCGCGAGCGCTTTCTAGTCCAAGGAAGCGCAGTTCTTGAACGCCGATTCAGTCGCAGTTGCGCTCCCAGCTGCATGTCTGCCCATTGGTCACACAGGCAAAGCCCCCCACCGAGCCGTCGCTGCAGATAACACCAATCGCCAGTAGTGCAAGCTGATCACATCCCGTAGTTTCTGGACAGGGCGTTGTGGCACGCGGTGGCACGCAGGCGGTGGTCCAGGCACAAGGGTTGTCGTTTTCGCGACCGCACGACTGTGACGCAAACACGGTACCTTCGGGGCATTCGATGACCGGCTTTACCGGACACTCGACATCGGCGCAGTAACTGTAGCTAACCGAAGCATCGTCACGACTTGCCGACCAATTGCAGGCCGCGTCCGCAGAGCTTTCACAGGTAACCCTAGCTTCGGTGCTGAGCGAAGATGGGACAACGCCACATGCCGTGAAGCTGCAGTCACCGCTTACGATGAGCGTCTGCTTCGCGTTTTGTGTGTCACTGACGTCGCTATTCGGATCGGTGTCAGTGGCGCACGCGCCCAGGGCCAAGGCGGAGAGTAGCGAAATAAGGATGATGGTATTCGATTCCATGGTTTGCTCCTGTTCCTTGGGGCAGAGGTGCCCCGTCACCTCTAGTGAGGCAAAGAGTCGTTGATTAGATACCTCTGGGACCTAGCGCAGCGAATTGCACCCAGCGGCCAGGTCGGGCGTGGCGCTGCTGCTGAAGCACGCCACGGGGATCATGCTGAGAGATACCGTCGAGTCGGGGCTAGTTCCTCCGCTTTCCTCAAGCCCAATCGCAATGAGTCCGCTGAAGCCGGCCGTGGACCAATGCGCATCGAGTGTCAGACGGTTGAACCTTCTCGGGCCCAGCGATGACGGCTCGATGGAAAAACTGCCGGAGAGCTCCGCCGGCTCGAACAGCTGAGTTAGCCAGACGTCTTGCGCCTTGGTCGCGGACAGCTTGACCTGGAACGCCTCCGCGATGGCACCACCCGTCGTGGCGACCGTCGCACTGATGGTGACCTCAACGCGGTCTTCGCAGATCGGCATTGCCAGTTGTTCGCTGGGTCTTGCGTCGGACTCTATGTAGCTCGCACCTACTACCCCCTCGACGGTGAACACGATGCTCGAGATGCCGCTCTCTGGTCCGTATCGAAGGTCGGAGGTCGACTGCCAGACCAGTGCAGCAGTGGAGGCACTACCCACAGTAGCGAGTAGCTCACTTGCCGAGAACCCGACCGGCGACACCTCATCCAGACCTAGAGCCACTTTCGCTTCCTTGCAGGGTTCCTGGGTCTCCTCTCCTGTCTGTCCACCGGTGGTTGAGCAACCTACCCCGACGAAGAAGGCCAAGGGTGCAGCCAGCAGTGAGAAGTGATTCGTACGGGACATCTGGATCTCAATAGGACATGTCCTGGGATCGTCGGCAAGTGCCGTTTCGCACTTTCCATCGACCACAACGCCGATAGATGTGCAATATGGATAGACATGGACTTCGAAACCCTGAGTTCTGAGCTAATTCTTGCTTTGAGGGGACGACGCTCGCAAACCGCATTCAGCCGTCGCTTGGGCTATCGCAGCAATGTCGTCTACGCGTGGGAATCGGGACGCGCCTGGCCAACTGCAGCCGGGTTCTTTGCTGCTATGGAGCGCTTGGGGCGCCCGGTCCGCACCGAACTGCGCGCGTTCTACAAGCTACCACCGGAGCCAGGCAAGTTACCCGAGTTACGAAGCGCCGATGGCGTTGCGCGCTTCCTCGATGACCTGCGTGGTCACACTAGTATTGTCGAGCTGGCACAGGTCGCCAAGCGAAGTCGCTTCGCGGTCGCACGCTGGCTCAAGGGGCAATCCGAACCAAGGCTTCCAGACTTCCTACGTATCGTGGAATGCGCTTCGCTGCGACTCCTGGATTTTCTCGCGTGCTTCGTTGATCCCTCCACGCTACGTTCGGTGGCCGCCAAATGGCGTGTGCTCGAGGGCGCCCGACGCATCGCCTACGACATGCCTTGGTCCCAGGCCGTGTTGCGCGTAGTTGAGCTCGAGAGCTACCGTGCACTACCTCGGCATCAGCCTGGGTTCATCGCGGAATGCTTGCAGATCAGTCGCGAGCAGGAGGAACAGAGTGTGACTCTTCTGCTCGAGACAGGTCAGATCAAGAAACAGCGTGGGCGTCTGGTCCCCGGAGCTTCACTCACGGTGGATACTCGGCGTGATGCGGGTCATGCTCGACACGCCAAGGCCTGGTGGGCAGAAGTGGCCTTGGAGCGCCTGCGCCGTGGCGACGAAGGCACCTTTTCCTACAATCTGTTCTCGGTATCGCGCCGTGACCTCGAGCGCATTCAGGAACTACACCGGTCGTACTTTCGCGAACTGCGCCGCATCGTGGCAGATTCCGAACCCGCAGAGTGCATTGCACTGGCCAATGTGCACTTGCTCGAGATCGGCCCGAAGCAGCCCGCCTGATCTCGAGTTCGCCCCGGCATCGCCCCTCATCCGGCCGCGCGCGCGACGGACCACCCAGCAATGGCCAAGACAATACCCACGCAGTCGTATAGTACCATCGCGCCTCAGGTGATGACTCGGAGATGGCGACGCTCAATAGTCTGGTGAATTCCTGCCCAGTTCGATGGAAATGCTCAAGCCAGCCAATCTGGTGAGGAACGACCACTCGAGCTCGCCGAGCGGCCAACGTTCGCATCACCACCGCACGCAGTCAAACTGTACGCCACCCAAACACTATGGCTCTCGACCTTCATTCACAAGGGCGTCTTTCACTTCGATGATGGCTACATCTTGTTAGGGCTGGAGGTCTGGACTTTGAGGTCCTGTTCGAAGGCTGAAGCATCTCTCGGATCAAGTGCAGCAACGGTCACACGCTCTCCGTGTTGCCGATGCACACTGAACGGAGGATACGCCAATGGGAAATCCCATGGGCTCACTTGCGAAATGTGTGGTTGCAGTCCAACGTTTGACGTTCTAGGCTGTGGGCAAGTTCCGAGGGGTCGTGGATTGACGCTGCGCTCGCGATCGATTGCGCCGCTGAGCAAGCGAACCTAGTACATTTGAGCTTGACGTGAGTGACTCGTGCCACCGGGCGTGAACCGGTCCGATTTGAACGCGAGGGTTGGATGGAGCTATCGCTCTCTCTCCATAGCCATGGTGGTAACACCAAATGTCGTGCTGGCGATGTTGGCTTGGCGCTCGCATCGGAAGGGGTTCGTGTCGTCTCCGCCTCAGAGGAGTTCGATGGCCCCCATGCCGTTCTATTCAATGAAGTGAATGCGTCGCTCTTTTCGCTGCTCGCAACGGCGAGTCGAGGTTGTCATGGGCGCGTTATCGCTTTGGCCGCCGACGGTGACCTATTGAGTGGTGCTACCCCGTGGCAAATCCTCAATCACGGCGCCTCCGAGATTCTCGTTTGGGATGCTGATCAGACGACCAGTGCCCAGGTGGCAGCTCGCCTCCGACGCTGGCACAAGATTGATTCGCTGGTGAATTCCGAGCTGGTGCGACGTAACACGGTCGGAAGGAGTCGAGCTTGGCTAACATGTCTACGCCGAGTGGTCGAAACTGCCGTCTATGGCGCAGGGCCGGTGCTGCTCACCGGAGAGAGCGGAACCGGCAAGGAGCTCGTTGCCCGCCTGATCCATGCGCTGGATCCGCGCGCCGACAAGGGTGAGATGGTCGTGTTGGATTGTACGACTGTGATTCCAGCGTTGGCAGGCAGCGAATTCTTCGGTCATGAGCGCGGGGCTTTCACCGGTGCCATGACGGCCAGAGACGGAGCGTTCGCGCTAGCCAACGGCGGAACCTTGTTTCTGGACGAAGTGGGCGAGCTCCCTGCCCTGCTGCAAGCGCAACTCCTACGCGTTGTGCAAGAAAAGACCTTTAAGCGAGTCGGCGGTAACACCTGGCACGAGACCAGTTTTCGACTCATCTGTGCCACCAATCGCAATCTCGAAGCGGAAGTCGCTCAGGGCAGCTTCCGCAGTGATTTCTTCCATCGCATTGTCCACAGTCGCTGTCGGCTTCCTGCATTGCGAGATCGAGACAACGACGTTCTGCTCTTGGCGGCTCATTTCTTCGCCGCACACCGACCCAACGAGGAGTTTCTGGGGTTCGATCCGGTGGTTGAGCGATTCTTGAGGCAGCGCGCCTACCCTGGCAACGTCCGTGAGCTAAAACATCTGGTCAACCGGATCTGCGATTGCCACGTCGGCGAGGCACCGATCAGTATTGGAGACATTCCACCGGAAGACTTGCCCGTGGGCGAACCGGCACTCGACTGGCCTGGTGAGGCAATTGAAGCCCTCGTAGCGAAGGCGCTATCCCTCGGGATTGGACTGAAGGAGATCGGACGCATCACCTCCGAAGCTGCCATCCGGCTGGCACTCGAATCGGAGGGCGGCAATCTTCAACGAGCTGCAAAGTTGCTCAAGGTGACCGACCGTGCATTGCAGATGCGTAAGGCACAGGGCGCCGCGTGACGCGACCGCATCCAGCAGATTGGTTCTGATTACAGATCAGACCGAGTAGATTCTCACCCAAGATGCGCTGCTCTTCCATCTTAGTGAGACCAAGGGCGCGAATCTTGAACAACTCGACACCCGGATGCAAAAAAGGACCATCGCTACCGAACAGTACCTTGTGAGCACCTGCTCGCTTCACTGCCTCCTCGAGCAGGTCGAAGCGGCGAATTCCAGCCGTATCTGTATAGACGTTGGGGCAACGCACTAGCTGGTCGATGAACCCCAGCTGTATGCGATAGTCGTCGGCGAAGCTGCCAAGGTGGGGGATGACGAAGTTGACACTCGGGTACTCGGCTGCCACAAGTTCGACGGTCGTGATCTCGCCCATAACATCGTAGATGATCGGCAGCCGAAATTTGCGTGCGACCTCGCACACTTCGCGGGTAACGCGACCATCGTGCTGATGGATCTTGATTCCGCGGAACCCATAATCCGTAACGGCCTCAAGCACCAGGTCGTGCACATGGCCAGCATTGTCCTTCGGATTGACGAAGGCGAACCCGATGAGACGACTCGAGTGTCGAGCAACAATGCTGGCCACGTTACGATTGGCTAGCTCGTAATCGGAGTGAAACACTGAAAAGACGACCGTGCGGGCGATTCCAGCGTAGCGCGCGCGCGCCAGATAGCGCTCGAGTGGAGCGCTGGTATCCCAAGGGCCGGTAAGGCCATCTCCCTTGCCTGCATGACAATGACAGTCGATGATCATGTGCCTACTCCGATTGTGTGGCCAGGTCTTCTATCAGAACTGCCAACGGGGACGGCGGTGGAGCGACGTGTGGTGGCCATAGCGGTCCGCTCGATGGTTTCCCCCGTAGCCGTGGGCGTAGCCGCCACCGTGGCCGCCGTAGCCAGACCACTGTCTGCGTTGTCCGTGCCAGCCCCATTCGCCTTCGACAGGCGGTTCGGCACTTGCACCTTCAGGGCCTGCAGCTGCGGCGTCACCACCGCCGTCACTGCCGTCAGCGGCCGGAGCCGCGTCGTCGGCGTTCGCATCGGCAGGGTCATCGGGGCGAGGTGGTGTTGGTTCCTCGGTTGGGCCCTCGGGCGGTGTAGCGGTCTGCGGTGGTTCTTCTTCTGGCGGCGGCGGTTCTGGCACAGGACCAGAACGGAAAATCCAAGGCATCTGTTGCCTGAGCATCCGCAGAAACTGCGGCCATGCACTAGATCCACGGCCGAAGATCCATGGAATGCTGCTGCCCGCTCCACCGGTGACAGGCGCCATGCCCGGTCGGTGATGTCGGGCGCCAAAGATCCAAGGCAATGGTCGACGCAAGGTCGCAGGTGTTGCGCCCCAAGAAACTCCTGGGCCGCGGTGGGCGGAGTAGCGACCATGCGGCGCGACGCGGCCGTAGCCAGGACGACGCGGCACAGCTCGCGCGTACCCGGGACGATGATGTGGCGCGATGCGTCCGTAACCAGAACGATACGGCGCAGCGCGGCCGTAGCCAGGTCGATACGACACGGCTCGCGCGTACCCAGGTCGATGCGGCGCGACGCGGCCATGGCCAGGTCGATGCGGCGCGACGCGAGTGTAGCCAGGACGACGCGGCACAGCTCGCGCGTACCCGGGACGATGCGGCGCAGGACGGCCGTAGCCGGGACGTTGCGGTGGTGTCCTGCCCATGGTGCCGGGTCGTCGCTGCACACCCGGTCGCCGATAGGACGACGCGCGATTGCGGCCAACGGCTGGAGTAGGGCGAGCACGACTGGCGGGACGTGCAACCGCTCTGGCGGGCGGCCGCCCCATCGCGGGACGGCCGCGTGAAGCAGTGCGTGCGGGGGCGGCAGGTCGTGCCGCAGCTTGGGGGCGATTTCTGCTCATGGCGTTCCTCCTCTGGTAGCCGTGCGATGTACCGGTCTTGGTATGCGCACGTTCAGGTTAGCTAAAATGTGCGATAAGATTCCGAGTGCTTCGTCGATTTGGTCGTGTCGATGGTCGGCATTCACGAAGAACGTCAGTGAGCTCTCAGGCCCACACCGCGATTGCTGGGGCACAGCCAGCACGCCCTGCCGCATCAGGTCTCGATGAACACGCAGTGTGTTCTCCGCGTCGCCCACCCAACAGCGCTGAGCAGGGAATATCCCACCCGCAACGGGAATGCAGCGTTCGTTTGCTCGTTCGCGAAAGAACGTCACGAGTCCCGCCAACCGCCGCCGGAGCCGGTCGCCTCGAAGCACGTTCAACTTCAAGGCATTCATAGCGGCATTCAAGTTGGCCGCTGACGGTGGGCTGGAGTTCACTCGCGTCTCGCTGGCCTGCTCGAGCCCGCGAATGAATCGTTCCGTGCCGGCAACTATACACAGCGGCGCACCGAAGCCTTTGCAGAGCGATGCCGCCACGACCACTGACGTATGGCGTGGTGGCGTCAACCGAACGGTTCCGCCGCCACCCAGACCGTAAGGGGCAATTCGACTTGAATGTGCTCCCATGATCCCAATGGCCTGCGTATCGTCGATGAGCAGCGTGGCAGCAAGGTGCTGTGCGACCTTCGAGTAGGCGGCAATGGGCGCGGCGTGGCCGCAACCTGGACAGAATCCATCCGTCACGATCCAGGTGCGGCGCTGTGGTGGTTGAGCAAGAAGCACGCGCGCAAGCGCGCGCGGCCGATGATGTGCAAAGCAGATTGCCTGAAGACCCCGCCGCGCCACAGCTGATTCGAGCGCACTTTGCACAATCGGGTAGAGCCCTGCATCCCATACGATCAAGTCGCTCGAGTCGACTGCCTGAAAGAATATGTCGGAGAACAGGTGCAGCGTCGACGGGAACACTAGCGCGCGGTCCATACCGACCAGCGAGGCGACAGCACGATTCACCACGCCGACCCCCGGTGGTTCCCGCAACGCGGCGGGAACCCCGGTGGTCAACGAGGCAAACTCGCCGAGCGTCGACCTCGGGTGATGCATCCCGAGATACAAGGCCGAAGTGAAGTCGAGACATGGGCGGCTCATTTGCCGGCTTGAGCGATCAGCCTGTTGCGAAGGTGTACCGATGGCGGCAAGAACCGATCGGCCGATCGCCGTTCGTCAATGGTATCTGCCGTCAGATCAACACCGGTGACGGCTCGGTAGGCGTGAATGTACGCCTGGATCTCGGCCCGCCAGTAGCGTGCCCAGTTGGCGGCGTTCCGCGGATCATTGATCGTACTCCATGATCCATAGCGAATCGAAAGCACGATCTGCTCGCCAAAGGTCCCCAGGTCGCGGAAGTGGACCACACTCGTGTCCGTCCATCCCTTCAGCTTCTTCACGACATCCACACGATCCATCCATGTTTCCGGATACGGAACCATGATTCTACCGCCAAGGAACTCGCGCATCTCCGGCCGCGACAACAGGTACTGCTGCATGAGCATTTCTTGCCGAGCCGTGGCAGGCAGATCTCCGAACTGATTGTGCGCACCATGAGACAAGAGGTAGTGAGTCTCCTTGACGGCGTTGAGCACAGGGAATGCGTCCCCAATGACCGTCGTATGGTCGTCCTCTCGATAGAACCGATAGCAGGCCGACAATAGGTTGTGGAAGGATTCGAGGAACTTCGACCGACGGTCGGCCGTGCGCAAATCGGCCACTGCCTTGCCATGAAGGGTGAATCCATAGTGGTGGTCATATTCGTGTGCCCGCCGCAGCACGCTGAGGCGGTTCGCTTCGTCTTGAACGTAACCCCACATGAGTTGGTTCAGTCCGCGAAGTGGGTCAATCTCAAGCTGTGCGAGCGGATCGCGGTCCGAACCCGGCGCCCGGACATTCTGAAAACGCTGAGCGATCGCGTTCATCGTCTGAACCAACATGCCTTCTTCATGCCAGTAGGACCAGATGAGCTCCATCATGCAGGGATAGACCAGCTTGCGCTGGAGCAGCTCCATCTGTTCGTCGACGAGCTTGCAGCCCCTAACGTCACGACAAGCCACTTCGCCCAGCTTGCGCCGGATGATATCGAGGTATGGCAGGATCCGCTCTTCTGCCGGGACACTTGGGGGCAGGGTCGCGTAGTCTTTCCACATGCCCGAAAAGACCGCCGGCAAGTCATGCCCGAACCTTGCCTCTTCCTCCGTCCGATTCGCGGCATACCAAGGGTCCGTCGGAAGCACGGCGCATCGAGTCATCACGAACACTTCCGTTGCCTTCCGCAGCACGGGGTACTGTCCGAAACTCGACACCATCCACGAGAGCTCCTCTTTGGTAACCTTCTGGGTATCAGAAACTTCTTCCAATTCTCCCCGATACTTCGCTCGCAACTCCGGCATTGACCTAGGCAGCACAGTGCCAACAAAATCCTCGTACGCCGTGTAGCCCAATTGGTCGGTGCTGTTGCGAATGGCAATCCAGAGTGGTTCGTCACTCGTTTCCCGAGTCTCGGCACGGGCAAGGCCCACGCGCAAGGTGTTGTCCGGGTCCTGGCCGTGGCGGTGACCATGACCGTTGCCATGGCCGTTGCCATGACCGTTGCCATGACCATTGCCTTCTCCTCCACCTGTATAGCCATGGTCGCGACCGCGACCGCCTTCGTCACCGGCACCCGAGGCGCGGTGGGCAAGACTATTGGCATCGACTAGTCTGGGAAGCTCCGTGACGTTGAACTCAGCTTGCTCAAACTCGTCCGCATCCTCAATCTTGGCCCATATCTGGTACTTCCCCGATTTGAGGTTGGTGATGTTAAGATCAATGGTCGACCCATTGACTTCGCGGGACGTGAACTCATCAGGACGCAAGAGTCTTTCCTTTCCCTCGAGATTCTTGCCATCCGGCGTCTCGACGCGCTTGACATACCATAGCAGTCTGCCACTCCCGGGTTGCAGCCCAACGGTCTGCCCTCCGTCATTCCTACGCATCGCCATGAACGTTCGACTCACGCTCGTGTTATCGGTATCTATCTTCGGATGAATCACAAATTTCGACATGATATCCTCCTAAATGCAACGCCAGAGAATGCGCCTAGCGCACGGTCTCGGCTGTGAATCGGCCAGTCTTTGGGCTCTTTCCAATTCCGTGTCTCCTGTTGGCCGCACAGGCTTCGCTGGCATCTACCGTGCTACGCCAAGCCCAAAGGCGCAGTAGCGCTGCTAACATGTCGCCTTCTTGCTCCGGCGTAATCACGCCGTCCCCACGCGCCTGACCTACGACGGCAAAGGCCAAACTGGGTGGTAGGCGGCCAAGCCTCGAGACACACTTGCCCAATCGCTCGTGCAGTTTCGCTAGCCGCTCGGGGGTTCGCTCCGGTGAGGCCAGCGATTCCGCTAGCATGGCACCACCCAACGCCTTTGGGCGATGGTTGACCAGGAGGTCAATCAGTGCGGGAAAGCACGACTCAACGTCCTTCATGAATTGCTGTCGTTCCGGCGTCAGCACGGAGGTTGGGTAAAGGCTCGTCCAGATCTGGCTGAGGCGTCGCCACTGCGAGTGTGGATACAGGGCGTCGCCAATGGCAGCGCTCAGTTTGACTCGGAGGTACGGTACCGGGTGGGGGTCGTCGGGGTTGAACCGAAACACGAACGGCCAGGGAAGACTGACGACGCCCAGTAGGCCCGCGGTCGAGGTGACTCCGACCTTCGATATCGACCAAAAATCGGCGACAATTTCCGAGATCCACCGGCCAAACAGTTCCCAGGTTCGCGAATCGACGCCACGTGGCACCCGTTCGCGAATCGCCTGCCGCAATGACGGGACGAGCCCCAACAATGCCGCACCCTGGTGACCCACCTCGTGAATCAGCGACGACGCCAGACTACTGCTGATCATACGCTCGCGTGGCACACGAATGATGGCGATTGGATTCTGTCCACCACCCGGAAGCCTCGTTCTGGCACGTCGAATCGCCGCACCTGGGCCGCGCGCCAGGTAACAGACGATGGGCGGCGGCTCGATGTAGCCAGGGAGAGACAACGCATCTCGACAGACCACATCGAGTCCACTGAGCCAAACGCCAGTTTCCGCCTCGCTACGCTGACTGATTGCTTCGCTGAAGATGTCCACGTGACAAAGGACGGAATTGAACCGGAGCCTGAGCAACGTGAACCGTTTCTGACACTCGGCGGGGTCCATGGCAGCAGCTTCCTCGCTGTTGATCCAGCGAACGAAGTCGCTACCTCGGTGCTTCAGGCGGTGCACGGTCCGCGCCAGGTGCCATTCTACTGCCGATTGGGCCTCGGGACTGAGCGCTGCCGCTGGCACCATCGTTTCCTGAAGGGCAAACGATTTGATGCGCGAGAGGCGATCGAGCAGCGCTCGGGCTTCCTGTGCAATCAGTCGAATTGGCGATGCGTCTCGGGACATACGTCAGGCTCCGTAGACGACAATGCGACGTCCCTTGCGCACCCAACGACCGCTCGATGCGCCCGAAGCGCCCGAAGCTTTGCCTGCTCCAGCGAGCAATCCTGGAGCGAATTTCTGTGCTGCGCCATGGACGGCTTGGCTAGCAACCGCCCGCGGATCAGCACCAGCCGGCGCGTGTGCGGCCGTGTTCGCGGCATCTGCAGCAAGACGCACGTACTGCTTGGCGACTTCGAATTCACCGTCCTCGTAGCTGAGACCCTCCAATTCGAGCCCAAACATCGAGCCTGCTGCCGACGCAAGCTGGCCCCCAATCGCGCCGCCCACACCGGGAGCGACGAGATTGCCCAGCGCCTGCCCCGCAATGGGAAGGGCCTTCTTGGCCACGCCCTTGAGCATTCCACCTAGTTTGCGACCGACAGGCGACTTGATGAATTTGCCCGCGGCGCTCCCCACCTTCTTGATCAAACCGCCCAAGAATTGTTCGAGTTCCTCCTCGTTCGAGACACCGAGCAGTTCGGAAGCGAGTTCATCTACTTCTTCTTCGTGTAGGACCTCGAACTCTTCTTCGCCCTCGTACTCGAATTCCTCTTCACCCTCGGCCTCGTACTCGAATTCCTCTTCGCCCTGGTATCCGGCAAACTCGGATTCCATATTTGTGCGCCCCATAGTTCGGTCGAGATCATGCATGATGCTCACTCCTTTTCCGATTCGGAGCCCGGCACTCTTGCCGAGTCCGATGGCGTCCAATTCACGATCCGTGCCGAACCTGTGGAGGCACCGCAGCTGGCGCAGTTCTGAGCCATCCCGCTTGTTCCGGCAGCGCGACGAAGACCGTACCCCTCTCAACCGCGAACGAAGCTCGCTTCGTGAGCGGTCACTAGACCCGAAGCTACCTTCGTCGCAGAGCGGCGGGCTGGCAACTCGCATTGCCAGCGTTGGAGCGCAATCGGGTCGACCCTGCCGCGCTGCCGTGTGCTGGCACGAGCATTGCTGGGCGCCAGCAAAGGCGATTCGGGCCCCAATGAGTGGATCGATGAATCGCGGTCACTTCCCAAACCGACAGGAGCAGGATGATGCAAGCATTGATGCGCAGCAATACGGGCCAGCCCGGCAGCACCGAACTCGAAGAGATGGAACTTGCTCGCGAGTTGCTCGAGATCCAGTCTGAAGAGGAACTCGACCATTTCTTTCCACTCTTGCTGCCCGCACTCAAGGCGGCAATGCCCATTCTTTCGAAGGTAGCCGGGCCACTCGTCAAGAACCTAGCAGCAAGTCTGTTGGGAGGCGGTGACGGCTCCGAAGACAGCACGGAGGGCGGTGACGGTGGCGCAAGCACGGGCGGAAGCGGAAGCGGAAGCGGAAGCGGAAGCGGAAGCGGAAGCGAACAATCAGCACGCCGCCGATCACGCCGCCGATCACGCCGCCGATCACGCCGCCGGCTGCGCCGTCGAGCTCGAACGCGCGCAGAATTCGAGCGCGAGCAGTTCATCGGTAAGGTCATGGGTGGCTTGTTCGGTGAAGTGGAAGCGGAGAGCGAAGAGGAAGAGCAGTTCATTGGCAGGCTCTTGGGTGGTCTGCTTGGCAAGCGAGAATTGGAAACCGAAGAGGAGGAGCAGTTCATTGGCAATCTCCTGGGTGGCCTGTTCGGCAGACGCAATCGCGAGATCCAAGAGCAATTCTTGGGAGGGCTCCTGGGCAAAATCCTTGGTGGCGAACTCGAGACCGAGGAAGAGCTCGGGTTACCCCAGGCTCAACGCTTCATCCATCTCGCTCGCAACGCTCTCCGAACGGCGGGGCTCAGATTGGAGAGTATGGTCCGATCCGGTCGACGCCCAAGTCTTGCCGAGGCTCAACGCATCGTATTCAGAGCAATCATGTCGACGACTCGACACCTTGCACCCGGGCCAGGAGAAGCACACAACGCGCGCGCGTACGAGTTCGAATTGCATCCACGTTCGCGTGGTAGCCGTGGGCGGTGGGTGAGATCCGGCAGTCGCATCATCATCAACCTGCCAATGTAGCTCAATGGAACCACGGCGCATTTCTTTGGATTGTCCCTCACTCGAGCGTGTCACGAGCCGAGACGGCCCTCATTTCGCTCCTCGGCCCGCAAACTCCTCGTCTCGTCCAAGATTCGAACGCTATAATGCCACCATGCATCACCACGCGGAATGCTCCACCTGGCAATCGCTCCGAGGGATCCCGAGAGCGCTGCTCGGCGTGAGCAGTCTGGGATTGCTCGCCGGCTGCTTCGAAGGTGGGATCTACGGTCCACTCGGGGCCACGTGCCCAGCCCTCAGCGCAGCCGAGCCGCTGAGCATGCGCGTCTCACAGAATGCCGTTGCGGACGCGAAGATCCGGACGTTCCTCGCCGCATCGCATGATCTCGTCGCAGTATCTGTGCAGATGGAGAATGAAGTCTCCTATGCCTGTCGTGCGATAGCCGCCGATCTGGGGGTCAATCCGTCGCAGCTGAACCCGAGCAATCCCAATCAACCCGGCGCGGGGGCGCAGGCTGCCTGTGCGGCCGTGTCTGCTCAGATCGATACCATCATGCGGCAAGGTCTGACCGTGCGTGTCCAGGCATCGCCCCCCCAATGCCAAACCAATCTACAGGCAAAGGCGAACTGTGACGGGGTGTGTTCAGCCGTAGTTGACCCTGGAAGAATCGTAGCGGAATGCGAGCCAGCCCGGTTGAGTGGATTCTGTAGCGGCACCTGTCGGGGCCAATGTGATGCCAACTGCCAGGGACAATGCCAAGGACAGTGCCAAGGACAGTCAAGTAACGGTCAATGCGTTGGTCGATGTCTCGGAACCTGCAATGGCAGGTGCGACGGAACCTGCCACGCCAACTGCCAAGGAACTTGGCAATCGCCGCAGTGTCAAGGCTACGTTCAGGCGCCGCGCGTAGATGCCGAGTGCAACGCAAGCTGCAACGCGCGTGCGGAATTCCAGGCCTCTTGCACTCCAGCCCAGGTCTCCGTTACCGCGTCACAGAATGCCGAATTGGCGTTGCGTCTGGCGCGCACGCTTCAGGTCAATCTTCCACAACTTCTGCACGCGGAGCTCGCACTCGGTAAGCGCCTGACGCAGAGTGCTCGCGTAGTCGTGAGCGTCGGGTCTCAATTGCCTCAAGTGGTGGGTCAAGCTGGCGCCCAAGCGCTCGCTTGCATTGCTGCGGCAAGTAATGCCTCCGTAAATGCTTCGATGCGCATTGATGTGTCAATCCAGGCAAGCGCGAGCGTGACGGGGCGAGTGGGTACGCTCTAAGCTAATGCGCTTCGCGCCGCAGGGTACGAACACCTGACGAGCAGCGCGTCGACGCGCGTGAAATTGCCCCATTCGTAAACTTGGGCATGACAGCCGGGGTAGAGCCCTGCTAGTTTGACTCATGTTGTTGCGTTCTGTCTCGAGTCGTCATGAAAATCCTGGGTCTTATTGGTTCTAGTCGTACTTGGGGAAATACCGAGCTTCTGGTCACGGAAGTCGCCAAGGCGGCAGTCGCATCGGCTCCGCAAACCACGGTGCGCCTCTTGCGCCTCACTGATCTACACCTCGCTTACTGCAATGGCTGCATGGCCTGCGCCATGGAGGAAGCAGGGCCCTGCCCGCTCGACGACGACATGGACTTCTTGCTGTCGGAATACCGCGCAGCTGACGCCCTGATCCTCGGCGCCCCCGCCTACACGCTATTGCCACCAGGGCCCCTGAAGCTGATTGCCGATCGCCTGATCCTGTACCTTTCGCGCAGCGAATGGCTGCCACCGAAACCCGCCGTGACGGTCGGTGTCGCGGGGCTTCCGCGTTGGAGCGAAATGTTGGTGCCATTGCTCAACTGCACCGTCTTGAGCCAAGGCTTCTATTTGGTCGATTCGTTCTTGGCCTATGGCGCTGGCCCCGGTGCAGTCCTGCTCGACGCAACCAACATGGAACGAGCGCGAGCAGCAGGGGAGCGCCTGCACCGCGCGTTGTCAGGAGAGACAGTTCGGGCAAAAGGCAAGCCCGGTTGCTGCCCAGTATGCGGCGCGGATTTCTTTCGTTTCACGCCCAATGGCGTCGAATGTCCACTGTGTTTGGCGTCCGGAAAGCTGGAGCAGGGTGTGCCCGTTTTTGACCCGACGCCGGCCAATCGCTGGCAACCCGATGCTTTGAAACGTCACTTTACGGAATGGATCCAAGGCACGGGCCCCGCGTATATTGAGCAGCGTCCCGCAATTCGGCCACTACTGCGTCCCTATCGACAACGACCTTTTCCGTTCATTGACCCGAAAGAGGCCACTTGACGGCTAGTTCAACGCATCGTTGAATTGGCTCGAATCGCCGATAACGCAACGGCCCCCAGAGAACGTGCATCTCCGAGGGCCGATACGAATCCGCGAACGGTTCTGCTACTCGGCTGCCATGGCGGCGCTCGGCGCGGAGGCCGCCTTTGAGCGAGTCATAAGCGACACGAGGACTAGCACGACGAAGCCAAGTGGGATCGTCACCAATCCGGGCTGGCTAAAGGGAACCACCGCCAGTTTCGGATCGAGTCCGTATACGTCCTTGAAGGCTTGCGCCGAGAGCAGAATCCAAGCGAGCGATGAAAGCATACCGACGACGATGGCGGTCGCAATACCCTGCTTCGTGGTGCCCTTCCAGAAGAGCAGCATGACGAGGGCAGGCAGATTCGCTGACGCCGCGATGTTGAAAGCCCAACCCACCAGGAACGTGACGTTCATCTTCTCGAAGACGATACCAAGTACCATAGCAATGATACCAACGACGACGGCAGTGAGCTTACCCATGAGGACCTTTCGGTTGTCCTCCATCTGCATCTTGAATACATTGGTCATCAAATCGTGAGCAACTGCGCCGCTTGCCGCAAGAATCAAGCCACTGACCGTACCGAGGACGGTCGTAAAAGCGATGGCCGAAATGATAGCAAAAAGCAAAGGACTGAAGCTCTTGGCGAGCAACGGTGCCGCCATGTTGTTATTGGTGGGGTCCATGCTGCCACTGGTCATGGCGCCGAGTCCCATGTAGAGAGTGAGCACGTAGAAGAAGCCAATGCTGGCAATCCCAACGACGGTGCTCTTACGCGCACTCGCTTGATCCCGAACCGTATAGTACCGAATCAAGATGTGAGGAAGACTGGCGGTACCGGCAAAGAGCGCCAGCATGAGCGACAGGAAGTCCAAGCGCTTCCAGAAATCGTTGCTGCGCAGACCCGAGAAAGTGGGACTCGCACCCGGCAGCAGCAAGTCGCTACCCTTGCCGATCTTCTGGTAGTATACGGTGGTCGCAGCACCATCGACTTCGGTGATCTTTTCGTTGGCCCAGAGCACCACTTCCGCGCCCTGAAGGGTGCGAAGATACTCGAGAGGCCCTTGCGAACCCGTCTCGGTAACACCACCGGGCAATGACTTCACGTGACCGACGGAACGCAAATCTATTTCACCAGTCCCCCACCCCTGTGGCAGGCCATTGACGAGTTTCTTGCCGCTACGTAAGGTCAAGGTCTGCGTCTCGGTGAGCGCATCACTCTTCTCCGAGTTCCTTCGCCAGGTAGTTACCTCGGAAGTCGCCTTGTTGCGCGTTCGCAAGTACGGCTTCTTCGCCCAACCACCATCCATCGGCAGAGCCTCCTGTTCCGGATCGGCCGCCAGCTGAGCCATCGTGGTGGTCCGAAAACCTGGAATGGCCACGCCGGATGAATTCAGCGGCTGCGTCGTGAAGCCACGGTTGAGGATGAGAAAGGTCAGGATGGTGCAGAAGAACACCAAAAGCGACCCCTTGATGAACTGCACCCAGGTCGTGGACACCATGCCCGCCGTCACCACGATGAGGATGACCAAAACGCCCACCATCAATACACCCACGTGGTGCGGGAATCCAAGCAAGGGCTTGATGAGCACGCCCGCACCAACCATTTGTGGAATCAAGTAGAAGATACTGACGACAAGGGTGCTAATCGCTGCTGTTAGCTTGATTCCGCGAGACTGGAACTTGTTGTCGAGCGCGTCCGCGAAGGTGTAGCGACCCATGCGCTTGAGAGGTTCCGCAATCACGAACAGCGCGACAATCCATCCGGCGAGGTAGCCGATTGAGTAGAGGAACCCATCGTATCCATAGAACGAGATCATCCCGCAGATCCCGAGGAAGGATGCCGCGGAAAGATAGTCGCCGGCGAAGGCTACGCCATTGACGAACCAATGGATCTGACCCCCAGCTGCATAGTAAGCCTTGGCCGACTTGGCGCGGCGACCCAAGAAGAAGCTCAAGCCGAGAACGATGGCGACGAACAGCGCAAAGATGACGACAGCACCGATTGAACGATCGTATAGCATTTGGTCTTCCTGTGCGTTCTGTCAGTTCGACGGTTTGTCGTTGGTGGTTTTGCACATCCACATGTAGATAAGTGCCAAAATCAAGGCTAGGACGATTAGAAACATGCCGTATACGAGGGCAAGGTTCAGCCCGCCAAACGGCATGGTAGCCATGACTGCCGGCTCGAAAGCGCTCAGGTACATGAAGGCCGCGTAGAAAGCGACGTAGACGAAGAACAGGTAGATAGCGTTCTTCGCGTTGCGCGCGATGGTCGCTTCGCTTTCCGTCTCTACGTGTTCGACGGAATGTTCCTTGATGTTGCCCATTTGGTCCTCCGGTCAGTCTGAGTTGGACGGCAGACTATACATTTGCGACGATTGAGTAAAGCAGTAGTAGTGGTTCAACCAGAACCACTACGCTAGATGATTTGGGCCTCCAAAATTCCCGTATCGCTGTCCCACCACAGCACTCGCGACCTGGACTCGACAGTGGGCGCGCACGCAAAACGAGTCTCGCCGATCTGTACCGACCATTCGACGTGAAAATGGCCAAATACCCAAGTGTTTGGCTTGTACTCCAGGTGGTCCCACAGCAGCCGCAACGCACTTTCCCCCCGATCTCCTACGGGACCCGGGTCAAAGCCAGCCTGAATGACATTCTCGAACAGACCGAGATCAAATGCTGGGGTGCCCCGCATGCCGATACCGATGCCCGAGGGACAGCTGTGCGTCACAACCAGCGTCGGTCGCTCTCGATTGAACAGTTCAGCTGCCATTAGAGCCTGTTTGCGTGTCAGATAGTTGGGCGCCCCTGAGAGGAGACCATGCTGCTGCGGGTGAACGACATGCAGCGCGCCACCTACAAACCCCACCGTACTCTCTCCGACCCTGATGGTGGAGCCACGCGGTTGAACGAATAGGTTCATCTGCTCGGCCCATAACCTGATCGTGCCGCGCCGGATCGCTCGAGCCAAATACGCGTGGTCTTCGTGATTTCCATCAATGGCATGCATTGGCAAAGCGAAACGCCTTGTCGTTCGGGCAAAGTCTTCGAGCGTCTGACGGTCGAGCCCCAAGTCACCGACCTGAATCGCCGCCTCGACCCCCAAGTAGTCGCGCGCCTGGATAAGCTGCGCGTTGAGCGCATTCCAATTGCCGTGAGCATCCCCTAGGATAGCGAGCCTCACGGATTTGGCCTTCGCAAGTCGGCTAGGATTCCTTGCGCATCCATTCCAATTTGACCCGTTCTTGCACGATCTGGATTTGCCCGAGAGCTTCCCTCAAACGCGCGAGTTCAAGGCGACTCAGTCCCTTTGGATCGACCAAATTATCGGGCGCATGACCGTCCGCCAGACGCGACGCTTGATGTCGAAGTCGGAGGCCCATCAGGCAGGAAAAGGCATCGACCAGCTCGTCATGCCCCATCGGAGTGAGGACTCCGAGTTCTTTGAGCAGGCCCAACCGTTCGAGCGTGCTCGACGCCACTGCGCCATGTCGCAAGGCAAGGAGCCGTGCAAATGCCACGAGCGGAACCAATGCCGCTTTGACGTTGAAGGCCGGAGCATGACCCTCTTCTGTTTCAGTGAGGATCTTGCCAAAGAAACCGAGCGGTGGTCGATACTCGAGTATGTTGCTGGCAAAGTTGTGAAAGAAAGCGTGGTTGTTCAGCAAGAGCATCTGGATGTGAGACCGCAACGCGTCGACCAAAGCCGGCTCCCCAGTGACAGACCTGAAATCGAAGAAGATGTTCACCCCCAGCAGAGCCTTGGGATCCGCCGCCTGAATCCACCGCGCAACCGTCTCCTTCCAGCGCGACAGCGGCATGTTCCATTCGGGATTTCCCGCCATAACTTTGCCACCACAGTAGGCGTAGCCAGCGCGATCCAACGCAGCATTGACCGCTTCGCCCAAAGCGACGAAATAGCGCGAAGCATCCTTGACCAGGGCTCGATCCACGTCGTCCCAGATGAGAGCGTTGTCTTGATCCGTCACCAAAGTCTGTTCGCCCCGACCTTCGCTCCCCAGAGCGAGAAATGCGAACCGCCCGGGGGGCGGCCCCAACCGTGCCACAGTCAGGTCAAGCGCACGCTTGGTGAAGGCGTCGGACAGAGCCGTCAAAGTCCGACTAAATGGTGCGGGACTGGCTCCGCTCTCGCGCAACGTGCTCACGAGACCGGGGACTCGGGCATGCGCCTCAAGCAGAGCCTCTTCGCTCGTGGCATCGGCAATTTCGCGCAGCAACGAAGGCAAAGTTCGCCCCTGCGCGTCGAGCAAATCTGAGGTCCTCACCATGGTCTGAACGCTGCCGTCAGCTTGTCGAATGGGAACGATTGGCAAATTGCGCGTAGTCGCAAAATGCAGCGCGACGAACAGCGGAGCATCCCCAGCTAATGCCGGCACCGGCGCCACCATGGCTTGGTGACATGGCATCTCGAGTCCCGGCCCACCCGGAATAAGCGCGGTGCCCAGCGTCTTCCACGACAGCATTCCCATCACCAAACCGTCCGGTGCTAACACCAGACAAGCGTTCTCATTCTTGCGCGCCAGTAGGGCCGCTGCTGCTGCAATCGTCACGTCCATGGCGCAAGAGAGTGCCGGTCGCGCTAACGCCGCCACCGGTCGCGCATCGGAAAGCAGATCAGCATGTTCGGGGTCTTGGCGAGTACCGAGACGCAACTCGGCCTCCTTGCGCCAGGTGACGTCCTCGATCAGTCCATCGATAACCGATGCAACCGCCTCCTCAGCTGGGGCGATCGCCGCCGAAATCGACCAGGTCCGAATGCGTCCGTCTCGGTCTCGAATGCGTACAATGCGTCCACGAATCGCCGATCCCATTGCGAGTTCGACTCGCAGCTGTTCAGCTTCGCTCGGATCGGCAAGAAATCCCAGCAAGGACTTTCCCACCAACTCCTGGGTCCGCGCTAGCCCAAGCATCCGACCCAATGCAGCGTCGGCCTCCAATAGCTGCCACGAGTCATCTGCGACAGCCCGAAAAAGTCCAAGTCCCAGGCTGGCTGCCAACCAACTCGAGCGCTCCCGGCTGCGCGCCAATTCCCGCGCCAAGCGCTTGCCCGCGCTGAGGTCGCGCACCACCAGGCTCAGGCCTCTTTGGCCCAAGATCTCCACCGCGAAGACGGTGATTTCTGCTTCCAGCACGACGTTGGCAGGCGTAACCACTTGCATTTCTCGCTGCCAGACCATGCCTTCCGTCGCATGGGACAAGGCGCCATCGAGGAGTCGAGCTGCATCTGGGTCGACGAAGAGCGATGCTAGTGGTTTGCCAACAAGGGACTCGGCGCTGCAATTCAGAAGCTCCAGCAGCGCGCGGTTGGGGTGAAGAACTTTGCCTTCGGCAGCCAACAATGACCCCTCACCCACTGCTTCGGAAAGCAATCGGTACTTCTGCTCAGAATCCTTTAGACCCTGCAACGCTTGGCGCGCCTGTGCGTCGGCATCTAGCGTTTGCTTGAGTCCGTACAGCATAAGCAGCACGATGGCTGCGAGAATCGCTAACGTAGCGGTCAAGAGCCTTGTGCGTAGCCCTCGCATTTCTTCGTGAACGTCATCCAAGTACACACCGGTGCCGATGATGTAGCCCCAGGCAGGAAACCCGCGTACGTAGCTGAGCTTCGGAACGACCCGCCCGACGTCGTCCTTCCATTGCCAGCGATACTCGATGAAGCCATCGCCATGCGCCTCCACTTTGCTGCGCGCCTCGACGAAGAGGGCTTTGCCATCAGGATCGCGATATTCCCCTAGATCCTTGCCCTCCAGGTCAGGCCGGTAGGGGTGCATGACCATGCGCGGTTGATGGTCCGTTATCCAGAAGTAGTCCTTCCCCTCTCGCCCGTAGCGCATGTCCCTCAGTCGAGCGACAGCTAGTCGGCGAGCATCTTGCTCCGATACCGCACCAGTGCGCGCATCACGCTCGTGCTCGGCTAGCATGCTCACGGCCGATGCCGTCAACTCGCGCAACATCTCCTTCTTACGTTCAATGATCAGCCGTTCCTGTTGCGGCAGTAGATAGGCAAAGATCAACCCGGCAAAGAGCACAATAGCCAGACCAACTGTCGCGGCGGCCCGACCTTGGAAGGCCCTATGCCCACCCAGCTTGCTGCGCATGCGTTCTCCTTCCGTCTGCGTCGATCTGATCCTGGAAGCTACCGGTCTCGTTCTACCCTGCATTGCAGCGTGGTAGCTAGTCTGCCGCGCGACTGACGTACCAAGTCAGGTTTCGTCCCCGATGGTCGCTTACCCTACTTGTGACCTCGCCTCCCTTGGCACGACTGGGAAGCCTATAGCTGGTGGCGCGTGCCTAGATGACCATACAGGAGTCGTTGCTTGTGGAACCCGACTTAGGGTCCCTGTGCGTGTCATGCAGGTGTGCGGTGCGTATCGTGCGTTTGGGAGTCATGTCGAATGGAATCGAAATCATCCGGCTAACCGCACTACGGTTTGCTCAGCGATGACCCATTCCATCGTGGTGAATTCGAAGGCTTTGCGCATTATCTGCGCATTGATGCAGAGCAAATCCAGCAACACGCCAAATTTTGCGCAAATCGCTTCCCTCTCACGCCAATTGCTGTGCCGCGCAACGCTTCGAGTTGACGCATTTCTCCCGCAGGCTAGACCCCCAAGCCGACGGCTCCCGGACGGACAAGGCTGCTGCGCAAACGGCAGGCTTGGTCACCCAAGTGAGCCGGTTTGCTTTCGCTGCTCAATCCGGTTTGTCGACAAGACCCCCCCAATCAAAAACAAGGTATGGACATGCGTGAATCGATGGTCGTGCGTCTGGAGGGCAGCGCTGGAGATGGCATTCTCTCCATGGGAACCATTGTCGCGAAGGCCGCGGCGCGTTGCGGTTTCAATGTCTGCACGTTGAGCTCCTTCTTGGCCGAGGTCCGCGGAGGACAATCCTCCTTTCAACTCAAGCTCGGGAGTCGCGAGGTGTCCTCGCCTGGAAATTCGCCGGACATCGTGGTGGCCCTCAATGATCAGGCTGTCGTGGACCAAGTGCAGGCGCTCGTCGCAGAAGGCCTCCTCATCTGTCCGCCCAACAGCTCGGAATTGCCCAGCGGTGTCGTACCATTGGCAGTCGATTTCGACGCCGTATCAACGAGCGAGAGCGGCTCGACACGCAACCGCAATCTTGTCGCGGCTGGCCTCCTCATGGTTCTCTTGGGGATCGATGAATCAACTGCAGTGCAAGTGGTTCACGAGCACTTTGCCAAAAAGGGCGAAGAGGTGGCCGCGGCTGCTCAACGCGCCTTGCATGCGGGGTTTGCGGCATCGCCGGCGCAGAACATGGAGCTCGAGCGATGGCGCCTCAAACCTTCGCAAGGCCCCTCTCGGCTCCTAATTTCTGGAAATGAAGCGGTGGCACTCGGCGCCATCGTCGGCGGCGTGCGGTTCTATGCGGGCTATCCGATCACCCCCGCCAGCGAGATCATGGAGGTTCTTGCCAAGTACCTACCTGTGGTGGGCGGCCGATCCTTGCAGGCAGAGGACGAGATTGCCAGCCTTGGCATGTGCATTGGTGCTGCTTTCGGCGGAGCCAAGACATTGACGGCTACAAGCGGTCCAGGGCTGTCCCTGATGACGGAACTCCTGGGCCTGGCCGCAATGGCCGAACTGCCCATCGTCGTGGTCAACGTGCAGCGGGCGGGCCCCTCGACGGGCATGCCAACCAAAGACGGCCAGGGAGATCTCAACATCGCCGTCTATGGTGCTCACGGAGACTCACCGCGCGTCGTTTTGGCACCTCAATCCGTCAGCGATTGTTTCAAGGAGACGATTCGCGCAGTGAACATTGCGCACGAGTTTCACCTCCCGGTGATCGTGCTTTCAAGCCAGTCGCTCAGTCACCGAATGCAGACCGTCGAGCTGCCCGCGCTCGACGAGATTGCCCTCTACGCCGAGCCCCTGTTCTCGTCGGACGGGGACGCTTCGGCAGCATTTTGCCGGTATCAGCCTACTGCAGACGGCCGCGCGTCTACGCGGTCCATCCCCGGCACCCCGGGGGGGATGTACCGAACTGGCGGACTCGAACACGACATATTCGGACAACCGAGTTTCGAGCCGGTTCAGCGAGTTGCCAATGTCGAGCGTCGCCAACAACGCATGGTTGCCGTTGAGCGAAGTCTAACGAACGCTGCGGCGACGGATCGCGCAGTGACCGGAAGCAAGCCGTTCGGATTCATCAGTTGGGGAACAACGGCCGGAGCCGCGATGGAAGCCGTCGAGGAGCTAAGGGCCGAGGGCTGGAACCTTGGATATCTCTTCCCTCGTGTGCTCTGGCCGCTTCCGTCGCACGCGCTCGGTGAACTCATTGCCTCAGGGATTGACACTCTGTACGTGTGCGAGGCGAACGAATCGCAGCAATTCACCAAGCTCATCCGCGCCAATTGCGCCAGCGCTCTGCAGGCGCATGGAGTCGAGGTCGTAGGCATTACGCGCGACGACGGGGTTCCCTACTCCTCCGCCGAGATCAAGCAGGCACTACAGAGTGCCGTGGGCAAAAGAGTCGACAACCTCATGCAAGCCGCCGGCTGACACGAGTCCCCCATGACGTTGCAAAGCGAGACCAAATTGACTGAGACACGCAAGAGCTACACCTCGAATAAGAAGCCCACGTGGTGCCCAGGTTGCGGAGATTTCGGGGTATTGACCGCGCTCGACCGCGCCCTCGTAAGGCTGAACCGCTCGGAGCACGATGTGGCGATTGTCTCGGGAATTGGCTGCTCCAGCCGCTTCCCCTTCTTCATGAACACGTTTGGCTTTCATTCTGCTCACGGGCGAGGTCTAAGTGTTGCCACCGGCCTCAAGACTGCCCGTCCGGATTTGACGGTCATTGCCACGGGTGGCGATGGGGATGCCCTCGCCATCGGGGGCAACCACTTCATGCACACGATGCGACGAAACGTCGACATCACCTACGTGTTGATGGACAATCAGATCTATGGGATGACCAAGGGGCAAACCGCTCCCACTAGTCGCACTGGCCTTTGCTCGAAGTCGACGCCGCATGGCAATTGGGAGGCGCCGATTGACCCACCTTGGGTTGCTCTAACCGCGGGAGCTAGCTTCGTGGCCCAGACGGTGAGCTGGAGCGTTACCGCGTTGTCTGAAGTGCTCTATCAAGGATTGATCCACCGCGGAATGAGCTTCATCAACGTCCTTAGTCCTTGTGTAACCTTTCACAAAGAGGCCACCAAGGACTACTTTAAGGCACAGTGCGTCGATATCGATCCCAATCACGATACTTCGAGTTTCGAAGCAGCCATTTCCTTGCTCCACAGTCACTCCGGGCTACTGCCGACCGGAATCATCTACCAAGTCCAAGCCCCTACCTACGGTGAAGGGGTAGACGGAACCCTGCGCGCCCCTGCCGGTGCCCTGGACCGACCGCTCGTCGCGTCAGTGCTCGATCAATTTCGGTAGTTTACGCGACCGCCTGGCTGCTCAGGATTAGCCAACTCAAAGCGCGGCGTATGCCGACGCTCACTGGCGGATGACTCCAATGCATTACGAAGGCCGCCTATTCCGCCCCCCCAGCGAAGCCGACGCCATCCTGCTGCAGGTCACGGTGGGTTGTTCCCACAATGGCTGCCGATTCTGCGGGATGTACCGCGAGAAGAGTTTCCGACTCAGGAGCCTCGAGGAGATTCGCGACGATATCCTTCGCGCGCGCTCGGAGTTTCCGGGGATTGGCCGAGTCTTCCTCTGTGACGGCGATGCACTGGCGATGCCGCAGCAGCGGTTGGTTGAGGTGCTCGAGGCGATCCGCGATGGCCTCCCCGACGTGATTATGGTTGCTACTTACGCCAATGCCAAGAGCGTGGCGCGAAAGACCGACGCGGATCTTCTGGAGTTGCGCGCGCTCAACTTGAAGCTTTTTCACATGGGGCTCGAAAGCGGTGACGATACGACGCTCCAGCGGATGGAGAAGCACGGTGATTCCAGCCTACATGTGGAGCAGGCAGCGCGCGCACACGCTGCCAATATCAAGCTCTTCGTAACGGTGTTGCTCGGACTGGGTGGCAAAGAGCGCTCGAAGGAGCACGCGGCGGCCACAGCTCGTACACTTTCAGCAATGAACCCGAGCCGTGTCGGGGCGCTCAGCATCATGCTCATCCCTGGTACACCGCTTTACCAAGACATGGAGAGTGGTCGCTTCGAACTGCCGAGCCCGCGTGAGATGTTGCTCGAACTGCGCACCATCATCGCGCAGACTGAAATGCGCGGCGTGTTCTACGCTAACCACGCGTCCAATTACCTGCCAATCCGCGCGCGCCTACCACGGGATCGAGACGAAGCCGTGGCCCAAGTCGATGCCGCGATCCAAGGCAAAGTCGCGCTGAAGCCCGAGTGGTTGCGTGGGGTCTGAGTGGACCGCTCAAGCGTTCGATGTCGCACAGCGAGGCTTGGGGCTCGACTGAACTCGAAGCCGCTTGCCCCATTGCAGCGTGAATTTGCGCGCCCACACCGCGGGGTAGTCGGCAGTGAGGGCATGGACGCGGGCCCGAAAGGCCGCCGTGCGTTCGGGGTTCATGGCTGGCCCAATGAAGGAAATCGAAGCCAGAATGCGCTCGAGTTCAGTGTGCGTCACGGGTGTTTCATCGAGAAAGACGAGTTCATCGGAGAGCGGTATCTTAGCCACGCCCGCCAGCTGAGCGCTCCGTGAACCCATCTGACGTGGTTTGCGTTGCGCTGCCTCTTGCATGACACGCGTCACTTCCCGCATGAACGGCGTGTCCCCGAGTTCACAGGTAATGACTACCAAGGCACCATGGGGAATCAGCACCCGAGCAATCTCGCGCGCGGCGAGTTCTGTGTCGATGAAGTGTAGGGCGTCCGCGATGAGTACCGCATCCAGACTATGCGCCTCGAGCGGCAGTGCTTCTGCCGCTGCATGCAGGCCGCGCAACTGGAGCCCACGCGCGACCGCAATGGCATTTAGCCGCTCTAGCATCAAGTACGCTGGTTCGACTGCCGTCACCTCGAATCCGCGCTCGGCAAGCGGAATTGCCAAGTGGCCAATACCCGCGCCCAAGTCACCAATGCGCTTGCCCACCGAACCAGCCAACTTGGCGATGGCATCGACCAATGGACTCGGGTAGGCGGGCCGTGCGTCGTACACATCCGCCATACGGTTGAAGACCCAACGGGAAGCGTCGCTAATGCTCACTTTGCGGCGGCTCGACTTCCTTCCCGTTTTTCGCGGCCCGGTCATGGCGTGGCAAACCATATGCCGGACCACCATGACACGCCACCAAAACGCCGCAGCGCAAGCAGTCCCCTTACCGCCCATACGCCAGAAACGTCAGCTCGAGCTCGCGCTCGATGCGCTTGAGCTGCACCCGATCGGCATCGCTGACGAAGGCGACGGATTTCCCGGCCTGCCCGGCGCGCCCCGTGCGACCGGCGCGGTGCACATAGGCCTTGGCCGAACTTGGCAGTTCGTAATGCAGGACCCATTCGACGTTGGCTACGTCGAGGCCCGTTGCTACCTGATCCGTCGTCAGGAGCACGCGAGCATTCGACTGATTGAAGTCGATCAATGCCTGCTTGCACTGCTGCTTGTTTCGGTCTTGGCTCACGGTGACCGGTAAAAGATTCTGTTCGCTCAAGTAACGGTACAGATGCCGAATCAGATTGGGTTGATTGACGAACACGATCGCTCGCTTACAATGGTTCTGTTGCAGAAACCGCACCAGCGCGAGATCTTTCTCGCCATCGTGTCGAAGGCGGACAAAGTAATGCTCGATGCGAGTCTTGAGCGGATCGTCCGCGACCCGCGTCCGTACCACCCCTTCCCCCATGAGCTCGCGGATCCATTGCTCGGACTTGGCGCCGAAGGTGGCACCCACGAAGACTAGTTGAAGCTTCGGATCCGGGCGCGACAGAACCTCACGCAGGAAAGTCGATTCACGGCTCGCCAGGGTGGGTTCCGGTTCATCGAGAACGAGCAGGTTGACGCCCTTCAATTTGCGACTGGCATACATTTCCAAGATGCGCTCCGGGGTTCCGACGATCAATCGGGTGCTCTTCTGCAACCGTGTTACTTGCAGCCGCTGGTTGCCCTGGGTGACCAATGCGGCGGTGCTGAGCCCTGGTTCCTTGTATCGCTCAGCAACACGAAGGACTTGGATGGCAAGCTCGGTTGCGGGTGCCATGCAGACGGCCCGACCTTCAGGACATTTTCCCAGTCTCTGCAGGATTGGCAAGAGATAGGCCAACGTCTTGCCTGTGCCAGTCCCAGATTCGATGACCACGTGGCGACCTTCTAGGATCGGTGGGATCGCAGCCAATTGAACCTCGGTGGGCGCCCGGATCCCGTCCTTGGCGAGCCCTGCCGCGACTGCCGCCGTCACTTCGAGCCCCGCAATGCTCTCGAATCCGCTAGTTGGGGTGTCGTTTTCCACACGCCGGTATAGCACCAAAAGGGGCGGCAGCTGTGCCGAGCATTCTTGGCAGCCCTGTGAGCAGAGTCTCGCGCAGTCGTCGCCCTAGCCGGTCATTCTCCGATGAGTTTCTTGGCAGCCGCCCGCACTTGGTTGCGAAAAGGTGACGCCTGGGCAACTTGCTTGAGCTCCACACGTGGCATGGCCTTGAGCACCCGATCGAGATGAGTCCCGGATACTCGCGGATTGCTCATCAAGGCGCGGCGCACCTCCCCGCTTGCTAGCCAAGCGCCGTTCGCCACGATGGTTGCCACGAGCGGCACGGGCAATGTGCCGTTTCTCGCCAGATGCGCCACCTCTGGGACCGACAGTTGGGGATTTTGCAGGAGTGCTTCCCAAACGCTACTCCCAAAGGTCCGCTCAAGGGCCACTCGCTCCGATAGCATTCCCTGCCGGGCTACGATTTCGCGTTCGCGCAAGCCCAGCTTCCGAATTCGCTCATAGAGATTCTTTGGCCCCTTTTCATTGGGTACCTGGCTCTCCGCTGCTTGGCTCTCCGCTGCTTGGCTCTCCGCTGCTTGGCTCTCCGCTGCTTGGCTCTCCG
>CAYVXY010000002.1:205176-274505 GCA_964454965.1 uncultured Polyangiaceae bacterium | reverse complement strand
CTGCTTGGTTCACAAACGCGTCGAGTTCGACGAGTCTCGAAGCGTCCAGTCCGATGAGCTCGAGGCCCACGCCGGCGAAAGGCTCCTCGGATTTGATGAACACAGCTTCAGCCCGAATCGAAAACGAACCTCCTTCCGGATGAACGATGACCAATAGGCATTGTTGCCGATCCGTCAAGTTGAACCCACCCGCAACGAAGAGTCGGCGATAGCGCAAATCGCTGTGGAATTGCGCGCGCAACACCTCGGCGCTCTCGGGGGCGAACTGGACTTCGGGTTCTGGCACGGACAACTACCTGGAAGCAGAGCCTACGCCGATTGTGCGATCGCCGCGGCGCTCTCAGGCCGCATCCCGCCCCTGGCCGGGCGAGCCACCCCCGCCCCAATGCCGTTTGCACGCCGCATCGACCCAACCCATCCGATGCGGCTGACACGAAACCAAGGATCCCCCGGAGGCGGCGACCGCTGAAAAGCTCGTCCAAATATCGGCCACCAGGACGCGCCCAACGTCGTCTGGTGTCACAGGATTCTTCCGTAGTGACAGCAACGCCCCTGGCCTCCAAGGGCTCGAGACGGCTTACCAAGGAGAGCGCCGAGTCGAGGTCGAGGTCGCACCTACATCCTGGGTCTCATGGCGTTCTGGAAAGTTGGGCGAGGTCGCGCCTGGCGCCACCTGCGTCGCATTCCCTTTGTCCGTGACCCCGAAGGCCAGGCCACTCAAATCCGACCGTGGCACAAATGAGCCAAAAAGGGGTCCAGTTACGGGCAATGGATGGGTTAGCGACGCGATCCTTCCTACCCTGGCTTCGAAATCGGCCGCAGCTTCGCCGCCGCGTTGAGGTGTCATGGATCATCGGTACACCCGCATTTTGGAGAACTCCACTCGCCACGACGATGGGCTCGATACGGGCTTGTCTCAGATCATGCTCGGCACGTCGCTGCGATGTCACCAGCCATTCAGGCCAATCCCCTTCGATGGCGCTCGAAGGGCAGCGCCCTCGAGGCATCGCCAACCAGGTCTATTCTACCCAAGCACGTAAACCTCTACCTCAACTGCAACGACACAATGTCATGGCAGCCGGTACGTCTCGGGGTATTCTAGGGCATGGCAACGTCCGCGCGCGTCTCCGGTTCCGTTGGTCTATTCTCTTTACTTCTTGCTGCTAGTTGTTCGAACAACACGGCAGGCAGCATGTTCAACGCTTCAGCGGGCGGCACTAGCTCGACCCCCTACACAGCTACTGGTTCCACTACTACTACGATAGTTAGCCCAAGCAGCGGAGGAGCGACTTCGATCCTAACCGTCCCCCTCGATGCGCTAACCGCACTAGCGAAGAATTGCGGTAACGGGGTGAAGGACGCTAACGAGCTATGCGACGACGGAAATAAGGAGCCGAAAGACGGCTGCACCAAGCTCTGTCAGATCGAAGTGGAATTCGCGTGTCCCGAATGGGGGAAGCCTTGCGTTTCTTCGGTCCAATGTGGCGACGGCAAACTCGCCAGCACCGAGAAGTGCGATGACGGCAATACGAACAACGACGACGGTTGCTCTGCAGACTGCCAATTGGTTGCCGATGGTTGGCAATGCCGAGTTCCCGGTAAGCGTTGCGTCCCACTCTGTGGCGACAGCAAGATCACCGGCTCAGAGAAATGCGACGACAGCAACGAAAACAGCGACGACGGCTGTTCGAGTTCCTGTCTGATCGAGATTGGCTACGCCTGCACTGGCACTCCCAGTGTCTGCACGAAGAGCGTGTGCGGCAATAGCAAGACAGAGCCCGGCGAGAGCTGCGACAAAGGGGACGCCAATGGCCTCTTCTATGGCGACGGCCAGGGCTGCTCGAAGACCTGCACCAAAGAGCCCAACTGCCGTCAGGGTGGAGTGACACAGGCATGCAGCACTGCCTGTGGCGACGCGAACATCGACGCGGGTGAGGACTGCGACGATGGTAACGCGCTGTCCGGCGACGGCTGCACTTCTGACTGCAAGAAGGAATCGGGCTTCAACTGCACAGACACCGACATGCCGGACACGACGGATTGTTCTACCGGCGGCGGCAAGTGTCTGGTCCTGCCCGTGACCTACCGTGATTTCGAAGGGCAGCAGGTCTCTGGCGGCCATCCGGATTTCTTCTTCTTGGGCGCGGCCGTAACTGGCGGGCGAACTACGGGCGTGGTCGCCGGCACCAACAAGACGACCTGTGTGCCCAACGCGGGCGGCACCAAGGCCGCTGTGCCTGCAGACGGTGCTTGTCCGAATAGTGACGCGTCGGGCCCATGCCTCGGCCTTGTCGCCGACAAACTCGGCAGTGACGGCAAGCCGGTGTTCGCCAAGGGCACTTGTCCTTGCGTGTTTACGGATTGGGATCGGACCGGCGTGCTTGGCACCTGCCCAACCTCTGGAACAGCCAACTGTACGCTGCCAACGGGAGTCACCGGTGTCACGGACTGCTACGTAAAGGATGAGGGCAGTCACCGGCTTCGCGTCGACGCGACGGTCACCGTCATCCAGAGCGCCGACACCTTCAAGCAATGGTACTCGGACTCGAGTACTTCGACGCCGGTCAAGGGCACACTCGAGTTGGCGGCGCTCTCAGGTAACCAATATCAATTCAGCAGCAGCGCTGGCCGCACAATCCCAGACGATGTTCACGACATCTTCATGAAGACCGGCAAGGTCACGTCGCTAACCAGTGGATTCTTCCCGCTCGAGGACCAGGCGAAGACCAAGATCTGCAACCTCTGGCCCTATTGGGTATCAGGTCTCACGACGGCGGCCCAATGTGTCGCCAACGATGGAAACGCCGTCCCCTCCCAGTGGGATCCCAAAGGCTCCTTCACGGCCGGCACTGCCGGAACGGGTGGTCCCGCCAAGCCCGTTACTGGCATGATGCGCAACTTCTACTTCACCTCAGAGGTGCGTTATCTCTTCCGCTACGGTGGGACCGCCAGCACGCTCGCCTTCTACGGTGACGATGACGTCTGGGTCTTCATCAATGGCAAGCTAGCGCTGGATCTGGGCGCGCCGCATGAGCGCCTGCAGGGTTCGGTTTCCATTGATTCCGCCAAATTTGGCCTAGAATCGGGCAAAACCTACGAGATCGTCGTGTTCCACGCCGACCGTCACCCGCGCGACTCGAACTACCAGCTCACGATGTCGAGTTTCAGCACCAAGCGCACCAGTTGTGCGCCGCGCTGCGGCGATTCCGTCACCACAGCAGGTGAGGAATGCGACGATGGTGACGCCGGCAACAAGGACGCCGCCGATGCCTACAACGCTTGCACCAAGCAGTGCAAGTATGGTCCCTACTGCGGCGACAACGAGAAGAACGGTCCGGAAGAATGTGACAACGGCGTCAGGAACGGAGCGCCCTACGGCGACAAGGACGGTTGCTCGAATGACTGCAAGAAGGTCCATTTCTGCGGCGACGGCATCATCGACAGTTCCTTCGACGAGGAATGTGATGGTGGCAGTGGCTGCATGGCAGACTGCAAGCTCCAACTCATTCAGTACTAGTTCCGCAAGCAACAGCGGGCCGTCGTAACGGCCTTCCATGGCCGAAGTCACGCAGACTTCGGCCATGGGTCGTTTTGTGCGACGCGCCTGGGCGATGAGCACCAGGATGCTCGACGGGCAGGAATACCAACCGAATCGGCCAAGAAGCCCAGGCGTTGCGTTTGTGCGCCGTACTAGCAATATCTGCCTGCAGAAATCACTCAAATGTCGGCGACTTGACGAGGTTAGGACCATCAAGTATCTGGCCCAGGCGTCCATTGGACGGTTTTCGCGGGACTCGGACCATGATTTGCCGGCAAGTTCATCCCGCACTGCAGTGTGACACTGGTCTCTGACATGACTTCTAGCCCCCCAGAAAACGCGCATTCCAAACCGGCCGAGGCTGTGCCAGCCAGCGGACGGCCCAAGAAGCGAATTGCCATCTTCATCGTCACCTACAATGCGGCAGGCACGTTGCGTCGCGTTCTCGATCGCATTCCAGAAGAAGTCTGGCGCAAGGTCGAAGAGGTCTTCGTCTTCGATGACGAGAGCCAGGATGACACCTACCTGGTGGGAGTTGGTTACAAGGCCCTCTATGGCAATGCCAAGCTGAGCGTTTTTCGCAACGAGAAGAACCTCGGCTACGGCGGAAACCAAATCCGTGGCTACAAGTACGCCATCTCGCAGGGCTACGACATCGTGGCCCTGTTGCACGGAGACGGCCAATACGCCCCGGAAGCGCTACCCGAGCTCTTGGCCCCACTCGAAGCTGGCGAAGCCGACGCCGTATTTGGGTCGCGCATGATGTCGAAAGGCGGCGCTTTGAAGGGTGGAATGCCGCTCTACAAATACGTCGGCAACAAGATCCTGACGTACGTCGAGAATGGTGCACTCGGAACGTCGCTGTCCGAGTTTCATTCTGGCTATCGCCTATATTCGTGCCACGCCCTCAAGCGCATCCCCTTCGAGCAGAATACGCACGATTTTCACTTCGACACGCAGATCATCATCCAGCTCCATGCGGCTGGACTGCGCATTGTGGAACGGCCGATTCCAACCTATTACGGCACGGAAATCTGTCACGTCAACGGGATGCGCTACGCCAAGGACGTGCTCCTGTCCGTTGCCCAGTATCAACTGCACGAGCTCGGCATTCGACATTACAAGGAGTACGAGGTCCCCCCCGCATACGCGACTAAGAAGAGTCTGTTCTCTTCGCACGCTCGATTGCTCGGTCTCATCGGTGACGACGCGCGGAGCGTCCTCGACATCGGTTGCGGCCAAGGCGAGCTTGCCTTCCTCGCGAAGCAACGCGGCCATCATGTGGTTGGCATCGACATGCATCCGCCGCAGTTCGACCTCGACGAGTTCATCGCTGCAGATATCAGCCAAGGCTTGCCGCTCAAGCCAGAGCGGAAGTTCGACACCATCGTCCTGGCAGACGTGCTCGAACACGTACCGGATCCGTTGAAGCTGCTCTCGGAGGCGAGCAACCATCTTGCCCCTGATGGGCGTATCCTCGTCTCGCTGCCCAATGCTGTGCATTGGTCGGTACGCGCTATCATCGGTTCCGGTCGGTTCGACTATACGAATCAAGGGATCTTGGACCGCGGGCATCTAAGATTCTTCACCTTGGCATCTGCCAAGCGCCTGTTCGCGGATGCCGGCTTGCGCGTTGAGTCGAACCTGACCACCCCTGTACCTTGGGAAAAGGTCATTCCCCGCATGCTTGGCAAGGCCACTAGCGATCACGTGGAGCGCTTCGACTATCAGCTAACGCGGCTTCGACCAAACCTCTTCGCGTATCAGCACATCTTCGAGCTGCGCGCCAAGATCTCGTGATTCTACTTCTCTAGGTTCAGCCGATGAACGCCGGCTAAGCTTCGGGCCTGCAGCTTCTCGGGGCAGCCCCGAGCGCGGAGAAGTCGCCTACCCGCGGCTGCCTGGGTGACGAAATTGTCGGTGAATTGACAGCCGTTGCCCTCGTCTCCCAGCCACAGATCGATGACGGGCCCGCTGGTTTCGACGAGGATTCCATCGGGGGTCTGCCGCAGCAACAGCTCAGACGGCTGCATGCGCAGCTCCTTGGGCTCACACAGCAAGAGAAACCCGGAGCGACTATCGATCACGGATGTGACGATGGTCTGCGTTGGATCGTACGCAGCGACGTCGATGGCTTCGAGCACGCGCCGCTCTCCAGGCAGAAACTGCAGCGTCGATTCCCGACGTTCCAGCAATTGGCCATCGGCCAACGAACGAACCTCGATGCCGTAGGTAGCATCAACCGGAGCCGAGACATTGTCTAGGATCCCCCAGACGTGCACGACGTCACCACGACGTTCTAAGCTGAGCAGCAGCGGAGCGTAGAGCCTTCTGAGCTCGAACGCCGCTGCCTTGTAGCAAAAGGCCGAATCGATGACGGACCAGCTCTGCACTGGCCAACAATCGTTGAGCTGCCAGAGGAGTGTGCCGCGACAGAATTCGCTGCGTCGAAAATGCTCGATGCCAAAGCGCAAAGCGTCGCGTTGATTCAGCTGGGAGTAGTAGGACCATTGATCGACAGAATCGCTCTTGGGGTAATGCAGTTCGACGAACTTGATGAAGGTGTCATGACCCTTGCCGGTTTTGTCGTGCCAGCGCGCCACAGGATCGAGCAACGAGGTCGCTAGAAGGTCGGTACCCCGCGTCATAACTTGCCACACTGCTCTGCTGGGGGCAGAAGCAAAGCCAAACTCGGAACAGAACCTGGCTTTGGAGTCCGCGTAGTAGCCCCAATCCCCACGCCCGTGCCACACGTCCCAGAAGTGCTGGTCACCGTCTCCATCGGAATTCGCCTTCACTCTACCAGTCGGTGACGAAGGAATGTACGGTCGGCTCGGATCGAGCTCCTTCAGCACAGAAGGAAGGACCCCGTCGTAGATGCGCTCACCGTGAAAGCGTGGCGGATGGTGCGCCGCACCGTCCCAACCGCAGTCGCGCATGGTTTGGTTTTCGTTGTTGCCACACCAAAGGGCGAGACTCGGGTGATTGCGCAGCCGTCGCACGGCAGCACTCGCTTCCCTTCGCGCCACATCGCATGCAGCGGGATCGTCCGGATAGTAGCTGCAGGCGTAAGGGAAATCCTGCCAAACCATTAGTCCCAGCTCATCGCACAAGGCGAAGAGGTCATCACTCTCGTAGTGACCGCCCCCCCAGACTCGAAGCATGTTCATCCCCAAGTCGCACGCACTCCGCAGCTGAGCCTCTAGGCGCTGGCGGTCAACACGCGAGGGGAAAGAATCGTCGGGGATCCAATTGGCACCAAAAGCATACCAATTACGCCCATTGACCACGAAGCGAAACGATTCGCCGTAGGCATCCGGCTCTCTCACCAATGTGATCGAACGCAACCCGACACGCTGCACTCGCCTGTCAAGCGCGAGCTCGGAGTCCTGGCGCGATAGCGGCGAAAAGTCGACGAGCAGCGACGTGATCTCGTACAGCGTTGGTGTCCCGAGATCTCTCGGCCACCACAACTGAGGGCTCTCGATGCGCAACGTCTCACCATCGCGGATTGGCGCCTCGAACCCCTGTACGAAATGGAATACCTGTCCCGAACCAGTGAACTCGCTGCGCAATTCGAGTTCTACGGCACCGTCACGGGTGTGGCGCTGCAAAACTGCCACGTCTATGATACGCGCCGCGCATTCGATCAACTCAACGGGTCGCCATACCCCAGCGGAAACCAGGCAGGGGCCCCAGTCCCAGCCAAACATGTATTGCGACTTTCTGACGAATGCCCAAGGCTCGAACCGCACAGTGGTAGCAGGCAAGCCCTCGACCTCGAAATAGCGCTCACGGCGCGCACGGCCAACGCGCCATGCCGACTCGAACTCGACACGCAAGACGTTCTTGCCGGCAATCAAATTGTTCGTCACGTCGATTTCAAACGCCACAAACATGTTGTCCGAATGACCGATGACCTGACCATTGAGGCAGATCTGACATACGGTGTCGAGCCCTTCGAATCTGAGGATCCGCTTCGGCAAAGTCGGATCGGGTTCGAATTCGAACTCGGTGCGGTAATGCCAATCCTGTTCATCGACCCATTGGCAGCCGAGCTCGAAGAGCCGCTCGAAGGGATTGGCAATGATGCCACAAGCCTCTAGATCCAGATGAACGTGGCCAGGAACCGTGGCTTTTTGCCACTCGAGGCTCGAGAAGCCTACTTTGGTCGGAGCCTTTTGCCACGCTGCGCAACTGAACTCCCAACCTTGATTCAACGAAGTGACGCGGCGCACTTCGGGACAGTAGCTGACGGCGAGGTGGGACGGAAGCGCGACGAACACGCGATTTTTCGCTGCTTGGAACGCTTTTCCGCCATGCCCAACGCCGCCACGCAAGACGCGAATTCCCAGCGGAACCGGCATTTTCTCGCGTTCGGCCTGATACCCAGACGCCCGCATCCCCGAATAGTTGCGTCGACTGCCCCCGCGGCGTAGCAACTGGCCCGGCCAAGACGTCGGAGCCCTCTATGCAGAAGAACAGTCCCTTCGACAAACTCCCCACTGATGTGAAATTTCCCCAGCTCGAAGAGCAGATCATCGAGCTTTGGGCAGAATTGGACGCATTCCAGGAGTCGAACCGACGCCGAGCAGGGGCACCCGAGTTCGTCTTCTATGATGGCCCGCCGTTTGCGACAGGTACTCCACACTATGGACATCTGCTAGCGGGAACGATCAAAGACATCGTGCCGCGGTATTGGTCGATGCGTGGCTACTACGTCGAACGACGTTTCGGCTGGGATTGTCATGGTCTGCCGATCGAGAACCTGGCTCAAGAGGCGCTGGGGCTCAATGGTGCTCCGGACATCCGCAAGCGCGGCGTCGCCGAATTCAACGAACAGTGCCGTTCGATGGTGCAGCGATACGTAGACGATTGGCGCTCAGTCGTGACGCGCATGGGGCGCTGGGTCGACTTCGACGATGATTACAAGACGATGGATCCATCCTTTATGGAGTCCGTCTGGTGGGTGTTCAAGCAGCTTTGGGACAAAGGTCGCATCTACCGCGCCCACCGCATCGTTCCCTACAGTTGGAAGCTGACGACCCCGCTCTCCAACCTCGAAGCCTCCTCCAACTACCAGGACGTGCAAGATCCCGCGATTACCGTACGCTTCCGTCTGCTTTCAGAGCTTTCTGGTGCTGGCACGGCATTCGTCTTAGCTTGGACGACGACCCCCTGGACGCTCCCCGGCAACCTTGCCTTGTGCGTCGGATCAGAGATCGAATACGTCTTGGTCGAAGACAAGAGTTCCGCCGAGAAGTACGTGCTCGCAGCGGAACGCCTGAGCGCCTACTACAAGACCGAAGACCAATACACCATCCTGCAACGCTATCGCGGCAGCGATTTGGTCGGGCTTCGCTACGAGCCGCTCCTGCCCTATTTCAAGGACCAACCGAATGCATTCCGCATTCTCGCCGACGCCTTCGTTACCACCTCCGATGGTACCGGGATCGTCCACATTGCTCCGGCCTACGGGGAGGACGACTATTGGGTGTGTCGTCGCGAAGGCATCGAACTAGTCGATCCGCTCGACGAGCAATGCCGATTCACGGCGGCCGTACCCGACCACGCTGGGGTCTTCTGCAAGGACGCGGACAAGGCCATCATCCGGCAGCTGAAGGATTCAGGGAAGCTCGTCCACCAGACGACGATCGTCCACAGCTACCCGTTCGACGAACGCACCGACACGCCGCTCGTGTATCGCGCCATCGACGCCTGGTACGTCAAGGTCGAGGACATTCGCGAGCGAATGGTCGCGCACAACGAGCAAGTGCGCTGGGTCCCCGAAGCGATTGGGCGCAATCGTTTCGGCAACTGGATCCGCGACGCACGCGACTGGAACATCAGTCGCAACCGGTTCTGGGGGTCTTGCATCCCGGTATGGATCTCCGAAGACGGCTCGGACAAAATCTGCGTCGGCTCGATTCGAGAGCTCGAGGACCTCTGCGGACAGAAGGTAACCGATCTACACAAGCACGTGATTGACGAGATTGAGTTCGTCAAAGACGGCAAGCGCTATCGTCGCACGCCGGAGGTGCTCGATTGCTGGTTCGAGTCTGGCTCGATGCCATACGGTCAGAAGCACTACCCCTTCGAGAACAAGGAGCGTTTCGAAGCGACCTTTCCTGCCAACTTCATTGCCGAAGGACTGGATCAGACCCGCGCCTGGTTCTACTACCTGCTCGTCCTATCCACATCGTTGTTCGACAAGCCGGCGTTCGAGAACGTCGTGGTCAACGGCTTGGTCCTTGCGGAAGACGGCCGCAAGATGTCCAAGTCGAAGAAGAACTATCCGGATCCACGCAAGGTTCTGGACGAAATTGGTGCAGATGCTTTGCGCGCCTACCTGATCGATTCCCCGGTCGTGCGCGCCGAGCCGCTTCGCTTCAGCGAGAAGGGCCTGAAGGAAATCGTTCGCACCGTGGTGCTCCCGTATTGGAATGCACTTTCGTTCTTCACCACCTACGCCATCGTGGATGGCTTCGATCCACGCACGGCCTCACCCCGAGCAGTTTCGGATCGCGCCGAGTTGGACCGCTACATTCTCTCCGTGCTTGAAAGCCTCGTGAGAGACGTGAACACCGAAATGGAGGCCTATCGACTGTACAATGTCGTGCCGCGCCTCGTGGCTTTCATCGACACCTTGACGAACTGGTACATTCGCCTCTCGCGGCGCCGATTCTGGAAGAGTGACGACGATGCAGACAAGGTCGACGCGTACGCCTCGCTCTACGAGGTCCTTACGACGTTCGCCAAAGTAGTCGCGCCATTCATGCCGTTCTTGAGCGAATTCGTCTATCAGCAAACGGTGCGCAAGACGGATCCCGAGGCCCCCGCATCGGTACATTTCTGCGATTTCCCCCAAGTAAGGCCCGAGCGCATCGACGCGGAGCTCGAGTCCCGCATGGAACTCGTTCGCCGCATCGTGTTCCTCGGACGGCGCCTACGCGAAGACAGCAAACTCAAAGTGCGTCAACCGTTGGCGTGCCTCACTGTGGTAAGTCGCAATGCATCAACACGTCAAGCTGCCGTCGCGACGACGAGGCTTATCCGAGATGAACTGAACATCAAGCAAGTTGCGGCTTCCGACGCAGAGTCCGAATTCTGTTCTTTGGTCGTCAAACCCAACTACGCAACGCTCAAGCTTCGTGCCGCCGCGAAGCTAAAAGAGATAGCTCAAGGTCTCGGCAAATGGGGCTTCGCTGAAGTTGCGCGCATCGAAGGTGGCGAAGCAATTGCTCTTTGCGGCGAAGCGATCTCGCGGGAAGATCTCCTGCTGCAACGCACCCCGCTGCCCGGCAAGGTGGTCGCCAGTGACGGCGATGTTACCGTCGTGCTCGACACGGCGCTGACACCGGCACTCGAACGGGAAGGCTTGGCTCGCGAGTTCAACAGCGTGTTGCAGCAGGCCCGCAAAACTTCCGGCCTCGAGGTCACCGACCGTGTGCGCGTTGGCTACGATAGCGAGGATCCTGAGGTGCTCGCCGCGATCGAGACCAACGCTCGTGATGTGGCCGATGAAGTGCTAGCCATCGAATTCCTTCGTGATTCTGCGGCCGACGTGCAGGACTCACTCAACGGCAGGCCTATCCGCTATCACTTGAGCAAGGTCTAGTCGGTCAGTCTCTGACCAGCGCATCGAGATGCTGACCACGACAGTTCTGATTGCACAATTCGGCATTCCGGAAGATCCTTTCCGACATGCCGCTCGTTCGTATCGTTAGCAACCAGCCGACACCAACCACCAAAGCTGCCGAGGCCCTGCTGACTGAAGTCTCCCGGTGTGTCTCGCGCCTGCTCGGAAAGCCTGAACGGTGGGTCATGACCTGCATCGATCCTAGCGCAGCCATGACTTTCGCCGGTGCCACTGCTCCAGCCTGCTACGTTGAAGTGAAAAGCATTGGAACGTTGAGCCCCAACGTTACCAAGCAGGTGAGCGCAGAGCTGTGCGAGCTCGTGACCAAGCATCTCGAGGTCCCAGCGGACCGCACCTATATCGAGTTCAACGAAGCCACGGGACATCACTGGGGCTATGGTGGCTCCACGTTTGGGTAGTCACGTCATTGGGGAGGAGCGGACTTACAGGTCAGCGTGACAAACGCGTGTCGCGGCGCCTTCGCGTGAGCAGGACAAGCAGTGCCACGACGGCGCCAACTGACAAGTACGAATAGTGCCTACCGCGAGCCACTGAGCAGCAGCCGTCTTCGGACAGGTCGCACCGCGTCGAAAAACCATTGCGCGGCTCAGGGTCACACTGCGCGAGTTGCTCTCCCGGTGGCATAACAGCACAGATGGCATTGATGTCGTCGGCTTCGAGGCTGCGCATATCCAAGGAACTCTCGTCATACGAGTCAGCCATCGTGCTGGTAGGCCATTGGGAATGCGAGATCCCGAGCACGTGCCCTGCCTCATGCAGAACGATGGAGAAGAGATCCGTCTGGACTACGTCGTCACCCAGAGTAAAGGCGTAGTCTTGGGAGTTCAGCTCGACGTCGGCATCGTAGATCTCGCCCGTCTTCGTCACGACGCTGAGCGTCGTTAGGGCCAACGCCCCGCCAGCGTCTATCTCGTGCACCCAGCCATCATCGCGAAAGGTCCATAGGTTCTGATTGGGGCCGTCGCTGCGGAAGCCGATTGCGGAACAGACAACGGGTGGATAGGTCACAACCGAGAGATTCGGACTACCGCCGACACTGCAACTCACCGTTGACCAGCTGTCGAATGCAGCACGGACCTGCTGTTCCAACTGGTTACTGCTAATGCCATTCTTCGCCGAGCCCGCCTCGTGAACCGAGAACGAGAGGCACGGCAACCCCCAATGCAGCAACGCACCTTCGTTGCTGCATTCATTGGCATCACGACTTCCAACGCAGCCACCGGGGGTGGGAGTCACCTGACAGGTCGTGGTGCGGCAGAATGCTTGCGCATTTGCGCTCGAGAAGACTGCGGCAGCGAAAGTGAACGCAATGGTTGCCGCTTGCTGCAATTACCACTCCTAGCTCGTTGGACGATAGGCTTCTACCACAGCATTCATCCGCTCACCATCTTGCAAGAGGCGCACATCGACGAAACCTGCATCTACCAAGGCGTCTCTGAGCTCGGCTAGGGTATAGGTGTCGCCCCCAGCCGTAGCCACCAACATGTTGACGGCAAACAGTGTCCCTGCTCGCGGTTGCAGGCGATCGACACTCATTATGTGATCGCGAATCACGACGCGTCCACCAGGATTGAGCGCGCCCCATACTCTGCGAAAGAGGTCTCGATTCTGGGCGGGAGACAGCATGTGAACGATGGCCGACAGAAACACAAGGTCTTGCGCCCCTGGGAATTCGTCCTTGGTCAGATCTCCGGCAACGAGTCGGACGCTTTCCAGGCAGTCTGCGTCTCTGAGGTACTCGGCAGTGATTGGCAGGACCTCGGGAAGGTCGAAGAGCGTAGCGTCAAGCGTCCGATCACGCGTAAGAAACGCGACAGTGTAGGCGCCGCCACCACCGCCAACGTCCAATAGTCGCCGACCGCGATCGAGTCGTACCAGAGCGACGATCCCGGGTGCAAGACGCGGCGCCGATAATTCCATCGTTCCAATGAACGCTCGCAGAGTATCAATGTGCTGGCGCTGGCCCGTGCCAACGACTCGGTCGGTCAGTTGCGACCACTTGTGCCAAAGTGCTGCACCGTGCAGAGCGTTGTCCAGCACGGAATACGCTCCGTCGCGCGACAGCATTGCTGCAGACAATTCCGTGGTCGAGTACTTCTCGTTGCGTTTGTCGACCAGACCAATCACGGTTAGGGCATCGAGCAGTATTCTGAGGGCACGTGGGTCCCAGCCGCGCGAACTCGCAATCTCTGGAGCTGGTAGCCATTTCGCGCTGAGCATGCTGAAGAGGTCGAGTTCCACGGCCGTAAACATCAGCCGAGCCTCGATGAAGCCGCGACAGAGCGACAGAATGTGTTCTGCATCGAGCTCGCTTTTCATGGCTCCTGCTTGCTGATTCGTGAGAACAACCTCACGGGGTTTCGCATAGACTAGTTGACCGGCACTTGCTGCCCATTGGTGTCTTCCACGTGTAGCTTGGTCGGGTCGAGACCGTCCAACAGAATAACGCCTTGGATCCCTGAGAGCGTATCCTTGTATGCCGGGTCACCCCAATACCAAGCCAAGGCGCCCGACGGAGTGTACTCGAGAATGGGGATACCTTTGGTGAAATTGCCTGCACCATGTCCAGCCCAGTTGGCAACCAGATAGTTCCCATTCGACAGCAACTGGAAATCCGAGAAGAAGTAGGGATTCACGGCTGTCGCCCCGCCGGGAATTGGGGCGGAAAGCGTCCCCCCAGTGATTCGTGCTCGGTAGCTGCCATTTGCATTGAAGAATGCCAGGCTCGCACAATATCCCGTAGCCACTGCGGTCTCGCTCACGCCAGCAACGGCGGTGGGGATCCGCAGAGCTTTCCAGAAGTGATATCCACTTGTGCAGTTGGGGATTCTGCTGGCGTCAAAACTGGTGCCAGAGACCGCGTTCGATGTGTCCCCTTCGAACACCTTCGTATTGTTGGCAACCAGAAAGGTACCCGTGGAGGTTTGCCGCACTAGCCGCGCATAGGTCCCAGGATAGACGTACTTGTTGACGACGGCCGCAACAGCGTTTACCTCGACGAGAACGATTCCAACACTGCCTTGAAATGGCGCCGCTGCAGTGCCAACACCCACGAGAACCGTATTGTTGTTGCGCAGACGATGGGCGGAGAAAATCCCCGGAAACGTCGTGACCCCGCTCAGTCTCTGCCCCGTTGAGAGATCGTATTCCTCGTACCCGACATCTGTACCTATCATGACCCTGCAGTTGCCAACCAACTGCATGTCTCGCCCCTGTATTGTGCTTGTTTGCTCCTGGACTAACGGCACGACCCAACCGTTTGCTGGGGTGCCGACATCCACGAGAGCAAGCTTGGCAACACCTTCGTCACGCAGAAGCATCCTGCGTTTGCTGCGGTCTCCCGTGGGGTTAGGCAGAAGACCACAGGGTCCGCTGCCCGCCGTCGACGTTCTACCAGCAACGCCAGAATTGCCGGCCGCTGCTCCGCCGACCGTTGGTGTAGTGCCTGCGCTGCTGTTGGAAGTGCCCCCATTGGTGTTGGAAGTGCCTCCACTGGTACTGGCAGTGCCGGCGCCACTGTCAGCGCCCCCTGTCGACGGCGTTCCGCCGCTGCCCCCCGAAGCAGTGCTGGTATTTCCACCAGTGGTTTCCATTGCTCCGCCCGCCGCCGTCGTGTCGATTCCTCCGGATCCCGGTCTATCCCCGGCGATACCAAAGTTCCCTGCTGTAGATCCGGCGCCACCGTAGCTCCCACCCCGACCCGCGCTGCTTGAAACCGAAGTGCCAGCGCTGCCACCAAGCAGCAGGCCGCTGCGACCTGCTGCTTGATTGTTGGTCGCCCCACCGCGGCCACCGATGTCCGCAGTTGCTACCCCTGCCATGGACCTGCCGCCTGCTTGCGCAGGCTTGCCCGCAGCACTTTCGCTAGGCCCACCAACCCCGACGTCGTACCCACTTTCCCCACATGACGAGATCAGAGCAAACAGCACGCCAGTCAAGGCCAATCGAGCAGATTCCCGAACGTACCGCTCACTGGGGGGCGCCATAGTGAATGACTCCTTCAGTCAAGATCATGAAGTAATTGGTCAATGAGGAGTATACGACTCAATGCTCACCTTGGGCAAAGGCCACCGGCGGATTTTCTGCGTATAAATGGTAAATCGCCGCCAATGTTGCGCGGTTCAAGGGTCATCGAATGCGCTCTGCGCCTGAGTCCATTGAGTCGACGATCAACAAGCGAAAGCTGTACGCTGCCGACGGCTCGAGCCACAATGGGACGACTGCATATTTCCGTACGCTTGGACGAGCTGCGAGGAACTGTGCGACCACAGACAATACCTTGCAGGGAAGTGTAGGCGCACCGTAGGGGGGACACGACTCCAGACGCGTGGCAATGAGAACTGACAAAAGGGATCCGGCTGAAGGAGAAGATGCGACACAGTTCTGTTTTGTGAATAGATGTTTTCGTAACTCGCAAACCGCAAGCAAATCTGATAATTTGCTTCAAAAGTCGGCTATTTATCCCGTACACCACAGGCCAAGCGCCTACAGGACGTTGTTCATGACACGCGTGTTGAGTGTCTCCGTGCAGCCCGGCACCGCGATGCTTGGCTAGCCGCAGGTCTTGCAGTTTCAGCGCGCACCGTGGCCGTGCGACAGGCTGCGATCTCAGTGGGCTCTCATTGCCGCACACTTCTTCGATGGAGCTGGGTTGGTTCTCGCAAACGATATTCTCTTGCGAAAAGTGCACAGATTTCGCAAGTTCACGAGTGTCAGTCCGCACAGCGGAGTCGGGCTCTACGAACTGTCTCAGTCAACACCACACAATCCGAGGCGCGTCGGCCGACGATCGATGTGGATCCAATGGCATCGGGCGCAGGAAAGCGACACCTTAGGAAAATACCTACTGGAAATCTAGACTTTATGATCTATCTTCCATCCTTGAATCATTTGGTCAAGGTGCAAACAAGGGCTCATTCTAAACAGTGGAGCAGAAAGGGAGCACCGCCGAACTGTCACTGAGGCAGCATCTCGTACGGCGTGACTTCCCCTTCGTATACAAATCGTCGGGCGGCCTCATCAATTGTTGAATAGGCCACTTATGTGGGGGGGGGGATGTGCGTAATACCCCACACCTAACGAGGTGAGCTCCCAAAGGCAGCGCGAACATGAGTCCAACACGCGGCTTTTCGATCAGAAGCCCAGTTAGCGGTCGAAATCCACCACCCCCCAACCGAATGACCCAATTGAGAGGTATTTGAATGGCATCCAAGAAGACAGGCAAGAAAATCCCGGGAAAATTTGGCGCGAAGGCAGACTTCATTCGAAATCAGCCTGAATCGATGCCGGCCAAAGAGGTAGTCGAGGCGGCCGCCAAGCAAGGGATCAAGATATCCGTCAATCACGTCTACAATTTGCGGACGGCAGCAGCCAAGAAGGACGAATCGCCAAAGGGTTCTGGCCTAATGGCCCCCAAGCGCGGAGTCGGACGTCCAAGAGCTTCGGGCGGCACCGACGTCGAAAGGCAACTTCGAGCTGCAATTGCCGAGGTCGGGCTGCAGCGCGCCAGAGAAATATTCGACGCCGTCGCCGTTGCATTTCGAGGTCGCTGAACCGCGCCCCAGCATCGTATGGTGTCTGGCCTCGGGATCTGCCCAGTGGACCCCGAGGCTCTGACACCAAAGCGTTGCGTTGCGGGCGGGACATTGTCTTCGCCTCAGCAAATTGGGGATCAGCTGGCAGGCTTTACGGCGCCTCGAGGCGGGGAGCGACGAAAATCTGGGTTTTGCTTCGCTGCTGGCAGACGCTGGGCTACAAAGCCTTGCATGTCGTCGCGTTTGATTTGGTCCTGGCTCTTCGGGCTCGTCCTGTGCTCTTCCGTGTTTGCGTGCGGAGGCGTTGTGTCTTCGCCAATGGGCCCAAAGTCGGGTGGGGTAACGACAGTTGAGCCCGCCATCGTCCTGCGACCGTCGGACATTATTCCCGTCGAAGCCGAAGATTTGAGCCTCGGCAGCCGATCGGCATCGGTAACACTCGTCGTGTTTCTGGATCTCGAGTGCCCGTTCTGCGGCAGGGCCTGGGATACCGTGGAACAGCTCCAGACGAAATTTGGAGCCGCACAACTGCGCGTGGTTGTCAAACACTTGCCCTTGGGGTTCCACAAGCACGCCGTTACCGCTGCCCGGCATTTGCTCGAGGTCCAACGACAGCACGGCGATATTGCCGCGTCGGCATTCTTACGACGTGTGCTGCATGACCAAGAACGGATGGACGATACTTCCCTCCTTCAAGCATGGGCGGCACAATCGTCACCCCATCCCGACCCTAACGCGCCAAGTACACGAGTGTTCTCGCTCACTGTCGAAGAACAATTGTTGCGCGACCAAGCCCTCGCCACTCGCCTCGGCATCGACGGGACACCTGCCTTTCGCATCAATGGCATTGCTCTCGAAGGCGCGTTGCCAGCCGCCGAGTTTGAACCGATTATCGAGCGCGAACTCATCAATACGCAGCGGCTAGTGGCCCAAGGCATGCCGCCGGGTGACGTATATGCCAACCGCGTCTCCACAAACCACCAACCAACACGACTCGAACCCGCGCGGGCACCAGAACAAGACGAAACCCGCTGGGCAGTACCCGTTGGCAACTCACCACAACTGGGGCCCCCTGCTGCCCCAGTCACGATAGTTGCCTTCATGGACTACCAGTGTCCATTCTGTGAGCGAGGCTTTCTGACCCTGAAGCGGCTCAGAGAGAAATACCCGTCACAGTTGCGCATCGCGTGGCGACACCGTCCCTTGGACTTTCACGAGCAGGCCCAAGCCGCCAGCGAGTTCGCAATCGAAGTGCGCAAGCAGAAGGCCGACGCTGCTTTCTGGGATGCAACCGAGCAGCTGTTCTCGCAACAGGCGGATCTTTCGAGCGCAACCTACGCACGCATCGCAGCGAAGCTCGGAATTGACGTAACCGCATGGCACAAACACGCGTCACAGCACGACTCGGATGCGACTTTGTCCGCTGACGCGGATGTGGCAGATGCTTTCGGTGTCGAAGGAACACCTCAATTCTTCGTCAATGGCCTGCGGGTGAAAGGCTCGAAGCCGATCGAAGAATTTGCGAGACTCATCGACCGGGAGCTAGCAGCCGCCGAAGCGTTGAAGCAAGGTGGTGCCCCAGAGGCACGCATCGGCGCGGCACTCATGGCCGAAGCCCGACCCGCACCCGAACCTCCAGCTATCGATCCTGGTATTCGGCTGCCAGAGGGTCCGAGCACGGGTCCGGCGAAGGCCCCTGTCACCATCCATATCTTCTCGGACTACCAATGTCCGTTTTGCCAACGCGCCGATGTCACAGTCCGCAGTCTTCTGGCCAAGTACCCGAAGGAGCTGCGCTTGGTTTGGCACGATCTACCTATGGGCTTTCACGATCGAGCGCGCGCAGCGGCAACGTTTTCCCGAGAGGTCTTCGCACAGAAGGGCGAGGCTGCGTTCTTTCAAGTCAGCGGCTTGCTGTTTGAGAAGCAGTCCGATCTGTCGGAAGCATCGTTGCTCGGATACGCGAGGGCGTTCGGTGTACGGGAAGAGCCGCTAGACGAGTCGCGACGTGAGCAAGCCCACGGTAAACTCGTCGATCGTGATCGTGAGTTGGCAGAGAAGCTACACATCACCGGCACCCCGACATTCTTGGTCGGGCGCTACTTGGTGGAGGGGGCACAGCCGATGCGTAGCTTCGAGCGACTCATTCGCCTGGAATTGGCCAAATCGCGTGTCCCAGAGCCATTGAAGAAACGCTAGCCTCGGGATCGCCCAACGAAGAACTATCGTCGTGACCCCCGCCTCGCAGAATTGCGCTGCCTCCCAACACCGGAGAGTTGACGTGAAACGACTGTCATCAATCATTGGCTGGAGCTTGGTCGCACTGACTGGCGTGGTCGCTTACCTGGTCGTGGCGCTGGAGCGTCGCGAGCCAATTAGCGCCGCATGGATACTGCTGGCGGCCGTATGCACCTACACCATCGGCTACCGATTCTACTCGAAATGGCTTACTGTACGTGTCTTCGCGCTCGACGACCACCGGGCGACGCCGGCTGAGATTCACGAAGACGGCCGAGACTTCGTTCGTACCAATCGCTGGATCGTTCTTGGGCATCACTTTGCAGCAATCAGCGGACCCGGCCCACTCGTGGGTCCCGTGTTGGCGGCGCAGTTCGGGTACCTACCCGGCGCAATTTGGATCCCAGTAGGAGTCGTACTGGCAGGAGCGGTGCAGGATTTCATCATCCTCATTGCCTCCATGCGCCGAGACGGTCGCTCGCTCGGAGAGATGGTGAAGGACGAAATCAGTGGAACGGCCGGCATTCTGTCGCTTGTTGCTATCGTGTCCATTCTCGTTATTTTGATTTCCGTTCTCGGTCTAGTGGTCGTCAAGGCACTGGCCCACAGCCCCTGGGGGACCTTTACGATTCTCGCCACGATCCCCATAGCGCTTTTCATGGGCGTCTACCTGCGCTACCTGCGGCCCGAGCGCGTACTCGAAGTGAGTGTCATCGGCGTCGTCTTACTGCTGCTGTCCGTCTACTACGGGCGCTACTTCCACGAGGTGCCGATCCTATCGCGGCTCTTGACATTCGATGGGGAAACCCTGGCGTATGGCATCATATGCTACGGGCTGGCAGCGTCAACCCTACCGGTTTGGTTGCTACTGGCTCCTCGCGACTACCTGAGCACCTTCATGAAACTCGGCACCATTGCCGCACTAGCGCTCGGGATCCTAGCCGTCATGCCGCACATGGCGTTGCCCGCAGTCACGCGATTCATCGATGGGACGGGACCCGTGTTCTCCGGGAACGTATTCCCTTTCTGTTTCGTTACCATCGCCTGCGGTGCAATCAGTGGATTTCATTCCCTGATTGCCTCGGGAACGACCCCCAAGCTAATCACTCGAGAATCCCACGCTCGTCCCATTGGCTATGGCAGCATGCTGCTCGAGTCTGCGGTCGCGATCATGGCATTGATAGCCGCTGGCACGCTCGACCCCGGGATCTACTTCGCCATCAACAGCCCCGCCTCCATCGTAGGCGCAACCCCCAACGCTGCCGTGGCGACCATCAGCAGTTGGGGTTTTCCGGTGACGGCAGCGAGCATGGAACGGCTGGCACACGACCTTGGCGAATCGACAATGTTTGGTCGCGCTGGCGGCGCACCAACGCTCGCTGTCGGCATGGCGGAGATATTCTCGCGAGTCCTCGGTGGAAGGTCGCTGCTTTCCCTTTGGTATCATTTCGCCATCATGTTCGAAGCGTTGTTCATTCTGACGACCATTGACGCCGGAACCAGGGTGGGCCGCTTCTTGTTGCAGGCATTTCTCAAGCAGCTCCATCCGCACCTCGGTGACACACGCGCTTGGGACAGCAATATCGTTGCGAGTATGCTGCTGGTGGCCGCGTGGGGCTACTTCCTCATCCAAGGCGTGATTGACCCACTCGGCGGGATTAACACGCTGTGGCCATTGTTCGGCATTGCTAACCAGCTTCTGAGTGTGATCGCCCTATGCCTGGCTACCAGCATTTTGTTGAAGATGGGTTATCGCTGGCAAGCGCTGTCGACACTGCTGCCTCTGAGCTGGGTCAGTGCCGTAACGTTCACTGCCGCCTACGAGAAACTCTTCAGCCATAATCCGAAGATAGGATTCCTTGCAGCAGCGCGCGGCCTGGGACAGAAACTGGAACAAGTCAGTCTGCCGAAAGCAAAGGCAAATGAGTTATCTCGAACCATATTCAACCTGCATGTGGATGCCGCCGTTGCCGGATTCTTCCTGATCCTCGTCGCTGCCATCGTCATGGTATCCGTGCGACAGTGGGTGAATGTGCTTGCACGGAAGGGGAATCAACCCCTGTCCGAGACACCCCCCGTTTGGTTGGCGAATGCCGACCTCGTCGAACCTGAACAACGTGGCTTGCTACGCAGGATACAAGGCGCGCTGCTAGTAGTCTTGGGCCTCACTCCCGCAACTGGCCGCGCCTCAACTGCTGCATGTAACGCCGCCGGCCAACGCTGTGCACTACAACGTCTCGAACCAAGCGCGCGGAGTGACCTCGGACGCGACTGGGCAGCCCGCGAGACCGATCGCTTCACGCGCCCCCGCTGCTGTTGAGATCCCACCCAATTGGCCGACGAGAGACGATCGCATGCCAATGCGATCATCTCGAAGCTGGCTCCACGCGAGTCAAGACCCATCCAAGTGCTCGAACGCTACGCGAGCGCGGCTACGGGATCACCTTGCGTGTCGCACCCGAGCGCGACTACTGGTTCAGGCTAGGGATTGGGAATGTCGGTTCTCACACGTCCGAAATGACTCGATCGTAGAATTCCGCACAGAGGTCGCGCTGCTCACTGGCGCGCCAGGCCATGGCGGCGCGCGGGTGTTGGTTGTACTGCCCAGCAATAACATAGGCCGCTAGTGGCCCCCACTCCATGCCGTTGCGCTGAAGCGGAATTACGTGATCCTGAATCAGCTGCCACACGGGACGGACTTGGTAGCGAGGATTGCGCAGGAACCCAAGCAGCAATTCCATGCGGCAATTACCCGAACCACGCCCCATGCCGCCCATCGTGGCGTCGATGCGATTGGCGCCATGAATGATGGCTTCAATCGTATTGGCGAAGGCCAGCTCCTGGTTATTGTGGGCGTGAATGCCAATTTCCTTACCAGTGCCGTCGAGCGCCTTCTTGTAGCGTTCGACGTAGCTCTTGACTTGCTCCTGATACATCGAGCCGAAACTGTCGACAACCACCACCGTAGAACAAGGTGTCTTGGCGATCTCCTCGAGTGCCTGGTCGATCTCCGCATCGCCGCAGGTCGAAACCGCCATAATGTTGCAGGTGGTCTCGTAACCCTTGTCGTGCGCGTCGTGAATCATGTCCACGGCATCAGGGATCTGATTGATGTAGCAGGCCACGCGCACTAGGCTGATGACGCTCTTCTCTTTGGGCAAGATGTCGGTCCTGTAGTCACACTTACCACCGGCATCGGCCATCACGGCGATCTTCGTTCCCGGATTGTCGCCGGTGATCCGTCGAATATCATCCTCGGTGCAGAACTTCCAATCACCGCTCTTCTGGCGCGAAAAGATCTTGCCAGAGGCCTTGTACCCAATCTCCATATAGTCGATCCCCGCGGCGCAGCAGGTCTCGTAGACAGCTTTGACGAAGCCATCCTCAAACATGTGATCGTTGATGAGGCCGCCGTCGCGAATGGTCGCGTCTAGAACTTTGATCTCGGGACGAAAGGTGATCCAAGGCGCTTTCATGACTCGCTCCTCCCGCGGCCGACCCTTACTTGTCCGGTCCGGGTGTTGAATGTCGAGCTTCCTAGCAGCATTCGGCCGCCACGCACGACGGCGTGGTGCGATCCACCCATTTCAGCCTCAGGACGGGGAATTTCTACTGGACGCGTCATCAGTCGTACCCGAAACCGGACCGTTGCCGCGTGCACCAAACAAATCGCAAGGCCAACTACCACTCTCGTCTAGAGCCTATGGATTGTGCGTCGCGACTACGGCGACCAACGCTCACCCGTAGTGGTCAGGGTGGCACCATTGCGACCACCCCAGACGAAGATCTCCCCGTCGATGAGGGCAGCAACGCCATAATCGTGCGCTTCCTGCGACGGCCACGCGGAAATGCTCGTCCATGTGTCAGTGGTGCGATTGTACCGACCGCCGTCGATCAGCGGATTACCAGCGAGATCCATGCCCCCGAGAATGGCAATATCACCTGCGCTGAATGCAAAAGCCCAGCCTGTGCGGCGATAAGGTGCCCAACGCGCTGACGGAGCATTGGCGAGTCCAAGAGTCGTCCAGGCGGCACCATAGCGATACCCATCGCTCATGACGGTACTGTCGTCGCGGCCACCCCACAGGTAGAACGCAGTACCGTCACAGGTACCAAAGCTGCCCCAACGCGCGGAAGGTCCAGTTGGAATGGCGCTCCAACCGTTCGAGTTGACGTTGTAGAGGAAGCCTTTGCTCGACTTGGTCGTTCCGTTGGTTCTGCCGCCAAATAGGTAGGCAAGGCTATCGGTGTAGCCCCAGGTGGCTTCGGTAACGCGATCCGGTGTGGTCCCGCCCATGCCGGCATTGATACCGACCCAATTGTTGGTCGTTGTGCCACCCGAATAGGCGCTACGTTCTCCTCCTGACAAAGCCATATCGCTGGCACTCAAGCCACCCCAGACCAAGATGCTGTTCGGTCCGGGTGCACCCCATGGTGCCACGCGACCGGTGGGCAGAGACGACACCGTCAACCAAGCATTGGAATCTGGGTCGAAGCGCGCACCATCCGCGTACGCCAATGCCGATGCCGAGTCCCTCCCGCCGATAACGTACACGCGCACTCCAGTCCAAAAAGCCGATGCCAACTGCCGCGGACTCGGCACGTTTGTCGTCTGCGGCAGCATCGTCCAACTGTCGGTCGTTTTATCGTAAATAGCGCCAGTGTTCAGGGCGTTGCCCTGGCCGTCAAGGCCGCCAAAGATGAACAGTTTGGTCCCCATCACGACGTAGGCCGCCTTCTCTCGCGCTACGAGAGCGGCTGGGGCAGTCGTCATCGACGTCCAGCCATAGCAAGCGCCTGCTCGACAATTGCGCCCGACTGGACAGGCACTGCCACATTGACTGCAGTTTGCACGATCGGTTTGTAGATCGACGCAGACGTTGTCACAGCAGGTTCCGGAGCAGGTTGCTACATCACAATCCACCGTGGCCGTCCCGGTGCTGCCCGCAGTCCCAATCCCGGTCCCGGCCCCGGCAGTACTAAAGACCCCGCCGGCACTCGTCCCCGCGGCACCCCCAGAGTGCATTGCACTCGTGTTGCCAGCAATCCCGCCTTCACCTACGGCGCCCCCAGCCGAACTCTGCTCAATGTAGTACTTGTCCGTCAGCGGACACCCCGTCAATCCAAGGCCACACAGCATGACTGCCCAGAGTCGGGGCGAGACGATGCGGTATGTGCATTGAGTTGTCATGTGAGAGTCCTAGAATCGTATCAACCTAGCATTCTATCAGCCTCGCCGTTGGCGTCCGCTCGAGAGTCCATTCGATTCGGCAACCTGACGGTTTGCCGTCGGAATATGGATCGGCCAAGTGGCAAGGGAACTGAAGCTCCAGGGCATATATGCCGCAATTTCTGCCTCGCAATTGGACGCGGCGACATGGTCGCTGTATTACCAGCACCGACATACAATGACATTCCTGGATTCTTTGCGTGCATCTCGGCTGCTGGGCATTCTTCGCGGCGTTGAAGCCACCGAACTGCCGCTGGTCGCCGAAGCTTGTACGAAGTCGGGGCTCGAGTTCGTCGAGATCACACTCAACACGAAAGAAGCACTGTCGAAGATCTCCTTTCTCAGCGAGATCTCGGAGGGATGCTTTCGGGTTGGCGCTGGCACCGTCCTATCTGTGGCGCAACTGCGCGCTGCGGTCGACGCAGGAGCCAAGTTCATCGTGTCACCAGTCCTGGTTCCCGAAGTGGCGAAGGCGGCAGCCGATCTCGACGTTCCCTACATTCCTGGCGCACTTACACCGAAGGAGGTCTGGGACGCGCACCAAGCTGGGGCGTCTATCACGAAGCTATTTCCAATGCAGTGCTTTGGCCCAAGTTACATCCGCGAACTGCGCGGCCCCTTCGGCGACATACCACTGTTGGCCTGTGGCGGGATCCGTCCCGACAATCTACGCGAGTTTCTCGATGCAGGAGCCGACGCGGTCGCTCTCGGTGCCAGTAGCTTCAAGCGGGAATGGCTAGCGACAGCCAATGTCTTGGCCCTAACCGAGGCGCTTTCGACCATGGTCAGTATCGTCAGATCGTTCGAATCGAAACGACCGGGCGGCTTTCTGTCGTAGCGTTACTTGACCACCGAGAGTCCCTTCGGCTGAGCAAAAGCCGCAAAGAAGTCGTTTCCTTTGTCGTCGACGATGATAAACGCTGGAAAGTCCACGACCTCAATCCGCCAAATGGATTCCATACCGAGCTCTGGATACTCGAGCACCTCTACTTTCTTGATGCAATCTTTGGCTAACCGCGCAGCGGGACCCCCGATACTGCCGAGGTAGAAACCGCCGTGACGCTTGCATGCGTCGGTAACGGCCTGACTCCGATTTCCCTTGGCGAGCATAACGAAACTACCACCGTTGGACTGGAATGCATCGACGTAGGAATCCATGCGACCAGCGGTTGTGGGGCCAAAGGAACCGCTTGGGTAGCCATCGGGAGTCTTTGCCGGACCCGCGTAGTAAACGATGTGGTTCTTGAGGTACTCGGGCAGCCCCTCGCCACGATCGAGCCGTTCCTTGAGTTTGGCGTGGGCGATATCGCGCGCCACGACCAGCGGACCCGAGAGTGACAACCGCGTCTTGACCGGGTACTTCGACAAAGTCGCGCGGAGCTCGCTCATAGGACGCGTCAGATCTAGGTGCACAACTTCGCCCCCCAGAGTCGACTCGTCGACCTCGGGCAAGTACTTCGCAGGATCCGTTTCGAGCTGCTCGAGGAAGATCCCGTCCTTGGTGATTTTGCCCAGAGCCTGCCGATCCGCCGAACAGGAAACGCTGATCGCCACGGGGCACGACGCGCCGTGTCGGGGCAGACGAACTACGCGTACGTCGTGGCAGAAGTATTTGCCGCCAAATTGCGCACCGATGCCCGTCTTTTGTGCCAGGCGCAACACCTCAGTTTCGAGTTCGGGATCGCGAATCGCGTGACCAAGCGCATTGCCCTGGGTCGGCAGACTATCGAGGAATCTGGCCGATGCCATTTTGGACACCTTGAGCGCAAGATCCGCCGACGTTCCCCCGACTGCAATGCCCAAATGATACGGCGGACAGGCGGCAGTTCCGAGACCACGCAGTTTGGCGTCGATGAACTCCAACATCGATTTCGGATTGAGTAGTGCCTTGGTCTCCTGAAACAGAAACGTCTTGTTGGCACTACCACCACCCTTAGCCATGAAGACGAAGTGATACTCGTCGCTCGGATTGGCATGAATCTCGATTTGCGCCGGAAGATTGTTGCCGGTGTTGACCTCTTCGTACATCGTAAGCGGCGCCATCTGCGAGTAGCGCAGGTTCTTTTCCGTGTAGGTCTGGTGGATACCGTGCGCGATGTATTCCTCGTCATCCACGCCGGTAAACACCAACTGCCCCTTCTCGCCAATCACGATCGCCGTGCCCGTGTCTTGACACTGGGGCAAGATCCCCGCTGCCGCAACGACCGCATTTTTCAGCAGATCGAGCGCCACGAACCGGTCGTTGTCGCTAGCTTCGGGGTCGTCGATGATGGCGCGTAGCTGGGCGAGATGCCCGGGACGTAGGAGGAACGAGATGTCCCGCAAGGCTTCACGTGCCAGAAGCGTCAGAGCCGCCGGCTCGATCTTGAGAAAGGTGCGCCCTTGCGCCTCGAAGGTCGAAACGTGTTCCCGCGTTACCAGGCGATAGGGCGTCGCGTCGGCACCCAAGGGAAGCATCGGTTGATACTGGAACTCTGGCATGGTGCCGGGCAGCATAGCGAACATTCATGGCCGCTGCACTCCATTCGACGATGCCACAACCGGTTCAACCACCCGGAAGCATGGACACCAAACCCGACCTAGATACGCTACTCGAAGGAACAGACATACTGGGCGATGCCACCTGCGACTGCAATGGAGAAACCACTCTTACCTGGAACACGAAAAGAGCTCCCCGCCACATAGGCTTGCCAGTCCTCACTACCATCGAGTTTGACCTCGCAGCTACCGGCGATGATGTCCATGCGTTCGGGCGCATCCGTCCCGAAATGGTACTCGCCAGCGTAGATCAGGCCCAAGGTCTTCTTGCTCCCGTCCGCAAACCTAACGGTGTGGCTCACGACCTTGCCGTCAAAGTAGACATTGGCCTTGGCAACGGCCGTAACGTTGGAAAACTCGGTCGTATTGTCGTTCGACATGGCCCCAAAGTTGCCATCTTCTTCGGCATTACGCAATCTTCGGATGCCTGCCCGGACGCCGAACTGAGATCGCGCTATAGAGGGCGCCATGGCGAAACCGCCCCTGCGTCTTCAGACAACCACGCTTTGGAGCTACCCCTCACAGCATTTCGACGAGCGGCATGAAGGGCAGCATCAAGGCTATCGGGGCGCTACTCCGGATTATATCCTGTGGAATCTGCTCTCGCGCTACACGCGACAAAAGGAGCTAGTTGTCGATCCGATGTGTGGTAGCGGCACCACGTTGGTGGTGGCCCGCGAAATGGCTCGCCGCGCGCTGGGCTACGATTTGCAGCCCGCCCACCCCGACGTATTCCGCGCCGATGCGCGCAAGCTCCCGCTCGAGAGCGGCAAGGCCGACTTCTGCTTCGTCGACCCACCGTATTCGGATCACATACGCTACTCCGGTTTGAAGGAGTGCCTAGGCGAACTCTCGGCCCAGGATACACGCTACTATACCGCCATGGAGCAGGTGTTCACCGAAATGATTCGCGTGCTCCGCCCCGAACGCTACATGGCCGTCTACGTGCACGATTCGTTCGAGAAGGGTAAACCCTTCATGCCCATCGGCTATCGCTTGTTCGAACTCCTGAGCCGACATTTGGTCCCCGTGGACGCCATCGCGATCGTCCGCAACAATCGCACGCTTCTGCGCAACCACTTCCACACGGCAGCCGTGGAGCATAACTACTACCTCCGTGGCTTCGGGCATTTGCTGGTGTTCTATAAGCCGAGTGAACGCTGCCCATTGCCCGTCGATCGAAGGGATCCGAAGGAACGACTGCGACAACTCGACGCCTTCGATGTCAACCGATCTGCTGATTTTTCGACCGAAACAGCTGAACCACGGACGACTGAACCAGGAAGTACCCGCACCGGAGTGCGAAGCGAGCCACCCAGTCACGAGCACAACGCGCGGGGGCCTGCCCCTCGAACGCGCCCCAATCCGAAACCCCGACGCCAGTAACCAGACTGAGCCATGGCCTTTGGCCCATGCTAAACTCTCAAGCCAATGTCGCGGCCGGAAACATGCGCTACCCGTCGCTCTCGAAAGCCTGGATTGCTGCAATCACGCTGCCAATGAGTTGGGCGTGTTCGGACGAAGTACCACTCATATCTCCTTCGCCGGAACCAACGCAAGCGATAGCGTTTTCTCCCTGCAGCATAACCACAACCAAGGGTGCGCTCGTCAACGCAGCCGAATGCGCACAAGTCGCGGTACCTCTGCGGCGCGGAATTGCTGAAAGCAAGTCGCTTACGCTTTCCCTCAAACGCTACAAGCACGTGACACAGCCCCGCGGCCAGCTTTGGCTCATCGCCGGTGGCCCTGGTAGCGCGGCATCGGACCTCGAGATCGACGCGGAGCTGTACCTTGCTCTGGGTCCTGACCTCGAACTCTACTTCCTGGATCATCGCGGCTCGGGTCGCTCCGAACGCTTGACTTGCGCGGAGGAGGAGGACCCCCGGGGGCCATCGGGGGAGCTCATTCGTGGTACTGAATGGTCTGACTGTGCAACAGCATTGACACGAGCCTGGGGCGCTGACCTCAACGGGTTCAATGTCATGGAAGCCGCAACCGATCTCGGGGAGTTGGTCGAGCGCACGAGTGAAGACGGTCTACCGGTGTACATATACGCAGTTTCCTACGGCACTTATCTGACACAACGCTACCTGCAGTTGTATCCAGCGCAGCCTACGGGAGTCATCCTCGATTCGATCTGCTCACCGGGTAGCTGTGATCTGTTGTTGGAGTTCGATCGACAATTCGACGCGACAGCCCAGGCCATTTTTGGCTACTGCGCCGCAGATCCTGGCTGTGCGCTCGAGTTGGGCTCGGATCCCTGGAGTCATGTAAAAAGTCTTTCCGCCGCGCTCGCTGGCGGGCATTGCCCTGAGCTCGGCTGGACGAGCGCCACTCTGCGTCAAGTTTTGGGGCTCATGACTGGCGTCGCGGGTTTACGCGACTACATGCCCGCCGTCGTCAAGCGCGCCGAGCGCTGCGCGGCCAATGACGTGACGGCGCTCGGCAACTTCCGACAATTCCTCTCCGGGATCGACACCGAGGCAAACGGCTTCTCCCAGGCCCTTTCAACCAACATCTTGCTGTCAGAACTGAGCGTTCGCCCCCTACCAACAGCTAGCGCGGTCACTGAAAACGTGGCTGGCTTGTTCGCATCCATCGACGCGGGCCCACGTGTAGCCCCCGCAATTGCGAGCTGGCCCATCTACGAACGCGACGCATATTACGGCGCTTTCGCCAAGACGAAGGCCCCGATGCTGATGCTCAATGGCACGTTGGATCCACAGACTCCGCTTGCGGTGGCCCAACCCGCGGGCGACTTCTACCGCGGCGCCAACCAGCACTTTGTAGTAATTCCCTATTCTCCACACACCACACTCACTCAATCCCTACTCGACACCTCTGGGAAGACCTGCGGAGCAGAACTGGCACGCCAGTTTCTCTACGATCCAACGGCGCTACTGGATACGACATGTCTGTCTCTGGTCTTGCCCCTCAACTTCGCTGGCGTAACGGCCATTACCAGTCTTCTGTTTGGCACGGAATCACCCTGGACCTAGCCACGGGTGGCTCTTTGCCAGAACTGCCAGCCCGCTTGCAGGCGCTCGCGCAGCCCGCTGCGCAGAACCTCGAGGTCTTGACGACTCTTCACTGGAAAGAAGCGGCCGAGATCCCCCTCACGCGGCACACGCAATAGCCCCAGACGCATAGCACTCGAACCATCTGGCCGTCGCAATCCACTCGCCTCACAGCTGATAGCTTCGAACGCAATAGAAGGCCGGTCGTCCACGGTCTTTCTCACCAGGTAGCGAGGCAATCGGAGCGGGTCCGCGATGGCCTGCAACGAGAAGGTCATGTTGTTGGTTTGGAAGTCTCGCAGCCGATCCTGGGGCAAGTCCGCTGGAAACCTGAAGCCCTCGACCACCTGCAACCGACCGTCCAACAGGACCGGTGACCCGCCAACGTCATAGAGACCTTGAGCGTTCTTGCGTTTCTCGGTCACCTCGACCGTCATGTCGGCGCCGGACAGCACATGGTGACCAATGATTATAGGGTCGATGGTCGCGCCAAGGTTGTCGACATTTGAGAAGGTGAACCACTCGACCCCGCGCTCCACCAACTTCTGACGAATTCCACTCTCGACGAGCACGTCGAAAAACTCGCCGTGCCCTGGTGCGTAGTAGCGAGGACGTTGATCGTTGCCGAAGAACGCTTCCCCATTGGGTTCCAACCGCACCGAGATGGTCTGATTCAAGAGCAGAACGTCGGCTGGGTCTGCACCGAAGTAGCCATTCTCCGCCAGATGGTCGCACGTGGGCCCAGCAGTCGAGAAGCTATTGAGCAGTACGACCGGCAATTTGGCGCCCCACAGCATTGACGCACGTTGGGCGTCTTCGAGCTTGCACGCCAGGAAACTCTTGTTGGCAAATACTTCGACGATCCCCTTTACCGCACCACCAAATCGCGTTGCAAGTCCTCCATTTAGCACGAGCATCGCGACTTTTCCACGTGCCAGTGCATCGATACCCGCAGCGCGAGCTTCTCGATATTCCTGCGTCGACGGATCGTACGAAACGTCAGGGATGTTGGGCGGTGGCTCGATCTGCCCGCGAACGAAGGACTCTGCCCCGGTGAAATGGCCAGCCTTTACCCCTTCAACCTGCGCCGCGAATATCTGCGAATCGAAATGGTACTGCCTCAAAAGCTCGCCATCGAAGCGATCGTCGTCGAGTGGATTCGTCATGGTGTTGAGAATAGAAGAGCGTAACGTCAGAAACGATTGGCTGCTAGGGCCTTCTAGGGTGCTGGTTTTGGTGTCGCTGAACCACAATCGCAGGAACCAAATCCGCTGCCGTCGGTTAGGCAGGATTGCCCTCCGTCGCAAGCACCAGGTCCGACACAACGCTGAGTTTCACCTGGTCGACAGACCGCCTTGGGAACATTCGCTGGTGCTGCGGTTGCTGCCGGTGGCGCCGACGAAGCGTCGGCGTCGCTGTGCTTCAGCTGCCACGTGCCGGTCTGCGAATCGGGGGCATCAAACGGCCGATCCTTGTCGCAGCGAATGTACATCTCGTCCTTGCCGATCATCTTCTCGTTGCCCGGGACGCCGTAACGCTTCTTGTTGCTCTGTGCCCCCACCAGCGTGTAGCCACCGGGTTGGCAGATGCGAGCTGCCCGGTCGAGGCACGCCTTCTGACTGCCGCATTCCACCGCATAGGTGCCATCCGCGCGTTGCTTCACCTGCGCGCCAGAACAGGCGGACAACAGAAGGAGGGCGAGAAGCGTGATCCTCATGGTGCCGGGTTAGTACGATGGGAACAAAGCGATGTAAAGTCCGTTAGGGCCGCTGCCGTCCCTGTCAAGGCCAACTTCATTTTGACCCGATGGACAAAATGGCAGACGGTGGGTGCCTGAACAGTGGGTGTTTCGCCAGCCTGGCATCCCGACTGAGCTGCACTAGGGTGGGGAAAGCGCCGATCTTGCGCGGATTGCCGCCGAACCGGGGGACGGCACGGGCATTGCAGAGGGCGATGACCATGCACTACGGAGCCCGCCGACGAGGCCTTTCACGTGTGGAGTTGCTCATGGCCGTTGGATTGTTGGCCGTCGTTGGGGCAAGCGTATTTCTCGTAACGCGACCGGGTCTGGCGCAAAACGATCGCTCCCCTGAGCATCTGGCAGCACCGCTCATCGCAGCGTTGTCTGCTTGGCAAGGGGACCATCCGAAGGAATGCCCAACGCTCGGCCTTCTGGAAACCGAAGGTTACCTGGAGCCAGGCACGCAGCGTGAAGATGCCTGGGGAGCGAGTTTCCGTGTCGGTTGTGCTCCTTCCGAGTTAACCCTCTTGTCACCTGGCCCAGACGCAACGCTAGGCACTAAGGACGACGTCAGCATTTCCATCCGATAGGATGAAGCTTCCGCCACAGCTCAGTGTCGACAACCATGCTGCGCAACACATGACCAAGGGCGATATCCCAACGGATGTCGCCCTTGGTCATGTGTTCGCTACTGCGATTCCAGTCTACTTCCGAGGCCCCTACCCTTGACGCCGCAACCGTCGGCGAAGTCGTAATACCTGTGATGTTGCGAGCCCGAGCATGGCTAGCAGCGACAATCCACGGTTGGTTTGTGCTCCAGCAACGCGGCATAGGCAACCCGAATTGTCGGTATTGAACAGCTGGGTCGCACCGCTTCCGCCACCTTGACCGACACTCGACGTACTGCCAACAGCATCCGTACCGGTGGTACCCGTCGTACTACCCGTAGTGCCAATATTCGGCCCAATCGACGAGGTTCCACCCGTGCCGGTCGTCGAAGTCGCCGCGCAGGTTGCCTTGCCGTCCGATGTGGCGGTGCATAGAACCCCCGCACCACAGGGCTCGCTCGCGCAGGGATCGACGCAGCTGCCACCCACACAGGACTTGTAGGCCTCGCAGGTGACGTCCTTGCAGCTCTCTTCGATGCAGCGCCCCTTGGTGTCGCAATAGGACTTCTTCGAATCGGTGCAGGGCAGACACTTGCAGTCGGGAATGCACGCTCCCCGTTCGCAAACGAAACTAGCCGGGCAAGTTACCCCCGCGCAAAGATCAATACAGTTTCCAGCAATGCATTCCGTGTCGGTGGGGCAGACGCGATTGTCGCAGCCACCGACGCAGGCGCCCTTCTCACAACGCTGACCAACGGGACAGTCCACCGTCAGGCAAGCCGTCTCGACGCAGTAGCCCGCCAAGCGCCCGGAGGTCTGGCACGAGAGGCTGCTGTCCGTGCACTTGAATTCCATGCTGCCACATGCACTCACGCATTTGCCGTTGTCGCAAACGTAGCCAGCCTGGCAAAGTCCGTCGCCGTCGTCAGCAAGGCCGTTGCAGTCGTCATCCCAACCGTTGCAGGTTTCTGCTGTGGGCTGCACACGTTGTTGACAGGGACCCGCTGCGTTCGGGTCAGACGAACACGCGGTGACGCCCAGCGAGCACGCACCTTGCCACGGCGTGCCATCTGCCTTGGTGGGCGTGCAGGTCTTACCGCCACCTTGGCAGAGAATACCCTCTACTTTGAAGACGAAGTCGTTGAAGTCGCCGTCGTTCTTCCAACTCTGCCATCCACTGCTAGTGCTGGTCATCTGCGGAAATGCCGACTGCACGGAACTGAGCGTCGGCATGAAACTGGTCGTGGACGTAGGCATGTCTTCGAAGGCCAAATAGAAGGTGCCCGCATTCTTCTTGGACTGGTAGACGATAGCGCTGACCCAAGGCTTACCATCGAAAGTGCTGCTCTGATTGCGCTCCGGCTGGCTAAACTTGCTCATTGGGCAAATCGTGGTCGGGTTGCCCTGAAAAGCGAAACCGATCTTGCCGCTCTTGCAATTCTTGTAGTCGGTGGTGTTGCGAACGTCCTGCAGCTGCGACGTGCCCTGAACTGCCTTTAGGTAGCCAGACTGAATCGTGGGCACGAAACCCTTATCGTTGTTCTTGTACTCGATCCAACTGTTCGGCGGTGGCGGCGGCTTGCCCGGAAGAGTTGCCAACGTCTCATCGTGATATTTGACGATATCTGCTTTGGTGACCAGTGGATGAATGATCTCTTTGCCGGGCGCATCGTCGATGCAGTACCATCCAAAATCCACCTGACAGGCTCCACCGCGTAGAATCATCGCGCCGTTCAAGCCGCATAGTGGCGAGAACACCACGTTGGTGGAGCTGCCGTCTTCGTAGGCGTTTACGGCCGGCTTGCCGTCGGTCTTGAGCCCTTCCCAAAGATTGAACATCGACTGCAGCCCCACCACCTGTGGCCGGATCACCCGTTGCTCCATCGGCTTGTCCTTGTCCCAGTAGTCGTTGGAAAGGCTCTCATCGATGGGCACCTTCGTCCCATCCGGCTCGACCACCGCGCCCAAAGCCGAAATGGAACCGAACACCCCAACTGCAGTGCAGGCAAAGAGCGAAAGCGTCGTCAAAATGCGATGTGAACGCGGGGCCATTGCGAACTCCTTGCGCGTCGAGCCCCGATGAGCTCGCGAGCGGGTAACCGAATCAAGGATGAGAGTACCGATGCCAACAGAACCGATGACCCAGACCATTCGCAGTACCTAGCGGGTCGAAAGGGCCAAGAGAGCTTGGCTAATAGCCTAGCAGAATGGCCGAGCCTGGCCTGAATTCCAAACCAAGGCAGCCGAAAGCTGTGCGCTTCTCGCCTGCTTTGTTGTCGGTTAGTCGCGGTTACATCGCCGTGTAGCGCGGCACGCCAGATTCGGCGATGACTCGCCTAAGCTACGTGAAGCGGGATGAACGACAATGCTTTACCGATCGCGTCGTCCTCGGCGTTATCAGCGCGACATGAATGTCGGTCCCGCGCCAACGGCAATGCTTAGGAGACTCGATGGCCAAACAAGCTGCGAAACCGAAACTGGTTGCTGTACGGCCGGCCTATCGACATCATCTGGCCTTCAGTGATCGCGATTTGGGCTTCTCCGCGTTATGGGTGGTCCAATAACGGCCCAATGATCACTAGCCCGCAACGACCGACAACGCCCAGCGAGCCGCGCAACGAGGCTGCACGCATCATCGCACGCGGCTCGAAAAGCTTCGCACTGGCTAGTCGCATTCTGCCTGAGCGCGCGCGCATCGACGCCTCGCTGGTCTACGCATGGTGTCGCTATGTCGATGATGCCATCGATGCGTCTGAGGCAAGCCAGCGCGGGCAGGCATTGAGTCGCCTACGCCAAGAACTGACAGGACTCTATGGCGACCAGCCGCTAGAAAACCCACTCTGGGAAGCCCTGCGTGAAGTGTTGCAGCGGCGCCAGATCCCGAAAGTCCATCTCGCGACGCTGCTCGACGGGATGCAGATGGATGTCGACGGCACAACCTACGAAACGCTAGAGGACCTTCGCTTGTATTGCCATCGGGTGGCAGGCGTCGTTGGCTGGTTGATGGTTGGCGTTCTCGGCGTCACCGATCGACGCGCACTGCGCCCCGCAGCGCATCTCGGGATCGCAATGCAACTGACCAACATTTGTCGCGACGTTGTCGAGGATTGGGACAACCGGCGATTGTATTTGCCAAGCGAGATTTTGACGCGCCACGGTGCGAAGGATCTGAGGCTCCAGCTCGGTCGACCGTTTCCACGTCAGGCCGGGCGCGCCGTCGCCAAAACTGTCGAGGAACTGCTGACACTGGCAGACCGATTCTATCGGATTGGAGACGAGGGCATTCTGGCCTTGTCCGCGCGTTCGGCGATGGCCGTTCGTACCGCACGACTCGTGTACGCTGCGATTGGTAGCCGTGTCAGAAGCGTCGATTGCGACGTGTTCCGCGGGCGCGCCGTGGTGCCACTCGGGCAGAAGGTCGTCCTCGTAAGTCGCGCGGCTGCCGCTACCCTGCTCGAACTGCCCACGCGCGTACGCTTCCCCCATGTCGAGGTAGCGCTCGGCATCGTCCCAGCGTATCCAGACGACCTCCTACCGTGGTAGCCATTCGATGGTCATTCGAGAAAAGGGACTACACCTGCCGCTGTACCTGCCAGAAGGTGCCCCGCTCGTCTTTCCAGATCCGCAGCGCGAGCGTGGGTTCGATGGCCTCGTGGCAGTTGGAGGAGATCTCTCAACCGCGCGACTGCTGCTCGCCTATCGCGAAGGGATCTTTCCTTGGTATGCACAAGGCACGGACATCCTCTGGTGGTCACCCAATCCACGCGCCATCATCGAGATGCATGCCATCCACCGGTCACGCAGTCTTGAGCGCCGACTGAAACGCGGGGATTTCACGTTCACCATGGACCGCGCCTACGTCGAAGTGATGGCAGGCTGCGCCGATCGGGACGAGGGCACGTGGATACTGCCGGAGATGGCCGACGCCTATCAGGAGCTGTACCAGCTCGGTCACGCGCACAGTTTCGAAGCTTGGCAAGATGGCAGACTCGTCGGTGGGCTCTATGGAGTGCACATTGGCGGCTTGTTTGCAGCAGAGAGCATGTTTCATCGCTGCACCGACGCCTCAAAAGCCGTGATGGTCGTGGCTGTCATCTCGCTCGCCCGTTGTGGCATTCGGCTATTCGACGTTCAGTTCAAGACAGATCACCTCGCATCGATGGGCGCGAGCGAAGTCGCTCGCCGGGATTATCTCGAACGACTCAAGACAGCGATGACTGAAAGGGTCAGCCTCGATGCCCTGCTCCCCGATTGGCGCGATTGACGTACAAGGACGCCCCGAACGTGAATTTGGCAGGGCCACTGCGCTCGACCGTGTCGCACGCCGTACCTACGCCCTACGCGTTGGTTTTGCGCATACGTATGTTGACGAACTCGACGCCTAATGCGAAGGCCATCGCAAAGTAGATGTAGCCTCGATCGAAATGGCGTCCCGTCCCCTCCGCGATGAGGGTAACCCCAATCAGAATCAGGAACGCCAGCGCCAGCACCTTCATCGTGGGATATTTGTCGATGAAACGTGAGATTGCTCCGGAGAACGCCATCATGATGAGTACGGCGATGACAACTGCCGTAATCATGACCCACAGCGCTTGTGCCATTCCAACTGCCGTGATCACCGAATCGAGCGAGAAGACAATATCGATAAGGACAATTTGCGCCACGACCATGCCGAAAGATGTTGGCGGCTTCGTGCCAAGCTGATGGTCGTCCTCGGGAGTGAGCTTGTCGTGGATCTCGTGAGTGGATTTGGCGACGAGGAACAGCCCGCCGCCAAGCAGGATCAAATCCCGCCCGGATATCTCTCGACCCGCCAGCGTGAACAGTCCACGCGTCAGGCTCATTACCCAAGAGATGGCCAGCAGCAATCCGACGCGACCGCCCATGGCCAGGCTCAGCCCAACCAACCGGGCAGCACGTTGCTGCGTCTGATGCAGCTTGCTCGTCAGAATCGAGAGAAACACTAGGTTGTCGATCCCAAGGATGATCTCGAGCCCCGTTAGGGTGAGTAGGGCAACCAGGTTTTCGGCGCTGAACAACTCGGCCATGGCAGCGCCAATGTAACTTGTCCGAGGCAAATATGCAGGTGGCTTGGCCCCCGGCCGCCCGGGGCGGCATTCCCCCGGGAAATTTGCCTCAGCTAGTTGCCGATGGGCAGCCACGGGTTAGGGTTGCGCCCCACTCGTCTAGTTCGCCCCCCGCCGCGATGGATTCAATTGCGCGTAAACCGGTCGCTGCCCTAAAACCCCCGACTCGTCGACAACGCTTGTTCGTCCCGCGGCTTTGTCGCTGGTCGGCCATTGTCGCGTTGATGCTGGCGCCCACGCTGCTGCACGTTGGTGGCGACTTCTACAGGCGCGGGCGAATGATCCTCGCGTTCCCCGAGGACAACCCACGCGCGTACATGGCAACGCTATGGCTCAGCATTGCCATCTCTTGGTTCTCGGTGCATGCGCTATCGCGACGCCGTGGGATCGTGGCGAAACTGATTGCAGGCCTGTTCGTAATCGAGTTCACATTCGCGCTGGGCGGGCAACAGTATTTCTTCAGCCAATACAGCGCCTACCTGAACGAAGATGTCTCGGTGTTTGCATCGAACTTGATGGACAGCGTCTTCAACCAACTCGCTGCCGATCTACCCAACTACCTGCGAGCAAACCTGCCCCCGCTGTGCGCTGCGCTTCTGATTGTGTACCTCGCACGACGACTGGTTCGTCCCCGTCGAATATTGACCTGGCTCAGCGCCCCGCTCGCCGTCATTGCCATGGCGGCAGCCTGTACGGTTCCGGTTCGTCATCGCCAGATCCAGGCATCGACTCCCGATATCCTGTACTTGAACGCACTTGGTGGGCTCGTCCGCACTCAACTTGGCCTCACCGAGCAAGCGGGACAGGTCAGACCTCGCGCCCGAGAATCCCTGGCCGTTCCGAAGCTCGTGCCAAAACCGAGTCGACCACGAAATGTCGTACTTATCCAGCTCGAGAGTGTCCGCGCTGACGCTACTTGCATTGGTTTTGGGCCCCAATGCCAACGCACGGGGACAACGAACCACTTGTTCCCCGAGCGATACCCTCTACGCCAATTGCGCGCCGTCGCCTCAAGCACCGCCATCTGCTCCGCCGCGCTTTGGGGCGGCCTGCTGCCTACGGAATCACGCGAGGTGCTTCACACCTGGCCATTGCTCTTCGACTACGCCAAAGCCGCCGGCTACCACACAGCCTACTATACTTCACAGAACATGATGTTCGGCAATGCGCGGCTTTGGGTCAAGAACCTTGGCGTCGAGCGCTTCCTCAGTGCTACCGATTTTGATTCCCAATGTGACCTCGACATGGGTGCCCCTGAGGCCCTATTCGCCAATCGCCTGATCGAGGAATGGAAGACGTTTCAGGAGCCGTTCTTCGCCGTCGTGCAGCTGTCGAATGTGCATTACCCGTACTACATCGACAAGAATCTGCCCCAACCATTCCAACCCGCATCGCTGAGCAAAGCCCCAGAGGATCTACAGCTCTTCTACAACTATTATTTGAACTCCGTCCATCAGCAGGACATCCACGTTGGCAAGCTGCTGAGCTTTATCCGCTCGCTCGAGCTCGGCAAGCGCACGGTATTCGTCTACACCAGCGACCATGCCGAATCCTTTCGCGAACACGGCAATCTCGGTCACACCTACAGCGTGCTCGACAGCGAAATCCACGTGCCCGGTTGGATTGACGCTCCCGAAGGTACGCTGGCCGACGGTGAGAGCCAATCGTTGAGAACGGTCGAAAATGCTGCAACCACTCACCTCGATTTGAATGCTACGATGCTCGATCTCTTGGGACTCTGGGAAACGCCAGAAATCGAGCAATATCGGACCAGAATCCAAGGAGATAGCCTGCTGCGCCCAGAGCGGAAGCTTCGCATCCTTCCCTTGACCAATTGCGCCTGGGTCTGGAGTTGCGCCTTCGAGAATTGGGGCGTGCTCAATGGCTGGCGCAAACTCGAGGCCCGCGAATGGGATCACCAATGGCACTGCTACGACTTGGAGCGCGACCCCAAGGAGAAGGAAGATCTCGGACCAGAGGCATGCCCTGACCTGGTGGAGTTCGCTCTGAAGACGTTTGGACGAATGCCAGGTCCCAACAAGAAGTAAGCTGACCTGTCGCGCGCCCTCGCGCCAACACGTGGTCTCGCTGCGCCGCACCAACCAAAGCGGCGACTACCGTCGTGAGCTCACTGCGCCGTACCAAGCAAAGCGGCGACTAACGCGTCATCAGGCCGTAGGCGAGACAGAAGAAGAACGGGACCAACAACCACATGAGCGGCTTGAGCGGATTATCGAGTCCTGGCGTACCGGGCATGCCATAGTCCGCGGACACAACGCGGGAGCCCTCGATATGCGCTTCAATGGCAGCGTCGCGGTCCGACGGGGCTGCATTCCGCGCTGATTCGATGTTCGACATGGTGGGCGAAGGCCTAGCATGTTCTCGGCAGAAGTGCCGCCCAGGGGTGGCCGTGGCGTTGGGAAATGGGCTACGCGGCCAGTCTCCCGAACCGGCCGCATGGCATCGTATTCACTGAGAATTATCGACCCAGCTGCCGCCGCAGTATGTTCACCATGCGGCGCAATGGCTCGGCGGCACCCCACAGGGTCTGGTCGCCGACGGTGAATGCCGTCAGGAACTCGCCGCCCATCTTCATCTTACGTACGCGCCCGATCGGCACAGTGAGTGTTCCAGAGACCGCAGTGGGGGTCAGGTCCGAAAGCGTGCTCTCCTTGTCGTTGGGCACGAATTTGACCCATTCGTTTCCGCCGCGAATCAGTGATTCGATCTCGGCGAGCGGAACGTCGCGCTTCAGCTTGATGGTGAGGCCCTGCGAATGGCAGCGCATGGCGCCAACGCGAGTGCAAATCCCGTCAACAGGGATCGACTGCTTGGTGCCGAGAATCTTGTTCGTCTCGGCAATTCCCTTCCACTCTTCGCGCGTCTGACCGTCTTCTACGGCCCGATCGATCCAAGGGATGAGACTCGCCGCAAGCGGCGCACCAAATGCCTGGATCGGAAATGCCGGGTCACGCATAGCTGCAGCGATTGCGCGCTCAAGCACGAGAGCGCTCTTGGATGGGTCGTCGAGAATTGGCTTCGAGACCACCCCAAGCTCGTACATCTGCCGAGCAAGCTCCTGCATGTTTGCAGCACCTGCACCCGAAGCGGCCTGATAGGTCATGCTGCTCAGCCACTCGACGAGATCCGCCCGGAATAGGCCACCTAGCGCCATGAGCATCAAGCTGACGGTGCAATTGGGGCCAACGTAGGTTCTGAGACCCTCTTTGAGGCCCTTCTCAATAACCCCTAGATTGACTGGGTCGAGGATGAGCACGGCATCGTCCTTCATCCGCAACGTCGAGGCAGCATCGATCCAATAGCCGCTCCACCCCTTGGCGCGCAGCTTGGTATGGACCTCGGTCGTGTAGTCACCACCCTGACAACTGATGATGACCTCGAACTTCTCGAGCACATCGACGTTCTTCGCATCGGCAAGTGGTTTTGAGCCTTGCCCAACATCCGGGCCCTTGCCTCCGACGTTCGAAGTCGTAAAGAAGGAACAATCGATCCCGTCGAAGTCCCGTTCCTCGCGCATGCGGTCCATCAGGACCGAGCCAACCATTCCTCTCCAACCTACGAATGCAACTTTGAGCATGATGACGTGGCTCGAAGTCTGTATCATCGGCCGATGAACGCAAGCCGCAATGTTGCGACTGGCAACCCTAGGTCACGCGGCTGGGGGTCACCCGGCACCGGGCTCCAACCCAAGACAAGGCTCGAAGTCCAACGCGTGGATTTCGTCGCAGTCCGCACGTAGGCCTCGAGCCACCGCCTCGTGCTCTGGATGGACATGATAGGCGTCAAGTGCTGCCTTGGATTCTAGTGTCACGAGCAGACCAAGTTGAGCCCCTCTGGCGCGGTCGGTAAAGTTCCAGCCCACCTCGAGCCTTTGGATCCCAGGCACGCGACCAACGAGCAGTCGAAGACTTTCGGCATAGGCATCTCGGCGCGCCTGCTCGACTTCGTCGCGAAAACGAAACCAGACCATGTGTTCGACGGACATCGTACCCGCTCTTACCGGACAGAACAGTCTCGCGCAACCCGGTCCAATCCTGCGTCTCATCCTGGGCTCAACGAACGAGCTGATTCGTCGGCCTTTCATTGGCAACTGGTGGCCTAGAAATGATGTCGCACGTCCTTACCGCGGACCATGAAGACCACCATCTCTGCAATGTTCGTAGCGTGGTCGGCGATGCGCTCGATGCATTTCGCGACCGACTGCAAACGAGTGCCTTGCTCGATACAGTGAACGTCGGCAACCATCTGTGCAATGAGCGTCGGGAAGAATTCACTATACAGAATATCTACCGCTTCGTCACGCTCCAAGACCTGTTCTGCCTTGAGCGCATCGGCGGCCACGAACGCGTCAAGCGCATCGCGTAGCATCCGGAGACTCACGCTTGCCATCCGTTCGAGCGTGGCTCCCACCTGGATGAGTAGCGGTTGCGCAGCCAGCTCGACTACGCGCTCCGCAATGTTGACACCAAGATCGGCGGCGCGCTCCAGATCGGTGACCAATTTCAACGTGGATGCCACGAATCGCAAGTTGGAATCGTCCAGTTGTCTGCCCGCCAGGAGGCGCACACAACGGCTGTCGACCTCGACCTCCAAGTGGTCGATCTCTTCATCGAGCGCGATGACCACCCGAGCGCGCCCCGCATCGCGTCGCTCGAGTGCGGCGAAGGCGGTTTCCACTAGACTTTCAACCTGGGCCCCCATGAACAGTACCCGCTCACGCAGGGTGGCGAGTTCTTCCGGTTGCAGGTTTTCGGCTTGATTCGACATGGTTGAGTGGGCTACGAACCGCCGCAGAGTGACTGCCATCGAACGACCCTTGGGTTTTGCTCTGACCTGCTACAAGCAAGCTGAACGAGCCAGGTATTCCTAGCAATTGGGCGGCCGATTTCTAGGTGTCGATGCGACAGCTTGGTGACGATTCGGTGACGACTAGCAGATCTGCGGTCGAAATGGCCAAGAACGGCTCTGCCATCGAGCCGAGGGAGCGGTCTGGGCTCACCCGGACCACTCCGAACCGAGCCGATTGCGCCTGTCACCCTTCAGGGCCTCGGGCCCTACGACGTTGCCGCAGACCACACGCAGGCACATCGGACGAGCTCGGTACCCGACGAGATCTCGAGCTTTTCTTTGATGTGCGCCCGATGGGATTCTACGGTCTTGATACTCAGGTGGAGTTCTTCGGCAATCTGTCGGGTGCCATATCCCTTACCGATCAGCCGGAAAATTGTAAGCTCGCGATCCGAGAGACAGTCAAGGGAGCTTGGGCCAGATTCATTGTCTCCACCGACGAGCTTCTTGAGCATGCGGGTGGCGATGCGTTCGCTCACGTAGATTTGCCCTTCCAACACGCGACGAATGGCCCTAAGGATGCATTCTGCGGCTTCCTGCTTCATGATGAACCCGCGGGCACCGGCACGCAACGCGCGTTCAGCGAACAGCACTTCGTCGTGCATCGAGAGCACGAGCACCGGCAGCTCACTGAAGCGCTGCTTGATGGTCTTGACGAGCTCGATACCGTCGGCGCCCGGCAGTGAGATATCCACGGTTGCCATGTCGAACTTGCCCGTGGCGAGCAACGCGAGCCCCTGCTCACCGTCGGGTGCCTCCGCAGATACGAATAAGTCCAACTCCTGATTAATCAACGCGGAGAGCCCCTTGCGCAGCAAGGGATGGTCGTCGATGACCAGGATGCGACGTCGCGCTGGTTGGGCCGAATCTCTGAGCGCCTCTTGGGTCATATCGTGCCTAGTCTGCGATCGAAGCTGGGAAACGACAAGTCACAGTCGTGCCGCGGTTGGGTTCGCTCTCCACACTCAGCGTTCCACCAACCATGCGCGCGCGATAGCGCATGATCCCAAGCCCCATCCCATTGCCGTTGTCGCTGCCCAATGAGAAGCCGCTGCCATCATCTGTAACGACGAGGGTTTGCTGTCCCAATTCATGCGCGAGCAGAATCACAATTTCCGAAGCGTGACCGTGCTTGATGGCGTTATTGAGGGCCTCCTGCGCGATGCGATAGACATGTAAGGCAACGTTGGCGTCGAACGCTACGCGCGCGTCGCAGCCCTGGACCCGACAGGTCACGCCAAAGAGTCGTTCGGCATGCCCAGCCAGCTCGATCAGACCGGATTCGAGTCCGTCCGACTCGAGCCGAACGGGCAATAGACCGCGAGTCAGCCCTTTGGCAAGCGAAATTGCTTCGTCGATAAGGCAAGCGATTTCCGCGGCGTCCTTGGTCAGATGGTCCTGTTCACTGGGGATCCGCCTGGCCAAGGCCTGCGCCAAGAAGCCAATCCCGGCAAGCTGTTGGCACAGGCCGTCATGCAAATCTCGACCAATGCGCCGCTGTTCGCGGCCACTGACCTCGAGGATCTCCCGTTCCAGACGTTTCTTCTGGGTGATATCACGCAAGATCCCGAGCGATGTGGACTCGCTCGCCTGCACCAGACGGATTTCGAAGTCATGCGTTCTGCCGTCGATGCTGATCTGCCGTTCGAACACCCGAGCCTCGTCATCTTGCGCGCGTATGCTAGTCGACGCTTGGCCGGTATTGCGTCGTCGCTCCATGAGCCCGAGCTCGCCGAAAAGCTCCCCGAAATTCTTCCCAAGCATTCCGCTCAGGAGCCCGGAAAGTACGGTGTAGTCACCTACGTGAAAATCGAGCAGTGTGCCATTTTCGTCGATCTGCACGATGAGATCGGGAATGGCCGCCAAGAGAGCGCGATTCTTCGCGTGGCTGGCCGCAATCGCCGTTTCGGTGCGACGTTTTTCGACTATTTCGCCAATGCGACTGGCAATGGCATTGATCAGACTGCGTTCTTCCTTGAGAAAGGGCCCTTCGAACGAGGCCGGACGGGGCTCGAGATACAGAACTTCGACCAACCCCACGTGGCAACCACCAATCGTGATGGTCTGAGCCTGCCTGTCCCCGTTGGGCGAAAAGTTCGCCGTTTGGTAGGCTCTTCCGTCAATCGTCACGCGACTAGAGGTCACATCCGGGTACTGCCAGGCGGGTGGAATGGCCTCAACGATGAGTTGAATCACCTCATCAATGGATAGCCCTTCGCGCTCCGCAAACTCCGAAATGGAGTACATGCAGTTGATTTCCTTGACGCGCTCACGCAGGGCATGCGCCGCAAGCTCTAGATGCTCACGAGCCTTCTGATGCTCGGCCTCGACGCAGCGAAGCTGCTCAATTTGTCGTCGCGCTTCCTCGAATTCCATGCGCAGTTCGTCGCGGGATGGCTCTTGCGGGACGACTCGGGCAATCCCTGAGTCATCCTCACCCGGGACGCTACCACACGAAGAACTACCGCGCGGATTCATGGCCACCCCGCGCTGCAAGCGCTATCCTCGCCATTGGCATCAGCGTTAGGCCTGTGTTCGTGCACGCCGCGCAGTCTACACCGCAACCCCACGAGCTACGACGTCGCAATGCACTAGCAGGCATAAGGGAAACCCCTATAGCCAAATCCGCACTGCCCCTACCTAATAAATGGGTGGTGCCCGATTGAATACATCGTGGATCTCAGGTGGATTACGCCGCGCTTCGGATAAGGTTTGGGTGAGTCTGTGACGCGAAGTCGGCTGAAAATGCCAGCCTTGCTGAAATTAGATCCGACACCGACTCTCCTGCACCGACACCGACAGTTTCTCCTGATGTCCGACTCCCCAGCATGTTCTGTGTCTTCGGGCGGGTGCGAACGAGAACAGCAAACCGCTGACTCGAGTAGCCCCGACACCCAAGCAGAAAGGTGACCCATGTCCGTTATCCAAGATGTCCTGGCCAAGATTAAGACCGTAGATCCCGGGCAACCTGAGTTCCATCAGGCAGCCGAAGAAGTACTGACCAGCCTCGAGCCAACGGTTGCCAAGCATCCAGAGTTCGTCAAGGCCGGCATCTATGAGCGCATTGTAGAGCCCGATCGCACGATCATTTTCCGAGTCCCCTGGGTCGACGACAACGGCAAAGTTCGGGTCAACCGCGCGTTCCGCGTCCAGTTCAACAACGCCATTGGCCCCTATAAGGGCGGCCTGCGTTTGCACCCCTCGGTCAACCTCGGGATCCTTAAGTTTCTCGGTTTCGAGCAGATCTTCAAGAACTCGCTGACGACCCTGCCCATGGGTGGCGCTAAGGGTGGTTCCGACTTTGATCCCAAGGGGAAGTCTGATCTAGAGGTCATGCGATTCTGCCAGGCCTTCACTCGGGAGCTCTTCCGGCACATCGGCCCGGACGTCGACGTGCCTGCAGGCGACATCGGAACCGGCGGCCGCGAGATCGGTTACATTTACGGCTACTATAAGAAGCTCCGCAATGAGCACACCGGCACGTTCACCGGCAAAGGCCTTGCCTACGGTGGCAGCCTGATCCGTCCCGAAGCCACTGGCTACGGTACCACGTACTTCGTTTGCGAGATGCTGGCTACCAAGGGCAAGGACCTCAAGGGCAAGCGAGTCGCGACCAGCGGTTCGGGCAACGTCGCACAGTACACCATCGAGAAGGTCAACGAGCTCGGCGGGATTTCAATCACGGTCAGCGACTCGAACGGCACCATCGTCGACGAGGCTGGCATCGACGCGGCGAAGCTCGCCTACATCATGGACCTCAAGGAAGTTCGCCGCGGCCGCATCGCGGAGTACGCCCAGAAGTACCCGAGCGCCAAGTACTACCCGGGCGAGAGCGTCTGGGAAGTTATCAAGAACCACGGCTTGAAGGTCGACGTGGCGTTGCCTGGTGCGACGCAGAACGAGATCGAAGAAACCTGTGCCCAGGCCCTCATCAAGGCCGGCTGCATCGCGGTTGCCGAAGGCGCCAACATGCCGAGCACCATCGGTGCCATCCGCGTGTACCAGGATGCCGGCATTCTCTATGGTCCCGGCAAGGCCGCTAATGCCGGTGGCGTTGCGACGTCTGGTCTCGAGATGAGCCAGAACAGCATGCGTCTGTCCTGGACCCGCGAAGAGGTGGATGCGCGCCTCAAGGGGATCATGAAGAGTATCCACAAGTCAGCGTTGGATGCCGCAGCCACTTACGCCAAGCCCGGCGACTACGTCGCTGGCGCCAACATCGCAGGCTTCGTCAAGGTTGCCAACGCGATGCTCGCCTACGGCATCGTCTGAGTCCTCCGCGCGGCGCGGGTCCTCGTCCCAGCCCCTGGCTCGGGCTCGGACTCGCGCCGTTTTCAATTTCGTCCCTCCAATTTCCGTTTCCAAGTCTCTAGGAGAACCGCCAGATGAGCACAGCAGAAGAGGCCGCCAACGCCGCCACCTTGCTTCGTCAACGGCTCGTCGACAGACCTTCGGTCAGGTTAATCGACATCGGAGTGGATCACAGCACCTCACACTATGTGCGCGTCTGGGTGAAACAGAAGACACCCGAAGTGGTCGAGGCGGTACCCCGCGACGTCAATGGTGTCGCTGTGCGCATTGCGACGATGTAGTGGGACGAGGCGGCGACCGCAGCGCAGTCGCGGTCACGCCGCCCCTACCAGATCCGGAAACAAAACAGCAGCGCCGAAGGCGGTGAACCCTCGGCGCATGCCGTGTTTTGTTGGTGCGGGACTAGAACGAAGCCTGCCCAGACAAGATGAACTGGTGCATGTAGTCGATGTTGTCCATGTCGAAGTAGCCGTAGGCGGCCTGAATCTTGGCGAATTTGCCGTCGATCAGGTAATTGACGCCAAACTCGTAGCTTCGGATCTCATCGGTTCTGACTCCGAACTTCGCCACGAGCGGCCTTGCCCCGGGTGTTCCGTCAGTGGTCGCGTCAACGTCGAGGTAGCTGATGCGCGCGACGGGCTGAATCGTTTTCGCGATGGTGTAGGCAAAGGACGCGGCCATGCCGCGCGACTTCACACGATCCGGAGCGCCATCACCGGTCCGACCCGCCCAACCCCAGAGCAATTCACCGCGAGCGATGAAATCCGCCACGTCCGCTGCCACATCGACTTCGATAATGTCGCGAGTCGCCGCGGCTGCGGAGGCGGTACTGCGCTGACCAACGCTCGTCAGAGCGGCACCACCAACCATTAGGGTCTTGTCTTTGAAGGGCGTAAACTCCAGGCGAAGAGCTAGCTCTTTCTGACGGTTCTTGTCGACCTGGTTGGGGCCAGGTGCACCCTGGAGCATCTGAAGCGAGTATTTCACGTAGTCGAACTTCTTGTCCGCCCTCAGACCAGAATCGTAATTGTCGCCAAAGTAGCGGGTGGTGTAGGCACGCTCCGGCAAGAGCAACTCTGCTGACGAAGTCGTGCCTTCGTAAGAAATCGGGCTCTTCCATTGGCCGATAGATACATCGACCACCGAGCTCTTCACGGTGACCATGAAATCAAGCAAGCCAGTTCTGTCGTCCGAAGGATTGTATCCAGTCGGACTGCCGGAAGCTGGAATCTGGCTGAAGCTCATCGCTTTGGCTGCGTCAAATAGGACGAAGTACCCAAAGCGATCCTTGACGATATCGCCGGAGAACTTGAGCTGAGCGCGACGGAGACGAAATCCGAAGGTGGGATCTTTGGAGGTCACTTCTCTCGTTGAATCCTGCACCAACATCCAACCCTGCAACAACCCACCCACCTGCAGCCAACCGCTATTGCCGATGCCAAGCTTCTTCGGCAGGACTTCGTCCTTGGGCGCTGGCGCGACCGGCGGCGCTGCAACCGGCGCAGGCTCGACGATCGGCGCAGGCGCAGGCGGAATAGCGACAGGGGCGGGCGGAGGCAATGGCGCATTCGCATCGAGAACGACCGGCGCAGGCGCAGCTGTCGCGGGGGCCGTAGCCGTCGCTGGCTCGGGCGCAGGCGCAGGCGCAGTGGCGGGTGCGGCGGGCGCGGGCGCCTTCGGAGCAGTCTGCGCATAAACGACCTGACTTAGTGTGATGAGCCCGATCGGACCAGCATAGGAGAGGAGCTTGCGCGTAATTTTCATGACGATTTCATCTGCCTTTCGCGGTGGCCATACCAACGCAACTCAGTGTCGAATCTGTGACGGCGAGGGGACGATTTGGTTCCCGGGAGTGTGATTTCGCAACTCGATGAGTCGCGAGCGATAACCCTCAAGCAGCCATGAGTTGACTCGATCTGGCTCCGCGGAGCAAGAGAGTTGCAACTCGGGAGGGTAAATTGGGGCAATTTGCCCGATAAACCTGGGGTTTGGACGGGACAGACCGGCGTGTGTCGGCTCCTACGCATCGGGACCACACCTAGGTCCGGATAGCCCCTGCCGAAAGTCCAGATATCGAAATGTCAGAAATTTGACGTACCTGTTACGCGACACCGGTTGCCGCGGGCAGTGTGAACACAAATCGAGTCCCCTCACCCGGCTTGCTCTCGACGTCGATCTGGCTGTCCATGGCCTCAACAAGGTGCTTGACGATGGCAAGGCCAAGTCCCGTGCCCCCCAACTCTCGAGACCGTCCCGTGTCGACACGGTAGAATCGCTCGAACAGGCGAGGCAGATGCTCCTCGGCGATGCCAGGCCCCGTGTCCTCAACTCGAAGCTCGATGCTGGCGCCGATGGCCAGCGCGCGTACGCGAATTGCCGCGCCAACCCCCGAATACTTGACGGCGTTATCGACGAGATTCGTCAGGATATGCTCGATGGCGCTTCTGTCTGCCAAGATCCGCGGCGTCGCGCTGGGAACATCGATGGTCAGGCTCTGCCCGCGCTTGTCCGCGCGCTCCCGGAACAGCTCCACCACTTGGGAGACGAGCATCGAAACATCCAATGACTCGGCTACGATGCGGATCTCGCGTGACTCAATCCGTGATAGGTCGAGCAGATCGTCTACCAAGCTACCAAGACGCTCGGCATTGCGCGCAATGATGTCAGTGAACCGCGGTAACGCCTGAACGTCATTGGCAGCCGCGTCACTGATGGTCTCAGCCGCAGAGCGGATAGCCGTCACTGGGGTTCTGAGTTCATGTGAGACGTTGGCAACAAAATCCCGCCGCACCGACTCGAGTCGACGCATTTCCGTCACGTCCTGAACGATGGCAAACACACCTCCGGCATCGCCAATGGGCGCAGCCCGCACCATCAACCGTCGTGGCTTCAATCCCGAGATATCGATCTCTAGACTTCTACCTTCGTCCGACGTCTTCGCCCCGTCGAGAAGCTTCTTCAGTTCCCCGTGCCGAATGACCTCGAGCACGGTCTTGCCCAAGCATTCGTCGTTCAGTAGCAGCATTTCGCGCAGAGCAGGGTTGACCAGCAACACACGTTGCTGGTCGTCCAACAGTAGGACCCCTTCACGCATGCGTGTCAGAATCCCCTCCACTCGGTCGCGCTCGAGGCGCAGTTCGCTCATCGTCGCCGATAGACTCTGTGCCAATTGGCCCAAGGTGCTCCCCAGCTCGCTGAACTCGTCGTCTGCCAGCTGTGGCACAGAGGTGTCGAGATCGCCTTGGGACATGCGGCGAGCCACCTCGGTCAATTGTCGCGTCGCCCGCGATGCCATGACCGCAGCGGCACCAGCCGTTACGAACGCTAGGAGCAGCGCGAACAAAGCCCCAATCCCAACTCCACGCTGCAGGTATGCCACCTCGTTTTGCACGGCCCGCAATTCGAGCGCCACGCGCAGAACGCCCCAGGGGGACTCACCAGTACCGACCGGAGCGGCAGCATAGAGCATGTCATGCTCTATCGTGCTGCTGTGGCGTCGACTCAACCCGACACCGCCGCTGAGGGCCGCCTGCACCTCGGGACGTCGCAGGTGGTTCTCTAGCTTCGTTAGGCCGGCCGCATCCACGCTCGAGTCCGCAACGACGACGCCATCGCGACGAATCACTGTAATGCGCGTGCCCGCCGCTTTGGCCAGCTCCTTCGCCAAGGGTTGCCAGCCGTCAGGCGGTTCGTCGCGACTGATCCAATGCTGCACCTCGAGCACGGCCAGATTGAGCCGCGTGCGCAGCTCAGCCTCAACCCTCTGCGCCGTCTTGGTTTCAAGCTCGGAGCGCGCATAAGCAAAAACGAATAGCGTAGCAACACCAACAAGCGCCAATGACAAGATGAAGAGCTTGGCGCGGATCCCGAGCCTCACGGTGCAGCCTCGTCGGGACTCTCGACGAATCGATAGCCGACACCACGTACCGTCTCGATGTAGTCCCGAGCCCCCTCGAGCTTTTCACGCAGGCGCTTCACATGCGTGTCCACGGTACGCGTCGTGATATCGGCTTGGATCCCCCACACGTCATCGAGCAGCGTAGATCGGGTTTGGACGCGGTTCTTTCGATCGTAGAGCGTCACCAGCAGCCGAAATTCTAGCGCCGTGAGCTCGATCTCAACACCGTCCACCCAAATACGATGGGCACTGCGCTCGATGCGCAATCGGCCAAAATCCACGATCTGTCCGCCATCTATCACCTCGCTGCGATTGCGGCGCAAGATGGCGGAGATCCGCAGTAGGAGCTCCCGCACGCTGAACGGTTTGACAACGTAGTCGTCAGCCCCAATCTCGAACCCGACGACGCGATCGATCTCTTCGCCTCGGGCGGTAACCATAATGATCGGAATGCCCTTGGTAGCGGCCTGCGACTTGAGCGTACGACACACGTCCATGCCGGACATGTCGGGTAACATCAAGTCGAGCAGAATCAGATCGGGGATATGTTGCTGGGCCGAACGCAAGCCATCTTGGCCGCGTCCAGTTAGGGTCACGGAGTAGCCAGCTTGCTTGAGGTTGTATTCGAGTACGCTCTGCAGATCGACTTCGTCCTCGATGACGATGATATGGGCCATGTCGCTATTTCGCCATTTCAATCAAGCCGCGTCAGGTGACGGAATCGTGGCAGCTTCGGGAACGATGGGTGGCAATTATGCACTGAGTTGCTCCCACCGTGCCAATGAACGGCCCAGCGACCGATTGCCCTTGACGAATCCGATGACCAGGTTGCGCGCACTACTGGCGAGTTGAAATGACTTAGTTTGCCCGGCTCCAAATCGAACCGCATGCGTCGTTCCGGGTTCCGCCAAGTGCACAGTGCAGCGGGCTCGGGTCACCGCCCGCGTCAGCGCAGACATCCGCTTGCAGGCGGCACGAAGGCCAATACCATGGGGTCATGCCCAGGCCGAGCATCAATTCTCGATTCTTGTCTGCCAGCGCTCCGAATGTCGGCGTGATGGGTCGCGCGGATCGTACCTCGTCCGGTCGGCTGCGTCTCGGCTACCCCGGGGTCACGTTACGACTCGCCTTCACCGGCAGTCGCGTATCCCTGCACTCAAACTGTTCGAGTCCCAACTGCCGGCTGGCAGTCATCGTCGATGGTGGGCCTCCGAGCATCGTCCGTTTGCCTCAAGCTGACAGCGAAGTCGCGCTCGTCCAAGGACTCGCTGCCGGAGAGCATCAGCTCGAAATCATCCGTCGCACCGAGTTCTGGCAAGGAGTCCTAAACGTTGTAGGTTTTGGGATGGACCCCAATGCGGAGCTGCTGCCACACACACCTTGGCCTCCACGCAAACTGCTGTTCATCGGCGACTCCGTCACCTCCGGCGAAGGCGTCGACCGTCCACAGGATACAACGTGTCCCGACAAGTCCGTGTCGAGTGACGCGTACAATTCCTATGGCATGGTCCTGGGGCGCGCACTCGGCGCGCAATGCCATCTCATCAGCTTTGGAGGCCGTGGCCTGATCCGTGACTATCAGGGGGATCGTGACCTCCTAACCGCGCCGCAGTTCTTCGAACTTACCCTACCCACGCTGCAGCCGCGGGTTGTCTGGGATCACATGCTCTACGTGCCAGATGGGATCTTCATTTCGCTCGGCACGAATGACTTCAACCCTGCCATTGGTGAATTTCCATCCGAGCGCGAGTTCGTTGGGGCATACCTGGCGTTCCTCAGGCGGCTACGAACCTTGTACCCATCGGCCCGGATCCTGCTCACCGAGGGTGCCATCGTCACCGATGCGAAGCGGCCACAGAAGAGCACGCTGCGTCATTTCATCGAAGCAACCCGGCTCGAAATGCGGGATCCCAACATTTTGGCCATCCCATCGAATTGCTATCCCGGGGACGCCTTTGACAACCATCCGACGGGGAAGCAACATCGCCAGATGGCAGCCGATTTCGCGCCACTCCTACGACAGTTCCTCGGTTGGTGAGAATCAACCCTAGCCGAGGTACTTGTCCAACAGCTTGCGCGATTGCGCCCGCAATTCTCGCTGCAAAAATGGCAGCCCAGCATTTTTGATGCCGTCGATTTCGTGCTGCAAGAACCATTTGACGCGGTCCAACTTGGGCGCACCCGTCGTCGTCTGTGACTTCAATACACCGAGCATCTTGCCGATTTCCGCTAACGCCTCGAGTGTGTAGCCCATGTGTGCTTCGGTGTGGGCCGCAGTGACGTTGCAGCGCAGCCGCTCCTTGCCCTTCTGCACGCTCGGCGCCACAAATGGCACCATGACGATGCCCGCTCCGTGAAAGAGGTAGGCGGCGAACTTCATCGTCAATTCTTCTTCATTGAGGAAGATGGGCGTAATGTGCGTATTGCTGTCACCGAGGTTGAATCCCAGTGAAAGGAGCCCCTCGCGGAAGCGCTGACCGTTGTCCTGCAGCCTTCGAATCAACGTCGTATCGTGTTCGATGATGTCGAGCGCGACCAGAGCCGCCTCCACCTGTGCCAACGGCAATGAAGCCGAGAACACAAAGCTTCGAGCGCTCAATTTGACGTAGTCGATGAGTGCCTTGTCCGCACACAAGAAGCCGCCCACCGTGCCAAAAGACTTGGAGAACGTCCCAATGAGCAGATCGACGTTGCCCATGACGTGGTTGGCCTCGGCCACCCCTTTGCCCGATGGCCCCAATGTGCCAATGCCATGAGCGTCGTCCAGCATCACGACCGCGCCATACTTGCGGGCAACCGTCAGCATGTCGGACAGCGGCGCTAGATCGCCGTCGACGCTGTAGAGCCCCTCGATGACGACCATCTTCTTCGGATTGGCTGCCCCTGCGAGCGCCTTCTCCATACTGGCAACGTCGTTGTGCTTGAAGAACCGTATCTCGAGATCTTCACACTGACCCTTGGCCAATAGGACACCATCGATGATTGATGCGTGGCTAAGCTTGTCGAGCACTACGGTCGTCTCGTCGTCGAGGAAGGTCTGGAGCGTTCCAACGATGGACTGGTACCCAGTGGTAAATACGGCGCATCCCGTGTAGCCGAGCCAGCGCGCCAAGCGCTCCTCGAGCAGATCGTGGCGCACGGAATGTGCCTGCGGCCGGGCACTGCCAAGGCCCGTACCATAGAGACGAGTTCCCTCGCAGGCAGCTTCAATGAGCGCTTTGCTCTGGGACAGCCCCAAATAGTCGTTGGAGGTGTAGTTGATGTAGCTACCGTCACCGATGTGAACTCGCGGTCCAATATTTTGAAACGGCCGAAAATAGGGAAAGGCCCGAAGGCTCTTAGCCTTCTCGGCGCGACCAAGGATCTCTGTCGTTTTGTCGTGCAGCCAAGACATGATCTACCTCGAGTTGGACTTTCGAACCCAAACCGTGCAGCAACTACAGCGCGAGTGCCTCGCGTTGGCTGTAGAGACGCATCAGATCGTCACTGAACAGCATTCCCTGATCCACCGTGAGGATCTGACCCTTGACACCATCTAGAAGGCCACTGCAGAGGGCCACGATAACGGACGCGACTTCTTCGGGCCTGAGCCACTTGAACCCCGGTGGGGCCAAGCGCTCGAGAAAGTCGAATAGCTCGCTGCCAAACATCTCACGCGTGGACTGCGTGTCGAGCGCTGCCGCTCGCACGACGTTGATGTTCACGTTTTCGTCGCGTAGCCGATAGCTAGCATAGCGCACCAGCGTCTCGAGCACGGCTTTGGAGGCAGCTACGAATTCGTAGCCTGGGTTGTACGTATCCGGACCCGGGGATGACGTCGCCACAACGTAGCGCGGGTACTTGCCAAACACGCGCTTGATCTGCTGCATGTACGCGAACGCCGGCCAAGACGAGTATGAAATACTCTTGAGGAGCGCGCGCTCCGTCATGCCTTCGAAATCAGGGACGACGACCGAACCTGCGACGTTACTGATGAATACGTCAATTCCGCCAAAGCGTGACTTGATTTCCTTCAGTAGCGCCGCCGTGTCTGCGACTTCTGCCACGTCTGCCTGAACCATCAACGGTGCCTTCGCTCCAACTTCCGCGAATTTGCCGTTAACCTCGTCGTCGTCCGCGCTGCCCCACCGGTACGTGATAACGGTCGATGCTCCCAGCTTCGCAAACGCGAGTGCCGTCGCGAGACCGATCCCCTTCGTGCCTCCGGTCACAAGCACGGTCTTGTTATCGTATGACTGGATCATCGTTCTGTTCCTGATTTTGGTTGGCGCAACTAGCCCTACGTACGCATCGAATCACGGCTAGGCAGACGCGGAAACGCGGACGCACGGTTTAGCTGGCTGAACCAGCGTCGCGCTCGTCGACCGACTTCTTGAACAGGTCGATGAGGCCATCGATGTTGGTGAGTTTGTTCAACTCAGCGCGCGGGATCTTCACCTTGAGTTCACGCATCGAGCGCGACACGACCTCGACCAAGTCGAGGCTGTTGGCCCCGTAGTCCTTCATGGACTTCGCGGTGTCAATGCTGTCCACTTCCAGATCGTCGACAGCGTCGGCCAGATGCTTCTTGATAACGCCCCAAATTTCGTCACGAGTCATTAGCATTTCTCCTTATTTTTCTGCAATCTTCGCTTCCAAGTTGATTTTGTCACGCTCGCCGTAAAGGCGCATGATGTTGTCGTAGAATGGGGCGCCGTGATCGACCGAAACGATTTGACCGTTCATTGCGTCCATGAGGCCACTGGTCAGAGCCAGAATGGTGTTGGCGACCTCTTCAACGGTCACGAACATTGACGGATCGAAGCGTTCGATGAACGGGACACAATCCGGCCCCATGGTGGCTGCCAACGATTCCGTACGCACGAGCGCGGCACGCACCACGTTGACTCGGGTGCCTTCCGGACCCAGGCGAAACGCGAGGTATTTGCACAGCGTTTCCATGACTGCCTTCGACGAGGCAATGAAGTCGTAGTTGGCCGTGTACTTGTCGGGACCAATGCTCGACAGCCCGATCACGTACCGCGGGTAGGTACCGAAGATCGCTTTGATCTTCTTCGTGTACTCGACCATGGGCCAAACGCTGTAGTCAATGCTGCGCAGCAATGCCCGCTTCTGATAATCGTCCATGGTCTTGACGATTTGAGCGAAGGCAACGTTCGACACGAAGACATCTAGTCGCCCGTGCTTTTCGCGGATCCCTTGCACCAGGGACTCGGTATCCTCGGGCGACCCTGCATCGGCTTCGGCGATCGTGGGTGCTGGCGCGCCTGCATCGGCAAATGCCTTGAGGATGGCGTCTTCGTCGGCACTGCCCCATTTGTGCGTCAGGGTCACGTGCGCGCCAAGGCGACCGTAGGCAAGTCCCGTGGCCAGGCCAATCCCGCGCGTCCCACCCGTGATGAGCACGACTTGGCCGCGATAGTCATGAATGCCCAGCTGGGCTAGGAGCTCATTCGACATACTCATTCTCGATTCGCTCGACGATACCACTCTGTGAAAAGGTGATACTGTGCATTAGGGATTCAACGGTCCGGCTCTCCTCGAAGGCTTGTCGCCGGCCTATGCTGAGAGTACGCTTGAGAAGCTCGAGCGAACGTCGCGGCTTCTCGGCGATTTGGGCTGCGATGTCGAAAGCCTTGGCCTTGACCCGTGCCTTGGGCAAAACGTGATTGATCCCGCCCTTCTCGGCTAGCTCGGAACCACGGCGGAATTCCCCGGTGTAAAGCAGTTCATGGGCCACGGCAGCGGACAGAGCGTGCTCAAGCAAGCGGGTGATCCCCATGCCCGGAGTAAAGCCCATATTCATGAAGCTTGCCCCATAGCGGCTCTCGCGCGAGAGCACGATGATATCCGCCGCGAATCCCAATGCCAGACCGCCACCCGTCGCATGGCCTTCCATGGCTGCAATGGTCGGCACAGAAACGTCAAGTAGCGACTTGGTGAGCACGATGTCGGTTGGAGCCACATCACCACGCGCCAAGCGAGCGAGCATTTCTCGCGTAGCGCCGGCAGCAAATACATCCTCGAGTCCCGAAAGGACCACGACCTTGGTGCCCGGATCCTCGGCAACGGCGTCAAGGCACTCCTTCAACTCCTCGACGAAACGTTCGGAGAAGGCATTGCGGTTCTTGCGGTCGGCCATCTCGACGCTAGTGATGCCGTCGACAGTGGGCACCACGCGCACGAGACGCTCAGAGTTGCCAAGACTTGGATTCATGAGTCGCCCTCGCCTGCCAACTCGCCCGGTAAAAGGCCAAAGTCACGAAACGCCACCAGCTCTTGCCTAGTTTCGACTTGGCCCAAAAGTGAAGTCAGTAGCATTTGGCCACGCTCGATTGCTCGCGACTGATCCAGGTTCCGAATCTCAGAGACCAATTGCTTGAGGTTCTCCACCCCGCGCGGGTGCGAACGCAATAGAACTCGGAGCAAGCGTCGGAGCTCCACGTCAAGACGCTCCGTTGGTACCAATTGATCTACGAGCCCGGCGGCCTTTGCCTCGTCTGCCTTCCACGTTGCCTGCGTCATGGCCCATCGCTTGGCCGGGTGCAAGCCTAATCTTTCAGCCAAAACGGGCAGAATAATTGCCGGCACCAGACCAAGGAGTAGCTCGGGCAAAGCAAATGTCGCACCCTCGCTCGCAACGACGAAATCGCACGCCGCGGCGAGACCTACGCCACCGCCCATGGCGGCCCCTTCGACAACAGCAACCGTGATGGCATTCGTCGCGAGCAGTCCTCGCAGGATCTTGGTAAAGTTCTGGGTGGCACGTTCCCATACCGGCACAGCTGTTGGGTCGGAATCGGGGCAAATCTCGGCCAAATCCATGCCACGGCAGAAGCAGGTGTTCGTGCCGCGCAACACCAGAATCCGAACCGATTCGTCGGTGAGAGCTTCGAGACCCGACAACAAGCACGCGACCCCTTCGAGCCCCAAGGCCGCCGGAACGGACAGCTCGACGACGGGGCCCAAATTGACGGGACGCGGCTCGGACTGCGTTGCGCTTTCCTGCGTTGCGCCAGACTGCATCGGACCCGCCTCAGCTCCAACCGTATTCACGGTAGTAGTCTTCAATCCCTCGAAGCACGAGCAAGTGTCGATCGCGATAGTACTGGTTGTACCAGTTATCCAAGAGGGTCAAATCTGGAACGAAGCGCGCTACGCCAACGTGTTCATCGCGGATGTGCTCGACCATCTCGTATTCGTCGACGGTGAGCATACGCCGTGCATCGAGCAAGGCACCAAGATTGGCCTTTTCGGCGGCATCCCTCGCCATGGGCCCCAACTTGGCACTGTAAAACTGCGCGCATGAGCCCGAACCGTAAGCAAAGATGCCGAGCCGATCCCCTGGCATCACGGCTGGATCGGAATCAAGTAAGCCAAGCAAACCAATGAACGTACTCGCGCCGTAGGTGGCACCCATGCGGCGGTTGTGGCGCACGGCAGGTAACGTCTTCTGATTGTAGTGAGCCTTCGTTTCCTTGTTCGTAAGGTTCGTGTTCGCGTTCAGAAGCGCACGATGCGCGCGATAGGTCATGCCGGCAAATGGCGTATGGTACAGCATGCGCACGAAGTGCTTGTCAAAATCGATCGGCGTACCAACGACGGAACAGTAGTTCTCGTAGGCCCCTTCGACTGCCTGCAGGTAGGCGAACAGGCTCGTTTCGCTATTGCCGGTCTCGAGGCGCATGTTGGGACGAATTACGTCGCTGACCTCGTGCGAGTAGACGCCAGCCAGCCCCGTTTCGTATTCGAGAATCTTGGGTTCTGTCGAAAGCAGCACGGCGGCCGCGCCAGCACCGCACACTGGCTCCCAGGACTCATTCAGGGTGAGCGTCGTTTGGTCGGTACTAACGATGAGTGCCTTGCGACCGCGCGCGACCGCTGAATTCAACCACGCCTTCGCCAGTTCGAGCGCACCCGTCGCGGCAAAACAGGCATGCTTCACCTCCAGATTCAGGCAATCGGTCGGCAGCCGCAGGTAGTGATGCACCCAGGAGCTGACCGGCTTCTCTTGGTCGACACTACTCTCGGTGCCAACCAACAGAAGTCCAATCTGCTGCCTGTCTTGCTCTTCAAGTAGCGGCTCCGCGGCGTTGACACCGAGCGTTACTGCATCCTCCCAGGGAGGATTGACACTGCGTTGATCGATCATCAAATCGGCCGCAGTGCGTTCGGCGTCCATGCCACGAGCAGCGCACAACGCTCGAATATCGAGCGCTAAACTGCCCGGGTAGACACGCAGCTTCTCGATTCCAACGGGCTTGTACGTCATGTCGCGTGCTCGAGGCCTCCGGTGAGGGTCAACTCCTGCCCGTTGATGAATCCCGCCGCATCCGATGCCAAATAGACACAAAGTTGCGAGATTTCGCGCACATCACCAAAGCGCTGCAGCGGGCAGTACTTCAGCCAAAAATCGCGATTGGCCTGGCTCAGACCTTCGCGAACCATATCCGTATCGAAGAGGCCCAGCATCAGGACATTGCTGCGCACGTTCTTCGGCCCGTACTCCTTAGCAAGTCCACGGTTCAAGCCGAGCAGGCCCGCCTTGGCGGCGCAGTAGCTCAACTGACCACTAATGCCGTAGGTGGCAATGGACGAGACATGGATGAAGCTGCCACCACCGTTGGCCAAGAAGTGCGGCAAGACGGCACGTACCATGTAGAACGACCCCGTCAGGTTGGTGTCGATCACGTCCTTCCAGTCTTCGTCTGACATGCTCATGGCAAGGCCAGGACGATTGATTCCGGCATTGTTGATCAGGACGTTGATCGTATCGAACTCATTCGCAATCTCATCGACGACCGTGTCGACGTCCGCCGAATGGCGGACGTCGAGCTGGTAGGCCTTCACCTTCACCTTGGGCGCAAGTTGCCGCGCTTCAGCCTCGACTTCCAGCGCCAACTCGGGCTTGGTCGCATAAGTGAAGGCGACATCGTGACCGGCACGCGCCGCATCCAACACGATTGCTTTACCGATCCCGCGGGACCCACCAGTAATCAAGAACACCATATTTTGCCTTAGGCTTCCCAGCGCTTGAACAGACTCACGGCGTTGATCCCACCGAACCCAAAGGAGTTCTTCATGAAGATCTTCACATCGTGCTCGACGACCCTGCCGCGACAGACGTCGAGATCGATTTGCGGGTCGAGCTCGTCGATATTGATCGAGGGGTGCAGCTTGCCGTGCTTCATTTGTTGAATCGAAGCAACCGTTTCGACCGTCGCAGCAGCCCAGCACACGTGCCCCAACATGCTCTTAGTGGCGTTTACCTTGAGCTTGTAGGCGTGTTTGCCGAAGACGTTCTTGATCGAACGAATCTCGGTCAAGTCGCCCAGCGGCGTGCTGGTGGCGTGCATGTTGACGTAGTCCACCGCTTCGGGGGCAACGCCGCAGTTCTTCAGCAGGCGGGTCATCAACCGAGTCTGCCCCTCTTCCGACGGCGACGGCAGGTGGTTGGCATCCGCGTTGGATTCGCTGCCCAACACCTCAGCGTGGATCTTGGCTCCGCGCCTCTGCGCGCTCTCAAGCGACTCGACCACGAGCACGGCCCCGCCGTGCGCTGGAACGAACCCTTCGCGACGCGTATCAAACGGTCGACATGCCGCGTAGGGCGCGTCGTTGAAGCTCTGGTAGCTGATGGCACCGAGCAGCGCCATGGCATGCAGATCCATTGGAGCCATGTCGAGCGCCGAGCCCACGATGAGCACTCGCTCTTGGTCATGGTGGCGGATTTCGTCGATGGCACAACGCAATGCGATGTTGCCGCTAGCACAGGCTCCCCCAACTGTATAGATCGGGCCACGTGCGCCAACGAGCTCCGAACAGATGGCTGCGTGATCGGTATCCAAATTGGACAGCGCGAGCATGCCGTCGATGTAATCGGGCTCCTCATCATACTGGGTACGGTTCTGGAAATTGTAGTTGCTGTTGATGTTGTGCCCTGCCACCACAACGCCAGTGTTGTCCAGATCCACGTCGGCGCCGAGCAGGCCCGCTTCACGCCACGCTTCGGCGGTCAGAAGCAGGCTCAGTCTCGTCGAAAACGGCGCAGTCTTCATCAGCTTCTTGAGCTTCTTGAACATCTCCGCGGGCAGCTGACCCTGAAGTTCGGCGAGCTTCTTCTGAACATCGTATCCCGAAAGATCGGCGCCAACCTTGGAATAGACGTTCTTGGTATTGAAGAACTTCCACGGACCGATCGCGGAACGACCAGCGAGAAGTCCAGCGTAGAAGGTCTCGAGCGTATCTCCCAAGAGAGTGTTTACGCTCATCCCCGAAATAACAATCCGCTTACTCGACAAAATATACCTCTTGCAACGACAGTGATACGATGCGCCCCTGCTTTACTATCTGTCCTGCCGCCGTGGCCGTCATTCCATCCTCTTCGAGGATGGACGCGTGCAGCTCGAGGACATCGCCCGGCAAGAGAGGCTCGAAGTACTGGGCGTGAATGATCTTTAGTGCGCGCACGGCAAAGGGCGATGTATCAGCGCCTATCTCAACCGTGCCTTTCGTGAGAAACGAGGCCAGACACAGGGCCGCCTGACCCATGGTTTCGACCTGAAGCACGCCGGGATATACCGGTCGTTCAGGAAAATGACCGACAAAGATTGGATCGGCGGGCTCCAACGTCCGGGTACCACGAATGCGCCGACCCTCGAGATCGACCGCGGTCAATCCGTCGACGAAACGCATCGGTGGCCGATGCGGGATCAGCCGTTCTACCTCGGGAACGCCGTACGCGACCGCGACCCCCGCATCGCCTTCTGGGTAGATGAGCTTCTTGCGCAGGCTGCGAATGAGAGCGGTCGTCTCGGAATCGAAGCTAAACACTCGCTCCTCCGAGTGAAACGCATTCAACGGCCGGTTTCGGGCGCGACAACGCGTCGATCACCTGTTGGAAGTTCGTCGCGAAATCTTGGGCAGCGTCCGTCTTGTGTTTGCGATTGGCGTGCCAACGCTTATGAAGGAGATTGTAGAGCACCCCACGCGGTCCAACCTCGACGAATACCGCTTGCGGCAAGCGCGCCACCACGGCGTCGATGGATTGTCGCCAGCGCACGGGACTATAGACATGACGCGCGAGCAAATCGCAGAAGTCTCCCGCCGTCGGATTGGCAACGAAACCGCCAATGACATTCGAGATGTATTCCCGTTCGGGTCTGCGCCAAGGCATGGCACGCAAATGGGGCAATAGCTGCTCGGCAACCGGCCGAAACACCGAGGTGTGCATCGGAATCTGTCGCTCGATCGGCGTTGGCGCCACCGCCAGTTCGTCGTCAGCGAGCCGCATCACTTCTTCAACCGCCGGAGTTTCGCCAGCCACAACGAACTGCGACGGTGAGTTCAGATTCGCGACTTCGACAACCCCAAATGACTTCGCGCGACCAAGTAAGTCCTCGACCATCTCGACATCTACGGGAAAGAGCGCCGCCATCATGCCGCGGGGACCTTCGTCGTAGACCCGTCCCCGTGCATCGACGAGACGAAGTGCCGAAGCGAAATCCAACGCACCGACGTGAACCAGATGGTTGTATTCCCCGAGGCTGAGACCCAAAGAGTAGTCCGCCCGGATTCCATGGGCCTCGAGCGCGCAAAGATGCAGGTGGTTCGCCAAGAACACACCCACCTGGACATCACGATTGCACTCGAAAGCTGCGTCGTTCCCCTGTTGGTACAACCTCGCTAGGTCCCTACCCAGGAGCTCCGACGCGCTCGCAACCAATTGCCGTGCCGGCGCCCAGAAATCGATCACTCGGTCAAGCAGGCCCGAGTACTTCGAACTTTGGCCAGGAAACATGAATACGTTAGTCATAGGCAGAATGGAGGAGCGAAAGGTCAATTCCAATCTGACGTTCGGAAGTGGGAACACCCAATACCGACGCCCTGGGGGTGCCATGGCAGCCTCACCAAGCGGGACATTTCCCGTTGTGTCGAGACTTGACTCCTTGCGGGCGTCACTCGTAGCGCTGGATCGACGGACATGCACGCATTCGTCTTCAGAATAGGTGCGTAAAGATCATCGCACGTCGCGATTTGTCCGTATTTTTGGCTCGATCCAAACTGGTTTAGCAAGCAGTATCGTACTACTCACGAGGCCGTGAACGCACGCAGACAATTGGTTGGACCAGTTGCGAGCGACGCAGCAAGCAGCAGAGCGAAGCGAACAGCATCAACCAAACACCGCGCTGACGCGACGCATGCCGTCCTCGGACGAGCGCACAACAACCGTCCGCTTCGGCGTCAGTGGCGCATTCAGCCGAGAAGCCACCGCCTGGGTCACTGCTGCGCTCCGAAAGGTCAGTGCCTGGTGGGTAGATGGCACAAATCCCTGCCTCGTCATCGGGCGAAAGCGTGCGGATCGTTAGTTCGTCTGAACGTGCAGCATAAGCTTCCATGGTGGAACCGGCAACGAAGCTATGCGACAGGCCAAAGTAGTGTCCGGATTCATGCTGCAGGATGCCGCGTAAATCATGTCGACCAGTGTCGAGCGCATCCAGTGTAAAATCGAACAACTCGGAATTGATCTCGACGTCTGCCCCATGGATATGACCGTCGCTCGTCGTAAACTGCACGGTCGTCAGGGCTAGCACGCTGGCCGTGTGGTTGCCGCGCTTTTTGAGCCAACCGGCGTCGACAAAGGTCCAGACATTCTGATTCGGACCGTACTGCGTGAAGCCGACTTCGTTGCAGGTCACCCGCGGATATTTATCGACACGCAACGAAGGCTTGCTCCCACCGCCGCAGTCAACAGACTGCCACACGTCAAAGATCTCTAGAACCAGAGATTCGAGCTGATCCGCGCTGATCCCCTCCTCGACCGAGCCCGCTTGGTCGACGGAAAACGAAATGCAAGCGCTCTCGATGACAAGCGGTTTTCCCTCCACTTCGCAAGTCGAGATCGGCCTTTGGCCACAGCCATCGGGCCGCGGCGTCTGCTCGCAAGTCCTGGTGCGACAGTAGGCGTCGGCTCGCCCTGCCGCGAGACTTACCACCAGGCACAACACGGCGCCTGCCTGCGAGCTCCGACTGAGTACGTCCCTGATCCGCATCACGGAAGCACGGTAGCTTGTCACTCGGCAGTTGGCAACTAGCTGCGAAGAACCACGCAGCAGCCGACAGGCAAATCCCCGCGGAGGAGCCGCCTGCTATGTCGACGTCACGGTTTGCGCGTCATTGCACGGTGACCAAAACTACCCTCGCGTTCTTGCCTCGGAGCTGCTGCGACAAACCCCAGCAAGCCAACGCATGCTGAATCCAGTCCCGAAGCGTCACCACACTGTCGTCGTCACCAAAGACGCCACCCTCGACCACCGTTTCCTGGTGACGCTCGACGGCCAGAACAAATCATCTGTTCGCAACACAAAACAGAGGGCAAGCCTCGCGCTGCGCGGTCCGCCCTTCTTCACTCGCTGACGCGCCAACCATGCCGACGGCACGAACAGCGGCGGTGCCGTACGCGGCGCTTGGAGCAGAACGTCGAACATTCGCAATTGCGTCGTCACTGACAACGAAGAACGGTGGCGTAACCGAGTCCGTAGGCCTCGGCCTGACGAGCCCGGCGGTAGGCCATGGCGGGACCGCCCCGCGTTGGATCAACGCTACCAAGCGAGACCGGCAGACTGCGATCTCGACGCCTTCGAGCTTGTCCCATAGCCAACCACGAGGCCAGAACTATGCTTTTGTGGGGGTTGTTGGGGTCCCGCAGCAAATTCGCGTTCACGAAGTCGCGCTACAGGTGGTGCCAACGCCTGGAGCCGAGTAGACTCGCCCTTGGCAACAAGAGGCGTAGTCCCAGAGGGATCTCAAGATGGCTCGATTCTTACACAATAAGCTTACCTCGACCTTTGCGGTCATATTGTTGCTCACGGGCTGCGGCGGCAGAACCGCCGACGTGGACGACGACTTGATATCGAACGGCGGCACCGCCAATGTGGGCGGGACTACCAGCTCTGGCGGCAAGACGGGCTACGGCGGCTATGCCACGGCAACGGGCGGCGCCTACTACTACGGCTTCGGCGGCAATTACTATAGCTACGGCGGCTATGCCACGGGCGGCTATTACTATAGCTACGGTGGCTATTCGACGACGGGAGGCTATCGCGCTACTGGTGGCTCTCCCTACGCCACTGGCGGATACTACTATGCTACCGGCGGCAAGGCAGCGGGCGGCGTAAGCGGTTACGGCACTGGCGGCAAAGCGACGGGCGGCGTAAGTGGCTACACTTTCGGCGGCGGCGCAGGTGGCAAACCTCCAACCGCGGGCAACGCAGGGTTCCTTCGCGGCGGCACGGGCGGCATTGCGGGCGGCTACCTGTTCCCGGGCGGCACTGCAGGTAGAGGCGGCAGCGCAGGTGGCGGTGGGTCCGCTGGTACCTCGCCTGGAGCAGCGGGCTGCCCTGCCATCGGCTGCAGCACAGCTTGCACCTTGGGCTATTGGAATTCGATCAATGGATGCAGTAGTTGCGCTTGCGCTCCGCCAGACAAAAGACTTGGATTCGAAACGACGAATTGCGACTCGAATGCGCTGACCGTTTCGGTCGGAGCCCTGGCACAAACGGGTACCTGGGTCTTCAACTTCACCTGGAATTGTAGCACCTCGGGACCGACGATCACCAATCAGCCACTGATGGCGTCGGTGGGCGTTACCATTTTCAACTCGGCGACAGACCCCATCACCTCCACGAACCGCACCATCATTTACAACGTCGCCACGTCCAGCATCCCGATCGTCTTTTCGCAGCCGCAAATCGTCGTTGCCACTTCGAGTGCGTCGACGTCCACGTATGGGCTAACGCCCTTGACTGGCGCCTACCTGTCAATTCGACGCGATGGCAATCAGTTCGTCGGTGGCCTGTATCTGCCGGCAAACCCGACAACGATCAGCACGAGCAGCAGCGTGATATTGGCGGGTTCCTTTGCCGTCGCAGTGCCACAATAACTTTCCCCAATTCACCCGATCGTCAAAGACCGCACATCCAGGTCGAGGCTACGCAGGCCCTAAGGGTAGCGCTATAGGAGTGCCAAGGACGTAATATGCTCAGAGGATTTGCCTGGTTGCTCGTTGTAATTGTCGCCGGTTGTGGAACCACCAAACCGGCCAACGTTTTGCCCCCTGCCAGCGCTCCGGCAACGAGTCAGCACGCTCCAGCTCCTCCCGCCAAAGACAAGCCCACCCTTCAATCCCAGCGCGGTCCGTTCGTCGACGCTTGCATGCAAAGCATTGGGAGCAGGGAGTACTGCGAGTGTGGCTTCGTTCAGTTCGAAGGGCTCTACAAGGATGTCGACTTCGAGAAAGAGCCGCCCAAGGACGACCCGCGCATGGGTCAATTGGCGATCAAGATGAAGGAAGCCTGTTCTGATAAGTTTCCAGAGCCAAAGGCCCAGGAGCAATTCATGCAGAGCTGCACCGAAAACGAGCCGAAACGAGATCCGTACTGCAATTGCGCTTGGACAGAGCTGCGCAAGAGTCTCTCGGTCAGCGACATTTTGAACTACCCGCCCGGCGACGCAAAATACGTGGAAGCGAAGAAGGGGATCCCCAAGGCATGCAAGGGCAAATACCCCATCGATTTGGCGTCGAGCGAATACCTCGAGGCCTGCAAAGCTGGCAGTCAGAGGACCGACAAGCAATGCCAATGCATGTGGAAGAAAATCACGAAGAAGCTCTCGGTTGAACAGCTCGTGGCGGGCCCGAGCGAAATTACCAAAGTTTCTGACTTGGACAAGTGCAAGTAACCCTTCCGCTGGACCGCGTATCACCATGCAACCGCAATGCCCCAAATGTAGATCCGTCTCACTCGAACAGGCTCGCGGAAGCTTGGCCCACGTCGGCGCCGCCGAGCGGGCGCTGACTTGCCCGCAGTGTCGCGGGTATTTTCTGCCACATCAAGTCGTCGAACATTGGCAGACCGAGCCCTTCGTCGAGCTGAGCGAAGACGAGCCCACGACGATGCGCCCCGAACTCGACAAGAAGACCGGCCTCTGCCCCATGGGTCACGGGATCCTAGTGCGTGCGCGCGTCGATGCTGAGCAGGTGTTCTACCTGGAACGCTGCGGATTCTGTCGCGGTGTCTGGCTCGATCGCGGCGAGTGGCCACGCCTCGCTTCGTCGCTCTTCCTCGATCACCTCGACGACCTCTGGGATCCCGCTTGGCAGCGTCAACGCCGGAGCGAGAAGCTGCGGCACGAGCTCGATCAAGCGCTCGCCAACCAGCTAGGCGAGCCACTGTATGGGGATCTCGCCTCCGTAGTCGAGCGGCTGCGAAACCATCCGTCACGCACGCAGGCATTGGCCTGGGTGACCGAGCATCTCGATCCCCATGGCCAGCTTCACGACGCCTTGAGCAACGCGGACTTGACGCGGATTGAGCGGTTGGCAAAGAGGGGTTCATGACCATCGATCTTACGAACAAGTGGGCTCTCATTACAGGCAGCAGTCGCGGGATCGGGCGAGAAGTTGCCCGCGGCCTAGCGCAACTCGGCTGTAACCTTATTTTGCATGCCAGAAAGCCAGAGCAACTCGTCGAAGTTGCCAAGGAACTTTCGACCGGGGTCACGGTCAAGACCGTCACTGCCGAACTAAGCGTCGAAGCCGACGTCGAACGCCTCGTGCGCCAGGCACTCGAACTGAGCGGCGGCATCGATGTCCTGTATAACAACGCCGCCATCATGACCCCCGCGCGCGAGCCCTATAGCCGCGTCACCCCTGAAGACTACCGTCGCTGCTTTGAGGTGAACTTCATCGCACCGGTGCTCATCACGCATGGCCTGCTGCCGTCGATGCTCGCACGGCGCTTTGGGCGCATCGTGCAGGTCACATCCGGGATCCGAGACCAACCGGAGCTGATGGCCTACGCCGCTTCCAAAGCCGCCCTAGACAAATTCGTCCGCGACACAGCCCCGCGCCTGCGCCAAACCGGCGTCACGATGAACCTCCTCGACCCCGGCTGGCTCCGCACGGACTTGGGCGGCCCCAACGCGCCCAACCCCGTGCAAGCCGTCATGCCCGGCGCGCTAGTGCCGGCTTTGGTGGACGGCGAAATCCACGGGGTGTGGTTCTCGGCGGGGGATTACGCGGGGAAGTGATTCCGATGGAGCAAAGCCTTAGTGGGAGTCCGCCTTCACTCCATCTGAACTCTAGAAATTTGGCACGACTCGGAGAAATTCAGTCGTCAATTGCAGGTTGGACACCAGCCCCTGGTTCCTCGATCTAGGCAGTTGGTGCATTGAGTCGCCGTGGTGCAGCTCGCTTGGTGGCATCCGCTACAGGCCCTGCCGGATTGATGAAATGCCTGTTGGCAGGCAGTTGATGTGGCACCACCAGTCGCTACTGCGCCACCGGTCGCTCTGCCACCAGTCGCTACTGCGCCTCCGGTCGCTCTGCCGCCAGTTGCGACTACTCCGCCAGTCGCGACGGCGCCTCCGGTAGCCCTACCACCAGTCGCCACCGTGCCACCGGTCGTAACTGTGCCGCCAGTTTGCATTGCGCCGCCTGCGTTCGCTCTGCCGCCAGTCGCAGTTGCGCCGCCAGCGTTCGCTCGACCGCCGGTGCTGGCTCGACCACCGGTTTGCGTAGCGCCGCCAACGTTCACCCGACCGCCAGTTGCTGTTGCGCCACCCGCGTTCGCTCTGCCGCCAGTGGGCGCGTTACCACCAACGGTTGCATTGCCGCCGGTCGCTCTGCCCCCAGTGTTCGCACCACCCTGAGATTGACTGCCGCCGGTTGGCTGGTTCCCTCCGGTGCCAACGTTTCCGCCAACCGCGTTCGCTCCACCAGTTTGATTGGCAGCGCCCCCAGTGTTCGCACCACCCTTGCCAACCGAAGCCCCGCCCTGCTGATTGCTAGCGCCTCCAGTGAAGGAGGTCGCGCCACCAACAGACGACGTCCCGCCGGTCTCGTCCACGGCGCCACCCGGGTCGTCACCACCACAAGCTCCAAGGTAGAGACCGACCATCACCGAGAAAACGGGAATGCTCATGTGAGCAGAGCGGGAAATCTTCATACAACTCTCCTGCGAGACTGGGGGTTGTCTGGCGGCTGCGTTTCTGGATCGGGCGTGCTCGCGGACAATGGCACACCGAGGCCTACTAACCACATCAGTGACCCTCGGAGCGCGAACCTGACTTGACAATCGACAGTATGAATGTCGTTTTCAGATCCCACGGTAGGCGTGATTTGCGCAAAGTTGCTGCGCATTTGCCAACGGCTCTTCAGGATTCCACAAGGGCAGGACTATTCCTGAACGGCAGTATCCGTGGCCCAACTCAGCGCGGAGAGAGAATCGATTTCATGATCGGGAGCGTTTTGGGTTGTGGCGGCGTGAGTACGGTCGTGCGTGCCGCACCGCAAGACATAGATCAGCTGTGTAGTGCTTGGAGAGAGTGGTGCGCAGACGAAGTCGCTTAAGCACGAAGTCAAACGCCCCCTGGAAGTTGCCTTTCCGACGCAGTGACACAGACTGGAAGTCTGGTATCGCGGCTCAGCAGCCGTTGACTGCGCAGAAGTCCGGCGACAATGGCCCCCTGTTTGAGCAGGTTGTGCATTGAGTCGCTATTGTGCAGCTCGAACCGTGACAGCCCGTACAGGTCCCTAGATTGTGCCCGGCCGTAGTCGTGCACACCGAGCTCGCTGCCCCACCAGTCGCCTTGCCACCGGTCGCGACAGCCCCGCCGGTAGCCCTGCCGCCTGTCGCCACAGCACCTCCGGTGGAAGCACCACCAGCTGCTTTGCCACCAGTAGCCACCGCGCCTCCGGTCGCGGCTCCACCGGCAGCTTTGCCACCAGTCGCGGCGCCGCCAACGGATGCACCACCGGCAGCTTTGCCGCCCGCTGCGCTGCCGCCAACGGACGCACCACCCGCAGCTTTGCCACCCGTTGCGCTACCGCCAGTCGCTGCACCTCCCGTACTTGCGCCGCCCTGACCAACTGCTCCGCCAGTCAATTGGCTACCTCCACTGGCTTGATTGCCACCATTCCCCTGATTGCCGCCGTTCGCTTGGCTTCCGCCGTTCGCTTGGCTTCCGCCGTTCGCTTGGCTTCCGCCGTTCGCTTGGCTTC
>CAYVXY010000002.1:200486-205076 GCA_964454965.1 uncultured Polyangiaceae bacterium | reverse complement strand
CGCCGTTGGACTGAGTGCCACCCTGAGTATTCGCGCTGCCACCACTTGCGGGAAACACCCCACCGATCCCGGTCGTGCCTCCGGCTTGATCCATGCCGGCATTGGAGTCGTCAGTGCCACATGCTCCAAGGTAGAGGCCAGCAACGACTGAAAGGAAAGGAATGCTTGACCGAGCAGCACGACGGGAGATTTTCATATTGATGTCCTGTGGGGGCGCAAGACTCGAGGGGCAAGACTCAACAAGTGCGGTGAGGAAGACGTCAGCGGGTACATCGAACAAAAGACGCTGCATCGATTGTTCTGCTGTTCAGTGTCGTGACCGATGGAAACCTGATTCACCAATCCGCATGTTGAAAGCCGATTTCAACATGCGGATTTGTACAGAATTTCGAGGAATCCCTACTGCTTTCACAAGTGAAATACAGGAGTCGGCGGACGCTTCAGAACTGCTACACCGCACAAAGTGACGCCCGTAGTTTGCCGAAATTGGGGAAAACCAGACCTAGACCTATGCTGGCGGGCAGCAGCGACCGTTGTCGTTCGCTATCATTGGAGTTTGGCGGGCCGTAAGGCGCCTGTTGACGCTTTGCTGTGGTCTGTCAACCCTACGCTCGACAGTGCGGCGGCAAGAGCGCTGAGTCGATGCCCAGAATTGGATCCGCCTCATCGTCCAGAGGCGACAACCGGGGATGTGGCTGCGCAAGGCTCACAGTCCAGTCACTCCCACTGCCGTCAGACTGTCGTTCTTGTTGCCATTGCCGAGTTGGCCGTAGTTGTTGCGTCCCCAGCAGACGACCTTACCGTTGCTGCGCAGCGCACAACCATGGTGGAAGCCAGTTGCCACTCCAGTGACCGAGTCGACATTCTTGACTGTCACAGGCGTCGAACTGCCGGTATCGCTCGCGGTTCCGTCGCCCAGCTGCCCCCAAGGGTTGGCACCCCAACACTTCACTCCGGATATCCCTGACGCAAGTGTCAATGCGCACGTGAAGTCGAGCTCGGACGCAATCATCGTCACTCCAGCAAGGTCAGATACCGCGACCGGCGTAACGCTTGTCGCGTTCGCCCCGTTGCCAAGCTGCCCCAGCCCATTCTCTCCCCAGCATTGAACGGCCTGCGTGTTGAGCGTTGCACAAGTGTGGCCACCTCCTGCTACGATTGCGGTCGCGCGCGTAATCCCAGCTGCGTCAACGGGCTTTGACTGGTTGTCTTTCGTTCCGTCGCCGAGTTCCCCTGCGTAGTTGAATCCCCAACATTGGATCGATCCCGACCAAGTCGTAATGCACGAGTGGAAACTTGCTGCCAATCGATTTGCCGTGGCAACATCTTGTACAGCAACCGGTGAGTACGTTCCAATCGTACTCGTAGTTCCAATGCCAAGCTCCCCAAAATCATTTGATCCCCAGCAGTACGTCTGGCCACCGCTGACAATCGCGCAGGCGTGCGCAATGCCAACGACCATGTTCGTAACACTCGCGAGGTTGACGACTGGAACCGGGACTGGACTCGTTGCCACAGTGTTGTCACCGTTGCCGAGTTGACCTGCATTGTTGCGCCCCCAACACTTGACCGTATTGTCCGTCAGCAGAGCACAAGTACTCCAGCGTCCAGCCGAAATCTCTTTCGCGTTGCTCAGACCGGACACACTTAGCGGTATCTCGCTTGAGGTGATGCTGCCGTTGCCAAGTTGGCCATAGTCGTTCCACCCCCAGCACTTCGCAGTCCCATTGTCGTAAAGGGCGCAAGAGTGATAGCTTCCGAGCGCAATCGACTTGACCACTGGCACCGGCGCCGCGCCACCTGTCCCACTGCCACCCGTTGCAGCTCCTCCCGTCGCTGTGGCACCGCCGGTAGCCACGCCACCTGCGGCTGTCACTCCACCGGTAGCTGCACCACCCGTCGCATTCCCAACCATGCCCGCGACATTTGCGACCCCGCCCGTCGACAAGCCGCCCGCGGCCGTTCCCCCCGCGGTCACAACGCCACCAACACCCGTCGCGCCGGAACCAGCCGCCACATTGCCGCCAACCGCGGTCACACCGCCGTTCGCCGCGGCGCCGCCATTCGACGCTCCGCCAAGAGAACTCCCGCCGAGCCCCATCGTGCCCCCGTTGCTTGTCGCGCTGTTGCCCATGCCGGCGTTGTTCGTCACGCCGCCGTTGGTGGCCGCGCCGTTCGCGACGCCGCCGTTCGCTGAAGCGCCGCCATTCGCTCTCCCACCCGACGAACTTCCGCTCGTGCCGACTTGCCCGGTACCACCCGAAGTCTTGGGGGCCGTGCCAGCGCCGCCGCCGTTGGTGAACTTGCCGCCAATGTTGCCGTCTTCACCGCCAGAGGTCTTCTGTGAAGTGAGCGTCATGTCTCCCATGGTGAGCGAACAGCCGGCAACCAGTAGCGCAGTCAAGCATCCTGTCAGAATCGAATTTGACTTGAACATGTTCGAACGCCTCCCAACCAAATCCCTAGAACGTCCCCAAAAGCGCTAGGCCTGCCTGCGTGGAGCCAACCGCAGGCGTAAGCTTCAACTGGGCTCGCTGCGCGGATGCTGATGACTGCGAACTGCCAGCAAAAATGAAGTACGCGGTGGCGCCTGCTGAAAGCACCGCGGCACCAATGCAGATGTCCGAAATGAGCGCAAAGGTCTTGGCGTCGCTGCGTAGTCCTTCGGCTTTGCTGTATTGAGTGCCGTCATTGGCGGACTCGAAATCGCTCTTCTTCGAATTCGCGACCAGACCCATGCCGATGGCACCCGCAGCGAAGACCCCCGTCGCGACAGCGCCCACGTAGACCATCGGTGAGGTTCCCTTCTTGGTTTGTGCCGACGCGGAACCGTCGTTGGGCGTTCCGACGCTTGCACCAGCTGTGGCATTGGCGGATTTCCCATCGACGGAACTAGCTTTTTCCCCGCCGGGCTTGTCGGCAGCGACCGCGACCAAGTTGAACTCGTGCGCGTGGCTGGTGGCAGGTTGTGCCTCAAATTCCCAACTCTGGGGCTGATACCCTTCCGCGGTGACGGTGAACCGGTGGCTTCCAGGATGGAGCCCCAATTGCGCGACACCGTTCTCAACCGGATAGCGATTGACGATGTTGGCGCCCTTCGAGGGGAACCGCTCATCGACCAAGGTGGCCTTGGCTGGTGCGACCCGAAGCGCCACCTTGACCAAGCCGGAGCGCAACGATTGGACATCTTTCTCCATCTGCACGCGCTTCTTCTTGGATATGTCTTTGTCGGTGGCCTTGGCTAGGTAAAGCTCGTACATTTCGAGGGCTTCGGCGTCGCGCTCGAGAAAGAACGCACAGTAGCCAACGTTTACGGCGATCTCGTACGATGGTGTGTCCGCGTAGGCCGCCTTGAATTCGCGGTACCCTTCCTCGTACTTGGGACCCGCGGGGTCATCGACATGGGCGAGGCCCGCCGCGAAATGCTCTCGAGCCTTGGGGGTGGCCTTGAGCTCTTCTGCGCCCGTTGCCGTAGTTGCGGCGAACAAACCCAAGAACAAGACCAATCCTAGGAATAGCTTAGTTAGACACATGTGACGATCCCTCGAACGATTAGGCGAACTGACCAGAATCCTCAACCCACAACCTGCCGCGGAGCCACTCTTGCTGCACTCGAGCAATCCGGTAGCGCATTGCCACGATCTGCACTGATGCTCAACCCAGGACCACACCCCACCGACCACGTTGACACGAACTCCACTGCTACTCGACACAGGCCCACGAATCACCGTGCTCATTCTCCACGGGCAGGCAAGCCAAGACCACAACCGCCCCCTACCAGACCTGGAGGCGGAGAGCGATAGCGGTTGGCGGCAGACGAAGATCAGTTCCAGAAGCAGACGATTCGAGACGCTTCATTTCCTAATCGGCCAAGATGGTGAAACCGTTGTCACCAATCGACCGCGAAGCGCAGTTATTTTTGGATCTGTCTGCTGATCCGAGCCATCAGCGGCACGCCTAGATCTCTGGAGGACCCGACCGATCCGTAGACCGATTGACTGGCCCGTACACTGAGTATCCATCTGCCATGGGGCATGGCGTTTCTCGGACCGCCTACTCATAACTCCTCACCGCAAGTACGCAGACGGCCTAACTCACCACCGCAACTACGTAGACGGCGAGTTCCAACCAAGAGATAACGCGCGTTGCGCGATTTCAAGGCGACGACCTTAGCGTCAACGCGCAACGCGCGACTTAGTGACAGCTTCACGACGGCCATGGCGTCAACGCGAGCGACGCGCCTCGACAACTTCGCCATCGCTCTTGCCGCGACCAAAGATCTGCGCTGCGGCAAGAGCGTTATGTGCAGAGCAATAGAGCCGGCAGTTGTCGAGACTTTCTCCGCCACCTAGCGCAAATGGTTCCCGATGATCGAACTCGAGGTAGCGTCGCTCGGTGCAACGATTCCCCTCAGTGTCTACGAAGGCGCATTGACCGCCGTCGCGGTGCCACACTGCGCGCCGCACTTCTGCGGGAAAGTTACGCGAACGCTGCTTCGATTGCCTCCGATGTACCAACGCGGCCAAACCCCGGCAGTCTGCATGGTCTGCATGGTCTGCATGGTCTGCATGGTCTGCATGGTCTGCATGG
>CAYVXY010000002.1:198791-200386 GCA_964454965.1 uncultured Polyangiaceae bacterium | reverse complement strand
GTCTGCATGGTCTGCATGGTCTGCATGGTCTGCATGGTCTGCATGGTCTGCATGGCACGGTCCGTGCTTCAAATCTGGATCCGGATCCAGTCCTACATTCTCGCGCATATCCATCCGCGTATCTACAAGCAATTCGTCTTGCGTTGTTTCAGTCACCTCGACCCGCGACTCTGCAAGCGCTTCGTTTCGCGTCCTGTCGGCCCCGCCAGCCTTCGTCTTCGTAGCGCCACCAGTTGCGGTTCGTCGAACACCAACCGCGAAGCGCCGTTTCTCCTCTTGGGCAATCAATAGATCGATTGCGCGTTCCAGAAGTGCAGGGACATTGCCTGGATCAATCGAATGACTCACCAGCGCAGCAGCATGATCCATCTTTCGCTTGAATGAATCGCTCGCCGTGAAGACAACGCGATAGTTGCTTACCGAAAGTGGCTTGATGTTCACTCTCGGAGAAATCGTGGTAGTTGGCAATGCCACTGGCATAGCCGGAGCTGAGGCCAATGGTGATGTGACCAGCGCGCCGGGATCTACCAACGTTGCTTCAGGAGAACTTGCGGGTGCCGTAGCACCCGTTGGTTGTTCGTCCCCAATACCGGCTACCGGCAAACTGCTATTGAGTTGCCGATCCGACAACTTGCGAACTCGCGTGGGCACATTGGGACTGGGGCAACGCGAGGCCACGAGCACTTCGACCTCACGCTTGGTCTTTCCACAGGCAGCCAGCAACCATTCTCGATGATTCTGTGCAGTAAGATGAGGTCTCATCAACATCAGCGCTGTAAGGTGGAGCCGTCCCTCGCGAAGCAATTCGTACACCAACGGGTAATCACGAATCATCCGCGCTGCACCCACGCGCTTGTACGCGACTTCTTCACTGAACCCCAGTCGAGAAACGCAGAAAGCGAACAACGATGAACAAGCGTGTTCCCGATAGAGCCAGCGCCGATCCAGCTCGCCGAGATACAGTAGCAACTCCGCATCGAGCAGGTGTTTGCGCTGATTCAATTCCTTCAGCCGCTGCATTAGGACGTCGTTTGAAAGGCTCCTGATGGCGTCGCGTCCCAAACCATTGCTGGTTACATCGCTGAACACTTCGCGTCCCAAACCATCGCTGGGCACTTCGCGTCCCAAACCATTGCTGGCTGCACCTGTACTTGTTGGCATACGGGCAGGATATCACGCCATTTTGGGCGGTTGAGGTTCGCCCCTGGTAGCGTTGCACAACCCTCGCCGAGTCTTCCGTCACAGCTGCCCCGCTATCGCTCGGGCGACGAAATGTGGCCATGTGATGGGCCATTGTGCGTGATGCAGCATTGGCACAGACGAGAGTCACCCGAAGGCGCGTCAAGCAAATTCGAAGACCACACACGTAATAGACGTCTTTCGAATTGATGCGGCCCGCTCGAGCCGACGCCGCGCCATTCAATCCGGCCCATCGCAGCCCGTACCGTGAAAATATCGCACGTCACGCGCGCCACCGCGCTCACGCCACACAGTTGGACTGCCGCGCTCACGCCGTACAATCAGGCCACCGCGCCCACACGTCACGCGCGCCACCGCGCTCACGCCATACAGTTGGACTGCCGCGCTCACGCCGT
>CAYVXY010000002.1:185881-198691 GCA_964454965.1 uncultured Polyangiaceae bacterium | reverse complement strand
CGCTCACGCCGTGCAATCAGGCCACCGCGCCCACACGTCACGCGCGCCACCGCGCTCACGCCATACAGTTGGACTGCCGCGCTCACGCCGTACAATCAGGCCACCGCGCTCACACGTCACGCGCGCCGCCGCGCTCGCGCCGTGCAATTCGACCGCCGCGCTCACGCCGTGCAATTGGTTCGCACCGTTAACCGCGACGGACAAGCCAACAGCCACAGGCACAATCACAGCGCCGATTGGAGCAAGAGCTACGCCACTCGGGTTGGCCCGACAATGCGGCGACAACTCTCTATGCGGCAAAGATTTGGCGCAAGCGGGCCATGACCGCAGGCAGAGCGCGCACAGTGAGGCGTCCCCCCAACTCGTCGTAGGTCTCCTTCAGCACTTGCGCCTGCTCGTAGATTTCGCCGAGACGGCCCTGCATCGAGTAGGGAACGAAGAGCTCCTCCTCTTGCATTCGCGCCTCGAAATGCTCGAGGATCCGCAGCCGCAGCGCTGCAATGTCCTCTGAGCGTTTCGCAGACATGAGTATGCCCAAGGGGTGTCGCGCCACAATCGCAGCGCGTGTTTCCTCGTCGAGGCGGTCCGCTTTGTTCAGGATCACCAAACACGCCACGCTGTCGGCACCGATTTCGCGCAGCACCGATTGGGTGACCTCGAGTTGCTCATCACAGGTTGGATCGGAGGCATCCATGACGTAAAGCAAGAGTGAGGCATCGAGAGCCTCGTCCAGAGTCGAGCGGAAGGAGGCCACCAAATCATGCGGTAACTTCTTGATGAAGCCGACGGTATCCGACACCAGCAAGCGCGGCTTGGTTTCGGGATAGAGGGCGCGTACCGTCGTGTCCAAGGTGGCGAATAGCTTGTCCGCGACGAGCACGTCACTGCCCGTCAAGGCGCGCATCAACGAGGATTTGCCGGCATTGGTGTAGCCAACGAGCGCCACCCGCAACTGGTCACTGCGCGTACGTCGTCGCTGCTCGTGCTGGGCAGCGATGGCGTCGAGCTCTTCCTTGAGTTCCGCAATGCGGTCGCGGATCTTGCGCCGATCTAGCTCGAGTGCGGATTCGCCAGCGCCTTTGCCCTGCTGGCGCTCCTTACGGCCCGTTGATTCGCGCATGCGTGGTGCAACGTACTTGAGTCGCGCGATCTCGACTTGCAAGCGCGCCTCGCGACTCTGCGCGTGCCGGTGGAAAATGTCGACGATGACCCCGGTGCGGTCGAGTACCTCGACGCCTGTCGCTCGCTCGAGGTTGCGCGCCTGGCTCGGACTGATCTCGTGATCGATCACCACGAGACTGGGCCGCTCACCGTGGTCGCTCGAAGCGTAAGGAGTCGCTGCCGCACTGACGACATCGTCGTCCGGGCCCTCTTCGTCGAGTTCCTCGACTTCGTCGATGTCCTCTTCCTCGCCCACGACGGCAGCTACCCAGCGCGCGCGAGCCTTGGAGACCTTGTCCTTGGAGTATCCAGGGACCACGCCGGTGCCGTCGGTGTAGGCCGCGAGCTCCTTGAGCTTGCCCTCTCCCAGCACCGCCGAGTTCGATAGCGTATCCCGACGCTGGGAGACGACTCCCGCCACGTCATAGCCCAACGTGGTCACCAATCGGCCTAGCTCCGAAAGTGATGCTTGGTGCTCGATGTCACTTACGGACGGGAACTGCACTCCGACGAGCACAGCTCGGGGGCGCGGAATGGTCGGAGAAGCCATTGGGGGGCGGGCTCTAGCATGCTTTGGCTCGGCAAGCTGCAATCGAGGCCTCACGGCCGCAGAACCCTAGGTGAACCGTCGTGAATGATTGCGCATTCAGCAACAGCGCCTCAGGGCGCGTCTGCCGCATCCTCGATAAAAGTGAGCGACCAGCCACAGCGCGCGTTTGCCGCGTCGGGGCTATTGCATGCGGCGGCAGCGGTGTCCTGAGATAGACGTGCCGAATCCTGAAACGTCGCCTGCAGAAACCCGTCGCGTATACAGTAGCAGTCGACGCGATCTTCGAGCGATGTGTTGCAAGTCAGGCGATAGACATGACCGTCAGAGCAGTTGTCCGCCATGGCGTCGCATTGCTCACGATATCCGTCGGGAGATGCGTCTGGGTCTCCGCCAACGGAGTCTGCACCAAATCCCGAGCAAATTACCGAACTGGTGCCGGCAACCCCCGTGGTCGATCCAATAGTGCCAATCAGATAGGCCCAGCGCACGCCCGCCGACGATAGCCGATCGCCGAATCCGCTGCATCTTCGCTGATGATGCGCCAGCGGAAGCGCCGATACTGGCTACAGGTTCGGACAACGACAAAAGGGCAACTTTGCCAAGGCCGGCTCGGACAACGGCAGAGGACCGACTTCGCCAAAGTCGTCCCTGCCGTTGCGCGAACTGGTCCCTACTGGCAGATGCCCGACGCCACGAGCGTCATTGGATTCGGAGCGCTCGCGCTACTTTCTACGGGCAAGAGGCACATACCGGCCGCGACCTCGACTGGAGTTTTGAGTGAACTCGAATCAAGCGCCAAGTTGCCGGTAACCACCTTGAGCTGCGATTTCACGCTGGAATTGCCGTTGGCATCGCAGGTGGCAGCCGGAATGAGGATGGCAGGTTTCGGTGCACCACCCAGGGTCACGTCGAACACCTCGTCGAAAAGCCACTCCGGCATGTCGAGGCGCATTGACTCAGAAAGATTGGTCATCGCCATCGCGATCGACAAATCGAGCTCCGGCTCGAAGGTGACCAGGGTTCCCTCGGCCGTCTTCTTGAAATTCATCGAGAACTTGCGGCCGCTATTCGGGTTCACGTCCACGCTGGTGAGGTGCTGACCGTTAACGGCCAGATACGACGAGTCCGCACCCAGGCCCAAACCAGCGAAGGTCAATTCCGTGGCGTTGGCCACGGTCGCAAACTCACCGGTGAGCCCACCCAAGTGCAAGCCGAAGGTTCCTGATTGTTCCTTGGCGCCACAATCCATATTTCCACAGACTGCCGCTCCAGCCACCGCCACATCGACCGTACCGATGTTCTCCTTGAACCCAACGCTATTGGTGTTCGAGTTGATGCTGATTTGGCTGGTCGGGTTGGTTGGCTGTATCGTCACCGAAACGGGTTTGCCCTTGGCCTGACCAGTAAGCAGCTCGAACCGCTCGACAATCGAGCTCGAAATCACAAACTCTCCTGCGGCTTTTTTCTCGATCGACCATTCGATAGAACCGAGGAGCTTTTCCGGGAGATTCTGCTGGTCGGCGGTGGACATGAACAAGCGCATCGAATCCATCGCCTCCTTCAGATTGCCGCGGACACTGAGTTTGTTGGTTCCGAGCACTGCCGTTGCGGGGCTGTGCTGATCCTTACCAACGAGCAAAGCCACGTTCAAGGTGTCGTCGCTATTGGCCGTGACGGCGAAACGCAGCGGATTCTGCGTCAGCTTGTCGATACACTCGGCATTGCCGTCACAAACCTCGGCCGGAGCCATATTGTAGACGACCTTGTTGCCGTCGTCGGATTCGACGAGTTCCGAGCGGAAGACATGCTCTTTGGCTTCGTCGCGAAGCCGAGCGATGGCATCCCCGAGCTTGTTCGTCGTTTCAGCAGGAAGACTATCGGTGGTGCTGGCAGCGCTCGAGGCAACACTGCTCGAACCCGAATTGCCGCAGGGATTGTTGCCAACCGCAGCATTGAGTCCACTACTGGCAATCGAGGTGCTGTCCGTCGTATCGATCTCATTGGTCGCATCAGCAAGCCCGGTGAGGACCTCGTCGATACGCTCGTTCGTCGTGGCAGTTGCCTCGGTGTTATCGATCGGCCGCTGCGTGACGCCAGTTCCCCCGTCAGTGTTGCAGCCGAGCATCGAAAGCCCAACCATTCCGAGCACTCCCACCGATCTAAGTCCTAAGTAACTCATCACCCTTCTCTCCTCTTGCCTTGACCCACCGCTCAATTGCGATGGCTACGAACCAACCGAAGCCACGAAGGATTGGATCTTACGCCATTACAAAACGAAATCTACCCGAACCCAGAAGACAAAGGGGCCCTCGGCCGTGACGGCGCTGGCGCACCCCGGATCCGTCGCCGCGCTTGAAGGTGATTCATCGGCGGAACCGCGGGGAATTTGGTAGCGTCGCCAACGTACCGACATCGTACACCCGATCCCCGACAACACGGCTCAATCCAATAGCGCCGGAGCGACCTTGCAGCCGACAGCCTTTCATGACGCGCCCTCCACAGTGCAACGCCGACTGGCGCTGCTGGGCGCCGCAACCATGAGTGACCTGCTCACTCTAGTCGCTTGTGGAGCGACACCCCGTACGCAAGCCTCGGAGCACCCGCCAGCAACGGAATCTCCCGCTATTTTGACCAAGACGTTGACTCTTGCCACGCTCGTCCGCAGCAAGACTTCGGTCCCTCCACCTCCAACAAAGGCCTCCGTGGCGGCGCCAAACGCCGTGGCCTTCCCCCAGTTGCGTGAGACAGCCATCGGCTTTGAGTCACGCCAAGCGCAAACACGTCACAGCGACGACAACTGGTCACGTTGGACGAGACAGCGCCGAGGCAAGCCATTGCATCACCGTCCTGCCGGGCTCGACCCCGAATGCCAACCGGTAACGCTCCGTGGCCACGAGTATCGGGTGAACGGCCCGACTGCAGCGACAAGCTTTGCGGTTTCTTGCGACCGGAACGTCATCTATCGCGGGAGCTTGCCCGACTTATGGGCGAGCCCGCCCATCTTCACCGTAGCGACCTGGCAAGATAGCTGGGTCGTGGAAGTGAGCGACGAGCTCATCGTGAATGGTGAAAGCTTCAACCAAAAGATTGGTTACAATCGCGCCTTCAACTGGGTCCTCTGGCGCGACCAACCGCTCTACTTCTACGAGCAGTTACGTGTCGTACAGGTCTCCTACGCGGGGATTGTTCTTCCAGACGCCTACGATGCCGTGGCACATAACCTCTGTTGCAGTGACGCAATGCAAAACATCATCAACTGCCGTGAGGAGATCTCGTTCTACGCCAAGCGCGGGCCCAAGTGGTACGACGTCGAGATGACGTTTCCGAGTGCCGTGAGGTGAACTCGCGCTGCGTTGTAGCGACGCGACCCATGCCAGCGAATCAGGGTTTGACACTACCAGAGCACGTCAGCCGGCTGCGGCTCAGAACCCACTCACGGTGACCGGAGCCAGGCTGTCCACGGTCTTGCCGTTGCCGAGCGTACCAAAGTAGTTGGAGCCCCAGCATTGAACCTTGCCGCCCTCGAGGATAGCGCAGGTGTGGTCTTCGCCAGCTGCCACCGCAATTGCGTTACTGATCCCCTCGACCGAGACGGGCGCAGAGCGGTCATCGGTCGTCCCATCGCCTAGCTCGCCGCGAGAATTGCGCCCCCAACACTTGAGCGCACCGCCCCGCAGCACCACGCAGGCATGGCCGGGTCCAATTGCGATGGCTACGGCGGTCGTGATGCCCGCAATGTCCGTAGGGAGGTTGTTGGCATCTCGACATGGAATGCCGGTACCCCAACAACGAACCGTGCCCCCTAGGAGCATTGCACAAGAGTACCCATTGCCGGTGGCGACATCAACGACGTCGCTCACCCCAGCTACCGTTCGCGCGATGGACGACGAATGCGTAGTCCCGTCGCCGAGTTGCCCGTTCGAATTGCTGCCCCAACATTGGACTCTGCCATCTGCCAAGACCACGCAGTTGTGTCGGTAAGCGGAAATGCGTGTAGCGTTTGCGACCCCAATGGTCGATACTGGCGCGATTTCGACCAGCGATGCAATCATCGCGGTTCCGTCACCAAGCTGACCGGAGTCATTCTGTCCCCAGCAACGGAGGGTGCCGTCGGCAAATGCAGCGCAAGAATGTTTGTAGCCAGCCGAAATCGTCGTGGCACCGCTGACACCTTGCACCAAGACTGGCAGGAAGCTGTCTTCGGGCTGACCAGTGATTGGAGCCATGCTCCCGTTGCCCAACTGGCCGAAGCTATTCCAACCCCAGCATTTGATGGTGCCATCGACGAGGCCGACACAGGTATGATCCTCGCCCGTCGCAATGGCAGCGGCGTCAGTAATGCCCAATGCTGGGATTGGGGTCGGGCTCCGGTCAGATGACAGTCGGCCACCGCCAAGCTGACCGTTGGTGTTGCTACCCCAACATCGAACGGACGCATCGCTCAGCAGCGCGCAGACATGTGCCCCTCCCGCATCAACGGCAACGGCGTCGGTGATGCCCGAAATGGTCAACGGCACTAGACTTGAACCCTTTGTGTCGGAATGGACTCCGAGCTGGTCGGCAGAATTCCAGCCCCAGCATTTTACCGTGCCCCCCGCAAGCAATGCACATGTAAACGCGCCACCGACGGCCACTGCCGTAGCGTTGGTGATGTCCGGCACCAACACTGGCAAGGCGCTGTAGGAACCAGACGCGCCGCTGCCGAGCTCGCCAGATTGATTGTAGCCCCAACATTGCACCGCGCCGCTAGTCAGCAATGCGCAGGCATGGGTACTGGACGCGTCGACTGCTTCCGCAGTCGTAATACCCGACACTGTGACGGGCGTTGCGCGGTCGGTCGTCGTGCCATCGCCGAGCTGACCTGCAGAGTTACTGCCCCAACACCGAATGGTCTTGTCCTTTAGCCGTGCGCACGATAAGCTGCCACAAACAGTAACGGCCGTGGCGGAGTCGATACCGGTCACCTTGACCGGTACGTACGAGCTTTTTGTACCTCCGTCGCCCAGCTGTCCTGAGCTGTTATCCCCCCAACACCAGACCGTGCCATCGTCGAGCCTGGCACAGCTGTGACTTGCACCACTGGCCGCGTCGCGACCAGTGGTAACATTTGACACGACTACGGGCGTTGATTCGCCGAGACCAGCGCCTATCCCAAGTGCACTGCCAGTGAATCCCCAGCATTGCACCTGGCCGCTGGCGAGCACCGCGCAGGCCTGGCGCTCACCACTGGCGACGGCCGTCGCGTTCGTAATCGACGCGATGGCAATGGGCGTAGTAGTGATCGTCTGCACACCGTTTTCGAATTCAGCCCAAGCACCTTCACCCCAACACCGAATCTCTCCACTGTCCAACACTACGCAAGTTTGATTGGCACGTGCCGAGACGAACTTAGGAGCCAAGATGCCTGGTATCGTGACGGGAACCAAGACGCGCGGGCCGACGTCACCAATACCGAGCTGACCGGAAACTTGGGATCCCCAACATTGCAGGGAACCGTCCGTGAGCACCACACAGGTGTGCGCATGACCTGCAGTAATGCTTACCGCGGACTTGGGGCTAACCGTAGCGGTGCTTCCGGCAATCGACGTTCCACCTGAAGAGGCTCCGATCGTCGTTGTCATGCCCCCAGTATTCGACGTTCCACCTGAAGAGCCTCCGGTCGTCGTTGTCATGCCCCCAGTATTCGGCGTTCCACCGGTGGCAATCGATCCGCCGATGGTTCCACTTCCCCACACAGAGTTCGCCCCCGCGCCGCCCTTAACACTAGACGGGGAGGCACCCTCGAATGCTGAGCCTGCGGAAGTCGGCGCGCCGCCAACCACCGCACCATATGGGAGTGTCGGCACGAAAGCGCTCCCGGCCGTTCCTGCCGATGTCACGCCACTGCCAACGGATGCTCCGCCAAACGTTCCCGCGATGCTCGATGACCCAGCTGCCAGCGCCGAGCCACCAGCAGCAGCCCTGCCCTGCGACGAATCATCACCCTCACCACCGTTGCCCCCTGACAACACGCTGGCCATCCCTGCGGTACCGTATGTCGAAGTGCCCGCCTGTGGCGCGCGACCGGCCTGGCTCGAATCGGAACGATTCAATTCTGACGTGCCACCACAGGCGACAGGTGAGGCCACCAGGATTCGGAAAGCAACACAGTACACGCGATATCGGGCAGGCAGCATGGATGATCTTCTCGAGACTTCCCCCTGAGATTCTGCGCAAGCCCGAGTTTGATGCAGATGTCGGGTTCGGGCAACCGCTTCGTGTGTCACGTCAGTTTTGGGCGAGATCTCAGCGGAATGGCTTCGGCTTTCCCCAGCAACGGGTCACAATCCAACTCAGGTGCGGCCACGCCCAATCCTCTACTATGTTCGTCCCGAACCAATCGATTCAGCTGCGCCGAATAGTTCCGGGGAACTCTAACATCGGTGGACGAATCAGGGGCGCAGAGCTTGGACAGCCAACGTCAGAAATGTCTATCACAACACCAGGTGACGGATCACTTGGCCACGCACCAAGTCAGTACCGAAGTGGCGGCACAAATAGGCTTGACGCGCTCGGCATCGCGGAGCCACCATCTCGCCATGACGTGCGACAAATGGGCAGGGGGCTTGGCGTCTGGCAAGCGGCACTGTTTGCTAATGCTGTTAGTACAGCTCTGTTCAGTAGCTTGTGGAGGATTGGCGGCAACCGAGGCCAAGACCGAAAGCGGTGCCCATTCTGGTGGGGCGTCCACGTCGAAGGAAACTGCGACCCTCGCTGGTTCAGGTGGGACGACTGAGGTTGGCTCGGCAACGCAAGTGAACTCGGGAACTAGTTCAGTCGGGGGAACTAGTTCAGTCGGGGGAACTAGTTCAGTCGGGGGAACTAGTTCAGTCGGGGGAACTGGTTCCGCGGCAGAAGGGATCTCTCGGGACGATTCGACGGCGAGCACCTGTGCTGCCTGCGAGGAAGGAGGGGTCGTGGTGGGCGACATTCATGCCACGACCCAGGCTGAATTGAACAAGTACGCGGGCGTAAAGAAGGTCACCGGTAGCATCGTACTGCAGGGTGACCAATGGCTGACCTCGTTGAATCCGCTAGCGGACTTGGAGACTATAGAGGGGGATTTGGTCTTGGCATGGATGTACAACTTGGCCACGGTGGACGGACTTTCCTCGCTTAGAACTATTGGCGGAGATCTCTCGATCACTCACAGCAACATAGCCAAAGTGAACTTGAATGCCCTTGGCTCCGTGGCGAGCATTGGTGGAGACTACGAGGTGTCGGATTGCGACGGTGAGCTCCTGCTTGAGAGGATCGGCATCGAGAACATTGGCGGAACTGTAATCGCGGCTGGAAGGAACGACTGTTGAGGGGCCAGACGCTTGTCAGCGCGTCATTGCAACCCCCGGTCACTTGGGCGCCGATGTAGTCCGAACGATCCTGCGCCGCGAAATCTCGGCCCACACGCCACCCACTCGCCGCGCACATCAGATCTCGCTTGCAAGCGGGCTTCGCCACTCGGTACGCTTTGGCACACCGGGCAAACCAAACGTCCGCCTGCTCCAAATCCATTGCCGACTCAAGCGGCCCGACCTGAGGGCTCACGACACCGTTGCAACCGCCACAGGCGACCGAATCATGCCAGAACAATTTCCGCGCCCTGGCGACAAGATCGCAGGCAAGTACCGCATCCTCGGGCGACTGGGCCAAGGTGGGATGGGCGTTGTATTTCTCGCCGAACACGAGCGTCTCGGTCGCCAAGTGGCCATCAAGGTATTGCACGCTCAAATGGAGCGGCCAGAGGTCGCCATGGCGCGATTCGAACGCGAGATCCGAGCCATGGCTCAGGTGAACAGTCGCCACGTTGCCCAAGCGTTCGATGCCGATGTCTTGGAAGATGGCTCACCGTTCTTGGTGATGGAGTATCTCGAGGGACGCGATCTGCGCGCCGAACTAAAGTTGCGCGGTGCTATTCCGTACCCAGAGGCCGTTGCATATATCGTTCAGACATGTGAGGGAGTCGCGGCCGTTCACGATGTTGGAATCATCCATCGAGATCTGAAACCCAACAACCTCTTTATCACCAAACTCGACGCAGCGCGTTGCGTCAAGGTATTGGACTTCGGTATCGTCAAACTGCTTACTGGCACAGACGCGTCGATGACGGCGGAGAATTCGTCCGTAGGCACTCCGCTCTACATGTCACCAGAACAGCTCAACAACGAGGAGGGTATGTCCCCATGCTCCGACGTGTGGGCAATGGGCGTCGTACTTTACGAACTAATTGCTGGCGTCTCGCCATTCTCAGCACGGCGTCCTGGGGCGGTCATCGCCGCCATCATGCTGGAGCAACCCCCACCGTTGTCTCGAATCGTGCCCGGTGTACCAGAGTCATTGGCACAGACCATTGCGGAAGCTCTGGCGAAATCATCCGCAGAACGTATTGGCAGCGCACGCGAGTTGGCCACAAGACTTGCTCCATTTGGAATGCCGACGGACTCTATCGTCATCGCGCCAAATACGCCATCGGGAAGCCCAGTTGCGCTTTCCAGACGAGATAGCCTGCGCCCCGACCTTGCAGAGCGGATCCAGAACGAGGTCGAGCGCAGGGATGCTTTGGTGAAACGTGACTCCCATTCTCGAGTAGATGAACTCCGTCACCTTCCAAGCCTAGCCAGGCTTTCCATCCCACTCACAAATGTTCAAGTACCGTTGGCAGGTCGCGCTGCACTTGGGAGTGCTAGAGGGGGAAGCGGTGTGGCGGCGCCAGTGGCGAACCTCTGCGAGGATACTCCGACACGCCCAGAACTGCCCTCCAATGCCGTTGCCAGTGGTCCGGGGTTCCGCACCTGCGCCGAGACGGTCGCGACAGCTCCGCATAGGTGGCGAACGCGTGGCAGCGTGACTGCCCTGCTCCTGCTCGGATTTCTAGGTATTGGGTTTGCGCTGAAATCACCAAAATCCAACAGTATAGGTCCGCTGGTCACGCCAACAACGCCAAAGGTTGCGGCCCCGCAGGCAGCGCCGTCGGTTGCGCTGGCCACGACAACACATCTCGGTCCTACATCACGGACCGCATCACCGGAGGCGCTCGCCTCGGCACTGGCTTCGACGAATCCATCCGCTGCGCGGCAGGGTCTCGAAACGGCGCCGACAGCGCCAGGACTTGCACCCAACAGGGCCGGAACCTCGATCGGTCGAACCAAGACGGTCGGCGCACGTCCAATCACATTTGGTGATAGCCTCCCCGGCGGAGCTGGCCCGCGGCCAAGTGCCAAGGACGCAAATCCAGTGCATCTGTGAAGAGCGGTCGGCCGCAGAATCGCGCTGCTCAGGCAGGTGACGGGGACACCTACTCGATAGGCTCTCAGCCCCTTCGGGTGACGCGGTCTTATACTTGGCTGGCTCTCAGCCGTAGGCCCGCGAGAATGGCACGTAGGGCCAAGTGGTCACGGTACACAGGCACGAGCTGCGCTCTTGCGCTCGTCGTCATTCTGTGGGCGTCGGCTTCGGTTGCTCAATGTCCAGTGGATCCCGTGGCGGCCGAGCTTAAGCAGCAAGGCGATACGGCCATTGACGCGGGCAAGTACATGTCGGCACTGGCCGCCTATGCGAAGTCGCTCGGCATCGAATCATGTCCGGCACTTTATTACAATCGTGGTCGCGCTCTGCAAGCACTGGGACGCAATGCCGAAGCCTTGACGGACTTTGAGCAGTTTTCGCGCTCGGCACCGAACGAGCTCATTGCCAATGTCCCAGAGCTCGATAAGATGGTGAGTTTCGTGCGTCATCAGGTAGCAGAGATTGTCATCAGCTGTGATGTACCTTCAGCTGCCTTGCACGTAAATGACCAAGTACTTGGACTACCGTTGCGTAAGCCCTTGCGTTTGGATCCCGCGACTGTGCGGGTCGAAGTTACGGCGCCCCAATACCAGACCTTTAGCACGCGACTCACCTTGAACGCTGGGGAGCGGCGGGAAATAGTCGCGCGATTGCTCCTGATCGACGACCACGGCAGCATCGTCATCGGTTCCCCCACCGCTGGCGCGAACGTGCAGGTCGATGGCAAGACCATCGGCACAGTCCCAGTCGAACTCCGGCTCGAGCCAGGCACTCACGCTATCACGCTTCAACATGCGGACTTCGAGCCTGCCCAAACCCGCATCGAGATGCGGCCCGGAGAGCATCGCTCCATCAACATCGCGCTTCAGAAGGCAACTCACTGGTACGAGCGTTGGTGGTTCTGGACCGGAGTCGGAGTTGCAGTGGCAACTGGGGTCGTCGTGGGCGCGGCCCTGGTCACCGAGAAATCACCCACCACCGGTGACATCCCACCCGGTCGAATCAAGATGCCGTTGGTGGCATGGTAGTCCGTAGTAGTATCTTTCGGTAAGCTCTAACCTTTAGCACACAACGACCGTAGTTGACTTGGTCACATGCGCAATCCCGTGGCTCGCGGAACTTGGCTGCTCTCGGTGATAGTTGCGCCGATGTTGCTGAGTTGTCGCAATCCGACCCAAGTGACAGTCGAGATCACCACTGACATCAGTTGCTCCGACCGCCCGAGGACGGCCATTTCACTTGGGCCACGAAGTGATATCGAGTCGCGGCCCATGTCGACCGAAACGGATCAGTGTGATTCGTCAACGGGCAGGATCGGGTCCATAGTCTTAATCCCAGACGACAATCGGGGTGAAGAATTCGGGCTCCGCATAGTTGCGGGAATGACGATGTCGGCGGAGGATTGCGTAGCCAATGGCTACGTTGGCGGCTGTGTCGTTTCGCGGCGAGTGTTGAGCTTCGTCCCTCACGATAGCCTGTATCTGCCAATTCGTCTGGAAGCCTCCTGCCTCGATGTGCCCTGCAATGCAACCCAGACTTGCCGCAGTGGAAGTTGTGTCTCAGCGACAATCGAAGATCCGAATTCGTGCACCGCAAGCGCGGGCTGTGACGTGACTCCAGCTACTTCTTCGGGTGGAACCGCAGGGGTTGCGACTGGAGGGGCGACGAATAGCACTCTCGGCGGATCGCTCAACCAAGGAGGCACGTCAAGCAGTCCCTTGACCGGGGGAGCCCCGAGCACGGGTGGCACCATCGCGACGGGCGGCAGCACGGGTGGC
>CAYVXY010000002.1:114418-185781 GCA_964454965.1 uncultured Polyangiaceae bacterium | reverse complement strand
ACCATCGCGACGGGTGGCACCATCGCGACGGGTGGCACCATCGCGACGGGTGGCACCATCGCGACGGGTGGCAGCACGGGTGGCACCATTGCAACTGGTGGCGTCTACGGCGAAGGCGGAATTGGTGGAACGGGCGGAGTACTTGCAACGGGCGGCATGTCGGCAGGCGGTGGAGTCCCGGCGACCGGTGGCACAGCAGTGACTGCTGGCGGTTCAACGGGCACTGCAATCTCTCCGATGTGCAGCGCGACCGCGGGTGGTTCGCCGACCATCAAGGGCGGCATTTGCACAGATGCAGACACGCAGTTGTGCTACTGGTCGTGCGGACCAATCGCGACTGGCTACAAGACGGAAACTTGCACATCTGGAGTCTATGTTGAAGGCGACTGCACCTTCCCGACAGGTGTGGACTACAGCTGCTTCCAGATTGCCCAGGCCGACTCAGCGGGTTGCCCAACAACCGCGCCGCAGTCAGGTCAGCCCTGCACCGTGCCGACGTGCTCACTACCCTGCAACGGGACAGCTTGCGCAATGTGTGGAATCGCCACAGGCTATCGAGACAGCTTGGGCACCCAGAAGGATGGCTTCTGCGTATGTGTCGAGGGCGCGAGCGGCAGTCGGTGGTCGTGTGCCAGCAGAACGGCATGGCCCTGCCCGACAAGTCAAGGTTGCTGATTGCATTCCGCCGGATGCCGATATCTGTGTGCCGTCCCCAAATATTGCTTCCAACCGGCACATTTGAGGCAAACCCCCGCTGGAGTCTGCCGTGCTCCTCTGTACCAAGTGCGAGATTTTTGCGACTCGACCAGCTGGGACAGCATTTTTCATGAATATGGATTCATGCTGTGATCAAGTCCCAGCCAATCTGGGCATGGTTACTCCGACATGAATCGTTACCAGAGTCACGGCTTCGCGGTTGCATCACTCTCCCTCGGACTGCTCACCGCTGCGTCAACGCGGGCGGCGGCGTTGACGGAGGTGACCCGTTCCACCTGGGCAGGCAGCGTGACATTGCCCAGCTACGTCAGCATGTACATCTATGTGCCGGACAAGGTGGCGACCAAGCCACCAATTTTGGTTTCTGCCCACGCCTGCCAGTCGGGGGTCGATGGGCAAATGAGCAACAACGCCAAGATCAAGGCCGCTGCCGACGCAAACGGGTTCATCCTCATCCTTCCGCACAACCAGGGGCGAAACTGCTGGGACGTGGGGGCAGCTTCATCCCTCGGGCACGACAAAGGGGGCGACACGCATGCCGTCGCCGTGATGGTGAAGTATGCGCTCACGAAGTATAATGGCGATCCAACCCGCGTCTACGCGATGGGGGGCTCATCAGGAGGGATGCTGACGCAAGCCTTGATGGCGGTTTACCCAGATGTTTTCAAGGCTGGCGCCGCGCGAGCCGGGGTTCCGGCGGGATGCTGGGCTGATTCGTACAAACCTGCGGACCAATGGAGTGATACCTGCGCCGGGGGCAATGTTACCAAGACGGCAGAGGCGTGGGGAAAGCTCGTTCGCGATATGTATCCCGGCTACACGGGTCACCGGCCGCGGCTTCAGCTCATCCAAGGCATGGCTGATCCGACGATCAATTACAAGAACATGGCTGAGTCGATCAAAGAATGGACGAACGTGCTTGGTTTGAGCGAAACCCCGACTTCGTCGGACAAGGCCTTCAAGGGCCAGGTCGCCTCCTATGACCGCCAGTTCTGGAAGAACGCCTGCGGCTACACGGTTCTCGAAGCCTGGTCATCACCAGGCGGCACACACTCCATGGGGTATGAAGAAGACGCTATCCTGAAGTTCTTCGGCCTCGACAAGGCCGGTGGTTCCGATCCAGAGGACGAAGCATGTCCGGACGGTAGCGTAGGTGGCACTGGTGGCGCTAGCGCCACAGGCGGCGCAAGCAGCTCGGGCGGCGCGACTACGGCCGGTGGCACCAATGGGAAAGGTGGCGGAAGTAGCACGGTCCCTGCGGGCAGCGGTGGCCGCGTGGGCGGTGGCGGCAGTGGTGCAAGCATCAGCACCGGCGGTAGCTCAAGCAATAGTAGCGTGGGAGGGACTGGCGGCAGCGGAGGCAGCATTATCACCAGTCCGAAAGGCGGGACGACCGGCACCGGTGGCGCGGTTGGAAGCGGTGGCGCCGCGGCAAGCAGCGGTGGTTCAGCCAAGGGCGGCACTGAGAGCAGCACGACCGGCACCGGCGGCGCGGTTGGAAGCGGTGGCACCACAACCACCAGCGAAAGCTCAGCCAAAGGCGGTAGTGGGTTGAACGGCGTCGGTGGAACGCAGGGGACCGGTCAGGCCACCACCAAAGGCGGAGACACTGGCACGGGCGTTTCGACTCTCCCATTGGATACCGCTGCCAACGGTTGCAGTTGTGTTGTTCGAAGCCACGCTGGACGTTCTGTCCCGACGATGGCTGCGCTTCTGCTCGCCTTCGGGTTGATCGCGCGTCGCAAGCGGCAGACTCGCGCCTGATCGCCGCTCTCGGCACAGCATCGAATCGCACTGCTTCAGGCCGGATTCAACAAGATCTGCATCTGTGCTACCACGACGCCGTTCACCAGCGTAGCCTTGGCGCGCAGCCCGCTGTTCCCCGATTCATCCGCCTTGACGGCTCCCTGATAGACCGTTGCTAGACTGCCAGTGGTGCGTGCCCTGTACGGTTCGTTGTTCTCATGCACGGATCGGGACAATGCCGGATCGAAGTAGCATTGCGTGGTAAACAGCCACTGATTCTGGCTGTTCTGCTTGTTGTAGTCGACGCGCCCGCGCGCTGTCGAATCTCGCTTGAACGCCACGAAGTGAATATGGATATCGCGACCGTTGTACCAGCCAGGAAAGATACTGCGGAAGGAGACAACGCCGTCCTTGTTCGTGGTTTGAATCCCGCGGCAAAACCGCATGGTGTTTTCTAGATTGGCAGAACTCGGAACGCCGGCATAGGGAGCATCGGGATGCTGCTCATCGGCCCCACCAGGTGTACCAAATCCACTATAATAGCCCTGCCCGTCCGTATGCCAAATGTAGACATCGATATCCTCGACGGGAGTCCCATTGCAGTTAGCACTCGTCGCGTCTAGGACCCGAAGATGCAGCTGCATCTCCACCCCGGGAGCCGCGTCTTGATTGTATCGACCGCGGATATCCTGACGATAGAGCGAGATGTCGTCCGACTTCTCCTTGTCGTGAATGATGAAGGGCCCCTGCCCCGCAGCGTCGGTGTTGCTAGCCGTACAGGTGGGCACGTTATCGAATGAAGGAGCGACCAAACTCCCCACATTGCCACTTTCGCCCGCCGTTCCCTCGCCACCGATCCCGGAATTCGTGCCGCCCCTGTTCGTATTGCCCGAGCTCGTTCCGCCAGCGTTTGCGCCACTGGCACTCGTACCACCCTTAGTATCGCTACCGGTATTCGAGCCACCCGTGCTCTTGCCTCCGTTACTCGTACCACCCTTGCCGGTAGTTCCTGTGGTCGTGCCACCAGCGTTCGTGCCACCGGTATTGGTACCACCCGCGCTGGTTCCGCCGGTACTGGTACCACCAACATTCGAGCCGTCGGTGAACGATCCACCAGTGCTTGAGCCCCCGGCATTAGCTGCGCTCGAAGGCACGCCTCCAACGTTTGCGCCCCCCGTATTCGCGCCGCTGTTGACGACATCGCCCCCTTTCGAATCGCTACCGCCCGCCGACGAAGCGCCCCCTGATGCGCGACCACCATTAGGGGCTCCTGAGGCATTGCCAGTAGCACCTTCGTTGCCTGCCCCACATGCCGATGTCGCCACCAGCGCACCCAGCGCCTGGAGCAATTGACGACGGTTCAATCCATTGCTGTCCGGCCGCAGCAAATCAGAATCACGTTTGCTCTGCATCACGTTCCTCCTCGGCGACGATGTACCGATACGCTCGCGCGGTCCAGTTGGTTTCTAGCGTGAGCGAGAAATGGGGTTGAATGGAGCATTGAGGCATTTCGGCACGAGGCCCGAGCACACATGCTCAGCGCTGTCGTTGATTCGCCAACAAGCCACTTGGCGATTGGCACTAGAACAAGTCAACGCACCTGCAGTGCAGTCCGCGTGATGCATGCTTCACGCGTGACAATCTGATGACTGCAATGACCGCAACATGAAGCTTCAATGACAATGACTTGCGCTTCTGCGGCTCCGTCACTAGGCAGCCCCAACCAACTGTAGAGCGAGAAATGTGCAATTGCCGTTAGGCATTGGCTTGCACGCGGTGACCAATCGCCGAGACAGATCTTCTCTAGCCCAGTATCCGGCTGCAATATCCATAGGTTCGGTACCAATTCACGAGTGTCGGTGGCGAGCGAAGTCGGTCGAGTGCGTTGCTTTCGAGGATGGAGCTCCATGATGCATGTCGCAACGAACCTAACCCTGCTGTCCTTTGCCATCTGCCTTTCGCTGGTGAGCTGTAGCAACGCCAATTCAGATGGTTCCGTCGGAATTGCGACAGGTGGAACGACCGCGGGCGGCACCACTAACCGGGACGGAAGTGGCGGGAGCTCCGCGCACGTTGGGGGCGCGGGTCCGGAAGCTGGGAGCTCGACTGGGCATTCGAGTGGAGGCACTTCTACCTCGAGTGGGGGCACTTCCACCTCGAGTGGGGGCACTTCCACCTCGAACGGAGGCGAGTCAACTTTGACTCCCAACGGAGGCACCTCCACCGTGACTGGGGGCATGTCCGGTATGAATATGTCGGGAGGCGCGAGCGCAACCAGCAGTCCTGGAGGGAGATCAACGAGTTCCGGAGGAAGCTCCGCTGCTGGCGGCACTAGGTCAGTTGGTGGCAGTACGACGGCCACTCGAGGGGGAACATCGGCGAGCGGTGGCGTCGGAACTGGCGGCATGCACATGCACGATCACTGCACGATGGGTTTCGATCCCGACCCTTCTGACGCGACTGCTCAGGATGGTCCACTCGAATACCTCGAGTCAGGCCAAGTCGATCTAACGGTGCAGCGTCCGGTTCTCGATTGGATGCAAGCACATGTGTGGGAGGCTGCCCACTTCGAGTGGCATAGCATCCGCCGTTGCACTGCCGGAACGTCGCAGAGCAAGATCAACGTCTGTTCACACAAGGACATGATTCCAGCCGATCAAGAGTGTCTGAGCGACGGCGATGGTCTGCAATTCCTCGCAATGCATCGCCATATGCTTCAATCGCTACGCCAGCTCTGGCCAAAGCACTCGGAGCAATTCAAGGGCTTCAACAAATTTCCGCAATCAGCCGCGGATGTGCCTCAGCAATGGCGAGCTGCTTGGACGTCCTTCAGCACCCAGGAGTTGGCAAACGCCAAGATCGCGGACGAAATCGCCAAGCCAGAGAATCTCAGCCGCTTTCCCACCGAAGGCGCTTTCGGTCGCTGGCTGCAATGCTTGGCACCTACCTACAGCGGTTTGCATGGCGCACTGCATTTCAAGTGGGTGCGGACCCTAAATACGACCCATGGCCTGGGCAACCAATCCACGAACATCGACAACTACATGTTCTGGAAATTGCATGGTTGGATTGACGATGTGTGGGAGAAGTATCGTACTGCCAAGGGTCTTTCGCCGAACGATCCCGCGTTGCTCGCCCAGATTGCGGCGCAATGCCGTGAAATGGACGCGCTAGCCCAACTCATCGACCCTTCCCAAGTTCAAATCCAGAATCAGGATCCGTTGCCTGCCGAAATCGGTGAGTTCCACGAGAAGGTTCGTCCAATCTTCGAAGGCGCCTTGACGAAATGTAGCGGCTGCCACGGGGTAGATTCACCGGATGCGGGTATGACGCTCGGCGGACATATCAGCTCGGCCGATATCGTAGCCGGGCTGGTGAACAAGCCCTCGGTACACGGTGGCCAGTTCCAGCGCGTATTGCCCGGCGATCCCGATCACAGTTGGCTGTACTTGAAGGCTGCGGGGTTAGCAGCGGGCGCTGGTTGCGTAGCGAGCGCGACGGCTTCGTGCAACGCCCAGTCGATGCCGCCGACGACAGATGCAACTGCGAAGGCGACGACAGCGCAGCTGGCAGCACTCCGCCAGTGGATCCTAGATGGCGCACCTAGTCCAATTTCGCCTTAGACATTGGACGTCTGGCACTGATTCTTGGTCTCTTGGCCAGTTCGGCGTGGCTGCGACGCTGTGGCTGCACCACAGGTAGTGCTTTTACTGGCAAAGGAGCTTGTTGCAGCAGCAACTATGGCATCCGATGGCGTAAATCGCTGAGGACTTCACTCATCGTACGTCGGACCCTTGCCGAACGACCCTCGCGGCTCGATGCGACGGTGTCAATGCCTCATCACAATGCAGTCTCGATGACTCAGACGCAGTGCGGCGAACTAGCTTCCGTGATAGTTCGGCCGCGCCAGAACTGGCTCGCGCAGGCGCGGCGGCAACTTACCATTTGCGCTTTCGCGGTCGGTCTGGGGGTGATCCAAACGGCCTGCACGAGTAGCAACGGCGCCCCGCAGACCTTCACTATCGGCATCACCATCACCAGTCCGATGGCCGCGGGAGAGAGCTTTCGGTTCTCGCTGCAAGATGCTCAGCACCTCACGGTCACTGAGAGCGGCGTTGCGGTCGCGTTCGCACAACCTTTGGCGCTCGGTGCTGCCTACACTATCAACGAAATCGAAGGACCACGCACTTGCACGCTGTCACCTAATCGCACCGGGACCGTCGTCGCCAATGTCGAGGCCACAGCCGATTGCGGTGCCCTACCGGGATCGAGTGGACTCACCGGCAAATTGTACGCACCGGCTAACGCCAAGGTCGTGCTAGAGAACAATGGTGCCGACGATCTGACCGTGGTCGAGCCCCCGTTCAACGGCCAAACCAGCGGCTACAATTTCCAGGAGTTCACTTTCGCCACCCAACTGACCGATGGGGTACCTTACCAAGTCAGCGTGAAGAACGTGACCTTGGGGCAGGTGTGTGCGGTCTACAAGGGCGCAAACGGCACGATGCCAGCGGCGGCCGATGCGCTGCGCGTTGGATGTGAGCTGATCGATGACCTCGTGAGCCGCAGCACAGACGACTCGAAATTCGGGACCTACTTCGAGAGCACTGCCCCAGTCGTCGGCGGCAGCCGCGATGCAGTTGCAAGTACCGCGGATGGTTATGGCGAAGGACGCTTCGTGGCCTTCGTATCCGCGGCCGCTGGGTTGGGGGCAGCAAGCGGCACGCACCGTCAAGTGTTCTGGCGTGACCACATGACAGGGGAAACGCTGCTCGTGAGCGCCGCAGTTGGAGGGGTGGAAGGCGACAATGATAGCTACGCACCTGCCATCTCGGCCGACGGTCTCGCGGTCGCCTTCGAGTCGCATTCAACTAACCTGGTCAGCGGCGACACCAACGGCTTGCGCGACGTCTTCATCTGGTCGGCATTGGCGCAAAGCGATGGAGTCAAGCGAGTCAGTTTAGGTCCTGACAATCTGGAAGCCAATGGCGAGAGCTTCGAACCGACACTATCGGGAGATGGTCTGCGGGTGGCCTTCTCCACCAATGCGAGCAATCTGACCACCGGAGTCGCTGGCACGTCGACCGTCAATGTAGTGCTGCGTGAGCTCGCTTCTGGCAATAACACCCTGGTGAGCGTCGATGCCGGAGGTGTGGGGGTGGGCGGCTCAAAGCCCGCGCTCTCGGAAGACGGTTCTGTGCTCACCTTCTACTCATTCTCGGACAAGCTCGCGCTCGGCGATAGCAACGGCCTCTGGGACATCTTTGTCTATGACGTGCCCAAGGCCAGCATTCGGCGGGTGAGCTTGACGGACACTGGCGCCGAGCGAAACCAAGGAAGCGACAGCGCGAGCCGCGTCGTGGCGCCGGCAATATCCGGCGATGGACGCTGGGTGGCCTTTGCCACGACCGCGACCAACATGGTAAGCGGTGATACGAATGGCGCACAGGATGTGTTCGTCGTTGATCTGGAGACAGGAGCGGTTCGGATCGCTAGCCAAGACAGTGCGAACCAAATCGGTGATGCCGACAGCCCCGTCGGGCAAGGTGAGCGGCCGTCATTGTCGTATGACGGCAAGTGGATTGCGTTTACGACCCAAGCGTCGAATCTCGGGGCGACAGCGAACAACGTGCTTATGCGCAATCTGACGACCGGTGAGGTGCGGGTGGTCAGTGAGCAGAGCGGCAGCTCGGTGGGTCCGGCATCGATCTCGCGCACGGGAGCCTACGTAGTCTTCGGCGCAGGCAATGCCCTGGACGGCCGCTTCAACTCGACAGGTTTGTTCTCACACTTCACGGGCGTAGAGCGGGCCTGGTGGTGGCTGGACTGACCACGAAGGCAATGGTCCCGAGAATGGCGAAAATGAACGGGTCGTGAGTTGTCACCTAGCTGGCGGCCCACCTAGGGCCGCCGCCAAGGTCTTTCTGTTTGCTAATGCGTCGCAGTGGGCGCAGCTGCCGGACTCGGTTGCACAACCTCCCCGCCGCCATTGCTCGCTCGCGTAGCAGTGGCGCACACTGAGCTGATGAGCGACGGGTACGTCACCGAGACGTCCTCCTCGTTGCGGAACACGAGTTGCTCGGCTGCCGCGAGCGTGTCGTAGTCGTGTGACAACAGCGTCCAAGCGCGCTGCGCATAGTCTGTCCAGCGCGTCGCATCACCATCACTCCTCAAACCAAGTCCTCGGAATAGCTCCGGCGCCAACGCGCGCGCCTGTTTCGGATCGTCGACGCGGTAATACAACTAAGACCCTGGCATCAGCTGCTTCTCCCGGTGACGACGCCCCCTGTCCGCGGCCCGCTGCGGAAGCCGCGCAACGGAATCTGACCTCGACTGCAATCGGGCCAAGGTTCGTCTGGCGCACCGAATACCGACGCCAGCGGACGACTCGGCGGGAGTAGACTGTGACCCGTGAACCGTTCGATAGAAGGTCCAAACGAAGCCGCCCTGGTGGCAGCGAACCGCGTGGCCGCCAACGCGCTGCGCATTGGCTCCACGACCGACGCCCACCTCTCGGAGGCAAGGCCTCACCAAAGTACGTTCGCCCCTGTTCACTCTGCCAAGTTCAGCCTATGTTCGACGTCAGCAGGTTGGGTTCTTGATAGATCGACTAGGCATCTTACCGCTCTTGCTCGTTACCGCCTGCGGCGCAGGGGGCAAGTTCGATGTGTCCTCGCCGATTACCGTGGGTAGCACCGGCGTAGGCAGCAGCTACGAGCAACGTGGTGTGTCACTCGATCAGAGTGACATGCTCGACAAACTCAGCGAACGTCCTGCCACGCAGAATGACGTGCAGAAGGCTAAAACGTTGCAGACCGTCGCGGTGATTCTCGGTGCGACGGGTGGAGCGCTCATTGGTTGGCCCATCGGCAGCGCCATCGGCGGTAATCCTCACCCAACGTGGATCTTGGCTGGAATTGGCGCAGGTGTCATCGTCGTGTCTATCCCGTTCTCGATGGGCGCGTCGAGCAGCGTCTCCGATGCCGTGAAGGCACACAACGACACTTTCGCATCGCACAAGTCGTCGAAGCGTCAGGAGTCCAGCTTGCCTGACGAGCCGTGGTAGTGGCGCAAGCAGCGCCCGACTGCACGCCATCGAAATACGTTGTCTTCCAAGTCATGCTCAAGCAGGCCAGGCAGCTTTCCTAGCTTTGATGCTGCGTCAAACATCGAGCTAGTCACGCGCTAAACCCGAACTTTGAGCAGCCGCTCGAGTGACGTCAACGTCGTGAATCTTGTTTTGCGGATGTCGAGCGTAATGAGATTTGCTCTTCCGCCGATGTCCAATGTTCCGACACTGCCTGGAGGTGACTTCCTGCAACAGCTCGGAGGGCCTCAGTAGAACGCTACATCGTCGACCCAAAAGTCGATTTCGCGACAGTTGACGCCGCAGTAGAATTGGATATTCGTAAGGTCTCGGGGATCGAACTTGGGAGCGTCGAGGGACGTGTGGAGGGACGTGAAGGGCACCCACCACTGCTTCCAGTCGTCGCTCGAGCTGAGCCCGTCACTTGCCGGCGCTCCGTAAGTACCGCTGTAAGTCCCGCCGTAGATAGGGAGTGTCGTTGCGACGGTATGGAAGCGAACTTCGAGGCAAGTTGCGCTGCCGCGTAGCCAGAAGGTAATGCCATCGTATTGGCTTGCGTCGTAATGGCCATAGGATGTTCCGTCGAAATTCAAATCGAATCCGATCCCCGCCCACCAGTCGACGGAGCCCGTACTCCTTCCATAGGTATGCATAGCGCGCCGGCTCGAACCGCGACCATCGGGGATCTCACTGGTTTCAATCGGAGTTCCGGGTTTCGTCAGAGCGGGCCACTGCATTCCAACGGAATACTGTGTGTCGTTGAACGCGTACCAAACACCGACGCGACCCTTACAGTTTTTGATACGTCCTGAACCGTCTTCCATATCGTCGATGAGGAATTCGTCACAAGGAGGCGGGGGCGTTGTGGTCGTCGTCGTAGCGGTACTGCCACCTAGGCTGGTGCCCGGCTGCGCACCAATCATTCCACCAAGCGCTTGCCCGCCGCGCGTCGTGTTCGTTTCGGTCGAAGGACTACCTCCAAGGGCGGGAGTGTCGTCACCGGTGAGCTCTCCCCGTTCAAACTCTTGTCGCCCGCCGCAAGCGATCGCAACCAAAACCAACGCAAGATATGCGGGTACGAATACTCGACCTAGGCGCAACATGACTTCCTCTTCGACGACGAGCGGTTACAGCGACGGCTAGCGCCACGCTGCGACCTCCGCGATGCTACACGCGAGCCGTGCCTTGGTGGGCGCTTCTTTCGTCACGCGTCGAGGCGGTTGCCGGGGTAGTCTTGAGACAGAAGTAAGCCCAATGATTGCGATTGCTTGAAGCGCAGTTGTCATTTGTGACTTGGGAGTCTTCGGACGACTAACGCAATTGGGTATCGATTCGAGCCTTCAGGTGACGGGCGCATAGCGGGCGACCCATCTAGGGCCGCCGCCATGGTCGTTCTGTTTGCTAATGCGTCGCAGTGGGCGCAGCTGCCGGACTCGGTTGCACAACCTCCCCGCCGCCGTTGCTCGCTCGCGTAGCAGTGGCACGAACTGAGCTGATCAGCGACGGATACGTCACCGAGACGTCCTCCTCGTTACGAAACACGAGCTGGCCGGCTGCCGCGAGCGTGTCGTAGTCGCGTGACAACAGCGTCCAAGCGCGCTGCGCATAGTCTGTCCAGCGCGACGCATCACCATCACTCCCCAAACCAAGTCCCCGGAATAGCTCCTGCGCCATGGCGCGCGCGAACTTTGGATCATCGGCGCGGTAATGCTTGGGATCAGCGGAGATCAGCGCTTTGACCTCGCCCTCCTCATACAGCTCGGCGACCGCCAATAGGTCGTTGGCCAAGTCGAGATAGCCCGTCCCAGCGCGGATCGCGACCAGCTTCCGGCCGATGCTTGGATGCTCATCGAAATAGTAACCTAACACGCGCATCATCCGCCCGCGCGTGGCCTGCGCCTCGCGCAGCGTGGGCTCGGGAACGCGCGCCGAAGTAGCCGCGTCCATCGCCTGACTCTGCATGCGCCGCGCATGAAGCGCCGCCAACGCCCGCCGCGGCAAACCGTCGAGCAGTTGGATGTCGAACACCGCACCAAGAGCCGCCAATCGGGCGCGACGAGGTGCTTCCAGATCGCGCATTGCCACCGAATAGGCGATCGCAGAAGTGAGCTGCAGATCGACCCGCGGCGACATCACCTCATCACGCGAAAGCGCCTCGAGTTGCGCGACCTGTGCATCGAACGCCAACTTTGCTTCACCCACATCAATGGATGAAGGCGTGACCGCCTGAGTCTTCTTTGCCATCGGTTCCCCTACTCCCAGCCCAGCTTCAATGGGAACAATATCGCCCCGTATTACTGGACCCGTGAGGACCCAACCTACGCGACTATTGGAATGCAAGGCCCCCCATGCGCACACAGTGATGTGACTTGTGAGGAACGGTTGGCAGCGGAGAAGTTGCGTTGAGAATCCGCGGAGTTGAATCGGTCGGTGCTGACGGCGCTGTGAGCAATCCCTGCGTTGAGCCGGACGGCGCTGGCGGTGGTGAAGACAATGGCGACGATAAGACGAGCATTGCCGATGGCTTGACGGTCAATCGCGATGTTGAGCTCGATGTCACTGATGGGGATGCGGGCAATTGCACCATCACGACAATGGCGGAGCGGGAGGGCTGCCAGGAACGGCGACCTAATGATTGTTGACCTCCAAGCGCGACGAATCATTAAGCGGAGCAAATTGAGTATGGGATGTACCCTCCAAATCATTGCGCGCAATGATTTGGAGGCTGTCGCGCGACAATAATTATTCAGTCGAGTAAATTGAGTACGGATTTGGTCTTGGGGTTTGGTCGGCGTGATGATTTCAAGGGGTCGGACGGGGACGGATTGCTCGACACAATGATTTCAAGGGGTCGGAGGCAGAACGGATTGTTCGGCGGGGTGATCCGCGATAGGCGGAGTGGGAGCGGATTTGTCGGCGGGATGATTTGGCGTGGGGCGGTGCCGGGAGGCGCTGGACGGCTGGGGGACGGCGGGCGAAAGCGCTGCCGCCGGCTTGCGGCGTGGGCCGGTTTTGGACACGGTGAAATCGACCGACGACGGTCCTGCGCGGTGACTCGGTGAAGACGTGGGCTCTTGCTGGCGAAGACGACGCATGGGGCCAACCTTGCCCAAGTGACGCACCGAGAAGTCGCTTCGTCGATACGACTGACGGCGGTGTGGCCGTTGTGGTGGCTGCCGCGCGCTGCACCGTCCCCGCGCGAAGCTACGCAGCCAACGACAGCAAGCGCCTGAGCGAACCATGGGTCGATGAACTGCGCCTGCTTCACTACAACGCGACGCCTGAACCCGCATAGGTCGAGTGGGTGCGTCGATGCCATTTGCTACAGACTGACGCACTCGGGCGCTGCCAGACTTCTCGACGCAGGGTATGATTCCGCCCACTGCCTGAACCGAGGTCCATTTGGAGCGGGTAGTCACGATCGATTGACAGCCTGCGTGCTCCCTGCAAGGCGGGCGATCTCGGGTATCGCAGAACAGCCGTTATCCGCAAACGTAACGGCGAGACCGTGTATATTGGCAAGGAAGTGCGTCTCTCGCTGTGGCTGATATCGGGCAGCGCAGGTCGACGCATTTTGGGGTAGGCTGGTCGAGTGAAGTACTGGTTGGACGGACAAACTACTGACAGCCATGGTCAAGACACCCAAACTTATCGCAATGTGCGGGCTTTCTTTCAGCGGCAAGACAACGCTCGCTAAAGGCATTGCCCGATTCCTTGGGGCCGAATATGTCAGCCTTGATGACATAAACGAGGAACGGGGACTCCGCGGGGGTGATGGTATTCCCAATGAGGAGTGGGAACTGACCAGTAACATCGCTATCGAGCGGATTGGGATACTCCTCAACGCAGGTCGTAACGTCATTCTTGATGACACTCTGTGTTTTAGATGGCTACGCGAAAGGTACTCAGCTGTCGCAGCGCGTCACACTGCGAAATTCATGCTTGTCTACGTTTCAGTCCCGTTTTCAGAGATTGACCGGGCAATAAGACACAATGAAACGACTGCAGTGCGCCATCCGATCCTTCCCGAAGTGTTCGAGAAGCACGCTCGCAGTTTCGAGCACCCCACCAACGACGAACAGCCGCTGGTCTATGATCGGACCGTACCCGCGGAAGTTTGGATATCCGCTAACTTCCTGCGAGCCCTATTTTGACACAGATTTCCTTGTTGAAGAACCGGATACGGGTGCTGGAAACATTTTTCGCTGGCAACGGTGCACATCTGTGCATACAATACCCAGGTGACGTTCCAGTGGGACCCCGACAAGGCGAAAGCAAACAGGAAGAAGCATCGCATTGACTTCGCGGACGCAATCGCAGCGTTAGAGGACCCATTCGCCATGACTAGGGACGATCCGCATCCGCGGGAACAGCGTTTCGTCACGCTAGGTTTGGATGCGCTGGGCCGCCTCGTCGTGGTTAGCTGGACTCGCCGAGGCGAGGACATCCGAATCATCTCAGCGCGTTCGGCTACTCGCGCCGAAGCGCGCAACTACCCCGAAGGGAAATAGCCATGCAAAAAGAGTACGATTTTAGCCAAGCCAAGCGTGGTCCTGTGGTCCCCCCTTCGCCGGGTAAGACCCGAATCACGATTCGTATTGACGACGATATCCTTGAGTGGTTCCGCCAGCAGGTAGACGCTGCCGGTGGTGGAAACTACCAAACGCTCATGAACGAAGCGCTCCGTAGTGCGATGCAAGAGCGGAAACGTCCAATTGAAACGGTACTTCGTAAAGTCGTTCGGGAAGAGCTGAAACGCGCGGGTACTTCGAGGTAGTCGACGCCGTCCAACTCGCGCTTGGATCTGCCGAAGGCCCGCTAGATCGCCTATTGCGTTCTGCCGAGACGGACGCGACTATCCAGGGCTCAACGCTGACGCTGGCCTGCGCAGCTCAAACCTCAGGCTGGACGGACGACGTGACCATATACCGCTCCGATACCGCTCCGCAGGGCGATGACTTGGCAACCCAAGCGGTAGAAAAGCAACAGCGACGGCACGGACGAGGTGCACACCGAGTTGGTGGGTGGACGCGCCTCTCTTGCCTGGGGTCCGTGGCGGCTATCGCGGTGGCGTGCGCTTCGGGTAGAAGTTTCTCGAGACCAGCCCCGAGTAGCACTGCGTCTCCGCAACCGCCCCAGCCTCCGCAATCAGGTGAAAAGGACGACGGCTGTCAGAGTAACGTATTCCCGAACAATACGGTAGTCGTCTGTAACCTGAAGAAGCCGGGCGAGTTCAAGGTGATCAACAAGAAGGTCGAGCCCATTAGCCTCCTACTTAGCGTTCGCGTGCAGGTCCAAGGCAATGACGGTAGCTGGCGTACGACATCTGAGAGGGCGTATCTTTCACGAAGCAAGGAGCACGGAGAACGAACAGGCTGCCTCGTCCTTAGGGGAGGCGAGGAATTGACACCACCTTCTTGGAGCGGACTCGATTGCACGAATCCCTTTCGCCCCTTCTGCAGCGGCCCGCAATCAACTCCCAGTCGCGTGCGCCTTGTCGTACTTTCATGCGATAGAAGTCAGAGTTTCGAAGGTTCCCCGATCGAGCCTCTCGAGTTTACGGTTGGAAATGCCAGGTGAGCGTCGGCAAGAATCGCCTGCCGGCTTAGGAAAGGCGGTCTATGTGCTCGCGTTTGGGGCAGGTCACCCGGACAGTAAGGACTCGATGTCCTGGTGTGAAAGATTGCACGAGACAAGGCTGTCAGCTCACGCTGAGATGGGCGCGCATCGACGGCGCCAGCGGCAAGATGGCAAAGGCCAATCCAATGCAGAAATGGAACGGTTGAAGCCACGAATCGAAACCGATCATGATGACTTCCGTCGCTATCCAAATCATTAGCGCGAAGCCATAAGCGATCGTCGCAGACCACACCCAATGGCGGTTCTTGAATGGGTTGAGCTTGCTAGCTAAGGACCATGCAGGCTCGCGGTGCAGGGCCGTGGCGAGAAGAAGCGCACCCAGCCCGAGTACGACCAGAAGGACTAGTCCAGGTATGCGGAAATTCCGAAATGGCGAACCGACAAGCATGTCTGTCGGCATGTTCACTAAGCCGCCCGTGGGATCTATTGCCAACGCGAGTCCGTAAGGCACAGCAGATAGTACCTCGAAGCACGCCAGACAAAACAAGATCCAGAAGGTCAAGGGTCGTTTCTTTCCAAATGCCATGCTCCAATCTCCGAAGTAGCCCTACCACACAACGCCTCAGCGGTGAACTCGGCCGAAGTTCGTCAGTTCCGCGCCGACAGGCAGGTTGGCCTTGCCCGCAGTGCTGGCGGACGTGCACTGTACGTATGTCGCTTCGGTTTGATTGGTACGGACGATGAACTAGCGCACCTTGTGCATTGCGCCAAGGAGTGAAACCAAGAGCAGTTCGTGGCAGCGCCGTAGCTAATGGACCAGGTCCTATCCAAGTCGCTTGCCTAACGATTCTGGCAATGCCTCTTCTCAGTTCGGAGCCGCGCCAACTCTGCGGCTATGCGACGCGCAGCCAGGGGTAGCCCATTGCTCTCCAGGATCACCATTAGTCGAGTTTCAACCTCGCGAGCTGCTCGCTCGAGTTGGCTGCGCTCTTCCTGCTGCGCCTGCGCGGCTTGCTCGGTGAGCTCGACGATGTGCTGCAAGAGTTGGCTTTCCAAAGAGTCGCCTCTTGCCTCATCCGTCTTCGGCTCCGTTTCGCCGGCAGCATTTCGGCGGTGCCAATCTCTGATGCGAGCTTCCGCAAGGATCTCGAAGGGACTTGACATGCTACGGACACGCTTACCCCGCCAAGCCGAGCTACTCAACTGCATTCGCCTCGGCCGCTTACAGCGGCGCGGTGCCGTTGTCATTGCAGCGGTGTCAGCGCCGCCAGAAAACCATACTGATTGCGCATGTTGTAAGACCGTCACTCGCCGTTGCAACTGCTTCGAAGCGTCCCTGCATGCCTCCATCTGCGCTAGCCTTTAAGCCAGTGGTGGGGCCACCTTCCGCGAGCAGGCGCTCACCAGCACGACATGCAAGCGCGAGCGTGGTGTTCGAATACATCCAGTCAGGGGGATCCTGCCCCACCTTCGGCCGCGCGGTCATTCCTGCGGCACCAAACGCGAAATCGCTAGTTCTGGCCACCGCAAAGCAACCTCCCGCTGCGCGCCCCGCCGTTTGCACGCCGATCCAGCCAAAACTCCTGTCACCGCGCGCCAGTGCGGCGCTGGGGGAAGACGAACCGCTGGCTCGGCCCTAGGCCTTTGGCATGGCGGATTTGTCACCCCAACAGCTCGACCAGCATCGCCCATCCCTCCTGGGACATTGCTACCGCATGCTCGGTTCGGTCGTCGAAGCCGAAGACGCCGTGCAAGAGACGATGATGCGCGCCTGGCGCGCGCAGGAGACCTTCGATGGGCGCGCGTCGCTCCGCACGTGGCTCCAGCGCATCGCGACCAACGTTTGCCTCGATGCGCTCGGTGAGCGCACGCGCCGCGTGCGCGCCTTTGACGAGCGCCCGGTCGGTACGGTCGATGACGAGCTCGAGACGCGGCCGCGTACCCATTGGCTCGAACCAGTGCCTGACGCGCGCGTGATCCCAGCGGATGCGGATCCTGCCGACCAGGTGATGCTCCGACAGAGCGTGCGGTTGGCCTTCGTGGCAGCTTTGCAGTTTCTGCCGCCAAAACAACGCGCAGCTCTGTTACTCACCGAAGTGCTCGGTTTTTCTGCCGCCGATGTGGCAACGACTCTCGATAGTTCAGTCGCCTCAGTGAACAGCGCCTTGCAGCGAGCACGCGCGACGCTCGCCGAGACTGCAGTCGAGGATATGCTGCCCCATGAGGGCGTAGAACAACACCTGGTCGACCGCTACGTGACTGCCTTCGAGGCCTACGATGCGGATGCGATGGTCGCGCTCATGCGCGAGGACTCGATCATGTCGATGCCACCCTACACCCTCTGGCTGCGCGGGCACGCAGCCATTCGCGCCTGGCTGCTCGGGCGCGGGATCGGCTGCCGCGGCTCACGCCTGCTGCGCACGCGGGCGTCAGGCGCTCCGGCATTTGGGCAGTACCGAGCCACTCAGGGGGGCAGATACCACGCCTGGTCGCTGAACGTCCTTGAGTTGTCTGGAGACCACATTGCACGCACGACCTATTTCTTGGACGTTGCGACACTCTTCCCGGCATTTGGCCTGCCTCTCGACCTTCCGGTCTGAGCGCGGGACTTTTTTTGTGCGACCACCGATGACTTCGTCCGACGCGGGGAGTCAATAATCCTAAGGAGACAGCGTATGGCAAAAGGTAAACGCAGAGTCCATGATTTTTGTTGGATCAACGTGATGACGCCCGAGCTCGATGATGCGGCGAGTTTCTTCCAGCAGGTATTGGGATGGGACTATGGTGAAGGGATCCCCGGGGGCCATGTCATTCAGGTGGAGGGGCTTGCGGCAGGGGCATTGATGGATCTGGCGCAGTGCCCGCCTGGCATTCCTCCGGTCATCGGCGTCATGATCAAAGTCGAGAACGCGGACGCAACGGTCGCGCGCGTCAATGCGCTCGGCGGGCGCGCTGAGCCAGCAATTGACGTGATGGGCAATGGGCGAATGGCCAGTTGCACGGATCCGACCGGTGCTATCTTCAACATCTGGCAGCCACTCGCCAAAGACGGCGCCGAGTGTGAACCCTGCGTGCACGGCGCCCCGACCTGGTTCGAACTCTTGACCACCGATCCCGAAAGCGCAGTAGAGTTCTATACCGAGCTCTTTGGCTGGTCCGCCGTAGCCGAGTATCCGGCACCGGGAATGACTTACACGGTCTTTCACCACGGAGGCGCGCAGATTGCCGGGGCGATGCGCTTTATGCCTGAGATGTTGGGAAGTGTTCCACCCCACTGGGGCACCTATTTCACGGTGCGCGGAGCCGACGAGACGGTAGAGCTGGCAAAACAGTCGCATGCCGAGCTGTGCTTTGGTCCGCACGATATCCCAAACGTAGGCCGGTTCGCCTTGCTCAAGTCGCCGCAAGGGGTGCCATTCCACGTCCTGCAACACGCACCCAGCTGAACCGAGGCAATATATGTCGCGAGCAATCTACGTAAACCTTGCGGTCAAAGATCTCACAAAGTCGATTGGATTTTGGAAGGCTCTCGGTTTCTCCTTCAACGCCCAGTTCACCGATGAAAAGGCCGCATGTTTGATCTTCAGCGAGCAGGGGTACGCAATGCTATTGACCGAGCCGTTCTTCAGGACCTTTACTGCGCGGGAGCTCTGCAATACACGCACTCACTGCGAGGGGATATTTGCCCTCTCGTGCGAGAGCCGTGCCGAAGTGGATGCCCTGATGCAGAAGGCGCTTGCGAACGGCGGCAGCGAGCCGACTAAACCGCAGGACCATGGGTTTATGTACCAGCGTGGGTTCGACGATCTCGACCACCACCACTTTGAAGTCTTCTGGATGGATCCAAAACACGTACAAGCTTAGGCCGTTGCCTTAGCGTCGCGTCCTGCGCGAAAATCGTAGGTTCCTCCTGGGCGCAGGGGGAAGGCGTCCGCCTCTTGTCACCCGACGGAAGCGGGACGACCTTTGTCATTGCGGAGAGTCGACTGTGATAGTTCATTGATAGTATTGGGATATGGAGATTCATCGCCGACTGTGACGATGCCACCAGCTTCATGCAATGCCCAGCTCGGCAGTGCAGCGAACGAGGCGTGGATTGGCATCGCCAGAGTTTGCCGTCATCAATGTACATTTGTAGCACAGTGACGACAAGCCCCGGCGACATAGCGATAAGGACCTAGAGCTGAACGCGACGAAGCCGCAGTGCATTGACAATGACGGACACGGAACTAAGACTCATGGCGGCACTTGCCAGCATCGGGCTGAGCATCAGTCCATACATAGGGTAGAGTACACCCGCCGCAATTGGCACCCCCAATAGGTTGTAGATAAACGCGAGGAAGAGATTCTGGCGAGTGTTGCGCATGACCGCTTGGGAAAGTCGGCGCGCCTTGACGATTCCGCGTAAGTCGCCCTTGACGAGCGTAATCCCCGCGCTCTCCATGGCTACGTCCGTGCCAGTACCCATGGCGATACCGACATGTGCGCGAGCCAGCGCCGGTGCATCGTTGACACCATCGCCCGCCATCGCGACGATACTACCTTCGGCCTGCAAGCGAGCAATGGCATCGACTTTTTGGGCTGGAAGCACGTCTGCCTCGACGTCCTCGATGCCAAGCTTACGGGCAACCGCCATGGCAGTCGTCCGGTTGTCGCCGGTAAGCATGATGATGCGCACTCCTGCCGCCTGCAGGTCACGAACTGCCTCCACAGTAGTCTCTTTCACAGGGTCGGCTATTCCGAGGACGCCCGCGAGATGCCCATCGAAGGCGACGAATACTGCAGTTTGGCCATCCTGCCGCAAGTCTTCGACTTGGGCCGATGCTCGGTCAACTTGGATGCCTAGCTCGGCGAGCATCTTCGAGTTCCCGAGTGCCGCCACCTTACCGTCCACGAGCCCCATCACTCCTTTGCCCGTGACTGAGCGAAAGTTGGTGACGATGGACGGAGTGAGACCGCGTTGCCGTGCAACTTCGACAATGGCCGCGGCGAGCGGATGCTCGCTGCCTTGTTCGAGGGACGCGGCCAGGCGAAGTAACGTCGCGTCGTCGGTTTCGACGGGATCCACTAAGACCAGTCGCGGATTGCCTTCGGTCAATGTCCCTGTCTTGTCCACGACAAGCGTATCGACCTTCTCGAGTCTCTCCAATGCCTCCGCATTGCGGATTAGGACTCCAGCCAACGCTCCTCGTCCGGTTCCAACCATGATCGACATGGGAGTCGCTAGGCCGAGGGCACATGGACAGGCTATGATGAGCACAGCAACAGCGTTGACCAACGCGTTCGCGTACTGTGGCGCAGGGCCGAAGAAACCCCAGATCATCGCAGTCAAGACAGCTACTATGACCACTGCCGGAACGAACTTAGAAGAAACGATGTCCGCGAGTCGTTGAATGGGAGCGCGACTTCGTTGAGCTCTTGCCACCATATCCACAATCTGCGCCAGCAGGGTCTCTTGACCAACACGGTCTGCACGTATGACTAGCCCACCCGTTCCGTTCACCGTACCACCCGTGACGCGACTTCCGGGTGACTTTTCGACGGGAAGGGATTCACCGGTTACCATTGATTCGTTGATAGCGGACGAACCCTCGAGCACCACACCGTCGACCGGCACCTTCTCGCCCGGGCGAACGCGCAATCGATTGCCGACGCTGATCTGCGCAATCAACACGGTAGTTTCGCTGCCATCATCGAGGATACGTCGTGCCGCCTTGGGCACCAGGCCAAGCAACGCGCGAATGGCACCCGAAGTTGCACTCCGAGCCCGCAGCTCCAGGACCTGTCCCATGAGGACCAGCGTAGTGATCACGGCGGCCGCCTCGAAGTAGAGCGGGATCTTGGACCCATGATGCACCGACTGCGGAAGCCACTGGGGAATCACGGTGGCAAGTACGCTGTAGCTGAAGGCGGCACCCGTACCAAGGGCAACGAGCGTGAACATATTGAGGTGCCGGTTGACGATCGAAGCGAACCCCCGTTGGAAGAAGCTCCAGCCCCCCCAGATGACGACAGGCGTGGTCAGGGCCAATTGAAGCCACGGCATCCAGCTTGCCGGGATCCACTTGCCAATCGGGTCGCCTGGAATCATTTCCGACATCGTGCTTAGAAACACGGGACAGGTGAGCAACAAGCTCACCCAGAAGCGCCGAGTCAGCTCCGTGAGCTCGGGGACATCGTCCTGCTCGAGTGTGGCCGCAGTCGGTTCGAGCGCCATCCCGCAGACTGGGCAACTGCCAGGCGTGTCACTGATGACTTCTGGGTGCATGGGGCATACGTACTTTCCGCCAGCACTCACGATCTTTGCTTGCGACTCGCGCCGTGGCGTTCCGCCGATCGAGTAAGGCTCTGGATTGACCACAAACTTGGCGCGACAATGGGGGCTGCAAAAGTGATACACGCTGCTGCGGTAGTCGACGCTTCCACCGCGCGCTGAGCGCGGGTCGATTTCCATGCCGCAGACCGGGTCAACGACCTGGTGCTCGCTCGGTGAATTCGACACCGCATGTAGGCGGAATGAGGTTTGGTGGTCTTGGTGCTGGTAGCTGTGGTCGTGCGCTGGGTTCATGGTTGAGAACTCCTTTGTTCGTGCCGACGTGCGCACGCCGCAAGCATTACAGTCCTAAATCTTGCGGCTGTGCCAACCGCCTCCCGCAGTGGTCCTTGGCCCACAGTCGCGTCCACCTGAGCGCTTCAACTGTAAGGCAGCCAATGCCCGCACGTCTGCATGCCCACACAGGAGAACGCCCTCATGTCGACCAAACGCTCTATCGCCCGATCTGCCGTGTGGCACGCGATGCTTCTTTCGGGACTGACTGCCTTGGGCTGTGCGACCGCCACCATATCGCCGGACGTAGCCAGGGTTCGCGACATTGCTCGCGCACCGGCCCTAGCGAGAATTGAGGACGGAAAGTCCAGCGAGACTACCGCGCCAGACACCATAGCACTGCTGAACATCCCGCTCGATGCGAACGCTGCAGTGCGTATTGCCCTGCTAAATAATCGAGAGCTCCGAGCCAAGCTGCGCGAATTGGGAATCGCACGCGGACGACTCCAGCAGGCCGGTCTTGTCGCCAATCCCGTCGTCGAGTTCGAGACGCTTCCCGAGCGCGACACAGCCTTCGAAGCACGTGTTGAATACGAAGTAACTTCGCTCGTGCTTGCTCCACTGCGTGTCCGGGTTGCACAAGCCGAACTCGATGCCGAAAGACACGCTGTCGCTGCGGCAGTGGTGCAGCTCGGGCTCGAGGTACGCGGTGCATTCTATGACCTACAGGCCGCCGAGCGGCGAGTCGCCGTTGCACGAGAGGCGCTTGCGGTATTTGCAGCTAGCCGCGCGACAGCCGAAGCTCTTTTTGCGGCTGGTAACATTGCCCAGCTCGCAACTGCCACTCAGGTGTCAGCGCATGAACGAGCGGGAGTTCTGGTCGGACAACTCGAGTTCGCAACAATCGAGGTTAGGGAGCGACTGCAGCGGCTTCTTGGTCTCTCTGGCGAAGTCCGCTCTTGGCAAGTCGCACCAGGGCCTTCGAGCTTGCCCAATGTGCCCGCGCACCTCGAGCCTGTGGAAGAGGTTGCAATTCGGGCAAGCCACGACCTGTCTGTTCTGAGGAGCCGCCAGCAGGCAGTCGCTAGGCGTACGACGCTCTCTCGCACCGAGGGTTGGTTGCCCGATGTCACCATAGACTTGCACTCCCTCCATGGCACGCGGAGCGATAGCAGCTTGGTAACGCAGGAGTCGCCGTGGCGCTTCGGCGGTGGGGTTAGTCTCGGCGTGCCGCTCTTCGAGCGACAGCAGGGGAATACCCGTGCCTTCGAGGCCGAGTTCGATGGCCTCGGGGAGCGCTACGCGGGCCTGGTTCTCGAGATTCGGTCGGTCGTTCGCGCCGCCCAGAGTCGCGTTGCTGCAGCACACAGCCGCGCGCGCAAGTACGAAGAAGTCATCCTGCCGGCTCAGCAAAGGGTGATGGATCAGACCTTGCTGCAATACAACGCCATGCAGGTGAGTGTCTTCGAACTCCTCAGAACTCGCCGCGAAAAAGTCGATATCGAACTCGCCTACGTGGACACATTACTGGACTATTGGCGCGCTGAGGCGGCGCTACAGGCAATTGTTGACGGAAGCCGCGTCGGCTCGAACGCGAGCTCGTCGCCAACTACGCCGAGCAATCCAAACAGCAACTCGGGAGAACATTGAAGATGGCCAGGTATTCACTAAGAAGACGGATCGGTGTTGCGTTTACATCACTCGTCCTCGCGGGCGTGCACCCCGCGGGCGCACAGAGTCATGACCATGAGCATGGCCATGTCCTTGGTCCGCCGCGGCAGGAAACTGCGGTGAGTCCGCCGTCGCGCGAACATGCCGCGATTCCGAAACGACCTGTGCCATCGAGACACAAGTCGCCACCAGGGTCTCCCCGTGCCTCACTCGGATACGCGCCCGTCACCACCCCTAGTGGCTCGACACTCGCCCTTCGTGTCGTTGACGGCGTGAAGATCGGACACCTCGTCGCCGAGGAATTCCACCATGAGTTTGCTCCTGGCCTCAAAGCAAAGGTCTGGGGCTACAACGGGAGTACACCCGGACCGACCATCGAAGTCGTCGAAGGAGATCGGCTGCGAATCTACGTGACTAACAACCTGCCCGAGGCGACCTCGGTTCATTGGCATGGACTGGTATTGCCCAACGGAATGGACGGAGTAGCCGGTCTCACCCAGCAACCTATCGCACCAGGAGCTACGTATATCTACGAGTTTACGCTGGAGCGTGCTGGGACGTTCATGTACCACCCTCACTATGACGAGATGACGCAAATTGCTCTGGGAATGTCCGGGATGATCATCGTGCACCCACGTCGACCGAACGGGCCACGCGTCAATCGCGACTTCGTGCTGCTCACGCACGAGTGGCGTGTGCCAGTTGGCGCCGCGCGCCCAGATCCGAACGAGATGAGCGACTTCAACGTGCTGACCTTCAACGGCAAAGCATACCCTGCTACCGAGCCATTGTTGGTCAAACGCGGTGAGCGAGTCCGGATCCGACTCGGTAACCTGAGTCCAACCAATCATCACCCAATTCACGCACACGGCCTATCCTTTCGCGTGACGGCCACCGATGGCGGGGCGATCCATAAGAGCGCGCAGCTACCCGAGACGACGGTCCTAGTTCCCGTGGGCAGCGCGCGGGTGATCGAGTTCGTTGCAGCCGAGGCTGGTGATTGGCCCATTCATTGCCATATGACCCATCACGTCATGACCCAAATGGGGCATGGCTTGCCAACCATGCTTGGGACCGACACAAGCTCGGTGGAGCCGCTAGTCCGAAGCTTGGTCCCGGGAAGCATGGTCATGGGTACCCAAGGCATGAGCGGGATGGGCGAGATGCATATGCCCGTGCCATCGAACAGCACACCGATGCGTGGGGGGCGCGGCCCATTTGGCACAATCGACATGGGAGGGATGTTGACGATGCTGAAGATTCGCAATGACCTTAGCGCCGACTCCGGCGCGAATTGGTACCGCCATCCCTCAGGGACAATCGCGCGACCGGCAGAGCCCGCTCGAATGATTGCGGATGGGATCCCCCAAGTGCGCAACTAGGTGCCAACGATGTGCTAAGAACCAGACCAACGACATGCAGGGACTCGACAACGTTCCCTTGAACCCGGAGGTGGTTGCGCGTTTGGTGGCAAACCACCGCGAGTTCCTTGCATTCCTCGGCCGCCGTCTGCCAAGCAGAGAAGCAGCCGAGGAGGTGCTGCAATCGGCGTTCATGCGCACTCTAGAGAAGGGTGGTGCCATCGAACAGCCTGAGAACGTCGTTGCCTGGTTCTACCGCCTGCTGCGCAACTCGCTCGTCGACCACTACCGGCGGCGAGCGAGTGAGTCCCGTGCCCTTGAGCGCCAGGCAGACGAAATCCACCACCCCTGCGATGAGGAATTGCAGAGTCAGGTGTGTGCTTGCATCGATCGGCTCTTACCCAATCTCAAGCATGAATACACGGAGATCCTGCGTCTTGTCGATCTCGACCAGACGCCGCTTGCCGAAGCGGCTCGACGCCTGGATATCACCACCAACAACGCCGCGGTCCGTCTGCATCGCGCGCGCCAGGCGCTCAAGCAACAACTCTTCCGTAGCTGTGGCACCTGTGCCACACATGGTTGTCTTGACTGCTCATGCGGTGAATCCAGAAGTAGCTAATGCCACGGTAGATGGAGGCGCGGACATTTCCGAACTCACGGTGAACCGGGCTCTGACAACGACACTTCTAGCCCACCGAAGGTACGCGCGCTTGGGTCGGCGTCAGCGGAATGGGTCATAGGCGCGTCGGCAAAACCAAATGCCACCACCGAATCGCTCCGCACGGCGACATCATGGAGGCCGAAGTGGCGAGCGCCGTCGCTCAGCGCGATGGTTCGCGTGACGACTCTCGACGCGTCAGACGATATCCAGGCCACGAGCGGATCCGCGCCACGCGAGATACTCATGCCACCCTGCCAGCGATCCCAACCAGAAGAACCGACTGCCACGAAACCACCCGACGTCCAGCGTAAGGCCGCGAGAATGTCGCCGCGCCCGAGGTTCACGTCCCTCATGGCGAGTCGAGTACCGTCGCTCGAGTAAACGCCAAAGTAGCCATCGTAGTCGACATAGCCCGTCGCGTCTGGATAGGTGTATTTCGAGCCATCGGCATGAGTGCGCACAATGGAACCTGCCACATAAAGCAGCCCATCACGAGCCGACAACGCAAAGGGAACTTGTTCAGCCGCGTCAAGATCCGGGGTCAAGATGCGGGTACCGAGACGCGCACCATTTGCCGTGAAGCGTGTGACGGCAAGCGGTAGTCGTTCATTTTCCAGCGCATTGACTGCGGCGATGACGCAGTCGGTCGCTGTGAACTCGGAAAAAACGAGGATGTTCGCTCTGCAACGGGTATCATTCCATGCGCGACCCACAAGCCATTCGTGCGTGGTCGCGTCGTAGGCCAGAAAGGGCCGCACAGCTTGGTCGAGCCAGCGCAGCTCGTCATATGCCCATGCAGCCGGGTTCGCACTATGGGTGCCCTCGACCAGACGCGCCCAGCGCTCCACGTAGCCGGTCGGGTGCCAGTCGAGTGCTTCGATGGCCATCGCCATGCGGTTGCTCCATGCGCCACTGATTTTGAGATCAATGTACGAGAGAATCGCCGCAACCACGTCCTCACCATCGGCCACCAACCGAAGCCAACCCGCCGTCGTTGCATCTGCCATCGGCGACTTCATGCGAAGAATTGGTCGCGTCTCGCTGGCTGCATAATCACTTTCGGGAATGCTCGCAGGTGCAGCAAGCGTGGTCACGAACTTAGGCGTTCCGTCGCGACTAAGTCGCACGAGCCGATAGGCAAGTTCATCGGCCGCGTAGGATTCCCACGCGACGGTGAGCTCACCCGAAGGGTGCACGACGACATCGCCAATCAGGTCGTCAGGATCGACGACAAACGCCCAGAGGAGCACCCCACGCTCGTACGCTGCCAAACGAAACCGAGTACGCCAGGGCAAGCCAAGCGGCCCCGAGGTGACATCTCGGCGAGATTCGACGACGTAGCTGCGATTTTCGTCGTTTGCCACGATGAGACCACCAAAGTCAGGTCGCGCTGAGGTAAGCGTCGAGGCTGTACCGGATTCGACCCAGCGAGCTGCGTCAGCAACCGATTCGCCTGCAGCACCTGCTACACCCGCAGCACCCGACGTTCCGCCGGTAGGCGACGCACCGCCGAAGCCAACGCTTCCCCCTGCGGCAGCCATTCCTGCGGTACCGGCGTTCTCGAGCCCGGCCGCACCAGCCGAACTCGCGTTACCGCCCGGTGCAGTACCAGCGCTTCCGGCGAAGGAGTTCCCCCCCGATGCGCTTCCTGCCGCCCCAGCCTTACTGGCACCTGCAACCGTATCTGTCGATATCCCCGAACAGGCGATAGCCAAGCCGAAAACTAAGGAGATTGTGGGCAAAAGCCAACGGGTTTTCGAGGCAGTAGCCATGCAAAACACTATGTGGCGGCGGACGTGCCTCCACAAGTCTGACAATGCCGTCGGTGAGTTGTCCTGGCAATGCTGGTATTGTACGCGGTACTGATTCTTCGGTATGGGTTGAGAAACTCGGTTCCCCTCGTGCAGCCGTTCATGGTCGCCCGGGGCCCGCGTGCTGCGCGCCCGCCCCCAAATAGTCCACTTCGGAGAAGCTGCTGCGACCCAACCACTTTGGCAGGCTGCGTTGCACCCATCGCGGGCCAACAATACCTGTATCTTGACAGCGAATCAGTTCTGGCCAAGTGAGCCGTCCGATCCAGTATCGAGTCAAGTCGCGCGCGTCCACGGTGAGGTCGAGGTCCGACTCGAACCCAGGATTGGTCATGCACACATCGCAGCCGTCCGCATCGAACAGGAGCCACCAGCGACGTTGGCTTCTTGTGGCGTTGGTAAACTCGACCTTTATCACGATGCGTCGCGGAGGCAGTTCCACGCTCCGGACATTGCGCCGAATGTCCCACATGAGTAGTGAGGGGTCGACGTCGTCCCGATCGACATCGGAGACGATCCAGCGTTGGCCCCAAGCCCCGAGGCTTTCGATGATCGGTCGCACCTCTTCACCAGCCGGTGTGAGGTGGTACTCGTTTCCCCGACGATCTTCGGGTGCTGCGCGCTGTTCGACGAGGCCGACATCTTCTAGCTCGCGCAACCGCTTTGCCAATAGGGAGCGCGACATCAAGGGTACACCACGCTGAAGGTCATTGAAGCGGCGACTTCCACACAGCAGCTCCCGCAGCACGAGTGGGGTCCAGCGCTCCGTAAGCACCTCACATGCCTTGGCGACTGGGCAGAATTGACTGTAACCTTTCATGGGCGCCTCGAGAAGTTTCCGCTGCTCGAGTGTGCATCGAACGGTCCAGATTTGGTACTGGTTCAGTTCAGATCGGTGACTGGTACTCGCGGTGCCGGGTACCAGACTATTGCCCAAGGACCGCCGCCACTTCCGAACGGCGTCGCCAATGAGGAGACCAATCCATGGAAACGCAGACTGATTTTGCTAAAGGGCGTTCACTCTCCAAGAGTGCGCCGAGCGCACCTTCAGGAGTCGAGGGCAGCATCCTACAGCCGGGGCATGCTGCCTACGACGAGGCGCGTCGAGTCTGGAACGCGATGATCGACCGCACACCGTCGCTGATTGTACGCTGCAAGGGACTCGCCGACGTGCAAACCTGCGTGCTCTGGGCGCGCGAGCAAGGCATGGCGGTCACCGTGCGCGGTGGCGGACACAACATTGGAGGTAGAGCTGTCAGCAATGGCGCGCTCCTGCTCGACTTCTCCGAACAAAGACAAGTGTTAGTGGACCATGAGCGAAGGGTGGCTGACGTCTCGCCTGGAGCCCTGCTGCGTGATGTCGATCGAGCTACGGCGGAACACTCGCTGGTTCTACCGACGGGGATCGTGTCCGAAACAGGGATCGCCGGATTAACCTTGGGCGGCGGGTTTGGCTGGCTCTCACGGCGATTCGGTCTGACTTGTGACCATCTCATGGAAGCCGAGGTCGTCACCGGTGAGGGTGAGTGCCTAACCGCGAACGAGCGCGAGCATTCGGACCTGCTGTGGGCCCTGCGCGGCGGTGGTGGCGGCGGCGCGGTGGTGACAAACTTCCGCTTTCGCTTGCGGCCGTTGGATCCGCTCGTTACGGCGGGTCTCGTGGTGCGTCAGAGCGAACAGACCGCAGACGCCGTGCAACGCTTCCGCGCCAGCAGCGACGCTGCACCCGAGGAAATGACGTGTATGCTGAAGCTTTGTGCGGCGCCGCCGGCGCCTTTCTTGCCAAAGGAGCTTCACGGCAAGCCCGTTGGGATTGCGCTTGTCTGTCACAGTGGCGAGCGCACAACAGTGGGTCGCGATCTGGACCAGCTTCGGACTGGACCCGCCGTCGTGGCGGACCTAATCCAACAGCGACCCTTCGCGGAGTTCCAGGCGATGTTCGACGCGGGTGAGCCCAAAGGGCGCCGCGACTATTGGAAGAGCGAATACGTGAGCGGCCTCGACGACAAGACGACCGCGGCACTGCTCGAAGCAATTCAACGATTGCCCTCACCCCACGCCAACGTAAAGATCTTTCAACTGGGCGGCGCGGTCACTCGATTTGCCCCCGACCAAACCGCGGCGGCAAGCCGCGACGCGAGATTTATCATCGTCATTGCCAGCGCCTGGGAAGACGCGCGAGACGATGCGCGCAACATAGCTTGGGTGCGTGATACTTGGGCCTTGGTGCATCGGCGCTCGAGTAGAGGCGGCTACATCAACTTCTTGACGCAAGACGCCGACGCGGAAGAGCTTGCCCGCGCCCAGATCGGCGTGGATCTCGAGCGCCTGGAACAAGTCCGCAGACGCTACGATCCGGCGGGGATTCTGCGAGGCCTCACTTAGCCCGTTCAGAGTAAGTGTTCGCGGGCTCGCTTGAGCCATCGATGCAACGTAACCGCGTCCTCCGGAATCGCCTGCAGGTCCGCACTCAATGTGTCAGCGACCTTCTGCTGCGTCGTGCTCAGATTGTGTCGGGCTTCGAGTACGCTCTTGGGACTCCTGTAGCTCTCACTCTTGGTTTCGCCACGAAGCGCCAGCACCCACGCCTCAATCGCTTGTGCGGCAACGCCGCCAACGAGTTTCGGGAATGGCCCTGCTTCTGCAATGCCGTCCTCGATGCTCATCTCCCGATCCTGATCGCCATCGCGGTCACGCGAAAACACCACCACATCGGCGCCTGCTTCTTTGGCAAAGAGGGAAAGCTGCCCAACGCGGCGCTGCTCGTAGCTGCGTTTGCCACCGGGTCGTAATGTTGGGATATCCTTCCAGACCCTAGCACCGACGACTACCGTCAATTCCGTAGTGACGCGGGAAACCAGTGCCTGGAGTACACCACCTTCGGGCTGACTATGGCGATACTGTGGTAGGTCGGCCCAATCACCCAACTCGGTACGCCCCTCTTCGGCGTAAAACAAGCGCAGCCCAGTCATTTCGACCCGACCAATGCCTCTTCATCGCTGCCGTTGGCGTAGCTTAGCCAAAGCTCTCCGAGATTCAGCACTTTCGAACGTTCGTCGAAGTTATGAGTCTCCTTCAAGGGTGTGATTTGCGTTCCTGCCTCTGCGTGGGCTCTCGTGACTACGCTCACTTCTTCGGGCTTGAGTTCGTTGATGAGCAACGGGCTATGCGTCGACAGAATGACCTGCACGCCTTTGGTTTCCGTCAAATCGCGAAGTACTTGCACCACTTTCGCGATCCGTGAAGGATGAAGGCCATTTTCCGGCTCCTCGAGCAGCAAGATCGAAACGTTCTCGAGATATTGCAGAACGAAGAATGCTAGGTAGAAGAGTAATCCTTCGCTCATTTCGCCTGCCAGAACCCTGGTTCCGTCGTTCAACGCGGCCTCGAGCTCGACTTGCGTCCCTTGAGTCCCGACGGGAGCGGGTGCGACTCGTTGGATTGCCGGGAAGAGGAGGCGGAGCTGCTCACGGATACTAGCGGCTGGCTCTGCTTCACCTCGGATGAAAATGGTCCCGAGCAGTCCAGCAAGCCCTCTGCCTCGCTGCTCGAAAAACCCCTTGGCGTTGTCGAGCCTCAGTAGCGGCGACGCCTGACGCAAGGCATCGGGATCGAGCCGAAGCATTCGGATCCCCTGCAGTCCGATCGCGGCAGGCGGCGGGTACATAGCCCGCGTGCCCCCATCGATTTTCTGACGAGGCGCCTTTTCAATGACGGGACCGGTCGTCAGAACTAGCTCTGAAGCCGTTCCTTCAATCATGCAGCGCTCACTTCCCCCACCAAAGGCAGACAACAGCACTGCGGCGGACTCCTGGAAGTAGGCAAGATGAGGAAGGTCGCCCATAAAAGCGCCTGCGGAAAATCGGCCGAGGGTATCGATGGCCTTCAACAGTGTGCTTTTGCCGCTGTCATTGGGACCAATGAAGGCGTGCAGCGGCGTGAGATGGGCTGTAACGTCTTTCAGACAGCCGAAGCCCTTGGCACGAAACTTCTTTATCATTTGGGAATCCCTGTGCGGCCCATTCGCGCGACCACCGAGAGCATGCTTTCACCACGACGGTAAGGCAACGAGGCAATCGGCGCGATGCCTCCCATGGCTCCGAGCCATGCCAAACCCAGAGGATCGGACGGTGGGCCAAGTATTGCCACGAAAGCGCACACGGACATTGCTCCAACGAGTTCCGGTCGTCTCGGTGGTTGAGGCGCGACGACCGCTTCCCTTGCTGAAGTGCGGCTCCTTCAGCCTGAGCAGTTGGATTTCCTGACGCAGGGATAGCTCCGATGAGGCGTCTGGTTGCCTGGGCTTGCAGAGCTGCAGCCATCGATTTCGCTGCAAGACAAGGGCGTCCTTACCAAGACAAAGGTCGAAAGCTCCCTTATGTGATAGGTCGAGCAAAGACAAAAGCCGAATCTCTCGTAAAGCCCGAGATTGTTTCTGTCGCTGGTCTCGAGGTAGCAGGCGCAGCCCTCTCGATCTGCCTGGGCCAATGTCGGCTCAATCAGACAACGCCCGAAGCCGCGGCGCGTCTGCGCAGGATCGACGCCGATGACGTCCAGAAACCAATACTTCTCCTCCTGCATGATTCGATCGCGGTGGACCTTCTTGGCGTCCCCCAGTTCCTTGAACCGGGCAAATGTCGACCAGCCGAGACCACGCAGCAAACTCGCTGCTCCGGCTCGGATCACGGTGTTCAGGCCGAAGGCGAGATCGCTCGAGCGGTACCAGATGGCCACCGCCTCGAGGCGCGGCGACGGTGCCAGCACCTGACCCCGCAGCAGGCCGCATCGGATGAAGAATCGCATCGCCTGCTCGAGATGCTCGCCTCGACGCACGGCATTGGGAAAGAGGTACGTGAACGTCGGGTATTCGATGAAGGCTCTTGCCAGTACCGCTGCTCCCTGCGCGACATCGTTGCGCGACAAGCGATATGGGTCACAAGGGTTCATCTGCGTTATCCGTTTCAGTTCGTTGGGCCTTTCTACCACAGCATGCTGCCGTCGGCGGGGGCGATAGCGGTGCACGTCGCGAGGCCGTTTGCACGCCGTACCAACCCAAAGCAGTCGAGACCCAGAATCCAATGACGCTCCGAAACTACGACGACTAGAAAGTCTTTCGCTCTGGCGTACCCAAGCGTTCCACTGACATGGAAATTGTCTACAAGGAATGGACCGGCGCGCGCTAGCCGTCTACCTTCTCGAACCGACCCATTTGACCGAATGCAAGGCGTTGCCTAGCCTCACTACGCGCAACTCGGTGCGCTTGTAGTACTTCATCACACCTGCAGTATTTCCCTTCATTAGAGATTTGATTGCCTTGTGAATCTGCGGTTTGGTGGCGTCCTTGCCATAAGAAACGCACACACTGGGTATTGCCAATGCGACTGGAAAGGTGGTACCGGATGCAGCGGCGTTCTGCAGCGCTCGTAGGTGACTGTTGCGACGGGTAGCTATGCGATTCCAAAGCAAGCCGCAGGTACCGCGAGAGTTTGGCGTCCACCATGCAAAATAGGTCAAAGTTGAAGCCACTTGTCATTCGCGTCGCACTGATCACAAGTTGGCTGTGCAGTACCTTGGGCTGTTCTTCCTCCTCGTCCTCCTCAAGCGAGGTTAAGAAGGCCGGAACTCTGGACTCCTGTTGGGTAAACTCGGATTGCGCATCCGGCATATGCGTCAATTACTACCCCGGCATGGACTCGTCCTACGATCCCGGGCGGGGCTTGGGGTATTGTACCACCAAGTGCGACGCAGGTTGCCTCAACAACTTCACTTGCGGCATATCGCCGGATGGCTCCGAAGCTTGTGTGGAAGAATGCTCGTTGCCGAATCGAAGCTTCAGCGAGCAGTATGGCTGCAAGAACAATATTCCGACAGCCTGCGTTGTTGCCGACGAGACCTATTGTGAAGATTGTGGCTGCGACTCCAGCCTGCGGTGCGAACCCGGCGTGGGCTGTCAAGCCAAGCGTGACATTGGCGGAGCCTGCAAGAGCAGCGAGGACTGCAAGAGCAACAATTGCAGCAACTACCTCGGCATTTGCAGGGTTCCGGTGTGGTCGAGTTGCACCAGCGAAGATTGCGATCTGTGCACAACCGACACGACGAACAATTCGGTATTTTGCACGAAGGATTGTTCGAGTGACGCCGAGTGCAACGGTGGGTATTGCCTTGGCTACATGGGATCCTACTACTGCCACCGACCCTGTTCCGCGTGTACTAGCGGTACTTGCAGCTACACCTCTTCGGACACGCAGGTCATTAGCTACTGTGATTGTTCAAGTTGCAAGACATCGAGTGCACCGCGTCCACTGGGCACGAGCTGTGATGTTGATGCCAATTGCGCGAGCAATCTTTGCTACGCCGCGTATAGCCTCGCACGCAGCAACTACGGAGATTCGTACTTGGTAACTCAAATTGGCGCTTGCACTAGGGTTTGCGCCAATGACTCGGATTGCTCTGCATCCGGCATGGTGTGCGCCGAAGTGCCCTGTAGCGGCGGGGACACCACTCAATGCGGGCCGCTTTGCGTGCACCCCTGTGATGCAGATGGGAGCTGCTCAACGTACGGCGGCACCTGCAGTGCGCTTGCGGGCCCCAACGGAGCTACCGTCAGTGTCTGCGACATTCGTCAGGGCGACGCCGCATATTGCGCTTCAAACAACATTTGTCTTTCGGGGCGATGTACAAATGGCGCTTGCTTGAGTGCTAGTGGGGCCGCAAACGGTATGAGCTGTATCGCCGCATCCGATTGCCAGTCCGCCAATTGTATCAACGGAATCTGCAAAGGTAAGGCCCTGATCGGAGACTCATGCTCCAACTCCGCCGATTGCTCGGTGGGGAATTGCTGTTCGACAACTTCCAAATGCGCGACCAGCTGCTAGTGTCACCGTGTTATGTGCGACCCGTCTACTACGCCGCACCAACCCCCAGAAGCACGTCACCGCAGGCTGCGCTGGAATCGCCACGCGGCAAATCCTAGCACCAAGACGCCTTCGACTGCCAAGACGCTGAGGTGGAAGCTGAGGTCGGATAGCGTCGCGCCCCGCAGAAATACGCCACGAATGATCTCGACGTAGTATTTGACCGGGATGATTTTGGTCACCGGAAGCAACCAACTCGGGAGGCCCCAGAGTGGCGTCATGACGCCAGACAGAAGCAACGTTGGGAGCAGAAATAGAAACCCACCGAGGAAGGCCTGCTGCTGAGTGCGGCTGATGGTCGAAATCAAGAGGCCTACCCCCAGCGTACAGAACACATAGAGCGTGGTGCCGAGAATGGCGACGCTCAATGGTCCACGAATGGGTACCTCGAACAGGCGCGTGGCAACCACGACCGCCAAAATGAAGTCGAATAGGCCGATCGCCACGTAGGGCAAGAGCTTGCCCACCAAGAGCACCAGGCCATTCATCGGCGTCACCATGACCTGCTCGAGGGTGCCCGTCTCACGCTCGCGGGCCAAGCCCATGGAGGTGATGATGACCGTGACAACGAGCAACAGCAGCGCAATAATCCCAGGCACCATGTACATGGAGGTCCGAAGCCTGGGATTGTGTAGAACACGGGGCAGCATCACTACGTCGGGGACCTGCGGCAGGCTCACGGGTGTGGTCAGCGGATCGAGCGCCGCACCCACGCGCAATGAAGTCTTCTGTCGCTCGAGCAAGCGTTGAATCGTAACTAGGTTTTCCCCGCGCGCGTAGCGGGCCACTGCAGCGGCCGCTATCGCCCCACGGTTCGGATCCGTGCCGTCGACCATGACCTGAAGATGCGCAGCATGGCCACGCGCAAGCTCTGCTGAGAACCCTGGCGGGACAATCAAGGCAGCTGCGACGTCACTGGCATCGATAGCCTTTTCGGCAGCAGCGTCACTCTCGGTGGTCATGCTACGCACCAACGTGCCGTCCGCCAAGATCCGCTGCAGATGGAAGCGACTGAGTTCGGACTGGTCGTGATCGACTACGACCGTCGGGACTCGGTCCACGTCGAAATCGACGGCGAATCCAAATACGCCAAGTTGAATCGCCGGTGCGACAAGCAGAACTGCCATCATGCGCTTGTCACGCACGGTGTGCTGAAGCTCCTTCAGCGCTACAGCCAGTAGTTGCACGAACCAACGGGGTAACAAGACTGGACTCCTAGTCGAGACGACGACGGAATTTGGCAGAAGTGACGAGAATCATGAAGACCGCAAAAGCCAGCAAGGCCAGAAGATGGATGCGCTGTTCGGCAAAACCGTTGCCACGCAGCAGGATCCCCCGCAGCGCAGCAATGAAGTGCGTGGCCGGCATGACCTGAGCAATCACTTGGAGGACCTTGGGCATGTTCGCGATCGGAAACACGAAGCCTGACAAGATCTGGATTGGCAGCATCGAGGTCAAAGTTCCCACCTGAGTCGCTACCATTTGGTTCTTGGTGATGACTGAGACGAACAGCCCCTGTGCCAGCATACCGATGAGAAAGAGAAACGCTGCCAGCGCTAGCGTCGGAAGCGAGCCGCGGATCGGCACCCCGAAAACCCATGCGCCCACTGACAGGACGAGCAGCACGGCCAGGAAACCCAAAGCAACATAGGGTAGAAGCTTGCCAATGATGAGCTCACCGCGACGGATGGGCGTTGTAAACAACTGCTCCATCGAGCCGCGTTCCCATTCCCGAGCGACCGTCAATGCCGTCAGCAAGACGCACACCATCGCGAGGATGAAGGCCATCAGACCTGGTACGAGCAACAATGCGGAACGCCCCGCGGGGTTGTAGAGCGTCCAGGTGTCGACGATGAGCCGCGGCAGCCCCGTGGCAGTTGCGTTGACAGGGATCGGAATGGCGCTGCTGGCTACCGCGTCCGCCTTGTTGATCGTCTGCATTGCCGTCGAGGCATCGGAGCCATCGACCACGAGCTGCAACTCGGCGCGTTCACCGCGCGCTAGCTTGCGACTGAATCCCTCGGGAATGACGACGATTGCCACCGCCTGCATCTTGCGCATCAAGGCTTCACCCTGCTCTACGCGCTCGACCTTGGCGGATATCACCAGATCACGCGAGGCGTCGAAGTTTTGGATGATGCCTCGAGACACGCTAGTCTGGTCCAAGTCCACCGCAACCACTGGTAGATTCTCGAGATCGAAGGTTACGCCGTAACCGAACAGCAGCAGCAACAGCACGGGCATGACGAGTGCCACGACGAGTGTCTGCGGATCCCGTCGAATATGCGTCGACTCCTTGGCGGCCATCGCACTGACGCGGATTAGACTATGCCACAGTGCAGTGACAGGCCCAGTCATGGGTTGGCTCCTCGCTCGACGACCGCCAAAAACACGTCCTCAAGGGAAATCTCGGCGGGTTCGATGAGAAGTTGCTTGCTCGGCGCCCCCTTGGCTAGGATCCCTTCGATCCCAGCAAGCCCGATCGCTGACTCGTCGAACCGCACGTGCACCGAGGCGCCAAATGGCTCAATCGCCTTGACCCCCGGAGTCTGACCGAGCAGGTTTCGAATCTTCCCTATTTCTTGCCCACGCAACGCAACCACCCGCCCCGGCACCCAGCTGGCCTTCAAGGCTTTCGGTGTATCGAGAGCCACGAGCTTTCCGGAAACCATCAGGCCAATGCGCGCGCAATACTCGGCTTCGTCCATGTAGTGGGTAGTAACGAATACCGTGGTGCCTTCGCGCGCCAGCTCACGGATCAGGGTCCAGAACATGCGACGCGAGGTTGGATCGACTCCGGCAGTTGGCTCATCGAGAAAGACGATCTCAGGCCGGTGCAACAACGCTGTGCCGAGTGCTAGTCGCTGCCGAGTGCCGCCAGGCAAATCCGCGGTGGTGGTTTTGCGTAACTCGGAAAGGCCGATACGTTCGAGGATCTCATCGCAACGCAAGCGCAATGCTTTGCCGTAGAGACCATAGGCACCGCCGAAGAATTCGATATTGGCTTCGACCGGCAAGTCCAAGTAGAGCGAGAACTTCTGCGACATGTACCCAATGCGAGAACGCAACAGGATAGAGTCGTGGCCGAGGGTGCAGCCCGCCACCTTTGCCACACCGGAGGTAGGCAAGAGGAGCCCACAGAGCATGCGAATGGTGGTCGACTTGCCGGCGCCATTGGCGCCCAGATAGCCGAATATTTCCCCCTTCTGCACCTCGAAGGAGACGTCGTCGACCGCGACGAAAGCACCGAAGGTGCGCCGCAGGCGCTCGACCTCGATCGCCAATTTGCTCATTGTTGCCGCTCCTCGGCACTTGCGGCTGCCTTCGCTTGGGTCATGGCCAAAAATAGGTCTTCGAAGTCCGCGGCAACAGGGGACAGCGTTGCGCCCAGCCGGGCAATGGCCGCTGTGATGGCAGCAACCTCCGATGGTGAAAGGACGATACGCAGTCGCTCCCCCGCCGGTGACGCGGCGACTACGCCCGGTGTCTTAGCGAGCAGCACATGCAGCGTCTCGCGCTCGCCACCGATCACTTCGAACACTGGGGCGTGCAAATCGCGCACCAGGCTTGCGGGTTCGCCTTCGGCAATGACCTGCCCTCCGTAGAGCAAGCAGACGCGGTGGCAGCGGGCTGCCTCATCCATGTAGGCGGTCGAGATCAAGACTGCCATCCCGCCGCTAACGAACTCATGCAGCAGCTGCCAGAGCTCCCGACGGCTCACTGGATCGACTCCGTTGGTGGGCTCGTCGAGGAGCAGCACCTCGGGTTCGTGCAGCAGCGCGCAAGCCAAAGCGAGTTTCTTGTACATCCCGCCGGAAAGTGCATCGGCACGCCGATCGACGAACGGCGCTAAGCGCGTCAAAGCGAGCAGGCGCTCGGCTCGCTGCGCGTAGAGTTTGCGCGGTAGGCAATACAGGCGCGAAAAGAACCGGAGGTTCTCGCCTACCGAAAGATCACCGTACAAGCTGTAGTGCTGTGGCATGACACCCATGGCGTCGCGCAAAGCTGGGGTTAGAAGTGGATCTTGGCCGAGCACCCGTGCTTGTCCCGAGCCAACACCCAAAAGGCCTGCCAGGGCCCGGATCAGCGTGGTCTTTCCGGCACCATCCGGACCCACGAGCCCAAAGAGCTCGCCACGCTTGACGCACATCGAGACGTCGTTCAGTGCCAAGGTCGCACCGAACCTGAGTGAGACGTGACTGGCCGTCATCACCGCATCGGAATCGACCTCAGCGTGGGCTGTCTGCATGGTCATGCCTTGGCACTAGCGGCCCTCGAGATGTGCTTCTGCTGGCATGCCCGGACGCAGCCGATACTGATCGTTCAAAATGGTGACTTCAACCGGATAGACCAACCGATCGCGGTCCGTGCGCGTCTGAATGTTGCGAGGGGTAAAGGCTGCCTGCATGGCGATCGAGGTAACCTTGCCAGCGAAATGCTCAGCGGGATAGGCATCGACTGTAACGCTTGCGCTGCGACCATTCGTAACCGCGCCGATCTCGGCGTTGGGCAAGTAGAAGGTGAGCTTGACCTCGTTCAAATCAATGAGACGCATCAGCGCGGCGCCGCGCGCAGCGACCTCTCCCACCTCGAGATAGGTCTCTTCGATGACCCCGGCGCGCGGCGCACGGATCTCACATTCGCGCTTCAGCAGCTTGGCGCGCAGTAGGCTCGCCTTGATGCTGTCGAGCGTAGCTTTTGCGGCCAATTCGCCTGCGAGAGCGGCGTTACCCTGTGCCGCCGCGACCGAAGCTTGAGCCTCAGTCGCTTTGGCTGTATCGATAGCAGCCTGCTGTTCGAGTGTGAGCGATTTGGCTTCCGCTTGTGTCTGGTCGAGCGTTGCGGCCGCGATCCCATCGCCCGCCTGGACTAAGCGAGCCACGTTGCGTTCCGCGATGGATTTTCGCGTCTCGAGCGCCTCACCACGAGTCTTCGCCGCAGCAGCTTGTGCCCAAGCGACGCCGGTCGCGCGCCGTGCCGCGTGCTTCGAGGCCGCCGCGCCAGCAACTTGCGCCTCAGCAGCCGCAACGCGCGCCGCGACTTCGGCAATCGTGGCATCGACGTCGGCACAGTCGAGCACGACCAGAAGCTGCCCCGCTTCTACTGACTGTCCCTTCTTCACTGCCACGCGCTCGATCCGCGCCGAGATCTGCGCCGCGATGTCCACAGTGGTCCCCTCGATGACACCAGAACCACCAGGCGGCCCCAGAAGCTCTGCGCGTTGAGCGCGCAACTTCAGCGCAATGGCGGCAATGAGCCCCACAATCAAGAGCATGGCTACAATCAGCAGTCGTTTCATCGGGGTGGTCCTGGCGTCGGGGATCCTACACGGCTCGGGCTGTCGAAGTCGCGGGTCCTGACTCCGTACCCCTCGGGCAGCAACGAATGTGCCATGACCCGACACCCTTGCTAGCGCCAAATGGGCGCCTTTCTCGCGCAATTGCGATCCGAGAATCCGGATCGTTTGTTGGTAGGCCCGGATCCCGCTCAAGCCTGGGCCCTTCTTGCCCGTGAGATCCGGCGGCAAAGACCGAGCTCGACCCTGGCACCGTCATTGCTAGGCCGCCCACGGTCGACACTGAGTTATCCTAAACTCCCCATGGGCTAACCTACCCAAACGAGGACCGAGCTCTTGGAATCCCGACTAGCCATTGACGAACTGCGACGCGAGATGCAACGGCGCGTCTACCGTTTCGTGTTGCAATGGAGATTTGTGATAGCTCCTATACCACTGCTCGTGGGTGGATTCGTCGTTGTCACCGATCCGACGCCGTGGCGCAAAATCGCGCTGCTCGCAACATTTGGGCTAGCCGTGCTGGCCATCGCCAGTTACGGCGCGCGTCAACGCACGCTCGCCAGCCCCAACATCGAAGCTGTCATGAGCGTAGTCGGACTGCTTCAGTTGGTAGTGCTGTTTGCCACCGGTGGTATCGTCAGCCCCGTCCTGTTGGCAATGCTTCTGGTTTGTTTCGTTGCAAGTACGATGTTCACGCGACGGACGAGTGGTCTCATCGTCGTGGTGCAAGTGTTGGCGCTTAGCACGGCGTCCACCCTCGAGTACCTGCAACCCTTCGGTTCGCTCGTCCCAGTACCGTTCAAGACGGTCATGCACGCTGGACCGTCTCCGGCGCTGCTTCTGGTATATACCAGCATTGCAATAGTATTCTTCTTCGTAACCCGCGAGGTAGGCTTCCGACTCCAGCAGTCCTTCACTGAATTGATCGAGCGCACGATGTTGGCGCGCGAACAAAGCCTTCAACTGCATCGTGAGCAGCTTGCGGAGCTAACGCTGCTCTCCGGCGAGATCGCGCACGAGTTGAAGAATCCCCTCGCCAGCGTCAAGGGATTAGCAGCCCTCTTGGCGCAACGCCACGGTGGACCAGAGCCCGAGCCGCTTACTGTACTTCGGCGCGAGGTCGACCGCATGCAGAGTATTCTCGAGGAATTCTTGAACTTCTCGCGCCCGCTCGTCCCGCTCAACCTCCGGACCGTCGATCTGAACCGTATTGCGGTCGAGGTCGTGGGCATGCACGAAGGGTTGAGCAGTATGCGCGGAGTCTTGATCGAAGTTCTTCCCAGCACCGCCTCTGACATACTGGGTGATCCACGCAAGATTCGACAGATCCTGGTCAATCTGCTGCAGAATGCCCTCGAAGCGAGCGAGGCCAACGGGCGCGTCCGGCTCCGCTGCACCGATACTTCGGTTCAGGTTTCTATCGCCATCGAAGACGAAGGCAAAGGACTTGAGCCTTCTCTAGCCGGACGCATCTTCGAGGCTGGAGTAACGAGCAAGGTGGAGGGTTCCGGCCTTGGTCTCAATGTTGCGCGCGGCCTGGCTCGTCAGCATGGCGGCGAAGTCACCGTGGCCGCCCGAGCACCGCGTGGCTGCACTGCAACACTGACGTTACCGCGGCGCCCCGCGATTGAAGCGAATCCATCCGTACTCGCGAGCCCCCAACCCCACCTGTCCCAAACTGAACGAGGAGCAACGTCGCTGTGAGCTATCGCGTATTGGTCGTCGATGACGACGCTGGGATCCGCTACACGCTGCGCGAAATCCTCAGCGACGCCGGTCTTTCGGTCGAGCTTGCGGAGCATGGCCAGCAGGCGCTTTCGAAAGCACGTGCGGAGCGTTTCGATCTCGTCATTACCGATCTGCGCATGGCGCCGATGGATGGCCTTGAGCTACTGGCTAAGCTCCGTGTCGAGTTGCCGCGACTGCGCGTCATTCTGATCACGGCACATGGGTCGGAACGCCACGCAGTCGAGGCCATGAAGCTGGGCGCCTACGATTACTTCACCAAGCCATTCGATCTGGACGAACTGATGGCCGTTGTCGGACGCGCGCTCGAAGCCCTACGGCTTGCGGAGGAAAACGAGCGACTCACGAGTGAAGGCGTATTCGCCCAATCCCTCGTGTTTCGCTCGGCGAGCTTGCGGCAGCTCGCGCTGCTCGCTGCCCGCGTGGCGCCCCGTGACGTCACGGTCCTCATCACTGGTGAAAGCGGCACCGGCAAAGAGCGCGTCGCCGAAGCCATCGTGCGTGCGAGCCACCGCGCTGAGCGACCCTTCATTCGCTTCAATTGCGCAACCTTGACCGCGGAATTGGCCGAAGCCGAGCTATTCGGTCACAGCCGGGGCGCCTTCACCGGCGCGCAACGCCAGCGCAATGGGCTCTTCCGCGAAGCCCATACCGGAACGCTCTTGCTCGACGAGATTGGCGATCTCGATCTGAATCTGCAAGCCAAGCTGCTTCGCGTCATTCAAGAAGGCGAACTGCGCCCGCTCGGTGAAGACCGTGCCGTCTCGGTCGATGTCCGCGTCATTGCAGCCACGCATCGCGACCTGCCGACGCTTATCTCGACCGGTCGTTTCCGAGAAGACCTGTATTATCGACTCAAGGTGGTAACGCTTCATGTGCCCTCCTTACGCGATCGTCCCGAGGATATCGCTGTCTTGGCCCGGCATTTCCTGCAGCGATACGCGGAGCGCTTCGGCACCGGCCCCTTGCGCGTGCCTCACTCACTGTTCGCCCGACTCGAAACCTACGCCTGGCCCGGCAACGTCCGTGAACTCGAGAATGCAGTCGAGGCACTCGTTGCCCTCAGCGTCGAGGGCGAAGTCGATTTGGCACAGCTCCCCGGTCAAACTGCGCCAAACTCGGAAGCCCCCGTCCCAACTCAACTTGCGGAAGCGCCGGAGACCAGCGGATTGTCGCTGAAGCAGCGCGTTGAAGCGTACGAGCGCGGACTCATCGTCACCGCTCTCGAGGCCTCGGGCGGGAATCGTCGCGAAACCGCGCAGCGCTTGAACCTGAGCCGAGCCACGCTCCACGACAAGCTGCATCGCTATGGAATCGTGACTCGGGGGGACGAGGAGTAGCCGGATCGGCACCGCAAAAACATCGAAGCCAATTCCCGACGAAACGCCCATCTTTAGCGACACGTGGCCGATGGGGGCTCCCAGTTTGTGAGCGGCGCCCCATGCTTCGGAATATGGCGACGTTGCGGATTTCTACCAGCAGCTACGGGATGTCACTCTTGGCCTTGCTGTCCCATTTGGGTTGTGGCGGTGAGGTAGCCGACGGGGCTTCGAGCAGTCATGGGGGCAAGTCGGGAACCTCGAACGGCGGTACCGCGGCAGGCGGCACGAGCGCTACGGGGTTCGGCGGCGGGGGCGGGGGCGTGGGGGGTGATGCTATTTCCTCGTTGGGTGGCAGCGCCGTTGGCGGCGCTACCGTGCAATTGAGCTGTACGGTCATCAGTGAGGCGAACGGTTTCGAAACCTGCGACGGCGGGTGGAGCCACCGCACGGTATCCAAGGACTGCCCGAATCTGCTGCCGCGCGCGACGAGCTGTACAGTAACGTCTGTCCCTGGCTCTTGCGCCGTCGACGCGGACTGCACGGCTCAGCCCCACGGGCATTGTGAAGCAATAATCATGGGTGGCTGCTACTGCAGTTATGGTTGCATTCGCGATGCCGACTGCGCCGCCGGACAAATCTGCCGCTGTGGCACCGATATTGGTCAATGCACGACAGCAAGCTGTGCAACCGATACCTCGTGCCCCGGTGGATACTGTGCCACGTACGACACGACGGCGGGTTGCGGTGGCGTTGGCTTCGCGTGCACCCAGCCTAGCGACGTCTGCGTTGGCGCAGTGCAATGTCCGGGTGGCTACTGCACCCTGGATGTTGCGGGAAATCGAATGTGTTCGCCAGCGAATTGTGTCATTGGCCGTCCATTCCTCGTTCAGGGCAAAGACCGTCGCGCGACGCAGGCGTTGCGCTCGGATTGGCTTGAAGTGCGCGAAGATTCTGCACTCAAGCAGCTTTCCTCTGAGCAACGACGCCGACTGGGCACTCACTACGTCGAGCTCGCGCTCATGGAGCATGCCGCCGTCGCTGCGTTTGGGCGGTTACTGCTGGAACTCATGGGTCACGGTGCACCATCGGATCTCGTGGGACTGGTTGTATCCGCGCAAGCCGACGAGACTCGGCATGCGCGCTCGATGTTTGGTCTCGCGAGCCAGCTCCTCGAAGGTCGGGTTGGCCCGAGTCCACTGTCGATGAAAGGGGTAGCCTTGGGTTCGGCACTCGAAACACTGGCTTATGGCACGGTCGTCGAAGGCTGCGTCGGCGAAACCATTGCCGCGCTCGAAGCCGCCGAAGCCACGGAGCGGGTGGTATCGAGTCAGCTACGTGGACTGTTCGCGGGTATCGCGACCGATGAATGGATGCACGCCAGCCTCAGCTGGCGAATCGTGGCATGGCTACTCACAGTCGGTAACGAGAAAGTGCGAGCAGCCGTGGAGCAAGCATTCGCGAATGCGCAGGCACAAGCCGAGCCTCCCTGCGAGAATCTGCCCGCGGACGAAGCCTACGGTGCCCTCACCAGCGAGACCCGTAAAGAACTGCGACGGCAAGCCTGGATAGCCGTCATCGTCCCCTGCCGCAATCGATTGCTCCATCCAGGCGGCTCTGGCGCGCTGCCGATTTCGAATCATTCTGCGGTTGCTTAGGAAACCAGCGTCCCTAGTTGCAGGCCGGGAATTGCTGCGTACCCGCGCGGTCTACGTCGTCGCCAAGCTGAATGCCGCTATCGGCGATGGTAGCGCCATGTACGTCGGTCACGCGGAACGTATACGGGCCAGGACCCATGCCGCTCGGCGCTACGAAGAAATTGTAATCAACGCGCGGCACTTCAACAAAGGCGCCGGCTTTTTGGTATTCGAACTTGGCAATGGCGTGGCGGTGGTTGCGTAGTTGTACGGCCGTCCACCATTGGTTGCTGCCGTCCTTGAAGTGATAGATGACGGATCCCGTTACACTGCAGGGGACGTATTGCCAGGTAATGGGCACGCGACCCTGCGCAAGGGGCGCAATCTTTTCGAATGCGCTGGGACTAAGATCGATGTTTCCCTTGGGACACTCAGGACACAGATCGACTACGCGCACCGTAATGGTGCCGTTGGGACCCACGATGCGCGCGCAAGCGCCGCACGGTTCCGAGTTGCCGTAGTCTGGGGCGTTCATGGCGCCAACCATGAGGTCGTTCGGGGTCGGGTCGAAACTACAGGCCCCCGAGCCATCCGCAAAGTCGTAATACGTAGCTTCGCCGCTGCTCGTAGCCTCTCCGTTGCACGGCGTGGCACTAGTCGTACCACCGCTCGCGGTGCTCGTACTAGTCGCGGTGCTGCTGCCGCTCGCGGTGCTCGAACCGCCACTTGCCGTGGCTGGGTTCACGTTCGAGTTGCAAGCCATTAGGAGCGTTAGCGCGATGGGTGGCGGGAAGGATCTTATGCCCAGCATGATCTCATGGTTTCACTTTGATGGTCACGACGGCAAGGGCACGATAAATTCGCGTTCTTTGTCGCGGGCCTGGTTCGGTGACACCCGTGTTGCCTACATCCGCGGTACTCGTAGTCTTTCAGTCGAATCATGGATCCGAGTCTCCAGCGTTCAGATAGTCCAAACGCGGTCACCTTGGTGTATTGCGTCGCAATCGCCGCCCAAGTCCACTGCCAGCTTGGAGCAGCTTCTGGGGTCACGACAGTGCCAAGCTGATAGAGCGCAAGCCAACCGATGGCTCTCGCCTTCTTGCGTGGCGAGCCAACTCACCCTTCGAGAAGCCGCGTGCACCAGCACAGGACCACTCGCCGTACGTCAAAGCTATGGGTCACGCCAAATCGGCTGAGTTGCCAGAATTCTCCTCGGAAGTCACTACACGTCGCGACGAACACGAATCGCCATCTGGTGGCCGCAAAGCCACCTTGAGGTCTTTCCGTCGAGAGCGTAGAGTCGTTCCGAAGTAGCGCTCTTCACCATTAACGGTGAGTGAGCTTGAGACTTGCTTGTCTGACGCTACCTCCGCGAACCTGGCTTTCACCAGGGCGCTGCCCGCTTGTAGCACGTTGACCGTGGCCAACATCGCTTCGACCAAGCCAAGCTCCGAAACTCCGGCGAGGTGTGCTCTGGTGGTGGAGGAGTGTCCTAGTATCAGTAGCAACGGTACGACGACCACGAACTGATCCGGAAATTTCCGTCGGCGGACACCACTGGTGGCAACAACTCGCCTAGGGCGAGTTCCGCTACCCTCTGGCTCCAGCCTTTCGTGCTCAAGGTGGTCATTGGCTCATCTCGCAAACGACCGAGCCTCGTCACTGCTCATGGTCGCGACTGCACACATCATCGATGATGTGATGGTTGGTACTGGGCCATCGGCTCGGATGGTCAGTCTGGCCTTGGGACGAAAGCCGACTCTCTCGTGCCGGGCAAGACGCTGCTACTGCAGCCGTGATTGGCCAACTGTGCCGGAGATTCACGGTCGGAATGATTTGTCATGGTCGCAACCGCGTGGTCGGCGCCTGTCCCTCAGCTCGCAGGCAAATCGCAGCACTTGGCGTCGAATCGCCCCGCGATTGGTGCGGGTATTATCTTTGCAGGGATGCCCGAACGGCTCGGACGATACCGCAATACGCCAGCTTGCGTCCAGGCCTTGCCTGTGCGAACACGTTCACCTCATCCGATGCATTGCCATGTACGTCGACTCGGCTCCTGGATAGTCGGCTCGGTCGGGCTGGTGCTGGCACCCATTGCGAAAGCAGATCCGGGAGCGCTCGCGTTTCGCCTCGAAGCCGACTACGGGGTGCTGACGAATACCCGTATCTACGAGGGCACATTCACGAATGGTCGGCAAGCGCTGCAACTGAAACAGTACCGGACCGCTGCTGCTGGCGCCCTTGGGATGCGTGCCACGGGCGGGTATGTTCTCAAATTGTCGAGGGTGGCCGTCTATCCCCGACTATCCATCGCCTATGTTCCGAACCAGCTGGCACCATTGCGCGTCCGAGGAGATTTGGACGAGTATGCTTTCGAAGTCGAGCGGCGCGCTTGGTCGATCGACGCGGGTGCAGAATTGCAGTTCTTGCGGCGACAGTTCCTGCTTGACGGGGCAATCGGCATTGCTTCAACACATAGCTCGTTCCGGTTGCCGGGGTATGCCATCGTGCGGCCATGGTCCGGCGATCTCAGTTCATCGCGGGTATCCGACGATGGTGGGCTACTGCTTCACGTGGCCACCGGCTGGCGCTCGCCGCTGAGTCAACCTGTGACGTTCGGCGTCAAGGTCGCTGCGGAGGCAGCAGTATTTGTGGGCCTACTCGGTCGGGTGGGCTCGCCCCCCCTGTTACGCGCAACGCTTTCCCTGTTCGTCGAATGGGAACCCCCACCCCCTTACACAATCAGGAGCGAACCGCGTCGCAGCGAGGAAGTGCTATGATCCAGCCAATTCTCAAGGGGCACGTTCGCGCTGTGCTTGGCATAGCAGCGGTTCTGTTGAGCGCATTCGCGTCGATTGCCACCTCCTCCGACTGCTACTATGTCATTGCCTCGTTGCCCGTCACCATCAGCGACGCACTCGAGACTGGTCAAGTCTCGAAGCAGTTTCACGTCCACGTCTCAGGCGACGATTGCGTCAAGCTCTCGGTCGATGCTGAGCTGTTGCTTAGAGTCACCACCTTGCTCGAAGAAGGTGGTGATGCGCTTGGGGAGGGAGCATCGCTTTCGAACATCTGCCACTACGGCGATCTGCTGGTCGAGGTGCGCCGAGCGGACGCGGCGGAGCGCGTGAGTTTCACACTGAGCGCTTCGGTGGACGCGGGTTATAGCTGCGTGGAAGTCGACTCGATCGCGGAGATCAAGATCGAGCCCATTTGACCTGCTGAGCCAGGTCAGTGGTGGCTGTGTAGGCGCTTGCCGCCTCGAACTCTTGCATGCACTAGTGCATTGCGACGACAGAAAAGCCTAACCTCATTGCGTGATAGGGCAGTCTTTCCGTGTCTTGTAGGTTCATCATGGCAGCAGCCGACCGCGCTCAACCCCACCGGTCCACGCCATCCGCACCCGTCACGGAGGACAGATTCCACTACCGGTGTTGCGCGAGAATTGGCAACACTCGCCGTACGACCAAGCTACGTAGTCACGTCGAACCGACCAAATGGCCCGGAACTTGCGCCGGACGTCACTGCACGGCCCGGCGAACACCGATCGCTACGGCTTTCTCGACTGATAGTATTGGTGGTACCGTGCCCCATGTTCCAATTGGAAGTCCATCCCTACCTTGCGCGTCTACATGCGGGGTGGATTGCACGCCGACCTTCTGCGGCAGCACGGGCTCTGGCTCGCTTTGCCCAGGCCGAGCAAGGTAGCATGCTGACGCTCAAGTGGGCGGCTGCTCGCGCTAACTCTCCCGAGCGTTGCGCCATCTACCTGGATCAGGCCCTGGAAGAACAGCGCCATGCTCGCCTGTTCTCAAAACGCGCAGCGGAACTGCGTGGCAGGGCGGGTGCGGAGTCGATTGTGTCCACAGACGCCGAGGATCTCTTCAACCAATTGGGCGAGATCCGGTTTTTGGCGTTCCTTCACCACGGCGAGCGTCGCGCCGTCGTCGAATTTGCCCACTATCAGGCCGCCTTCAGCAACGCCGGCGACGCACAAACGGCCGCACTGTTCGCCGAAATCGTCGCGGAAGAGCGACACCATCAGGACTACCCAATCGAACTCATCGGCACGCTCACCAACGACCCCAAAGCGGCCACGCGTGCCGCCCGCTTTGTCACGACCTGGGAGGCGTGGCGCAGCTTTCGACGGCTCGGCCGCTTCATCGCGGAACGCATCTACAACGTCTGCATGTGGTGCCTCTTCCCGTTACTGGCTCTGCTTTCGTTGTGGGTACGCTTGGTGCGACCCGAATCGCACGGGTTGGTCCTCGCGCCCAAATGGCAGAAGAGCAAACCCATCGAAGGAAGGGGCTAGTTTTGGCCGCAGTCCTCGGGATATCAGGGCTCTACCACGACGCGGCTGCGGCCTTGGTCGTCGATGGCGTGGTCGTTGCGGCGATGCAACAGGAGCGGTTCTCGCGCGTGAAGAATGATTCAGCGCTTCCCAAGGACGCGGCATTGGCTTGCTTGAAATGGGCAAACCTAAGCCCCCAAGATCTTGACGCCGTGGTGTTTTATGAACAGCCCTTCCAGAAGCTCGAGCGCATTTTGCTCTCGTCTCTGAGGGGTTTTCCACGCTCGCTTCGCCAATTCCCTCGGGCTATTCGCTCGCAACTCGCAGGCAAACTCTGGGTCCTCGATGCCATCTCCGAAATGCTGGGCATTGCCAGGAGCCGCGTGCGCGCCGTTGGACATCACGAATCCCACGCAGCAAGCGCATTCTTCGTCAGTCCATACGAACGAGCGGCAGTTCTCACGCTGGACGGCGTGGGGGAAGACACAACGACGGGGATCTGGTTCGGCAACGGCCGCACGCTGACGCCCGTCGCAGCCACGACTTGGCCGCACTCACTGGGCCTGTTCTACGCCGCGATGACGGCATGGTCCGGCTTTCCCGTGCTCGAAGGGGAGTACCAGCTAATGGGACTATCCGCGTGGGGTACGCCCCGCTATCGCGAGTGTGTCGATCGCGTGTTGCGCCTGCACCCAGCAGGCGAATTCGAGCTCGATCTCTCCTATTTTGACAGCTTCAACGATCCCGAGCTCGGATTCGGTAGCCGATTGGAACAGCTCCTCGGTAAGCGGCGCGACGCATCGACACCCTGGGATTTGACGCGCCCCGAGGATCAACGGTACGCCGACGTCGCGGCCACCGTCCAACAGGTGACCGAGGAGGCCGTCCTGGGCCTGGCGCGACGCGCACAGCGGGAAACTGGAGCGGCGAATCTGTGCCTCGCCGGAGGCGTAGCCCTCAATGCTCTTGCGAACGCGCGCGTGGCAAAGGACTCGGGGTTCAAACGGCTCTTCGTGCAGCCAGCCGCGGGTGACGCCGGCGGCGCCCTGGGCGCGGCGATCCTGGGCTCGCTCGAGCTTGGGGACGCGCGCCCTTGCGCCATGACAACCGCGGCGCTCGGATTGCCGGCGCAAGCATCCGAGGCCGGCGCGTTGGCGCAGCAGCTGGGACTTTCGACGCAACGCGTTCAAAATCCAGCCGAAACGGCGGCAAACCTACTGTCCCAGCAGAAGCTCGTCGCCTTCGTCCAAGGCAGGTTCGAATTTGGGCCACGCGCTCTCGGTCACCGTTCCCTGCTGGCTTGCCCCGACAGTGCGGAGACGCGCGATCGCATCAATACCGTCATAAAGCATCGCGAGTCCTTCCGCCCCTTCGCCCCCGCCGTGCTTGCCCAATCTTGCAGTTCCTACTTTGCCACGGAACCCGACGACATGACGCCCTTTATGACGACCGTCACTTCCGCGCGAAAGGACGTGCCCACGTCGATGGCTGCGGTCGTACATCGCGACGGTAGCGCCCGAGTACAAACCGTGACCGCCCAGTCTGCCGCTGCCCTCGACGCCGTGCTCAAGGAGCGACTCCGACTCGGCGAGGCACCGCTGGTTCTCAATACCTCCCTCAACGGGCGCGGTGAGCCCATGGTCGGAAGCGCCATCGACGCGATCGCCTTCTTCCTTTCACATGGGGTTGATGCTCTGATTATCGAAGATTTGTTGGTGGAGAAGCGGACATGAGCATCATCGGCAAACTTGGACGAAGACTGCGTACAGCCCTGCAGTTGCTGCGCTACTTTACTGGGTCACAGCGTTTCTTTCTGCTGCCTTTGGTAATTGTGCTCTTGCTCGGCGGGCTGCTCTTGATCCTGACGGGCGGACTAAGCTACGTGGCCCCCTTCGTCTATACCCTGTTTTGAGGCAGCCTAGCACGCTCTATCAGGCGCGAATGGTGAAGCCGCTGCACCCTAGATCCCGATGACCACCCGCTCGTTGATGGATAGAAATGGCCCCTCGAAACCGTTGGGCCCGCGACGCCAAACCAGGTGCTTTCCTGACGCGATGAAGTCTGCTTTGCGTTTGGCACCGTCGCCATGCAGGTTTCTAAAATAGTCGTTTCCGGGCCGTCCTGAGAGTCCAAAATACGAATTGATCATTCCCGGCGAGTCGACAAAGACTTGTGCCTTGGGCTGCCAGGCGTTGAAGGCGAGTGCCAGATCCTGATAGAGCGCGGAGGTGCCGCGTGTGTCGTGGCTGGCGAGGGCAATCTTCACCCAACTCGCGAACCAGCCGGATTTCTCGACAAATGTTTGAGCTTCCGGCGCAATTCTGACGCCATGAGTTAACTTGTCGAACTCGCTGAGAGCCGCAAGGTAGGCCTTTACCATGGAGTCGTCGATGGGACAGCGATCAAAGGGGATCACGGAGACCAGCTCAACTGCGTCCGCACCGAGTCTACACCCATCCCCCACGAATGCCTGGGCGGCCACGACGACCTTCTGCGCTGCGCTTTGTAGCGCAGTCTCGTCGGCGGCAACAAGCGGCGAGGTTGATTCCGCTGTCGCCTGGGTCGACGTGAGAACCGTTGGCTCCCCTTTAAGGCAGCGCGAAGTGGCACCCGTGTTGACGGCCCCTGATTCACACTTGGGCGCAAACAGCGGATTGCCCTCGGTACAGGCCAGAACCTCGGCGCATTGGCCCAGATAGCTGCGCATACAATCGGAATCGGCTTCGGCGACAAGATCGTGGCAGTCAGCAACGTGCCGCTCGCTCTTGTGGCATGCGCACAATGCATCACCCCATTCCGGATGTGCCGGGGGCGCAGCTTTCTGCGCCTTCTCAGGCTCCATCCGTAGGTAGGGGGCCACGTTCTGCGGATCCCAGTCCACCACCAAGCGTTTGGACAACCCGTCACTCCAGGTGAACAGCGCTTCCAGCTTCTCGCCTCGCGGGATGGGCGCCACCAGGGTCATGCGTCCACCTAGCACCGTCGTTATCGCATCCCCTTGTCCGCCAGCAGTCACCTGCAGACCCACGCCTGTCGGATCCTTCGGGTAGTCAGGGCGTGGGTAACAAGTGATGTAGAGCCACTCGCGGTACTTTCTAGTAATGGGACAGCGGCCCGAGTTCATCACCGCGATTTCCCCAGCCATTGCGCGCCAAGTCTCCGGAGGCGGAACACGCGAACGCCCGTTCTTGAGCACGAGCCGGAGCCCAGAACTGGATGCGGGTTGGGTCCCCTGCTCGAGTGCTTCGACCAGTGCCTGAGCGACACCGACATGCCCCTTCGGTGTCAGGTGAATGTCTCCAGGTAGAAACGCCCCTGGCTCGGTCTTTTTCAGGAATTCCGTTGCATCCAGGGTGACAATGGACGCGGCGCGAGCGCTTTGCACAAGGTCATCGGTTAGGACGCTCGCCGCGGAAAGATCAACTCGCTTCGAACCGTGTTTCGGCCATTCCGCCTCGGATACCATAACGTCCAACGGGATCACCAGAAGCACGAACTCTGCACCAAGAGCGTCGCTGCGGCGTTTGGCGTCCAGCACCGCGTGCGTGAGCGGCGAGACGCGACGCACGATTTCGAGGGGCTGGCTGCGCACGATCTCGAGTTTGAGGCGTTCGGCATCTCGTGCCGAGAGCGCACTGAGGATTTGCTTTGCCTCATCGCTATCGACGGCCCGTTGAGCACGCGCCCGGAGCTCCGCCTCGAACTTGTTCCTTAGACCCACCGCTTGGCGAATGTACTCCGCCGTCGCATAGATAGGACGTCCCTCTTCACCGTAGCCCGGGGTTACTATGTCCCCAGGGTTTGCGTCTGCCGCCAAATAGACGGTGCCCGGGGATTGAGTGCTCCCGTCGCCGCCGCCACTCAACTTCAGCGCCGCCCAAGCAATCGCCCGAACCCGCGACTCTGCATTTCTATAGAGTTCCTCGGCGTAGGTGGTCTCCATTTCGTAGAGCGATTGGCGTCGCTTGAGTTCCAGCTGATCGGCTTCGGTACGTTTGCCTTGTTCGACACCGAGACCAACCAAGTCACGGAACGTGCCCTCCGAGGGCGTCCCACGTTCGTCGAGCTGGCTACCACCAAAGCTATGCCACCATTTTCGCCACGCAAATACCACGTGCGAGGAACGAAAGAGAAGGTCCCTTCCTGGAAACTGGCTCACGTGGGACGGAGCGAACTCGCGACGCACCGCCCAACCATCCCAGGCGACATGTCGCTCGCGATTCGGGTGATTGACCTCGAAGGCGTCATTCGCGAAGTTTACGACGTAAACGATGGTCCGCGGGTGCCGACGCTTGCCTAGCTCGTCGATGACTGCCGCAAATTCCGGCGGCCCCCAGGTGGGCACGCCAGCGTTGTACACGGGTCGCTTCGCCAGTTCTCCGAAGCGTGACACGAAGGACTGCTCAACGTTGACACCGAGCCCGAAGGTCTGAGAATCCCCCACGAACAGTACTTCGTCTGGTTTGGGTGGCGGCTCGGGGCCAGGTTCTACACTACGAAACCCCGCACTGTTGGTAGCAGCGACGGTCACTGGACTGCCACCGAACACTATAAGTGTGCGCGCCATGGGCCGCAGACGCACGCCCAAGGCTTCATCCGCCTGGTAGATATTGAGGTGCGGGAACGCGCCGTGGTCACGCAGGTGAAAACCCACTTCCAGAATCCCAAGCCCTACCAATAGCCCGAGCCCCGCTTGCAGCACTCGCCAAGAGCGCTTGCCCATCTGCGATTTTTCCATGAACTACCGAGTTGGAAGTCTACTCGGGTACTCGGGTACTCAGGCAAACTACCACCGCGGTGCCTACCGAAGACTTCCTGTGGAGGCGCATTTCGTATCGCAAGACTCGAACCCGCCCCCCGAACGGGGTCTCGCCACCCGACTGACTGTGGAAGGCCAGGGGAACCATGCTTCCTCAAATCGGCACTACTGCGTGATGGGCACGTGCGAGCAGTCGCCGGCCGTCCAATTGATACGCGCACCACCATCGACCATCTCGAAGTCACTCCAGGTGAGTGACTTCAGAGCTTGAGCGGTCAAGTTTACCTGAGTCCACTTGGCCGTCGTGTAGTCATCCGCCATAGCCGTAAATGTGATGTTGCCGCCATCGGAAAGGATCATCCCGTATTTCTTAAGTGCCTTGGCTACAACCTGTGCACCGCCGCTTAGCCCACTCGTATTCGTTGCTGCCTTGAGACGCAGACGCGCGCCATACGGTGGGGCCGACGCTCCACCGCTGGTGGGTCCGGTGGAATGCGTGGCGGGATGAACGTAAATACTCGCACGCATCAGCGAGTTGGGCAAGATGAACCGAATGGCATGCTCGATGGCACCCGCTGCCACTTCATCCGCGCTAAAGAGGTGCGCTGCGATGGGCAACCCTGCCGCGTCGGCACTAGTGCAGTAGTCGCCGCGCATGTTGGCGGGGTAGGTCCGCGTGAGATCCCAAATGACTTGGCAACCGCCCTGGTAATTGGTGCCAACGAAATTGGTGCGCCACATTTCGTGCAAGCGACAGGTACTGGTATCGACAACGAGCAGGTGACAGTCGCCATCCGACACACAGGCGTAACCCGACTCCCCTTCGATGGCCCCATTGGTTGGCGCTGGAATGGGCGCCGGATCGCAATCCGGCGAATAGAAGTCGCCGGTTGGCGTAAACGCCCGACGCGGTGTCGTGCTATCCGCGTGTAGCAGCTTGATGGAGAAGTCGATCTGGAATCGGACGGAGGCCGTGTGATTCGTCTGCAAAAACCCGATGACCGCTGCCGATTCCGCGTCAAGAGCCGCAGTGTCGACCGGAGTATTCCAGATGGACGCCGGGGGAAAGAGCTGTCCCTTAGCATTGCCACAGCTGTCCACACCACCGGTCGTAACGCTCGTGCTGCCGGAGGCCCCGGTCGTGCCACCCGTCGTAACGGTCGTGCTGCCGGAGGCCCCGGTCGTGCCACCCGCTATCGGGCTGGTACCGCCGGCGTTGGCTCCGCCAGTGGCAGAGGGAGCAGCACCCGCAGCACTGCCCCCACCCTGGCCAGCCGTGGAGCTGCCTTTGGTGGAGTCGTCGCTGCAGGCAGCGGTCGCTACTGCAATCACAAGCAAGCAACCCAATCGGACGGATTTGGTCATCGTATACCTCGGAGGATCCGTCGACCATGGTCCGACCGCCACGCAATCAAGGCAAGGGAATTCTGGTTGCGTGGCGCAGGCGTGGTCAGCTCGAACACATCCAACGACCTGCAACCCGACTAGGGCACAAGCTTTCCAGACTCCGACAACGCCTTGATGATCCTCACATCAGACCTTGAATCAAGCACGTCATTCATTGGACCTGAAATGAAGATCCGTTCGTCGGTAATCTTGTCGATCTGAATGATCGGCCCTACGGGCATCACCGCAGAAACCCCGCGAAAGAACGTGCCCACGTAGATAGGAACGTCGTCTGCCTTGACGACGAAGGGTCTGTCTTGCGTCGTAACACCATCCAATTGGCCACGCAGCGAGCTGCCGTAGGCTGAGCTGAGGGTAATGTTGAATGTGCTCGTCGACTGCTCAACGTAGGCAATCGACCTAAGGTCGAGCCAGGGCGTTGCTGCCAAGACGAGCGCACTTAGTCCAATCGATTGGGCTTGGGCTGGCGTTGTCGAAGGATCCGCCAACTGGTAGATTTGGTACCGCTTCGTCCAATCGTAGGGTATTAGAGTGGCGCGCGGCACGTAGATCCGCGTGCCCGCGAATACTTCGGACATGGGATTGGCTACTAGACAGAATCCCACTTCCCAAGCGGTTGAACCGTACACGTTCCCCACCAGTCCCATGCTGCCAGTCGTGGTACTCCGTGCGGTCGTCGAGCTAGCGCCGAACCTGCTCAACGTGACGCTACGCAGCATCCCGGTCCCCACAGTAAGTTGCCCAGGTCCCAGCCCAGTGGAGTTCAGCGTGTGGATGACCTCGAGAGCCAAATCGTAACCCAGCTGATCGCGTGTGTGCAGGCCAACACCGAAGCCGTCGCAGCAATCCAACGCCACCATCGCGTCGTAATTGAAGGTTGCAGGCGACAGTTCCTGACCCTGATAGCTAACCTTGCTAACGTCACCGACGCAGAAGTCCGCCAACGCAGCGCCAGCAACGCCTGCCACACCGACAAGACTGCCGGCCTTACCTGCAGAACCGCCCAGCGCAGCACTGCCGCCGGTCGCGCCGCCAAACCCAACAACGGTCGTGCCGCCAGTTGAAGCGCCACCGAACGTTCCAATGGCCGTGCCACCCGTCGCGTTGCCGCCAGTAGCTGTGCCGCCTAGTCCGGTCGCTTTGGTGCCGCCAGTCGCGCCGCCGGTCGCGCCACCGAGCCCAGTCGCTTTGGTGCCGCCGGTCGCGCCACCGAGCCCAGTCGCTTTGGTGCCGCCGGTCGCGCCGCCAGTAGTCGTGCCACCAGCAGGGCTCTTGCCGCCGAACCCATTGGTCTTGCCGCCTAGTCCGACGGCGGTGGCGCCACCAACTCCAATCGCGGTTGTACCGCCTTTAGACGCAAGCGTTGATTGTGCACCGCCTGTGCCAAGCGCTTGGGCGCCACCCGTTACGCCCAGTGACGCGTCGCTGGAATCTGTCTTGCCGCCGCATCCCACAATGGCCGCTAGCAAGATGAGCTGCCCCGCGATCGAATCAACACCAACGCCTCGCCCTGAGCACCGGCATCCCAAAAGCTTCATCGTGCTGCCATTCTTGCCTGGATCCGTCGGCGCGGCAACAGGCAAGGCGCTTCCTTGTCACAACCCGCGAAGTCAACAGCGAAAACTCGTTGGCGCAGTCCGGTCTCCGGCGCCGCTATAGCAAAGGGGATCACTTTCCTGCCTGGCACCGTCCAGGTGACAAACAGTGACTTCCGCAGGCGCCGCAGTTGCCCGGATCCGTGGCGATGTCGACACAATCACCACTGCAACTCGTTTCGCCGAAGGAGCAGGTGGAGACGCAGCCCCCTTGGCTGCACAGATTGGTGACACCGCTGCAAACATTGATGCAAGCGCCGCAATGCGTTGCATCGGTCATAAGATTGGCACAAGTCCCCTCACCGCACCTCGCATATCCCGTAGGGCAGGGACAACTGCCGCCGATGCGAGCAGCATCGCCAGCCGATTGCGCAGCTCGAGGGTGCGTCGCGTGTTCTCAGTGGGTGCCGTTCTCGGCGGACAGCATGTCCAATTCGACGCTACACGCGTCCAATTCCGCGGCTCCGCGATCCAACGCGGCGTCACCGATGTCCGGGGGCGAGGCGGCTTGGACTCAGAGTCCGCAGTAGGTTGGCAGCGATTGGCTCGGCTGGCGCTATCTGGCACCATACGGCAAATGGCTACGCGGAACTCCGGTTGGTCGTGCATCGTCATCAACTTGGTCGCACCTTCTTGCGGCGGCGAAGTCAGCTCGGACGCGGCTCCCGCCAACAGGAGCGGCAAGGAGCCGCGATGTTGTCAACGGCCGTCAGCAGGACGTTCGGCAGCTGCGAAGTTCTCAACGGCCGTCAACAAGGCGTCTTGATTCTGAATGAGCTCTGGCCTGAGGTAGGTCACTGGCTCGTCACGCAACCAGGTGCGCTGGCGTCGGGCAAATACCCGGGTTTTCTGCGCAATCGCGTCGAGCAGTGCGGCTTCGTCGATAGTTGCGGCAGTGGCAGTGGCTTGGCCCAGGCCGTCCCCAACCGAGGCCGTCGTGCCAGCCGCAATTGCGGCGTGAACCTCACGGTAACCGACGGCGCCCATGGCACGCGCTTTGTCGTAGCCGCGCTCGCACAAACCAACCACTTCAGCCAAGAGTCCAGAGCTTAGCATCTCGGCGGCCCGGCTACGGATGCGCGCGTCGAGTTCTGCCCGTTCACGCAGAACGCCCAACAGTCGATACGGGCGCTTCGGCTGGCGAAAGCCATGCTCGGCCTGCCATTGGCTCATCTTCACCCCCGTCAACTCGAACACCTCGAGGGCGCGACTGACACGTACGAAATCGTTTGGCGCGAGCTTGCTTGCCGCTTCGGGATCCACAATCCGCAGGCGTTGATGTAGCTCCGCGCGACCGAGGTCGTCCGCAAGACGCTGATGTGCGGCGCGCAGCTCTGGATCGGCGGCGGGGGCCGGTGCCAACCCAAACAACAGGGCGCGGACCCATAGGAACGAGCCACCACAGACGACGGGGCGTCGCCCACGTGCAGCAATTTCCAGAAGCTTGGTTTCCGCGAGCGCGGCCCAACCCGCGGCGTCGATGCTGTCGAGGGGGTCGTGAGTGCCAATGAAGTGATGCGGCACGCGCGCGAGTTCGAGCGCGCTCGGCTTGCCCGAGCCAATATCGAAATGGCGGTAGATTTGCACACTGTCGGCGCTGACGATCTCGCCTCCGAGCGCTTCCGCCAAGACGAGCGATAGCGCTGTCTTGCCCGAGGCAGTAGGGCCTACGATGACCAGGAGGGGTTGTTCGATCGATGTCACCTGGGTCCTAGCACTACTAGCGGCGCCCCACTTGGCGTTCGAGATCGGTGAAACGCGTGACGGCGACTACAGGGCGACCATGGGCGCAATGGGTCGTGATGTCTATCTCTTCGAGAGACCCGAGCAAAGCCTGCGCCTGTTGTGCGGTTAACACTTCGCCAGCGCGCAGCGAACCATGGCAGGCCATCAGCGCGATCGCCTGTTCAATGGCCGTGGAAAACCCGCGGCCACCCTTCTGACTCAGCTCGCTTAGAAGATCTTGCACGAGCCTTTCTGGACTGGCACGCGAAAGAAGGCGCGGGGTCGAATGGACACTGATGCGGTCCTGTCCCCGAACACGGACATCGAGTCCCAAAGCGCAAAATGTGTGAAGATTCGCTTCTACGAGCTCGACCTCCTTCGGCAGCAGCTCGACCATGGCGGGGAATAACAGGGCTTGCGATGCCATGGACTGCGCCTTGTATTGCGTGAACAGCTTCGCGTACGCGACGCGCTCGGCAGCGGCGTGTTGGTCGATGATGTAGAGGCCGTCCTTACCCTCGCACACGAGAAACGTCAGCCTGACTTGTGCCAAGAACCGCAGTCGTCCCCAGCTGTGCGGCACGTCTTTGGCATGCGGCTCGGGACTGCGGTCCGCGTCGAGTTGGCCCATGAGCGTGCCCAGAAGGGGATCGCTCGGTGGGGTCTGCATGGTTGGCGGCGCGGGTTCATCGAAGTCGTCCGCGTCGCTACCAGTCCGAGCGTTGGTGAGGGATTCAGTCGCGGCGCTGGACGTAGCGGGTGGTGGCACGGTCGAGGGAAGAACCGCTGGTTCGCGCCCGACCAGTGGGTGGGGCTCGCCGCGCTCGGGCTTCGGTGTCGCTTGTATTGGGGGCACGCCAAAGCTGAAGGGGGCAACTTTGGCATCGGTCGGATTCTCGCGCGTGCGATTCGGAATGAGCCCGCGCTCCACAGGCAACAGATCGACGGGAGCCTTAGTGTCGGGGTGCGTCTTGGTGTAGCGAGCACCGCGATTGGCCGCGGGCAGTGCAAACTCATTTGTCACGGCGCGCGAGACCACCGAATAGATGGCGTCGGCCAAGGCGCGAGGATCGACGAACCGCACCTCGGCCTTCTGGGGGTGTACATTGACGTCCACCAACTCGTTCGGAAGGTCCAGGTAGACGACACCCCTCGGGTAGTTGCCTCCGGCTAGTGCGGCGCCGTAGGCTTGCGCAACCGTGGCCGCAATCATGCGGTCGCGCACGACGCGTCCATTGACCAAGAGCCACAAACCAGAGGCTCCTGGACGCGCGCGTTCGGGACGGGACAAATGGGCCTCGAGACGCATGGGGCCCCGTTCTCCGCTGATTTCCACCAGCGTTTCCTCAGGCAATAGCTGAAGCACCCGATCGCGTCGCGTTCCAACCCGCAACAGTTCGCGGATCTTGCGTCCGTCCCGTTCGAGCGTGAAGGTGACGTCGTGGCGCGACAAAGCTGCCCCTTCGACCGCGGCCGTTACGTGGGCAGATTCTGTCCCGGTTGAACGCAGAAACTTGCGACGTGCTGGAACATTGAAAAAGAGATCCTTGACGATAACGGTCGAGCCAACCGGCATGCCTTCCCGACGGACAACCGGAGGTGCTCCTCCTTCGACCTCGACGTTGCACCCGAAGTCGGAATCCTTGGTGCGCGTTCGAAGTGAGAAGCGGCTGACTGACGCAATGCTGGGCAATGCTTCGCCGCGAAATCCAAAAGTGAGAAGGTGGTTCAGGTCGGAGATTTTTGTCAACTTGCTCGTGGCATGTCGCTCCACAGCGCGCACGGCATCTTCCTCGGACATGCCGAACCCATCATCCTGCACCGAGAGCGAACCAACTCCACCACCGCTGCAGCTGACGTCGCAGCGGCACGCTTGCGCGTCGAGTGCGTTCTCAATCAGTTCCTTGGCAGCACTTGCCGGACGCTCCACCACCTCGCCAGCGGCGATTTGGCTAGCGAGCGCTGGGGGCAGGACATGGATTTGTGCCACCACCGAAGCTCACCAGACCGAGAGCGATCGAGCAACCATTCCGGCAGTTTTCCCGGAAATTTAGAGCAGGCCCGAGCGCTCGGCGGCCTCACGGATCCCGCCACCAACCTGGCTGTGAGCCGTGAGGACGAAAGTGGCCGCTTCGCGCACTTCCGCGGGGGCCTGGCTCATCACGAAGCTCTTGCCTGCCACTTTGAACATGGGTACGTCGTTGATCCAGTCGCCCACGGCGACCACGCGATCTACCGTAACTCCATGGTATTTCGCCAGCCACTCGATGGCCGTGCCCTTGTCGGTGTCGGCGCGGCGGACGAGCAATGCCCAGCAGTTGGCGACGCCTGGGCCGCGCAGCGGAAATGTCACCATTTGCAGTTGGCTGCCGAACGGGGCTGACTGCCCTTCGTTCATGCCAAAAACGACGGCGTCCACCTCGGACTTGTCCCCGAGAGCAACGACGGCTGAGATATCCTGCAGCGTCGACCAGCCCTCCAGCGACGTGACACTCTTGACCGCCAGCATGCGTTCTGACCAGGTGCGCAGAAGTGATAGATATCGCTGGCCCGTAGGGTCGTGGACAATCGCATCCGACGCAAACGCAAAGCTCGCAAGCCTAACCTGCGCCAACCATTGACGCAGCTTTTCGGCCGCGGCACGATCGAGTGTGGCTGTGAACAGGCTGCGCCTCGTGCCCACGTGAACGATATGCGAACCGTCCACGCAGGCGACCGGGCCCTCGATGCCGAGCTGCTGCGCGATCAGACGAGTTCCCGAGTACATGCGTCCAGTGCAAATACTCACAGGAACGCCACGTCGGCGAAGCAACGCAATCGCCTCCGCGTCCGACCGATGCACATGCCCAGTCGGATCGAGGAGGGTGCCGTCTAGATCAGTTACGAGCAAAGAACCGGACTACGCCGAAGGAGCAACAGCGGCCGCCTCGACGGAGACCTTCTTCTTCGTGCGCGTCTTGTAGCCGTAGGTGACGACGCCGTCGACTAGCGCGAAGAGCGAATAGTCTTTGGCAATTCCTACTCCGTGCCCGGCCGTGATGGTCTCGCCCACCTGACGAACGATGATACTTCCCGCGGTCACGAACTGACCGCCATAGACCTTGACGCCTCGATACTGAGGGTTGGAGTCATGGCCGTTTCGCGTCGAGCCGCCGCCTTTTTTATGTGCCATCGGAAAACCTCAGGGGACTAAGCTGAAATGCCGGTGATCTCGACGGAAGTAAGCTTCTGTCGGTGCCCGTTCTTGCGGTGATGCTTCTTGCGCCGCTTGAACTTGAACACGACGAGCTTCTCGTCGAGGTCTTGGGATACGATCTTGCCCGTGACCTTGGCTCCAGTGACAAATGGAGCGCCGAAATTCAGCGTCGCATCGCCAACGGCCAAGACCTCACCGAACACGATCTCAGCACCAGGATCACCATCCAGTTTTTGAACTTGGATGACGTCGCCGGTGGTGACGCGAAATTGGTGTGCTCCAGAACGGATTACTGCAGTTGCCATGGGAAAGGGGTCGCGAAGGCTAGCTCAGGTCGACCGACGCGCAAGGCACAACCCAACTGCCTGATGACGTGTTCAGGGGCCTTGGCGGGCTTCCAACCGTCGAATATCCAATTGGATCGGCGTCTAGGGCCCATTTTCTGCGCTGGAGTATCCTCCATCGGCTAATCAGCCAATTGTGTGCCACAATAGATCCTCTAAAGCTACAGAGTCTCCGAGGCTGCTCCATTGATCAGAACCCGCCGAATCTCGAAGGTTCCAGCCAACATCGAACCTGCCCTGATTGAGGCGCTGGAGTCGGGGTCGCTTGCGCTCGCCGTTGCCGACGACGCAGGTCTCGTCTGGATGAGTCAAGCGGCTCGTCACTTGTTCGGGTCGAGCGTGAGCAACGGTTCGGGCGAATACCCAGAGGCAATTGCGTTCGAGGAAAAGCTATCGCTTGCCATTTGCGACGCGGCCCATGTCGACGGTGCAGAGCTCGGGCTCGATGCCTTCGCCACGGAGACGAGCCTCAACTTGAGTGACGGTACTACGTTGCCGGTTGCCATTGCGGCGCTTGAGCTCGATCCCTCCGAGCATTCGGTCTTGGGGATATTGACCGACCTGCGGGCGAGCCGTAGCGCCGAAGATGCCGTTCGCCGTGCCGAAGAGCGCTTCGAGCGTCTCGTTGAGTCGATGGTTGCCAGTGTCTGGATTCTCAAGCGTCGGCAAGTCGTCTACGCTAATCGTGCAGCCGCCGAGCTGTCTGGGGTCGACCAAAGTCTGCTCATTGGCGTTGACATTGCCGAGCTGTTCCATCACGAAGACGTGCACATTCTGGCCGAAAATCTCGAGCGGGTGGAGCGCGGAGAGTGCGTTTTGCCACACGAGTACCGTGTGACCACGCGGGATGGTTCACTCTTGGTCATCGAGCTCAGTTGCGTCACCCTCGAGCACGAGGGTGAACCGACAGTGCTGAGTTTTGGTTGTGACGTAACTGAGCGAAAACGTGAAGAGCAGCGCTTGCTTCAAGCCGATCGACTGAGTGCGCTCGGACTCTTAGCGAGTGGCATGGCTCACGCTATCAACAACCCTTTGACTTATGTCTTGCTTAATCTCGAGCACTTGTCGCGACGACTGCCCGGCTTGGCTGGCGTTGCGGACTCAATGGTCGACATCCTGGCGCGACTTACTGAAGCGCGCGAGGGTGCGGAACGTATGGCTACCATCGTCAAACGCATGCGCACCTTTGCGCGCACGGACGAATCATCGACTCGCGTTCTCGATCTGCGCACGGTACTCGAATCGGTCGTCGATCTCGTGGGGCACGAAGTGCATCATCGCGGAAAGCTCACGACCCGTTTCGAGAACGTGCCTCCCGTGCTCGCCAATGAGTCGAAGGTCGAGCAAATTTGCCTCAGTCTGCTGTTGTTTGCCGCACAGATGCTGCCAGACGACGCGACCAAGCGCCACGAGGTGCGATTGTCGCTCGCTGCGGATGAACGCCAGTTCGCCGTGCTCGAGATCGTGTGTGAAGGCTGCAACGTTGCCGAGCTCGACCTGGAGAGGTTGTTCGACCCCTTCACTGCGAGCGACGAGGGCAAGATGCTCGGCTTCGGGCTGAGCGTCTGCAGCGGTCTCGTTGAGCAGCTCGGCGGACAGATTGAAGCCGAGGCACTGCCGGGCACCGGCCTGCTGCTGCGCACCGCCATTCCCTGCGTGCCGCTGCATCGACTGATGGAGCCGACGATGCCGTCTAGCCCACCGTCGTCAATGCCGCCGTCACCGCGAGGCAAAGCTCGCGTGCTGGTGGTGGATGACGATCCGGGGGTCGGCCGTGCGCTACGCCTCATGCTCGAAGATGAACACGACGTAAAATCCCTGGTTCGACCGCGTGAGGCATTGCAGGAATTACTCAGTGACGGAGGTTACGATCTCATCTTCTGTGATCTGATGATGCCAGAACTCAGCGGCATGGATATCTACCAGGTGCTGCGCTTCAATCGTCCCGGGTATGAATCGAAGATTGTGTTCATGTCGGGCGGCGCCTTCACTGCTTCCGCGCGTCGGTTCTTGGAACAGGTACCCAACCAACGCATTGAGAAGCCTTTCAATATGCGCTCTTTACAGCGACTCGTGCAACGCTCTGCGCGTTGGCATCACTAGCGCCAGCTAGAGGCTTGGTTGCGGCCAGGGAATGCTCGGGTTGGATCGTGCCTGTCTCCCGAGCGCTTGCAGGCGTTTGCGGCAGGCAGGACAGAGATCGTATTCCCGATCCGTCGTCATCACCGTTCCCTTGGCGTCTTCCATCAGACAGGCCAAGGTTGGGCAATGGTCGAGGCCAAGCGTGTGTCCGACTTCGTGAACGGCGACTTTGCCAAAGCGTATCAACGCTGCTTCGGCAGTCCTAGTGCCGCGTCCGCAGCGAAAACTGGAAAGCACGCCGAGGCGGCCATCGATGGTTGCAAGACCTAGTACGCCCCAGTCGAACACCTTACCCTTGGTTGTGGAAATATCGACCGCTGTTAGGCCCACGATGCGCGATACGTCTGCGGGGGCATGTGTTTCTAGGTAGTCGAGCAGCTTTTCAGCGCGGTAGCGCTTGCGTGGCGCGTAGTAAGTGGATTTGGGCAGGTCTTGCCGCGGCAAGACCTCCACGCGAAAATCGTAGAAAGCTTCGAGACAGCGCCGAACGAAGTCGAGCTCAACGTCGGTGAGCTCAGGACCTAGGGGCAGAATGACGAGGCGAGGAGACTCGGTGGGAAGGTCTTGTTTCGAACCCTCTGCCCAAGCGTTACCTCCGACGCACAGCACGCTGCAAAGCGAGAGGAAGGTGCGTCTCGTGAGTGCGGTTTGAAATCCTTGGCCCATGCCGGAGAGCATGCACGCGTCGGGAGCGGACGCCAGCAGCGATCAGCGTTTGTTGACACGGAAGGTGACGTTCGTGCAAATGTCGGTCATTTTTGTTGGTTCGGCGTGGTTACGGGGGGTTATCGAATTCCACCTGGTAAAACTCCCAAACCTCCGTTGAGGTGGAGTGGTGCGCCTGCGGCGAGCCGAAGCGAGCCCGACGAGCGTCAGCCAACCGAGGAGGGCTAGCGGAGGGGCACCTGGTTCGGTTGCCACGCTGCATCCGTGGTTCTCCTGCGGGAGGCCAGGCTTCTCGGGGAGAGTCGGGGCTTCGGCGCTCGGGGCCTGCGGGGACTGACACCTGCAGTCGGCGGAGCACATCTCTGCGGCCCGACTGCCCCTGATGTCGAGGAACGGATCGTTGCAGTCGGGGTCCGGGGCTCCGCAGCCGCAGTCACAGGCGTCGAGTGCGGCGTACGAGCTGGGGCTGCAGGTCCACTCCTTGGGGGGCTCTCGTTGCTCGGGAGAGGAGCAGTCAGCGCTGCAGCTCTCCTGACTTTCGTTGGACGAACAGAAATCGTCGCCGCATCGCGGCGCCTCGCAGTCCTCGGCGCAGGAGAAGGGTGTCTCGCGGCCGGCGCATCGCCCATCACCGCACCGGCTAGCGACTCCGCACAGTGCTTCGCTCGGCCAACCCAGCTCGCAGAGCTCGCGAATGGGATGCTCGACGAAGCCTACTCGCTCCCCGTCGCGCTCGCAGTCGGCACAGTCCGAGGCCACTCGGTGCGCGACGTAGCAGCCGTCGTTGGACACGAAGTCGACCTCTCCGCGGACCAGGATCCCGAGCAGTGCCCCCTCGCTACCGAAGACGGGCATGCCGCTGGCTCCAGCGAAGGCATCGGCGGTGACCGTGAAGTGGTCTCGCTCGTTCGGTCGAGGTTCGAGAACTCGTAACCCACGGTCGAGCTTCATGGGAACCCCGTTTCCAAAGCCGATGGCGAACAGCGGGGCTCCGGGACGAAGCTCCGAGCCTTCCCTGTCGATGGTTACCGGTGCCAGGGCCTCGCGGACCGGTCGGTCCAACTTGGCGATGGCATAGTCCTGGCCGTTCCAGGGGTCCGGGTCCAAGCGTCGGACGAGAAGCTCGCGACACGAGTACACATCGTCGGAGGTGATGTTCGATAGCAAACCCGAAGCTTCCAAGTGGAAGCCAAACACGAACCGATTTCTGCGGCAATCGCCCTCGTCCAGGAAGCAATGGCCGACGGTGAGCACGAGGTCGTCGTCGATGAGTACGCTGGTGCAAAGGGCGGCGGAAACCTGGTCGGCGAATGGCTCGTCGGCGCAGAGCCCCAGCGCGTCGCGGGCCGTGTTGCTGACGATCCGAACGTTGGATAGATCGCTGGCATCGAGTTGGGCGGGGCTGATGACCGCCGCCACCGACCGCTTGCCGATGGCTCGAGCAACTTCGTCGGCTGCGTAGAGCTCGACCCGATCGTCTTCGCCGTAAATGACCGAGGCGCTGGTTTCGGACAGCGTACCGTCAGAGGTCCACACGGGCTGGCTGCTGCAGGAGAGCATGAGAACGGTTGCGATCGTGAGGTAGCTCACATACTGCCGAAGGTTCGGGCGGCGAGACTCCACCCGAAACCCCATCCGGCAGCCGTACCGCGAGCGCGCAGCCTCGCTCCGCTCCCTGGTGAACATGGCTACGCGCATTAACTCAGCTCTCCTTTCCAACTGCGTGCACTTGCTATCCTGAGCACTATCCGGAGGGCACGTCCGCGCCCTCCGGATCTACAGATGCGTACCGTTTGGGAAACTGGAGCAAACTTACCAGCAGCTCAGCTCAGCGTGGGTCGCCGGGCACGAGCCGCTCTTGACCGTGATGCTCGCGCTGCAGCCATAACTAGCAGCCCATGCGACGCCGTCTATGTAGGCACCCGCCTTCGTCCAATACAGTCCAGAATGGCAGAGCGGTCCGAGCGGTACTCCAGTGCACGGGTTGTACACCCCATTTACATAGCCAGTTCTCTCGATTCCGTACTGGAAACACCACCGTGGCTTCGCCTTCTGCTGCGGGCTCTCTGACGTCTCGAACGACTCGGTCAGCTGCCGCAGCGACTCCGCGTCACCCTTAATGGTTACTCCGTCCTCACCCTGGACTACTACGAGGTTGGCTTCAGGGTTTGCTAGCTTGATCTCCTCGGCGTGGGCAACGATCTCCTGCGAGCCGTCGTCTGAAAGGGCCGGGATGTCGAAACTCTTTGCAGATTCCGACATAGCAACCGAGTTGGGGCCTTCCCCTTCGCTCGCACAGGCAGCAGCCACGAGACCGATGAGAGCAGCGAACGACACCGTTAGTCTTGTTGACATGAATGTATCTCCGTTGTGCGCTCGAGCACAATCTGCATCGAGCGTTCCCCCTAGAGACACCGTTTCGTGAGCAAGTGATGCACGGATAGTGAAGTGTAGAGACAGAATAGTGAGAGAGAATCTGTCACGGAGCTCCAGGCTCGAAAGCCGTGGCGGCCAGAGCGTGCGCGGGGGGCCGGCTAGGGCGCGGATCGGTACTGTCCACATAACCGTCCACTGGCGGCGCGGTGCGCCGAGGAGAATACGGATTGCGAATTCTGAGATGCACCCACAGAAATGTCCGATCCGCTACGCCTCTTCGCTGCCGCGCAAACTCGTCACTCGCTTCTCCACCCAAGCGATGACGTCCTGTTCCACAGGTCGCCCCAAGTGACTCGAAAGCTGCTGGATCCCCGTTGGACTGGTGACATTGACTTCGATCAGGCGCTCGCCGATCAGGTCGAGACCCACGAAGAAGAGACCCAGCTCAACAAGCCTCGGTCCCAGGTGCGCGACCAGGGCATTCTCCGCTTCGCTCAGTGTTGTGGGTTCTACCGTTCCGCCGACGTGGATGTTGGCACGAATGTCGTCACGCTGCGGAATACGCCGGATCGCGCCGAGTACCTTGCCGTCGAGCAGCAACACCCGTTTGTCGCCCGCCGTGACAGCAGGTAGATATTCTTGAAGCAGGGCCGGGCGGCGCCCCTCGAGCGTCAAGAGATCGATGAGTGCCCTCTTGTTCTTGTCGCTCTGCTGCAATTGTACCACTCCGAACCCGCCCGCCCCGTCCAAAGGCTTCATGACGCCGTGTCCGCCAATCTGCTCCAAGAACTCGAGCAGCTGCTCGGATTGTGCCGACACCAACGTCTTGGGAGTAAATGGAGTGAAACGCAAGGCGAACAACTTCTCGTTCGCTGCCTGCAATCCGCGTGGTGCATTGAACACGAAGCAACGCTCGGCAGCGAGCTCAAGCAGTTGGGTCAAATGCAGGTAATCCGAATCGAAGGGCGGATCCTTGCGGATGAAGATCGCATCGAGCTCCAAATCGCTCCAACGACATCGTGCGGACAGCGTGACGTGGGGCGGCTTGTCACTGACGATGATGCGCTGAGCCAGCGCCTCGACGTTGCTGCCGCGGCAGCCGACGTCCCTCGGGTGGCAATGCCAGCACTCATGCCCCCTGGCCAAGGCCCCCCGCATGAACGCAAAACTGGTGTCTTTGTCCGGCAACATGCTTTCGGGCGGATCCATGACGAACAGAAAGCGCATGGCGGATCTATACCTCGACTTCCAGACGATGCATCCTTGGGTCACCCCGACCCCATGAAGAACGCAGAAGTGCTACCGGTCAAGTGTCGGTCCAGTCGCCGCATCTACTGCTCGATGCTCGTCAATGTGGCCGTTCTGCTTACCGGGATCGCCGCAGGGCACGCTCACGCGTCGGGCCATGCAGCACAGGTGGCCGTGGCCACGGAACATGAGTTGTCGACTCGTGCCGCGCTGCAGGTGCTGGGGCGGGGCGGGAACGCGGTCGACGCTGCCGTTGCTGCCGCTTTGGTTTCTGGCGTCGTGGGTCCAGCGTCGAGTGGGCTGGGTGGCGGCGGGTTCGCCCTCGTTTGGATGGAGAAAGAACACGCGGCCAGGTTTCTCGACTTTCGCGAATGCGCACCGGCTGCGTTGCCTGCGACGGCATTGGAACAGCGCCCCCTTCCCGATCAGAAACGTGGATTGCTCGTCGGTGTTCCTGGCGAACCGGCGGGGCTGTTCGAGTTGCATCGGCAACTTGGACGCCTTCCATTTGCCGAGGTCACCACCGAAGCAGCCCGCCTCGGAAACGAAGGCTTTCGCGTTGGCATACATCTCGCACGCATGGCGCTCAGCGCCAACGCTTCGAGCGCCAAGTTGACCATTTTGCACGCACTCGGCTTCGATCGTCCGGGATTCGGTGTCGGTGCCTGGGTGCGCTCCCCGGTGCTTGGTCGAACCCTCCTGCGGTTTGGTGAATTGGGACCAGCCGCATTGCTCGAAGGCGACCTTGCCAACGACTGGGTTACGGTCGCGGCCGGCAATGGAGGGGTACTGAGCCTGGCCGACTTGCGCGACTATCGCCCAAAGTACCGTGCGCCGTTGCGCTTCAGTTACGGCCGCTTCGACATCATTACCGCTCCACCCCCCTCCGCCGGTGGATTGCTTCTGGCGCAGACGCTCGGCACATTTCTGCCAAGTGACCTCGCACAGCACCGGTTGCCGGCTGATCGGATCCGTCTGCTGGCTGATGCCTATCGCGCTAGCCTCGTCGATCGCTTTCGTGCCATCGGTGATCCCGACTTCGTCGCCGTCGACCTGGTAGCGTTGCTCAAGCCCGAGTATCTAGCCAAGCGACGCGCCGCCATCCTCAACCAGGCGATGCGGCCACCGCCGGTTACATTGCCGAGAGAGCAGGGGACATCGCACATCTCCGTTGTCGACGCCGAGGGAAATGCCGTGGCGTTAACGACCACGGTCAACAACGCGTTCGGCTCGAAGCTCCTCGGCCCCACGAGTGGCGTTATCCTCAACGACGAACTTGACGACTTTGGTCCGGGTAACTCACCCAATCAACCGCGCCCATTGGCACGCCCCGTTTCGAGCATGACGCCGACCATCGTGCTCGATGGTGCTCGAGTACGTTGGGTGCTGGGCGGTTCTGGCGGGATGGCGATTTCCACGAACGTGACCACCGTGCTTATCGCGATGCTCGTCGATGGTGTGGCGCCGGAACGCGCTGTCGAACAACCACGGTTCACCATTGTGCCGAGCAGTGGAGAGCTTGAACTCGAAAGGCAGTTCCCTCGCAGTGTCGTGCGCAGTCTCATCGCAAGCGGCGAACGAGTCCGGCGTGTTCCTCGCGGGCTTTCCGCGGTCCAGGTCGTCGCGCGTACGGACTCGACGCTCCACGCCGTTGCCGATCCGCGCAAACATGGTCGGGGCATGGTGGCTGCCGCAGCGCCTTCCAAGTGAAGGTGGCACTTCTCGGCACGCTGAATTCTGGCATTAAGTTCAGTGTTTTCGGGCGCAAACCATACTACAACAGCCTACCTGTGGCTCTGAGAGATAGCGCCATATTTGTGGGCAAGCCGCTCAGAACCTCGTCGGCGTAGCGTTGCCGTAAGTATTTGCGCGGAAGCGAAGGTGACAGTGCGCCGGTTTTGCCGGATGATGAGCGAACAGGTCTCACTAACCCTTGCACACTAGCCCACTCTCACCATTGAACGTGATCGAACCGGTCCCGAGTGCTGGCTCCCAGGTGGGGAGCTACCAGCTCCTGCGCGAAATCGCCAAGGGACCGTTTGGTCCACTCTACGAACTGCGTAGCGCAGACGGCTCAACCACGCTGAGCGGGCTGGGGCGTCTCGTGCTGCTGCCGAGTGAACTCGCTCCTGACGTGGAGCAGGCGATATCCGAGGCAGCGTGGGAGAGCATGGAGTTGCGACACGAGCTTGCCCTATGCGTGGCGGACGTCGTGTTTGGCAAGGGTTGGGTCGCTCTGGTGCATGACTACTTGGAGGGTTCGCTGTTGCGTTCGCTCCAGCGTCGCGCTCACGAACGGCAGTCAGCCTTTCCTTTGGCTGTTGCCTTGCGCGTCGTGACGGACTTTCTAGACGGACTCGAGCAGAGTCGCAATGCCTGCGATGCAGCAGGGATCACTTGGTGCCCAGGGGGGGGCGGAGCAGCGTCTCTCTACCTTTGCGGTGATGGACGGACGCGCTCGCTGGATGGCCAGTTAATGAGCGCTTTGGTGCGCATTCCCCAGATCCGAGCGCACGTGGCCGCAATCGGCTTCCCGGCTCCGGAGCTGCTCGACCCTGGGCCGCAACCCGATGAACGCGCGGATGTTTTTGCCGCGGGCGCGTTGCTTTGGGAGCTCTTGACTGGGCGCGAACTCACCCTGAGCGGTACGGTCGCGCAGGGACAGCGGCCTCGGGCAAAAGTTCAACACATCAACCTGTCCGTACCAAAGGGCACCACCATTCCGAGTGGGTTGGCACAATCCATAGCTGCGGCCCTCGAGCTTGATCCGTCGAAACGCCCCGCGACCATCAAGGAGCTCAGAGCGGCGTTGGCTCAAGCTGGAGAGGTGGCTAGCTACGAGAAAGTCATCGACTTTACCGATGCTTTGCTCAATCGCGAATCGACGCTGTTTCGCCTGACGCTCGACGCGGGGCCCAAATTGAGCGATGAAGTGCACACTGAGCGCCCCAAGCCAACGCACCTGGAGTGGGCTGCTGAACTAGCAAAGCATGCTCGCGTCGCCGAAGCGCGACAAACAGCCAAGCCAGCACCCTCTGCAAGTCTGCGTGCGCCGCCGAAGCCAATGGGCTCGCTGGCGCCGCATACGACAGCGTTTGCAGCGAAGCCGAGTGGCACTTCGGCAGCGCACGCGAGCGCAGGCATATCACCGAAGCCGAGCGGTTCCCCCGCAGCGCACGCGAGCGCAGGCATATCACCGAAGCCGAGCGGTTCCCCCGCAGCGCACGCGAGCGCAGGCACACAACTGAAGTCGAGCGGTTCTTCGGCAACACACCCGAGTGCAGGCACCCCACCGAAGCCGAGCGGTTCCCCCGCAGCGCCGGCGAGGGCAGCTGCAGCGCATAAGCTCGAATCTCTAGCGCCCCGCGACACGGAGCTTGCTGCCGCGGCGAGAAAGCCTCTAGGCAACAAGACACTAATTGGGATATCGGCGGCCTCTTCCCCCGGGCACGCTCGACCGATCCCCGATAATGCAGAATCTAGACTCGCCGAAGCCGTTCAGCCGTCTCCCGTGG
>CAYVXY010000002.1:37576-114318 GCA_964454965.1 uncultured Polyangiaceae bacterium | reverse complement strand
AACGTGTCGCATCCGTGGAACGTGTCGCATCCGTGGAACGTGTCGCATCCGTGGAACGTGTCGCATCCGTGGAGCGCGTCGCATCCGTGGAGCGCGTCGCATCCGTCGAACCCATTGCGGCACTGATTGCGCATGCTCTCCCCGCGTCGGCCGTCAAGGTTGTGGAGCCTCCCCCGGTGACGCTGGAAGAAGGCAGTGCAGCGTTTACCCCTCCGCCGCTAACTGGGGCGTCGCTGCAAACCGCCCCCGCCGCGGTTCTCTCGCGCAAACCGGCTGCGTCAACGCCGAAGTCGTTGGCCAAGCGCACATTCGAGTTGACCCTGCCTACGATCGTGCTCGGAATCGTCATCAATAGCGTCCTTGCCGTGATGGGCACACTCTTGGTCCAAAAGGCGCTCTCGAGCCACTCGGTGAAGCCCTCTTCTGCCACGGTCACGGCGGCTCCGTCCAAGTCGGTCGCTGTTCCCGTCGCTGTTTCCGCTCCAGAGGCGCCATCCTCATCGCCGCCCGCCGCGCAAGCCCAGCCCGAGCCAACCCCAGAAGCGACCGGGACTGCGGCCTCACCTCCCGCAGTGGTCGCTAAGGTAGTAGTGACTCCGCCCAATGCTGTGTCCGCGCCGATCACCTCGAAACCGACTGTTGCGCCAGTGTCGTCCAAGGCCGTTGCTCGCAAGCGCAGGGGACAGTACGTGCCAAATGAACTCTGATCAGAGGGAAGGCTCAGGATGACGCAAGAAAAGTGGCTCGGTCATGCTGCTGCCCTCTTGCTCGTGGGGGCTCTCGGAACATCTCCGGTGCTTGCGGCAAGTGCGTCGGTCGACAGTGCTACGAAAGCTCAGCTCAAGGACGCTACGGCCTATTACGATCGCGGCGTCGAAGCGATGGATGCAGAGAAGCTTACTGACGCTCTCGCCCATTTCCGGCGGTCCTACGATACCGTTGCCAGCCCCAACTCACGCATGATGGTGGGGCGTGCGCTGATCAAGCTTGGAAGGCTTCCTGAAGCCTATCGAGAACTCTCACTCACATTGAAACAAGCCTCGGAGCTTGCGGCGAGCCAGAAGAAATACAAGAAGACGGTCGAGACGGTTCAGAAGGAGATCGACGAAATAAAGGACAAGCTCGCCTACGTGACCGTTCGTCAGGGTATGCAGTTGCAGTTGCAGGGCGAGACCATCGCGCCATCGAACTGGTTGGAACCGCAGCCGGTGATACCAGGAACGGTGGCGGTCGAGGTCACTTTCGCTAATGGACGCAAACTCACAAGGCAGCTCACGCTCAAGGCCGGAGAGCGTTCGGAGTTGACCATGGATCCGCCACCTGCCGAGGCGGATGCGGCGCAAAAAACCGTAACCAATAGCCCGGGAGCGCAGGCGGTTGCCACCCATCCACACGACACATCAGACTTGAACCGCAGGACAGTCGGCTACGTCGTTGGTGCGGTTGGAATCATTGGGGTCGGAGCCTTCGTTGGCCTTGGCCTCGTTGTGGCACCAAGCTACGGGAATTCTAAGGCAGGTTGCACGGCCCAGGGTTGCCCCGAGAGCGGGATAGACAACGAAACGCCGAAAGCAACGCTGAGGGGGATTGGTTATGCGGGATTGGGAGTCGGCATTGTCGGTCTCGGTATGGGCACCTGGCTCATCCTGAGTGGGGGGTCAAAATCTGCTCCCACGACCGCGTTGCAGGTGAGCCCCGCCAGCGTGCAGTTGACGCATCGATTCTGATGCACTGATGCTACTAGGTAGCTATTGCACCACGATCGAACTCTTGAACATACCCATGCCGCAAGTAAACGCATAGGTCTTCGATTCCGTGGTAGGCACGGAAATCTCCACGACTTGATTGAGCGGCAGCGGCCGTTTGATATTCAAATCGGGGAACAGTACCTCAGTGGCACAGGTATCGTCTGACTTGCGTTCGAAACGCAGCGTACCGCTGCTTCCTTTCTTGAGCGTGACTTGTGAGGGGGTAAAACCCCGTCCATCTGCCACGATGATGGCGGACTCGCCGGCAGGTGCGCCTTCGGCCACAGCGGGGACCTTGGAACAGCCCGATAGGGCCAGTACCATGACGAACATCGTCGTATTTCTCATGCGGCCCGTACCAGCAGGAGTCGTGCCAGGTGTTATGTGGCAGAAATCCCGAAGTCTTTTCGGGCCGCACCTGCTCGTGTCGAAGAATAGTCTCCAGCGATTGAGACTTTTCTCGAATCCGAGTTCAGTGGACTACAGCCGCAACGGCGAGTTCAGCCGCTTCCGAGGTAGACAGATCAGTCGTTATTGCGAGACCGTGATTGCCGTTTTCCACCGCGGCTATGGCCAGCCCATGGCGGGTTCCGACAAAGACGGGCTGGCTGCGCGCTACCTGGGCCTGTAGGACGGCACGCAGAGGCACGCGCTCTGAATCGTAGGCCCACAGTAACACTCGGTGGCCACCGATGCGATAGTGTAGGCTTGGCACTCGGCCATGAACGGCCAGATTACGGTAATGTAGGCCTTCCCAGATCCCACCCAAACCGTCGAGCTTTGGTAGGGGCCAACGCCGCTTGTCGCTTACGTTGATGATCGACGGAGGACGAGAGGCCAAAAACGCGGGCTCGCCATCCACGTCGACAGAAGCTGCAAGTTCTGGGTGATGCTCGCTGTCGGCTGCCAGCTGGTCCAAGAATTCACGCACGGTCTGCATGGTGTCTTTGGAGGCTACGGTAGTGCCGGTCGTGCTGGCCGCAACAGTGCTTCCGGCAATCAGATCCGTTGGTTCATTGCGCAAGGCAGCGAACATCAGTGCAGCAGCTGCAGCGGCGGACAATGGCGCAATCGAGCGCCACGTCAGCGGCTTTGCGTGCAATGGCGCCGGAACGGAGGCGGGTTTCTTTGGTTGGCGTGAGGTCTCCGGCGGTACCTCTTCGGTATCACGTGCCGCAGCCATCATTGCTCGCATCCGGCTTTCGAAGTCGGGGCTCGGATAGGTGGCGACGCGCACGGTTCGTCGCATGCTGAAGCGCAGCGCTTGCTCGAACTTCATCCTGCCTTGGCAGATGCAGCAACCAGACAGATGATCTTCGAAATCGACAGTGTGTTCCGGAGACAGCTCACCATCGAGGTATGTCTCGGTCCATCGGGAGAGGCGACAAGCGTCGGTCATGCGGAGCGCGCCCTTTTTGCGCGGTAGTGGTTGATGTCGACGGGTTCGTCCGAAGGCATGTTGGATGTACCTGCGGGACTGGCTGAGATGATGCCAAAGTCCACGGCGTGGTCGTAGAGGCGATGCTTTAGCATTCTTCTGCCGCGATGAAGGCGAGACATTACGGTTCCGATCGGGCAACCCATGATATCGGAGATTTCCTTGTACGAGAGTTCCTCGACGTCCGCTAGGACGACTGCAAGCCTGAACTCCTCTGGCAGCTCATTGAGTGCGGCTTGGATCTCCGCTTCGAGCATGGGACGCAGCGCGGCCGATTCCGGATCACGCATGGCATTCATCGATGCGCTGCCCATCCAGGCTTCAGAGAGCGGTTCGGCGTCCGCACCGTCGACGATGCTGCGCTCGAGGGTTCCCCGGCGATAGCGGTTGATGAAGGTATTGGTGAGGATCTTCAGTAGCCAGGCGCGGATATTCGTCCCGGCTTCGAACTGACCCCTGGCTCGCATCGCCTTAACGAAGGTGTCCTGGACGAGATCCTCACCTTCGGCATTGTTGCGAGTCAATCTGACCGCCACAGCCATGAGACTGGGCAATTGCGCTATCGCATCTGACTCGAAATCTAGAGGGGCAAGCGGGTCCATTTCAGCTTTCGGCGTTTCCATCGGGACGTTTGCACCATGGGAACGCGTTTCGGTCTGTCAACCCATGCAACCAGGAACCTATTCCTGAGAATCCGACAGTGCTCCACGGGGACCACCGTCCGCCGAGGCGGCCACTGGGCCAACGCGCGCTTCCAGAGCAGCGATACGCTCCTTGAGTTGCTTGACCTCGCGCTCCAAGTCCGACACGGCCGAGAAATTCGGCACGACCGCGCGGATCCGCTCGTCGATGGCCTGCTGCCATTGCTCCAACGTGGCGCGAATGCTGCGGGCCGTGGTCGATGTTGAGGGGATGGCGCTACTCGGGCTGCTTCTTCTCGCAGCCTCGCTGGCCGGTGGCTCGGAGCGCGCCGCATCGCTGTCGATCTCCGCCGCCAAGTTGCTCGCGTCGCCCTGACTCGGCGTTGCGTCACTTTCCCAGGGAACGAGCTTCTTGATGGGAACGTCACGCAGCTGATTAAGGAGGCGCTCGCCATGTTCGAAAATCAGCGAACGCAACGTATTTAGCGGGATCCCCTTGGGTCGAGTCTTGAGTTCCTCGGAAATAATGAGTGCCAAGGTGACGTCGGTCTTGTCTTCCTTGGTCGAATTGTCGATGACCTGAACGTCTTCGCCGGCGCGCACCAACTCGGCGATCTCGAGCAAAGTGACGTAGCGACTGTCGCGAGTATCGTAGAGCTTTCGATTCGAATAGCGTTTGATTACCCGGCGCTCTAAAGTCGTCGGTTGTTCTCTATCGCTGGATTCGCTCATAGTCACTCTCGTCCGTTAGGTTCTGGCGAGCAAGGCTAGCGTTGCACTCGTCCAGAGGCTCTGCCAACTCATTGCCCCTTTCCGTGGTGATAGCCCCCATTACCATGTAGCTCGCTACCCTGGATTATTGGCCGGTGCGTCGCGGCCACGCCGACTGGCGGCATGCGACTGCATTTGCGATCGAGCGGCTCCGAGAGGCCGCGACTTGGGCCGGTACGGTCCGAATTGGGCACCAGGGCGGGTTTGGCCTTTCGTGGTAGATTCTGGCTGTGTCTACCGTCCAAATCCCGTTACCCGACAGCGTGTTCGCTGCGTTGCGCAGAGCGCCTCACGAAATGGTTCGGGAGCTGTCCGTGGCAGCGGCCATTCACTGGTACCAACAGGGAATGCTTTCGATGGAGCGCGCCGCGGAAGCCGCGCAAATGAATCGAAAGGAGTTCCTGTTGGAGCTTGGCCGAAGGCGCGTCGACGTGTTTGTCGTAGATGATGAAGATTTGGCACGAGAGCTAGCTCATGGGTAGACCCATCGTTGTTAACGCGTCGCCACTCATCTTCTTGGGTAACGCGGGTCACATCGAACTGCTCCGCAACCTGCAGGGGACACGCATTCTTGTGCCTGAAGTCGTCCACGCGGAAGTCAGCAGCGGTGGCCACTTCGATGCGGCCGTTGCGGCCCTTTCGGCAGCAACTTGGATCGAGCGAGTACCGGATATTGACGTTCCAACTCGAGTGCTCGAATGGGACCTTGGTGGTGGCGAGGCTTCAGTAATCGCGCTGGCGCTTAGAACACCGGGAGCAGCGGTGGTGATTGATGATCTGGCGGGTCGGCGCTGCGCACTCGCGATGGGCCTCCAAGTCCACGGGACTTTGGGAGTAGTTGTCGAGTCCTATCGTTTGGGTCACTTGTCTGACCCGCGTGCCACCATGCTTGAGTTAAGAGCGCACGGAATGTGGATATCCGATGCCGTCATCGAACGTGCCCTTCAGATCGCCATGCGGCACGAGTGACAGCTGCTTTTGCGGAATGGATTTGCGTCACCCGTTAAGCACCGTCCTGACCTTGCGCGCCAGCTCGACCGCGATGAACGGTTTGGCGAGAAAATGCATCCCTCGGTCGAGCACGCCGCGTTGCCCAAGCGCGCTATCGGCGTAGCCCGACATGTATAGGACAGCGAGAGTTGGTCGAGTCTTCTTGAGCTCTTGAGCGAGCAACTTACCGTTCATCCCCGGCATAACCACATCGGTCAAAAGGAGATGAATGTCGCCCCCATGCTGCGCGGCGGTCAGCAGCGCTTCTTCCGCGTTGGCCGCAGCGATCACCTGGTAACCGGCCCCTTCAAGGGTCCTGGTTGCGACCTTTAGCAGCGCCTCTTCGTCCTCGACCACGAGGATGGTCTCGGCTCCGGTGGACCGAGTAGGGACCGACGGAGGATTGGAGGGCGCCGGGATGGAGCCAGATGTACTCAGCGGCAAGTGGATCTTGAACGTCGTTCCTTGCCCGGGTTCACTTCTGACCCAGATGTTGCCGCCGCTCTGCTCGACGATACCTAAGACTGTGGAGAGCCCCAGACCCGTTCCCTTGCCTGGCTCCTTGGTGGTGAAGAACGGCTCGAAGATCCTGTTCTTGGTTGGTTCGTCCATGCCACAGCCTGTGTCGGTCACCGTGAGCACGACGTAGGCTCCGGACTCCATGTGCAAATGGCACGCCGCGGTCTGCTCACTGATCTCCACGTTGGAGGTCTCGAGCGTGAGTTTTCCACCTGAACGCATGGCGTCGCGGGCATTGATGACCAAGTTCATCAACACCTGCTCCATCTGCGTTGGATCGGCTCGCGTCAGGCCGAGATTGGGAGCCAGTGCCAAGCAAATCTCGATGTTTTCGCCCAGGAGGGACCGAAGCATCGTCTCCATGCCCGAGACGATCGAGTTTAGGCTGAGCGTCACGGGCTGCATCACCTGCTTGCGACCAAAGGCGAGGAGCGACCGGGTCAGTGCCGACGCGCGCTCGGCAGCTTTCTTCACCTCCAAGAGGTCATTCAATACTGGATGGCCTTCCGGCAGACCCTCTTTCGCGAACGCGGTGTAGCTCAGGATGACAGAGAGCATGTTGTTGAAGTCGTGCGCAACGCCACCCGCTAGGCTGCCGACTGCCTCCAACTTCTGCGATATCCGCAGTTGCTCTTCGAGATGTTCGTGCTCCTTCTCGGCCAGTTTTCGGGGGGTGATGTCCCTGAACTGCCACACACGACCAAAGAGCTCCCCTTCCGCACTGAGCATCGGTGCCGAGTAGCAGTCGAACGTTCTGCCGTCCATTAGGCAAATATCGGTTCTTGTTTCTTCGTTAGGGGTCGTCAGAAGCTGCTCCAGCCGTAGCCCGAAATCCTCAGGGTCTACGAGTCTTTCAAGCATCACCTGCGTGAGATGCTGCTCAGACTCGGACTCGATGACCTCGAGAGGAATACCCCAGATCTCAGCGAAGCGTCGATTCGCCGATACCGTTCTGCCGAGGCTATCCAACACCCAGATTCCATCAATGGATGTATCCAGTTGGGTCGACAGAACGAGATTCCTGAACCTCAGCTCGTCTTCTGCTTGGGTGCGCGCGGTCACGTCACGCGCAAAAACGGCAACGCCAATGATCTCCCCGACAATCGAACGGATGGGATAGTAGGCGGTCTCGAGATGGCGAGGGGAACGGCTCTTGTCACCCGAGGTGACACATTCCGTTACCGTCTCTCCCTGTAGGGCTCGATCCAAAGTCGCTTTGGCTGCTCGCCAAGCGTCCTGCGTGCTGTGGGACACGGCAAGCATGCCGCCAATCTGGACATCGACCCCGGATTTCGATTTCGTCTCTAAGGCGTAGGTCTGGTTGAACGCGGTGTAGTTGTACTCGCTGTCGACTGCAAAGATGGGGTGCAATGAGCTTTCCAGGATCGCGTTCAGGCAAGCCCGCTCCTCCAGCGTTTGCCGCTCAGCACGCCGGCGTGCCGCAACATCGCGGATATTGCATTGAATTGTGGTGTCGTTGCCGACGCGGTAGACATTGCTGACGAATTCGACCTCAAGCCGTCTGCCGTCGTGGGACTCCAGCGGGAGGTCCTCGTAGCGAACGTACGCCAGAGCTTGCAGCTCGGCGAATGCCTCCTTGGAGGCGGCGATATCCTTGAACGCGCCAATCTCCCACAGGTACTTACCCAGGAAATACGAATGTGAATAGCCCACCAAATCCGTCAAATGCGGATTGACATCGATGATTCGGCCGCTGTCTCCTTCGAGGATCAGGATCCCATCCTTGGCGGTCTCAAAGAGTCGGCGGTACCGGCTCTCAGACGCTTCGAGGGCGGACAAGCGTTCCGCCCAAAGGCGCGCGCCAGCACACTCGGCAAAGCCAGACACCGTCGTTCCCGTGTCTGCTTCTTGCTTCACTGACTTAGCCATGGAATGTCCCCCGAGTCGCTCTGCCCATGGTCGCACGAAATTGGCTCAATATCAACGTCCCAACCGGTACCCTTCGACCGGCGCGATCGGGGGAAACCCGTGGAGCAGATCTGAAGCATAATGCGTCGATGCACGATGCGCAGCAACGCTTGTTGTCTTTGCGGCAACGGCTGTCGCGGCCCTCTGGGACTCTCGAGCCGCGGGGTCACGCCACTACACAAAGCGACTTCCCATGCAATCGAAGTGCTAAACGCGCGAAACGTTACGCGAAGGTTGTTGAAGCGAAGGTTGTTTTGCGTCGGCGATTGCTTTCTGGATGTCGATGGTGTTACCGACCAGGGCGCAGCGATTGTTGGCTCGATAACCCGTTCCCGGGTTGGCCTATGAGTCATTGGCAGAATGCAAATGACATTGGCAGAATGCAAATCGGTGGATGTTGTCGCGCCTGCAGGACTTTCATGGATCCCTAGGCCAAGCGGCGACGCTGACGGCGAAAGTCTCGTTGGGAGTACCAACCAAGATTCGCTAGACTCGCGCCGGCGGCTGGGGACAGGCCGTTGCAAGTGAGGAAGCCAATGACCCATGGCCAACCGCTGGGACAGGCCGTTGCAAGTCGTGAAGACGCGAAAGACTCACGACCACCCGCGCCTGAGCTGGCTCAGTTGCGATCAACTAGCGCGATGCTTGAACTGCAAACGGCAACTCGTCGCTTAGGTGGACGACATCGAATGGGCTTTCGATGAAGCTTTCACGAAGACGGCGCAGTTTTCGGAACTGCGGGGTCGGCAGATACGATCGGGTGAGCAGCGTTGGCTGCGGGTGCTCGCATTGGGCAACAAAGGATCCGATCCCGATGGCACAAGTGCTCTCCAAGAATGACCCACCCACGATGTGCACTTGCGGGGGCAAACCCGAACATAGGTCGCCGTCGTCCTGACGGGCGGGTTCTGCGCGAGCACCTGCGGGCGTGAATCCAAGCATGGGCCGCCATCGTCCAGACGGGCAGGTTCTGCGCGAGAACCTGTGGGCGTGAAACCATGTGTGCGCGTCGTTGTAGCCCTGGCGCGCCTTCGGACGAAGCGAGCAATTGGTGTCGTGCGTGGCGAGCGCAATGCGAGCCGAGGCACTACCAGTGCTTAGTCCCAAAGACCGCTGTTGACGGCCAGCGCAGGTGCGTTCGCCATGTACTTGTGCACTTGTGTCGTCACGAGCCATTGCCGAGTGACGCACACTTGCTGCACGTGGTGTCAATTCAGCGGCGGTGTCATGCCCGTATTCGCGCTGATACGCGAGGCGTTTTCATGCAGTTTGAACTGGTGTGGAGCTGGTGTTGTGACAGATTAAGGCGGTAATCAGTGGCGTGAAATCGGGCGCGATTTCACGCAATAATCCTTCGCCTTACAGCTCGCACAATGAGTTCAGGCCCTCGTCTATGGCGAAGTTATTGAATCAGCGGCGGTCGCGGTCGAGCCAAGCGACCGCCAGGTACTTCCAACTAGCCCTCCCTTGTCGAGGTCGTGGTGGGTATCGTCCAGGTTCGGGGCGTCCGCGAAGCGGGCGTTCAGGAATTCCGCATCGCAAGCGTCCCGTGCTTGCCGCAGTATTTCCTGTCCATGTGACGTTGCGCGTCAGAGCGGGCCTACCCTCCTTGCGACTCCCTGAGTCACGGCGCGTCTTCGTCGCCGCTATCGCGGCTGCCCGCGATCGATTTGGCTGCAGAATCGTGCACTACAGTATCCAAAGCAACCACGTGCATCTCATCTGCGAAGCAAACGACCAGGTGTCCCTTTCGCGTGGTCTGCGCGGCCTCGTGATTCGAATGGCGCGCGGGTTCAATCGCGTGCACGCTCTTCGCGGGGCGGTTTGGGCGGATAGGTATCACGAACGCATCCTGCGCACACCGCGCGAGGTCCGCGCGGTGCTTGTCTATGTATTGGGCAATTGGCGCCACCAATGGGGGCGAGCGCTATCCCCTTGGGTGCATCGATCCCTGCAGTTCTGCCGCCTGGTTCGACGGCTTCGTCGAGACGCTATTGCCGCCGAGCGTGCCGCCGCCGGTTGCGGCGGCACGGACCTGGCTATTGGCTTTGGGCTATCGGCGACGCATCGGCAAGCTCTCGGTCGACGAAGGCGCTTGGACCAGGAAAAGCTTGGACTAGGAAAGGCTTGCATAAGCAGACGCCCGTTCCAACCAGTAGCGAGACTCGGTCCCATTGAGCCGACGAAAGCAGACTTCCACGCGACAGGACCGCAAGGTCACCCCTCCGTCTTTGCCTTTTCCGGGAAATTACCCGCGTCTTGGCCACGGGGGCCGCGACAGGAGCGGCGATTGCGCCCGGAGAGCCCAAGAAGATGGACCGGGGCCGGCCCTGGACCCCCTGCGTGACGTAGCGGCCCGGTGGCAGACTCCGCTGAAGGAAAAATCCACACGCATCGCTGACTGATTGTGGTCGCGAGAGACTACTATGCATTGACTGCGCGAGTAGAACTGAAGTCCGCTATCTAGCTATGGCAAATTGAATCATGAGTGTGCGTGCTCTGGCGGATCGCGATTGCTCATCAGACAATCTTGTTATCACGACCGGCAGCTGAGTCTGACGGGTCAGTTCACCCGGACTCGTGTGGATCTCGTGCTCGCGAGGGACCAAAAATGAAATCGGCAAAGCGAAGGATTTCTGTTCTAGCTCTACTCACCGCTAGTCTGCTTGGCGGCACTGCTTGCAGTGGCGCCGGCAATGAGGCACTTCAGACCGCCAATGGCGGAGCCTCGGGTGGAACGAGTCCTACCGACAGCGGTAGCATGATCGGAGTCGGTGGCCATTCGCCAGTCACGGGTGGAGCATCGAACAGTGGCCTATACACCGGTGGAAGTCTGTCTGCCGCTGGCTCATCGTCAAGCAGCAGTGGTACGGTCGGCAATGGTGGGGGATCCGAGGGAGGCGCCACTGCAGCGTCGGGCGGATCAATCGCTACAGGAGGTACCGTCGCAACGGGCGGCAAAGCGGTTGGCGGCACGCAATCGGGCGGTACCGTCGCAACGGGTGGCAAAGCGGTTGGCGGCACGCAATCGGGCGGTACCGTCGCAACGGGTGGCAAAGCGGTTGGCGGCACGCAATCGGGCGGTACCGTCGCATCAGGCGGCAAAGCTGCCGGCGGCACACAAGCAGGTGGCACGGTCGCAACGGGTGGCAAGGCTGCCGGCGGCGCTGCGGGCGCCAGCACGTACCCCATAGCGACGGGCACGCCCAAGGTGTATTTGGCGGGAGACTCGACCTGCCAAACCTATGCCGCTAGCCAAGCTCCTCAGCAGGGGTGGGGGCAGCGGTTTCAAGAATTCTTTACCAGCACCAGTGACGTGCTCATCGTGAACAAGGCCATGGGCGGCAGAAGCTCCCTGTCATTCATTACTGAAGGACGGTTGGATGAGATCTTGGCGGTGATAAAGCCCGGCGATTACCTGTTTGCCCAATGGGGCATCAACGACCGAGCCGTGGCCGGTGAGGGTCGGGCCACTGACCCTGCCACCACATTCAGAACCTACTTGAAGCAGTACATTGACGGCGCGCGCAGCAAGAACGCCATACCAGTTTTGCTCACGCCGACGCCGCGCCATCAATACGTCAACGGTGTCTTCCAGAACGGTTTTGCTGCATACTGCGATGCCATCAAGGCCGTTGCCGCGGAAACTAACACCCTGCTCATCGATGTGCAAAGCAAGGGCCTTGCCTACTACACAAGCATCGGCGACGCCGCCGTCATGTCGACCATCATATTGAACGGGACCGATCCGCTGCACTTCTCGACGGAAGGCGCCTACCAGATGGCCCGCTTGGTGGCTGAAGGGGTAGTAGAGCTCAAGATCCCCATCTCCCAGTTCGTCGTCCAGTCCAAGTTGTAGAGGATCGTCCACAGCGTCGAAAGCTCATGGCTTCCTCCGCAAGTTGGTGACGGGGGCCCAACCATCACGAGGTTGTCGACTTGAAGATGGTTCCCAGGCTCGAAGCGGGGCTCGCCGTTACCGCGCCACAAAAGACCAAAGAATCGCGCTAGGCCGGCAAATTGGAGGGTATTTGGCTTAGGTTTTCATTTCGTACACCTGCGCTACACTGGGACGCTGCATGTCGTTGCGAAACACCACTGCGGAATCGACGTCGAATCGAGGGTCGCGCGCGTTCGGGGGTCTCGTTGCTGGCAATTCGATCGCGAGTTGGCTCTTCTGCAGCGTTCTTGCAGCGGGTTGTGGAGACGGCATAGCGCGGCCCATCCGCGCCAACGGTTCGAGCACCGGCAGTCCAGCTCAGGGCAGCGCGGGCTCGACTTCGGTAGGTAGCAATGGCGGCGCTGGCCTCGGCGGGCCCGAGGGAAACGTCGGGCCCGGGGGAAACGTTGGGCTCGATGACCCCGGCGTTACGCGGGGTCGGCTCGAAGACGCCGTTCTGAATTGCAGCGCTGTTGCGGAAGTCGAACAAGACCTGCTGACTGTATTAAATGCCTTGCGTCTGAGCGGCACCGCTTGCGCGGGCAGTTCGGGGGTTTGGGCGCAGCGGCTGGCCATGTCGGGATCGCTGCATTGTCTGGCGCGATTGCGTTCTCAGGCCATGTCCGAGGGCACTTGGGACTTGCCCTCGGAGCCGCTCACCGAAATCACACTCGTGTCCGAGCCCTTGGCAACGCTTGATGTCCCCGCCTTCTTAGAGCAAATCGTGCAAAGCGGCGGGGTCAACTGCCAGAATCTGCTGGGGCCTCATTTTTCCGTTGTTGGAATTGGCTTTGCCGAATCCGGCGACTTGACCCAGGGCTATTGGACGATCTACCTCGTTAGCTGATCACCGCGTCGCGTTTGTGGCAATGCGCGCACGATGCGGAGCCAGTTGATCGTGGAAACCTGTGGCTGCCCTGCAATTGGCCCAACGGAAACGGGTAAAGGGCCAAGCCGTGTTCCTGCGGAGATTCGCCAAGTGAGCCACGTGGACAGGGCCGCGGCACTCTAACCCGTACGGGTTCTATCTCATGTCGTCGCGCACCCCGGTCCACAAGCCTGAACGTCAACCAGGCGAGGTGTTTGGCAACGTCGTTCGGTTACCCGTTCCCGAAACGGAAGCGGCTCTCGTTGCCTGCTTGCGTAGTGAGCCCGAACGCGGTCAAACGGTCTTGTTCGATCGCTATTCGGCCGACGTCGAGCGAATTCTTTGCCGCATTCTGGGTCCAGATCCAGAGATGACGGACGTTCTGCACGATGTCTTCATCGCTGCCATGACTTCCATCGGTTCATTGCGCGACGACAACGCACTGAGAAGCTGGATCACTGGGATTGCGGTGCACAAGGCGCGCCGGTTGATCCGACGGCGCAAGATTCGGCGGCTCGTGCAGTTCGTGGCTCCTTTGGACCTACCCGATCGCATGGCGACGACACCGAACCACGAGGTCAGTGACGCTCTGCGCCAGACGTATCTGTTGCTCTGGCGCTTGCCAACGGAGGAACGCATCGTATTTACGCTGCGGCAAATCGACGGGATGGAGCTTCTGGCAATAGCGCAGGCAACCGGCGTGTCCCTAGCTACGGTGAAACGACGGCTGTCCCGCGGGCAGCGTACGTTCGTGGAATTGGCGCAGAAGGACGAAACCCTAGCCGAATGGCTTGAGCGAGGGACGCTGCAACGATGACGAATCTCGACCAACTTCTCAGTCAGGTTGCCCGCGAAGAAGATGCCCTTCTCGTTGCTGGCCATCGGCGTGCGTTGGTGCGCCGACGCTTGGAGACGGTGAAGAGCCAGCGTCAAACGCGGCATTGGTCACCCTGGACGGCACTCGCCTTGGCCGGTTGCTGCGCCGCAGCAAGTGCCGCAGTTGCATTCTCCTGGGTGTCCCGTCAGCCTCCTCGGTTGACGGCCACCGCAGGCGTATCGAGCATTCCGGTGTCGAGTGGCGCTTGGCTCGATGCGCCAGAGACCGCGTCACTGCCGCTGCGGTTCTCCGACGGAACGCGCGTGGAGGTAGCTCCGCGTGCAAGATTGCGCTTGCTCGAGCTCGGCAATCGAGGGGCACTGTTGGCGCTCGAATCCGGGGGCGCTGGCGTCGAAGTGGCGCATGGCGAAAATCGGCGTTGGGAGTTGCGCGCTGGACCATTCATCGTGCGCGTGACTGGGACGCGGTTCGACCTCAGCTGGCGGCCGAATGAGGATCAATTCGAGTTGGTCCTCAACGAGGGGCAAGTAGAACTTGCTGGTTGTGGCTTTGGTGACGGGCGCAAGCTCGTGGCTGGGCAGACGGTTCGCGCGTCCTGTCGCGATGGTGCAGTGGAAGTTTCATTCAGCTCTGGGGTTGCGGTGGCAGGTGGGACCAACGCACCACCAAGCCCCGTCCCGGTTCCCCCTGTTCCCGAAGTAACGAGCGACGCTCGGGCACAGACGTCGGTGGCGATGCCCAAGGCAGCGGCGGCATTCACCGGTGCCTCGAGCGCGGTCCCCGTAGAAGTCGAATGGAAGTCGTTGGCCGAGCAAGGTAGGTACAAAGACGCCCTTGTGGCGGTCGATCGTTTGGGATTCATGGCAGAATGCGCTCGGGCGCGGGCCGACGAACTCGTGCTGCTTGGCGACACGGCGCGTCATGCTCGTGAGCCCAACAAGGCCCGGCAGGCATTTTCGCTGGTGCGCCAGCGTTTCTTCGGCACAAGTCATGCGGGGGTGGCGGCCTTTTCCCTGGGTGTTCTCGAATTTGACCATTGGGGTGATTTCGCGAAGGCGGCAGATTGGTTCCGGACCTACGTCAAGGAGAATCCCAAAGGGCCACTGATCCGCGAGGCCCGCGGTCGGCTGATGGAGGCGTTGCAGCGCTCCGGCAGTGACGAAGCAAGAAGTCTCGCCACGAGCTATCTACGCGACTATCCTGCGGGGCCGCATGCCGAGCTCGCGCAGCGCATCGTCCAGGCACGCTGATCGGCGCCCTGCACCGAGAGGTTACCCACGGCAAGGGATCTGCGCTGTGGTCCGAAGAGCCGTCTGCCTTTCGTTCGCCGCGACTCTGTTGCTTACCTCAAGACACGGAGCGACTGCGCCCGCGACCGATGGCGAGGCACGGACTAGCGAGCCTTCGGTTCAGCGCCAAAGCAACCGAGACGAACTCGCGGCCAAGACGATTCTACTCGTGCGTACGGCCGGCGACGACGCGGTCATGAACCATGTTCGCGCGGAGCTGCATGCCTACGGTTGGCGAATCATCGAAGTAGGTTGGCAGGATGGAACTGGTCCGCGTGAGTCGTTGGCAACGCTTTCGTCCGATCACGCGGCAATGGCGGCGTTGCGCGTCGAGCCCCAAGTGGGTCAGATCGAGATCCACATTGGTCGAACCTGGGGCAACGTTGATGAAATTCTGCGCAGCGAGGACGGTCAACTTGACGGTCGGATTTTGGCGTTGCGCACGACTGAAGCCTTGCGTGCGCATGGCTTGGAGCTCGGCCCAACGGCAGCACCAGCACCACCAAACGTGAGCAGCAGCGCGACGACCGGCCTTGCGCTTCGCGTATCGAAACCGCAAGAGCCAGGCGTCGAACATCGCGCGGCTCGCGTTGCTACCATTCCTACTTCGAAACAGCGAGCCAATGGAGCGTTGCCGCCGTCAACTCAGGGCTTGTGGTTGCAGCTGGCACCAACAGTCGTGGGAAGTCCGGGGGGATTGGGGATTGGGCTGGCGGGTTGGGCTGGGGCAAGGCTCGAGCTTTCGCCGCGGTGGTCCATCGCCGCAATGGGTCTGCTTCCCATCACCTCATACTCCGTAGTCGAGGTTCAGGGCAGCGCGCGTGTTTCTTCGAGCGCGATTGGGGTCGCTGTCGAGGCATCGTTGCTGCAGCGGCCTCTCGGATCGGTTGCGGCCGGTCTCGGGTGCGCTGAGCTTTTCACCATGACGCAAGGACGGCAGGCGCAGCCCGGGTACGGCAAGGCAAGCGACACGGTGAGCACTGTGGCAGTTCACTCGTACTTGCGTATTGGGGTGCGGCTGGGCCCCAACTGGAACGCCTTTGGAGCGTTGCTCGGCGGGCTGTCCTATCCCGAGGTGAGCATCGCGTTTGCCGACCGCGTAGTTAGAACCTGGGGCCAACCGTACACAATGCTCGCCCTGGGCATGGAAGCCCGCCCAATTGGCTGGTAAGGGATTGCGTCCACGCCGTGAGCCGTTTGGTGATCGCTAGGGCACCGTAGACCAACAGGCTCTCTTTCAACTTCGCGCCGTCACGCGTCGGTAGTGGGAGTTTGTCCATCTATTCCAGCAATCGCAGCACATCGGAGCCGGAGGACTGAATGAATTCATCGAATGCGAGCGCCGCTCTTCTCATTGTCATAGGTCTTGCCGCAGTAAGCTTCGTTGCTTGTGGCAGCGAAGAGGACGGCGCCGTTGACGCTAGCGGTACCGGAGGCGCGACGAACGCCACCGTTGGAGGAGCTACCACGGGCACGGTGACGCGTGGTGGTGCGAGTACAGGCAGCGGAGGGGCCAATGCAACCCGCGGTGGTTCTTCGTCGACTGCAACAGGCGGTCGCGCGAGCGGTGTTGGTGGCCGCGCGAGCGGTGTTGGTGGCCGCGCAAGCGGTGTTGGTGGCCGCGCCCTGGGCATTGGCGGAGCAGCGACGGCAGGTTTTGCTACCATCGATCCGACCTGCATGGACGGTGGCACTTGTACCGCGGATTGCAGCGCGGTCTGTCCTGGGGTCGCAACGGCGAACTACAGCTGCAACTGTACCAACGGTCAACTGAGCTGCGATCTGGCTGAGTGTGTGGCAGCGGTCGTCGGTGGTGCCTGCCCAGTTGGAACTGCGGATGGCACCGCCTGTGACAGTGCGGCCGCTACCACGTGTGCGCCCAGTGGTGGCACTCTGTGTTTCTGCAGCAGGCAGTCCAATCAATGGACCTGCTTCTGAAAGCCCAAAGAAGCTGCCGGAAACCCCGGCATTTGATCCATATTGCTGCGGGTAAAAACCAAATGGTGTATGACGGCACCATGACTCGCTCCAACCCATGCCGTCTCATCTCCCATCACGACTGGACTGCCTCGTTCGGTGCTGCCGCACTGTCCGTCGCGTTGACTGCTTGCGGCGGATCCGCCGTCAAGTCTGGGGTGGGAGTTGGCACCGTGGCCCAAGGGCTCCGCATCCATTCCGACGGTGCGGCACGCAACGCTGAAGTGTGCTTGCTCAAGGACGCGATGGCATCTCAGGCGGGTGGGGTCGACAAGTCGTTGGCCGAAACCTGTGTCAAGGCGCAGAAGAACGACCTGCTCTGGCGTCGTGCCCTGCTGACCCTTTCCCTATACGGTGAGCGGCTCTCTGGCGCGGCATCCGGTGAGGACGCTGAGACTTCGGGCAAGCTCGAGGCGGCGTTGTCGGGCATCAATGATCCGAACTGGTCCGACGCCGAAGATCAGGCTGCACGCGATGCTGTCGTGCAGCTGGTCGGGCAGATGAGTACCGCTCCTGCTTCGGGGGCGACCAAGCCCGATCTGGCGAAGGTTGTGCAAGACGCGGCGCCACCGATCAAGACCTTGTGCACGAGTCTAGGAAGCCATTTCGACGCACAACTTCGCGAGCTTTCGACGATCCGCAAAGACGTTGACAAGAAGAGCATGTCGCGTGCGATTCGACGTTGTGGCACCTACGAAACCCACAATATCTGCGTGGCGGACACCGTGGTCGACCGCATGGTGTACTCCGAGGTGTTCGCTCGGGTCGTGGCCATCGAGAACAGCACCTTCGACGCCAAAGACAGCGTTGCTCGCTTCTGTGTGGCTCACGACAAATTGGCGGAAGCAGCACAGGCGGGTACCCTTGGCAAGAAGGAGACCTTTGCGGCCGTCGTCGAGGCTGTAAAGTCCGTACCGCGCACCCAGCCGGATTGGGAGGTCACTGAAGTCGTCAAGAATGCCGACTCTGGCAAATCCGAGCCTGGCAAGCCTGCCGCACCCAAGGCAGCCGCACCCGCCAAGAAGTAGATTCGAACTGTTCACGCTTCTTAGTGCCAGTCAGACGTGACTGCGGCGTAGGGGCGTTTTGTCGTCGAGTTGTGACCTCGATACGTCGGAGCGCATTCGTCAGCCTTTGCAGCTTGGCGGCTCGCGTCTTGCAGGGCAGCGTTTGTCGAAGACGCTACTCTAGAAATCGGCAGTGGCAATAGGTGAACTCCTGAGTTGAGCCCCAAGGCGTGGAGTGAATCTCTGTCTCGCTGCCGACCAAGGCAAAGGCTGCACCGAGTTCCGTGTGAATGTCGTCAGCGCTCATGCGCAGGACGTCGAGTCCGCTGCACTGTTTGGGCCCATTGGGACCAAATGTTGCGATCACGACTTGCCCACCGGGCTTTATGGCACGACGAAGGGCAGTCACGTACTTCTCGCGCTGAGCAGCCTGCGTCAGAAAATGGAACACAGCTCGGTCGTGCCAAAAGGCGTAGCTTTGGCTGGGCAGGCTGACCTCCGTGACATCAGCCTGGACCCAATACACTGCGGACGAAAGTTCCCCAAGACGCTTTCTGGTGACTTCCAGAGCGGCAACGGAAATGTCCAATACGGTCAGGTTGGAGTACCCACGATGAAGAAGATCGTCGACGAAGGATGAGGCTCCTCCACCGACATCGATGATGCCCGCGTCGGGCGCGAGATTGCAGCGGTCGACGAACGAAAGCGAGTGCTCTAGGTGCGGCCTAAACCAACTTACCTGGTCTGACTGTTTGGTGGAGTACACCGCATTCCAATGTTTCGAATTTGCGTCGGTCATGCAGCTGAAGCTTTCCAGGGTGATGCGCGCTCAGCAAGTGGTCGTTGCGCCGTCTGCAACAGACATTTGTGCCGCCAGACGGTCGGGTACCGCGGAAGGACGAAAGCGTCACACTCACTTCCCAAGGATTTGCCCCAAATCCAGAACCGACGGAGCCGCAGGGGCGCCAGCTGGACATGGCGCTCGGGCAGCCCCATGTTGCTTGCCGCTCGGGTTTGCGCCCGGCGACGTTCGCGACTGACGTCGCGTTTCAACGAGGAGGACAGAAAATGCCGTTAGATCACTACGTTACACTGGGCCGCTCCGGGCTCCGGGTTTCGCCCCTGTGCCTGGGCGCCATGACCTTTGGCGAGGATCTCGGGTGGGGCACCAGCGTCGAGACTTCGACCGCCATCATCGACGACTACCTCGAGCGCGGCGGCAATTTCATCGATACAGCCAATATTTACACGTACGGCCATTCCGAGAAAATCATCGGTGACCACCTTTCCAAGCACCGTTCGCGACGAGATCGTGTAGTGCTCGCCACCAAGTTCTTTGGCGGCATGTTCCCCGGTGATCCGAACAGTGGAGGCGCCAATCGCAAGGCGATCATTGGCTCTTTGGAGAATTCACTGCGACGGCTGCAGTCCGACTACATCGATCTATATTGGATGCACGCCTGGGACGCGACGACTCCGATCGAGGAAACCATGCGAACGCTGGATGACCTCGTAACGAGCGGTAAAGTACGCTATATCGGCTTCTCCGACACCCCTGCTTGGAAGTGCGCAGAAGCGCAAACGCTGGCGCGCTTTCGCGGCTGGGCGCCGCTTGTGGCCCTGCAAGTCGAGTATTCGCTGCTGGAGCGCACCATCGAAGGCGAGCTCGTTCCCATGGCACTCGAGCTCGGCCTCGGCATCACTCCCTGGTCACCACTCAAGAGTGGCGTCTTGTCCGGCAAATACACGCGTCAGAATCATGGTAACCAAAGGGCCGACCGTGGTGCTTGGGCCGAAGGCAATCTCACCGACAAGACCTACGACATCATCGATACGCTGATCGCCATCGCCAGAGAGGTCGACTCGACGCCCGCGCGCGTAGCCCTCGCTTGGCTCGCGCAGAAGCCAGGAGTCTCCTCGATCATCCTCGGTGCTCGCAGCCAAAAGCAGCTCGAAGACAACCTGGCTGCAGCCAATCTCGCGCTCGCCACAGCTCACGTCGCCAAGCTCGACGAGCTCTCCAAGCCGACCCTGAACTTTCCCGCTGACTTCCTCAGTATCACCCCGAGCTTCGCCTACGCTGGCACTACCATCAATGGTCGCTCTGGCCCGATTTCCCCGTTCGTGCCGCAGAAGGACGGTCCTCGGTACTAGACTCTGGCATTCGCCTCCCGGTGCTCGGTGCTTTCGTCACCAGCACCGGGCTGCAAGAGTGGACAGGCGCTTGACAGTGCGAGCGTGACATGGCCGAGTTCGAACCGCGCAGTTGGGGCCTGCTATTGCCAGTACGGGTCGATTGGCTGGGTACCGGTCATGCCGCTTTCGATGGCTTCGGCGGCGTGCATACAAAGATCTTCGCGCCATAGGTCTGCGTAGATGAGGACGCTTCGCGGGCGGCTCTCGGCAACACCCATTGGCAACGCCAGCGACGGAATACCAAGCGCGTTGCCAATGGTTATGAACTGCGTCGCCTGCTCGATGAGGGTGATACCGGTATCGGGATTCAAGTCCGCATCAATTGGCCAGATGGGGTGAGTCAAGTTCGGGCCTACGATGATTGGATAGGCTGCAAAGAATCCTGACCACTCTCGAATCAACCGCACCCGTTCGGAATGTAGCTTGGCGTGGGAAAGACCGCGCGCCGAGCTTGCGCGACACAGCCGCATCAAATGTTCAAAGAGCGCGTCAGATATGATCGGATGAATTTGGTGCGCAAGCACTTCGAAGTCTGATGCAAGAAGATTACCGAATACTTCATTTACACGGTTGATTTCAGGCGGTGCGGCCTCCTCGACTTGCCAACCGGCAGCTTCGAGAAGCTTACCAGCTTGTCGAACCGCCTCAACGAGCGAGGCATCGAGAGTCAGTCCCGGAATCGAGGTAATGATGGCCGCGACCGGCTCCTCTGGCAGTGGAAATTCGAGCGGAACGTCCACGGACCGAGGGTCCCGGATGTCTCGTCCTGAGACAATCGGGAGCAAAAGACGTAGGTCTCTGACGGATCGGACGATTGGACCCGCTGAAAACATGAGCTGCATGGCAAGTCCATGATCTCTCGGTACGAGTGACGATGCATAAGCGACGCGGCCGGTGGTGGGTTTGATTGCCACGCAACCGCAACAGGCCGCGGGAACCCGAAGGGATCCTCCAAGATCACCTCCGATTCCAACGGGAGTCATGCCCGTCGCAACGGCAGCCGCATCGCCACCACTGGAACCGCCAACGGTGAGCCGACGATCGTAGGGGTTGAGCGTTCGCCCATGCAGGGGATTGCTGGTGCAAAGGCGCAATCCCATCTCCGAAAGATTCGAGCGACCGATCGGAATAGCCCCTGCGGCCTTCATTCGAGCGACGATCGGAGCATCCACGTAGGGCAATGCGTTGCGCAATGCGGGGACTCCGTGGGTGGTTGGTGAACCAAAGCAGTCGATATCCTCCTTGATGGTAAAAGGCAACCCGAGCAATGGTCCGCGACTGTCGGCGCGATCAGCTTGGTCCGCGGCAGCAAGCGCTGACTCATTCAACGCGAAGGTGATCGCGCCAATCACAGGGTTGACCTCAGCAATCCGGGCCAGGTGGGCTTCGATCAACTCGCGGCAGGTGACTTGACCAGACGAGACAAGTGAGACCTGCTGGCATGCATTGAGCTGCCACAGTTTAGACCCGCCTGACTCTTGCTCGTTGTCCACTGCGCTTGCCACTTCGCAACCTGCTCTGCCCAAGGATGACGCTATAACCTGAAGTCCACAAGGTATCACCGGAATGAGTCCGGTGGGAAGACACTCGCCGACACTCCACCAGGCTGGCAGGACCTTTGCTGAGTTAGACTGAACGAGTATCGGTTGTTGCGGATTGGACTCACGATCGCTAGATTGCGTCCTTCCCCACTCCGCCGAGGACGCGGCAGTCGCTCTCGCGTGAGTAATGTGCCTCCGACGGACCTTGATGCGCGAGCGTGGCCCGTGCAAGAGTGGTACGGGTTCGCTGCCGCCGATGGGAACCAATCAACTCGCTTCTCCTCCGCTTGTCTTGACTCTCTTCAGTCTCTTCAGTCTGTCTGCTTGCGGCGGGCAAGCATCCCCTGAGAGGCAAAGCTCAACAGGAGGCGGCACCGGGGGCTCGCCGGCGCATCAGGGCAGCGCGGGCGGCCAGGTTCCCTCGGGCGCTGGCGGTGCGGCAGGCGCCGGCGCCGTGGCAGGCACTGGCGGCGTGGCAGGCGCCGGCGTCGCGGGAACCGCGGGGATTTCTTTGGTCTGCCCCGTCGAGCAGAAGGTCGGAGCGCCCACCCTTTCCAAGGACTGCCAAATCGCGGCTAGGCCTATCGATCCTGCTCTCACCTGCGGAGGTACGGATTGTGCCATCACCAAAGCGCTTGATCTCACCTGTGCGGACCTCCCGGATAAGCCATGGCTATCTGCTACTGCTGACGGCGCCGTAGTGATGGTCACGACCGACGATAGCGAACTCAAAGTCTTGGCTCGACTCATGGTGGTAGAGGCGGCCGGCAGTCGGGTGCAGGACGTGCCGGCCTTGGCAAATCCGACCAGATGGGACTCCATTTACTCGATTCGGAATAGCGCTTTCTCGAGCAATTCGAGCGGAGCAAAATGGCTGTTTGCTGGGCAAGCGCCTGGAATCGACGCGCTTCGCGGGACCGATGCTGGGTGGGCGAGAGCCACCGTCGTATCTTCGCACGATCCCAACTATGGCGTGGTCCTGACCGATGTCAGCATGGTTGACGACGGGCTGGGCTATCTCACGTATTCCACTTGGTTTGACACTGAGCAGCACCTGGCTACCTGGGACGGTTCGTGCTGGACGGATCAGGCCTTCGCATCGACAAAGGCGTGGTCAACAGTCGTCGGGACCGATGCCGAGAGGCGGCCTTGGGTAGCTTGGAATTCCTCGACAAGCTCTGGCGACAGCCCGCTCTATCTCCGCAGCCCCAGCGGGGACACGCAGAACCTGCTCGCGAACGTCACGGGTGACGCGCCCTTAAGCGAAGCGCCTCTGCGGCTCCTCCCCGGTGGTCTTCACGGTACGGCGGCGTTTCCAGCGGTCGCAGCGAAGTTCCGTGATGGCATACGCGTGCTCTCGAGGAACTCCACAACCGATTCCGGTTGGCTTTCGCTCGTGCTTCCTGAGTCGGCCTACTTCCCGGGCACTAGTGACTGTCCATCAGTGCCAATCTCGTCTGAGCATGGCGGTCACTGTTCCGGTATGGTCACCTGCAACATGCAGCGGACCGGAGCGGTCTCTGGGTTCGATCTGGCCCGTACTCAGTCGGGTACGGTTTTCGCTGCATGGGTCCGGTACTCGTCCGAGGGTACCTATGCGCTCCAGGAGACAGCCACTGGCTCTGGCGAGATGCCGTCGTACACCTGCAGTCAGACTGAGACAAGCGGAAGCGGGACGGCAGAGCTCGTGGTGGCCCGCCTCACCGAGGCGGATCCCATACTCACTCACTTCCGTTTTGACTTGGGCGGGGCAGTGTCGTCTCCTCTGTCCCGTTACGTCGTCATGGCGGCTCGCGGTGATACATTAGTCGTGGCAGCGTACCTCAACGGCGACATCATCCCCACGCTGACCTATCTCGAGATTGACTCGAACCTTTTGCCCTGAAAGGAGAGACGCGTCGAGGCGCTTCTTGGTGCCGCTCTGCTGCGGAGCGTGTGCGGGGCCAGCAGCTGCGCATATCCTTTCGCTTCCGGGCGTCGGCTGCGTCGTAGCGAGCCGCTCGTGTGTTCGTCGAGTCTCAACGTTCGGCAATAACCCGCAGCCCGCACAGTATCACCGGAACCCGTCAGGTGGGAAGACAGCCGCTCGCGGCGGGTTCGACAATTCAGCAGGAGTTGGCCACCGCCCTTACCCGGAGAGGTGGCGGGCACGACCCGTCGACGATTGCGTCGACAAGTTCGAAAGTCACTGTCAAGCGTGAGCACAACACACTGTCGAGCGAGTTCAGTCATCCTAAGTTGCGGGCGCTGCGCCCGTCAAGTTCAGTTGTGAACTGGGCGGCGGCTTCTAGTTCGAGAGTACGCAGGTCGTAGCTTCACAAGAAACCACGAATGACTGCGTAACTCTCGAAAGACGCCTTGGTCCACGTCTTGGAGAGAAACGTGCTCAGTTCGCTGCTCGACACTGACTCGACATGTAGTGGCGTGCTCGGGTCTGGCGCGTGCACGTGTACGGTAGTTCCAGATATGATGGGAAGGCCAAGTTCCGCCCCATCGTTAGCGACGGATCCAGAAAATTGGAGGCGCACCCAGTCTTCTGGCGTGTCCCAGGCGCTCCAGACTCGGTCATAGTTGTCCTTCGAAACCTCGACCCAGAGTCCAATGGACCAAGTCCCATAATCTTCCACGGGGACGGGTAGCAAACAGCGAACGAAGAACCGCTTTCCATCGAGTGAAGCGAAGTTGCGACGCACCTCAGCCCGTTCACTTCGTTCGTCACCAAGGGCGAAGACGTCATCCGGCATGCCAAAGCTATGCTCCAGTGGAACAGCGGGATCTCCGCACGCCACGCGATGAAGGAAGCCGCGGAGGGAGCAGTCACGTAGAAACGCTTCGTCGAGTATTTCGAACGCCGTCTGCTTCCACGGATGACTGAGGGCTTCCGCGCGCGAAAGCTCTTGGCCCATGATAGCAACTGTGCTCCAAGGTGACTCCGCCGCGTCGACAAGCTTGACGTCGTAGGAGTTTTCGCTTGGGCGGACTCGGCAATAGAAGGCGGCACGTTGCGACGGGTCACTACCTTCGCCCCATTCGCCGAGCGAAACTAACATGTCAACTTCATTTTCGCGGTGGCTGTTCGAGTAGATTGCGTAGTAGACAGCGAATGCGTCGCCCCCGCGGTACACAAACCGAGTAAGTCGAGTGGTGAGACCGCCACAGCACTCGCATTGTGACAACGACGGTTTGGAGGTCTCGATTGCGTACTCGGTCGACATGAACGTCGAGTCTACCACGGCTGGTGACGAACGACGCGCGGTCGCATTGCACAGGTCCCGCCGTAATCCTTGGGAAGCAGGCACCCGGTTAGGCTGGCAGGCGTCGTTCGGCCAGCTTGGAACCCGTGCCAATGGCTCCCCATTGCGGTCCACGTGCCTTGCGACGCTTCGATGGGCGCTTGCAACACCGCGGCGCAAGGTTGTCCGTTGCGAACGCCAGCTATTCGCGGCCGCCACCCTGTTTCGTATCGGCAGAGGGAGCCAGCGCCAACTCTTCGGGATCGCCGAATAGTTCATGGGCAGCGCGACCATGCATTCAGTAGGCTGGGAGTGGCAAGCTCACCAGTGGCGATTTGGTTCTGGTCATCGCGGAAACGCGCGCTCTACCCGCGACCGTCCATCGTGACTCCCCGCGACTTTACCGCACCAATTCCTCCGCGCCGCATCCTCCGTCACCAGCGCGCAGGGCTGTAACCACGCCGCCACCAGCGCGCAGAGCTGTAACCACGCCGCCACCAGCGCGCAGGGCTGTCACCACGCCTCCCCAACCAAAAATCCAACAACCACTCACTCCGCCCAATGGAAGCGCTCTCTCCGCCCAATGGAAGCGCTCTCTCCGCCCAATGGAAGCGCTCTCTCCGCCCCATGCCGGTGAGCGAGCGTGTCGGTCGATGAGTCTTACCCAAGCCAAGCCTTGTTCTCGACCGCCCGGTCGATGCCGACCAAGTTGAGCAGCCTGTCGGCGCATGCGGCGTGGTTTCGCGAAATGGGTTACCGAGCGGCCATCGCGTTGAACAGACTCAGGTCCAGTACCAACGATTTCCGCCCCTTACCCACTGTGCGCGCCGCACAAGTCCCATGGACGCGATGGCAAGCCGCCTCCGTTAAGCACGCTAAGCCAGAGCATGGACACGATGGCACTACCCAATCTCAAGGATCCGGTTTTTGAAGCTTCGCGCCTGATTTTGAAGCCTGGTGCACCGGTCGCGAAGCTTGCGCCCGGTTCCGCAAGCTTGGTTCGCGAGTTTGGAAGCTTGGTTTCTGAACTCTGAAGCTTCCCCCCGGGGACGGTGCCTATTTTCTGCTGGATCCTGGATGGTCTGGACGGCGGCCAAACGGTGAATTTGCGGATCCAGCCCAAATAGGCTGTGGGGAAAGCTTCCAAACCCGGAGATCAAGCTTCCCGCGTCAGGAGCAAGCTTGCCTGCGCGGGTCGTGTCAAGTTCCCGCATGCGGTTCGAGTCGCCCCAGTTCACCATCGGTCCAAAGCTATGGACCGTGGCGCTGGCCGCCGTGGGCACCACCTGCGCAGCGCCTCCAGTGGCTCTGCACAACACCAATGCACTGAATGTCCGTGCGCTTACCACTGAGACGGCGCCTTCGCCAAACACGGCGGCGGCTTTGCCCAATACGCCGGTTCTGCCAAACACGACTCCGATTGGCAGTGCCCCCGCTGTTGCGCCGCTGGCGCCTCAGCTCCACGAGAATTGTCCTGCGCTTTCATTGGAGCCATTCCCAGTTGAGCCTGTTGCACAACCAACATTTTTAGCACCGCCGATCGAAAACGGATCGGCGCTGGCGGACTTCTATGAGCAGGCAGCGCGGATGCTGCGTCGTGGTAGACCCGAACCGCTGCGGATCGGTGTCTACGGTGACTCCAACTTGACGCGTGACTTCTTTACCTCAAGTCTGAGACGCTCCCTGCAGCTGCGCTACGGCGACGCAGGACATGGGTTCCTCGCAGTTGGTCGCCCGTGGCCATGGTATCGGCATATCGACGTGGTGCAGGAGCTGCCCGCCTTTGGCTGGCATGTGTGGGCCATGTCCAGTCCCCAAGCGCCTGATAAGCGGTACGGGCTTTCGGGGATCACTGCCGAAGGATATCTTGCCAACGCGCGCATTCTCTTGGCAACCGCGCCTGCTGGGTCGCCAATTGGGACAACTGTGGATCGGGCAACGATCTACTTTCTGACTCAACCTGGCGGTGGCGCCTTCGATGTCTTGCTGGACGGCGCTCCTATTGGCCCGGTGAACACTGATGCTGCTGAGCGCCACGTCGCGGCACGCGAATTCTCCTTCGCCGAGGGGCCGCATCGCCTCGAAATCGTCACGACTTCCAACCGTCCAACTCGACTGCTTGGAGCGGCGCTCGAACGCAACACAAAAGGCTTCGTCGTAGATAGCTTCGGCATTGGCGGCGCTTACTACCGCGCGCTCACCCAAGAAGATCCAGAGACTGCGCGGGAAACGGGCGTACTGCGTCCCCACGCGCTTCTCGCTTACTGGTTCGGAGCCAACACTCACTTTAGCGATACCTACGGCCAAGACGTGGGGCTCATCATGACGCGGCGTCGGCAGGTGCACCCTGGCCAGGCTCTGATCATGATCGCTCCACCAGACATCCAGCGTAAATTTGACGCTCCCCACTCGGATCCTGCCATCGCGCGTGTGGTTGAGTCCCTCCGTAGGGTCGCGTTGCAGAACGGAGTCGCGTTCTACAACCTGTATCAAGCCATGGGTGGTCAAGACTCAATGGGACGGTTCCGTTCCAAAGGTCTTGCCATTGACGATCACCATCTCAACGAACGCGGAGCGCACTTGATGGCTAGTCGATTCCTATCAGCGCTGTGGGATGACTTCCGTCGCCATCTGGTGGAACACCCCAAAGCAGGATGTGATCCGACAGGAGCTACGCATAAGCACTTGGGTGAGTCGTCACTTCGAATAGTGAGTTACAGCGACAGTGCGAAATTGCGTCCACCCGAGTAGCACCTTAATTGATAGTCGCGGCGCCAAGGGCTGCGAGCATTCAAGTCACCGTGTTTGATCAACCGTCATCGGACTGGCGGCCGTGTCCGACCGAAGATGTGTTGATATCGAGCCCATTACGCGATTATCCTCCGGCGCGGTAGTGAGGGAATTCGGCTGTGCCCTACACGTGTTTCGTTTCGCACAAGTGCGTCAAAGGTGCTCGCTCGGGGGACTGCACCTGGCGTCAAATGCCCATCGGTCAGTTGGTGACAACGACATTTGCAGCTGTGGACATCACCCTGTGTGTCGACCCGTTTGAGCCAGGCGTGGCATTGGCATCGCGCTTGCGAAACGTTGCATTCGAATGCCTCCTATTCGTGGCGACGCGAGAGAGCGTTGCGTCCTCTTGGTGCCAAGAGGAATGGGCCATTGCCGGCCGACGGTGGGCACCGCGTTTCGTATTGGTACTCGATGATGTGCAGCTGCCGGCCAGCATGACAGACCGCTTGTGTGTTCGAGCTTCCAATGGCCTGGCAAGCGCCCAGCAAGACCTCATGCGCCTCGCCAGCGAGATGCGAAAGCGCGCAGAAGTCTGGGGTGCGCTCCGGCTGATCGAAGCCGCGCCTGAGCGCGACGTTGTCCGCGTTGCTGCACAAGTCCTCGAAGATGTCGCCGACAAAGTCGCGCTTGCCGAGCAATTTTCATACGTCAAAAAGGTGTACACGACTGAGCTCGATGAACTGGCGCGGCTTGGCATCGTGCGCGCCATCAGCGCAACGCGTGATCCCCGCGCCAGAGAGCTACTTCTGCATTGGTTGCCCGTTGAAACCTCAACCCTTAGCACGGTAATTGAACAGTGTCTCACCCATCTACCCATAGGCTAGTAGCGCGGAGTGCACTCAAGACCCAAGCTTGGCTCACGACCATGCTGCTGTTTGCGTTCGTGCTTGGCTGTGGTGGCACTCGTCAGACGCCTGCACGTGCCACGCAATCAAGTGCTGGGATGAGTGGCGCCCCCGAGAAGCTGGTTCAACTCGCACGACGGTGTGCCAACGGTGTTGGTACGTTGAATGCAAATCCGACACGAGGATCCCGAGGTTTCGTGATCGTGATTCAGGAGAATCATTCCTCAATCCTGAGCCAGATCGAAATCGCCATCATGCTGCTCCGGTTGCACCAACAGGCCAGCATTGTCGTTGGCGTGGAGGGTGCAGCGACTGGCACGCAGTTGAACACGCCGCGCGTGCGTCGATTGTTCGAACTCGAGAAGGACAAGAGTCTTGCCTTTGACTCGCTCACAGCGCTACTGGCTCAGGGGGAAATCAGTGCAGCCGAATATGTCGCAGTGCTAAGCCCCACACCGGTACATGGCCTGGAGCAGCCCGATCTCTACGCCAAGGAATTGACCGTTACCGGTAACCCAGAGGCCGAGTACCTAATCCGAATCGGCGCGGCAGCGCTCAGTCGGGAGGAGGCCACACAACTCGCCAAAGTAGGTGACCGCGATCGCACCTGGCAACGCATTTTGGCGGCCGATCCTTGGGTCACTCAGGAATGGCGGACCACGGAACGTCTAGACAGATCCACCGAGCAAGTCCTAGAGCAGATGCATCGAATTCGTGAGCGAGCTCGCTCGCGTCAAGTCTACATCGAGCCGGAGATTGAGAACGACTTCGAGCGAGTCCTGGAATTCTTCGAAGTGACGAACCAACGCAGCCGTGTGATGACGCTGAACATGCTGTCAATCTCCAGAGCCGCGCCGCAGCAACTTGCCGTCATGCTGGTTGGTTCGGCACATGGGAATGGGGTTCAGAGCACTCTTGCGCAAGCGGACTATGGGTGGTTGGCAATCCAACCCACGAGCATCGACTCGTCAAAGCACCAACTCACTACCCAACAATTCAAGAGCAAAATGACAGGCAAATGGGCTGCTCGTTCATCCTCAAGCCTAGGACGCCAGTTGAACGGGTGTCGTAAACCGGGTCCCATTCTACAGGATGCAGAGGGCGAGACCGCCGTTGCTCTCATGGAACTCTCTGGCATTTTTGCCCGAGCACATCGTGATCGCACTGACTTGAACGCAGTTCGTGCGGGGCTGCAGCCGGAGCTTGGAAAGCGCTTGTCATCCCTTGAAGTCGATGGAAGTGATCTGGTCCTTGGCCTTCGAATCGAAGATGCGCCTGGTGTTAGCCGGACGATCTACGGCAGAGCACGCGCGGAAACCGCCATGAGTCGTGTTAGCGGCGCAGACCCCGCTGAACTCCTGACTGCTCTACTCGCTGATTATCGAAGCGACGGGTATTCGAAGGCAGCTTCCAAGTACGGCGATCACGTCACGCGTATTGGGTCCGATGTGTATGTGGTTTTCGGCGCAACCAAGCGCGAAGTGGCGGATTTTGAGCTTCACGAAGCGTCTGCGCCCAACTGTGCCAAAGGTTAGTGGCCCTGGACTTAGCCTGCGAGCCGTGCGTGGCGGGCAGCGTGAACCCGGCTATCGAGTGGGTCGAAAGATGCTCTGGGGAGCATCAGTTGATACAGCTTCTCGCGTTGCTCGCGGTTCTGCTTCTCTGGTAACCCGTGTTGAATCAGGTCATCCGCTGGCCCTGGCGTGGGCCTGGTCGCATTTCGACGGCTTCGGACAAATGCCTGCGCCTCTGCACCGGAGAGGGATACATGTCGACCGTCACCTGCCGTCAATTCTACTTGGTACTCTTTGGCTGACTTGAAGATGAACGCGGTAAAACCGTCTTCGGCCTCGAGTGCATCTTCGGGTGCCGTGTCTGTTGCGCGTCGGAATAGACTGACCAATCGAGTTCGATTCTCCACCGAGGTGTCCAACAACCAGAGCTCACGAGTCTTTCCGGAGATAACCAGGGTGCGCGCACCCAGGCCGAGAACCGTTGGTGTATCTCGCGCTTGCAGTAGCGCTCGCGCAATCCGATGACCCTGAATGCCGAGGTATTCCGCGAGCCGTGCGTCGGTGCCAGTTCCCTCCAAGGTTCCAGTGTCCATGTCAATCGAGAGCGTGCGCCACTCACCTGGCTTCTGATAGGGGGATCGAACCTTCAGTTGCTGCTTTCGTTCGGAGGCTGGCCAAAGCCTCTTGCTGGCATGGGTCAGCTCGATAGATGTACCACCGGATACTGGACGCAGCGACAGGAGACGCCGACCATTGTTGCCGAGCGTACCTTGGAAGAGTGGCTGCTCCTTTCCGCTCTGGTCCGCTAGAGTAATGCGTTCCAGCGTCTGATGTCGGTTGCGCTGATATATGACCAACTGGCGCCCAAATTGCTCTGCAAGCAGGAGGCCACTCCTCGGTTCGAAATGCAACAAGTGTTCGGGACTTTGCTGAGCCCAAACCAGCGATTCTCCGTCAGGGAGCAGTACCCAGGGATCAGATGCGTCCAGTGGTTCGACCACGAAACGTGCCATCTGCTGGTCAAGACGATGCTTGGTGAAGTTTCCGCACAGTTGGCCTTCTACATCGAACAATTGGTAAGCACGCAAAGGGAATGGCTCCTGCCCTTGCACTCCGCGCTTCTCAGTCCGACGAGAACTTCCAGATGGCCCCAATACACCACGCTCGAAGGTGACTGGATTCGGATTGACCCCAAATAGTTCCGGCTGAGCCAAGACGGTATCTTCCGCATCGTATTCTGACAGTTCGCCGCCCACCGGTGGACGCCCCCAAAGTTCGAGGAATCTTCCTTCAAGTAGTGGGATTTTGGCGAGGAGGTGCTTCGTATAGCGCGGCCTGCGGGTGGCATCCGGAGGGATGGAGGCCACTGCAACCCCGGCGCCAGTTTGGGCGGTGGCCACTGAATGTGGTTTGCGGGCAGCATCGAGTGCGTCGGTCGCGAATCGCTCGAGATTGGCGCGCGCTACTGCCAATTCCAGTCCCGCAAAACTAACGCCACCAAACACCTGCGCATGACGAACAGCAGCTCCATGCGTCGATATCGACTCCACGCCTATCGATGGTGTTTCCATCGGCATGGGGAATTGGGGTTCCGCTGCATGACGCAGATAGGCAGAATCTATGGGGAATCGTTGCGAGCGAACCCACTCAGCTACGAGCAGTAGCCTGAACAACTGCTGCAAACGCTGCAAAACGGGCTCTTCGCGGGCTAGTTTGTCATAGTTTGAGTTGAAGAAATTCGCAAACTCATCGGCAACGGGATCCCGCTTGCCACCAGAGCTTACCAGCGCGTTGCCCTTTCGCAGCAGAACTTCAGTGTCAATCCTGACGGTTGCATTCGAGATTCTGAAGGCGTGCCGGTCGGCTTGCTCCTGGTGCGGTCCCGGACGAAACCAGAACCGTGACCAAATGTCCGTTGAGGCGTCCGAACGGGAATCGCTGATCTTGGTTATGGTTTTGAAACCCGGCACCGGGATGTCAACCATAGCGCGCGTGAGGCTGTCCGCGCCAAGAGCCATGGACTTCATCACGCGGTCTGCCTCGAACATCGTCCAGCCAAACGATGTATTGAGCGCTTCATCGTTGACGACGACATCCATGAAGGGGCCCTTCGGATCCGCAGGCTTTGGATCAATCGACACGTAGCCTGGGTTGTCGGCGCGGCCACTACCCCACTCGAGCGCCACCGCGAGATCCTGAGCCGAAAACCCCGCCGCTTTGGCGTCACGATCGCCTACGATATGCAGCTGACCTTTGCCCTCTTCCCATACCGCGCCCACTACATTGCCCAAGCGGAACCAATGTGGATCACCGGACGGCGCTTCGGCGGATTCTGCCAGACCGGGCAATAGCAACACTAAAGCGAGTCCTAGAGCACTGAATCCTCGCGCAAATCTCCAGGTGTTCCCCTTGGGCATGATGCCTGACTCAAACGAAAAAGAGTCCCGGAGTCAACGAGACTTTGAGCCATTCCGGTACCTATCCAAGGCACCCTTGGTAACTGTGCAGATCACTGTTCCCACTGAGAATCACCGTGGCAGCGTGAGAAAAACGATCTGCTGCGACTGGATTGGCTGCGTGCGCCGGGCGCTGAATCATCCCGCGCGCGGCTCAAGCGGCGCGGCCGAACGCCAGACTAGCCACGCTGTCGCCACCGGCCATCTCAGCGATGCTCGACCTCAATTTGCGCATGGCGCGCACCTCCAACTGGCGAGCGCGTTCCCGCGACACTCCCAGATGTCGGCCAAGTTCGGCCAATGACTTCTCTTGGTCCGAGTCAGCCATGGCTCGTTGCTCTACGATGAATCGTTCGCGTCGATCCAAAACGTTTAGCGCGGCATTCACGACGTCACGCATGTGTTGCTGGCCCTGCGAACTCGAATAGGCCTCTTCTTGATTCGTGCTGGGCGAAACCAAGGTGTCTACCAGTGCAGTTCCACTGTCGTCGAATACCTTGGTGTCCAAGGAGACATCTCTTACCGTCACCCTACCGACCATCTCGACAACTTGGTCGCGCGACAGGTTGAGCCGTTCTGCCAGGAGCTCGTTGGCTCGCTCACCATCGCCAACGAGATTGGTGACTCGAACTCTTTCGCGGCGCAGCTTGAAAAACATCTTGGACCGCAAGGCACCTGACCCAGCACCCACGAGACTCCAAGACCGAATCACATAATCCAGAATGAACGCTCGGATCCAGTACGCTGAATAGGTGACGAAGCGGAATTTGCGCTCGGGATCGAATTTGCCCAGGGCATGAACGATTCCGACGTTACCTTCCGAAATCAGGTCGGCTAGCGGCAGCCCATAGTGGCGATACTTCAAGGCAATCGTTATGACGTAGCGCAAATTGGCGCTGACCAATTCTTCCTTGGCAGTCAAATCGCCTCGGCTCTGCCAATGGTCGAAGAGTTCTAGCTCCTTTTCGCGCGAGAGCTTTGGAAACTGATTTGCACGCGACATGTAGCGAGATACCGCAGTGTCCGAATAGACGGTCATTTTTACGTGCCTTCGTACGCGCCAGAAGGGTATGCCTGGCAATCGAGTTTCGATGGGCCTTGGGACAATGAAGTCTGCTCCGCCCCTTGCCCAACACCGAAATCGTTGGAGCCGCGGCCGGAAACTGCTTCGACAATCATTCTATCTCCCTCTACGGGGGGCGTGGCCAATAGGTTTCGCGGGCAGTTAGGACTGCCGTTTTGCCGCATTGGCCGGCATCAACGTCAGGGCCGACGTTGACTTGGGCCGATACCGGCCGGTAGCCTGCGAGCTCGGTGTCGATGCCTTCTCATCGGGAAGCGATTCTGAGTTGTGCCTTAGCTTTGCTGGGTTGCGGTAGGGCCTCGCCCGCGATCAAAGCGCCGCAAGTGCTCGCCGCACAGCGTTCGGCCTTCCACGTCGGACAGACGACCTTCGCCTTCTTTGATGCCACGCGTCAGCGGCCGCTTCCCACGCGGCTCTGGTATCCGGCCACTGCGGAAGCAGTGGGGCGGGACTTCGTCTTGGAAAGGATCTTCCTGGGACGCGCTGCGATTGGCGCACAGCTCACCGAGCTCGTGCATGGTGGTCACTTCGTCTTCATGGCGCTGTGCAACGATCTTGGTCGACGGGTGGCCTCGGCGGTGTGCAACGATCCCGACCCGGCCGTCGATCGCGCACTTGTCCAGCGGCAAGTTGGTGACGAGGCAGTGGCCTTCTTTGACCGCGGACTATCCGGTGACGGGCTGACTCAGCCGACGACAGCGCCGAAGAGAAGGTAGCTTCGGTCAGTTCGAGCTCCATGATGTTGGTTAGGCGTGACTACGGCCCGGTACTTGGCCGATCCCAAGATAGGGAAATCGCCAGTGCGAGTTGGCCGTAAATTCGGGTGGTTACCCCGATGCTGCTGGTGTCGCAGGTAGTACAGCAATGTCGGGGGATTAATCTGACGCAGCAGGGGACGTTTGTCGGCCCATGCCCGGCGGGTGTTCATTGAGCGAGACCAAGAACGAGCGCGCGGCTCAGCTCGAACGCGGCTTGGCTGCGGCTGAACTGCACGCAGCAGCTGCCGAGAAGTCTGCTCTGGAGAAGCAGACGCAGCTGAAAACGATCGACGCTCACCAGGCACTTGAAGCCAACTCAAGCGACCACAGTTGGAGTAGAAGCAGACGGACGCGTTTGCTATGACGGTAGGCTGTTTTCCTACTCCCTACGGGAGCAAGGTCGCGATTGTCCGTGGGACCGGTACAGCAGGCGTACACAACCAATCGCGGCACTATTCCGACTTATCGTTTTTCTGAGTCCGCCGTTGTCTCGACTGAAGCTCCGCCCTAGCGCGACGGCTGCGAGGCAATGATGGCTCAGCGTGTCACTATACCAATCCACCTCAAGCTGCTGCTTCTCGCTGGGATCCCGGTGGCAGGTGCACTCGTTCTCGGGATTCTATTGGCTCGCGATGCGCAACAACAGGCGCGGAGCGCCGAGGCCTTGGGAACGATAGAAGACTTGGCTCGGCTCTCTGCTGCGATGAGTGATACGATTCATGGGCTTCAAGACGAGCGCGCCCAGACGGCTCTGGATCTGCCGAAAGCGACCAAGGAAAGTCCGCAGTTGCGCCGTGTTCGAGCAGAGAGTGACCAGCGGCTCGGTGCACTACAGGCTTTCTTGGCAGGACGTGACGTGCGATCTCTGCCTGCCCGCTTGGCCCGCGACCTTGGCGCAGCGCTTGAGTCGCTCAAACTCCTCGAAGCCACGCGCAAGCAAGCCGATGAGGGCCAACTGAGTCTGGCCCAACTTCTTGAGCGCCAAGGCAAGGCCACCACGGCGCTCATCAACGCCACGGCGGCACTCACTCAGCTATCGAATGACGGAGAATTGCTGCGCAACATCACCATGCTCGTTGGTACGCTCGAGGTGAGCGAACGCATGAGCCGAGAGCAGGCGCTGCTCGCCAACGTGCTTGCTGTGGGGAAATTCCCTCCAGGTAGCTTTCGCCAACTCGTAACCCTCGTCTCCGAACAACAGGTGTATCTCGATGCACTGAGATCGAGTGCGACGGATCAACAAATCCGCGAGATCGAGCGCGTGCTTTCCGAACCAGTGGTCACTTCAATTGCAGATATGCGCAAGCGCGCTCAGGAGGCCGGCGAAGACGAAGAGCTCGGGACGCGCGCCGAAGACTGGTTTGCGGCCGAAAGCAAGCTGCTTTCATCCATGCGACGCCTCGAAGGCGAGTTGGCGGTCAAGGTCCGCAGGGTTGCTGCGCAGAAGATCGAAAGCACACGAGCATCATTGCGTATGAGTCTTGGTCTCTCGGCATTGGTGCTGCTCATCTCGACGGTCATGACTGCGTGGATTGGTCGAGGGATCAATCGCTCGATTGGGGCTCTTGCCATGGCAGCCCGCGAAGTGCGGGCGAACAAGGACTATTCAGTACGTGCGCGTCGCTGCAGCAATGACGAACTCGGCCTTTTGACAGACGCGTTCAACGAGATGCTCGCGGACATATCAGCTCGTGATCTAGAATTGGCGGCCCACCGCCAGAATCTGGAAGCGATGGTGGCGGCGCGAACAGCAGAACTAGCGCAGCGGAATCATGCCATGCGCATCGTTCTCGACACGGTCGAGCAAGGGCTGGTCACCATCATGCCCGACGGAACTTTGGCAAACGAACAATCGAGCGCTTTTGCTGGCTGGTTCCCCAACGGCAAAGGACGCCCCTTCTTCGATGTGCTCGGTCCGGATGACCGCTCTCGGGCGATGATGCGATTGGGCTGGGAGTCTGTCGTGGAGGCGATGCTGCCACTTGACCTATGTCTGGAGCAGATGACGAAATCTGTCACGATTCAGGGGCGACATTACGCATTAGCGTATCGACCGGTGATGGACGGCGAGCAGTTGCTTGGGGTGTTGCTAATAGTGTCCGATATTTCTGCCGATGTTGAACGAATGAGGAACGAGGCGCAGCAGCGCGAATTCATCAGCGTGTTCGAGCGAGTAATGAAGGACAAGAATGGGTTCGTTGAGTTCTTCAATGAAGCGTCTACTCTGGTGGACGAGCTGAATTGCAAGCGCGATATCGATGACACCACCTTGCTCAGAATGCTGCACACCCTGAAGGGCAACTGTAGTCTGTTCGGTATTCAAAGTGTCGCAGAAGCGTGTCACCGGCTCGAAACGTGCGCCGCAGACGAGGGCACCGACAAGATGCGTGAACAATTGCCGCTAGCCACAGAAAAGTGGCTCGAGTTCGCCCGGCGCATTGTCCCACTGATCGGCGGCAAGCTCGACGACGTGATCGAAGTGCACCACGACGAATTGCAGGAAATCATCACCGCAGCGCGTCGAGTACCCGCCGCGGCAACGATTGCCGATCAGTTGACACGACTCAAGCACGAGCCGACGACGATTCGGTTCCAGCGCGCTGCGGAGCAAGCCAAAGCTTTGGCGCTTCGACTCGGAAAAGGCGCGATCACTTGCATCATCGACGACGGCGACGTGCGCCTTCCGCGCGAGCGCTGGAGCGGGTTTTTCCAGGTCTTATCCCACGTCATCCGCAATGCCGTCGACCACGGGCTTCCCAGTGAGGAGCAGAACAAAGCCGCTGGTCGAGTCAGTTCTGGGACGATAGCGTTTCGCTCTCGGGTCACCGGGGGCAACTACATTATTGAAATCGAAGACAACGGCCGCGGTGTGGACTGGCAACGCATTCGCGAGCGAGCCATCGCAAAAGGTCTGCCAGCGACGACCCAAGCAGAGCTCGTGCGTGCGCTCTTTGCAGATGGCGTAAGCTCGCGGGATGTTGCTAGCGAACATTCTGGTCGAGGGGTGGGCATGGCAGCCGTATGGGAAGCGGTCCGAGAGCGTTTCGGTCGCATCGACGTGCGCTCCGAACAGGGGAAAGGCACGAACTTCATATTTACCTTCCCAGTTCTCGGCAACGACACGGCTCCAGTAGATTCCCGATATCCGGGCGCACGTCCCAGCATCAAACCGCCGATGAACGTTGGCAGCGCTTAACGGGTGACTCAGCCTCAGATTGGGTGTAGGCACAGCAGGGACTGCGACAGCGTCTCCAGAACGCTGGACGCGAGGTGAGCCCGCCATCACAGCTGAGCTTCTTGCGGAGCATCCTTGGCAAAAACGAGCAGCAATACTGCCAACGAAAGCGGAAGTGCACCGGCGACCAAGAAGGTTAGATCCGCTCCGATGCGTATCCACTCCAACGTATGGTAGAGGCCGTGCATGAGGAAGCTCAATCGGCGTGCGTGCCAGTAGCCATGTTGAATGGCATCCCAGAGTTGCAGTACGCCTCCCGGGAACAGATCGATGACAATCATCAACCCGAGCCCGATATTGAGTCCCCAAAATCCGACTCGGACGAATTTCTCGACACGATTCCAGATGGCGTCGCTGCGGATGGCTCGGAGGCAGAAGAGTACGACCCCCAGGGCCAGCATGCCAAACACACCAAACATGGCAGCGTGGCCATGATTGGCTGTAAGTCCCGTGCCAATCTCGAAGTAGGAAACGATGGGTAGGTTGATGAGAAACCCGAAGACTCCAGCGCCTACGAAATTCCAAACGCCGACGGCAATGAGAAAGTAGATCGGCCACTTCTGGTGCGCGGCCAATGGCCTGTGGCAATCCGCGCAACTCTGATCCTTGAGGCGGATGAAGTCCCACGCGTCCAGCGTCAAGAGTGTCAACGGCACTACCTCGAGTGCGCTGAAGCATGATGCCAATCCCATATTCAACGTACCCTGGCCGGTGAAGTACCAGTGGTGACCTGTACCAACGATGCCGCCCGTAAGGTAGAGAATCGCATCGAGGTAGACCAGACGCGTGGCAGTCTTGGTACTGACGAGTCCCATCTGAACGAACATGACGGCCACCAGCACGGTGGCAAATAGTTCGAAGAAGCCTTCCACCCAGAGATGTATGATCCAAAAACGCCAATTGTCTATGATCGCGAAGTTGGTATGGGGTCCATAGAACAACGCAGGCAAATAGAACAAAGGAATGGCAACTGCCGCGTAAAGGAACAAAGAGGGCAACTCCCCCTGTGCGCCAGATTTCATTGCGGGCCGAAGGGCACGGAACATAAGAAATAGCCAAAACGCCAAGCCCACTGCCAGAAGCAGCTGCCAGAAGCGACCGAGGTCCAGATACTCGCTCCCCTGATGGCCTAGCCAGAACCACAGCGTTCCCAACTTGTTGTTGATGCCCAAAGCTTCGCCAAAGAGGCTGCCAAACACGACGACTATAAGGGCGCCCAGAAGAACGAATACCCCTACCCTTTGCCCTTTCGGCTCTGCCCCACCAACGAGCGGAGCCAGAAAGAGGCCTCCGGCGACCCAAGCGGTGGCTATCCAGAAGATGGCCAGTTGCAGGTGCCACGTCCGAGCCAAATTGTAGGGCAAGAACTTGGCAAGGTCGAACCCGTAGAAAGCCTCAGGCTCTACGCGGTAGTGGGCCAGTACGCCACCCATCGTGGTTTGCAGCAGAAAGAGTAGTGCGACGACCGCGAAAAATAGCCCAAGCGCTTTCTGACTCGGTGTTACCTTCCAATGGTGAAGTGGCCCTTCGTGCACATGAGTGGCTCCGGCAACCGCACCCCAACCGAGGTAGTCGAACTTGCCGAAGATGAACAGTACTACTCCGAGGCCGCCGAATAGACAGACGAGACTCAGCGCGCTCCACAGATAGGTGGATGCAGTTGGCGTGTTTCCTGCTTGAGGTTCGAATGGCCAGTTGTTCGTGTACGAGTCCTGCGTGCCAGGGCGCGGCGCCACGGTGGCCCAGGTCGCCCAGGCGAAATAGGCATTCAAAGACCGCAGTTCGTCTGCATCGCGGATGAAACCAACCGGAAGTCCCGGTGCGGGTTTTGCCCCAGCGAAGTAGTCCATCCATTCTCGTTGCTGCGTAACGAACGAGGCCTGCTCTCCTGGGGTGAACACCAACGTATGGTTGACTTCGTCGTAGCGGTTCTGCTTCAACGACTGCTTGACCAATTCGCCTGCAACATGGGCTTGTTCCTGAGGGAGCTCACCGTAGGGCTTGCCGTAGCGACCCAGTGCCTCCGCATCGCGTGCGATTTCTGTCAGTCGGTGCAAGTATTCCGCGGTGTAGTCCGGTCCCAAATAGGCACCGTGTCCCCACAGCGTGCCATGCTCCATGAGGCCGTACTTGAAGAAGACCTCCTGCCCCTTGTTCACGTCATTCGCCGTAAACAGCGTCTGACCCATCCGATTCACCACGCGCGAAGGGATAGGTGGGGCGCCGCTATAGGTCTTCACCGTAACTATGGTGAGCAACGTGAAGCCAAAGGCCAAAACCAGGATCACCGCCTTTTGCCACCAGGGAGAAAGCGGCGTGTTGTCGACTGACGGGGAGTTCATGCGTGTACCCTCGGCAAATGGAACGTCACCTGCGCTGCAACGGCCATTCCAATGGAATGCAAATCTCGCGGCCTCACGAGGCGACAAGGCCCCGACCGGAGATCGGTAGGCTACGCGTTTGGCTGCATCCTGTCGACAGTCAATTCAGGGGGCGGCTGCACCCGAACTAACCTCTTGATCGACCTCGATGCGACCGTTCAAGTCGCGGAGATCCAAACGATTCATCAAGACTCTCGCAAACAACCGAGACGGGATGGACTTTGCCCCACACCGCAGTCTGTAACCATGGGCAGCAATTCTCGCCTTCTGCGAATCGCAGTGGCATTTTGCGAAATCTCCAATCGCTGGTTTGCTCGATGGCGGCCCACTGCTCGTTGACCGTAGAGGCAGGCCGCAACAGACTCGCCTGCGCGCCGTGGGTGTACGGAACCCGGGTCGAGCGGGCCAAGTGGTTCCGCATTCTACGCGCAAGTGCCTGGCATGCGTCGTGCAAAACCGGCTTGTGCGCGCAGCTGCAAGCACTGCGTCGTACTTGGGGCCGTTCGGGCCCGCGAGGTCACCGAGCGTCAGCGTGGAATAGGAAAGCAATGAAGACTGAACTGGACTCAGCTCTGTCCCGCTACACGGCAGCGGTTCAAAAGCATCCGAAGCTTACTCGCGAAGAAGAGACGGAACTCTGGCGGCGGCGGCACGAGGATCTGGACAACCGAGCGAGTGAGGCATTGATTCGGGCCAACTTGCGCTATGTCATTGCGATCGCATGGAAATATCGACGCTACGGCTTGCCGATTGCGGACCTGGTGGCCGAAGGCAACCTCGGGATCATGCACGCGCTAGCGAAGTTCGAACCTGAACGTGGCAACCGATTCGTGACCTACGCTGCCTATTGGGTCCGCGCGTTCATTCTGAACTACATTGTTGGTTCGTGGAGTCTGGTCGGCGCTGGGTCAGGCGTGCTTCGCACGAGAACCTTCTTCAAGCTGCGTCGCGAGAGGGTACGCGTCACCAACCTCTTGGGCGAGGGTGACCGGGCCATGGAAGTGCTCGCTGAAAGATTCGGCGCCTCGCCAGTTCAAATGGCGGAGATGATAACGCGTCTGGAAACCCGAGACGTTTCACTCAGTTCCAGAGTCTTCGATGACGGCACAATGACGCTCATGGACACTCTTGTTTCGGTCGACGTCAGTCAAGAAGAGGCCTACGCGCGTTCTCAGCGCAGTCGGCGGGCAAATCAACTGGTTCATGCTGCGCTCGACATACTCGATCGACGTGAACGCCATATCGTCGAACACCGCCTGATGGCTGACGAGGAAGAGTGCCAGTCACTTGCCGAACTCGGTCGCTTCCTGGGGGTATCTCGGGAGCGTGCTCGACAACTCGAAACGCGTGCCAAACGCAAGCTTACCCAGCGTGTCGTTGAATTGTCAGGCAATAGCCGTTTCGGCCGAATTGCGACCGAACAAGCCGCGTAGGAAGCACGCGCCCGCCATACTTTCTAGCAACCCCCTTGATCGGACATGGCCATGACGGCGACGCCTCGGATCGTTTCGACACGCGCCGAGCTCGGTCGAGGAATTCGTAGGGTCAGTTTCGCACTGCGAAGCCGGTATACCCTAACCGAGTCGAATTCGTGAACTTGAAGCAGAAATCTTGCGGAACGACTCCGGTGGCAAGCATGCGGAAGAACGCTTTGGAGCGTACCACCGGCGCCGATCCGCGAACCTCGGTCAAAAGGAGTCCATTGTCTATGCACATCTTGCTAAGCTCCGCGGGTTTTACGAAGAGCCGGAGCAAGTGCATGTTGGGAGGCGTATTCTTCACGAACCACTCGACGCCTTTGATCACGATGAGCCACGCTAACGGATTGCGATTGAAAGTGTGAAAGAAGAACAAGCCCCGAGGTCGAAGTACGCGCGCAGCTTCCGCCACGACCGCCGCAGGATCTTCGACGTGTTCCAAGAAGTCCATCGCTGATACTGCGTCGAAGGATGCCGCAGGATACGGCAATGCCAGGGCATCGCCAGTGTCGTAGCGCACGCTGCTGGTCTCATCGTGACGGCGTGCCACGGCTAGGCTTGCCGCGGATGCGTCGAGACCGACCACGTCGAAGCCTTCGCGAGCAAGCGCATTGGATAGAAACCCCGCGCCGCAGCCGACGTCGAGCAGGCTTGCGTGGCTGCCGTGACGTTCGCGCAATCGCGACGATATCCAGGGATTTCGGAGCCTGGATTCAGCGCGCAGCAACGCTACGGGATCATCGTCCGCTTCGTACCAGCGCTCGCCGAGCTGGTCATAGAGCTGGTTGTTTATGGGGTGCGACGCATCCTTGACCATGGCGTATTCCAATAAAGCGCTTGGTAGATGCCGAAAGACAGCGTGAGCGCCGCCGAGACGAGAACCAGCGTCCGAGCGTCTTTCAGCCACATGAAGCCTACGCTAGCAAGGACTATCGGGTGCAGAACGAAGAGCAGTGCATGCAGCCAATGCTCGACCGGCTCACAATGCTTCGCATGCACGAGCTCGTCTTTCGTCACGAAGAGGCATGAGAACGCGGCCAACACCAGGTAGGTCCACCCCGACGAAGCCGTGAGCGGGAATGTAATGGCGACAGCGTAGCAGGCTAGCACCGTAAGCGTGTCGAGAGGGTGACCGATGCGTTCCCACCGCGGAAGCCCGCGCCGCCTATGAAAATGGAGTTCGTCGAACGCCATGGCCAAGCCTTGTATGGCGACTGGAACTGCAGCCAACAGCACGGTCATGCTACGGCCTTGCGCATCACGGCGCCGCACAGGGTAAGCCCTGGTCCGAACGCGGCACTTACGACAATGTGGCCGTCGGCCACCCTCTGGTCTGCCAGCATACTCATCCACACGTGAGGCAACGTGGCCGAAGACATATTGCCGCGGGAGAAGAGCACATCGCGACTGTGCTGGACTTGCTCGTCACTTAGGTCGAGCAACGTCTGTACGCCGTCGACAATCTTCGGTCCCCCCGGGTGGACGGCGAACCAAGCTTGGGCGCGTTCCGCTTTCGTGAGCTTCGCTCGTTCGCACAGTTGGTCCATGAAGTGGACGAGCACCGCGTTCAGGCGCGCTGGAACGTCGCGTGCCAACGTCATTTGCATGCCTGAGTCCGAGCAGATCCATTGCATTGAATCGGTCGAGTCGGGGACGACATCTTCCGCCAGTGCGAGGAGCTCTAGGGCAGGAGCGCCATTGCGGGCGGGTGCGTCGCAGACTGAGTAGGCGATGATGCCGTCGGCAAACAGGGTCTGAACGACGAGCTGTTCCGGTGTGTGAATGAGCGGATTCAAGTGCAGGGTACAGAGCTCGGTGTGGACCACGTCGACTCGACGCGGGCCGTCGGGGCGCAGCGCGCTCGGGGCAGAGACGAATCCTCCGGCGATGCGCAGCGCCGGTAGCGAGGCGTAGCAACCCATGTGATAGGCGTGGGTGACGCGGGTGTGGCTTCCCCAACCGCGCTTCGATACCAGCCGTTGTGCAGCGCTCGGCGAGGCGTAGCCGGTACAAGTGACATGCAATAGGTCCGCGGGTGGTCGCTCTTGTTCTGCGTAGAGACGTTCGAAGGCCCGCGCCGCAACGTCGGAAAAGAGTCGCATGCGAGTCAGCATACCCTCGCCCTCTGGTCGCTCATCGAGACGAAATATCTGCATGTTAGACCAGACCGTGTGCGTGCCGTCGATGAACTCTACGCCACGTGTCCCAATCTTGTCCGCGCTACAGCCGAAACGCGCTAAGGCATGCGCGATCCGCACTCGAAATTTGGCCTCATCGAAGTGGGTCGCCTGGCGCGCGGCCAGCGTGGCTTCTGCTCGCGTGTGCGCTTCGACGAGCCAGGCCAGCGTTTGTGGCTGAGTCATGGTGTACGTCGGGTTCAGCGCGCGGAATTGAGTGATGAACGTTTGGGCGGGCATTGGTGCTCCGTAAACTGCGCTTGGCATGGGGATCGACGCGATGGTCAATGAGCGATGTCAAACGTTCCCGTCATTGCAGCTCACCGGGCGAGGCGCGCTCCCAAACCTGACTGCGTCCAATCTTGAAGATGATGCGAACATAGCCGAACAGCTTTAGACGCCTACCGCTATCGATAACCTCCATGCTGCCGTGGTAGATTTGGCCATCTTCAGGATCAAGTACGTAGCCGTCGCTCCAACCCTTTGCCTCGCGCTTGAATCCCCAAAGGAATTCCATGCCGCGCACAGGCTTGTTCTTCTTGTCACCCGTACATTTTCTGCAAATCGGGTTGGGATCGTCCTTGGGTGGCGCCAGAAGTTTCTCGATTCGCCCGCGTAGCTCGCCCTTGACCTCGAATATTCGGACCATTCCTCGGGCTTTGCCGGTCTTGTCGTCGATGGTCTTCCAGTACCCGATCGGGGTTGCGCTGGCGTCTTGCGCGCACGCAACACCGCGGAGCGAGAAGAAAGTTGCAAGCGACAAGATGATCCCAAGTAGGTACTTCATGCAATGTCGTTGGACCTTTGGATACGGCAGGATCCCATAGCGTATCGGTTCCATGGCGGTTCTGGGGGCATTGGGCGGCATCGCAGTCTACTCGAAGTTCGAAGTAGTCGCTGGGCATTCGGTGAACCAGCGTCTTATCCGAGACATAGGGACAACCAGCTTCTAGCGCAAGTAAGGCTACGCCTCGGCGGTTAGCTTGAGCAACAGGCTCGGCAGGACATGGTGGCGGCTCCCTCGAAGCTTCTGGCAAAACTCTAGTTGGGCCACCAGTTGAGGCGAAGTGACGCTGCACCGGCCGTTGGCTCTGCTGCTGACTACTGACTGCAGTTGATGTCTCCACTCCGCAAGCGTCGGCGACGGCGACTTGGCCAATACCTCGTAAATGGCTCGAAAGTCCAGCCATGACCTCGACGAGCTCGTTGGCACTACTCTTGAATACGCGTTGGATGTTGCTTTCAGTCCTGCAGTGGATTCAACCCCGTAAGGAACGAGTAAGAGCCATGGCGAAGCCCACCAACAAATTGCTTCCCCCGCGACCTGCTCCCCCGAGCTCAGCTCCACAACGCGTCCATCGGGTAGCGACGAGCGCTCTGGCCACACCTGGTCGACGGATCGACTCGAGTTGCCCGGACCAGGTACTCATGGAGCGAGCACTTCCCTTGAAGGGAACCACGAAAGCGCAGCCACCGCCCTTGCCGAAACGTCTGGCCAAGTCCATGCATGAGCGGCGCTTCGGAATTACCCCAACTTTACGGACACAGATCATAGAATTGACGAGCGGCGAGTTCGAGTGGATAAAGGAGCCGGGCGCCCAGGACAAGCTAGTGAGCTGTCAAGGGATTCAGACCAGTCGCAGCGCCTCGGTCAGCGGAGCCAAGGCCGAGGTGCTGCATAGCGCGATCGAGTCAAAGCATTGATTTGGCAGCGCGAAACGTGCACACGAGCCCTCAGGCCTTGCCCCCAAAACTCACGTCGCGAGGAACTACCATGTCGAAGTTGGCCCCTATGGATCAGCACTTGACCACGCTCAACGGCGCGTTAGCGCGCGCTGACGAGCGATTCGCCAAGCTGGGATGTGCCACCAATGGACGGACACGACAGATCAGCGTGCACGCTCCCCGGACGACCTTGATTGACACCGATTGGGATACGATAGGTGCCATTGTGGAGGAGCCAATTCCGTCCACGGTGAGAAAGATCTCGAATCCGGCGTGCTCAACCACCACCACTGGCATGGCGCCATTGAGCGTTGCCGCAGCTGTGCCCAATGGCGGACGCGGATCCGTTGCAGAACCGCGTCAGCAGCAGGACCGAAAGCGAAGTATGCCTGGAAGTTTACCTTCCTTCATCGCGGGTCTCGTCGCGGGGATCGGTATCACGGTGGGCCTGTCAAGCGTCATCAACGGTGGATATCGATTGCAGCAGGACAAGTCCCTAGGGAATGCCGTGATGTCGTGGCACAGCGCGCTACCGCAGCTGCAGGAAAGTGAGCGTGCGACCAGGACCGCCCCAATGCCAGGTCACCCCGCGTCCACGGCACCGAGCGTCCCAGCAAGTTCACCTGAATCCGTCGAGACTCAGGCGTTGAACGGTTCGACTAGCGGCGGCAGTTTGGTGCAGCAAGGCTCGTCCCGAAAATTGAACGTGCCACCAGATTTGCCCAACTCAAAGCCAAGTGCCAGCGCCTTGAAGCAGGCCCGAACCGCAGTGTCTCCATCGACGCGGCGAGTAGCCCGTGTTCGTCGCCCAAAGCTGATGGAGAACGACAATCCGTATTGACGGGGGATCCGGCAGCCGTTGGCTGAAGCTCGACAAGTAGACCATTTTGGTGATGAGCCGACTCCGGCGACGAAAGCTGCGCCTTCAAGAGACATGGAAATCGCTCGCCTGGGGACCTCGATGCAATGACTTGCATCGGCGGATACGGTTCGGACATGGGTGATTCGCTCATTGGTCATGACAACTGCCGCCGCCGGTCTGAACGGACTCTTGCTTGCATCAACGTGGAATTGCCGGCATGATCCGCGAATCATGCAAGGTAGAGTAAGCAGTTGTTGCTTTGTGATATTGGCCTTTGGGCTCGCGGCCTTCGGTTGTGGCGGCGCGACGTCGTCGGAAGGTCCGGGGTCAACTGCGATTGGTCGCACCAATTTCATTTCGCAACTTGCCACTGCGTTCTGCGAAGGCATAGCCAACTGCTGTACGCAGTACGCCATCCCGCACGACACGGCGGCCTGCAAGGTAGTCTTGCAGGCTCAGCTCAACAATGAGTGGGCCGAAGAGCTCGCGAACCCAGCCATTGGGTTCGACCTGAATGCTGCAGGTCGTTGCATTGACGCGTACCGCAATGCAGTCACCGCCTGTACGGACCAAACTCTTGCTTCCAAAGCCAATGAACCTTGCCAACTGATGCTCGTCGGAACAGTCGCAATCGGCGAGGTCTGTACTGTCAAAGAGGAATGCATCGACAACCCTGGCCAAGATGTCGGGTGTGAGAGTGGGCACTGCACCAACTACGCGTCCCTGATTCCAACCTACCAGATCCCGCGAGCGGGTCTAGGTGAGCTCTGCTCCACCTCCTGCGACCTACCCGACAATGGTTCGATGGCATGCAGCGGTGGAGCCGCGGGTACCTCGACTGAGCCCGCTGCCTGCTACGCTTCCGACGGGCTCGTGTGCACCGAGGGGATCTGCACTGCCATCCCCACAGTCGGGCAAAGCTGTGCGAGCAGCTACGTCTGCGCGTCTGGCGCCTACTGCGATTCACAAACCTGCATGTCCAAGAAAGCCAACGGGTCTGCGTGCTTGTCTTCTGGCGAATGTGTCGGTGGCCAGTGCGGCAGTGACGGGCTTTGCCGCACCTGGTCTATGGCAACCACCGCAACTTGTGGCGGAGTGCTGGACGGCTAGGCTCTTCGCATCCACTTGACAATCCGCGTTCCGAGAGTCCGCCGGTCGGGCAGGCGCGCGGATGATCCGTTGGGCAGTTCGGTCAGCACAGGACGGAAATATCTCGCTACGGTGAAGCTGGTCCCCTGCTTTTCAGAATTCGACAGCACGAAATACTGGGCAGATTCCGCGGTGGAATGCCGCGATCCGTGGCTGCGACGTCGCGAAACAAAAATGATATGGCTCTCGGTGAGCCAGTCGCTGACCCAGATAACACTGAGCTGTCGGTCGACGGGACGTTGCAGCAACATGGCCTAAGGCTTCAGGTCGGTTAGCCAGCAGGGGTCTTCGGATCCCTTATCAACGTTCCCGTCGTGCCGCCTATTTCGGTGCTTGTGCAGCAGCACAGGCATCGCCTGGGGCTATCTTCGGGCATGTTGTTCGCTCCCGTTGCCCACCCGCGTGCCTCATGAAGCCAGCGACGCGTCTAGCGAGCCTTTCGCTGCTGTTTTTTCTATCTGGATTCTCAGCGCTCACGGTTGAACTCGTCTTCGTAAAATACCTTGGCTATGTCTTTGGCACCACGGCTCACGCGGTCAGCACGGTGCTCGCGGCGTTCATGTTGGGCCTGTCGCTCGGCAACGTGATTGGCGGAAAATACAGCGAGCGACTCACGCGCCGCCTGCGTTGGTATGGCAGCCTCGAGCTTGGCGTTGGTCTCTTCGCGTTGGTCGCGCCGTTGTTGTTTCGGGGGCTGGGTGAATTCGTTGGCTACCTAGGCAGTGGTCTTGTGGACGGCCAGCACGGGATCGCCTGGCTCACGCTGTTGCGCTTCCTATTGGCCTCGCTCGTCGTCTTGCCGCCGACCGTGGCCATGGGGATAAGCTTTCCCCTGCTCGTGCGTTTCATTCGCGATTTGCCCGATCTCGAAGGCAACATTGGGCGCCTCTACACCATCAACACGCTGGGCGCTGCCATCGGTACGATGCTATGCACCTACGTCGTCATCGCCGCGTTTGGACTCTTCGGTACGCTGCTGCTCGTTCTTGGGCTAAACTCACTCGTCTTTCTGGGTTGTTGGTTTTTGGATCGTGACCCCAATGGCGTGCGGTCGGACCTCGTTCTCGAGATCAAGACGTCGAGTACCGAGCCAGGCGTTGGCTCGGGGGCTCTGCATTCCGACCCTGCCGCGGCCACTGCGGATCCATTTGCTGCGCGTTGGCTCTCGCCATCGGTGCTCTACTGCTTTGCCGCCGTCAGCGGTTTCGTCACGCTTGCCTTCGAGGTGTTGTGGTCGCATCTCTTGGCGACGGTGGTTGGCACCTCGACCTACGCCTTTGGACTGGTGCTTGCCATCTTCCTCGTCGCGTTGGCCGCTTCCGGCGCCATGGTATCGAAGTTCGTCGGACGCTTGCCGTCGCGGAGCGTGGCCGCGGTGCTGGGTTTTGGTTTGCTCGCGACGGGTGCGACCGTTGCCTATTCGATGGCCAACTGGGAACGCGCCGGCGCCATTTTCGAACTCGTCGGTTACTTCAAGCCGGGCTTCTTCGGGCGCGAACTGACACGCGCCGTCGTCGTCGGGTGGCTAATCTTCCCGTCTGCACTGGCCATGGGGATCCTGTTCCCCACCGCGCTTTGCCTGCAACGTTCAGGGCTCGAGGGTTCGAGTCGACGCGTTGGTATCACGTACGCCGTGAACACGGCGGGGACCATCGTTGGCAGTACCATCACTGGGTTCTGGCTGATCGAACGGTTTGGTTCCCAGGGCACGATGCGCCTCTTGGCCGGCTTGGTCACGCTGCTGGCGCTGCCGGTGTTGTTGCTCATCGAGCGACGGGTGCTGCGCTTTTCCGCAGTCGGTGTTGGGCTTTGGTGTTGTGTGAGCCTCGTCTGGCACGAGCCTTGGGATATCGCGCGAATGACGTCGGGTTCGAATATCTACTTTGCTCCTGGGTTCGATCGCAATCGACACAAACTCGTACATTTCGTCGAGGACGTGCACGGGGGTATGACTACCGTCGTAAGCGACAGGGCTGAGAACACCTTGATGACCAACGGCAAGTTCGAGGGCAACAACGGCCCTGAACGCTTGGATCAGATCCTCATTGCCGCGATCCCGAACCTGTACGTACGCTCACGCGTGCGCGCACTGAATATCGGGATTGGCACGGGGCAGACGGCTTCGGTGCTGCACGCGTTTGGCTACCGTGACCTCGACGCCGTCGATATCAGTCCGAACATCGTCGAGACTTCGCGCCGCTGGTTCAAGGACGTCCACAACGGCGTGTTCGACGAGAATAACGTACATGTCCGGATCCGCGACGGGCGAAACCATCTGCTGCTCAGCCAAGAGAAGTACGATCTTATCTCGATTGAGCTTACGAGCATTTGGTTCGCGTCTGCGGGCAATCTATACAGTCGCGAATTCTACGAACTGTGCCGACGGCGTATGACAAACGATGGCGTGCTGCAGCAATGGGTGCAATTGCATCACATCGAGCTCGAAGACATCGCCACGATCATCACGACGATGCAGACGGTGTTTCCCGAGATCGAGCTTTGGCTCGGTGGGCACCAGGGGATCCTCGTGGCAGGCAAGCACCTGCCCAGCCCAGACCCCGAGGCGCTACGCATCGCTTCGGCACACGGCAAGGAACTGCTCGCGCTCGCAGGGCTCGAAGAGCCGAAGGCCATCTTGACGCATCGTCTGGTTCCGAAAGAGAAAATGGCTGCGGTTCTCGCAGCGAGTACCCACAAAAAGGGCCGGCTTTCGACCGATAACAGCGTCGTGCTCGAGTATTCGACGCCACGGGGCAACGCCCTGGAAGGCGCCGAGGAGCGGAACCTTCTGGCGATTCGGGCGGCGCTTTCGCATTAACGGTTGCCGAGAACTCGCCCGACCAGGTGGCCTAAGGGTATGAGGGGACATGCGCCCGAAGGCTTCACGAATTGGCCTGCTTGCGACTCTGCTGCTGCTCGCGCTCTTGACGCTGTCCTGTCAGAGTTCGCACCAGGGGGCCAACCTATTGAGCCTGACCGGACTCAGTCCGAGGGATCTCGGCGTTGGCGATGAACTCGAGATCCAAGGCAGTGGCTTGCCCGAGGGAAAGTCGGCAAGGGTCGCGTTTCGTGGTGACCTCTATCGTCCAGCTAGTCCCGTCGAACGCGACGTCGAAATCGTGGCGCGCACGACCACGAGTTCTCCGCGTTCACTCTCCGTTTCCATGACCGAAGCCCTGCGGACTGCCTTTACCGGCAGTAGTGACGCAGCCAAGCATACGACATTTCGCGGTGACATCGAGGTCTCCTTCACCCCGAAGAAGACGGGGGCAGCTCCAGTCGTTGGCGTGCTGTCAGACGTCGTACTCGACGTAGCGCCACCGCTCGTATCGGAAACACTGCAGCGGCAGCGCGACGAGGATGCTGCGGCGGCGCTCGGCTTTCTCGGGCTCACGCTCCGCGGCGCGGAAATGGGCGAATGCTGCGTGGTCGCTAGCGCCGAAGGTCGCGCCCACGCGACCGGGTTGGGCGCTGGAGATAGGCTCGTCGATCTAGATGGGGTGACGATCCAAGACAAGGAGGACCTGGTCCCCTCCGGGCGTAGCCGCGTTGCGCGCCTCACCTATCGGCGTAGTGGCACTGGGCCGCTCATTACTCGTGAGCTCGACGTGCAGGGCTATCGCTCGGCGGCACCGAGTGAACTGGGACCAGCTATGGGTTTCGTCGGGTTCTTTGGGCTTTGGTTGTTGCTCGCGCACACGCGACTTGGGCGGCCTCTCGAGTGGACAAGGCGTTGGCTGGCGGTCAGGCTGCGCGAGACGCATTCGACCACTTTTCCAGCAATGCGCCTCAATTGGCGCCGTCGCAGTTGGCTTCAGTCAAGACTGGTTGGACTACCCGACGAGGCGGGTTGGGGCTTGCTCGTCGTCATGACCTTGATTGCCATCACTGCGTTGGGAACGCTGATTGGGCTGCGTGTCGATTTGGTGTCGAGCGAACTAGACCTCGCACTTTGGGTCCTCGCCCAAACCGTGGCGGTGGGGTGGGCTGCCCTACTGACGAGGATCGCACTTTCGTCGAGGTCGACTTGGGCCGCCGCCAAGGCAGCCGGCAGCGCGTTGCTGTATCAGGTGCCTCTCTTGGCATTGACCGTGACCGTGGTTGTTGCGACGCGAAGCCTCCGATTCGTCGATCTCGTGGGAGCTCAGGGGACATCCCCCTTGGGCGTAAACTTCTTCAAGAGTCCACCGCTGTTGCTGCTGACGTTCCTGGCGCTATTGGCACTGGTTCCAGAACTGTCGCCAAGCGAGCCTTCTGGGGCGAAACCCGTACGTTGGCTCGAGCTGACTCGTGGCATTTCACGACTGCTGTCTGGAACGGTGCACCTTTGGTCGGCAGCCCTGCTCATCAGCCTGCTTTCTTTTGGTGGGTACCGGGTACCATTCGTGAGTGATACGCTGCAGTCCTCGAGCTACGTTTGGCAGCTAGTCGGCGTAGTGGCCTGGTTCGCGAAGGCTGGGTGTTTGGTCGCAAGCGTTGCCGCGTTGCGCCACATCGCCGGTGAACTCTCGATGCAGCAGGCCCTGCCGAGCCTGATGAGGTACGGGATGGGGCTCGTTGTCATGGGGGCAGCAACCGCGCCGCTCTGGTCCCTCTTGACGCGTCGCTATGCTTTGGTCTGGCTCGAAGACGTGTCGGCGTGGGTGCTACTGGCAAGCACGCTCGTTGCCGCGGGTTGGGTCGTCAGCGGCGCTGTACGGTTGGCAAGGTCGAACCGAAGCGACCTCTTGCCGAACCCGTGGCTGTAGGTGCCTCTCCGAGAATCATTCGTCGTCGAAGAACAGCGGTGCGCGATCGGCGAGGAACGACTCGATCGCTTCTCTACATCCTGGCTGCAGGGAAATGAAACGGATCCCCATGCCAGGGGGCACGTTGCTGCGCTCGGAATACTCACGGATCCAGCGCACCTCACCCACACCTTGGACAACAGCATCGCTGTTGGGAAGGTGCACAGTGAGTTCGAAGACCTCGCCCACCGCCTTGAGCATGTGCGTCGCTATGAACACGCCGCCTTGAGACATGTTTTCGACGAACCCGACGTAGAAATTGTGGTCGCTGCCCAGGCTAACGTCTAGCTCGACCTTGTAACGCGGCGCAATGCGTCGTTGACTACTGATGCTGGCGGGCGAGCGACTGCCCACGCTGGCAGGCGGATCCTGCACTTTGCTGAACTCGGCCTCGGCGCGTTCCACGCGTTTTGCGTCGGCTTGATTTGCCAATTTCGCCTGCATCATCGGTTCATCCTTCACTTTCGCCAAAACGAGTCCCCGTCGACCTAACGGAATGCGCGAGCTTTACTCGACGTCGAATACTCAGGGTTGAAGACGGCTGACGCGGACCAAAACATGAGTTCTGCCGCGTCGATTTCCTCGTCGGACCAGACAAACTGCGGCGGCCAGACAACCGAGGCCCCAGGGGACGCCGTTGGAAGGCGTTCGCCTCAGGCTGCAACCACGATTCTCGCTCGGATTATCGGCTTGCCAGTAGGCGAGCTGGACTGCGGCAATGTCACTCTGGTCAAGGTCGCGTTTCTTGGTCTCGCCAGGGTAGACGTAAGCGTACATCGTTGACTCGCCATTTGCGGATTCTTCGTCCAGACCGAACCAATGTCCGAGCTCGTGGGTAATGACGTCCTGTAGGTCGTAGGCTACAGCCAAAGTCTGTCCCTGGGGCGATGCGGTCACGTCGGTAAACAGATGACCGCCGTTGACCAGAATATCGGCGTCCATGATGGACGAGCTATTTTCGTCTGCGGTCACTAGCGTGATGGCAAGTGCCCCCTTGGCACGTCTGTCACCTAATGGCGCAAAGAAGATGCGATGATCGGCCAGGTTCTCCTCGGCGCTCTGGCTGCCCATCATATCTTCGGCGTAGCGTAGCGTCACCTTGGGCAGTTGATCGGCCTTGCTAGTCCAAGCCAGCAGGGCTGCTTCGAGCGCCTGCCTGGCGTAGGGCATGGCGATGTAGCTAGGATCCACCGTCAGCACGACTTCGGCTTCACGCCAGGTTGGTCGAGTTGCCCCTGCATCGAGCCCAGAAGGGGGGGCGACACTCGTCGCGGTTCGGCTGCCGGCAGTGCCGCCGGTGCCGGCACGCGTTTGCGCGGTCGACTGCGTTGTGCCGCCTATCGCGGTGGTGCCCGCGGAGGCGCGACCGGCGGAACTGCTGGTAGATGACCCCCGCAAGATTGATCCACCTGCAGCGTTGAGTGAGGTACCAGTGCCCCCAGTGCTCAGACCACCTGTGCCGTTGGTCGCCGACGAGATGCGAGCAGGTACCGTGATCGCTAAGCACAAGCTCAAAGCCAGTCCCGTAGCAAGTGCAAAACGAGCTCCGCGGCGAAGTACCACAAATCTAAGATACGGCGACGAACCCGGAAACTTGAGTCAATTCTTCTGTTCCCAACCCCTGACAAGTGTGGTCAAAATGCGTACTTCTCGCCGCGCGGCCCAATGGCCCAGAGACCTGTCAGCGACGGACTTACCTTGCTCCCGAAATTCGTGTCAGATCCCTTCTTCTCGGTAACCGATGGCTTTCAGTGAAACGCTCGCCAGTGCGCTGCAATTGTTTGGGCGGCGCCGTCGCAAGACTTGGTTTGGCCCGACGCGGGCGCAGCTCGAATTGCGCGAGCTCGATGACGATGAGATGCTGCTCCTCGAAGTCGCCGTCAAAAAGAGCCTAGCGGAACTTTCGGGCGTAAAATGGGTTGAGGTCAATCCATACACGCGTCGTGTGGTTGTCGCCTATGGCGCCGGCACTGTCGACGAAGCGGTCGTTCTTGAGGCATTGGAGCGAGCGGAACACGAGGCCTGTTGCGCGGCGGCTGCGTACCCACACCACACCACGCCGCATCCCGCTGACGAGGAGCGTCTCCTGCGGCTGGCAGTGGAACTCTCGGCAGACGCAGTCGGCCTTTTGGTTGGAGCGGCCCTACGTCTTTCACCGATCCCCGCGTCGCGCATTGCCGGAACCGTGGCATCCGTTTCGGTCATTGCCAAGGGCGCACCGAAGCTCAGAAGACCATTCGATGAACGATTGGGTGCCGAGCGGACCGATCTCTTCTTCAGCGTGATCATTGCAGCTGGCAATGGACTTGCACAACGTCCCATTGCGTCGCTTGTCGACGTCGCTCATCGGACCGCCTTGTTACGCGAGGCCAAGGCGCAGCATGGCGTGTGGCTCGACCGCGAAGAAGAGCTTTGCGCCGGACCTGCCGACTGTGTCTTGCCTGGAGCGGGCAACCAGACGCGCCCGATCGAACTGCCATTCGGTCCGATCGAGGAATACGCCAATCGGGCTTGGATGGTGGCCTTGGCAGGGTTCCTGTTTAGCCTGCTGACCACACGCAGTTTTCACCGCGCCACGGCGGCGCTGTTTGGCGGTGTTCCCAAGCCGGCTCGGCTCGGGCGTGACGTCTTTTCGGCCGAGGTCGGGCGTTGCTTGGCGCAGCGGCGCGTTTTGGTTCTCGATTCCGACGCGTTGCGGCGCCTCGATCGATTGGATTGTCTAGTACTCGCTGCCGACGTCGTACAAAAGGACCGGTTTGCGATCACCAATCTGCACGCAGTCGAGGGCATCGACGCGCTTCTTGCGCGCCAGCTGATCGATCGCTTGTTCGATGCCGATCATCCGCTCGAGCGGCACAGCGAGGGAGAGCATGTGCTCTTGCCACTTGGGCTCGCGCCTCCCCAAGACGACGCGCTGATCCGCGTTGCGGAAGATTTGGCGCTTGCAGGTCACCTCGTATTGGGGTTGTTCGACGGACCACGGCGCATTGCGGTTGCATCGATTGACCTCTTACCCCAGACGGGTCTCGAAGAACTGGTTGCGGCTGCCCAACGTGCAGACATGCATGTCGTCGTGGCTGGCGACTCGGAACTGCTCGAGCGCGCTCCGGTTGACGACCGCATCGACGCGGAACGTGATCTAGTCGAGGTCATTCGCCACTTGCAGATACAAGGGCATGGTGTGGCTGTTGTGGCGCGCGGAAATTCCGAGGCGCTGGCGGCGAGTGACTGCGGGATTGGTCTGGTGCGAACGGGGGAAAAGACGCCCTGGGGCGCGCATGTTCTGTGTCGAGACGACCTGTCGGACGTGCGTTTCCTCATTGAGGCTACCGTGGTGGCGCGCCAGATCGCCAAGCAGAGTGTCAATATCGCGTTGGCCGCTGCCACGATGGGAGCCCTCGTTTCGGCAGGTGGCCTGCTACCGCTGACGAGTCGACGTGTCATTACCGTCGTCAATGCGGCGACGCTCATCTCGATGCTCAATGGCGTGCGTGCGTCGCGAGCCTTGGCGCGTCAACCTGTCGTGCCGCTCCGCGATCGCACCCCGTGGCATGCGCTCGATGCGCGTGGAGTCATGCGGCGACTTTCTACCTCCGAGGTAGGGCTTGCCGAAATCGAAGTGCATCGCCGCAGGCCGGTGAAGAGCAGCGTCAAGCCGGCTTTCGTCGAGTTCGTCGAAGACGTTTCGGATGAACTGTTCAACCCCTTGGCTCCGCTGCTGGCTGTGGGCGCAGGCCTGTCCGCCGTGGCCGGTTCGATGGGTGATGCGGTGATGGTGGGTGGCGTCGTCGTGGTCAATGCCATATTCGGCGGCTACCAGAAGTTCCGCACCGAGCGACGTATTCGTGATTTGACGCAAGTCGCTCGACGCACGGTTACGGTCCACCGCGACGGGCACATTGTCGACGTCGATGTCGACGATCTGGTGACGGGAGATATCGTCGTCTTGTCGAGTGGTGAAGTGGTTCCCGCGGATTGCCGAATCCTGCACGCCGAATCACTCGAGGTGGACACCGCGAGTCTGACCGGTGAATCACTACCGGTGGTCCGCTCTTCGGACCCGAGCTACGAGGGTTCGGCGGCCGATCGCAGCAGTATGCTGTATTCCGGTACGAGCATCGCCGCGGGGCGCGTTACGGGCATCGTCGTTGCTGTTGGGGATCAAACCGAAGCCAAGCGCGGCATGGTGGCGTTGCGCCGCGTTCCGCATGCCAGCGGCGTCGAACAACGTCTGCGTTCGTTGGTCAACTTGACGGCTCCGGTGGCCCTGGGAGCTGGCGTCGGTCTGGTTCTGGCCGGCATGTTGCGCGGGCGGCGCGTCGAGCATCTGGTGCCAGCCGGGGTGAGTCTCGCGGTGGCAAGTGTTCCCGAGGGTCTTCCGCTCTTGGCCACCGCCGCACAACTCGCGGCGGCACGTCGCCTGATGGCACGCGGTGCTCTCGTGCGGAGTACTCGATCGATCGAAGCACTCGGCCGTGTCGATGTACTTTGTCTTGATAAGACTGGGACTCTTACCGAGGGGCGGCTCGAGTTCGTGGGTGTCACTCAGGGCCGGCGTTTCGTCGGACGTGATGAGTTGCTCGAAATGGAGCGGCTGGTGGTGGCGGCAGCTCTGCGCGCGGCGCCAGATGCCCGCTACGCGATGGCGCACGATGACCCAACGGACGCTGCCTTGTTGCGTTCTGCGGAGTCGCTTTCTGTGTCGTTGACGCTAGGTCGCAGCCATTGGGAACGTGGCGCGGAACTGCCTTTCGAACCAGGGCGTGCCTACCATGCTGTCCTTGGTCGCGCGGAGGGAGCGGATTGGCTTGACGTCAAGGGTGCGCCCGAGGTCATTCTTGCGGCTTGTACCCAAGCTGTCGTCGATGGACAACGTGTTGCTCTCGACGACGTCACGCGCCGAGACGTCGAGCAAGTTACCGACCAACTCGCACGGCGCGGCTACCGGTTGCTGGGAGTCGCCGATAGGCAGGTCCCGTCGGCAGATCCCGAACAGCTACGCGATCTTTCCGGGTTGACCCTGTTGGGTATGGTGGCGTTCCGCGATCCAGTTCGGCCTACCGCGAGCAAGGCGCTGCGGCGGCTGCGCCGCACCGGCGTGCGTCCGCTCATGATCACCGGCGACCACCCGCGCACGGCGGCCGCGATTGCCGATGAACTAAGATTCGTCGACCGTCGCGTGCAGTTGTCTGGGGCCCAGCTGCTGAGCATGACGGACGATGAGCTCGATCGTTGCCTCGACGATGTTCAGATCTTCGCGCGTGTCACCCCTTCACAGAAGGCACGCATCGTACGCGCCCTGCAGCGCAAGGGGCGAGTCGTAGCAATGGTCGGTGACGGCGCCAACGACGCTCCGGCAATCCGCTTGGCCAACGTCGGGATTGCCGTTGGCGAAACGAGCACTGGGGCCGCCCGCAGCGCAGCGGATATCGTCTTGACGGATGAGCGGATCGAGACGGTTGTCGAGGCCATTATCGAAGGCCGCGCCATGTGGGCAAGTGTCCGTGACGCAGTATCGATTCTGGTTGGTGGCAACCTGGGCGAAATCGGCTTCACCTTGGCCGCCGGCCTGGTCGATGGTCGGCCACCGTTGAATCCGCGGCAGCTACTGCTGGTGAATCTGCTCACGGACGTGGCTCCGGCCATGGCCATCGCGTTGCGGCCTCCCTCGGTGGAACAGCTTGAGCAGCTCGCGAATGAGGGGCCTGATGCGTCGCTCGGCAAACCATTGAACCGTGACATTGCAGCGCGCGCCATCATCACAGCCAGTGGCGCGGGCATGGCTTGGACCGTGGCGCGTGTCCTTGGCAGCTTCGAACGGGCGAGTACGGTCGGCCTGCTTGCCTTGGTCGGGACGCAACTTGGACAGACGATCACTGCGGGGGGTTACAGTCGACCCGTCATCACCACGAGCGTGCTTTCCTCGGCGCTGTTGGCCGCCATCGTCCAAACACCAGGCGTGAGCCAATTCTTTGGCTGCCAGCCGTTGTCGCCCATTGGTTGGGGGATTGCGCTTGGTTCGAGCGTGCTCGCCACGGGCTTGGCGGTTTCCTTCCCGCAGGTCACTTCCGTTGTTGCACAACGACTGCGGCCCATCGACACCGTGTTGCACGAGCCGCCCAAGTCGATGCCTCCCTCGGTGCCGCCAGCACCTACGGTGCGAGCAATGCAGTCCGTGATCCAGAACGAAGCCCTGCTCGAACTGGTGCAACGGACGGGCGAGTGGACGTAAGTTCTAGCGTTCGTGCGTCGGCTTCACGTACGTGAGCCAATCCTGATGCTTCTCGTCTTGGCCCAAAACGGCGCGCAGGTAGGCGCGTTGAAGGAACGCCCCCATCGTCTGGCGTCCGGTTCTGTACGTCGTTGACTCGAGCTCGCGCACCGGAGTTACTTCTGCGGCAGTCCCTGTCAAGAACACCTCGTCGGCGCGCAGGAGTTCTTCGCGGATAAATGGCCGCACTTCTACCGGGATGTCATTGTCTTGGGCCAAAACCAGGATGGAATCGCGCGTAATGCCCGGGATAATCGAGGATTGCTCGTCGTTGGTGAACAAGCGTCCGCCGTGGACGAAGAACAGGTTCATGCCGGTGGCACTGGCGACGGTGCCGTCCGAATTGAGCAAGATGGCATCGTCGAAGCCGCGGTCGACTGCCTCATGTGCTGCAAGAACACTGTTGGCGTAGTGACCACTGGCCTTGGCCATGGTGGGCATCATCGAGTGGTGGAATTTGCGCCAACTCGAGATGGTCAGGCGGATCCCGTTGCGCAAAGCGCCTGCTCCGAGAAACGCGCCAAGGCTTCGAATCGCGATCAGCACCTGCACCGGACAGGCCACCTTTGGCTTGAGATCAATCGGCCCATTGCCAAAAAACGCGATCGGACGCAGGTATCCGTTGTCAATGCCGTTGCGCTCAGTAACCTCGATGGCGCCCCTGGTGAGCTCTTCCTCAGAATGCTCCAGCTTCATGCCGTACAAGCTGGCGGAATGGAGCAACCGATCGATGTGGTCGTCGAGTCTGAATAGAGCGGTCCCCTTTGAGGTAGGATAGGCCCGGATCCCCTCGAAAACTGCCGAGCCGTAGTGCAGCGCATTCGAGTAGTAGTGAACTCGGATCTGGTCCGCTTCACGGATCTCTCCATTTTGCCATACCCACCGCGCCAGTTCCTGCGATTCGGGCCGCGTGAAGATGGTCAGTGCGTCGTCCTCAGGGACACCCGCGAAGCTGGGCCACTCGATATCATGCCTGGTCATTCGCTATCCTTGTCGGGAGAAAGACTCTGCCGGGCGAGGATGGGCCGGTAAAGGCAAAATCGCAAGTGGTCGCACTTTTGGGGGCAGAGAACCCGTGCTCCGGGCAATATCGGCCGATTCTGGCGTAGCAACGCGCAACTGTGGCGCGAAGGTTCGTCCTAGCTTGCCTGTTCTGCGCGTTCGACGAGCATGGCGAGGTAGTCTGCGACAGCGCTGTCCCCTTCACGTGGGGCGAAGGGGGCAAAATCCTTGTCCGACGTTGGGACGAAGGGTCCCGGCTTCACCTCGTAGATGACAGCCGACTCACCCAACACCACCATGCCGTGCCAGACCCCGGCCTGGACGTCTACGCCGATCAGACCTCCTTCGCCTAAGCGAAAGCAACAGGTGATGGCGCCCTGGTCGTCGAAGACGAAAAACGCGATTCTGCCCGCCAGTGCCAAGAATACCTCGGGTTTGGGCGGATTGATATGACGGTGAGGCGCCACGTAAGTGCCACGAACGAATGCATTAAGGAACCGGTGAATATTCGCATCGTCGCTCGCATGAAAATTGTGATTCATGCGTAGCCTTGGACTCTGTTTGGCGCGTTCGATGGTGGCGTTGAGCAAAGCCGTGGTAACGAGTTGGATGGGCTCAGGCATGCACTTTCGGCTCACTACTTGGGTTTGCCGAACGTGACAAGGTGCCCCGCACCGGCACCCAGTCGCGATCGGTGTTCACCGAGCCATGTCATGGCATCCGGCGCAAACTCCCAGCCATTGGGTCAGTTCGGGGTGACCACGACGCTTGAACGCACCACACGTTGGCCCATTGCTGGCAAAATAGCTTGTTGCAGCGACAACTTGCTCGCACTGTCGCGTGAGGTACGGGCATAAGCCCAAGTTGACGACTAACCCCGCAACAATCACGCCGAACAGACCACAAAAGAGCATATCAATCGGCCTGACTATCGAGCGAGACTGAACCGAAACCCGCCCCATTGCTGACGAGCCATGGGGAGCCGTTGGGGTTAGTACTTACCCAGCAGTCGATTGATCACACGATGCACCGCGTGCGCTGAAAAGCCGCGGTGCAAATACATTACGGCGCAGGTCCCCGTGCGCAGTCGCACCCCGTGCTCCTTGGCGAAGGCGATGACCTCGGGACTGTCGGTGTTCGCGTGCAGCCAAATGTCCTTGATGCCACGGTCGACGGCCTGCTGGCACCAGCGCATCGTCTCCGCCTTTGGCACCTCGATAACGACGGCATCGATGGGTTCGGCAAGCGCCGAGAGACTCGCATACGCCCGATCCCCCTCGACGGTCTCGGCACTCGGATCGATCGGGAAGACGACCTTACCGTTCTTCTTCAGTGCGCCGTAGGTCAGTTTCGGAAATGGATGACCGCTCTTGCCGTTGCCGATGACGGCGTAGCGATTCGCTAGCCAAAACGTCTCGTGTTCAGATGGCATGGTGCGGTCATCCTAGTCGAACCGAGCGGGGTATTGGGCCGAAAACGTCTATCACGCCGTTGTTGCTGGCATTGTCGCGCCGGTTGGACTCGGAGTGAGGTCCGATTGGGGTGCACCGCTGCGCCTGCGGTAGAACTCGAACAGGGTCAGCGGCAAGAACGCGCTTACCACGAACGTTGCCAAGCGCAAGAGCGCCGTGATCACGCCGTTCTGCGCAGATTCCGCGGCAATTTCAACGAGTTCATCCAGTCCGAGCGGCACCAGGTTGGCCAACACCAATAGAACGAGTACCGCGACAACGTGTCCTCTTACGAGGGTCGCGCTGCGAGTGCGACATTGGGTGGGGCCGACATCTTCACAAATCGCCAGCACATCCATAAGGGCATAGTTCGCAAGCATGACAAGGCCCGGCATGATTCCAGCGACGAGCCCGAACAAGATCCGCACCTCGAGCACGGTACGGATCCCGAACAACCGCGCGTAGCTCTGCTTGGCGCGACGCAATGCGCAGAACATGCCGATTGGTTTCTGCCTCCGATCGGCGCGACAGAGGTGAAGGAGCGCGCCGATCCAGAGCGGTTCGACCAGACTCTCCAGGGACATCTGAGCAACGGCATGGCGCTCAGTCGGAAGCCTGGCGATGACCAACTCGACGGGCAGCCACAGGACCAGCAGTAACCCACTAATCGAGCCGCGGCGCTGCCAGCCGTAGCGGGAGCCATCAACAAAGGCCTTCATCAGGGGATGCATCGTCGGTAGTCTTTTACACCCAATCCAGTTGCGAGCGGAGCCTCCAATTGGCTAGGCTGGCCCGGCCCTGGAGGCTCAACCGATGTTTGACCGAGCTCTATCTGTCCTTGTCGGTGCAGCGCTCACCGCGGCGTGCTCGAGCGCGGTGCCGAAGGGTAGCGCAGCTCACGGAGAATGGCTGGAGAAGATAACGACCGATTTTGGCGAGAACGTCTCCTTCGAGGGCGGCTTTGCCATGCACCAACGCGCGCATTTCCAAGCACTCATTGGCAACAAGGGCATTGCCGCGGGCGGAAACGACGCCGAGCTATACTTCGTAGTGCCGCACAGGCCAAACAAAAGGAAGCGTGGTGAACGCTTTCGTTCTCATACGCCACCTGCGTCCAGCGCGCCGCACCCAGCGAAGGCATTGCCGCCGCACCTCCTTCACCGCACCAGGTCAGCTCGACCACGCTGCGAGCAAGATTGGCGACGTGTTTCCTGAAGTCCTCGCGGAATTTTTGCCTGGAACCAGTTCAGACGCATTACTGCGGCGCCACTCTAGTCATGCCAGCGCCAACGATCGTGGCTGCGCGCTCCTGTCGCACCAGGAAGTAGTGATAGAATGCACTGGGTGACGCGTGTTCCGCTGGCGTGATGTGCGCCTCAATCCATACGTACCCACGCTGTTCCCATGCCGGATCTTGCCTGAAGCGAGCCGGGTCAGAGGTGGTGTAGTCGTTGATCAACAGAAACGTCGGTGCGCGTCGCAGCAGATAGTCGATTGGTGCAAAACGCTGATGCCCGGGTCGCGCCCCGATGACCGTACCGTGACGGGCAACGTACCCATCACAGAGTCCAAAGGTATCAATATTGGGCAGCCTGGAGTAGAAGGGCATCGCCCCAGCAGCACCCACCGCCAGCCAATCGCCAGCTTTGGAATGCGCGGCAAGCCACCGCCCTGTGGCAGCCCAGCGCCTGGCATAGGTTGCGGTCCATCCAAGTGGCTCAATCCCGTGTTCCTTTCGACCAACTTCGCTGACGAGCGTGGCACGCTGGGCAAGCGCCACTTGGTTGTGCCCATACCACACCAAGAATGCGACGCTGACAGTCGCCTGAAACCAACCCGTCCCAAGTAATCCGCCGGCAGCTTGAGGCGAAGCAGTCGCGCGGGGTAATCCGTCGGCACAACCCAGCAAAGCGTATGCCCGATGCAGCGCGAGGCCAAACACCAATGGAAACGTAGGGACCAAGAACCGATAGAGATCGAGGAAGTCGCCGCCGATCATGGCAACATAGGCTAGCGTAAGCAGCGTGAAAAGCCGCGCCGTGTAGCACGCGAGACGCTGACCGATGGACTGCTCGACGGAACTGCGCGCAGGTAGAAATGCCAAGCCGAAGAACGCCAAGACAAACGCTTGCCCGAGCTCCTCTGCACAGAATCCAAGATAGGATAGCCCGCGCATGCGCAGTTCACCTGCGGCTCCGCTGGTCTTGACGTAGAAGGTATTGGGCAGCCAATCGCCATAGTAGCCGTGACGCCACAGCAGGTAGCCGCTGCAGGGCAGCGCGTAACCAATCACGAACACAGCGGTACCGCGTGGCAGCTGGCGTGTTCGGAGCACCATTATCCCCAACGACGAGCCGACGCAGATGGCGAGCAGGCCCGCTTCGGGCCGCGTAAGCGTAGCAACGAACAGAACCGCCGCTGCAGCCAACGCGCGCCTGGATGTCGAGCAATCGAGCCAAGCCCAAACGGCAATGATGCTCGCGACGACGAGAGCGGCGAATAGCGGAGTCTCGAGCCCACCCAGTGACCAAGCCGCAATACAGGCATTGCTAGCGACCATGGCCAGCAGCACGACGCTTCCCAACGGCCGCTCGGGCATGAGCCGCTTCGCATACTGCGCCGTACAAACCACAAGCAGCACGGCACTTGTCACCCCAAGCAGCTTTGCAGCCGTCGGTAGTGACAACCCAAACCAATGCAGCAGAGCGAGTAGCGCTACCCAGGAAAAGCTGGTGTAACCCTCGACCCGCTCACCTAAGTTATACACAATCTGTCCATGGGCTACCCAGTTCTCGGCATAGCGCATGGCAATGAAGGCATCGTCGCACTGAAAGTCGAACCAATGCGCGAACCAAAGGAGCCCCGCACTGGCAACGATAATGAGTGGGAAGAAGAACCTCGAACGCATCATACTTGGCTTGGACGATCTTTGACTCGAGCTCAGACGCAACCTCGACGTCAGCGTAGCGTTGCCGGCATTCAACGGGGAGGCTTTGAGGGCATGGACGGGCCTTGGCCAGGTAGCCTATGGCCTGGCGGGCTCATTTGGGCTATCGAGCTCGTGGGTGGGCCGAACGGCTTCTTCGTTCTTTCCTGCCGCAAGCGGTACGCTCTCTTCGTCGATTTCCCATGTCGTTCTCTATTGGAGCCACCATCGTTGGCAAGTACCGAATAGAGCGCGTCCTCGGACAGGGCGGGATGGGAACTGTGTTCCTGGCGCAGCACTTGCTGCTCGAACGGCCCGTCGCGCTCAAACTCCTGCGCGCGGACTCCTCCGAACACCCAGGTGCCACCGAACGATTACTCCGTGAGGGCCGCGCGTTGGCACGCCTGCGCGGCAATCACATTGCACGCGTGCTCGATGTCGAGGCGCCGGACAATGGCCCCTGTTTTCTAGTTCTCGAGTATCTCGAGGGCGAGGATCTCAGTGCGCTGCTCGATCGCTCGGGATTGCTGCCCGTCAATCAGGCCTTGAGTTACGTCCTGCAAGCCTGCGAAGGCCTCCTCGAAGCACATGCTTATGGGATCGTGCATCGTGATATCAAGCCGAGCAATCTCTTTGTTACGACGATGCCGGACGGTACCCAGGGGCTCAAAGTCATCGACTTTGGGATCTCCAAGGACACCGTAGTCAGCTCCGCGCTTACACAATCTCACTCGATGATTGGCTCACCCTGCTACATGGCGCCCGAGCAGATGCGCGCGGGTGCCAACGTGGACGCGCGCGCGGATATCTGGTCGCTCGGGGTGGTATTGTACGAGTTACTCACGGGAAACCTGCCGCACCAGGGCGCGAGTATGCTCGAAATCTGCGCGTGCATTCTAGAGTCCGCACCAAAATCTCCAAAATCCCAGCGCCCAGAGCTGCCTGATGCCGTGGATGCGGCGGTGCGCAAGTGCCTCGCGCGCGACCCAGCTGAGCGCTTCACGTCGGTCAGCGAATTGGCTCGCGCGATTGCCCAATATTCCGGCACGAGCACCGAGCGACTGGCTTGGATCCTACCGAGCGAGCTCGATGAGGCCCGCTCGCGCGTCAGGGACTCCGACCGCAAGAGTTCGGTTCCGAGTCAAGGGATCCGCACTCAGCAAGACGAGCAGCCCGGCAAGCGCCGCTTGAGCCCGCGGCTCGCGTTGTTGGTCGCAATCCTTTTCGCCTTCGGAGTGCTGGGGTTCTTTGGCGCCAAGCGACGCCCCACTGCCACGGCGGCCTCCGCTGCGGCCACTCAGGCTAGCGTTGCCGTCGAACGAGTGCTCACCGCGCCAAGCGCGGCAAGCGCGGCTACCGTTCCAGCATCCGCACCATCGGTTCAACCCGTTCTTCCGTCGACCCCTGCACCCAGGGTGACAGCGCGACGTGTTGGAGTAAGGCCTGTGGCAGCAAACCCATCGTCGCTGCCGACCAGTCAGATCCATGAAACCGCTTCCGGCGTCCATGCCGATCCTGTGCTCCAATACGGGCACTATTGAGTAAGCTCCGCATGAACCCGCAATTTTTGGGCAGTATCACCTCGAGCTTGATCGGCGTTGGGCTCTTCTTACTCTGCGGCACGGTGTCGGCCGCGTCGGAACCGACCGCATCGACAACGGATCGCGTCACCTCCCAGGTGCTGTTCGAGCGTGGCCGCGCGCTGTTCATCGAAGGAAGATACGCTGAAGCTTGTCCCCTGCTCGAGGAGAGTCAAAGGCTTGCGCCAGGGATCGGCGTGTTGTTGCATTTGGGCGCCTGTCTCGAGAAATCTGGCAAGACCGCGAGTGCCTGGGCTGCATTTCAGGAGGCCGCCGATCGTGCGCGAGCGGAAGGTGACACGGAGCGCGAAAACATGGCTCGCACGAGAGCCAATGAGCTGCGCACCAAGCTCTCTTACTTGACCCTGCGCGTGCGCAACGCGACCGGAGAGCACCTCACCGCAACGGGCAAGGTGCCAACGGGCCTCGACTTGCGCCGCGACGGACAACCCCTATCGATATCCGCCTTGGGACTCGAGATGCCAGTCGATCCGGGCGAGCACAGCGTGGTCGTTCGAGCAACGGATCTGTTGGATACTACCGAGAGCGTTACTTTGGCCGTCGGTGAACACGCCAACCTCGAGCTTCTGCTTGCGCCCAAGCCAAAGGTGGATCCGATTACGCCACCTGCTGCGGTGGTGCCGCGCGTGACCACGGTGAAGTTGGTGCCAGCCCCGCGTCAGAAGGAGCCTACTAGTCCCTGGCCCTATGTCGCCTGGACCGCCGCGGGGCTCGGCGGAGTTGGGTTGCTAACCGGCGGCGTGGCAGGACTAGTGGCCTACACGAAGATGCAAGAGGCAAGAGCCCTGTGTGAAGGGTATTCCAACAACGACTGCCCAAGGTCATCGACCCAGCGACAGGAAGACGCTCACCTTCCCGCGCATATTTCCACTGTTGCTGTGGCAGTCGGGGCCGCAGGCCTGGCTTTTGCCGGCGGCTATTGGCTGTTGTCGCGCCAAAGTCAAACCGTCATGACCGGCTCGGTTCAGCCCGGGTTCGCCCTTATCTCCATGCAATCCCGCTGGTAGGCTCGGCGGCGTGCCGTCCCCCCCGAGAGCCATGCCAGAAACCCGAGGGTCCATTGGTCCGAGCTCGGCGCCGCCTGTGGAGACCGCCGATGAATGCCCAAGTGGTCGCCACGCACGGCGCTCTGCGTCCTTCTTGTTCCAGTTGCTCGACTGCGACAAGCCTTGGATGGGCGGCTGCCGCTTCGATCTCGCGCAAACCGATGAAGTGACGATCGGTCGCGGCGATGCCCATCCGATCCTTCGCGAGAACGTCTCCTCCACACGACGCCTCGCCTTGACCCTGTCCACGGCCACACTTTCGGCCAAACATGTTCGCCTGCTGCGTGTTGGCGACGATTGGGCGATCCAAGATCGCGGTTCGCGCAATGGCACTTGGCTGAACAGTCGCCGCATCGACTATGCCGAGCTCAGTGACAAGGACATCTTCCAGGTCGGTCGCTGCTTTTACATGTTTCGGCGCTATGAGAACCTGGCCCCGGGTCATGAATGGCCGGATGTCACCCAAGAGCCTTCGACGGAAGCGCTGCCGAGCCTGGTCACCCTGAGCCCTGAGGTCGCGGGCGAAAACCAAGCCCTGCGCTCGATCGCCAAGAGCCAAATCCCTGTATTGATTTTGGGTTGTACCGGCACAGGAAAGGAATTGTCGGCCAAAGCAGTGCACGAACTCTCGGCGCGATCCGGACAATTCTGCGCCGTCAATTGCGGCGCCATCCCGACCAACCTCGTCGAATCGACCCTGTTCGGCCACGTCAAGGGCGCGTTCTCCGGGGCCCTCGCGAATCACACCGGTGTGATCCGCGCCGCGGACAAAGGCACCCTGTTCCTCGACGAAATCGGCGACTTGCCCCTGGAAGCGCAAACGGCCCTGCTGCGCGTGCTGCAAGAGGGCGAAGTGTCACCGATCGGTAGTACTCAGCCCGTCAAGGTGGATGTTCGCGTCGTAGCCGCGACGCATCAACCACTGCAGCAGCTGATTGAGGAGAAGCGGTTCAGAGCGGATCTCTACGCGCGGCTGGCGGGCTATGTGCATCAGCTGAGGCCGTTGGAGATGCGGTTGGAAGACTTTGGCGTGTTGTTTGGCGCTCTACTACGGCGCGCCACGGGCACGTCGGCCGTGGACGTTACACTTACCACCGAGGCGGGTTGGGCGTTACTGCGCCACCCCTGGCCGCTCAATGTGCGCGAGCTAGAGCAATCGATTTCACGGGCTACGGTGCTCGGCAAGGGGGCGGTGCTGACGGCAAAGCATTTCCCCTTCGTGCTCGAGTTTACGCCAAGAAGCACGTCGTCGATTCAGACGAAGACGGCGAGTGTGGACGTCGCTCTACGGAGTCAATTGGACGAATTGATGCGGGAGCATTGTGGCAATGTGACGGCGGTTGCGCGAGCATTGGGCAAGGCACCAACGCAGATACAGCGGTGGTTGAAGAAGGTTGGACTCGTGGCGGATGGGTATCGGGGGTAGGGAGAGTCAAATTGGCCCAGTTGCAGCAACTGTCGCCGCGACGTATCTGGGGCCCATTCCATAGAACGCTTGTGCGCCCGCGACATCCGTGCCCGAGAGATTGCCGCCGTTGTTCCAAACCAGATTGCAGTAGTTCATGATCGAGTCGATGTCCCAGGCTCCATAAGTCTCGTCGCCGTCCGAGCCTTGTGGTTCCTCGTCACAGGAACTGGGAGTGTCGTCGCGATTCTGCTCGTGAGCAAATCCGAGCAGGTGTCCAAACTCGTGGGCTGCAATTGAACGGGTGCAGGACTCCTTTTTTGACTGACAACTAGGGGACCAGTTCTGGTACGTGAAGTTGAGCGCGAGCCTTGCCCGATTGAGCTCGATCCCCAGAAAACCCGATTCTCCGAGCCAATCGGTGTGAGGGGTGTCGTCTTCGACTCCGATCGTAATCCCCGGATTGAGCCACCACGAAGACTCGCAGTGGCCCCAACCCGTGAACTCGACGTTGGCAACGAATGACCACGTCGTCTCGATCTGATCGCGCACCCATTGCCGCGCTGGTGCGTTGATTGAGTCGTTGTCCTCCCAACACACGGGGATTTGGACGTCGTCCCAGAGGGCACCGGTGTCGATGTAGAGGGGAGCTGAGTCGGTTGCGACGTCCGTGGTGTCATTGATGCCGTCTTGTTCGACACCGCAGCCAATGCTGGCGCAAGCGAGCGACACAGTGAGTATAGCCATAGAAGTTCTAACAGTAAATTTGTGCATACTCGTTGTTTCACCGTCGTTGTTCGAATCTCCAAATCATCGAGATGCTGTAGCTAGTCATACGGTGGCCGACCGTTTGTTATCGAGTCACCTAAATCAGCGGCGCGGTCAGTGTCGCGAACTTTGCGGTGGGTAGTCCCCGATAGTGACTTTCGAGTTCGTACACAGACATCGGCCAAGCTCTCATGGCCGAAAGGTGCATATCCGCGGGATACCTCGTAAGATTTATGTAGACGCAGGATCCGTCGCAAAGTATCGAAGGGTTGAACTCATCAAGCCAATCGACAGCCGCCTGCGCCTCTTGAGAGATGTAGTGAATTGCATTAAGTCCTTGTGCCAAGGCAAATGAATACACATAGGTCTTCTCTTCCCGAGTCATCCAATTGAAGGTCTGCTGTGTTGCCAACCGTTCGACCACCCCGCCAGCAGACTCGTTGATGTAACCCTCAATTGTATCGTCGAGCGTCAGGCGATTCGGCAATCCGAAACCCCAAGTTCTCCACAACTCTTCAGCCATCAACCGAACAGGGCCATACAAGCGACGGACCATGTCCTTGAGTGCCAGCGCTTTGTGCTCTTCGTACGCTTCTTGAGCGGAGTTGTAGCATTTCCGACCACCGTTCTCGAAGTCTACTTGGTAGAGACCGGTCAGATGCCCCGGATTGCACGCATAGGACTGACCTAGCGATTTGATGGTGAACTTGTGACACTCTTCCCCTTCTTGCCGGCAATTACCGGTATCGTCGAGCCCGAAGTAGTAGGTCCACCCAGTCGCCCAAACATCGGCGGTACCTTCAAGCGGGGAAAACATCTCATCGCGCGCTGCCACGAAGTCTCCCTGGATGTCCATCTCTGCGACGTAATCCTCGAAGCTGATTCCAAGGCCCGAGAGGAGAAGATCTGCCACCGTGGTGCGTCGTATCCTGTCAATTTCTGCCGCAATGACGTCACGCTCGCCCTGAGTCTTGCTTGCCCACCAAGCAATAAGCGCGTCTCCACTCTGCGCACCAGACTCTCCGCCAATGTAGTCTAGCTCTTCAAGCTCGGCCGCGAGGGGGATCGTAAGACTCAGGAGAGTCAAGTACCCATCCAGGTGCTTCACTCGGTCTAGTGCGGTCACGCCGGATTTGTAGGCCGCTAGTACCGCAAGGCAATCTGGCACTAGGACATACAGGCGTTCACGATTCGCTACACGAAGCTTCGGATCCATCTTGTTCCACGCGATGACCTGCTTCTCAACGGAATCAAAGTTATTCTGCAGCGCAACGCCGTCCACCTCGACCGCCCAATCCCAGAATTGGAGCACAAGATCTCTCGTCCTGGTTCCGTCTGCGGCAATCGCCGCGATAATCTCCTTAGTGCCTGTGTTCTCCTTCGCCGTCAGACCCAGTAACGAACCTAATCCGGGCGCATACGAATTCAGGACGGAGCCAAGAAGCCCCTTTCCGACATCGGTCAATATGCCCTTACCTGCGTCCAGCGCCATGTCGTCTGCCTTGGCGAGGACTGACTTTTTGAACCAGGCCTCAGCTAGGGCCCCAGCGGAAGCCGATGAACAAACCACGCTGGTTCCGAGCGCGGCTACAAGACCAACAAGATGCTTCTTCATACAGTTCTCCAATCGTAACTACTTGGGGTGGACCCGGCTGCACCAGGGGTTCCGTTACAAGATGCAGGGGTAGTCGACTATTTCGCAGGTGTGAGCGGAGCAAACCAGTTCATTCGTCCACGAGACTCCACTGCGGCAGGCATGTGTCTTCACACAACAACTGTGTCCGCTTGCCATCTTAAGGCGATTGAGCAGAATAATTTCACGAAGCCCGACTTTGGCAGTGGGGTGACTCTTGCGACACTCTGCAGTCGCGCCTTCGAACCATTCGGCTCGTCCCCTCTACCTGAAGACGCTAAAGGTGCTCTCCCAGATCGCCGGACACAAGGCTTCCTGGTCCGGGTTGAAGTATAGCGGACAGTTGTCGACCTCGTTTAGAACGCCGTCGAGATCTAGGTCGTAATACACCATGTAGTGCATTTCGAAGAGGCGAAGGAGCGACGCAGTTGATCTGATGGCAAGCGGCATTAGGTTGGCAGCGGCGAGTTGTGCGCCGGCCATTTGCTGGGAACTTGACTGGTCAAGCAGTGGAACGGGGTGGGCCACTTGGTTACCAAAGAACTCGCTCTTTCGAGCTTCTGTGAAGAACGCAAAACGATTTGACGTAATAGAGGAGTTGCCGCCGACATCATCGGACGCGTAGAGTTGTGCTGCTTGCGCGTTGGAGAACATCAAGTAGTCCAGCGCAACGCCTGTACTGAGCATACTCTCGCGGTCCCAAGCGTTCGAGTCGATCTTCAGTTGATATCCAATAATGCTTGGGCTGTCGCCTAGCCAAGAGCTGGTTACCACCCAATTGTTGCGATAAAGTGGTGCCCAAGTATTGTCGTAGTAGTCCCCTTCGGGATGAAGATCCATCAAGGCGTGCGCTGGCACCGTCATATCAGCTAGGAGATGGGCAACTCTTCCAAGGAATACATACGCATTATCTGGACTGCTGATATTCCAGCCACCTGAGGTAAGCCACTGGGTATAGAAGAACCTGGCGTTTGCGATATGAATCCCAGCCTTCTCGGCAGCACCGTGCGCTGCACCGGGATCGTAGCCGTAGTAGTCATCTATGTAGTCGCACACTTGAGTCCCATAGGGGTCAACGTCGGGGTTCCAGAAATGATCTAATGTTTGGATGTAGAACAGCCCAGCAATATACTTTTCGCCGGCCCAAGGTATTTGATATGGCACGTCAACAGGCATGCCATCGTCATCGGCGTTGTCTTCCAAACCCGAACCTGTTTGAAGATAGACCAATTCGCGTCCACCATACCCAGCGAGATCTCTCACGACGCCAGAAAGCAACCCGCCACGTTCGAGTTTGAGATACTCGAGCGCCTGAGCCATAATGTACCGGTGTGTCTCACCCATGTGCAGCCCGCCAACTTCTCCAGGTGGGGTAATACCAAAGAGTATGTCCCTCGCGTTGTTCGACGTTCGGTGATCTTGCACCGTTGCGCGACAGTGAACGCTCAAAGTACCATCGAGTGCGACCGAATTGGGCCAGTCGATCCTGACGCTCCTTTCTTCACCAACCTCAAGATCGACATTAGTCGAACCGAGCTCAACCTTCCCCCCATCTGCCGGCTCCCAAACTTGGATGCCGTTTCGAAAGACGGGTGATACCGAGCATGAAACCGGAGCACCGTGAATCGGCGCTTGGCCCCAATTCTTGACCGTAACGGCAACAAATGGCGCGGGGCCGCCAACAGCAAAGTCGGCCGCACTCAGCCTGACCTCGGAGAGGCCAATGTCGATCGTGGGGTTGCCTGAAGGTCTGATGAAGACCCTGGTTCGGGCAGCGTTGTTCGACAATTCGTTGTCGGCTGAGAGCTCTGCGACTAACTCGTGCATGGCGACAGATAGCCGGTCGAGCTTCGTTTCAATCACCTTGACTTCGCCTGGTCGAATCCCTTCGAGTGGGAACTCCTGCTTCGAGCCTGATTTCGTTCCAATCGACATGATGCCAGACTGAAGGGTCCGACCCCGATTTTGGATGAACACGCGCACATCGACGGGCATGCCGTGGGTAACCGACGGGACGGTCGCTTCTATCGAAACAACTGCCAAATCATGGTCGGTGAGTCCAAACGCCATGCCTGCATTGATGCGACTTGCCGAATGCTCGCCTCCGGAGTCCGCGTAACGCAGAAATTCGCTCCCGCGGACAAGTTGGGCGATGACTGCATCCCCTCGGCGCCCGGGTTGTCTTGCGGCCGCAAGGGCCGCGACGCCCGCCGCGACGGCTGCCGCGGCAGATGAACCCTTGAACCCGCCATTGGGTTGCCCGAGATGGGTCGTCCAGATTCCCTCACCCGGTGCAAACAGATCAACCGTTTCCCCTGTGCTCGAATAGTCTGCCACCGAGTTCCAGCTGTCGAGCGCACCAACGCTAAGTACCCCCTCGATTGCCGCCGGATACATTGGAGAGCTGTTTCCGCCGTTACCAGCGCTGGCTACGACGACTACATTATGCTTGCGCGCGCGCGCAACTGCGTCCGCTAGATACTGTGACTGCGCATAGCCACCGAGCGCGAGCAAGACAACCTTGGCTCCGTGGTCTACTGCCCAATCCACGCCATCGGCTACGTCGAAGTAACTCCCATTGGCATGGTTGTCCAACACCTTGATAGGCATGATTCGCGCCGCGGGCGCAATACCCAAGACCCGGGTAACGTCACTATTCCGCCCAGCCACGATCCCCGCACACGCGGTTCCATGGCCGTTGTCATCCTGCGGGTCGTTGTCGCCATTAACGTAGTCGTAGCCCGGCACGATGCCCGCAGAAAGATTTGGGTGCTTCAGATCTACACCTGAGTCAAGGACGGCAACCGTGACTCCCTCGCCATGGCTAGTGGCCCAGGCCTTCTCGAGACCCAGCGATTTGACGAGAGCTGCCTGTTCGGGGATGACTTCACCCGGCGCTGAGATCTCTGAGGCCTTGCCGATAAAATTGGGCTCGGCATACTTTACGCCATCAAGAGAGCGGAGTTCGTTGAGCGCGTCGTTGAAGTCCTTTGTGACACCTTGAATCCTGTAGACACCGGGGCGCCGACCCGGAGTAACGGTTGCGCCGTAACTGCTGGCTACAGACGTGAGTGCAGCCACAGCGGCATCGTTGTCCAGACGAACGACGACCTCTCCGGTCTTCGTGCGCAGAATTCGCGCGGTTTGAGCGTCGTAGAAAGCCGAAACACCGGGACTCACCTCTCTTGGAGGCGCACCGGCCCTAACGCGCTTCGATGGGTCCTGCGACTTGTGCGGGACCGCCACGGTTCCCTGCAGGGGTTTGCTCGGCGACTGTGCTATCTGCCCGGTCGCGTCGCCGCCGGTGCTGGAATCTGCAACAACTTCCCGACAATTCTCTCCCCAATAGTGCCCAACGACGATGCTGGCAAATGTAGCCCCCAGAACGACTCCAATCGATAGTTTTGGATATCTCATTTAACTCTCCGATGAAATCTTGGGTGTCAAAATATCGGTGCGCTGTTTCCAAATTCCTGAGGTTCATCGTCAGTTGAATATTGCCGTATCGGTCACGCGATTGGTCATGTCCGGAACGTGAGCTTGCCACCGAAGCGGACGACCACGCTCCAGCAACTGTTGTGCCATGATTGCACGAGGGAGCACCGACGCCGTACGCTGCTGGACTAGCTTCGTACGGTGTGGGTCAAGACCATGCATAGCGTCGTGCCGTGAGCGGTTCTCGATCGCGGGTGTGGACAGGCTTTGCGTCTTTTGAGACAAATTTCGAGGTGCACCTAATGAAACGTCGACACAGATGGTGTGAGGCCTGAGTGTGTCGATGTGTCGCAGTGAGACCAAAATTTGACACGAGCTCGATGGTGCCTCTGTGTTGGCAACCAGATGCGTCCGCGTCACCGGGAAGGACCGGTTTTCGAAATCGGCCCGTTCCAGGCGTGCTGCACTTCGAGACACACATCAAAACGCCTGAATGTGTCGGCGTGTCTCGGCGCGACCTGAACGTGGCAATCCAAAGGCCAGATCGGTCGCGTTGCCTCAGGGCGAGGTGCATTTCACAGAGACTGGCGATTCAATGCCCCGGTGTGCATCAATCGAAGCCCGTGCGAGCCATGAGTCAGCAGAGGATTTCTCATGGCACGTCACTTGCAGTTGTCAGAATCTCGGAATGCACGACACTTCGGTCACCCAGCTCGAGATCAGAGCGCACAGGGGCTCAATCACTAATTGCGCACGCGAAGAACCAGCGTGCGTCAGCACCCTAAAGGCGCCCCTCGCCAAGCAGCCACCCGATTGGAAGTGAATCGCGAGTTCTGCGTGCGGCAAACCAATATGGGTCAAGCTGTCAGAGCACACAACTGAGTGGTGATACCAATCGCTTGCGCTGCAACGGCAGGACGCATACCTTCTAACTCATCGTTAATCGAATCTATAACAGGAGACACGACAATGAAAACGACTACCGTTCTTTCTGCACTCACGGGTCTGGTTGTGGCGCTTGCGGGCGCACATGCACATGCTGCAGCAACCACGACTTCTTGTGTGCCAAATTCCATCGCCTTCACGGACAACAATGCGGGAGCCAACGGCGGGTACATGAGTTTCACCTGCAAAGAGAACCCCACTTGGACCTACTTCGTAATGGTCAAACCGAACGGCTGCGGGGGCATTGAGTTCTTCCACTCAATTGAAAGCGTCAAGATCATGACCTCGCTCGTTCAGTCCGCACTGTTGTCTGGGAAAGCCGTGGACATACTGCATGATAAGTGTCAAGACGGCCTCGATAACGTCGTCATAGTATCCCTAAAGAGGTAGAGGCCTGCGCCGGTCGATCCCCAACCAACGTGTGTCTTGAGTGTGACCGCCCGACATCGACTTCGGGACGTGCTTCAAGCGTGAGCCGCGGCTTACACCTATCCCTCGCGTTCGTTGCGTTAAGATACAGCTCGAAGTGGTGACGACTATTGCGTCACCACTTCAGACGTACCGACGGAGGGCACTCCCTGAGACCTCGGAATGCCCATCGGCACAGTTCGCCATCACATCATTTGCAAGGGATTTGGAGTGCCGAATCGATGGCGTGTAGCGCCGGGGCAACACATCAGGCGATGCGACACCGAGGACCAGCAACTGTCCTTCCTTGTAGGCTTGTCGCTCGGCGCCGCATTCGTGGCAAACATTGATGCGCCCGCCGAGCAGGACGACAGCGCTCGATGGCATTGAGCACGCCCACAATGGATCAGCACGAAGTTTCGTGCAGGACACCATGCGGAATTTCGGCATTGCGCATTCCGAGGCTCCAAGGCACTCTCGATGTTGGCGTCGAGGGAGGAAGACCTGGGTGTATTGAGACTGCGCATCGCTAGGGTGGTCGATGATTTGGTTCTTCACCCAAACCTCAGTCCGAGAAAGGAAAATGTCCTTGTCGAGACTCGCCTGGTGCAAGTGGTGTAACGTGTGAAAGTCACTTGTGAGTCGAGCGTGCAGTTGCGTATTAGCGGCCGCTCGAGGTGGCGGAGCTTAGTGCTTTTCCGCGAAGTGGCGCTGGTCTTGGAAGCCGCGCGGGACAACTGGTCAGCTGAGGCTCTGCAAGCTCCAATACGCGATTACTTGCGGAAGCTGGAGCGCCCTGCCGCTTCAAGCAATACCGTTCAAAGGGTAAATAGCAGCACTTGGACGTCGATCTGGGTGGCATCGGAACGGTAGTTCCCGTTGCTTCCTGGCCCAATCGCGAGCTCTATGATGTCGCCAGCGTCCACGTCGGCCCATCCGAAGTATGACACGGATCCACCGTGTCCATCTATGCTACCAGTGAACCTATCCTCACTGCGAACCAGAACATGAACGTCTGTGGTAGTGTCACTTGCCGCAGACCATGCCACGTCAATCACGGCCCGACCTTTGGCGGGTGCCTTCCACGCTACGTCAGCGTATTCGTTATCTGCGCCCGGGTGTGCGATGACAGAATGTGCCGCGAAGGGGTAGAGCACACCCGCCGAGAAAGGCGCGTCCTGCCATACAACAGTAACTGTGGGCGTGACGGAAGTGGAACTGGGTTTCCATTCCTCTACCCCATAGCAATCGCTGCAAACCTCTTCATTGAGACTGAACCTTCCTAGCGCCGTGTAACGACTTATAGTCTGGAAGTTCAGACTCCGATTGTCGGGAACGCGAGTCGCGCTCCAGAGAGACCAGGTTGTCTTGGATAGATCCCCATCCGTGGAGGCGAGCAGATCCTGCACTAGGCTGAAAGCCATGACCTTGCCACTGCTTCCCGAGCCCCCGCCTGAAGCAACACCGCCAGATCCTGCTGCGCCTGCGGTTCCGCCATCGTTCGGCGATTGACCCGAAACTCCAGCCGTTCCCGCTTGGTCGCCGCTACCAGCATTGCCAATGGGTTCGGTACTACCCGCGGCGCCAGCAACTGCAGTATTGGCACCTGTTCCCACGGCACCGCCTGTTCCCACGGCACCGCCTGTTCCCACGGCACCGCCTGTTCCCACGGCACCGCCTGT
>CAYVXY010000002.1:0-37476 GCA_964454965.1 uncultured Polyangiaceae bacterium | reverse complement strand
TTCCCACGGCACCGCCTGTTCCCACGGCACCGCCTGTTCCCACGGCACCGCCTGTTCCCACGGCGCCGCCTGTTCCCACGGCGCCGCCGTGGCCCGGCTCGCCCGAAGCGCCAGCGTCGTCACCCTGACCCGCTTGGCCCGCTTGCCCAATGTCGCCCGCTTGCCCTGCAATACCTTGCGTTGCGCCCCCGCCTCCACCTTGGCGTAGCCCAGCAGTCGGTTCGTCGTGAGGTTCACCTGCTATGCCACCATGTCCTGCATGTCCTGCGCCCGCCAACGGCTGTGCTTCTCTACCAGACGACAGGTCGCCGACACCAATCAGATCTGCGCAACCCGAAATGAGAACAAGCGCCAGCCACCATGAAGCATTGGGCGGGACTCGACATATGTGATGCATGGGTTCCACCGGCGAGGAGGCTCGACTCCCCGAAGCTAGCAGGCTCGCTTGACTGCCCGCTCAAAGGGTCCAGAGGGCACGATATAGTGTGAATTGCAGCGCAGTGCAACTCCCGCATCCTCACCTCGGACAATGACTGGCCAACGCTGCGCCTGACTTCGTCCCGACAAGACGTCATGCCGTCAGAAGACGCGCCTCCGCAAGAACACTCTCGCGCAATAGGTCGAAAGCCCCTTCTCCGTAACAACATCGACGGGGCAAAAGAGCAGGTCTTCTGGAGCTTGTTTGGTGGCCACCAGATCGAACAAGCTCCGGCTAGGCTCGAGCGTCACGAGAAGATCAAGGTGTCGAGCCGTGCAATAGGTTCATCCGCGTCAGGCAATTGCGCAGCACGCGCACAGAATCGCACTCGCCCTAGCTCAAACGCTCACCCCAATTCAGAAGTGTCGTTCGAAACCGACCCGTGCCCGTTTGCACGACGGCGAGACCACAAGAAGGGACTCGAGGCGATCCTCCCGACGAGCGAGCGGGTCAGTTGCCCTGAACTACTAGTTGGTGATTCTGGTTTGGTGCTCCTAGTGAACCCAAATCTCGGCCCTGTGGTGCGACACATCGCCGAGGAGATATGCCGGAACTAGATTGCGCCGTTGCTCGCAGCGGGGGTAAGGAGCGCTACGTGTCTTGGCTTTCGTTGCAGCAACGCACGGCAAGACGTGCCCTTGGGGGGAGTTGGATCCTAGTATCGCGCCGAGCCAGCGATCACAGGCCTACCCGCGGCTGGCTAGGGAGCGACGGCGCGGTGTCCGCTTGAATGGTGCGATTTCTCTTGTTTCCGAAATGCGTCTGTAATGGTATTATATATACCCTTTCAGTCTCTCTATGACAAGTCTGGATTGCCAAACAGAGGCCCTAGAGGTACTTTTTATACCTCTTTAGTCTCCCTACGGTAACCATGAAGCCCACTGACTTCTTCGCTAGTCACCCAGTCTTCCGCTTCGAGGAATTCCGCGCAGCGCATCTGGCGATGGGAAGGCAGAGCCCGCAGACGACCGCATCGGTGCTCAAGCAGCATGTAGCTGCAGGCAACCTCCTGAGCGTGCGCAGGGGCCTGTATGCACGCGTGCCCAACGGAGCCACGTCCGCAACCTTTCGTGTGGATCCGTATCTCTTGGCAAGCCGCCTCTGCGCAGACGCGACAATCGCCTACCACAGTGCTCTCGAGCTCCTCGGAACGGCGCAATCGCCATCGCAACGGCTCACGTACCTCAGCCGGATTCGAGCGAAGCCCTTCACGTTCCAGGACACCGAGTTCGTCCCCGTCCTCGTGCCATTAGCCTTGCGCCAACTGCCGGAATACGGGGGCGGCCTTCTCTTGATACATCGCCAAGGACTCCCCGTTCGGCTGACGGGCTATGAGCGAACTCTGGTTGACGTACTCGATGCACCCGATCATGGCGGCGGTTGGGAGGAGATCTGGCGCTCGCTCGAGGGGATTGAGTTCGTCGATCTCGACCTCGTCGTCGGTTACGCGTTGAGTCTCGGATCAGCTCTCACGGTCGCGCGCGTCGGCTTCTTCCTCGACCAACACAGGAATGAACTGCTGGTAGAGGAACGCCACTTCGAAGCGCTACACTCGCACGCACCAAAGCGTCCACAATACTTCGAGCGGCGGCAGCGTAGAGGTGGCAAACTGCTGAAGTGTTGGAACCTGATTGTTCCAGAGGGAATACTGAACCGGGCGTGGGCAGAGGTCACATGATGTTCAGCACAGAAGATGTCCAACAGCAGGCGGCAGTGCTTGGCTTTCGTCCTGACTCATTGGAGAAGGTCATCCGCATGCTGAGCCTGCTTTCGGCATTGCGCTCACACACATTCCTCCGCCCACGCATTGCGCTCAAAGGCGATACCGCACTCAACCTGTTTCTCTTCAACGTGCCACGGTTGTCCGTTGACATCGATTTGAACTACGTTGGTTCCGCCGATCGAGCGACGATGCTCGCCGAAAAGCCAAAGACGGAGCAGGCGATTGCCGCGGTTTGCGCAAGGGAAGGGCTGCTGGTCAAACGAATGCCCACCGAGCATGCAGGCGGCAAGTGGCGCTTGTCGTACGTGAACACAGCCGGTTCATCCGACAAGCTAGAAATCGATTTGAATTTCATGTTGCGGCTGCCGATTTGGCCCGTGATATCCATGAATTCCAGGGCAATTGGTCCGGCAGTCGCCAACGGGGTCGCTGTGTTGGACCGCCACGAGCTCGCCGCAGGTAAACTCGCCGCACTTTGCTCACGCAAGGCGAGTCGCGACATTTTCGATGCTCGAGAACTCCTCCGGCACACCAACCTCGACCGCGACAAGCTGCGCCTCGCCTTCGTCGTCTACGGGGGGCTGAATCGCAAGGACTGGAGGACGGTGTGCGTCGATGACATTGCCGCCGAACCATTCGAGATCAAGCGCGACCTCTTGCCCATGCTGCGCGGGGAAGTCCGCCCCAGAGGGAACGAGCTCGCATCATGGACCGAGGCGCTGGTTTGCGAAACACGTGAGCGGTTGGCAGTGGTACTTCCGCTCATGCCACACGAGAGGGAATTTCTCGACCGGCTCAACGATTCCGGGGAGATCATCCCCGATATTCTCACGGACAATCCGGAAATGCAGACAATCATCCGAACGCACCCCGGCCTCAAGTGGAAAGCCCTGAATGTCAAGAGGCACCTGGGCATTGCCAGCGGTGACGAGCCAATTGAGTAACCCCGCTGGCGCAGCGTGTGTTGTCGTAAGTCTGCTCGAATCTTGAAACAACCACGGGAAGCGGGTCTCGGTAGCCTCTAGGACAGCCGCGGGAAAAGCGTCTCAGCTGCTGCAGCGGAGATGCGCAGCGAGACTGGCCCCTTCGGGGAGTTGGACGCAAGCAACCCGCACTCCGTCAGACGACCGAGGACGTCCCGCGCCGCACGTTCGCGAAGCCCGGTGATGCGCGCGGCTTCACCCCGCGAGATCTCTCCGCGAATGAGCGCGTCCCGTGCGATGGCCGCCGCCGATTCTGATAGACCGAGGTCTCGCTCTACGTACGTGGCCAGCCGCTCTTGAAGCGAATCCAACTCAAGTTGAAAGCTCATGAGAGAGAGCTAGTCATAACTGTTGGTGATCCGAAGAAGCTCAGCCAGGCTTCGGGCCGTTGCCTGGTGGAGGCGCTGGCCGAGTTGCGTCGAGCAACGCGTGATGTCTGCAAGAACATCGGCGAGGCGCTCCGAGATGGCATCGAGTCGGGTGGGTTCAATGCGGTAGGGCATCTCCACGTGCCGATCATAGCGCGCTCTAACGCGTTGAAAGTACGTTCGAAATGTAAACAGACTGCCGATCTGAGCTGCCGGTCGTCGAAGAGGCTCCAACTCACAGAAATGATTGACTATTTCACGCAGCGCCCCGACTTCACCACCGAACCATGGAGTAGAGGGTGGCCCAGAGGCAATGAGCTACTCCCCGTCGGGCTCCACTCCCAATTCACGCCGCTTCGCTGCGAAACGATCGGCGCGCGCTTTCTCCTGTTCGGCCTTGGCTTTCTCCTGCTCGGCCTTCTCAGTCATTGCCTCGAGCTCTTTGGCGAGAGCCTGCTCTTTCGATACCAAGTCCCCTACCATGGTATCGAGCCGCGCAATGAGTTCATCGGCGTAGGGCAACGGCGCCGAGCCTGCAAAGAATCGAACGCGCCCCTGCTCCCTCGCCAGATCCAAACCAAGTACCCGGGAGGGCCAACGTCCAGACTGCGGCACTATGGCTTCGTAACTGCCGGATTCGCTCAATCGATAGCCGATGATGCGCCTCAGTCTGAGGTCGAGCACAAAGTACTCTCTGATGCCAAGTCGAGCGTAGCGCTCCACGTTGACTTCGAGGTCCTTCTTTCGGTCGCCTTCAAGAGTGATTTCGAGAGCGAAGTCGATGCCGCGGCCTTCGTGCGAGACCACCCAGCGCAGACGCGGATGCGGATCTACGTCTAGCACAGCGATGACATCGGGCGCGAACATGCGCTCCGCGGGGTAGTATACGGGCAGTTCTGCCGAGAGATAGACGCGACGCCCGAGGCGCCGATAATACTCGCGCAGGGCCTCGACGGCCTTCTCTTCGGGATCGCGATGTGGATCACCCTCGGGCTCCGTTTCGCGAGGTACTTCGGAGGGTAACTGCGACATCACCCGCGCGCGTTCCTCCATTGTCAGATGCTCCCACTGCTCCACGGTAGGGGCGCGCGGATCGAGTGGATCGGGTGCGTAGGACGCGCTGGCCATGACGACGGTCTCGAGATTGGCATAAAATCCAAGTATCGCGAAACCGCCAAGGTCCGTTCGTTCGCGCTCGCGGCCAAATCACCCGCTGAAAGCCCAGCCACCATCACTTTGCCACCGTCGGTCTCTACGACGACCCAGGTGACCCGCTCGTCCCAGAAGAGTTTGCGCCCCACCTCGGTGCGATCGAAGAGCGCTGGGTACGTTGCTGTTTCGGGACCGCCCACGGTGGCGCGATAGCGCTCTGCGTCTACCTCCCTGAGGTCAGCACGCTCGCGTCAGAACTCCTGAAGTCTTTTCATCAGCACATTCATGTCCAGCTTGCTGGTCTATCGGCAAGCTGGAGCTTGCCTTTTTTTGGCAAAGCCAATTGCTTGTTTGCAGCGTCGTTGCGCCGCCACAAGCAAAAGTTCCCGAAGGTATCTCGAACACCACCCGACCGCTGCTCTGCATATCCGCGCAGCGAGTCTTCGTCAGCACTGCGAACCGCTAGGCCAAGCCGTCCGGCAGGGAAGCCTCCGGCCAAGGCACCACGCGGGGCCGTACTGGACGTCCAGAACGAGATCTGGCACGTTTTGAGCCGAAATCGGCTGAAGCTATGGTCCAAACTTTTCGCCCCGCCCTGCAACATCCCACAGATCCATTGCCTGGGTTGTGCTAACCCTGCTGCCGGATGAAGGCGGCAGAGGGACAGAGGCAGTTGAAATGGTCGCAGCTTGGGACGATCGTGGGCTGGATTGCAGACTCGCTTACGGACAAGCGTCGGTGGCCTGCCAGCAAAGTGTGGCTGGCGCTCGGCGTTGAACTCCAAGGGATCCTGGTCTTCGCGATAGCGTTTGGATTCCACGCCTACCTGGCTCCCTACGGAGTCGATCCACACCACGATGGCATCATGTTTAAGCCTGCGCTGGATGTGTCGCAAGGCCACATGGTCTTTCGTGATACGTTCACTCAGTACGGTGGCGTAACTGTCTTGCTCCAGGCGGCTGCGCTCAAACTCTTCGGAGCGCGTCTGCTCGTCATCAAGCTGCAAACGGCGTTGATGTACGCCCTGGCCTTCTTCATACTGTGGAAGGTCTGGTGCCGCCTCGTGCCCTCTGTGTTGGCAACGGTCGCCTGCGTGATTGGGACACTGACCGCCCCAGATTCCATCGCGTCGGCGCTACCTTGGTCATCCGTCTACGCCGCTGTGTTCCAAGCCCTGGCGTTACTCTGGGCAGTTCGGTACTTCGAACGCGGACGTGAGCGGGAGCTAGTGTATTCAGGCTGCGCGGCAGCCTTGGCATTCTGGTGCCGTCAACCCGTGGGGGCTTTCCTCGCGGGAGGCATGCTCATCGCGCTCGTCCTCATCGCCCAGCACGTGACCCCGAACTACAGCCGACCGCCCCGACCATACTCAGTGCGCGTCATCTTCGGCGAAACTCGGCTTGGGCGAGCCTGTGGGGTCACATATTTGTTTGGCGGTGGGTTGTTCCTCGTCAACGCAGTGATCCTGTTGTGGCTCGCCAGGTACGGCGCCATCGTCGACTGGTGGAAGCAGTCGATCGTTTTCGCTCAGGTCTGGAGCAAAGCAACGGGCGCCGGACATTCGTTGACTCAGATCATCGCCTGCCTTTTCCCCGGAGCTCATCTGTTGGTTTGGTGTCTCTTGGCGACGGTGGTTGCCGTTCAGGCTTTGCGCTCCACCTCCACGTTCCTCGACCCCAAGGCGGTGGTGGAGAGCCCCAGAGCCGCTACTGTGTTGCTGGCAAGCACGGTCGCAGTGACTTCTTGGTTCCAGTTCTACCCTGTGGCCTGCGACTACCACTGCTATTGGGCAGCAATCCCCATGTTTGGGGTTTTCGCGTACGTGGTCTACTCGTCGCACAGAAGCGGCTCGTTGGTCTTCAAGTCGCTCATTGGGCTCTTCGCCATGGTCGTCGTGTTCAAGAATGACGTGGAGCGCAGACTCGACGCCATCGATTCGCACATTAGCTCCCAAAATGTTCCGATCAAGAGCATTCCTGCCCTCCGTGGAATGCGCGTGAATGCCGCGGACGCGACGAACTATGACGCCCTGCAGTCACTTCTGGATGCATACTTGAGGGTGCACCCTGAAGGGACTTTGGTAACCACCTCGGGCAACGGGCTCTTCCCCGCCTTGACGACCAATCAGGCCTTGTTTCACCCCATGTACCTGTGGTGGGACATGATGTCGCCAGTCTATCCCGGCGTGGATGCCATACGCCTCAAGTACATCAAGGAGAAATTGCCCATGGTGCATGGTTCCATGGAGGTTCCCGACACCCATGTCTACGTGGGTCATATTAGTTGGGGAGGTGTCGGCTACAACATTTTAGTGCCGAAGGACACCCATCCAACCGAGATTCTCGAGTGTAGCGTTGCGGGCGTTTGCACGCGCAGACCTATCACCTAGCTCTGGGCTGCAACCGCATCGCGGGTCGCCCACGACTCTTCGCTCAAGTCTTTTTGCTACCAGATTCGTCGTCGAACAAGGCTCCACAAACAATGAATATCAAGCCAGTTTCAGACAAATTGCGACAGTTTCTCTTAATGAAGCAACCCATCGCCGAGGCGGATCAAAGAGCCTCAGCAACCGGAAGTATTGCAGTCGGCAACACGCGAGCGGCCCGCCTACTGCTGGCCGCCGCGGAGTCATTCGACCATGAAACCGAACGACAACTCGGAGCAATTGTCATCCTGCGAGAAGCTGCTGTCGTTGCAGCACAGGGCATGGCGCTCCGAGAGCAAGTCGCATCAGCTGATTCTGACCTTGCCACCCTCTGGAAGGCAGTGCTGGAACTGCCCGGCGCACAGCCCGCAATACAGGTGCTATCGGCAGAGGCTCGCGAGCGCCTGGACCTTATCGTCAACCAGGGCTTCACGGCGAAGTACGGCGAATGGTCGCCTTCCGAGTTGTCCGCGCTCAGCCAATCACTGCTCACCGTTGTCCGCCAGCTCGTCGTCCAATTGGAGTCGGATGTCCTTGCACCAAAGCGCCTACGGTTTCAACGTGTACTGCGTTGGGCAGCGGTAGTCGTCGGTCTTGTTTTGATAGTCGGATATGGAGTGAGCAAAATCCGGCACATGATGCGGCCGGCGCCCACGAACACGGGTTCGACCAATGTTGCGCTCAACAAGTCGGTGACGATGAGCAGCAACTGGCGCGCCGATATTTATCCCCCCGCACGACTCGTCGATGGGGACGTCTCACAACTTGGTTGCCACTCGGAGCTTCAACAGAATCCCTGGGCCCTCATCGATCTCGATGCCGAGTACAACATTCACCAAATCGTTGTCACCAATCGCTTGGATGGCCTCACAGCAAGCGCAGTGCCTCTGCTTATCGAAACGAGTCTCGACGGACACGACTTCAGGACGTACGCGCAAAAGGACCAAGACTTCAAAACTTGGACAGCCAAGAGCAAGCCCACCGTGGCGCGCTACGTGCGTCTCACCGTCCTCAACGCCATCATCATGCATCTCAACGAAGTCGAAGTCTACTGAGACCCCGCGTTGAAGTGTCGGAAGAGCCCGCTGCTTTAGGCCAGCCTGGTTAGGCCAAAGCTAGTCGCGAATCTGAATCTTCGACAGGTGTAGGTAGGAGACTCGCGGGACTCTGAAACGCACGTATCGCGCACTTACGGCCGGAAATGCCGGACTCCAGCTCTCGAATGTCCGGGTCATTCTCGCAACCTCGCTCCAGGTTTGCTGATCGTCGCCTATCTCGACAATCAGCGGTAGTGCCCGCTCGCGGAAGCCGTCTCTGGCGTTCTCCACGATAACCTGGGAAAATCTGGTGGACTTTCCCAGATCGTATTCGATCCATGGGTTCTCTTCTTGCTTCGTGTGGAAATATATCGCCGGACGCCCCGGGCAGCCACCCTTGTCAAGCGGAAGACATTTTCCGAGCTCCGAGCTTGCGCGCCAAGGCTTACCGTTCGCCAGATCCCCGCGACTGTGCAGGTACTGAACCGCTAGACTCGTGAACCCCACAGTAGTGAGCACTGCGACAATGATCTGAACGATGCGGTCGAGTTCGCGTCGCTCCGCCCGCACCGAGACGGTGGTAAAGTCGCCGATTACCGCCCCGCAGATCTCTTGCATAGCCAAGGCAAGAGACCGTCGTTCAGCTCCGGCCACAGCCAGAAGCTCCTTCACTGAAGCCTGAAGTGCCACTTGGATTCGAGCAGCGGACAAGCTGTGCTTGGCCGAAGCGTTCTGAATGAGGTCTTCAACCCGACTGTCGGGGCTCTCCGTTGGCCCCTCGCCGTCTCGAACGACGTCCACACCAGCGACACACGCCAATGCATCGCCGTAGAGGCGCATGGCCGCCACGTAATGCTCACTAGGCTGAACGAGATCGGAGGTCCTGAGTGCGGCGTCACCCATCTTCTTGAAGGCGAGGGCAACAGCGAGATGCTCGGGAGTCCGAGACGACGCTTCCGTGATTGGAGGCTCTGCCCGAACTGCCGACAGTCTCGGGATGCGCAAGAGACCAACACCTGCGCCTCTAAGCTGCTCGATCAGGCGCTCTTTCATATTGAGCATGACGTATCTTCCTCTTTCACGGGCGAATCGGGCAGTAGTATCTTCACTGAGTTTTCCTGAACCAGACGGCAAAATCACCAAGCGCTTCTAGCTGCGTGAACCCTTGCTCTGCGAGACGTGTAAGCAACTCTGGCCTAGGGCAACCAAACAGAAATTGCTTTTGGACGGGCAGACGAGCCAAAGCCGCCATGATGGCATTGAGCTGCTCTTCGAGAATCACGGAGCCAACGTTCGAATACGGGAATGCATTCGAAACGCCCGCTTTTAGCGCTAACCAATGCCCATTCTCATAGAAGATGACAGTTCGATCGCCAGCAGGAACGTATTTACTTATCAGTCGCGCTTGCGCTGACGCGGCGTCGGACGCACTACTCGGAGGAGCGCTCGCCGAGAGCCTCTCCATCTGCGTTTGTGGGTGCGGTACCTCGAGTACCATCGGAACGATGAGAACGAAAAGACCAACCGCCGCCACGGTCGGAATCGGCAGCAAGAAGTCGCTCGGTGTCCTCGTCGACTTGGTTGTGTCGCGCCAATACTGCCAGGCCCGATTCAGCAACTGTACCAAGACGAAAGCCCAGGCAAGAAAGGTTGCTTCGAGAACCAAGTAGTGAGACCTGCCAACGTAGTAGGCGAGCGGCCCGAACGATGCAACTCCCGCGTAAGCCAGGCTACCGTTGATGATTCGTCTATTGTCGGCTATCTCGCTGTGAACTGAGGAGAAAGTCTCGTAAATGGGAACGACGACTGCTGCGATGCATGTCAGGTAGATCACCCAATGCAGGCCCATCTGCGGCATGGGCAACATGAAGTAGCCGAGCAGGGCAAACGTCTTCTGGAATACCATCAACTGCCCCAACATCGGCCAAACGCCGGCAGCGATGCGAACGGAAAGGCAATACAGCCCCAGTGTCGCCAGCATTAGCAACAGGTAGAGTGAAGCCGTTTCAACGATTCGTCTTACCAATCCAGCCCGCTCGAATTGGGGCGGAAACAACAGCGCGCAAGCCAACATCCCTGCAGCCGCCGGAATGCCGAAATCGAGATTATTCAGAGCCACGAGCGTTGCCGTGGGCGCTACTACGACTAGCCGCAGTACGGTTGGTTTTTCCAGATACCAGCAAGCAAACAAGGCTAGTAGGCTCGGCCCAAAGTAGCGGATTGGACCTACTGCATAGTAGTTGAAGAGGTTCGACGTGTATCCATTGGGTGTGACGTCTTCGCCGTAGAAAGCTAGTGCCACAAGCGGAACGAAAAGCACCAACGCGGTCCACGAGTTCCTGCAGATCTTGCTTAGGGTCGCATAGATCAACAGCAGCGTGGCCGTCGAAAAGCAGCACATGACAACGGTGAAGGACCAGACGCTGACGCCGAATTGACGAAATATTGGAACGGTGAGCAGATTCTGCAGATTCTGATACTGCGAAAAGAAGTCCACCAGCGGTACGCGTCCGTTCACGACAGCGGCGTACTCGCCCATGGTATATGGAAGGTGAAAGTAGACGGTATGCGACGTGGCGGGCAGCTCGTGCTCCCGGAATGCTCCTGTAACGACGAATGCAATTGCCCAGAGCGTTGCCAACACCGTGGGCAGCCAGGTATACCTGCGAGCAGCTCGCCATGCCGCGCCTAGCTGCGGCGCCAAACGCATGGGCAAGCTTGCAAAGGCCAACCCAATCCCCAGCACAATGGCTGCTAAAATTAGCGCGGGACCGTCCAGAAAACGGTAAGAACCGACAATTCTGATTTGGTACAAAATGGCTTTCGCGCCAAAGCCAAGTAGACATATCTGCGAGAACAAGGCGAGTAGCCCGAGCCACCAACCAGACGGTTCAGGTCGCCTGAATACTCCCAGCATCCTTAGTGCGAGAGTGACCAGGAAGGCTAGACTGACCGGCAGCAGGATGGCCAGAACGTATCCCAGTTGTTCCGCCGGCTCGGGGGCGCAGTTTCCCGCATACTCGGCAAAGATATAACCTGCGATACTCTCATCGGAGATGCGGGGCCCGAGCTGCGAAAGGCATTTGTCCGCTATCAGATAGGCGACGGCCGCGATCGGGAGAGTGAGCGACCAGAAGATCCGACGATAGGAAGCCACGGCTCCGCCATATACTTGTGGTCAAAACTGCGCGCAACACCTCCTGCGATGGCCACGATGGTCACTGGGCCGATTGTGCGGCATCGAGCAATCAGCACCATTGAGCTCGGGACTCGAAAGCATTGCTTGGACGTGGAGATTCTCGTCGAATCTTTGGTTTGGCCAAGAGTCGTCCTCGTGCCATGTCGGCGAAGGGTCCATTGCTCCGACGCCAATGATGAAGGGGCGATGCAATTCCTGTGGCTGCGCGTGTGTGCGCGAGCTGCGTTCGCCCCAGCCACGGTTGACCCATGTCACGACGATTCTGTCGCTTCCGATCGAATTCCACGCCCAAGGGCGAGTTCAATTCAGCGGATCCGAGGCTGATCTGGGCCCATGACCACCTCAGGCATGCGACTCGGAGCAACACTAACTTGACCGGACAGCCAAATCTTTCGATGTTCAACGAGTTGGCGTCCCCAACGCCTTGCAACGACGCGACGACGAGCCTATCTGTTGTCGTGCATTCGAAGGAAGGTGGACGATGAAACAGCGGGTTGCAGACTATCTGACCGATGCGCTGCACGAGGCCGGCGGCGAACACGTGTTTCTCGTCACAGGTGGAATGATCATGCACCTCACGGATGCACTGTTGCAGCATCCCAAGCAGACCTACACCTGCGTCCACCATGAGCAGGCTGCCGTCATGGCCGCCGACGTATACGGACGCTACACTGGACGCCTGGGAGTGGCGTATGTAACTGCTGGTCCTGGCGCACTAAACACCTTGACCGGTGTCGTCGGAGCACTTGTGGACTCATCTCCCTGTGTGATCGTCGCCGGTCAACCCAAGGTTGCACTTGCCAAAGTGACAGGACCCAGGCAATTCGCCTTGCAGGGGTTCACCACACTGCCCTTGTTCGAGCAGGTGACGAAATACGCCGTCATGCTGGATGACCTCAGGCGCGTCCGCTACGAGGTGGAGAAGGCGATCTACTTGGCGCAGTCTGGTAGGGTCGGTCCGGTATGGGTCGAAATGCCCGTCGATGTTTCCGCGATGCTCTTCGACCCAGACGAACAAGAAGGATATGTCCCAGAACCTGCGCCATTGATTGACGACTTGACGGTCCGCATCGCCGAGATCAAGTCCATTCTTGCCAATGCCAAACGGCCCTTGGTGCTCGCTGGCGCCGGTGTGCGACTCGCGCAAGCCGTTGACGAGTTACACAAGTTCACTCGAGAGACGCAGATCCCCTTCGTTTGCTCACGCCTCGGGATGGATCTCGCCGATCATAATGACCCGCTGTTCGTCGGGCGGCCAGGAACCTACGGTGACCGGCCGGCAAACTTCGCTGTGCAAAACTGCGATGTATTGCTGGTTATCGGTTGTCGGCTGGGCATCGGTCTTGTGGGATACGAGTTTCAGAAATTTGCCGCCAATGCTAAAAAGATCGTGGTCGATATCGATCAAGCGGAGTTGGACAAGCCGTCCGTCGTGCCTGACATTGCCGTCAGAACCGATGCGAAGGAGTTCCTGGTGGGGCTGGCAAAGGCGCTCAAAGGGACAGCCTGCGGCGAGCGGCAATGGCGCCAACGCACACAGAGTTGGAAGAGCGACTACCCGGTCGATCTGCCAGAGTACGTGAGCGAAACCCAAGGCATCAATTCGTATCACTTCATGCGGGTCTTCTCTCAGAACATGGAAGCGGATGATGTATTCGTCCTCGACACTGGCTCGTGCTTTCACGTTCACGCCCAGGCCTTTCAGGTGAAATTCGGTCAGCGGCACATCATTACGGGCGGCCTGTCGACTATGGGGTTCATGCCAGGTGTCCTTGGAGCCGCCGCAAAAGATCGAAACAAGACGGTCTATTGCGTTACAGGTGATGGCTCACTTCAGATGAACATCCAGGAACTGCAGACCATCGTTGGCAATCGGTTTCCAGTCAAATTGATCGTGCTTAGCAACAACGGGTATCTGTTAATTCGACACACTCAGAAGAATTTCTGCGGCGGTCGGCTGATGGGCGAAAGCCCCGCGACTGGAGTCACATTACCGAATCTCGAAAAGCTCTCGCATGCCTACGGTATGAGTTACCTACGCATCGCCTGCGAGGCAGAACTGGTGGCGAAACTCGCTGAACTGAAGGCGATGCCTGGCCCGGTGCTGTGCGAGGTCATGACACCAGCCGAGCAACTGCTGATCCCCCGAGTTGCATCCCGACAACTCGAAGACGGCACGATGGTATCGATGCCTTACGACGACATGTATCCGTTTCTGCCGCGGGACGAGTACGCCCGCAACTGCGTTTGCGACGAAGCCTGATCAGCGCCGGTTGGGTCTGCGCCCCAACGATCAGCGCTGATCAGCCACTGCCACCACTTTGCGGCCGCTAGCCGAACTAAGTACGCACGGCCCGATGCCACGCCACCGTACGCCGCACGGCATTTTCGAGGGACGTCGTGACTTCCAGTCCGAAGTCCTTCTTCGCTGCACTCGTGTCGGGAACGAAACGCGAAACATTCGGGTGGGTCTGGAGCGAACTGCCAAGGACCACGTCAGGCGACGGGCTAACGCAGCCAGCTATCAATCGAGCCACTGACTCGATCGACACCGGCTCCGAACTGCCGAGGTTGTAAGCGCGGCCAGACTTCGCCCCGACTAGTATTGTCAGTACCCACGTAACCATGTCCGCACCATACATGTAGCTGCGCACGGTTTGGCCGTTGCCAAGCACGCGAATCGGATGTCCCTGCAAGGCGTCGCGCAAGAAGTTGTTGATCGCCCACGGCGTCTCCAGCGACTGGTAGGGCCCGATGAATGCAAATGGGCGCACTGTAGCGACGGGCAAGTGGGCCTGAGTCCTCGATGCTGCACAAAGGGTCTCCGCAAAACGCTTTGCCTCAGGATAGGCAGAGGATGCATCGGCACAGTTCGACCGACCAAATGAGGTCTCGGTAGTATTCGGCGCGTCCATGGCCTGTGCACCATAGACATGGCCACTGCTCACGTTCAGAACCATGCGTAGATCTGCACAGCGCGACGCTAAACGCAACACATTGGTGGTGCCTTCCGCTATCGAGCTCATGATATCTACCGGGTTCGATGCGTGAATGCGATTATCGGGAGTCCCGGCTGCGTGCACTAGCCATTTGGTGGAACTTGGCAGTTCACCGAGGTAGCGCACGTCTCCGCGCACCAACTGAATGTCTTTGCGTGCGGCAAGATGCGGACACATGGCCTTGAAGGTATCGACGCCGCGAGCCACGAGGTGACATTCGATACCGAAGGCAAATGAATCGTTGAGCACGGCAACGGTCTCGGCGATCCACTTACCGAAGAAGCCAGTTCCGCCGGTGACGACAAGCGTCCCTGACTTGAGTGGAGCTAACGACGTCAGCCGCAGACTGACGGCCTGCTTGCATTCTTCAGCGACCAATTCTGCTGCCTTGTTCATGCGTGATTCCCCTGTGCCTTGAGTTTCGCGAGATCGGACGCCACCTCGAGAATCAGGTCTTCTTGGCCACCAACAACCTTGCGTCGCCCCAGTTCGAAAAAGACATCACGCGGGTCAACGCCAAACTGAGCGGATACCCGCTTTACAGGTTTCGCAAATCCGGAAAACACGCCGGACAAACCACTGACGAGACTCACCGATGAGATGTACGGAATGGGGTTGATGAAATTCGCTTCTGCAACGTCTACCGCGTCGAGGAGCTTCATCAAGTTGATCCCAGTTTCGATCCCAAGCCGCTGCAACACTGCCACCAAGACCTCGAGCTGCGCGTTCCCGGCGCCAGCACCAAAGCCCCGTGCACTTCCATCGAGGTAGCTCGCGCCAGCCTCGACGGCTGCAATGCTGTTGGCTATCCCCATGCCAAGATTTTGGTGAGCATGAAAACCCACTGGAATGCTCAAACCATCGACCAATGTGGAGATCCGTTCAGTAACGTCACTAGGCAGGTAGTTGCCAGACGAATCCATGATGATAACAGCTTCGGCGCCATAACTCTCCGACTTGCGTGCCTGCTCCAGCAGCTCACTGGCGGAAATCATGTGTGACATCATGAGCGTACCGAACGCCGTCCGACCTGCTTCGCGAACAAAGCGAATGTGCCGTTCCGTAATGTCCGTTTCGGTACAGTGACTAGCGATACGAAACACGTCCACACCGATCTCGATGGCGCCTCTTAGGTCCTTATCGATCGTGGCGAATCCCGGAATGACGTGCACCCCAAGCTTTGCCTTCGTCAGCGAGGCGCGCGCCGCAGCCAAGAATTCTGGGTCCGCGTCCTTGGATTCTCCAAGCTGCAGAGATGACGCGCCAAGACCATTTCCATGACCCACTTCGACGATTGGCACGCCGGCTTGGTCGAGAATTGGACAGTAAAGCTTGGCTTCCGCTATCCCCAACTGGTGCGAGGCAGCGTGATTGCCATCACGGAGGGTGACATCGGTTATCGTCAACGTTCGCATGATTCACTCCACCCCTTCGGCTAATTGCGACGGTTCTGCGCGAATTTCTCGGCCATTGCCAGAGCTGCACAATTGATGATGTCGAGATTGCCCGCATATGCCGGAAGGTAGTCACCAAGCCCTCTGACGCGCACAGTGGTGATGATACGGCTGTTCTCCATCAATGGGCCTAGGATTACCTCGTAGCCTGGCACGTAGCCCTGGATGGTCTTTACCATGGGGATCAGCGCCGCAGCCAACGCATCCACGTTGGCGCGTCCAACTTTGGCCATGACCGTAGTCTGCATATCGATACATGGCTGCGCCGGATTCAGGTTCAATATCGCCTTGGTGCGTCTGGCCCCCGAGAAGATGCGCAGTCCATTCTCCGTCGTGTGGATATACTCGTCGAGATTGACTCGGGTTCCGGGACCCGCACTCCGTGAAGCTATGCTCGATACGACCTCGATGTAGTCGACATCCTGCTGCGTCTGTCCAATGAGGTACGCGATCGGGATGGAGGCCTGACCGCCACAGGTGACCATGTTGACGTTATCCTGCGTCACGCACTCCGCCATGTTGACCGCTGGCACGCACATGCCGCCAACTTTGGCAGGCGTCAGATCGATGACGAGCTTGCCGAGGCGCTTGAGAACCGGAGCATGTGCGAAATGGTCGTTGGCCGTTGTCGCGTCGAAAACGAGGTCACAACAGTCCGGATGAGCTTCTATGTACGAAAGGCTATCGGGACTGACCGTTGCACCGAGACGACGCGCCGTCTGCATCCCGATGGAATTCGGATTGCGGCCGATGAAGGCACCGCAAGTGAGGTACTCGGAACGCAGCACCTTCACCAAAAGATCCGTCCCGATATTGCCGCTGCCCAAGATCGCGACGGCGAGCTTCTTCTGATCTGCACTCATACTTGCCTTGCCGATGCTAGCGCTGATGCCGGAGCGCCGCCATTGCGTCACACGTCGTGGAACCGCAAAAGCCGCGTATTCCCCGGTGACCGAGTCGCACTATTGGCCGTCGCCGCTCGCCGCGGACGACCGCACCGCCGTCACCTTCGGGACGTGTCACGTACCACTAGCCCAAAGACTAGCCCAAACCACCGGAAGCTCAGACGCGCCGCATCTTCTTGAGTCGAGAAGAGTAGAGCCCTGCCTTCGCGACAACCACCTTGGAAGGAACCTTGAATGGGGCCAGCACCGCCGCGCAGGCCTTGCGGACGCGAAGACGCAGCGCAGCGGCATCTTCTGGCTCCTTCAGGACGACCTGCGCCACGATGAGATTGCCGAGCAATGCATTTTTCTCGGGACACACTGCCACGTCCTCGATGTTCTCGAGGCCTATGATCACTTCCTCGATCTCGGAGGGGTAGACCTTCTGACCACCCACGTTAATGAGATCAGTGGTGCGTCCTAAGATCTTCACGTAGTCTCCGTCCACCTCGACTCGGTCCTGAGTGTTGAACCAACCGTCTGCGTCGAACGGCGACGGAGCATTCAGGTAGCCGACCATGGCGTAGTCGGACTTAATCCAGAGCACCTCGTCCACAATCTTGGTCGCGAAGCCTTCACCGCCAATCTTAAACCACAGTGACCCGTCTGGGCGCGACTTGGACCGCAGCACGCCCAACTCGGATAGACCGTACGTTTGCTGGAGCTTCACGTTGGGGAAGAGCGCCGCCAGGCGGTCGAGGGTCGCCTGCGGCATCACCTCGGTGCCGTAGGAGATGGTCCTGAGCGAACTCAAGTCATAACGCGACCCCACTTCCGCGTGTACCAGGATGTTTAGAAACGACGGAGTCGTTGGTAGCAGTTCGACCTTGTGTTTCTGAATGGCCTCGCAGATGGAGGCGACGGTCCGCTGACGTACGGTGACCACGGTGCCAAGATTCGAGACGATCTGAAAAAGCGTGTTGATGCCGCCAAAATGGTCGAGCGAGAGAAAGGTGATCGCTACGAGTTTGGCGCGCTGGGTGTGAAACTTCTTCAGCACCGCCGGAAAATTATGCAGTATCCCCTTGGGTTTTCCAGTAGAACCCGATGAGAACATCAATAACCCTGCCGCACCGGACTTGAGGAAGTCCGTGAGTATGGGGTTCACCGGCCGCCGGTCATAGTGGGTGACCTTGATCTCACTGATCACGGGGCTGAACTCGAGGAACCATTGGCACTCGGAAATCTCGAGGACAGCATCTCGCTCGACAACTGAGTCCCGCGTGAGTGGCGCAAAGACGATTCCTCGCTCGATACCCGCGAGCATGAAGCAGAACACATCAGGCGAATAGTCGGCGACCAAGACTACCGTGTCACCGGGGACAATACCCGTACGCTCGAAGAAAGCGGTGTACTCCGGCGTCCGGTCCAATATCCACTGATAGGTATAGGGCTTGTCGTCATCGCTGAAAGCGATGTCGTTTGCTGCACTTCGAAAGCGATCAAACAGGAAGTCAATTGTCGATGCCATATGGTTTCATCCGTTCGAAGTCTACTGCGCTCGATGAACGCCGTTGCTTCGGGCACTCCAGTAAATCGTGCTCAAATCACTACGAAGGCCGCCACTTCGGCCACCGGGGCTGCTGGACGCTTGGGCTTCGAAGCGAGTCCTCCGAAGTATTGTTCGATGGCGAACCCCGCCTCTGCCAGCTGGGCCTTTACCTCCTCGGAAGTCCGGTAGAGGTAGATGTGGTCGGCGTTGGGCGCGTTGAGGGCTGCGGTAATGAACGCCTTGCCCCCCGGCCGCAGCATAGCGCGCAGCGCCCCTAGAAACTCGACCGGATTTTCTAGGTGCTCCAAGACCTCGACACAGAGCAGCCAATCACACGGCTCGGGCGGTTGGGCAATTACGTCCCGCAGCTCGACCCGGTAGCGCTCTGACGCGCCAAATGCCTTCACATGGCTTTCCGCAAAATCCTTTGACCAAGGACTGATGTCAAAGCCCTGGCCCTCGATGCCCGCCACGCCGGTAAGAGCGAGGCGCGAATAGAAGCCGGTCCCCACCCCGACATCGTAGAAACGCCGCGCACCGGCGCGCACCATATCCGCGACGAAGGCTTGCTCGAAGAAGCGCCGTTGTCGGAAGTGATGTGGCCACAGATAGTGGGAAAGGAGCAGTCCCGGTAGGTAGCAAGACATCATGTACGTTTCGTTCGCGTAGACGTTCTTCGCGACTTCAGCGTACGATCTATTCGCGTAGACGAGGTCCTTTTCGAATCGAATCTGCAAACGCACCACTTCTAGGCAGAATCGCGAATAGCCCTCGACGGCAGCGCTCAATGCGTCGTCGGTTGGCAGCATGCGCGTTACTGTGTCATCGAGAAGCCGAGCCCATTGGTCACCCAGCTCTGCACGCATGCGAGCGACAGTCTCCCGAAAGACTGGAGACGCGGATCGGAATCGGGCCTCCAGTCGATCGAGACCAGAAGTGCCAAGCTCGCTAGTCGCGGCGCGATCAGGCATTGGCCAATTGCTCTTCGATAACCGCCTTGATGATGGGATACGAGGTGAGGGTGGTCACCTCCTCGTCGGGGATTGTGATGCCGAAGGCTTCTTCGATGGCAATGACGAGGTGCATGTGTTGTTGCGAATCCCACTTGTCGACTGTGTCGGTGCTCGTATCCGGCCCAACGCTCGCGACATCGATTTCGAGCATGGATGCGATGACGGTCTTAAGCTTCTCCTCAGAAAACATGGTGCACCTCGATATGTGAAGGGCTTGAAATGCTCAGCGACGACAAGTTGCCAACGTACTCACGGCGACCACTTGGGTCATCCGAAACCCGCTCGAGCCCCAAACGGCTGCAGAAGTCTTTGACCTGAGCATTCTTGGGGGTGGGGAGGTACTCGGCGGTCAAAGTCTGGCATCCGCGAGCCTGCGCGTCCTCGAAGACCACACCCCAGAACGAGGCCTCGACACCTCGCCCGAGAACTCGGCAGCTGAGCAGAAAACTGTCGAGCCGGACTTGGTCGGTGTACGTCATGATGACGACACCGGTGAGACCAGAATCCCCGAACCTGTCAGCCACGTGGATGGAGTACACCGCTGCGTCGTTCGATTCCATGAACGAGCGGATCTCCATCTCGGTGTAGCGACGGGTGGTTAAGTTGAATTGGTTCGACTTCTGCGTAAGCTCGGCGATCCGCGCCACAGAGGCGAGATCATCGCGTCGCAGCGTAACCTTGATACCAAGGGAAGCGAGGTATTCTTCTTGCGTTGCGAACGCGGCGCGCTCGTCGGCCGCGCGGGCGCGGAGGCGATATTGTTCGGTCTTGGCCGCGCTCTCCTCGGTGGTATTGCGATCGACAAAAAGGCTCTTGATTTGCGCGATCACGACCGGATAGTCAGACAGGTTGCGTGGCACCTGCAACGTCTTTACCATAGGCAGCTGCCCGCGGACGGCTTCGCATTCGAACGGCGAATCGTCGACGAAGACAAGGGAATCAAGCCCAATATTCAACTCGGTAGCGATCCGTTGAAGGTTCGTGACCTTGGCTTCCCAATTGACACACTTCATCACGAAATGCTCATCGCGTAGCACCATTTCGGGATGCGACGCGAGCACCGCATCGATATCAGCCGGCTCGTTCTTGGTGCACAGGCATAGCAGGACTCCTCGGCGCTGCAGCGCCAAGAGCTCATGCTGGACTTCCCAATAGGTCCGCCCCGGCTCCCCGTGAGGTCCGAGCTTGATGCCCGCTGCCAGGTCCTCGCCGAGAACCCCGCCCCAAAGGGTGTTGTCACAGTCGAGTACCAACGCCTTGTAGAAATAGGAACCAAAACCGCGGGTAAGCCGATACATTTGCTCGGCAAGTCCATCGAAGTAAGCTGGCGAGAACGGCGCGCGAAAGCGGCCATAGGAGCGCCTGTCGTGGGCCCTCGCCCACCCGAGCTGCGCAGCAAGCGCTCCGGAGTCGATTGGATGCACGTTTTCGTGCTGGGCCGCCTCTGCCAGCACGATATCGTTGAAGCGGGAGATGGTGGCATCCAGCAGTCCTTCGAGGAGTCCGGCGTTCGGCGGCCGCAGACGGTGAAGGAGCGGCAAAAACACGTGCTTGATTCCCCGGGCCGCAGCAAGCACCAAGCCGAGTTCGCTGCGAAGGCGTTCTGCCTGTCCGTTGAGGACGTCCTCGCCGAGCAGAGGTACCCTAGCTTCGAAAGCTGGCATGAACGCATCGAAGACGTTGACGATCACCACGGCGTCTACACCCTCCGAGGCGAATCGCGTCACGTTGCCAAGGTGGTCGTCGAAGTTGCCAAGGTGGATCTGGGCGCGTTGACCATGAAGGATTGCCTGCTTGCGCAAGAACGTAGCGAGCAGGTCGATGGTGACGTTCGCCGACAGACCGAAATGCACAACGCGGTCAGCTGTCTGCGTCTTCTCGAGCTCGGTCACCAGACGTGTCAATTCGCTGAGCTCGAGATGCGCGCCTGCCAAAGTGGCGAGCGACGAATCGACAAGAGGGGTCACATCATCACCTGTCCACCGTTGACGCGAATGGTTTCTCCGTTGATGTAGTCGGCGCCCGGCGAGGCGAGAAAGACGACGGCAGCAGCAACGTCCTTGGGTTGGGCTAGCCGACGCAGCGGCGCCTGGCGCGCGAGAATCAGGCGCAGCTTCTCCGGAATGTCCCCTACCAGGGCAGTTTCGGTCATGCCGGGTGATACACAGTTCACGGTGATTCCGGCCGGGCCGAGCTCGACGGCGAGGCACCGGGTCAAGGTGGCAAGTCCCGCCTTTCCGACCGCGTAGGCAGTCCACTTAGGCGTGGGCGCAGCGTCTAGAACTTGGGAAGTGATGGTGACAATCCGCCCGTACCCCTGCGCCTTCATGGTGGGCACGCAAGATTTGGCGAGTAGAAACGCACCCTTAACCTCGGCGTCGAGGTGAGCCGCGACATCGCTCCATGCAAGCTCGGCAAAACTCGTTGCGTGAATTGGCGGAGATACCGCATGGATCAAGCTACCGATGGTACCGAACCTTCGTATGGCGGCGGCCACCAAGCCTTGTACCGACGCCTCGTCGGTCACGTCAGCTCGGACGGCCAGCGCCTGCCCACCTGCCGCTTCGACCTCGGCAACGAGCTCAAGGGCACGCGCCTCTTGGGAGTGATAGCCTGCGATAACTGCGTGGCCGTCGCGAGCGAGCTGCCGGCAGATCTCTCGGCCAATGCCGCCCGCCGCGCCAACCACGAGCGCGACCTTGGGCCGTGCAACGATAGCAGGAGTCTCGCGATTGGGGGACGCTAGCACCTGGACGGTTCCCTTGCCGGTCAAGACGACCTTCTTCCATTGGTTCTCGATGCGGGTGTCGAGTTCCAGGAGCCGTTCGCGGTCGTGCTTCTTCAGAACGGTGCAGGTGACCGTAAGCGTATCGTCGAGTCGAACTGGGTAGAGGAAGTCAAACGACTGCGACATCCAGAGCGCGCCCTCTCCAGGCAGTCGCGTCCCGATCACGGTGGAGAGGAAGGACGCGCCGAGCATTCCGTGCACCACGATGTCTTTGAAGGCGGTCGCTTCGGCGTACCCCCTGTCGACATGCAGAGGGTTGTCGTCACCGGTCAGCTCGACGAAACGACGGACATCGGCAAGCGTAATTTGCTTGACCAGGCTTGCTGCGTCGCCAACCTGGATTTGCTCGAATGGCTTGAGGGGTGCGACGCTCATCGAGAAGGCTCCTCCCAGATCATACAGGTTGCGCCAAAATTGAAGCCCGCGCCGACGCCGACGAACAGTACGCGCTGCCCCGTGGATAGCACGCCAGCATCTGCCGCATCAGCCAGCGCAATCGGGATTGACGCCGCGCCGGTATTGCCAATCTCCCGCACGTTGGTGAAGGTACGTGATAGTGGAACGCGTAGCTTCTGTAAGGTATACGCAATAAGCTGATAGTTGGCTTGATGGAAGATGTAGAGGTCGACATCTTGAGGCGACCAGCCCGAGCGTTCGCAAGCGCGACGAATCGTTGGGGGCAAGTGCGTGACCGCCTGCTTCCATGTGGCCAGCCCGTTCATCTCCATGAAAGCGGGATTGCGTCCTTCGGATCCATCCGCTCGTGCGGCGTATGGGAAGTTCGAGCCCCCACCACGCAAACGGACGGAGTCGTAGTTCGACGTGTCGGCGAAGAACGCCGAGCCTTGCACCCCACGCTCCGGTGAAACCCGGCCCAAGACCACCGCACCCGCACCATCGCTGAAGTAGATTGCCGTCTCCACGTCGCTGTAATCGACAAAGGGGCTCAGGATCTCTAAGCCCACCACGAGCGCATAGCGCACGTCCGGATCGCGCAGCATTCGATCGGAAACTGCCGTCAACGCGCTAGTGAAGCCGGCACAGTTTGCCTGTAGATCGTAGATTTGGCCCCCCTTGACCCCTAGATCGCGATGCAGTCGCGCGGAGACCGGGGGAAAGAGGTAATCCCCGGAAAAAGTACACACCACGATCATCCCCAGATCGCTGGGAGTAATGGCAGCACTTTCGAGCGCACGTTGCGCCGCCAATAACGAAAGACTCGACGCCGACTCGCCCTCGGCAATCACGAAGCGACGCTGGATGCCGGTCTTCTCGATAATCCACTGCGGGGTGGTAGCGGGGAGCGTCGTCGCGCAGAGTTCCTCATTCGTGTGGATGGTCGAGCCTAATGCCCTTCCGGTCCCGATAATGCCAACCCCCGCACTCATGATTGAGCCGCTTCCTCGAGCCCCATCATACGCCGGAGCGGCGCGTTGTTCCGCTTGACCCGACCGAAAGAATCGGAACCGCCGTGCCCGGGATAGATGGTCGTATCATCGGGAAGAAGGTCCCAGATCTTGCGCAGCGACGCGACGAGCTGCGGAACGTTCTCACCTGGCAGTGAAACGAGCCCTACGCCGTCGCGGTATAGGCTATCGCCGGTGAACGCGTTGCCCCGGTAACGGACGATGCAACCGCCCGGAGTATGCCCTGGTACGTGAACCACCCGCAGCTCGTCTCCGCCACTCGACCAGATAAACTCCTCGTCGATGGCAACGAATTCCTCGGGGACGACGACCTTGCCTGGGACCTTGAACGCCATCATCAAGAAGTTCGATGAACGCGCCACCTTCAGATCGGCGCTATGAAGGTGCACTGCGACCGAGTACTTGACGCGGAAATGGTCAGCACTTCCGATATGATCGAAATGCCCGTGGGTACAGAAGATCGCTTGGGGTATAAGTCCCGACTCCTCGAGGATCGCTTCGATGCTCGAGACATCAAGACCGGGATCGACGAGGATGCAGTGTCCTTTTGTCCTCGTCTGGCAGATATAGGTATTCGACGAGAACACTCGGTTCTTCACCCGAATAACGATCGACTCGCCGTTGCTCATGCGTGCACGCCCCCGAGGAAGATCGTCTGAGCTGTCACATACGCACTGCGCGGCGAAGCAAAAAAATCGATAACATTGATTATGTCGTCCGGCGTAGCCATTCGCGGAAGAGGGAGGCCCTTGAGCACCGCCTCCACCTTGTCCTGCGGAAGCTGAGCGAGCATGTCGGTCGAAAGTGCGGTCACTGCCAGGGTATTGACGGTAACCCCATAGCTAGCAAGTTCCTTGGCCAGCACAGAGGCAAGCATAGTAGCCCCCACCTTCGTCGCCGCGTATACTGAGTCGCCAATGGGCTCAAGCGCCGCCGCCATCGATCCGATGTTGATGATGCGGCCGCATCGACTCTTCTTCATGAGCTTGGCGGCCTCACGCGAAACATAGAAGACCCCCAACAAGTTGGTTCGAACCATCTCCTCGGCTCGAGTGGCCGGCATCAGGATCGCGTGCATGGACGTGAGCACAGCGGCGTTGTTGATCAGGATATCGACCTTCCCGTGCGCCCTCATGATTTCGACGAACGACGAGCGAACCACGTCGGCGTCGCCCACATCGACCTGCTGATGGTGGTATGTCGCGTGGGTCAAGCAGGACGCACCGCGGCTCATCCCGATCACCGTCGCGCCCTCACTGAGGAAGTACTCGGCGAGCAGCCGACCGAGCCCCTTCCGAGCCCCGGTGACTACGACCACCGTTCCGGCGTACCTCGGCGACGACTCCGCCATCACTAGCCTTGCGTGAGTTCGAGGATGTACTTCTTCAGAGTCTCGACGGTGGTGTACGGCGACTCCGCCTGTGACATGGCGCGATCGTCGGCAAGGTTGATGGAAAGATCATGCTCGACGTTGATCGTCGTCTCGACATCGGAAATCAGCGAAACCAGGCTGAGCGAATCGAGCGCAGCTTCGAGACCGAAGAGGTGAGTCTTGGTAGACACCTCGATCTGCTGGTCAGGTCCGCGCTCGGCATTGAGCGTTTCGAGCGCACGAAAAATGATCTTCTCAACAGTTTCTTCGGTCATCGTGGCGTCTCCAATAGCGTGCTGCCCCCACCAACGCCAGCCGCGGCGGCCGCGATGAGCGCATTCATCCGAGGAAGGGCAATGGTTCGATATTCTTCTTCCAACATCCCGAGGCAGATGGCGTCTTGATAATGACCGTCGAGGAAGTAGTGGCAACGCAACCGACCCTCTTCCTTCATGCCAAGAAACTTCTGCCATTTGACCATCAAATGATTGTCCGCCGCCACGGTACCGTACACCCTGCGAAGTCCAAGCTCGTCGAAGACGAGTCCGTAGAGCAGCTTCATCGCCTCCACGGCCACAGGCACCCCGCACACAGCCTCTGGCTCACCGATGAGAAAACGTGACGGCTCGGCATGGCGGTTGGCCGCGTCGATGGCCACCAGCGAAAGCATTCCAACAGGTTTCCCCGATAGAAGCTCGATCACGTAATTCAATTCTGAGCTCGGCCGTGAGGCGATCCAGGCCGCCTGGTCGGCGACCGTCTGTGCACCCCGGTTGAGAAGTCTCGCGCGGTCGCTTTGGCGCCACGCCAGCGTCAATGCCGCGTCATCGACCTGAAGAAGCCTCAACACGACGTGCTGTCCGCGCAGCTCCTTTAGCATCGGATTTGGCATGCCTTCCGCGCGGCCTATTAGCATTTCGCGTTTGCATCCACAAGGGCCGCTCGGACGGGGGGAGATGCCGTCACCGATAGGATTGCCGGCCAAATGACCCTGCGTCGCCTCCCTCGCCCATCGCGGCGGGACCGAACCAATGCACCCAACCGCTCGAAGTCGCGGCGAGCAGCCCGATAAAGAACGCTCGATCCACCTTCCAATTGGAGGTCACTGTCATGAGACGAGGAGAGTTTCGATTCCGCGGTGAGGACTTCACTCGAACCCTGAGCTACTTGCAGGAGCTCAACATGACACTGACAGAGTCCGCGTCGAGGTTTGCAACTGCGGCGTCCAGTCGCCCATCACCATTCAGATCACCCAAAGCCAGCGATGCAGGATTGGGACCCGTCAAGTAGTGTAAGCTTGCCGAGAAGACTCCGCTCTCTTGCCCAATGAAGACTACGAGTCGATCCGCGACAGTCATGGCAACGTCAGGTATTTTGTCCCCTGTCAGGTCTCCGATCGCAACAGAGGTTGCAGTATCGTAGCTGCTAATCGACGTCATGTAGCTGACCGTCGGAGCGAGCGCTCCCGAACCGAGATTGACTTCGACTCCCAGGGATCCGCTCTGAGACACCGCGATATCGGGTCGGCCGTCCCCGGTCAGGTCGCCAATGGCTACTGCTTGGGCAGCTGTCCCAACCATCGCGATCGTTAGTGCTCCGAAGGTTGCGTCACCAAGACCCGCCAGCAAGGTGATGCGGCTCGGATAGCCGACATTGGTAATTGCCAAATCGAGTTTTCCGTCTCCGTTCACGTCGCCCAGAGCAATGGCCGAAGGAGGGGGCGTCGTGTAGCGAACCTTAGATTCGAAGGTTCCGTCGTTGTGACCCACGAGGATGGCCACTCCACTCGAGTTGGTGACGACCAAGTCGAGCTGATTGTCTCCATTCAGATCGCCAAGTGCCAATGAAACCGGCGCGCTCCCAGTCGGAAAACTATTTGCGGTTAAGAAGGTCCCATCCCCCAGTCCTAACAGTACGCTCACCGTATTTGAGTCCTCGTTCGCCACACCCAAGTCGAGCCTCTGGTCGCCATTCAGGTCACCAACGGCTACCGATGCGGGTCCAGATCCTACTGGATAGTCCACTCGAGCAGCGAACCTACCTCCACCTGTGGCAAGCAGAACACTCAGGCTGTTCGCATAGTGGTTTGCCGCGACCAGGTCAAGCATGGTGTCGCCGTTGAAGTCACCGAAAGCTATGAATTTGGGACCATTGCCAACGGGATAGTCCCCGGACTGCGTGCTCCATTCTGACGCTGCGGGAAGTACCGCTATTCCAGCCGTACCCGAGGACACGTGCAACTCCGGAACGCCGTCCTGGTTGGAGTCGCCCAATGCCATCCACCTCGGCTCGTATACGGGATAGTCCACCTGACGCGGGAACGTCCCATCACCCTGCCCCAAAGTTGCCCTGACAAACCCGTTCGACATTTCATGGCTTGTGGCGAAATCAGGGGCACCGTCGCGATTCAGGTCGCCGCAGACCAACACGTTCGAACCGGATGGCAGTGCGTATTGATCTCTGTCCGAATAGGTGCCACTTCCATTCCCTAGCAGGACGCTCACCGACTCGCTGCTAGTCGGCGTATCATAACTCTGCACGGACAGATCCAGGTGGCCATCTTGATTCAGATCAGAAACGTTTAGACCCCCGAGATAACTGCCCCCAACGTTAGTTGACGGCGCTAGAAACGACCCATCACCGATGCCCAGCAATATGTCGATGCTGGTTGAATCACTCGACCAACGAGTCGCCACAATATCCAGCTCTCCGTCTTCATTCACGTCAGCGATGGAGATCTCTCTGGGGACCGCGGCCAACGCATAGTCGGAGCTTTCGGAGAATGTCCCATCCCCATGCCCCAAGGCGACACTTACTGCATCGATTCTGACGTCGGCGAGAGCGAGATCGAGATGACCATCGGCGTTCAAGTCTTGGATGGCTACGGCGTTCACGGCGTGGGCCAAAGGACTACCCATTGCGACGAAGCGGCCATCGCCCAACCCAAGCAGCACGTCCACGCCTTCCGTGGCCACAACCATGTCGGGCTTTCCGTCTTCGTTTAGGTCGCCAACTGCGGGAGATATGTCCCCACTCGGTGCGCAGGGCAAAGTAATCGGAGACCCGAATGAGCCATTCCTTTGTCCAAGGTACACAAGAGCGGCATGTCCGGTGACGGCGCAGTCGAAGGTAATAACGTCGAGGACTCCGTCGCCCGTGAGATCGACTAACCGGAAGAGCGCCGAACAGATGCCAGGAATCGCCATAGGTGGCGCCCCTAGCCGGAACGTCCCGGGGCATACTGCTGGACGACAGAATCCGTCCAGACAACGGTTGCTCAATCGGGCCCCGCCGCTTCCACTATTCCCCGCCCACGGTGTGGCGCCCGAACCCCCAGTGCCACCCCTGCCTGCTTGACCGGATAAGCCAGAAGATCCGGCGATCGTGGTAGGCGTGCCCCCTGCGCCAGCGTTGCCCCCTGCACCCGCAAAGCCAGCGACCGTGGTCGTAGCACCGCCAGGTGGGGCGCCGCTTTCCGCTGCTGCCCCCGCATTCGCCGACCCACTCTGCTCAGTGCCCGCGTTGCCGGCGCTTGACCCCACACCGATAGCGCCCCCGACGCTGCGTTCCGCAACCGTCAAGCCGCGCTCGCATCCAAACAACCACAGAAGCAGGACCGCAAGCGTCACACGCCGATGATGCGGAGTGATCATGGATCGCATCCTACGGCTGGGAAGATGGGTCATCGTTCTCGATTCGTTACCAGTCGATGCCAAGGTATCCACCTGGTTGAACTCGCCACGGGACGAGAATCTCCTGAGCACGATTCGCTTGAATTGTATCGTAGTGGACGCGCACCCACTGTACACTCAAAGTCGCTGCCACAGCGAGGCCAACGCGTCCGAACGCACCACGAGCCACAAGTGAAGTGTAGTGGATCGGTCTGATGTCCCAAGCGCTCGAGCGCGGCTGCTGGTACTCCGCGGAAACTCGAACAGTTTCGCGACGAACGATATCAAGACCCAATCCGATTTCGGCAGAAGCGAGGATTTGGTGCGCCAGAATGAGGCCTATCGACACCCCTGCCGCCGGGGCATAGCCACTCAGTCTCAGATCGATTCCGTCCTTGTTCAGCTCCTGAGGCAGTAGGAGTTGCGCTTGAAAATGCCCACCAATCTCCAGTGAATTGTGCAGACTGGTCGTCGACAGCTTGACCGCAGGTCCTTGGGCACTTCGTTCGCCGCCACGCCACCGAAAGCCATAGGCCACGCCTGCCCTCACGAGCAAGACCGATTTCTCGCGGTGATTGGGGTCGGGCGCAGCCGTTGAGACCGGCGGGACTACGACCTTCGATTCCGTCGTAGCAACTGGCGCAGCGGTAGTCGCAGCGTTGGTGTCGAGTTGCCTCTCGACATCAACGCGCGGGGTTTCGAGTCGACCCTCCCAGAGTGCCATGGTGGATAGATAGGCAACCTGGGACACTTGCTCCAATCCCAGTTCGTCGAGTCCACGCAGAAGCATGATCTCGTTGGTCAGGTAGCGGGCAGGTTGTCCCGGCTGCTCTTGAACGGAAAAATAGAGGCGTACCATGCCCCCATTCTCGACGAAGACCCAAACCCGCATTCCGGAACCGGTGCCACTGGTCAGAACCGAGCGGGGATCGAGTCTCTGGACGCGGTAGGGCCGCACGAGTTGATTCGCCATGCCAAACCAACTCGCGATTTTGTCTGGCAATGCGTCGAGCGTCTGGCCTTCCCCAACTACGATGATATCGACGCGTGGAACACTCGGTACCGAGGTCGCGGCAACGGGTTTGTCCGGCTCAGCTTGGACGCTTGGGGCACACAAGAAGATGAGGGCCGCCGTTCCCACAACGACCCCATTGGACGCAACAAGTCCCCGAAACCCGCTGCAATTCAATTGGGCTCCACAAGGCGTTTCTGGGCCTGCGTCGCATAGGCTGAGCCCGGAAATCTCGTGACGATCTCCCTGAGCGCTGCCTGCTGTTCGCTCACTCTGCCTAGTTGACCGAGGGCTTCAGCCTCACCATAAAGCGCCTCGGCCAATCCTGGCCCAGACCCAGCACTGCGATAGGTTCGAAACTGTACCAGGGCTGCTCCGGCCTGGTGCCGCTGCAAGTACAGCATACCCAACGAAAGGCGCGCAGTCTGGGCTTCCTGCGATTGCGGGTGCTGCGTTTGGAGTTTCGAATACATCGCTATAGCCGTTTGCACGTCGCCTCCGACTCTAGCCCGATTGGCTAGAAGAAACAGCTCGGCTGGAGTCTGTCTAGCCTCCAATGCAGGGACTGGGGCCAGGTCGGACCGCGCGTTCGTCGCGATGTCGTCTCGACTGGCAAGGCTCGTGTCAGCATCGATGAGCGGCGGCACTGGATCTGGCGGCACCTCGCTCGTTGGCGGTTCGGCTGCAACCACAACGGGTAGGACCGGTTGGGTGGGCGCGACTTTGGGCGCGGCCCTTCCAGACTCCGGCGCATCGGAAAACGCCGCCACAGCCGGGACGGGATTGGCTGGGACCGACACGGCCGGCTCTGCCGCAGGCTTCGCAGCGGGTAGTTCGCCCAGCCGAGGAGCATACGCTCGCGACGGCGGAGCACTGTGGGTGTTGCTTGCGCCGGGCTCCGCACTGGGCGGAGACTTAGCGCGACGCGACTCAACCCAAGACTTGGACAACTCGATGGCCCCGACAGCTGCGGCACCAAGCAGTACCCCGGCAGCTACGGCAATTGCTGTCCGCCAGCGCAGCGGAACGGACCGACGCGCTTTCGACTGGTGTTGGCGCACCCGCTGCACCATGCGCTCAAAACGCCTATCGTCGTCCGACAACGCCAAGCCCTCACGATCGAATGCGCGTCCAGCTCGATAGAGAAGCCGAGCCTCCGGTGACTTATCCAGGAGCTCGCGTAGTTGGAGTTGCTCCGCACTCGAAAGCCTGCCCCTACGGGCGCGAGTTAGAATATCCTCAGGCGAATCGTCTGCTTGGTTCATGGCAGTTGCTCGACCATGCCGGAAATGTAAGGGTCGTTGAGGATGTGAACGCGCAGTGCTTGCTTGGCAAGTCGCAAACGACTGCGCACGGTTTCCTTGGGGATGTGACAGGCATCGGCGATTTCCTGTACCGAATAGCCAAGGACGCAATGCAATGCGAGTGCTTCGGCCTGTTCCGCGGGCAACAGGCCCAAAAGATCTCGAACGATCTTGGCACTGACCTGTTCCGCGTAGCTCTCATCGGGACCATTCGATTGACTGGGCAAAAGCTCCACCGAGGACGAGTCGTCGCGCACCCGAGAGCGCTTCAGTGTCGCCTCCCGCCGACGGACCTTCATCGCCGTCAGCGCAGCGATGCGACAAGCGAGGTAGAGGACTGTCGACTCCCCGCGATGCCGCTCGAGAGCATCGACCACCGCGATAGCAGCCTCCTGTGCCGCGTCGTCGACCTCAGGATGGTTGGGGCCGAGCACGCGACGGACCACATGAAGCAAGTGGGGCCCCAGAGTGAACAGGAGTGTTCGCAGCGCGGCGTTGTCTCCCGACACCGCCGCCTCGGCCACCCCGGACAATGCGTCGGGGCGGCGTGGCTCCGAACTGCCGACGACTCGCAGCATGCGGATTTGATCTCTATCAGCCATGAAGTGGAGCGCTCCAGCCAAGAATGGCCGTCGCATGGACATTCAGTCCCCAGCTGGCCCAGAACGGGTCAATCTCAACTTGTGAAGTTCTGAGATTGCGTAGTGATGACCGACCGAACAATCGACCCTGGTCGCTTTGCGGAATGTTTGGGTATTCAATGACCCTATCCGTGCCGTTTCGGAACAGAGGGAGCATGGCACTTTCTATCCAGCGCCTCTCGCCTGTGGTTTCCGTCCTGATGCTGTTTGTCGGGTCGGGCTGCACTGAGACAATCGAACGGCGCGACAGCTCGAGCGTTGCGGGTAGTTCTGGCCGACACACGGGCGGGGCCGCGACGTAGACCTCGTCGACGGCCAGCACGCAGCCGATCGGATCTAGCGGGACGATCTGACCCGCAGAGAACCTTCTCTCGACCCAACCCTCGCCGTCGCGGGTCCAGAGCTCGATCTTCGGGACTTCATGATCGATGAGCACTACGGCCTCAAGCGTAGGGATCTGACGATAATGCTCGAGCTTCTCGCCCCGATCGTACTCCGCCGTAGCGGGACTCAGCACCTCGACCAAGATCTTGGGATTGGTCACGTGGGTCTTGCTGTTCGAGTCTCGCTCAGATCGACCGCATACCACGGTGACATCCGGATAGGTCGCAAGTCCCGTTGCCACCACACGGACGCGAAGATCAGAACTATAGACGCGACTGGGACTCGACCCAAGTTGTCCTCCGAGAATGGTCGTGACTGCCGCGGCCATTGCCGCGTGCTCCGGCGTCCCGCCGGCCATCGCGTGGATCTCACCGCCGAAGAACTCATGCCGCACGCCGGCAATTTCCTCGAGTTCCAAGTACTCTTCAAAGGAGTAGTGATGCCGCGGTGCCGATAATATAACGCGTGTCAGGATACCCCACGGCGACGCGGATTGCACTCCGACGGGCTCCCGGAAGCAGGAAGACCGAAGCCACTGGGCATTGCTTGGCTATGCAAAGCGAGACAGCCGTGGTGGGCAACCCAATCTGTTCGAATCTCCGGCTCTGCAGCCGTCCTGAGCCACGATTCATCCTAGTCCCGCTTGGTCGGTCCCACCCTGCAGGTCCACGACGTCTGAGAGTGCGGAAAGAATCATCGTGATTCCGATACGGAATGGACTCCGTTACGACTTTGGAGGGATCGCGTGGCGCTCGGATCCTACAGCCTGGCCCGTGCACGTGGCGGACATGACCGCTAGATCCACAAAGTGGCCAAGCTCATCCGGCGGCAAGGGACGGATGCATTGCCGGTGAGCGGAGGATGTTTATGCCCTACATGCAGATCCCCTCGACGTGCATCGGCGTCGGGAACTCTCGCGCAAGGCTCAGGCCGAGCTGGCCCGATTGATTATCACCCCAGCACCGCACACCGCCGTTTTCCATTAGAACGCAGGTGTGATCGTCGCCAGCGGCAATGGCCCGCGCTCCGCCAACTACGTCCGTATCGGGTGGGGCCGATATGTTTGCCATGGAACCGTCACCGAGCTGACCAAAGACGCCTTCTCCCCAGCATCGGACACCACCAGTGGTCATCAGGGCACAGGTGTGGGCGCCGCCTGCCGCAATGGCCTGCACGCCGGTGAGCACGTCCTCGTCTGGTGGGCTCGGGCGGTTGGTCGTACTTCCGTCGCCGAGTTGACCGCTCTTATTCCCCCCCCAGCAGCGAACACCACCGGTCGTCATCAAGGCACAGGTGTGAACTCCACCTGCTGCAATGGCCTGCACACCGGTGAGCACGTCTGCGTCGGGAGGGAGATAGTTGTATGTCGCGGTAGCTCCATCGCCGAGCTGACCGCTCGCATTCCCCCCCCAGCAGCGAACACCACCGGTTGTCATCAAGGCACAGGTGTGAAGGCCACCGGCCGCAATGGCCTGCACGCCTTCGAGGACACCGGTCTCGGGTGGGGTCAAGACCGTTGGTGTTGGTATTGGGAATGTACCAATGAAGGACTGCAGCGGGACTCCGCATTGACCATATTTGTTTTCACCCCAGCATCGGACGCTGCCGGTGTTGGTCAGCGCACATTGGTGCCGAGCGCCGACCGCGACCGCGCGTGCTCCGGTCAGAACGTCCGTGTTGGGCGGAAGCTGAGCGTCGTCATTCCAGCAGCGGACGCTATCGTCCAGCATCAGTGCGCAGATCCTGGACCCGCCCGCGATTCCCCCTACCGAAATCGCCCTCACACCGCATAGTAGGTCGCTCGCCGGTGGCGTCGAACGGTCCTGGATGGGCGAGGCGGAATAATTGCGTCCCCAGCAGCGCACGCCACCGGTCGTCATCAATGTGCAGGTCTTGCGGATGCTCGCTGAGACAGTCTGAACGCCGCTGAGCACGTCTCTATCCTGCGGTACCGAGGCAGAAGTAACGATCGGCCCAACTCCGAGTGCACCCCACCAATTACTGCCCCAGCACCGAATGCCACCGGTAGTCATCAGCGCGCAGGTGTGGAATGCGCCAAGGGACACAGACTGCACTGCGCTCAGAACAACGGTGTCTGACACGCGTTCCGGCAGAATCGTCGTTCCATCGCCGAGCTGGCCGCTTGTGTTATTTCCCCAACACTTCAGCCCACCGGACGTCAGCAACGCACAGGAGTGAACGCTCCCGGACGCAATTGCCTGGACACCACTGAGCAGATCGGTCTCTGGTGGGGTGATGCGGCTAGTTCCGGCGACGGGTTCTCCGAGCATGCCCATTTGGGCCGCTCCCCAACAACGGACTCCGCCCGCGTTCATGAGTGCGCAGGTGAATGACTCGCCCGTGGAGATCGCCTTCACCCCATTGAGCACGTCAGACTCGGGTGGGAGCAGTCGGTCGATCGTGGTGCCATCACCCAGCTGGCCAGAGAAGTTGCGCCCCCAACAACGGACGCCTCCCGTCGTCATCAGTGCGCAGGTGTGGACCATGCGCCCGGCGATCGCCTGGACGCCGCCAAGCACGTCGAATTCGGGAGGGGAGAAGCGCGCGCTGGTTGAACCATCACCGAGCTGGCCGTAAGTATTGCCGCCCCAACACCGGACACCACCGGTCGCCATCAGCGCGCAGGTGTAGTATTCAAGCGCGACGATCGCCCGGACTCCGCCTAGCGTGTCGGTATCGGGCGGCAACAGGCGGTCCGTAGTGGTGCCGTCGCCCAGCTGTCCCTGCGAATTGCCGCCCCAGCATCGGATCCCGCCCGTGACCATTAGCGCACAGGTGTGGTCGTACCCGGCAGAGATTGCTTGCACACCATCGAGCACATCGGTCTCGGGTAGGACAAAGCGGTTCGTCGTGGTGCCGTCGCCCAATTGGCCTTTGGAGTTGTCTCCCCAGCATCGGACACCACCGGTTGTCAGCAATGCACAAGTGTGGCCGTGACCCGCGGCAATATCCCTCGAAGGAACTGTACCGGGATTGCGACACGGCTGGGGTGCGCCGCTGTAGATGATCGCGCCGACAACGGCTGCGGTGCCCGCGTAGCTTTGGACATTCGCAGAACAGGTCCCGGGTTCGCTGATGCTCCCTGCGGCTCCATAGCTTCCGGCAACACCACCGTTTCCCCCGAGGTTCATGCTCCCCGCAACGCTGATACCCCCTGCGGCTCCGTAACTTCCGGCAACACCACCGTTTCCCCCGAGGTTCATGCTCCCCGCAACGCTGACACCCCCTGCTACACCGAGATCGATCGTGCCAGCTGTCCCGGCGATCGCATTGACGGTGCCACCATTCGTGCCACCGAAGGCTGCACCTCCAGCAGGCCCAGCACCGCCATTGCTCGTCGTGCGCCCCGCGCTGGAGGACGAACTGGGCGCCATGGATGGACTGCGGTCATCCTCACAGCTCATCACGAGGCAGGCCAGAATGAATGCCAGCGGCCCGAATGCCCACGGAAGTTTGCCAGGTTTCATTGTTCGCACCCCATCCCAAAGCAAATGTGCACCAAAGCATTTAGTATAGGCCCAAACCGAGCAGCATCGGATTCGGGATCGCGCACTAGCAAGTGCGGATTTGATCTCTATCAGCCATGAAGTGGAGCGCTCCAGCCAAGAATGGCCGTCGCATGGACATTCAGTCCCCAGCTGGCCCAGAACGGGTCAATCTCAACTTGTGAAGTTCTGAGATTGCGTAGTGATGACCGACCGAACAATCGACCCTGGTCGCTTTGCGGAATGTTTGGGTATTCAATGACCCTATCCGTGCCGTTTCGGAACAGAGGGAGCATGGCACTTTCTATCCAGCGCATCTCGCCTGTGGTTTCCGTCCTGATGCTGCTTGTCGGGTCGGGCTGCACCGAAACTGTCGAACGGCGCGACAACTCGAGCGTTGCGGGTAGTTCTGGCAGCCACACGGGCGGGGCCGCGACGGGTGGCTCTTTCACGACGACCAGCACGAATTCCCTCGGCGGCGCACCATCGACAGGCGGCTTCACTAGTGTCGGCGGTGCCTCATCGGCGGGCGGAACGGTTTCAGACGCGGGTGCCTCATCGGCGGGCGGAACGGTTTCAGGCGCGGGTGCCTCAACGGCGGGCGCCGTGAATTCTCACGCTGGCGCTACGTCAACAGCCGGAACGACGTCCGCCGCGGGTGCCACATCGACGGGTGCCGCGAATTCGATTGCTGGTGCTCCGTCAACTGCAGGAACGACTTCCAACGCGGGTGCCTCATCGACGGGCGGAACGACTTCCGTCGCGGGTGCCTCGTCCGCCGGTGCCGCCAATTCGGTTGCTGGCGCCAAAGGTGACTTCTGGAGTATCGACTTCGGAAGCGTTCAGCCTACGGCCATTGCCGCTTGCGGTTACCACACCTGCGCCGTGGTCGGCGGCGGAGTGCAATGCTGGGGCGACAACTATGCCGGCGAGCTCGGAAACGACACCACCAACGGCAGCCTCGTGCCGGTCCAGGTGACTGGGCTGACCTCCAGTGTCACTGCCATCTCCGCAGGCTATTACCACGTCTGCGCAGTGGTCAACGCCGGAGTGCAATGCTGGGGTTCCAACTCACACGGCCAGCTCGGGAACGGCACCACCAGCGGCAGCCTCGTGCCGGTCCAGGTGACTGGGCTGACAATCGGGGTCAGTGCCATTGCCGCAGGCTACGAGCACACTTGCGCCATTGCCAACGGCGGGCTGCAATGCTGGGGCAGAAACGATTCCGGCCAACTCGGAGACGGGAGCGGGAGCGGCACCAGCTTCAGCCGCGTGCCGATCCAAGTAGTTGGGCTGACAACGGGCGTCACTGCCATCGCGGCAGGCTTCAACCACACCTGCGCCGTAGTCGGCGGCGGAGTACAATGCTGGGGAGGCAACTCGGTCGGACAGCTCGGCGACGGGAACGGCACTAAAAGCAGCCTCGTGCCAGTCCAGGTGGTTGGGCTGACAACGGGCGTCACCGCCATCGCTTCAGACTACCAACACACCTGCGCAGTAGCCAACGGCGGCGTGCAATGCTGGGGTCAAAACTATACTGGACAGCTCGGAGACGGGAGCGGGAGCATCCCCAACTACAGCGACGTTCCGGTCCAGGTGTTTGGAGCGACGGCGGGCGTCACTGCCATCGATGTAGGCAATAGGCACACCTGCGCCGTGATCAACGGCGGGGTGCAGTGCTTGGGCTACAACAGACGTGGCCAGCTCGGAAGCGGCGCCACCGACGTAAGTCGGGTTCCGGTCCCGGTGCAGGGACTGACAACTGGGGTCACGGCCATTGCCGCAGGCTACGAGCACACTTGCGCCATTGCCAACAGCGGGCTGCAATGCTGGGGCTGGAACGAGCTTCCCGGGCTTTGCTATCTTGGGCGCTGCGGCTTCTAGCATCCACGTCACGTTTGCATGGATTAAAATTGCGCAGCAACGGCGCGGAAGTGGTCAATTTCAACTTGCCACGCTCAAAGAATACGTGGTTGTGGCTCACTTATCCACAGGCCAGGATCGCTCGACGGAATCTCCGCTATCCAATGACCCGATCCGTGCCGCTTGGGAACAGAGGGAGCATGGCACTTTCTATCCAGCGCATCTCGCCTGTGGTTTCCGT
>CAYVXY010000001.1:397994-607676 GCA_964454965.1 uncultured Polyangiaceae bacterium | reverse complement strand
GCCCTACACAACGGGGGGGGTAGGTTGAAATGGGCTCCTGGGAGCCCTACACAACGGGGGGGTAGGTTGAAATGGGCTCCTGGGAGCCCTACACAACCCCCACCGCATCGTCGGGGAGAATACGGATCGCGAAGTCTGGTAGGCACCCACTGAAATGTCCGATCCGGAATAACAAAGATGGGATCTTGAGGCTGCGCGGGACGATCGGCGTCCGCATTTGCGGCCAAGTGGCAATTCGGATCCCGACACCTTCTCTACGGAGGTGGGCAGCGCCATTACGTCATCACTATCCAGTGGTTCGGGGCAAGAGCGAGCAAGTCCTCGAACCGCACCTGAGGCCTTGCGGCCGAAGCGACTCCCCCAAATGGTCGTTGATACTGCACATCTGCTCGCGATTCGTGTTCCAACTCGACGTAAAGAGGGATGTTGCGGTATGCGGTGGAATCATGAGAGTCGCGGTGATCGGAACGGGATATGTTGGGCTGGTTGCCGGAGCGTGTTTTGCCGACACCGGTACGCTCGTGACCTGCGTGGATATTGACGAATCCAAACTGGAGCGTCTGCGCAAGGGTGAGATGCCTTTTTTTGAGCCGCGATTGGCCGAACTAGTCAAGCGCAATTGGCCGCAGCGACTCGAGTTTAGCTCGGACCTGGCGCAGTCCATAGCCGGGCGCGAGATCGTCTTTGTGGCTGTTGGCACGCCGCCGAACGAGGATGGCTCGGCTGATCTATCTCATGTGCTCAAAGCCGCCGAGCAGATAGCGAAGGCAGCTACGGACGATACTGTCTTGGTGCTCAAGAGTACTGTGCCCGTTGGGACGAATGAACAGGTAACCGAGGTGATCGAGAAGCACTCCAAGTTCAACATTTCCGTGGTGAGCAACCCGGAATTCTTGAAGGAAGGGGACGCGGTGAATGACTTCCTCAAGCCGGACCGCATCGTCATTGGTACCGACGACGATAGAGCCTTTGAGATGCTGTCGCGATTGTACGCACCGTACAATCGGCAGCGCAATCGCATTCAGCGCATGAGTCCCAAGAGCGCTGAAATCGTAAAATACGCCTCGAATTCCCTGCTGGCAGTGAAGATCTCGTTCATGAACGAGATTGCACAACTCTGTGACGTAGTGGGGGGAGATGCTGAGCAAGTGCGCATTGCCGTCGGGTCCGACGAACGCATCGGCATGCAGTTCCTGTATCCCGGCCTAGGCTTTGGGGGAAGCTGCTTCCCAAAGGACTTGCGGGCGTTGATACATACCGGAGAGGAACTGGGAATTGCTATGGATCTGGCGTCTGCCGCCCTACGCGCCAATGCGGTTCCCGTAGCAAGAATGGCATCCCATATCGCGAGCGATCTCGGGGGACTTTCCGGTAAACACATCGCGATTTGGGGAGTCGCGTTCAAACCCAAGACCGACGACGTGCGGGAGGCGCCCGCAATCGCCCTCATTCAAGCATTGGTTGCTGGCGGGGCAACCGTCGGAGCGACAGATCCGCAGGCGCTCGAGACGGCTCGTGATAGACTACGGCAGTTGGACCTACTTGAGAAGGTAACGCTCCATACCAACGAATATGACGCTTGCGTCGGCGCAGATGCACTCGTTGTGGCTACCGAGTGGAATCAGTACCGTAACCCTGACCTTCCGCGAGTGCATCAGCTAATGCGAGGCCGCTGCCTTTACGATGGCCGCAACTGCCTGTCGGCCGAGTCTGCCGTCGAATCAGGCCTAGTATACCGAGGCGTTGGCCGCCAGAAACGCGGAGCGTAAAAGGGCGTTGCAGACCGGACTGAGCACCCAATCGAATGGTACTCAGTTCACTACTTCAAGTAGTACCCAAGTCCACGGTCACCTTCAGCGCGAGCTGACAGGCGCTCCCTGAAGTTGGCAATGGTACGGGTCAGGCCTTCACGCAACGTGACCGAGGGAGCAAAGTCAATCAACGCCTTGGCGCGAGTGATGTCGGGACGCCGTTGCTTTGGATCGTCCTCGGGTAGGGGCTCGCGCGTCAATGTGCTCTTCGATGCAGTCAACTCCAACACCATCTGGGCGAGTTCTTCCATGGTCGATTCATGGGGGTTGCCGATATTGATTGGCCCGTCGAGATCAGGCAATGTCGCCACACGCATAAAACCTTCGATTAAGTCATCGACGAAGCAGAACGAGCGCGTTTGCATACCGGTGCCGAAGATGGAAAGAGGCTTTCCTTCCAGGGCCTGCACGATGAAATTCGACACCACGCGGCCATCATCGAACGCCATGCGTGGACCGTACGTGTTAAAGATCCGGATAATGCGCGTATCGAGCCCCCAACTACGTCGTGCGTCCATCAATAGCGTTTCTGCGGCTCGCTTGCCTTCGTCGTAGCAACTGCGGGGGCCAATCGGGTTGACATGGCCCCAATACGATTCAGGCTGCGGATGCACGGCTGGATCACCGTAGACTTCAGAAGTGGACGCCTGAATGATTCGACATTGCCGTCCACGCGCCATCTCCACCAACTGCATGGCTCCGAGAACACTCGTGGTGAACGTGGCGTAGGGGTCGTGCTGGTAGTGGATAGGTGATGCCGGGCAAGCCAGATTGAACACGACCTGCGCGTAGACCTGGATTGGGTGACGCACATCGCGCGTCTGGAAATGGAAACGTGGATCCTTTGATGCATGCTCGAGATTGGCGAGGTCGCCCGTCATCAGATTGTCGACACCGACAACCTCGAAGCCATCGGCCAGCAGGCGGTCGACCAAATGCGAGCCGAGAAAGCCTGCGGCTCCGGTGACCAATGCGGTGGTGTGTGCAGATCCTAGCCCCATGACAACTCCTCATTGCGTCCGTTTTTACGTTATGCGACGATCAACGATACAACAGATGTAGGGGCGCACTGCAAGTGAGTGTGAGCGACGTCAACCATATTTGCCGACAAGGAGGGCAAATTGCTGTCAATCAGGAGTGCTTACGACAGAACACGAGGGCGTTCGAAGGGCTGCTCCGTACCGTCATTCGATAGGTCACCAACGCGTTTACTGAACGACTCATTACCGTTGCGTTTGGCAAGAGTCGCTTGATCTGTTTGACGCGGCTCTTGTGCTTGATTCCGGCAGTGTCGAGCGTGGCCCGACCGATCACAGCGCTCACGCGACAGCGAGAGTGCAAACACGTCATCCTGGTTTTGACGGCATGGCACATGCCGCGAACAGCTCGGCTCTTTGGTTTCATGCCTTGAACAACCCAGGCCGTCAGGTGATCACCAATTGCTTTCGCGTCGCGACAAAACTCCCGTCGGACACACTTTCACGGCACGGCATCTGGGAGACGCTGAAAGACACCACGTTGTCCGGATGCCCAGGTTCCTCGGCGAAGCTACAGGTCTAGTGCGTACAACCCAAAGTCATCCACACGCACGATGAGTCTCGTCGTGTCAGCATGTTGATAGATCAGCGGTGAGGATGTAGCCATTCCGGGAAGGCCTACCGGGTCAACCAGAATCCATTCGTCGGGCTCCAGCAGTTTGTAGACCCCATGACTCGTTGTGGCAAAGACTGAACTGCCGTTAGCCACGAGGCCCGTGACATCCAGATTCATTAGTCCCTTGCTCAAGAAGGCGACTTGTCTTGTCGTCAGATCGATCCGTGCCACTCCTCGATCACTCGTGCACGCGTACATCGCGCCCGGCATATTCAGAAAGCATCGCACACTGCTACTGGCGAGTTCAGAACTCACCGCAGTCCAAGCGGTTGCGCCGTTTTGCAAATGGAAGGCACCTCGTTTCTCTCCGCCGAGGTAGGCGCCGCCACTCGCGTCGAAAGCAATCGTACGCATGAAGTATCCGCCTGCAAAGAACGGAACGTCGTTAGCGAACTTCGTCAATCCTTGGTTGAATGGCGTAGCGTGGCCTGCCCCAGCTGATTCGGAACGCATCACTCCGTTCCAGTCGGTTGCGAACCAGGCTGACGCCGGGTCGTTCGGTGAAAATGCAATTGCATATGGCGTATCGTCTTCGTTCTCGACGGTGAAGGAACCACCACCATCTCGTGTCAATAGCGTGCTATTCCACCCACCCACCAATACGTGATTTGGGTCATTCGGGGCTTGAGCGAGAGACAGCAAGGAATCCGTCGCATCGTTTGGCGTTGGCATGTGGGTCCAATTGTTTGACCCCCTTGACCAACGCCAGAGTCCCGCCGCCCAAGTGGTGGCCCAGATTTCCTCGGACTGCCCTGCAACCATCAGCTGCCGGACCTGAGGCACGCCGATGTTAGGCATGTGCATCCATGTCTCGGCGCCATCTCGCGATTGGAACAGCCCTGCCGCCATGGTGGCAAAGAGATGCTGAGGATCCCTCGGATCGATCGCCAGACGATAGGCATAAGGGGAGTGCAGCGTTTCCGTGCCAACCATGCTGGCGGCGACGAAAGTGTTGCCTCCGTCCGTCGAGCGATGCAGCGTCGAACTGTGCATGGACAGCAGATCGGACACGTACAAGGTGTTACAATCCGCTCCTGCAAAAGCAAACATGTCCGTGACAATCGAATCTCTCACCGACAATGCTTGCCACGTTGCGCCAGCATCTCGTGAAATGGACAAGTTCGGGCCAGAGCCGGCGACCATCACGTTGAAGTCGGCGGGACAAGCTACAATGCCCACCGCCCAACCGACGTCAGGGGGCAACACAGTGTACCAAGACGAACCGCTATCAAGCGATTCCAGAGTCGATGAAGTTGGCGTCGCTCCCGACGGCTCGAAAGATTCCACATTGACGAGGAGTCTCTGCGAATCTAAGGGATCGCCAACCAGACTGGTAAAAGTGCCATTGGGGAGCCCCTGGTCACCGGCCAACCATGTCTCTCCTCCATCCGTGGACCGCAACATCCCCACTCCGTTTACGGCTGCCAACACGATTCGCGAGTCAGCGGGATGCACGAGAATGCGCGATATGTCAACCCCATCAAGTGACTTCGGTTTCCAAGTGGTCCCGTAGTCCTTCGACTCGATCACGCCTAATGTTGATCCAGCCAAGAGCATGCCAGGCGAGCTCTTGGGGAAGCCAAACACATTAATAGTGGCGTCCAACGTCGCGACTTCTTCAAAATGTGTTCCGGAATCGGAACTTCGGTAGAAGTTCCGACCAGCCGACACATACACGACGTTCGGTTCGCGCGGATCGAACGCAACTTCGGTAACCAAACCTCCAGGTTGGTTGGCTCCAAATGGCCGCCAGTTGTGAGGAGAGCTTCCCGAGGCTCCGCCTGCTATCGAGCTGCCTGCCACACCCGAATTGCCGCCGCTTCCAGCGCCGCCAGATTCGGAAGGGCATTGGGCTCCCCAGCAATCCTCACCGGGAAGGGAATGACAGCCAAAGAACGTGGCGGCAACTGTCAACAATACGGTTGTTCGCAAAGCCCTAGCAGTTGCTGTTTGAATGGTCATGCTCTCCTCCATCGCCGTGTTACGACGCCAATTCTAGCCCCAAGGCTCCTCGGTCGTTAGGTTCGTTCAGCGGTGCGTTCATTCACCCGCTTTGGTCTTATCGAAGATGAAACGCTGATACTTCGGAATTGTCTGCAGACGGCAAGCCGTCGACAATTGATAGTTGTTCGTAAAGCTGCGCCGGTTCCCTGAACAGAAGGGCACTCGATGTGCGGATCTTGCTTTAGACTTCTCCTTAGATATTGCGATGTTATCGAATAGTGGATCGTTGTTCAGATGGCCGCGACCGCTCTGCAACGTGCAACAGGGGCTTCCGATAATCCAGTGAGACGACAATCAGTGTGGGCGTGTCTCGCAAAGACTTCCGTGTGGCCCAAGGCGAAGAAGCAGACGCGAGCGTGCATTTTGCCCCATGGGCCAGAACCTTGGCGTTGTTGCTCATCAAAATGACATCCGCGGGCGGATGTCATCGCGGCGACGAACACGGCGGTTCAATGGAGTCTGGGCTCAGAACAGAAAGGTCGAACCCTTCGATGGAGTGGGCAGTGCTCATTCGCAAAACTTGACGTCATGTTTGGAGAGCTTGGCTGGTTGAGCGTAGATGAGTGGAGAACTCTTGGCGCTCCTAGCCGCCGAATGGCGCAACCAGCGGCCAAGCGTTGCCCTCGCGACGGATGGTCAGGCGGCTCGGCGCCCCGTTCAGTCGCTTTCCGAGAAGCCTCGACAGTCTGCTGCCACTCTTGAAGTATGTCGATGGCTTGTCTTGAGAGCCACACGATTGGTGCTTTGCGTCCAGGAAGATATGGCCGAATGCAATGCCGGACTGCGACGGACCGCTTTGTGAGGTTGAGGGGTTCGTTAGGCCGGAAGGCTCCAAATGGGACCTATCCGGCCCGATGCAACAACCTCGTTCTTTCAGGTGCCGATCAGTGATGCGACCGTAGCGGCATAGGCAAGCGCGTTGGTTCAACTTGACGAGGGACATTCCGCTTACGTCACGCTCCAACAGCGCCGACACATTGGGTCCCTTGGCGATCGCGAGGCACACCGTACCTTCGAACCATTTGGGCGCTTGCGACGCTGCTCAGCCTAGACGTGGATGGCCATTGGACTATGCTCCAGCACCAGATTTTTCCGTGCTCCAGTGATGGACCCTTGCACGAACAATTCGTGCTTCCCATCTGCCCAATCAAGACCAACGTAGGCTGCAGATTGAGATGGTCCTGTCACCATACGGTCCTGCACAGTTGCTATTGGCTCAGAGGACATGCACAGTCGTGCCCAACGAAGGCGATGCAAAGAGCCGGTACAGCGGCTTTCCCTGAGTATTCGTCACGAGTCTCGGTGCACCCGATGGCTCGAAGTTGACTTGGTGAGCATCGCGTCCTCCCATTTGCATGTTCATTGCCGAAAGAGTGCATGTTCTCTACCAATAATCTGATTGGCATTTCCCCGATTCCTTAAGCCACTTTCTTCTCTCCCACCGCAAGTTCCTTCTCAGTCGGTGTGTAGCCTAGTGCGAAATGCAGTCGACGTCGGTTGTAGAAGCCTCAACGAAGGACAACAACATGCGTTGGACGGCGTGCATGCTCTCGGGTACTTCATCGCCGAATAGTTCGGTCTTGAGCGTGACGAATGACGATTCGGCAACGGCGTTGTCCCAAATGTTGTCCCACAGCCTTTCAATGCCAATCAAACGACGGGCTGGGCGCGCCCTCCGCATTGGTCAGCGACTGGACTCTTCGCGGCGCCGCCGCCGATGTGCACTGGCCAATTCGGACCTGAGCGAGGGCTCGAAGGCTGGGGCCCGGTTGTGCGAGCTATCGGCGCGCAGCGTCGACAGTGCGCGCGCCCTCATCCCATTGGCCGACTCTGCTGCCCAGTGGCGATCCCCCAGATGGCGGAGTAGGTGTCGGTGAAGGTTGCAGTTTGACTGACAGGTTCTCGAGCAAGAACTGCCAACACGCAAACCAATGGCAGTCCGGCGAGCGGAGCTTCGCAGCTCACACACGGCGCCGCCGATTGGTGGGTAAGATATCTCGTCGGCATCGAACGCCCCAATCCAAAGGTGGTCGGAGCTTCAGCTTCCCCGATTGGCCTGCCGCCAGGCTCGTGAGTTGGCTTGGCACGACGCTCATGCGCGCCTGTGCTATGCGACGCACCAGCATCCCTATTCGCACCTGGCACCCGTATTCCAGTGAATCAATCGCAGCTCTTGAAATATCGCCTTGTCGGAATGCTTGGCCACCTGCGACTCGTTCCATTCGATACCGGAACCGAAGCCGGGCGCTCTGCAGAGCGACATCGGCGCGTTGCCCTGACGGTTCTGGCTTCTGTTGGAGGCCGCGCTGTGTCGATGCTGGTTGCCCTCCTTACAGTTCCATTAACTGTTAGCTATCTCGGGACTGAAAGGTACGGTCTTTGGCTGACTTTGAGTTCACTGATCGCAATGCTGAGCTTTGCCGATCTTGGGCTCGGCAACGGGCTTAGAACGATGGTTGCAGATGCGGACGGCCGCGGCGATCGCGAGACAATCGTCCGACTAGCCTCGACTGCGATTGCCGTTCAACTCATCGTCGCGACCGGGTTCGTTCTGAGTCTAGTCCTTGTAGCTCCTGGCGTGAATTGGGCTGGAATTCTGAAGATCACCTCAGTGCAGGTTCAGCACGAAGTGTTTGGCTGTGTCTTGGCCCTCGGCATCACGTTCTTCCTAGCCATGCCCTTGCAAGTCGGACAAAGCATCCAAATTGGCCTTCAGCAGGGCTATGCAGCAACAATATGGGCCACCCTTGGCAGTTGCGTATCACTGATTGCGCTAATACTCGCGACGAACGCCAAGGCTGGTGTTGTCATGTTGATACTTGTGCTGTCTGGCGTGCCACTTCTGGCGGCGGGCGCCAACACGATATGGTTCTTCTGGCGTGATCGGCCAGATCTGCGGCCCCGGTTGGCGCAGGTGAGATGGACTCTTGCCGTTCGACTCCTGCGAACGGGGGCATGGTTCGTAGTGTTGCAGGTCGCTTCTGCGTTCGCTTTTACGACAGACAATGTCGTCGTTGGATCGGCTCGTGGCGCGTCAACCGTGCCGGAATTGGCAGTGCCGGCCAAACTGTTTGGCCTCGTGCCAATGATTGCTGGAATGTTTACGGGACCCTTGTGGCCAGCTTTCGGAGAAGCTGCAAGTCGCGGAGACGTCGCCTGGGTTCGCCGCACGCTAAGTCGGGCGATCGTTGTTGGTCTTGCGTTCACCATAGCATCTGCCGTTGTCTTGCTCGCTGTTGGGCAGTGGCTCGTGCTTCATTGGTCAAGGGGCCATGTCCAGACGAATTTCGCCTTGCTCGTCCCATTGGCTCTCTGGACCATCATGTGTGTCTGGGGAAGTACCGTTTCCGCGTTCCTTAATGGGACTGGGGAGATTACTGTGCAAGCGCTAGCTGCCACGACCATGGCTGTCCTAGCGTTTGCACTCAAGTGGCTGTTGATCGGCCCGCTGGGCGTGTCCGGTGTCGTCTGGGCAACTGTGTTCGCCTATGGTCTAACTACGGTCGGACCCACGTTGTGGGCTGCACGACGAGTGATGAGAAGACTCGAAGGCGGCAAGGCAGAAAGAATTCTCCAAATTCCAGAGGTGCCATCTGATTGAGGTGACCCGACCAATGACTCCCAAAAGATTGAGGATCCTTTTCGACAGCGAGGTGCTTTGCCTACAGGTTCATGGCGGAGTCTCGCGTTACTACGTAGAACTTTTGCGGTGGCTTCCAGAATACGGGATTGATCCGGTACTGTTCTCACCAATTTCGTTCAATCACCAAATGGCTCAGTCTCGCCCCGGTGGATTTCACGGGCTTTCGGTAGCGCCACGCCTGCTCAATCGGGTGTCAATTCGCCTGATGAGTCCTACACTGAGGGCGATAGACAGGGTGGCTGCTCACTTCGCGACGTACGATGTCATGCATCAGACGTACTTCTTTCAGCGCTATCCTCATGCGCGACGCGTCGCGTGTACAGTCTTCGACATGATTCCAGAGGTTCTGCCTGAACACTTCCCTCGAGGGAATCCGCATCTTGGAAAGGCTGAGACCGTGCGCAATGCGAACCTGGTGCTGACAATTTCAGAGAACACCAAGCGAGACCTTCTCCGGCTAGTGCCTGGCATTGTTGCGCCGGTTGAGGCAGTCCACCTGGCGGTTGACACGACACATTTTTCAAGAGGTGCCTCAGGAGTCGTCGCGGAAACCGGTAATTACTTCTTGTTCATTGGCCAGCGTCACGGTTACAAAAACTTTCCTAGATTTGCTGTCGCGGCGTCAAGAGTCCTGGCAAGGAACCGAAGCCTTAGGCTTCTGTGTGTCGGAGGAGGGCCACTGCTCGAAACGGAATTGGAGCCATTCCGAAATGAGGGAGTGGGCCACCTCGTCAGCCAAAGAAGCGCGACTGACGACGACTTGCCCGAGATCTATCGTCGGGCCATCGCTTTCGTCTATCCTTCACTTTACGAAGGCTTTGGGTTGCCATTGCTCGAAGCGTTTGCATCATCCTGTCCGGTAGCGCTAAGTTCCGCGAGCTGCTTTCCAGAGATCGCGGACGACGCTGGAATTTACTTTGATCCAAACGACGTGTCATCGATTGAGGATGCTCTTCTTCGTGTTTCCGGCGACTCCAGCCTCAGAGCCACTCTGCGTGGACTTGGGGTCAAGCGCCTCGGATGCTTCTCTTGGCAGCGCACCGCGTCGGAGATTTCCGCCGCCTATAGAAGCCTGGTGCAACGCGTTCGGTGAGTGGTACCCGTCGCTTGAATAGCGCAATTGCTAGCGCGACGCATTTGTGTCGGCGCCGGCTCCGTAAGTGTCCCTCGAGTAGTAGCCATAATAGTATCCCCCTCTCTGCTTGGTCGCGTCCATCGCGTTGAGGACTACTCCTGCTAGCGTTGCCCCAATATCGGTCAACTTGCGCGCAGCCTGTTGGGCCACGTCTCGGCGTGTCTTGCGTGCACGCAAGACTACAACCGTCGCATCGACTCGTGAACCGAGTACCACCGCGTCAGTCACGAGCATGACCGGTGGACTATCGACAATTATCCGGTCAAAGCGTTGTTGAAGACTTTCCAGAAGACGGACGAAGCTGTCGCTTTGCAGCAATTCTGCAGGGTTCGGTACGTAAGGACCTGCGGGGAGCAGCGAGAGGTTCGGTACGCCGGTCGCCACGATGGTCGCGTCCAAGCCAGTAGGGTCTTGAAGTGCGGATGTGACTCCAGTGGCGTTACGACACTTGAAGACCCTGTGCAGACGAGCACGCCGCAAATCGCAATCCACCAACAATACTTTTTGATTCGCCTGGGCAAATGCGATAGCAATGGTGCTCGCAACCATCGTCTTGCCCTCGGATGGGCTGCCGCTTGTGACTAGAATAGTGCGATACGGCTTGTCAGGTGAGGCGAACATCAGGCTGGTTCGTATGCCTCGGGCGCATTCCGCTGCATTTGACGCAGGCAAGGCATGCACCATGAGTTCAATCGGCGAATCATCGGCTCTACTCGCTTCCGCTGCAACGTTTCGACGATGCGACTGCCGCGAGTAGTAACTTGATTGCGTTGCATTCCCAAACAAGGAAGGCAGGAGGCCAAGGAGGGGAGCTCCGACGGTTGCTTCGACCTCCTCGGGTCCCCTGATTGTTCGGTCGAACCACTCGCGACCGAAGGCGGCGGCAAAACCCAGCATCAGGCCGAGTCCGAGGCCAATGGCCAGATTCAACGGAACATTGGGCCGTACAGGGTTCGAACCGGCTATGGGCTGTTCGGCCACCATGATGTTGTTGAATCGCATCAGACCCGTGAGATCGCTTTCCTTCGAGCGTTCAAGGACCAATCCAAATAGTTTCTCGGTGTTGTCCTTTGAGCGCTCGAGACGACGATACTCGATTTCGAGCATGTTCAAGTCGAGCGCTTGTTGCTTAGCGCGCTCAAGGAGATTGCCTATGCCGGCTGCCTCCTGGGTCGCAGATGTCAAGTCATTACGCAGCGCGCCCTGGACATTCTTGATCTCGGCCAGGAGTGCTTTTCTTGTAGTCTCCGTTCGTGCCCGGACCGCGTCGACGTCTGGATAGTTTTCGCCTTTGCCCTCACCTAGGAGCGATTCGTATTCGCCCTGGGTCCGAGAGTAGTCTTGGCGAAGATTGGTCAAGATTCCGCTGGCAAGTAGCTCACTTGAGGGAAGTTCCGTCGGATTGTTCGGGTCGACTTTGTCGAGTTGCCTGACACGAGCAAGCAGGTCTTGTCGACGCCCATTGACTCGTGTCATAGCTTCTACGAGCTGTTGGATTTCTCCTCGCAGCATGTTCGACTGGTCATCCAGGGACACCGAAAGAATGCGCTTTTCTTTCTTGTACTCATGAAGGGCAAGTTCGGCCTTCTCAAGCTCCTCCTTTAGCGTTTCGGTTTGGCCGAGCAACCATTTCGATGCAGCGGCAGTCGCTGAGACAGTCTGATTGATGTTGCGCTCGAGGTACACGTCAAGCAGAGTGGAGAGAATACGGCGGGCGCGCTCCGGGCTTGCGTCATCAAGGTTGGCTACGACGAGTCGGCTGTCCTTGATTGGCTCGACTCGAAGCCTGCTCAGGAGGACGCCTGCAGTCTCAGCCGGGGTAGGGAAGGCTTTGGTGGGCTTTGGGGTAAGGCCGACAGGTGTATTTGACAAAAATGCGGCGTCGCGGTGCAACGAAAGGACGCGAACTGTCTCCTCGGCAACGCCGCGCCCCCTCAGGAGTTCAAGCTGAGTAACCGCGTACTCCTTGTTACTCCAGTAGCTACCAGCACCCATGTCAACTACACCCTGGACGTCCTTTCCCAAAGGGCGAGGGGGCGTTGGATCGACCTGTACGGTCGCGGTGGCGCGATAGATCTTCTTCTGCCCAATTGTGTAAAACAGCGTAGCTGTGACAACGCAGATAACCACTATTGAACCAAGTAGCCAGTGTTTCCTGACTGATCGAACGGCAATTTCGATCGGCTCATTCGTGTCACTTGACCGTTGTCCAGACTCGGGCTTCTTTAGGTCCATTCGAATTCTGCGAGACGGCGCGGATGCGCAACCTCACCTCGGTATTGCGGGATAAACCGTTAACCCTAGATGCTTCGCCAGGCTATAAGATTCATCTGCTGGCTTCGGACGATGGGCCTATGACGATGTGGTTGTCTCTATCCGGCCAAAAAACCAGTCCAGCAATTTCGGCGTCCCGACGAATTATTGGCAGCCACCCGGAGATGGATTCTCCCGGTGCTAGCCACTTTCCCGTTAGTCCATTGGCGATTCGGAGGGCACGCTGCGGATCGAAGACGAGTTTGGATCCGGATTTGTCGATCGCTGTAAAGTCGTATGGACTCACGAAGTAGGAGTGCTTCGAGTTGTTGCGGACAGCAACGTGTATCTGGCAAAGCGCGTAGGACCCGTCTTTGATGTTCCCTTGAATCAGCAGTACATCGGAGAGCGCCCATTCGGATGTTGCCTGATCCGGAAGGTGAGTTCGGGTAAGTCGGATAGTTTTCGGCCCGCTGGGGTCCACAATCTGCAACTCAGTCAGGTTTTCTGGCCATGGGAAGCTGGTTTGGATCTGAGACGCATGTCCCGTGAGGTTGAGCAACAGAATCGCTCCAGCAAGACAGGCAAATGGGAGACCCCACGTGCGACCCCACGACAGGGAACGCGTGAGACTGAAATCACTGTCGGACTCGTCAGATCCCTTGGCGTCTTCCTGGGAAATCGCCATTGGCGTGTGTTTGACATCGATCCCTCCCAACTGCGCAATTGAAAGTGCTCTGACGTCAGTTGGGTCCAACATTACAGTCAGCGTCGAGTCGCTCGTAGAAGCAAGCGTTTGCCTTACCGGAGCAATTAGCCCTTTGGCTGTTACTCCTGGGCTTCCAATCGAGACTGCGACACTTAGCGTTGGCCGAACAGTCTCATCGATGGTGGAAATTTCGAGACGAATCCAGTCTGAGATCGCTCTGACAATTGAAACAGTCTGTAGCGCTTCGAGATCGCGAAAAGCTAACGCGAAAGTCGCGCCGCTCCATCGCGCTGGAAACCTTACGGGAGGGATGGCGGTCGTCAAGTCAGTCGCCGACCCCGGCGTGTGATGCAGGAACCAACGCTCAAGTGCAGAGGCGGTCCCAGTGGAAGATGCCGCGCGTAGCTCTGCCGCAATTCTCCGCAGGACTAGTGTTCCTACCGACGGTCCTAGCCTGTCATTCAGCTCGTTGAGGCCGCGGAGCTTGAAGAATGCGATCGATGGGATTCGAGCGGTCGGATCCTCGGTTGCCCAAATGCTACATTTCTTCAGATACTGATGCAGTCCAAAGCGGCTTCCTAGTTGAACGCCTCGGTCCCAAGTAGCGAGGTGATCACTTCTCTTGCGTCGCACGGAAGCGAATCTTGTGATGAGTTGGCGTAATGATAGGTAGATGCCCTGTCCGAAGAGGAACCCAGCGACAAGCAATGGGGCGACGCCGTTCCCGCTGCGGCCCAATCGCGCCTGATTCCATTGAATCGAAAGCATATTCAAGACGTCGACTACCCAGTCTGACGCTGGGCCATTGCCCAGCAGGTAGCCCACGATGAGCGCAACCATCAACAGGACAGCCGAGAGCAGTCTACTGAGCACTAGTTAAGTCTCCGGTGGGCCGGGATGCTTGCATCAATTTCCCCCAGGATCAACGTTGTTTCCGGCGACAATGAATTGTGGCCGCTCAGCCGTGCGCGTCGGCTCATGCTTAAGCACCCAGTCTTCTGCGTTGATGGGCCTCAGGACGTAGTGCTCAGACTGACAGCAGTCTAAAGCTAGGTACTCAGCTAACTCCATAGGGCGCTGACAACAATCCAGCGGAGGGGCAGAACGCGCGCGGTCACCTGGCCGGTCACTTCGGCCGATTTGCGAACTTGGGCGGCGTTAGGCGTCGAACGAAAGCGATGATTATCATCATTTCAAATTGGAGTAGGCCAATAGCCATAACGACGCGCCTCCGCGAGCAGCACTTACCGACCCGGCGGAATAGCTCCTGCAGTCAAGTGGCCATCTAGGAAATGCGCGGGTTCTACGGACGACTTGAGCCGCGTTCCGCTCTGAGCGTTAGCTCGGCAAATCAAGGCTGCCCATGCAGCGCATTCGACGAACTGATGTTAGCGATTCTGAAGGAAAAGGGGGCCTCGTGCGCACTACAAGCAAACGCGTCGCAAATCTTAGCGAATTCATTTCGATGGAGTGCCCGAGTTGCTAACGGAATTTCCAATTGAGGTCGATCACCTAGCGCAAGCGGGTTGTGCAAACGCGCCGTCTCGAAGCCAAAGATTTGAGTATCCATGTCAAACGCTCAGACCGTCTTTCCGTTGGGCGTGGATCTCCCCCGCTTTCTTTGGACTGGGCAAGATGATCCGGAAAGACATGTCCCCAAAAAGCGACGCGCGCGACGGACGTTCAGTCGCGAATATTAAGCGGAAATGGTCCGATTGCGCCAGCCCCCTGGTAGATCCGCCCACACGGTGGCTGGCGAGCTACGGCTCATCGAAAGCGCAGTACGCAATTGGGTGGAGAAGGCCAAGGTTGACCAAGTGGATGGATTGCCCGGCGCCTAGCACGGCGGAGCGCGATGAACTTTCGGCTCTGCGTCGAGCGGTGCGAACGCTGCGGCAGCAACGAGATATCCTGACGCGGGCGACTTCCCTTCTTGCGAGGGAGGCCACGTCTTGACCGCCGACGTGCACTTCCTGCCCGACGAAACGAAGACGTCGGTCGCTGCGGTTTGCCGGGTCCATGGCGTGCCACGCAGCACGGTCTACTCGCGCCGCAACAGGAAACCTAGTCAGCGAGCCAAGAAGACGGCTGCGCTTGACGTGGCCACTCGTGCGGCACATGCAGAAAATAAAGTGCGGTATGGCACCCCCCCCAAATCACAGCGCACTACGCCGAAGTGGCCAGCATATAGGGCGCAAACGAGTCGAGAAATGCATGCGGGCGTTGGAACTAGTCGGACGACGACCGAAGCGATTTCGGAGAACCACCTCAACTACTGGATCTACCCTATCGCCTCGTGCAAGTTGTACAGTCTCAATTCCGTGGCCTGCCTGACGTCAGTCGAGTCATGCGCGACTGGCTCCGAGATCGCTACCTGGAGCTTAGCCCTCGCTACTCACTCAAGACTCAAGTCCTTCTCGATCCCAGGGAATTCAAGCTGCGCATCGGACGTATCATGGTGCCGCCGCCCGCCACGGGATTGAACGAGTCTTCGTTCGCAGTTTGGTAAGTCTCACGTGTGCGAATTTGCGCGCTTCGCGTGGCCGTGCGGCAGTTACACAGGACGAGAATTGGGCTATGTGCGGGTCTGAGTTCCATGAGTCTGCGGCGGCGATTGCACGCGTTCTGACTACAGGCCTATCGTGGAAACTTTCATGCCGCGACTCGGCAGGAAATCTCTGCCGCGTTTCACGCTTCCCCGAGTCGGTGACCGCACATTCTGTACTCGCCTCAATGCGCTGACGCAGCAGTCTCCGATATCGACCCAGACTCCTTGAGATGTCGCTTTGGACTACACCAGAACAAATCCGCTTGCGCATGGATTCGTTCTGCCGTACGATCGCTACGTTCTTCTGGCCGATCACAAGCCAAACACATAGAGCCGTGGCGATACTCCCAATCTCATTACCCCGCAGACTTGCTCAGTTATCGCTCAACGTGCAACTTGGGCTCAAGCCAAGATCAGCGCTCAGTCGGATCGCGGCTAGGGCGTTGGGTGTTGGGCGTTTGCTTGGCGACGTTGATGTCCAGTATCGGATTGGCCAATACGAGATAGACATACCGTCTAGTCATGCATTGCCGTTCTACCAACACGCCTTCCCGCTCTACGATACCGCAATTGGTCGCCTTGCAGAGCTGGTATCGAAAAAGTATCTGTCTTCGTCAATCATCGACGTAGGAGCAAACGTTGGTGACACCGCTGCCGCGATCCGTTCAAGAACGACAGCTCCGATTCTCTGCATTGAGGGAAATCCAGCATTCAGCAGACTGCTTGACTCCAATGTTCTGAAATTGGGGAAGGACATTTTTGTTGAGCGTACGATGATTGGACCTTCGAGTGGCAAGGCGCCTGGCAAAGTCATTTCGGAGAATGGCACGGCTCACATAGCTCCGGCTACGTCAGGCGAAGATGCAATTGACTTCTCGACACTCACAGATGTACTTGCTCGGCATATTCATCTTCTGCCTCCTAGGCTGCTGAAGATCGACACAGATGGCTATGATGTCCCAATTCTGCTCGGTAGCGCAGACGTTCTACGTGCATCTCAACCGGTCGTGTTCTTCGAGTTTTGTCCCGACTACTACGATGAGTTGCACACGGAAAGAGTTTGGGAGCTCCTCACGTCGCTGGGATATGAACGAGCAATTGAGTTGTGCAACACCGGCGAGTACGAGGGCGAAATGGACATCCGAAGCGGAACCTCACGGCGAGATCTTCGGCTTCGCTATCTGGGGAGTGGGGTCCACCGATATGCGGATATTGCGGTGTTCTCAGTGAGCGATTTTGATATTTCGGAGGCTTTCCGACTTGGGGAGGCTGAGGCAACGCTGGAGTCGCGACGAGCGAGTCTGCGGCAGTGCGCGACCATTCACTAGCGCTAGACAACTCGTCGCTGTACTTATGTCCCAATGCGAGAGAGCCTGATGCGTACCTCCGAATGACCTCCTTCAGTTGAACGCGCCGGCTTGAACCAGTCAGAGTCGTCTACCAGGTGGTCCATGTAGGGACTGCCAAAGGGAGTCGGTGAAATCGACGCGGTACTCGGTGGGCAGGCTGTACCGTGCCAATTGCATAGCCACGCCAATCGGCCCTCTGGTCAACACTGCTTGGTGCGGCCCTCCTGGCGTTCTCGTTGGATTGCTCAATTCCGACTTTGGGTTTTGGCTCGCTTGCGCTACTGCTGGGTTCGCTATGAGCGCAACTGTATCTCGCATCGCGGAGTACCTCAGCCGATTAAAGGCCCGAGTCTCGTCGATAATCCACATTCCCGATGAGCTTGAGCGGCAGCGGGTTTTGCTGGGTGCGCTCTCGTACCGGATAATGGGCAATTGTCCATCGAACAGCCTTGAAGACGCCGAACTACAGGTCTTCTCCCAATTCGGCGAGGATGGAATCCTACAACTGATCATTCAATCCTTCGATGCGGCCGTGCCAAGAACCTTCGTTGAGTTTGGGGTCGAAACGTACCGAGAAGCCAACACAAGACTGCTCATGGAAAGTCGAGGATGGCGGGGACTCGTCATTGATGGCGATTCACGCAACATTCAGGCTATTCATGCACGTCTCGATTACTGGCGACTTCCACTCACTGCTGTGCATGCCTTCATTGACCGAGACAACATAAACCGACTTATCGCTCAGAACAAGCCTCCAGGACCCATTGGTATTTTGAGTGTTGATATCGACGGCAACGACTACTGGGTTTGGGAGGCACTAGACTGCATTGCGCCCGAAATCGTTGTTGCCGAGTACAACGGATTGTTCGGCGCTACTTCTCCTGTAAGTATTCCATATTGTCCGGCCTTTAGGCGATACCAGGCACACTACTCAGGTCTGTATTTTGGTTGCTCCCTTGCCGCGCTCGACCATCTTGCGCGCCGAAAGGGATACCGACTTGTTGGTGTCAACTCAACCGGGGCCAACGCCTTCTTTGTTCGTGCCGAATCATCGTGCCGACTGCCTTCTCGAACCGTAGTCGAAGCCTTTCGGGAGCCGGCTTTTCGCCAAGCCTTATCACCAGATGGTCGGCTATCCTACGCAACGCTTGACGAATCGAGGGAGCTTATCGGGCAACTACCTCTTGTGGACGTAACCACCGGTAAGGCGACATCATTGCAGCGTGTGATGACTTGCGATTGATATTGCCTCGCCGTTTGGCTGAATGCAATGGCTCCAGCCATCGCCATCGATAGCCATCATCGTGCGCTGGGTGTTGCGCTCAAAGTCATTCAAGCTTGATCTTGGTATTGGACAAGTGCGGCGCCGATGAACTGCGAGAGCGCGGCGTTGGCGAAGCTTACTTCCACGGGCCAAGTTCGATTTCGCTGAATAGGTCGCGCTGGCACGGCACCCAATAGTAAGATGTTCGTCCGTCCTCTCGGAAGTCGCCGCGCCTGAAGTCCGACAGGCAAACCTCCCCATGCCTCAACGTGTGGCCAAAGGTTTGATACTCGTAATTCCAAGGCGAACGCTCCAATGTCCAAACATTTCGAAGTTGCCACGGCTCGGATGGAAACCGATCCAACCGCATTCGCTGACGCCCCGCATCCACCTGGAATGCGCGCCACACGAGCTCAGCAGTGTCAATGCTCATTTGTCTGTGCGTCCGGTCAACAGAAAGACATGGGATCAGCCGCCGCCCTGCAGTTTCGAATGGCGGTGCGCAAGCGTCCAACGCGACAAGGGCAATTGCCGAGCTCCTTGCGCATAGGCCCGTGTATACTTTGTGGGGTCGGCTGCTTGCTATGCTCTGGGATGTTCAAGGCGTCGTTCGGTATCCGATTCAGCCGCGCACCCACACCGCTTGCAAAGGCCTCATGCGATCCATCTTGCCAATCTACAATTTCCGCATCCGTCCAATCGCCGATGGGGTACCTGCGAGCCACTTCAAATGCCTGATACTGACGGTGTATTGACGCCACTTTCCTCGACACCCGCTGAACCAGCTTCCATGCCATTTCGCATGGGCGCAAGTATTCATGTGCTCGGGCATGGCGTCATGATTCTCGGTGGCTTCCTTTACGTCATTTTCGAAGTGAAGAGCGCCGCGTACCTCGCTCAATCCGGCATAGCAACGCAAATAGTTGGAAGCCTCATCCTAGCAATAACATCGCCGACCTTGCGTGTGCGCCAACTGTTGCCGTTCTTAAGCCTATTGGGGTACATTGGGATACTCGCAATACTGGGATACGGGATGGAGAACTCCTTATCGTATTGGGAAGTGGATGTTTTGGGCTTCGGGCTCTTTGCAAACGCCTTTGCTGGAGCAATTCCGGCAGTGCAGAAGCGAGTCTACGCACTTTACGCCTGGATCATCCCCACTTCGGCGGTCTTGGCCCTATACGTCCTGTCGTTGGTGAAGCCAGCCTCGGTTGGTCAACGGCTGGTGGTGGAGGGAGAAACGGAAGTGTCCTTTTCGACCATGCGCGAGCTATGCTTGCCGGCGGGATTTCTATTACTTCAATCGCAGCTATCTACAACACGTCGATACATCGCCTATGTGCTGCTATTTTCCCAATTGACCTTTGGCCTCTTCACTGCAACACGGGGCGACGTGATGATGCCTGCGATGACGACCTTGGCGATGCTAATGACCAGCGTGGGCGCCCGCAACCGCAGACTGCAGTTGATGGCCGTTCTTTGCATTGCGCTCGTCGCACTCACGTTGGCATTTGGGGAAAGCAAGATCATCGGCGCTTTCAGCAATCTTGGGGCCAGGCTTGGGGAGTCTAAGGCTGACATGGTGCGGGCGTCCGAGACGGAGTACTTTCTTGCTCAGACGCATGGGGCACTGCTGATTTTCGGACGAGGCCTTGGCGGCTCGTACCATGGCTTGATTCCGATAGACAATCCATATGGCTTCTCGATGGTGCACTTTGGTCCCGCGCATCTAATTCTGAAGGGTGGGATTGTCCTCTTGGTACTCGTTTCAATCGTCGTTGTTGTGATGCTGGTTGGGTCCGTGTTACGCAATCGGAGCCTCAACGGAAATTGCTGGTTCGTACTCATCTTCTTGCTCTCGTGTGTTGGTCACACACAGTTTCTTTCAGGTATCTACATGGCACTGTTCTCCTTTGCGCTTGGAAGCGCCTCTACGTCCGCGCCCGACGCGACGGTTGGAGCTGTGACGTGAGATTGGTGCGAATTCGGTGGCGCCGGTGTCGCATTCCAATGTTTACATCGACACCCGCTCAGAATGTTGGAGCGGCAAGTGTTAGCGTTTCTGCATCATCCGTCGCCGAAAGGCTCCCGATGCGGAGGTCGGCCGGTTCGCGGCAGGCTGCGATTGGAGAGAACAGGGGACCGCACCACCAATGAACTTCGTATACCTAGGTGGCTTCGTGAGTAGCAGAATCGCCAAGGAGCGAGGGCTACCGAGCCTGAACACGGCCGGAGTGAATCGGATGCGCCGCTTGGGTGATGCCGTGAAGCAAGCGGGTGCACAAGTGTTGATAGTGGCCCCAGGCAGTTCCTTTGGCATGCGCACCGCAAGCTCCGGTCGCTATCTGCATTCAGCGGTCGTCGAACACTCTGGTGGAATTCCAGTTGTCTATTGTGCTGCCGTAGGCATTCGTGGAATTGGTGCCCTATGTGAGCCGTTTCTGGTGGCGCGCCAGTTGCAAGCTTTGCACGTCCGGCGCCCCATTGGGGCCTTGATGGTCTACTGTTTCTATCCTTCATCCTTAGCCGCAGCCCTGCTTGCCCGGCTCTGGATACGCTGCCCTTTGGTCTTGAACCTTGAAGACATAAGCATCCCAAGTTGGAGTGATTGGCGAAGCGATTCCGAAACCCGACCTGTACAGCAAGCCGTTGGCTGGCTAGCGATGCAGGCAATCCTTCGGCTTTCGAATGCCGTAGTCGTTCCTTCGCGACGTTTTCTTGACGTCATCCGTTGGAGGAAACCCGCTGCAGTAGTGCGAGGTTGCATGGAGGCTTTCGAAAGGCACTCTCGCATGAGTACGAACGACGAAACGCTGCGGATTCTGTTCGCCGGAAGGCTGGAGCGCGAACATGGAATCGACCTGCTTGTTAGTAGTCTTCAACTTCTGGATACGGCAGCGGCATCGAGGCGAATAGAGGTGAACATCTGTGGAACGGGCCATCGCCGTGAATACGTGAGCGCGGAACTGGGAAAGCTCAAGCATGTGCGTGTCACGATGCATGGATTCGTAAGCGACTCGGAGTATGCTAGGATTCTTGGTAACAGTCACGTTGCGCTTGCTTTGCAGGACCCGTTCGGTCGCCACTGTCGCTACAAATCACCATCGAAGGCATACGAGTTTATGGCTATGGGCGCGGCCACTATCGTTAGTGATGTAGGCGATTTTGCGGAACTCCCCGACGAAATACGCGTACTCCTGGACCCGTACGACCCTCGCGTACTAGCCAATGCAATTTTGAGCTTCTCACCGGAGAGTGCCGACGCTATGGGTGAACGTGCGTCGCGGTACGCTGGAGTCCATTGGAGCCCAAAGACCAACGGGCAACGGATACTCGATCTTCTGCGAAACAAGTAAATCGAAAGACTAGTCAGATGAGGATCCACTTTCATCTTTTCAATCTACTTAGCCAGTTGTTGCCTGGGCGTTTCCATCTTGTTCGCGCCATCGCGTTAAGGCTTTGCGGAGCTCAAATAGGCAAAGATGTGAGAGTCAACGGCTGCGTCAAGGCATACAGTGCGTACGTCGAAATGGGTGACGGTGTTTGGGTGAGCAGCGAGGTGGCATTCTTCACCGGACCGGATGCGTGGGTGCGAATTGGCAGTCGTTGTGATATTGGCCATGGGGCGTGGTTTGTGACTGGCAGCCACAGAATATCCGGACCCGAACGTCGAGCTGGGGAAGGCTGGTCGCGCGAAATCTCGGTGGGAAACGGTTGCTGGATCGGGGCAAGGGCGACAATCCTTGGTGGCGCCAAGATTGGGAGCGGATCCGTCGTCGGGGCAGGATCTGTCGTGCTGCCTGGCGAATACCCCGCAAATGTTCTTCTGGCTGGTGCACCTGCCACCGTTCGGCGTGTCCTTGCGATTGGCGAGGACCCATCAACCGTTGAGCACTCGAGAGGTTAGCGAGGGTTGCCGTTTTGCGGCAAGTAGAGATTCAGACTTATGGTGGGATAACGAAATCTCCGGACAGAGCAGAACTAGACGCACCGCAGGATCCAATTGGTCTAAGTGACGCTACTGGTGGTGGGCGAACCCGTTCTTACTTTTCTGACTTGCCACGGCACCAAGACGACGAATACATTGAACTTCGGCTGAGGTCCGGCTCGAATAGGTTGCGGCCCCACGCGTGTTGCCGGTAGTCCAATAATTGAGATTCTCCCCACATTCTGGGCAAGTACAATGACGTCAACCCATAGCGTTCCTGCGGAAGCAAATTCAACGCGTCGAAAGTTCTGGAGCACTTGGCTTGTCGGAACCGGCTTAGTGGGTGCCGTGCACATGGCAACGCTTACTATTTCCCCTGTGGTATGGCAGGATGAGGTCCAGCTGGTTGAGTGGGGCCGCACGATGGTCAGCGATCCGAAGACGGATTGGTCGTTACTTTTCCTATCCAAAGACCACTCGATTCAGACCGTGTCATATTTTGGGTGTGCCATTCAAGAAATGGCATATGGGCTTTTCGCACCATCCATGATGGGGCCAAGAATCGTGTCACTTCTCTGCGCCTTGGGCTGTGCCAGTCTCGCCGTGGCCTGGCTAGTTGCTCGTGGCACGAGAAGACCTATAGCATTGATGTGTGGCTGGGCGTTTCTTTTGGATCCGTTCTTTGTTGCTAGCTACCGCGGGGCTCGCGTTGACGGCTTGGCATTAGCGGGGTGCTTCGCGAGTTGTTGGGTCTTGAGTTCGCTGCGGGAAGTAGTGTCCCCAAGTCAGAGACATATTGGATTGGCAATGGCTGGGGCGATGGCTGTCGCTGGCTTGTTTTGTTGGCCCGCCGCCATCATGGCATTCCCAGTGATCCTGATGGAGGGCGCGCAGCTCGTCCGCGCATGGACTCGGGGCACCCGGTTGCTTTCTTGGTCGCTACGAGCAATCACGCTGTTTGCTGCTGGCGGGCTCGTTGTTGCCATGGCTGCGGTCTTGCCAATGTGGCACGAGATTGGAAGGATGAGCGGTGACTTTCTTCAGATCAGTGGCTCCGATCTGAAGGTACATGAAAGTCCTGTGAGCGTTGCACTTGCGCAACTTGCGTCCTTCTTGCAAGTCATTGTTCGCAATCCATGGCTACTGGCATGCGCCGTGTTGGGTGCATTCGGGAAAGCGCACCGGCGGCTCATGGGTGCGGCGCTTCTCATACCGCTTGCGCTCATGCTTGTGACGAATGCGTACCCGAACCGTTTGCTCTATTTGCTTCCTGCTGCGATTGGTATTCTCGCTGGATCGGTTGACGCCTGGGAAAGATTCGAGTTTAGGTTTGCACGGTGGCGGGTTTCACTTGGACGGGTCTGTATGGTTCTCGTGCTCGGCTGGGGAGTTGCGATGTCCTTGGTGTTGCGACAAGTCCTTGCGCTCAGTCAGCGCGGTGAGCGAGATCCGCGCGTTCTGTTCTCGTCGGCGCAGACCGCAATTGGGGCGGGACCAAAGCGGGTCTTCCTTGGTGTCTACGAATTCTATTTTGTCGGACGAGAACTTGGGTGGAAAATGTTCAGGCCTGTGCTCAGGAACGGCCCAGTGAACGCTCGTGCATGGTCCGAACTCCTAGGAACATTGGAGTTTGCGATCCTTCGCACCGCTGAGATTACACCGGAAGATGAACTGAGTTTGAAGGGTGCCGGACTCGATCGGAAGTTCGTGGTTCTTGAACACGGCGTTCGGGCCCAGTCGTCAATATCCGCTGGTCTCGCCAGCCTTGGCGGTGCAAAGCCCTATGGTCCCTACACAGTCTTCGCTCGAAGTGAACCCGAATCTCGCACTTTGCGTAGCTCGGAAGCGCGGCCCTGACTGGAATTCACCTCTGAACCGATTCAGAGTGCTCTCCGATAGATCTCGCGAAACGTGCGCGGGTGGGCCTCGATTGAACTACTCTGGGCGCCACGCGAAAATGTAGCCGGATTCTCTGGTTAGCATTGGTACTACGTGTTGTTCGTTGGTTCTGGCTTCGACAACAAACTCGCGGGATCGCAGGTACTTGACGAGGGTTTCGGGTTCGCCGAATTCATGGTGAACTTCCATGGCAATCTTTTGCACGCGGTCAAGCCAATCGGAATCCTCCATCAATAAGGAGTACTCTGAGCCTTCGATATCTATCTTGAGGAAGTCGATACGCTCTATCTTGTGAGCCCTCAACAAATCCTCGAATCTGACGCATTGGGGTAGCCGACCTTGCGAGTGACCAGAGCCAAGGAACTCGTCGATATCTCCATAGAGCCCGCCCGACCCCACCATGACGGATTCAACCTGAATGCGATCTTGGCAGCCGTTCAGTTTCGCAAGCTGCTCGATTTCTGGGGCGCAACCAGCTTGTGCCTCCACCGCGATGACGCGCGCGCCACATCTGGCTGCTAGTACACTGAATAGGCCATAATTCGCGCCGAGATCGACTACAGTGTCGTTAGGGTGAACCTCGAAGCCTTGACGAGCAAAGTACACCTTACGACAGTACATTTCTCGTGCCCCGGAAAAGAGCCGACCGTCCAATTCGATGGTCGTTCCAAGGACATAGAACCGCCAGGTCCGTCCTGACATCGCCTCATCGGCTGGGCGCAACATGCCGACAGCAAGTATCTCCCGAGAGCGTTTGACAACCTGCCTCAAGTAGATGAAGCCAGCGGCAGGCCCGAGCGTTTGAAAAATCGCAGAAATGTCGGTGGCGAGTCGAGGCGTCCGCGCGATAGCGCGGCGCATTGATTTCAGTGCCGACGGTCGGCCACTTGGTAAGTTCTGCATATGCGGAGGAGAAACTGGGCGCGGCGTGCTGTCAAGCAAATGTGTTTGGGGCCGACGCGATGACAGGAGTGGGCGCGGCGCCCTTTTTGGCGCCGCGCTGGGCCCCAATTATGGCACTCGGAGCGCGTGGAGTCTCCGCCGCGTTCGGCGCATCGAATTGCGCTGTGGGGCCTGCCGACGGTGCCAACGAGACGCCATTGGCTCCCAATGGCGTCTCGTCGTACCAAACCCAACCTATCGACGTGTAGGATGCTTGCGAGAGGTTTGGCGCCGGCTCATCCCCGCAATAAAAAGGCGACAATGAAGAAGCGCTACTATTTTTGGCAACCGATGCCCAGCCCGCACCAGTCTGGCCATCTGCGTGCCCTGACAGCGTTGCACGAGGTACACCTGCTGGTTGACGTGATAACCGACCCGATGCGGACGGCAATGGGTTGGTCAGTTCCGGAGTTGGATGGCATGCACGTGGAGCAATGCGCAAGCAAGGATCGAATCCTGCAGTTGCTCTCGGAGCAACCGCAGGATTCAGTGAATGTGATAAGTGGTTTCCGAGGATGTCGTGTTGCGGAAACAGTGCTCGAGTGGAGCGTCTCCAGACGCAAGCCATTCGCTGTCATCGCGGAAGCTGGAAATCACGCAGACTGGCTACGGCACCTGCGTCGCTTCCGCTACGGTCTGCTCGCCCGCCAGCTTTCCGCGCATCCGATGGTAATATTTGCCATGGGCGAACTGGGAGTTCGTTGGTATCTAGCGGCCGGGTTTCGTCGACCTCAGGTGGTGGAGTTTGGGTATTCGGTCGATGAGCGCGATATTGCGCCTGAGGATGCGAACGACGGAGCCCCGAATCGCTCGGCTCAGCTGATCTTTATTGGTTCTTTGATTGCCCGCAAAGGAGTCGACTTGCTCATGGAAGCCCTGACTGACCTCGAGGGCGATTGGCACCTGAAAATCGTTGGAGATGGTCCGGAGCGCCGTGCGCTGCTCCAAATGGCCACTCGGGCTGGCTTCGGCGAACGCATCACTTGGTACGGGCCCTTGACCAACGCAATGGCGATGCAGCACCTGCGGAGGAGCGATGTTCTCGTTCTCCCGAGTCGATTTGATGGGTGGGGTGCGGTTGTCGGTGAGGCACTCTGTCGCGGTGTCCGTGCAATCGCTTCAGACGCGTGTGGTTCCTCAACGCTTCTGAAGGATTCGAAGCGAGGCTTCACTTTTCGATCCGGAGATGCTTCTCAATTGCGAAGAGCTCTTTCCAGAATGGTCAGTTGTTCGAGCCTAGATGCGCAACAACGCGCTGAACTTCTGAAATGGGGAACACGCACACAAGGCCCTTGTTTGGGAAGCTACTTGGACCGTACAATGGACTGGTTCTTGTCCGGCTGCGGAGCACCTCCAAGCGTCCCCTGGAATGACGTCCCCTAGGCTATGGGCAAGAATCCACTACCGTTGCGGCTTCGGTCCTGAAGAGCACATCGACATGGCATGGAGAAGCTTATTGCCCGCTTCTCGCAACAGGACCGGATTCGCCGCAGCCAAGTTCACTGTCTCGCGGGAATCCTTGTTCAAATCATACAATTCCCAGAGATCTAGCTGCAAATTCCAGATGACCTTGACGCCATCGGGAAGTTGAAGTGAGCGAATATGAATCGGGCCACGCGGGATGGTGGATGGATAGTCCAGCGAGGCAAATTGGCCCAGGGCATTGGGCCCACAACCCTCTGGGATTGCCCTTGGCTCCGAGGCGCTACTTGCCTCAAAAATGTGACCAATGAGGCCGGAGCAGTCAAGTTTGCAGAACTGTTCAGCAGGAGAAAGCGTTGTTCCTCGAACTAGCACAGGTGCGGCCAAGACTTCCTCGTACAGTGTGAGCGCATGGGTCTTGCCACCGTGTTCTAGAAACTCCTCGCCATGGTCGCCCATGACAACAACGATGGTGTCTGGCGAAAGTTTGCTCACGAAGTCGGACGCGGTACGGAGCGCTTGGCCTACGCTACTACCATACCGTTCCCAGTCGGTAGAGCCTTGACCAAGATAGGGGGTGTGGCCACCGATGAGGTGAATGAAAGCGAAGTGGGTTTGCTTCTTGTTCTCTTGCTCGCTGATCCAATGCCAGGCAGCGTCCAGAACTCGTCCAGTATTGGGAAGCTGCTGCTGCTCTCCGAATGCTCCAAAGGTGTCTTGGAGTTCTTCGGGCGACATGATCATGGAATTCGGGCTGATCTCAAGAAAACTGGCCGATACGTGACCACTGACTTTCTGAAGCTCGGAGGCGATGGAACCTCGTAGACTGGCGGGTCGACAGCCTCCGCCGCCAAACAACTGAATAAAGGCGTTTCGAGTTGCGCTGCCGCAGCTGCGGTAATTTGGAAAGCTCACAAACCCGGGGAATAGCCTCAAGTGAGGCTGCGTGACGTCCGAGCGAAGCGAATCGAGCACAAGCCATACCAAATTCTTGGGCTTACCGCGTCGATCGTATTGCGGAGGCAACTGGCTAGTGGCTTGAAGTGGAGGCGTCGCTGGCTGCCGACAACCAAGATAGCGCGAGCTAGGATGAATGCTAAGCGGATTTACATTCGGATTGTTGTCATCGCAATCCGTTCCGAGAGGGAGGCGAGCGAACCCATCGCCATCGCGATCAAATAGCGGCCACAAGATGTGGCGGAAGAGCGACCTTGCGCAACCGCCGTGTTGTAGGATGGCTGCACGCGCTCCCTGGCTAAGGTCGGTTGTCATCAGTAGCCCGGCGCAACTGGCAAGAAGCAAGAGGAGTCCAGCGCCTACGCTGGCGAGTCTGCGGCCCGCCAGGTGAAGAGTGGTGCGGGACCCCAGAAAGCCCGCCGCGACGAGTAGACATGCCTCCACGACCAAATGGACGCTTCCATAGGCGCGATAGCGGTGCAGATCGAGCTCGATGAGAATGCCGAGCGCCAGCGCCGCGAGAATCAGCGCCAAATTCGTCCACCGACGGAGCACATACTCAAATGCTGCCAGGCCAATGGCGCAGGAGCCGCCGGTTACGACAGATCCCACCAAAATCGCGTTCCGAGGCGCGACAAGCGCGCCGAATCGGGTTGATGCAATGATGTAAGTGTAGGCGAGGAGGCCAAACACCACCCCGACAACTGCACCACCAACTGCAAGGGTGCGCCAAGGGGAGGCCACCCCAGAGCCGGCGGGGATTCGTATTGCACACCACAAGAATGGATAGATCAGAACTGCCCCGAGCATACTCGCGAACAGCGCCGCCGCACCGTGCACCGCAATCTCAAGCGGTACAAAGTAGATGTTGGAGTGAAATATCACCCGCTCGAGTGTTGTCAGAAACCCGAGAGCCGCTCCCCCAATCGCAGCGCCAACCAACACGCCCGGCAACCGAGAGGCTACCGTCCACTCGCGGATTGCGTGAGGCCGGGGGGGCTTCACAGAGTATGGAACGTCCATTGTGTCCCCGGTCAATTGAGCGGAATTCGCCTTGTTTGTGCTAGAGCGAAAATCCAGCATTTCGTCCATCGTCATAGAACATCTTGACCGTATCCAGCGAGAATTCCGTCAAATCCTTGCCCACCAACGCGAGCTTCTTCAAGACATCGTTCGTCACCGTAATGATATGACAGCCAATCTCGTCCGCTTGGAAGATGTTGAGCAATTCACGCGGGCTCGCCCAGATCAACTCTGAATCTGGAATATCCCGCATGATCTTGAGACATTCCGACATGAGGGGTACCGGGTCGCAACCGGTGTCGGCAATTCGGCCTGCAAAGACAGAGACGCACGAGGGGGCGCCACCACTCAAGGATTGGACCACAGTGCGCACCTGCTCCTGTGTCATCAGCGCCGTAACGTTCAGATTGACCCCCTCATGGGAAAGCCGCCGCACGAGATCGTTCGACGAGTCACCACGTGTATTGGTGACGGGGATCTTGACATAAACGTTCGAGCCCCAGGTCGCAATCTCGCGAGCTTGGCGCTCCATGTCACTGAAGTCGTCGGAAAAGACTTCAAATGAGATTGGCTTGTCCTTGATCTTGTCCAGAATGGAGTGCGCGAACGCTCGGTAGTCAGTGAGCCCCGCCTTGTGCATCAGCGTCGGATTGGTGGTGAACCCTTTGATGTAAGGCTTCGCGTACATCTCGAGCATCCCAGCTAGCTCTGCGCCGTCTGCAAATATCTTGACCCTTAGGTCAGAGATGGATTTCATTGATTCTGGCTCCCAGACTTCGAAAGGTTCTCGCTGTCGAGACCGACGCTGCCAATAATCCACTGCGCAGCCTGCGCCAAGGATGCGACGCGGATGAATGGCTCCTCTGGCTGGCGTTCGCTATACCCACAGTCGATAAATAGACAGCTGCATCCAGCGCGTTGTCCGGCTTCGACGTCGCGCCAGCGGTCACCGACCATGAAGGAATTATCCAGTTCGATGCCGAAGTCGCGCTGGGCATTCAGTAGGGCGCCGGGCTTCGGCTTGCGGCAATTGCAGGTGTCACCATCGTGGTAGCAGGCCAAGATGGCATCGAGGGGCAATTCGGCCAAGAGTTCACTGTGCATCGCTTCGACAGCCTCCCTGGATTGCGTGCCACGGGCAACATCGGGTTGGTTGGTCACGACGACCAAGAGGAAGCCTGCCGCGCGCAGCCGCGCTAGCGCTTCGGGTACACCAGGCAGGATTTCTAGCTCCGCACAAGACGCTGGGGGATATGGCCGCCCATCCCGAACGATGGCGCGATTGATGACCCCGTCGCGATCAAGGAACACGGCGCGGGTCATTATTTGGTGGATTCCCACTTCGTTTGCGCGACCTTCAGCTTCGGGTGCGAGACGAGCAGGTGCCAGACAACGGCTTGAAAGGCTTCCGTGTGGGGCGTCACATTGTCCGGATTGACAGTCGGCACGATGATGCAGCTATTGGCTACCTTCGCAGTGAAGCCGCCGTCTCGGCCAACGATTCCACAGATCTTGGCTTTGACGCGCACGGCGTGCTCTAGGGCTTTCACCAAGTTCGGGCTGACGTTCTTCTCGGCGTTGCCACCGCCGACCGACATGACGAACACCGTGTCTGCAGCACCGAGTCTGCTCGTCTTCAGCCATTCGACGAAAACGCTATCCCAGCCCTCGTCGTTCGTTCGTGCGGTCAGTTCCGACACGTTGTCGGTAGGGGCATAGGCTTCAATGCCGCATATCTTGCGAAAATCATTGACCGCATGAGAACAATTGGCGGCACTTCCGCCCACACCTAGGAAGAAAAGGCGCCCCGCGCTTCCGCGTAGGTTGGCCAGTGCTTCAGCCATTGCATCTATGGCATGCGCGTCGAGGCGACGAATGATTTCGGTCGCTTCATTCAGGTGCTGTTCGGCGTAGCTCATCTAGAATTCCCCACGTCCACGGCGTTGCTTACCGCTCAAGGGCTGTGCGCGCCCCGGGTCAGGTACTCCTCCGTGTCACGAATGCCATCGGTCGAGCCGATCTCGTAGAACCGCCGGTTTACCTCAAATCCGGCAAGTTGGTCAATCTCGAGGAGGTCGCGGTACACGCGGGCCAAGTCGAACGGCTCGCTGTCGGGATACGCGCCTAATGCACCTGCAGATAAGGCTCCCAGCCCCCAATCGATATGCTGCATATCGGCCGTCCGATGGGCTTTGTCGTAGCGCTCGATTCGGCCATTTCGAAACAACACGTTGCTCCGATCCCACTGGTCGAGATTTCGGAGCACCGTCATCAGAGCGGCCTTACCACTTGCCAGATACGTTTTTTCAACCGCGCCGAAGTCGTCGTCCAAGTACGAGTCACCGTAGAGAACGAAGAACCGTTCGCCAAGCAAAGGGATTGCTCGCTTGAGTGCACCGCCGGTTCCGAGCAACTTGTCCGCGTCGGACGAGTACTCAACCGTTAAACCCCACTGCGAGCCCGTTTCCACGATGTCCCGAATCATCTCACCGAGGTGGCCGACACAAATCACCACCTTCTCGAGCCCCTGGCGTCGAATGAGTCGAAGCTGATGCGAAATGAATGGTTCTCCGGCAACCTCGATCAGAGACTTCGGGATTGTCTCGGTCAGCGGTCGCAATCGCGTTGCGAGACCGCCTGCCAGAATTGCCAGTGGGATCACGCGAGTAACACCTTAGTGCCTTCGAAGTCGAAACGAAAGCGGACCTCTTCGAGGCCGGCGTGGGCCATGGCTTGGCGCAGCTTCTTGCGATCCTCGGCATAGAACAGCAAGAAACCGCCGCCACCAGCACCAACGAGCTTACCGCCGATGGCGCCGTTGGCACGGCCCAACTCGTACCATTCATCGATCTGCGAATTGCTCATCCCTTTGGAGCGACGCTTCTTGTGCTCCCAATGCTCATGCATCAATTCACCAAGAAGGGTACACTTGCCAGACTCGAGGGCGAGCTGGCTCCGATAGCCAAGATCTTTGATATAGTCCAAATTGGAGAGCATGGTCTGGTCGAGCTTCTCGGAACGGACCTTCTGATCCTTGAGAATGCTGCCTGCACTGCGGCAGAACCCGGTAAAGAATAGAAGCAGGTTGTCTTCGAGATCGTACAGGGTGTCCATGCTCGCGCTCAGCGGTCGCGCATCTACCGTCCCGTCGGAACGAAAATCGAAACAAGTAATGCCGCCGTACGCAGCAATGTACTGATCCTGCTTGCCGACGGGCTCCTTGAGGTGTTCGATTTCGATCTCGCAGGCCAACCTCGCCACTTCGCTCGAGTGCAGCAGCCGCTTACGGTGCGCATGCAGTGCCTTGACCAGGGCCGTCGTGAAGCTCCCAGACGAGCCGAGACCCGTACCGGCAGGGATGTCCGCAAGCGTCGTGATCTCGATCTGAGGTGTGCGCAGCTCCATCATGCGCAACGCTTCGCGAATGATCGGGTGTTGGACATCCTGAACAGCCTCAACATGCTCTATCTTCGAGTACTTCAGATAGATGCCGGGCGTGAACGGTCGCATTACGGTCACGAAGACGTAGCGATCGATGGCTGCAGCGATCAGAAACCCGCCAGAATGCTCATAGTATGAAGGCAAGTCGGTGCCCCCACCCCCAAGGCTGATCCGCAATGGGCTGCGAGTGATGATCACTGCTTGCCCCCTTGATAGATGGCTTCTACGACCCGTAGTGCCGCACGCGCATCAGCAAGGCCAGCCGATGGCGGACGGCAGAGTTCGATGTCTTCGCAGAACTCGGACAACTCGAGTTCCCACGAACGGTCTCCACGCGGGTACTCCCAAATAGTCGTCTCCGGTGGCCCCATCTCCGGCAACATCTTGTAGAAGGCGAGACGCTCAACACCGTAGCTACCGCCAAGTCCTTCGATGTGAAGCTTGGCGTTCCTCCCGTAGATTTCGAGAGAAAACAGGTTCTTCCATTCGGTGCAGCTCACGTGCAGCATCGCAGTCTGTCCGCCAGTTGCGTTCAGAATCATGAAGGCGTTGTCGTCCACCGGCATGTCCCAAAAATAGGTCTTGGCCTGACCAGTCGTCTGGGCGATATCGCCGAGGAATAGCCGTGCCAGGTCGATAAGGTGCACGCCCTGATCGATCAACTCGCCACCGCCAGAGATTTTCGGATCGGCTCGCCACTCCCGATCGTATCCAATGCGACCGCCATGACCATACCGACCACGAACGAACATGAGGGGACCGAGCTCGCCGGCGTCGAGAAGCGCCTTGGCCTGTAGCAGCGCTGGGTGGTATCGATGGTTGAACCCCACGCGAACTAGGCACCCGCTCTTCTGCTGCGCCGCTATGACTCTGTCGAGCTCATTAACCGAAATTCCAGCTGGCTTCTCGACGAGCACGTGCTTACCAGCCTCAAGCGCAGCAATGGTGATCTCGGCGAGCAATGCGTTGGTCGTGGCAACAATGACCAGCGTGACGGTCGGGTGTTGAACGGCTTCGCGCCAGTTGGCCGTTGCGAACGCACCGTAAGGTTTTGCCAGCGTGGCAGCACGCTCAGCGACGAGATCTGCACAAGCCACGAGCTTCACGCTCCCCAAGGCCTTGGCACGTTTCTGGCCGATCAAGCCACAGCCCACGATAGCTGCAAGATGCTCCATCTACTTGTCTCCCCACGTCAGTCCGCGATCCTTGGGCACGATGCGTCTCAGCGTGTATATGTCGTCATTCAAGTCGTCCCGATGGTCCATCAGTGTCTCCCAAGGGTCCCATATCGCGCTCAGCAGCTTGCCGGTAAGCCCATCGCTGAGCGACGAACCGAGATAGACCGCCAACGCTGCTCCTCGATCCAGCGGTGCGCCGCCGGTTTCCTTCTGTTTCAGCGATCGGGCGTAGAATGTCGCGCCAACCCGCTCAGGGCCCGCTTCCAGGATTTCGTGCAGCAATCGCGTGTTGAGTGCCCCGGGCGCAATCGAATTGACGTCGATATGCGCCCCTCGCGTTTCTTCCGCCAGTGTCTCTGCGAAACGGATTACGGCAGCTTTCGATGCCGCATAAGCGCTAATGCGGGGCAGGGGATTGGTGGCGCCGCCTCCGGACAGCTGAACGATTTTTCCGTACCCGTTCGAGCGGAAGTGCGGCACAACGGCCCTTGCCATCGCAACCGACCCGATCAAATTGATCTGGATCGCTTGAACCCAGGCATCAAAGTCCACGTCTTCGATGCGACCGAGTGGACCGTAAATCCCAGCATTGTTCACTAAGATCTGTAGGGTTCCGAATACGTCAATGGCGTGGGCAACCATTCGGTCCACATCCACCTGCTGAGAAACGTCGGCCGTTTCGCCAAAGATCCTCTGGTCATTGCACGCTTTGCTGCGTAAGGCGTCGATGGCACCGGATAGTTTTGCCTCGTCTCGAGCACAAAGGAAGACATTGGCTCCCTCAGCCACGTAGGCCTCGGCAATGGCGAAACCAAGACCCTGATTCGCGCCGGTAATGATCGCCGCTCGACCATGAAGCAAGCCGGTCATAAGAGACCCTTTCCAATCGTCACGTAACGAATGCGCGGCTTGCCTTCGAATTGGCTGCGCAGGAAGCGATTGGGGTCAAGAATCGTGAGTGTGGTTTGCAGGTCGAGCTTGACTTCTCGGTACTCCGGCCACTCCGTGGACACAACGAGTGCATCAACATCGGCAACAGCATCAGCAGCAGAGCCCTGCAGGGAGATCACCGACGCGAGCTCTGCCGGCAACGTCCGAACTGCAGGATCATGTGCGAGAATGAGCGCTCCGGCATCGTGAAGCCAACGGCACAGCTCCACCGAACTGGAACGGCGCAGCGTATCGGTTCCAGCTTTGTAGGTAAGGCCCCAGACGCCAATCCTGCGACCCCGCAAATCCCCGAGCAACGATTGCAGTTTCCGTCGGGTCCAACCCCGATGAAGGTCGTTGCTGGTCTTTACCGATGCAACTAGGGGTGACTGCCGCCCAGCCTTGTCACTGAGCTGCCTAAGAAACGCGATATCTCGCGCCAGCGTCCCTCCGGCGAAGGCCCCCCCAGGAGAGAGGTACGCTTTGGGACCAATTCGCGATTCAGACTTCAAGCCGCGTTCGACTTCCTTCGCGTCCGCACCAACCTCTTCGCAGATGGTGGCGATTTCGTTGATGAAGACCACAGACGTTGCAAGAAACGCATTGATTGCGTGCTTGGTCATCTCGGCAGATTCAACCGACATCCACTCAATTTGCTGAGTGAATGGTGCCAAGAGCGCCACGACCCTATCGTGGTCCCGCTCGTTGCGGACGCCGGCGATGACGCGATCCGGCTTGGTGAACACCTCGATGGCCTTACCGAGGCGCAGGTTCTCGGGCAATGCAGCAAAAGTGATGTCCGCTCGACCGCAGCGCTGTTCGAGGCTGCGGGTTGAGCCAACCGGGAGTTGGGAGGACAGGATCACCAGTGTTCCAGCTGCGAGTTGCGGCAGGAGGGCCTCGACGCGAGAGACAACGAAGCCAACGTCCGCACGATCCTCCTCAGATACCGGCGTGTCGAATGCCACCCAGAGCACTTCAGCAGCGCATACGGCTTCGGCCGGATCGGTCGTGATTTGCAGGCAGCCCGAGTCAAGTCCCTTGCGGATCAATTCGTCCAGGCCTGGCTCGAACAGGGGAGCCTTGCCTTGCCTCAGCTTTTCGACGACTTCAGCGTTCTCATCGAGACCCGTGACGCGGACTCCAGCGCCGGCGAGGCAGGCTGCAGTCACAGAGCCCAAATGCCAAAGGCCGAATACGCAGACGTTCATGACCGTGCCTCCATAACCCAAGGGTTTGCCGTGAGGTAGTCGATGGTCTTGATGATACCTTGTTGAATCGTATGCTTGGGTTTCCAGCCGAGCGAGCGGATCCGCGTCGTGTCGAGGAAGATGAACGGATTGTCGCCAATCCAGCCTCGCTCGCCTCCGGTCAAATCGATGCGCGGGCTGACCCCGATATGACTCGTAATCCATCCCACCGAGTCTAGGACTTCGCAGTAGCTATCCGTTCCAAGGTTGAGGATCGTAACCTTTTCGTCTGCCCTCGCAATAGCCAGAAGCATGGCGTCAATGCAGTCCTGGATATATAAGTAGCTCTTGCGCTGCTTGCCGTTGCCTAGGACACGTAGCTCGTTTGGGTTCTGTAGGAGGCTCTTGACGAAATCGAAGACATGCCCGTGCGTGTAGCGCTCGCCCAGGATCGAAACGAATCGAAAGATATGTGCCTTGAATCCGAAGCCCTCGGCGTACGCGGCAATCATGCCTTCGCCCGCCAGCTTCGAGGCGGCATAGAGTGATGTCTGAATCGGGAACGGCGCGTCCTCTGGAGTGGGAACTGTCTTTGCCTCGCCGTAAACCGAACCCGTGGAGGAAAAAGCAATCTGCTTGATTCCATTGGCTCGCATCGCCTCGAGCACGTTGTATGTGGCGATCGTATTCTGCTCTAGATCGCGCCGCGGATGATCGGTGCCGAAGCGGACGTCGGCGTTTGCAGCCAGGTGGAAGACAAAGTCGCCACCGGCAAACGATGCCGTCAGACCAGGTAGCTCGAGAGTGTCCTGCTCAACTAAGCGAAAATTGGGGTCCTGCAGGGCATCGTCGAGAAATCGCCGCTGGCCTGTGGAGAAGTTGTCAATACCGGTGACTCGATGTCCTAAGGAAAGCAGTCGGTCAACAAGACTGCTTCCGATGAAACCGGCACAGCCGGTAATGATGGTGTGATTGGGCATGGGCTATTTGCGGATCCAGCTGCTCCCGGACTTTTGTTCAACACGCAGTCATTTGCCGGCGCAAGATAGTCCGTATCGCATTGGCAGTTCAACGCTGGTTTTCACTCGCTGGACATTGGGACATGGCTTTCAGCGAAGGGGTCGCTCTGGCCCTTGAAGGTTAGTTGCAACGATGGCCTGCTCCGATTCAGACAAAGTTCCCCAAACTTGCGCGAAAGATCCTTGCTGGCCCCGGGGCCGCAACGCTTGCCTCTGAAATACCCGATCGAACCCAAGGCGCTAGCATCGGTCCACTTTGGCACTAGAGTCTGCCACCCCGCACTTGACCCAGCGGCAGTTACATTGAGGAGTGACGTCGTGGATCCCCTGCACATCGCGCATCTTCAGGCCGGCATGTCGCCCGAACATGGAGGACCGACCAAGTCACTCTCAAACTATTGTCAAAACCAAGCCAAGGCTGGACATCGAGTCAGCATCTGGACGCTGGAGGGCTACCGCAATGCATCGGCAGCAATCCGTCTCGACGCACCGGTGGAGAACCACGTGTACCCAACGCGGCCTCCGCTACAATTGGGACGCTCGCCGGACCTGCGTCGCGCTCTGCGCAGTGCTGAGTCACCAGACGTATTCCACCTGCACGGAGCCTGGTCGCTTGTCATGGCCTATGGTGCCAGCGAAGCCCTGCGCCGCAAGCGGCCGTACGTGGTCGAGCTGATGGGTATGTATGAATCCTGGTGCCTTGGGCAGAAGTGGCTACAGAAACGCATCCTTCGCGAGTGGTTTCAGGACCGAATACTTCGTCATGCCGCCTGCCTACATGTCAACTCCCAGAAGGAAGGCGAGGAGCTCCAAGCCATGGGGTTTCATCGCCCGATAGCGGTGATCCCGGTTGGCGTCGACGTAGGGTCGATTACATCCGCCATCGCCCAACTGCCGCCCGAAGCGCCTTGGCCCGAAGTTGCAGATAGGAAATTCATTCTTTACTTCTCGCGCATCCATCCGAAGAAGGGGCTCGACCTGCTCATCCGAGCGTGGGAGCACTTAGCTGGTCGATTCCCCGAATGGCGACTCGTGATTGCGGGAACTGGCGACCAAGGTTACATTGACCAGTGTCTCAAACTCGCTGAAGAGGTTCGCGTGGCCGGAAGCTGTGTCTGGACTGGTCATGTCGACGAGCCGCAGAAGACGTGGCTACTGTCGAAGGCCCATTGCTATGTCTTGCCAACCCACAGCGAGAATTTCGGCAATACCGTGGCTGAAGCATTGGCGCACCGGACGCCCGTCATCACAACGGTAAGAACCCCTTGGAGCGACTTGGCACCGAATCATTGCGGGTGGCAGGTTGCTGATGCCGTACCCGCAATTCAGGCTGCATTGGAGGAGTCGATGAACAAGGACGCCGCTTCAAGGAAGGCCATGGGGGACAGCGGGCTATCTCTTGTGACGAGCCGCTATTCGCTCGAAAGCGTCACAAAGGACATGCTAGCCGTGTACGCGTGGGCGCGGTGTGGTGGACCCAAGCCCGAGTGCATGGCTACTTGACCCAGTCCAACGCCTTTGGCTGCGGCGAGAAATGCAATGTTGTCAGGCCAGCAACCGATATTGTACACTCGCCATCGAGGTTGAGCATTCGATGATGCAAATATTGCTGTTGGGCCACAAGAGCTTCGTTGGCTCGGGAATCGAGGAGCGACTAGGAAACGAAGGGTACGAAGTGACAACATTTCGGCGCGGACCCGTCGCCAGCCAAGGAAACGCCGTGACCGGTTCGGTGTTTTCATTGAGGGGGAATCCACATCTGCAGAAACCCTTCGATGCGGTCGTCAACTTCATATTGCTCAAGGACGATTCGTTGGATGCGAATGTGGAATACGTCAACGAGCTAGCATCGTTCGTTGAGTTGCTTCGGGTACGACACCTCGTGCATCTCTCTTCAATCAGTTCATACAGTGACGACACGACGACGATCGTGGAAGAATCGCCAACGGAGGCGGATCCAAAGAAGAAAGGCAGCTACGGCAGTCTCAAGGTTGCCACAGACCTGGCACTCATGGAGCGTTCGAAGGGGCGTTTTTCGCTGACGCTGGTGCGTCCTGGATTCGTACTTGGTCCTGGCCTGGCTTCGCCAATCATTGGAATGGGGGCGCGCATACCGGGCAACGGCCTACTTGTTCTCGGCAGCGGCAACGACACGGTACCTGTCGTTAGGCGTGGAGACGTCCACGATGCGATCGTCCGCATTCTGGCTCGTGGTCCGCAGGACCGCCTGCAGATCTCACTTCTGGCGGATCGCAATTCGCCATCGAGGAACGAATACTTGCGTTGGTGCGCTCGCAACTTGGGTATCGCGGCGTGGACAACCGCGCTCCCTCGGTTGGCGTGGTTGGTTGCTGGAGCTGCTGGCAGGTGTGCTTCGCCTGTGCTTCCGAAGAGCATCGATCCCTGGCGCGTCGCTAGGTCGCTCACGCGCACCCGAAAGTTCGATGGCCGTCAAACGGAGCGCGTTCTGGGGCTGGACATTTCCGTCGACTGGAAAGCGGAGTTGCTTCGCGCCATGGCAGGCCAGGCGAGCAACGTCGTAGTTCCGGGCTTCCTTCGCCATGAAGGGCAAGTGAACGCCGGGCGAATCTGCATATTCGGGTTTGGCGGAATCGTCAAACAGAAACACGTTCCTGCATTGAGGAAGCTCAGTCCTAGCTGCATGATCGACGGCTACGATTCGGCTGCACCGTTCACCTGGAATGGCATCAAGATCCAGCCATTACCCGGCGAGTCGATGACCGGCGCGTCATTGACTATCGTTGCATCACCAGGTCCCGTCCACACTGAGGCAATACCGCTGCTTCCGTGCGACAACTCGCCAATCCTTGTCGAGAAACCGCTCTGCATGTCGGAGCCGGAACTCGACGAGTGGCTCGCATTCGCACGAACGCGAATGGGTCTAACCGGCGTTCTGCACAACTACCGGTTTAAGTCGAACGTCCAGCGATTTCTGGCAATCCTGGAAGATCGAAAGCCCGGTAGGCTGCTGCACGCCCACGTAAGCTTCCAGAGCCCTCCGGTCGCCTTCGATATCGCATGGCGACGTGCCGAACGCACGGCGCGTACGCTACTCATGGACTACAGCCTTCATTTCCTCGACATAGCCACTATGTTTTGCCGTGACTCGTGGGAGCCCCGTGACGTCCGTTGGTCGAAGAACGGCAACAACGAAACTGACTATATTGGTGGAGTCCTTCACTCGCCAGCGTACGACGTGACCTTTGCGCTGAGGCAAGGTTTCATGCCTCGGGAGGCAATCGTGCGCCTGGTTTTCCAGAACTACAGCGCCACGCTTTCATTCTTTCCAGAGGTATTGTCGTTGGGCATGAGTGGCGACGATTTTGGTGTTGCTGTGGCTAGAGGTGGCGCGCTACTTGGCGGCATGGTCTCGAAGATTCATGACAAGCTCACATCCGGGGACAAGGACGCCTCTCATCAGGCTGTCTTCGAGATGGCTCTCGCTAATCCGAAGCGCCTTGAGCAGGTGAGTGTGCAGGAGCTATCGGGCTTCTACCGGGGAATATTCGCCCTCGGCGATATCGTCTATGGCAAACGTGCAACCCGTTAGGTCGCTCGCATTTCGTCCGACGAAGGGCTTGAGTCATGCAAAAACAGAGACCTGGAGTGGAAGCACTATTTCAACTGGGCGCGCTATGGGCAGCTAAGCGCTTTCGTGGGCGTCTTCGGAACACGGGCAGCAACGAAAGCGAATTCTATTCCGAGTTTTTCACCAACGAGGACGAGGATGTATTCGGATGGGACCCACGAGCTCGCAGAAGGGTTGAGACAGTAGCAGCTGCTATTGGCAAATACGTGCCCAAGGGATTGAGAGTCCTGGACTTGGGTTGTGGACTCGGAGAGGTCCTCGGTGGGCTAATTGCCGATTACCAGTGCTGTGGCGTGGACTACGCGACCTCAAACGTTATGAGAGCATCGAGACGTTTGGATGGACGAGCTTTGGTGCAGCAGGGTTCAGCAGAAGCCATCCCATTCGACGATGCCAGCATGGATGCCGTCATCTGTCTCGAGGTGTTGGAGCATCTGCGAGACGACCGCGTTGCTCTGCTGGAGATGCTCCGAGTGCTTCGCTCTGGGGGGATTCTGGTGTTGGCGGTGCCGTACACATACTATTGGTCTGCATACTTGCAGCTGATGGGGCATTTCCGTCACTACACGCGCCAATCACTCGCAGCATTGCTACGCGGCGTGGGCTGCGAGGTAGTCGAATATCTCCCGAATTTTCCACGGTGGCACCAGAGATTCACCCGGCAATTCATCCAGATCAAGGCCGCGCACATTGCTGCGACTCGCTTGAACTTGACGAAAACGTCTTTGAGAGAATTTGAGCTTTGGCCGGGCGCCGGTTCCGCGATCTCCCATCTTGAACAACGGTTGGAGCCAGCGCGTGCGGACGATGCAAAATTGCCCTATGCTGATTTGGCAACGAGCACTTTCGTCGTCGCTCGTCGTAGAATCGTAGAGCGCCAATGACGACGGACCCGCGGGCATTCAAGACACCGCACCGGTTCACGAATCGGCTTGGGCGCCTAGCTTGGCACCTTTTTTGGGTACTCTTCTTTCGACCGACGCCCTGGTTCATGGGTTCCTATCGCACTTGGCTGCTTCGCCTCTGGGGAGCTCGCCTTGGGAGCCGGGTGAGGTTGAGCTCAACAACGAGGGTTTGGGCTCCCTGGCGACTAAGTGCGGGGGACGACGTGTACATCGATGCAAACGTCTATCTCTACAATACCTTCGGCATCGAGCTGGGCTCTCGAATAGTAATTAGTTTCGGTACTACTTTGTGCACGCCCACGCATGACTTTAGGAAAGCTGGCTATCCTCTCGTTGGCGAGAGCATCGTGGTGGGCGATGACGTGTGGATTGCCGCGGAGTCGTTCGTTCTTCCCGGCGTCCACATCGGTGAGGGTGCGGTCGTTGGGGCACGAAGTTTGGTTCGCGCGGATGTTGCGCCTTGGACCGTTGTTGGGGGAAACCCTGCCAAACAGATTACTACGCGGGAACTCGCGCGGACAGCCGACGCATGACTTCTGCCCTGGCTAGTCGGATTCGGGAGTCGTGGAATTCATTGAGAGTTCGAGCTCCTTCAGCTTGAGGCCAATCAGAAGCTCGTAGGCACTCATGAAGAGGCAGAAGTCGAGCCCCTTGCGGCCGTCGAGGATCCCCCCACGAAGCAGATACATGAATCCGAAGCGGAAGAGCCATTTGGCGGGTAGCTTCGGGTAAAGTGATTCCTTGAGCCAACGCCGGCGCTCGAGCGGATCTCCGAAGAATTTCGGAGCCATGCGACTGCCTCGTGTCTGGGATAGCACGGCAAATATCTCGCGGGCCTCGAGCGTCGAGTAGTGGTTGTGCTTGGCCATGTAGGCCTCCAACCCTCTGCGGTCGTAATGCTCCAAATGGCCAGTCAAGTATCCGGTGGGACCGTCTACAATCATGTGCTCGTGCACTTCGCGCTCCTCGTACCGGGCCTTGCCACGCTTGAAAAGGCGAAGGTTGTAACTGGGGTAGTAACCACAGTGACGTATGCGCTGCCCCAAGAATACGAAATAGCGATTGATCAAGAAGCCGCTTTCAACCACGGACTCAACCGGGCGCGCCACGACGCGATCGATCGAGTCTCGCAAGTCGGGCAGTACCTTTTCGTCAGCGTCGACAATGAGGGTCCAATCGGCCTCTAGCGGCAGGTTGTCGAGAGCCCAATTCTTCTGCCGAGCATATCCCAACCAAGGACGGTCAATCACGGTTGCGCCAAAGTCTCTGCCGATTCGGACTGTATCGTCCGTAGAACAGGCATCCACCACGAAAACATGACGTGCCCAACCGAGAACCGAAGGTAGCGTATGAGGCAGGTTCGTCGCTTCGTTCTTGGTGAGCATTACCACATCGACATTTGAGTGACCACACCCTGGTTCGCTACTGATTGTCATGTACCCCTTCGGCAGTCACGGCCTTCAATGCGGTCAACGCGATGATCTTGAGGTCGAGAAGAAGCGAACGATGGTCGAGGTAGTACGCGTCAAGAACCACTTTCGCCGCGATTGGAAGTTCGTCACGTCCGTTAATTTGGGCCCAGCCAGTGAGCCCCGGAACCAGTCGGTGGACCCCCTGCTCAGTTCGAAGTGCGACCAGATCGTCCTGATTGAATAGGGCGGGGCGCGGTCCAACGATGCTCATGTCGCCTTTGACGATGCTAATCAGCTGAGGCAGCTCGTCAATGCTCGTCTTGCGCAGGAAGCGGCCAATGGGGGTCACATATTTCTGTGACTGGGGCATCAAGTGCGTAGGCAGCTGCGGGGCATCCACGGTCATGGTGCGAAATTTCGGCATCAAGAATTCGCGATTATCTTTGCCAATGCGACGCGACCAGTGTAGCGCTGGGCCCTGCGACGTTGACCGGATAGCCACAGCGATAGCGGCCATTGGCAGCGAAAAGAACGCCAGGCTGGTCGATGCCAACGAGAAATCCAAGGCGCGCTTCGCCACGTGATAGGGGATGCGGGTCATGTGGTCTGGGCCATGGTATTTTCGATGTTCCAAGGTAAAGGACCCACTGCCGACACCGCCTTTCGAGGATCCCAATGAGTCGATCGCACGAGCTTGCGGATGTTGTCAGCAGTGTACATGCCCGCGGATCTCCCCACGAGGTTCAATGCCGTCTGCCAGGCGGCGACGGCGGCAATCGAAGGCCAGTAGGGGATCCTCAATTTCAGCCTAGCTCGGCCCGCCAAGGACTCCCGGGCCAGCAGTTCCGAAATCGGATAGCTGCGTTCATCGCAAAGGTTGAAGATCCCTGAAAGCCTGTCGTTTTGAGAGAGCCATCGAAGCACGAAATGCTCGATATTGTGAACGGAGCAGAGGCTGACCCGATAGTCACTCCAACCAAGTTGGTATGCGACGTGTGGAGCAACGTACAGTCGCCTATCCACATTCAAACGGAAGTCTGGTGCATAAACTGGTGCGAACCTTAGGGTCGCGTGGTCGATGGACGTCTTCGCTGATACTTCGGTCAATGCGGCTTCGGCGAGCATCTTCGTTCGTCCGTAGTCGGAGTCGGGTCTGCAGATGGCAGTCTCGTCAACTTTGCCATTTTGTGGAGTGGGACCGTATACCTCGACAGTACTCGCAAACATGATGCCCTTTGCCCCATTGGTGGCGGCCAACTCGAAAAGGCGTTTGCTTGCCAAGTAGTTGACTCGGCAATAGTCTTCGAATCCCAATCGATCGTCTCGGACATGCACGATGGCAGCGAGATGTACCAAGGCATCGAGTCGTTCCTGTTTGAGGAGCCCGGCAATGGCCTCTGTGTTCGCCAGGTCGATGGAGTAGTAGTTGAAGTTCTCGTGTCTGGCAACGGATGCGCATTCTCGGGAGATGCCAAGGACTCGATAGCCAGCACCTAGCAGACAACCAGTTACGTACCGCCCAACGGTACCATTGCAGCCGGTGACAACGATGTCTTTCATTACGGTTCCGCGTGACCTAGCCCAGTAAGGTATCGTAGGACGTCAAGGGCTTCGGAGCCGAAGCGCCATGGGTTGGATGCAAACCACTTCCGCCAGCGTCCAATGCAACGCCAGGCTCCTCGACTGGCACCACTGTCGACTTCAATGAAACGGTCGCCATTTCCGGAACAACTCGATGCAGCGCATCGCGGACATCGGGCTCGCTCATCGACGCCTTGAACGGTGCGAGCTGGTGGATTTGATCCATTACCTCGTCCCAATCGGTGGCCTCGAGCAGACCAGTGTAGATTTTGGGATGGGCTGTCTTTGACAGTAGTTCGGCATCGAACCCAAGTTCCTCGAAGAGTTTCTCTCCGGGTCGAATCCCGGTGAATTCTATCTTGATGTCTACGTCGGGAACAAGCCCGCTTAGTCGGATCAAGTCATAGGCTAAGTCTACGATTTTGACCGGTGTCCCCATGTCGAGCACGAAGATTTCGCCGCCCTTGCCCATTGCCGAGGCCTGCATCACGAGCTGACTGGCTTCTGGAATGGTCATGAAGTAGCGCTTCATGTCCGGGTGGGTGACAGTGACTGGACCGCCCGTCGCAATTTGCTCTTTGAATGTCGGAATTACCGAGCCAGTGGAGCCCAAGACATTTCCGAACCGCACTGCAACGTACTTGGTCTCAGAACGAGCAGACAGGGCCTGAATGTACTTCTCAGCGACGCGCTTCGTCGCACCCATGATGCTGGTCGGGTTCACGGCTTTATCCGTGCTGATCATCACGAAGACCTGCGTGCCGCACTGGTCTGCAACGTCCGCAACGGTCTTCGTGCCGAACACGTTGTTCTTGAGCGCTTCCCCCGGATTGTACTCCATCATCGGGACGTGCTTGTGCGCCGCAGCGTGGAAAACTATCTGAGGTTCATCTGTCTGGAACACCGCTGTCACGCGTTCGGAATCACAGATATCGCAGATACGCGAAATGATCTTCAAGTTGGGGAAGGACCTTCGCAGCTCTTGCTCGATGGTAAAGAGCGCATACTCCGAGCGTTCAACTAGGCTCAGTTGCCTTGGCTCCAATCGGGCCACTTGCCGACAGAGTTCCGAGCCGATCGAGCCTCCGGCTCCCGTGACCAGGACACGTTTGTTCCGCAGGAGGAGTGAAACGAGTTCCATGTCGAGCTGCACCGCATCACGCCTCAGCAAGTCCTCGATGGAGACGTCACGCAAGCGACCTAGGCCAAGTTGTCCATCAATGACCTGATATAGGCCAGGCAACAGCTTCGCAGGTAGGGCCGCATCTTCACAGCGTTTCAAGATTCGGCGCAGAATTGGGGCTTCCAATTCCGCAATCGTAATCAGGACTTGCTTGGCTCCAAGGAGGTTCGCGTATTTGGCGAGGTGGTCGGTGGGCCCGAGGACTCTAATGCCGTGAACGGTGGTCCCCTGCTTACTCGAGTTGTCGTCGAGGAAGCCGACGGGGTCAATTCCCAGGTCTGGTCGTTTTGCAATTTCACGCACCACCAATGCACCGGCTTCCCCTGCACCGATCAACAGAGTGGGAACGACCTCGGTGTTGATCGGGCGGCGACGGTCCGAAGACTCGCGCTCTGCCAAGACGCGGCGAAACATGCGGATTCCGATGATCCCGAGAAAGGAGAACGCTGCATTGAGGACATTGACTCCAAGAGGAATTAGGGCGTACTGAGCTTGGAGCCAACTGCCGAGGAGGCTGGCCGCGATGACTCGCGTCAAAAAGAGAATCCCAGCAACGATAGCGAAGGCTTGTGCTACGCGGATCGTCTCTTTCAAGCCCACATATCGCCAGGCGAATCTCGGAATCGCAAAAAGCACCAATACCGCAAATTCGAGTGCGACCAGATAGGGCCAAGCGAAAAGCGCTCTTTTGAATGACTGTAGAGGCAGCTGACCATCGAACCGAACAACCCATGCAGCCCAAAATGCCAGGGATAGGATCGCCAAATCGACGGTTGTTTGGGTGGTTCTCGAGGCGAGACGCAAGGCTTTGGTTCCCCTGAAAAGTTGCACGGCAAGCCTGGCATTTCACGGAAGGAAAGCCAATCTCGCGTTGAGAGTCTCATCTGTTTCGTTGCAATGGAACTGCACAACATTCGTCGCGTAGCATTGATCCGTAATCAAACTAACCACCTTCGGTGCGGCTGGCCGAATAATGCATCGATATTCTACCGGCGCTGTAACCTGTTTGATGGCAATCAGTTTTACGGGTTTGAGCTCATCAGGCTCGACCTGCCTGGCAACAGTTTTGGCGTCACACACCACAGCTGTAGCCCGCCGGACCGAAACTGCCGCGGTGACAGACAATCTGCCAGCGGCAGAACCGCTAGCTTGTGTAGACCCATGCTCCTCGAGCGGATCCGAAGCTCGGCAATTGTTGCGATGCATCGAACAGAACGGCAATTGGGATACCTTCATCCAGAGGGCACCCGATGATTGGCGTACTTCTGCTTTTCGCAAAGTAGAAGCCGTCCGCGCTCAACACAAGATTCTTCTGCCCCGCCAGAACTCGCGGAGGTGGCGCGACATGAGAAGAGGCGCACCCAATTCGTTTGGCCAGTCTCCGCGCCAGCGCGAGCCTCCACTGCCCCAGAAGGAATCCAGCGATTGGCAGCGGGCCAGTCCCGCCCTGTCCGCGTTGAGCACGCGCGTTGGACCATGAGATTTTCGCCCGGTTGTCGAGGGCTACTGCCCATTCCGCGACCGGCCCACTCCCAGGAGTTCGCCAACAATAGACGCAAGGACGATCGCGTCGCGGCTCCGCAATCGCCCGAGTATCTCACCAATCTCCGGTCGCAGAGGATGCCCTCATGGATGCTCGTGGCGGCCAACGATTGGTACACTGGACCATGCAAGCGTTTTTGATGAGCTATGCCTTCGTTGCGTTGTCTTTGAGGTACCGAATCTTCAACAGATGGCCCATGGCCCTGTCTCAGGATTCGCTCCGCTCGATCAGGCGATCACAGAAAGCACCGACACCGATCTGGCGAGAGAACTTGGTTTCGGCGACGTGCTGAGCTCGCAACTTGAATTCCAGCAGGGTATCCTCCGAAAGTGCCTCAATTTCGGCCAGTACCCGTGATGCGCCGACCACGTCCCCATGCTCCACGTGCCATCCGACACCAAAGTCGAGCACCAATCGGGCCGCCGGTGATTCCGCAGGCCCAAACACGATGACCGGCCGCGACGCTGCTAGTGCGCCGTATATCTTGGACGGATGCACAATCCCCACGGTTCCATTGCCAACAGCAACAACGTGAACGTCTGCGGCGCTGAGCATCGCCGCCACCCGTTCTCGCGGTTGGTAGGGAAGGAGCAGGACTTGTCCGGGATGCTCCCGCTCCACCCATTGCTCAATCGACTTCTTGCCGACGCCTCCACCTGCGAAGACGTACCGCATGTTGGCGGTCGGGACGCGACGAATTGCTTCCACGAGGGTATCGAGCGGATGCACGGCGCTGTGGTTCCCTGCATGCATGACGACACGCTTGCCCATCAGCAGGTTCGCAGCGCGAAACGAATTCTCGTAGTTAGCCGCCTGTGCGATCCCCTCCTGAACTGCCCAAGGCGGTTGAATATGGAGCGGCTTTGAGAAAGGACCCTTGGCGGAGAAACGCGTCGCCATCGCTGGATCGAGTGCAGTTATGCTCTCGGCGCGTTCGAGGATCTGTCGGTTAAGCCAATCGAACCCACGGACCGCCGGAGACGACGGGCTCAGTCTTCCGGCGGCAACAATCTGATCCGGATTGAGGTCCATCAGCCAGTAGTGAAAAGGGATCCCTCGGAGTAGCCGAAGCGCGACACCTAGCGCACCACACAGGTGAGGCGTCGTGCTTAGCAGGAGATCCGTAATTCGAACATCGAATGTCGCTAAGCACGCAGCCTGAGTCAGAAGCGATATGCCACTGGCCAAGCGCGAAACGAGCGACCCCTTTCCAAATGAGGAAAACGGAAGACGGGTGATCCTGATACTTTCAGTACGTTCGATCCTAGCAAAGCGAACAGTGGGGTCGTCGTACGCTCGGTCGGATGTGAACACGGAGACCCGATGCCCCCGTCGAACAAGCTCTTCAGCAACGTCCGCTAGATGTTGACCTACCGCAGCGGGATCGGGGGGGTATACCTGCGAGACAATACCAAAATGGCGGGATTCCAGGAGAGAAACCATCGTGCTTCCACTAGCACAATTCGTCACGCCTTGACGACGTTGGGCGACCTTTGCCTATACACCCCACGCGTGTCTACGATCAATGGTGCGTGTGTCAGAACGAGCCGATAGTCAACATCGCTGTGATCAGTGACGATGACTACGGCGTCGGAAGCTTGGAGCTCCTCGACGGTCAACGCGACGGAATTCTGCACCGGGAGGTTCGGCCAACTGCGCATGCGCGGCGTAGATGGAACGAGTGGATCATGATAACTTACGACGGCTTGGCTGCGCAAAAGCAGTTGCATTAGCTCGAAAGCTGGGCTTTCACGCAGGTCGTCCACGTCTCGCTTGTAGGCAACGCCGAGAATGAGGATTCGGCTGGAATGCAATACAATGCCGCGTGCATTCAACGCGTCACGGAGACGCTCGACAACGTACTTGGGCATGGAAATGTTTACTTCACCGGCAAGCTCGATGAAGCGCGTCGCAATGCCGTACTCGCGGGCCTTCCAAGTAAGGTAGAAAGGATCAAGTGGAATGCAGTGACCACCAAGGCCAGGTCCTGGATCAAATCGCATGAAACCGAATGGCTTCGTTGCGGCTGCATCGAGCACATCCCAAATATCGATACCCATTCGCTCGTAGATGACCTTCAGTTCGTTGACGAGAGCGATGTTGACTGCACGAAAGATGTTCTCTGTTAGCTTGGTCGCTTCCGCGGTGCGAGCATTGCTCGTCGAGATGACCACGTCGATTGCTGCGCGATAGACGGCCACAGCAACGTCTGTTGCCAAGGGATCTAACCCGCCAACTAGCTTTGGAATGCGGTGCGTTGGATAGCTGTGGTTTCCAGGGTCTTCTCGCTCTGGCGAATAGGCCAGCAGGAATTCGACGCCTGCGCGGAACCCGGATTGCTCGAGGAGCGGCTTCAGCAATTCTTCGGTCGTACCAGGGTAGCTGGTCGACTCGAGCACGACGAGCTGGCCCGGACGAAGGTATCTGGCGATGATTTCGCCGGTCTGCACCACGTAGCGCATGTCAGGCTCGCGCTGACGCGTCAAAGGCGTCGGAACCGCAATGATGAGGGCATCTGGGACGGTGAGTCGCGAAAAATCTGACGTGGCGACGAACAACCCCGAGGCGACAGCGGCACGAACACGCTCCGGACCGAGGTGCATTATGTAGGAATTGCCTTGATTGAGCAGACTCGTCTTTGCGTCGTCGATGTCGAATCCGGTGACCCTGAGCTTACCTCGCTCCACGAAGGTAAGTGCTAACGGTAACCCGACGTGACCGAGGCCGACGATTCCAACGTGGAGCTTCCCACTTTGTATTCGTTCACGAAAAGCGCACCAGTCCACTAGCGGCTACCCTGGGAGCGAACTGTTCCCATGTTCTCGAGCAGCTTGGTGCGCTGCAGGTCTTGGAGTCTCTTGTCCCAGTCCGCAGTGCCCGCCGTTGCCCCCAGTCTGCGGGCGGTGGCCATTGCAGTCTCGGCACGCCCAACCCGCCCAAGCCTGAGCGCTACCTCAGCCACCCGGAGCCACGCGTCAGCTGATGGTGATTCCTGCGCCGAGCGCTCGAAACGCGACAACGCGGACAAGACGTTGTTTCGTCCCAATTCGATGTTGCCCAACCAGCCGAAGGCTTGGGAGCAGGCCGCCGGGGTGGAGCAAGCGGCGGCCGTGTACGCTGAAGCGGCCTCCTCGAATCTTGCGGGATCCTTGAGCCTCTGGGCATATCCAATGCGCTCGACACTGCAGGACGATGGGTCAGGCAAGCGTTCGCAGCTTTGTGCCAAGAAACGCTCGGCTTCGTCGAACCTCTTCTCGTGCGCTAAGATTTTAGCGCGAAGTATCACTGACGTCTGCTCGTTCGTCGTGCCTTGGAGCACAGCCGTCGCGTGCTTCTGCATTCGCTCGTTGCAGGCAGTCCGACCTTCACCGGCACAAGGGCCACTATCGGTTGCCATTGCGACCAGTAGCTCATGCGCAAGAATGGAATTCGTTGCGACATCGCGGCTATTGCGCCTAAGTGCAATGGCAAGTAGCTCCTCGTGCAACTTGACGCGCTCAGACGAGCCGGCAAACCGCTGCGCCATGGCATTTAGCAAATGAATCCCTTGGTTGCCATCCGGAACTGCACGCAGGAGCTCTTCGACATTTTGAGTCCAACGGGTTGCTCGCTCTGCAACACTCCCGACGAGTTCTGGCGCAAGCTCTGCAGTCTTTCTGAGCTCTAGGAATGCCTGATCCATGGCTCCTCGAGCAGCCAGCGTCTCGGCGAGCAGCAGATGAGGCTGCGCGCTGAGAGGATCGCGGCGCAAGGCTTGATTGAGCCAAGGGTAGGGTGTCTTGCCCGACTCGCGAGTGAGTAGGGCTCCGATGTAGGGTACGTATGGATCAGCGGGGTGACGGAGCATCGCCGCCGATACGTGGTTGTGCACTCTTGCGAAAGTGGGGTCCCCTTTGGGTTTGCCGACCAGCCCCGGTAGCTCAACCGCGAGGCGCAAGCGATCCGTGTACGCATTGGGATCCCCCGTTTGCCCGACGAGCCAAACCAATGCAGAACCCAATAGTAGAGAAGCGAGTGCTGTCAGTGTTGGCAGCCAGAACGCCTCCGTTCTGCCTCTTGAGGGCATTGGTTGTTCAGGTTCACGCCGAGCACTACCCTGACGTCGAGCCGCTCGCACCTCTTCACGGGTGTCAGCAAAGTACTCGGCCCCCCCGAAGACTGTGCCAAGCAAGACGAACGCCGCGATGCCAACGCTGGCAATTTCTGTCGCAAGATCTACGAGATTCTCCAGCAGGAGTACGATTATCCCAACGAATACGCCGGTCGGTAGTGCGTTTCGTGCAAACCCGAGGCGACGTGGACGCAGCGTCCAACTCAGTGCGACGAAGGCCACCAGTGCAACGGGGACCCCCCATTCGACAACCCATTGGACGACGAAGTTCTCTGCGAATTGGGCAATGTGGTGACCAGGAACCTGGCGGTAGGCAGGAAACGCGGTCTCGAAACAGCCGCGGCCAATCCCGGTCCAGAGATGGTCGCGAAGTACTGGAAGGCTATACTCTACGATTCTCAGTTTGGCGGTGGTCTCATCGAGGAGCTGTTGCCAAACACTACTCGTTGCACCAATGCCCGCCAAGCCGGCCGCGGCCAGACCCACGCCGGTCAAAGGTAGCCAGGTCGGGAAAACGAACCCGTGCCGCGCCGCGGCCCTGATTTGCTGGGCTCGATACGCAATCCCGGCGAGCGCGAATCCGACCACCAAGGCCAGCACACCACCGCGAGAGCCAGTCAGAATGACCAGCGCCGCCAATACAGCGATGACGAGCCCAAGCACCCATCGGGGAGCCAGCGGTTTGCGAACGAACAGCAGTCCCAATCCCGCAAATAGGGCTAGGTTTAGGTAGCTGGCAAAGTTGTTCGGATTCAGAAGTGGTGACGGCGCCCAGGTTGGAAATACCGCATCTGGGTGATAGAGCCCTAGCCAGTCACTCACACCAAATAGTCCGTGGGCGATGCTCAAAATCCCGCCGAGGAGCGCCGAACCGACGACGATGGCGGTGCCGCGTTGGCTGCCCTTCTGCCGTGCAAGACGAGCCGCTGCGCTGAACACTGCCGCGTAGCAGAGCCACTTTAGGGCTTCGACTCGAGACGCGCCCGGATCCACGCTGAGGCTGACCCAGCGCGTCGCTGGTAGATCCAGAAGCTTGAACGCGTCCTTCCAGGTCTGAGCCGCAACCGGTGAGATTGTCTTCAACCAACGTGGCGGAAGAGGCACCGCCTGCAGCAGACTGTAGAGGGACAATCCCGCCGCAATCACGGCCGCAGTTGGCAGTCGGCGCTCGGAACGATCTTCGATCCAGATTGCCAATGCGCCTGCAACCAGGGCGAACGGCGCCACGACCAGGAGTACCTCGACGTGCACCGTACCGACCGCGAGTAGGGACCCTGCAACCACGAGCGTCAGCAAGATGGTCAACAACGTGGCGCCCCGAGCCTGCACGCCTTGGCGAAGGCGAGCCATTCGGGATTTGCGACTTCGTCGGCGTCGTCGATGGTCCGGGCCCGCTGGATCGGGCGATGACGCGAGCTCTTCGGCTTCCTCCGACATTTTAGGAGGCCCCATCATAGCGACTTGAGCCGCTTCGGGGAGAATCATGGCTGGCCACAGGTCGGTTCTCCGTTCAGAGACCATCCGTTGCGTTGAGGCTCGAGACATTCATTGGCGGCTTCCGCTCGCTTCGGTGGCGGTCAGCAGGCCGAAGTCACTGCTTGGGGTTCTCGGCGGGTCGCCAGCATTTGTGCAGTGGCAAAAAACTTGGTTTAGCCGCAATGCGCCAACCTGCTAACCTCGGCGACCCATGAAGCGCGCCCTCATTACCGGGATTACTGGCCAAGACGGATCTTACCTGACGGAACTTCTGCTCGGAAAGGGCTATGAAGTTTGGGGAACGGTCCGTCGCTCTTCGTCCTTCAATACGGATCGTATCGATCACCTCTATCGCGACGCACATGAGAGCAACGTGGGGCTGCGCCTAGTGTACGCAGATTTGAATGACGCATCATCCCTGGCTAGCGTGGTCGAGCAGGTGCGTCCCGATGAGGTCTACAACCTCGCAGCCCAAAGCCATGTTCGGGTAAGCTTCGACATTCCGGAGTACACGGGCGAAATCGTTGCGCTCGGGACCACGCGTTTGCTCGAGGCCCTCCGACGGTTCAAGCCCGATGCTCGATTCTACCAGGCTTCCTCGAGTGAGCTCTACGGCAAAGTCCGTGAAATTCCCCAGAAGGAGACGACGCCTTTTCATCCGCGTAGTCCCTACGCTGCCGCCAAGGCCTACGCCTTCTACATGACGCAGAACTACCGCGAAGCGTACGGGATGTTCGCTACCAACGGAATTCTTTTCAACCACGAGAGCCCGCGCCGAGGGGAAACTTTCGTGACGCGCAAGATCACACGCGCCGCGACCAGAATCAAGCTTGGACTGCAGGAGAAGCTGTTTCTTGGCAATCTCGACGCCAAGCGTGACTGGGGTTTTGCCGGAGACTACGTGGAGGGTATGTGGCGGATGCTTCAAGCCGAACGTGCTGACGACTACGTGCTTGCGACCGGGGAGACGCACAGCATTCGTGAATTCCTCGAGATCGCTTTCAGTGCGCTCGATTTGGATTGGACGAAATACGTCGAGCACGATCCTCGATACGTTCGACCCTCCGAGGTAGATCTCCTGCTGGGTGATCCGACGCGGGCACGGGTAGAGCTTGGTTGGCAGCCCAAGGTAGGCTTCAAAGACTTGGTTCGGATGATGATCGACGCTGATCTGCACCTCGCCGAGCAGGAAGAGGCCGTAGCAGCCGTGCGTAATCGACAGAAGAGCGAGAAACCATGACCAAGCTTTTCGAACTCACCGGGCGACGCGTCTGGGTTGCCGGGCACCGCGGCATGGTCGGTTCGGCAATTACGCGAGCACTCGCGCCGCACGGCGTTGAGCTGATCGAGATCGAGCTATCCGAACTAGATCTGCGGCGTCAGGCGGACGTCGAACGTTTCATGCGTGATGCGCGTCCAGACGTCGTATTCGTCGCGGCAGCGAAAGTCGGGGGGATCATGGCAAACTCGACGTACCCTGCCGAGTTCCTGTACGACAACCTGATGATTGAGGCGAATATCATTCAAGCGGCTCACGAAACGGGAGCCAAGAAGCTGCTGTTTCTCGGCTCCACCTGCATCTATCCACGCGATGCCGAACAACCAATTCGCGAGGAGGCATTGCTGACAGGTCCGCTCGAGCCGACGAACGAATGGTATGCCATCGCAAAGATCGCGGGGGTCAAGCTGTGTCAGGCATTTCGCGCGCAGTACGGTGACGACTTCATCTCGGCGATGCCGACCAACCTCTACGGGCCCAACGACAATTTCGATCTCCAGTCCAGTCACGTGCTGCCCGCACTGATGCGAAAGATCCACTCCGCCAAGCTTCAGGCCCAGCCAGTGGTGACAGTCTGGGGCTCGGGGACGCCACGTCGGGAGTTCATGCATGTCGACGATTTGGCTTCAGCTCTCGTCTTCCTCGTCGAGCAGTACAGCGACAGCTCTCACATCAATGTTGGCACCGGCGTAGATGGCACCATTGGAGAATTGGCCGACCTCATCGCCAAGGTGGTCGGATACGCAGGAGCGTTCGAATTCGACCGCAGCAAGCCGGACGGCACCCCGCGCAAATGCACGGACTCAACACGGCTGAAGGCACTCGGATTCGTGCCGAAGCTCGGGCTAGAGCAGGGGATCCGGGATACCTACGCCTGGTTCCTGGAGAATCGGGCTGAAGCGCGGGGAATTGAATAGCCCCGCAAAGCATTTGAGGAGCAAATCGTGCCAACAGCGGTCATCTGCGGAATTACTGGCCAAGACGGGGCATACCTTGCCCAGCTTCTGCTGTCGAAGGGCTACCGCGTCGTTGGCACGTCGCGCGATGCTGAGGTTGCACGCACGGGGAATCTGCAGCGGCTCGGAATTGCCGACCAGGTGTCGATCGTTTCAACCACGCTGAATGACTTTCGTAGCGTGATGCAGCTGCTCACCCGGTACAGGCCGGACGAGCTGTACAACCTGGCCGGGCAAACCTCGGTTTCCCTGTCCTTCGAACAACCAGTGGAGACCCTGGATAGCATCGGGCAGGGGACCATCACGCTGCTTGAGGCCATTCGTTTTCTCGAACTTTCGGTGCGGCTCTACAATGCTGGTTCTGCCGAATGCTTTGGTGAATCGGCCAGCCCCTGTGACGAGCAAACGCCATTCCGACCGAGAAGCCCCTACGCTGTGGCGAAGGCAACTGCACATTGGGCACTAGCGAACTACCGAGAAGCCTACGGCATTTGGGCTTGCACCGGAATCCTCTACAACCACGAGTCGCCGCTACGTCCTGCCCGTTTCGTGACACGCAAGATCGTCGCGGCAGCCTGCCGGATCGCCGCGGGCTCGAACGAGAAGCTTCACTTGGGCAACATCGACGTGGAACGCGACTGGGGCTGGGCTCCAGAATACGTCGAAGCCATGTGGCGCATGTTGCAGCAGCCCAAGCCCGCGGATCTGGTCATCGCCACAGGCCATACCTGCTCACTGAATCACTTCGTCGACCTCGCTTTCGACAAGCTGAAACTCAATTGGCGCGATCATGTCGATCATAATCCAGCGCTTATCCGCCCGTCGGAGATTCGACGAGGCCACGGAAATCCAAACCTTGCCAAGGAGCTCTTGCGTTGGGAAGCCAAGGTGCAGGTGGACGAGGTGGTCGCGCGAATGATTGACGCGGAGTTGGCACAAGGCGTCTACCTCAAGTAGCGCTTGGCGGTCATCCTCAAGCCATCTCTTGCCGAGAGAGCCAAGGTCGAGTCCCGAAGGCGAGCGCGAATCATGAGGACTGCGAGACCACGGTCGACCAGTGGGCCTCAATCTCGACTCGGGACTACCCAAGCTGGAGGATTCCTCGCGAGTCCACCTTGCGCCAACGTGCGCCCGGTTTATAACTAGTCGTATGATCAAAAACGCGCTGGCCTAACTTGGCTAGCCGCCCTTAGGCCGGAGAAACACGGTGAGGGAGATCAATTGGCGAGTTCGTTCAGCAGATCCGCCTGATGGAGCCAACACGATGAACGCCCTGTCAATTACTTGGAAGTTGAGAGCCGATATGCTCGGCATACTCGTGGCCTGCACCCCTGAGCACGAGAGACGCGACAGTGAACGACGCCTCGTCACATTCCGTACGCAGCGGAGGCGGTCGGATATTCGTGACTTGCGCCCTGATTCGCGACAATCCCCAGTAGGACTCGACGGCAACGACCAACTCGCTGTCGGAGAGGACCAGAGCCGCCCCAGGTTCTAGGTTGAACCATGGCCAGACCGCGCAGCGATATCCAGGAAAGAATCCTTGCCGCGGCGCAAGTTCGCTTCTTGGCGGATGGTGTTGAAGCGACATCGCTACGCAACATCGCAAAGGACGCCGACACCACGATCGGAATGGTCTACTACTACTACACGACGAAGGATGACCTGTTCCTCGCCATTGTCGAGGAGCCCTATCAAGCGTTCTTGGTTGATCTCGAGGCCATCCTAGCGAGCAAGCGCAATTTTCAGGAGCGTCTTGGTGGTTTTTTCTCTCGCATCGGCGACATGTCCAACGCCGAGCGGGAAATGGTGCAGCTTATCGTCCGCGAATCGTTGACCTCCAACGAGCGTCGCGACAGGCTCAAACGGCGATTCCTGCGAGGCCACCTACCCTTGATTCTGCGCGCGATCCTCGAGGCCGTGGCGTCCAAGGAGGTCGACAGGAGCATCCACCCAATTGTCCTAATGGCATGCACGTTGGGGTTCAGTGGTGCAGCTGCAATGCTCAGCCAGTTGGCACAGTGGCAGACTGGAAGATGCACGGATGCGGAATGCGTCCCTGAATTCTTGCGTGAAACCCTGCGTGATTTCACCGCTCGCATGCCGAACGCTGGCGAGATGGCTGAACAACTCAGCCACATCGTGGCACGCGCCATCGCTTCCGCAAAAGGTTGAGGCCATCGGCGTCGGCAAGGACTTTGGCCGCGGGCCAGGCGCAAGCGGGGTCGCACAAGTGTGTTCGGTCGCGGGCACTTTAACGAAGCTGAACCAGTTTCAGGTGCTTAGATATGATGAAAAAAAAACACGCGGCTGCGAACGAATTGGCCCACGCGGTGCGTCGCTACACGGGCGAGATAACAAGTCCATTCGACTCGGCGCTCGACGGGCGTAGTTGTTCTTGGGAGTTTTGGACTCGCGCCGCGCCAGCGAGAAACCGGTGAATCCAAAGCGACTCACCGGTTTCTCGCTGGCTCAATGGTGGTGATTCTTTGAGGGCCAATTCTCAGTGCGACGCAAGGACTTCAGCCGAGGGCAAGATTCGCGAGAAGAACGATTCAGCGTGGCTGCAAATCGTCGCCCCGGGGCGACATAGCTGACCCTGTTTGTCGGCAGTCACTAGCGGCTAGAAGCGAGAGGCTAGAGGTCATCATCTATACCCAATTGCCGACGCCCTCACTTCACTATTTTTCATCCCCAGTCGCTATTTGATTGACGGATTCAGAGGCGCTTGTGTGGGCGCGCTGCCAATGCCACGCAATGTGGCAATTGCTCCGCTGCATTGCCGCACTAGAAACGCGGCTGTTGCTGACGCGAGAAGAACGACGAAGTCACGCTCAAAGGCCACGTGGTGCGCCTGCTCGAGGCAGGAAAATCAGCGTGATATTATGCATTCATGCCAACTGAATCGCCTCAACTCGGAGTGCGGCGTCACGACACCCAAGCTTTCAACCAACCCACTTTTGTGCCGTATGCAGCCGCGAGCGGGGCAGCAAACGAGCATTTCTACGAGCCAACGGACGCAACCCGACTACTCATCGCAGAAATGCAGAATCTGTCCAACGACCAGCTGACTCGACAGGTCGTGCAGTTGAATCGGAAGCAGCATCTGGTCGACGCGGAGCTTCTGCTCTACCTCGGCGAACTCGACTGTCGTAAGGTGTATCGTAACCTCGCTTGCTCGTCGATGTTCGACTTTCTCACGGCGCGCCTGGGGCAAAGTGAGGATGTTGCGTACCGGTGGATGTGGGGAGCACGGCTGTTGCGCGCGTTTCCTTTGGTGTACGAGCTTCTCGCCAATGGCAGGCTGCATCTGTCAGCGTTGATGCTGCTCAAGCCGCACTTGAGCGAGGAGAATCACCGTGAATGGCTGATGGCGGCAGCAGGAAGAAGCAAGCGGGAGATCGAGAAGCTCATTGCCGCGCGATGCCCGAAACCCGATGTACCAGCGCGAGTACGCAAGCTGCCAGATACCGTTCCAGGCCAGAACGGCGGTTCCGGAGAGCGCGCGTGCGCGGGAGGTTCACGGTCCCCAGTCGTGCCGTCGATAGTCGCCCCGCCATCCGCACCAGCGACGCCATCCGCGCCAGCGGGAACCAGCGAGCCATCATCTGCCGTCTTCACGCAGCCATCGTTGCGTGAGCCATTGTCAGCAAGACTCGACAAGCCATCGCAGGCGACCAAGATCCAGCCGTTGTCCGAGCACAGCTACCGGGTGGTCTTCACGGCGAGTCAACGGCTCAAAGAAAAGTTGGAGCGCGGAGGTGAACTCGTGAGCCATGCAATTGCACCGACGGACCTTCCGGCGCTGCTCGAACGCGCGTTGGACCTGCTGATTGAACGGGAAGAGCGACGTCGGTACGGCTCGCGCCGTCGACGAACGGCAACGGCAACGGCAACGGCAACGGCATTGTCGCCAATGGATGCTGTTGATGCGGACATTCAAGACGATGTGCCCGATTCACGTCACCTGCCGGCGGGGTTGCGTCGGCAAGTCTGGGAACGCGACGGGGGACAATGCAGCTACGTAGACGCTGAGGGTAGGCGCTGCCAGAGTCGCCACTTTCTTGAATTCGATCATCGTGTCGCGCATGCCCTCGGTGGCGCACCGACCATCGACAATATTCGTATGCGCTGCCGAGCCCATAATGCTCTCGCGGCAGAACAAGTCTTTGGGGTGGAGAGAATTGCCGACGCCATCGCCTCGGCTAAAGAGCACCGCCATCGCACCGGGGCGACATCCCATCGAACCGGGTAATGCGACCCGAATTCGCCCACGTGGTGAGTCGCTACACGGGCGAGCCGACAAGTCCATTCGACTCGGCGCTCGACGGGCGCAGTTGTCCTTGGGAGCTTTGGGCTCGCGACGCGCCAGCATTCGACGCAGATTCCCACCGTGTCGCCTACGGCACCAGACGTAGCTCAAGATTCGGAACCTTGACGAAATGCTTAACATCCAAGGTAACGAGTACCGCATCGTTTGCCAGGCAGCAGCCTGCAATGAGTGCTCTATTTCGCCAAGTCCGCGATCGAACCCCTGCCGCAATTCAGATATCCATGCAACCACGTCGTCGCGTGATCTGAGCTCGGGATCCCTCTCGGCGGACCGGGCCCCAGCACTGTCTCTCAATGCAACTAAGACGTCTGCACTTTATGCATCTTGAAGCGGCGACAGTGTGATCACGAATTCTTGGCCTTGGGGGAGGTCCAGCTCCTCAAGCGGCTCAAGCAGTCGGCCGCACATTCTCGCCGGAACTGACGCGGTGCTTGTTCCATTGTTCCATCCCAATGCAAACCGATTTCGAAAACATACCATCGGGGCCGGGCGTACCAAAGAGGTCGAGACAGTGCTCTCTCGGCTATTTCTAAGGATATCCTTCGCTACTCCTTCTTTAGGACCACGTACGTAGTCGAACCCTGACGCATCACCAATGCAGCCGCAGGTCCCTTGCTCCCCTTGTAGAGCCGCTGCACGTCGTCGGGCGCCACTACTGGCTGCCGGGAGATCTCAAGGATTACGTCCCCGGGTCGCAAGCCGGCGCGCGCTCCGGGACTGTCTGGGGACAATCCGGTGACGACGACTCCGCCCTTCACCTCTGGGGGCACTTCCAGGCGCCGACGCAGGTCTGGGTTCAGGGGCTCGAGTCGCATGCCCAGCAGCTCGTCTGCCTTTGGCGCGGACTTGCTCGAGCTGGACTCTTGGCCAGCCTTTCCGCGATCGGGTGAGGCTGACAGTGCGACCGATAGAACCAACTCCTTGCTCGCGCGTTGAATCCTTAGTTTGGCGACGTGATTGGCGCCGGCAACGGCAATGGAGTTGCGCAGTTCTCCGGTGGTTGTAACTGGTTTCCCATCGACGGAGAGGATTACGTCGTCGCGTTGCAGCCCGGCCTTTTCCGCAGGCGAACCCTTGGCCACGTCGGAAACGACGACCCCTTCGCTTGCGGCAACACCTAACCCCCTGGCAAGATCGGGTTCCAGGTTCTGAATCGTGACGCCGAGCCAGCCCCGAACCACCTTGCCCTGAGATATTAGGCTATCTACGATCGGGCGAGCCATGTTGGTTGGGATCGCGAAACCAATCCCCACATTGCCGCCCGAGCGGGAGAGAATGGCGGTATTGATCCCTACCAGGTTGCCTTCCATGTCAACGAGGGCACCGCCCGAATTGCCCGGATTGATTGCGGCATCGGTTTGGATAAAATCCTCGTAGTCGACGATCCCGAGGTCACTGCGACCCTTGGCCGAAACGATCCCCATGGTCACGGTTTGCCCGACACCGAACGGATTACCGATGGCCAAGACGACGTCGCCGAGGCGTAGCCGCGTGGAATCGGCCAAAGCCAGGGCCCGAAGCACCTTCTTGTCGTCCTTGATTCGCAGCACGGCAAGATCACTCTTCGGATCCGTTCCGACCAATTCGGCGACGAAATCCTTGTGCCCAAACGCCGTGACCTTGATCTCGTCAGCGTCTTCAATCACATGATTGTTGGTGACGACTATTCCATCGCCCACGACTACCCCAGAGCCAAGGCCCTGTTCTTTGCGCTCGCGCTGTTCTCCATTGGGTGGCCCGAAGAAGAAGCGGAAGAATGGATCCTCCGACATACCCGGCCCCCCCATGCGATTCCTGGCGACGCGCGTCGACGAGATGCTGACCACACTGGGCAGCACCTTTTCTACGATGTCTGCAATCGACGTGGCGATCTGTCCCTGCGCGTTGACCCGCGCCAGCGTTGGCGTTGGCAGGGGCAATAGCGGCGAGGGTTTCGCGTTGGCACCTGGTGCACTGCCGGTCTGCGCTGGCGGATTGCTGGCTTGAGCGCGTTGGCAGGCAGTCGTTGCAAGGAGAAGACCGACCAAGAGGCTGCTCGTGACGCGAGTAATGTTGCGCATGGGGTTTTCGGGTTGGAGGACCTTGAATTTGGACGCCGCGAGCCAACGATATCCGTTCGCCGCGCGGCTAGAAACCCCCCAGCCCTGCTGGCGGATTCTTGTTCGCTCCAACCCACGACACTCTGCGTCCATTCCCCTGGCAAGGCGAGCCGTGGGCAAAATGGTCAATTGGCCGGCGCATCAAGACCGATGCGCCGAGCGGGGACTCTCCTGTTCCGCGTATCCCGATGTCGAGTTTCTACCCCTCACAAAGCTCGAGATCTTCATCTGCGAGCGCGTGAAAATCCGCGGGAGCCGCCTCGTTGGGAGGAAGCGTCTGAAAGCGCAACAAATCCATGGCCGCCTCTTGAGCGGATCTGTCGTGGTAAGCTGGCGCAATTGTCTTGTATCGCTCAGCGAGCAGGGCAGCAACCTCGCGACCCTTGTCGTTTTGTGGCTCGTAGACGTCGGGGATGACCAACAGATCCGTGCAAGCTGGTGGACCTGAGTTGAGCCCCAGAACCGCATCCAGATCGGCGATCAAACTCTGCATGTTCGGGTAGCGATTGTCCGGGTGCTTGCGCGTGGCGCGCGTGACCAGCGCGTCGATGTGCGGCTCGATGCCTCCGTGGATCCAGGAAGCGGGTGGCACAAGGGAGAAGAGCTGATGACTAAGCAGGTCGAGTCCTTCTGGTGCCTCGAAGGGCAGGTGTCCTGTGAAGAGCCTGAACATCACTACACCAAAGGCGTAGATGTCCGTGCGACCGTCGACGGGATCTGCCATGACCTGTTCAGGTGCCATGTATTCGACCGTTCCAAGGACGGTATGCACTCCGCTTGCGTCGTTAGATTGCGGCAACTTGGCCATGCCAAAATCGATGATTTTGACGCCAAATGGGCTATCGAGGGGGCCGAGTAGAAACAAGTTGTCCGGCTTGATATCGCGATGTACAAGGCCTGCTACATGTGCAGCTTCGAGGCCCTGAGCGGTATGCCTCGCGATGACCAGCGCAACGTCTATCGGCAAGAGCCTGCGACGCTTCAACAGCGACGCCAGAGTTTCGCCGACCAAGGCCTCCATGACGAGGTAAGGCCGCTCGTCGCAGGGAGCACCAAAGTCGAGCACTCGAACAATCCCCGGGTGGCGCAGATCGGCGAGTGCCTCGGCCTCGAGAAGGAAGCGCCGACGCAACTCCTCGTTCTCTGTGGCGTCGGCAGTGAGCTGCTTGACTACTACGTTGTGGCCCGAGCGGGTGTCGACAGCGAGATAGACATTGGACGTGCCACCATTACCGAGGAGCCCTTCGAGCCGGTAACGTTTGCCTACGAATTGGCCTGCCCGCTTCGTTGGTTTGGCCCCAAAGGTTGCGAGATCGAAGGATTTGACGCCACCTCGGCGGCGACCTCTGGTCGTATTGCTCGCCTTCCTTTCTCGCATGCCTGCCCTTTCTAGCACCAAAATGACAGCCAGCCTGTTTTGGCCCCTGAAGCGCACTTTGCACCTCAACGACAATTGTTTCACCGTAGTACAATGGACCGAGCGCCAGACTGAGCTGCGCTACTAAGTGTGGCTTGGCCTTTGGGTTGGGTCGCGAGAATGACGCAAAAAGGATCGCTCTAGTCTGGAGCGGTAGGGGGTGACGGGCCCATAGGTCGCGGGTCGCGTGACACCCGAGTTCGAAGAACCCGACTACAGTAATGAATCGCTCACGCTAGCAAGGTTTTTGCAATCCTGAGCGCTGCGTTGCGCGTGTTCGTGTCGTCTTCTCCCGGGCCAACGCAAGCGGGGCAGCCGCTAGTACAGCCGCAGCCGTGGATGAGCAGGGCTGCGCGTTCCACGAGTTCGCGCGCGCGTTCGTGGATGCGGGGTGCCAATCCGACTCCGCCTGGCATGGCGTCGAAGAGGAAAATGGTTGGGTCGAATCCTCCGGTTCTGCCCGCAAATGGGTCGCGCCCGGGGGCATGGCCGTCGCCACTGCCGTCGCCGAGGGTGCGACCAATGTCTCGCGGATCGCACATCAAGGCCAGCGTGGCAACGGCCTCGAGCGCTTGGCCTAGTCCGCGCAGACCAGCAATGACAGCGGAACGTGGCATCTGCAAATCGAGAACCAGTGATTCGGGGAGTGACAGCCAGAAGCTCGAAGTATGCATCTCCATTTCAGGGAGATGCACATCACCGTAGCCGGCATTCTCGTGCGTGAAGAACTTGATCTTCTTGTATCCAGTGACTTTCTCCAGCACCTTGACCTCGCCGAGTCCCGTTGTGGCCCGGCCCAATCGTCCCTTTGCTACAGGTTCGATGACGGTCACGGTTCGATAGGTCAGGGCAGTCGTGAAGTAGTCCGGCTCCACCTTGCGTACATACGCCTTGTGATTGTCGTAGTCGAGGCGTTCGACCTGGTACTGCTCTGCGTCGTGCTGATAGATCGCCTGCTCGTGAAGCATAGTGTGCGTCGCGCGCCAGTCGAGTTCGGCCAGGCTCGTTCCCGTACCCAAATCGATGATGACGAAGTTGTCCCAGCCCACGTTGCGTAGACTGACGTGATTGGCCGGAAAGGCCTCACCCGACCAGAAGAAACGCCCATCTGCCTCGTGGACGAGTCCGTGTCCCGAGAGATACTCGAGAGCGTCACGAGTCGATTCGGCGTCGAGCCCCGCATAGGATTCGCCGGTGGCAGGCTCGGGATGTGCCGGGCGAGTTCCCTGGGCGCTCAGCGTGAATGGGGCTTCGAATGCTGCACATTTGAGGTGCTGGATCAGGATCTCGACGTTGCCCGGATCGATCCGAGCTTCTTCGGACTGTGTCGTCAGCAAATAGCCAGGATCGCGCGCTATGTATTGGTCGACCCCGTCTGAGGAACAGACGAGCACGAGCAAACTCTCGTTGCCGCGCCGACCTGCACGACCAAAGCGCTGCCAAGTGGCAGCGACGCTACCCGGGTAGCCGGCAAGCACCACCGCATCGAGATCCCCAATGTCGATCCCGAGTTCGAGGGCGTTGGTTGCAACGACCCCGAGGATGCGCCCCTCGCGCAGGTCTTGCTCGATTTTTCGCCGAGTTGCAGGCAAATATCCACCACGGTACCCCATGATGGCGTCGGGACCGGCGACGTCACCCGCGGCCTGCCTCAAATATTTGAGCATGGTTTCGACGGAATTTCGCGACGGCGCAAACAGGATTGTCGGCACCCGGGCCCGAATCAGATCGGCGGCGACGCTCACTGATTGTTTGAGCGTACTGCGTCGGATCCCGAGCTCGGCATTGACGATCGGCGGATTGACAACAAGCAATCGTCGCGGGGACGTCGGTGCCCCACTCTCCTCGATCAAACGGATCGCATCGGGAGCGAGACCGAGCAGGCGTGCAGCATGCTCGCGTGGATTGCCAATGGTGGCCGTGGCACAGATGAACACGGGGTTGGCGCCATGGAACGCCGCAATGCGTCGCAGCCGCGCCACCACATGGGCCATGTGCGAGCCAAAGACCCCGCGGTAGCTATGGAGTTCGTCCAGCACGACGTAGCGGAGGCCCTGAAAAAGCTGGGCCCAGCGCGCGTGGTTGGGCAAAATCCCAGCGTGTAACATGTCCGGATTCGAAAGCACGATGCGCGCGCGCTCCCGGGCGACCCGCCGAGCATCGGACGGCGTGTCACCGTCAAAGACCGTGGCTGCGACGGACAAGCCAGCATCGGCGACCAGGTGTTGCAGCGAGTGTTCCTGGTCGCGCGATAGCGCTTTGGTCGGGTACAGGTAGAGCGCCGTTGCGGCCGGATCCTCAAGCAGGCGCGTCAAGACAGGCAGGTGGAAGCACAAGCTTTTGCCGCTCGAGGTGGGGGTGGCAATCACGGTGTGCTGATCGGTCAAGGCCCCGGCAATCGCGTCGGCTTGGTGACTGTAGAGGGCGTTGATCCCGCGTTGAGCGAGGGCCTTTACCAAGCTCTCCGGGAGGCGACCCGGAATCTCGGCCCAAGTCGCGTCGCGCCCTGAAAGGGTGCGGTCGAGGGTGAGCAATGGCTCGATGACGCGCTCGGCCTGCCATTGGGCATGGACGGTCGCAAGGCCGCGGGGCTGGGAAAAGGGCGAAGCCGGCATGGGGATAGCTAAACAGATGTGCGGTACTCTGGCAACGTGCCCCAAGGTGTCGTAGGAAACCGGACTATCAATGTCGACCGTGCCCGCCGAAAATCCACCAGAAACACAGCCTCAGTTCCCGGCCGCAGTCGGGACACGCCTCTCGAGCGTGCCCCCGTCCGAGCGGAGGCGAAAGCCGAGCTTCCTCTTCTTCTCGATCATGGCAGCGTTGGTCCTCGTCGCAGACGTAGGATCCAAGGCTTGGGCAGAGATCACCATCAATCGCCTGATGACCGTCGACCGCAGCATCGTCGTGCTTAAGGATTCACTGTCGATCGTCCTTGCCTACAATCGCGGTGGAGCCTGGGGCCTGCTCGCTGGCGCGACGGACATGATACGACGACCATTTTTCCTCGTGGTCAGTCTGGTTGCCATCGGCTTCATTGTATCCTTGTACCGCAAGATCCAAAATGGCCAATGGGCCCTACGCTGGGGCCTACCATTGGTTCTCGGGGGCGCATTGGGCAATCTCTCGGATCGCATTGCTCGGATCGGCGTCGTCGATTTTATCGATTATCGGGCAAAATGGGTCGAATTGATGAATCGTTTCATCGCTCGTTTCGTCAAGGAATGGGTCATCACCGATCATTGGCCCACCTTCAACGTTGCGGACATCGCCATCTGCGTCGGTGTCGGCCTCATGGCGATCGACGTCATGTTTGCCAGGCGACGCTCATCCACCAATCGCGCCTCGCTGGCTCCGGTGAGCGCCAATCCAGGACATTTCAGCTAAGCCTACTTTAGGCTCGAACGAGGTCCATGCACGGGCGACTATTCTCGTTGTTCGATGTCACGGTGCCGAGCTACTTTGCTCTGCTCGTCACCGGGTTTCTTCTGGCAACGGTGGTTGGCGCACTCTGGGCCAAACGACTAGGCCACGATCCGGACGTGGTGGTGGATCTCGGCATCGTCATGTTGATTGCGGGCATCGTGGGCGCTCGAATCGCTCATGTCCTGTTCGATGGGTTCTTCTGGGACTACGTGCACCTGTGCACCGATCCAACCCTGGTCAAGTGGCAGATCTCTCAGGCGGAGTGCCTGCGCCATGTCGAACCGGATTGGCTGGGTTGCGGTCGCAGCGGCACGCTCGGGCTCTGGGACGCGACCGAAAAGATCTGTCGTCCGCCGGAGACCGATTGTTGGGCATGGGCTGGGATCTCGGGCGGCTTGACCTACTATGGTGGCTTTATCGGCGCTACTGCGGTTGCCTACTACCGGTTGAAGAAGGACAGATTTCCGTTCTTTCGCGCAGCCGACATGGCTGGCTTCGTGATCCCGCTTGGCCTAGGCTTTGGTCGAATGGGCTGCATTTTGGCCGGGTGCTGTTTCGGCGTGCCGCTCAATGCCCCCTGGGCCGTAGTGTTCCCTGGGTATAGTGCAGCGGCGGAGAAGCAGGCCCAGCTGCATCTCTTGAGTTCTTCGGCGCAGCATTCACTTCCCGTACATCCAACGCAGCTCTACGAATCGGCAGGGGCCTTGGCACTAGCAGCGTTTCTGATGTTGTACTTGCACCCGCGCAAACGTTACGACGGCCACGTATTCCTCGCGTTCGTTGCGGCCTACGCGGCTTTGCGCTTCGCTCTGGAATTCTTCCGCAGCGACGATCGAGGTGGCATGGGTGGCCTTTCCACGTCGCAGGTAATCGGTTTGTTGTTGATCGCCGGCGCAGTTTCGCTGCACCAAAGACTCAAGAAGGGGCAAAGCTTGGGTCCTATCGAGTCGCCCAAGCATTGATCCCCCTCAGCACCCCGTGACGAGTACCTTCAGCACGTTCGGCATCGCGGCATGCTGCAGAGCTTCGTCGGCTTGGACCAGTGGGTAGCGTGCAGCAATGAGGGGCGTTGGATCGACGGCACCGCGCTTGAGCCAATCGATGGCGACCTCTAGATCCCCGCAGCGCGACCCGACGACTGCGACTTCATTGATGACCAGCGGAGCAAGTGCAACGGTCGTCTTGCTGGCCGTCGTCGTCTTGAGGACGATTTTTCCGCGCGGTGACACGAGGCGCATCGCGAGTTCGAGTCCGGCGTCACTGCCCGTGGCCTCGACGACCAGAGGCGCGCGTTCGAGGTCTTGTGCCCCGTCCGCCTCGAGCAGGGTTCGGACGCCGTACCTCGAAAGCAGAGCCAACTTCTCCAGGTGGTGCCCAACTTGGGTCACGCCGAGACAGGCCTGACCGAGGACCATCCCAACCAACAGACCCAGTTTGCCGTCGCCTACGACAATGGCACGGTCGACGCACTCGGGATCGATCTCGTCGAGCACGTGCAACGCGGCTGCAAGGGGTTCGGCAAAGACGGCACTCTCGTCCAACAGCTCGTCCGGGATCGGTACAAGACAGGCCGCAGGCATCGTGAAACGCTCCGCCAGAACGCCATTGCGCCCAGCGATTCCAAGCACGGTTCGGGCCTGACAGTGGTGGCCATCGTCTTCGACACAATGCTGGCAGAGTCCGCAGCTTGCGTTGATGTCGGTCACGACGCGTCGACCGATCCAGTCCGGGTCGTCGGCATCGAGAACGTCGGCCACCACTTCGTGCCCAAGTACGCCTCGATACTGCATGTACCCGCGAACCAGCTGCAGATCGGTGTCGCAGATCCCGGCGAGGCGCATGCGGAGCAGGGCTTCACCGGGACGACGCTTCGGTTCGGGGAAGTCCTTTTCCAGCTTGGGCGAACCATCGAGTGTAAGTGCGAGCACGGTGGAGCCAAATATGTCCGAGGTTTGCAGATCCTACAATGGCCATGGTACGGGGAGTACAACTAACCGCGTTCGAAGGCTTCTAGCATGAAACCCAGCGTCGCCCGATTTCTCGTCCTCACGCCAATGCTCTGGTCGTTGGGCTGCACTTCGGAAGAGAGTACGCACCCTCCGTTCTGCACCGATTGCATCCCTACCGGCGCCACGACTATCGGCACTTCCTCTGGAGGGGCCGATAGCACGGGTGGAACGACGAACGCGGCCGGCACGGCAACCACCGTCAATACCACGGGGCAAATCGTCGACGTAGAGGACTCGACTTTTCGCATTGAAACAGGGACTATTTCAACCAACACCTTCCTAGTTCAAGCACCTACTTCCGGGGGAGTCGTCTTCGAGTCGACGGTGACTTCGGCCTTCACGCTGGACGGAGTGCTCGCCTCGAGGGCGGCGTGGCTTACAGCCAAGCCGGCAACCAACTCGGACCTCATGCGCGGTGTCGTAGGTTTCGACTCCACGACGCAGTCGAATGTCGTTATTCCACTCGTGCGTCAGAGCAACCTCGAGCTCGTGGCCAATTCCCTGATGTCGATGACCACAATTGACAACGCGAAGGCCCAAGTCGTCCTGCGCATCATCGACGCGGCAGGGCTAGCCGTATCCGGGGTCAAGGCCACAGTCACTGCCGCGGAGAACGTCGCGTACGATTCCCTTGCTGGCTACTCGGACGATGCAGCCGGCACGGGCAGTAGCGGTCTAGCGTTCCTGTTCAACATACCCGCATCGAGTGTCCCGCTGGCCACCGTGCTCACGTTGAGTGGCACCGCGACCGCCCACTACAGCGTGTTCGTACTTGCCGGCGCAGCAACTATCGGTGAGGTTGTAGTCGCACGGAACTAAGCTGCGTCTTGGGGAGGGCGCGGGTACCGATTGGGCTCGATGGAGAAGGCTCGACAGATGGAGTCGAGCACTTGATCAGCTCGTTCGATGGTCTCGGAGAGCTCACCGGAATTGTCGATCACGTGATCAGCGAGGCGGATCTTAGTGGAAAGGGGAGCCTGGGATGCCATCCTAGCCTTGACCTGCTGTTCTTCAGCCCCGTCGCGATGCATGGCGCGCACGACTTGATCGTTTTCGGGCACGGCAATCACGACGAGTGGGCGGTAGTGCTCGGCCTGCTCCGTCTCCACCAGAAGTGGGGCCTCGTAGCAAGCCAGAGGTTCTTCACGCAGTTCGAGTCTGCGCAATTCGATTTCCAGCGCCTCTCTCACGAATGGGTGGGTAATCGCCTCGAGTCGCCTGCGCAGGGCCTTGTCGCCAAAAACGAGTCGACCTAGTTTGCCCCGATCCAACGTTCCATCTTCGTGCAATACGTCTCGACCGAACTCCTCGATAACAGCGGCAAGACCCTGATGACCTGGAAGCATGACACTTCGAGAGAGTTCGTCGGCGTCGAGGACCGGCAGCTTGCGAGCGCGCCACCGCGCAGCCACGGTGGTTTTGCCGGAGCCTAGGCCGCCTGTCAGCCCGAAAACATGGCATGTCACTCGCGGGAACCTATCTCGGGTTGAACTTTTCGGGCAGAGGAAATCCGCAATGCCTCTGCCATTGAGCTTGCCCGCGACCCAAGTTGCCTGCCATACCGGCCCCGAGCATGGCGAGCGTGCCCAGCCCACCCAGCCCACAGTCCGACCGTCAGAGGCCAAACCGACGAGGGTCGTTTGGGGGAGCTAGGGTATGTAGCGCGTTTTTGTTTAGCGCCTTTGCTTGTGCTGGAAGCGCTCGGGGCCCGCTTGGTCCCCTAGGACCCACACCTGCCGCGGCCGTTGTCACTCTGACGGCACATAACCAAGTCGATGGAACAGCAGCCAATTCCTCGAAAATCCGCGACTGGCTGCCTGGGCACGCCAGCCAGGCAGCGCCGGACAGGCCGCCGGTCATGGATTGTCCGCGAAACGCTGCGCTAGTCGACGAACAATTGCTGCAGTCAGCCACGCTCCTGTGGCGCGCTGGCTCGAGCCTTGCTGCCGCGCCAGCCGTTGGTCCGGATGGAGCCATCTACATTGCCAGCCGTCAGGGTACTTTGGATGTGCTCGAGGCTTCAGGCAATCACCGATTCACCATCACGCTGGGCGGCGCACCGACGGGTGCAATCTTTGTCGACGCGCGCGGCTGGATCTTTATCGGCCTGGCCACGGGAAAGCTCCTGGGGATAAATCCCCTCGGACAGCAGTTCTTCGCCTTCCAAGCGCCGAAGGGCATTCGCGGGGGAGTTGCCTTTGCCGAAGGGCAAGGTTTGCTCATCATGGGCTACGACGACGTCGTCGTGGGGGTGAATCGCGGCGGCTTCCCCACAATGCGCGTTGTCGTTCATGGCCATCCTACGGCTGGGCCGATTGGCATTGGGGGTTGGTGCGTCGTGGGCACGGCCATGGGCGAAATCCTCTGGGCCGATCGCTGGGGAAAGCGCCGACACGTCGAGGTGGGCGACGCCCTGCGAGATCTGCAGCAAACCAGCGCGGGTGGGATTTGGAGTCTATCTGAGGACGGGCTCTCCGCGTTCTCCCCGAAACGAGAATTGGAGTTTCGGCGTGACGGGGCACTCGCCATGGCCACCGCACCCCGAGGGACTGAAGATCCCAGACTCCAGGGCGCATTAATGACGTCAGGTTACGAGCTTGAGTGGTTGGACGAGCGAGGAAACACCATCGCTCGCCGGGTTCTGGAGCGCGAAGACAGAGCGCGCCTTCCTATCACCATGCGCCTCGACACCGAGGGCAAGCTGTGGCTCGTCTCGCCAGAGGGAATGTTGCGCGTCCTTGGCCCCCATGGCGGAGACCCGCCACCTCGCCAATTCAAGAGTCGAGCGCTCCTCGAACCCGTCTTCGACGCGTCGCGACGGCGTACCATCGTCGCGACGACCGAGGGCGAGGTCTACGGGCTGGATTGGCCCCGCCGCGAGTAGGCTTCGCTGTGGGCCGGATGACTTGGCGGGATCCGCAGCTGTGGCTCAAGATGTCCAGGACGTGAGCCTGAAATCGAAACTGAATCGCTTGCCGGCGCCCGTGCCCGTAGCTGTCACGGCAACGTCGTGTTTTGCCAGTGACGATCCCAAGACGCCCACGCTCGAAGATTTGCGCGCCAAGATGGACGAGCTCCTGCACAAGCAGGTTAGCGCTGCCAAAAGTCCTGCCAACCCGAGTCAGACGACACTGCCGTTCCTCCCAGCCACGTTGGGGACGGGCCGACTGCATCGACGTTGTCTCCAACTCCCTCGGTCGAAGACCATTGGTCGGATCCCCGTGAGCGCGGCAAGTGCGGCAAAATCTGATCTGCTCAGCCTGCTTGCCCTCGATCCGCGGCTTCTTCCTTGTGATCCACGTCGAGCGCTGTACCTAGACACCGAAACGACGGGGCTCGGCGGGGGCGCAGGGACGATTGCATTTCTCGTTGGGCTGGCTTGGTTTGCCGACGATGAGCTCTGGCTGGAACAACTGCTGCTAACGAGTCCCGTGGACGAAGCCGCCCTGCTCGAAGCCCTGGACGAGCGGTTGGCACAGGCAAGCATGCTCGTGACCTTCAACGGCAAGAGCTTCGACTGGCCACTTCTCATGGGGCGCTACGTCATGAATCATCGACCCGCACCGGCGCAACTGCCGCACCTCGATCTCCTGCACGTGGCGCGACGATTGCACAAACAACGCATCGGTTCGGTCACGCTCAAGCGTGTGGAGAGCGAGGTCCTAGGTCTTCAGCGCGGTCCGGACATCGACGGAGCCGAGATTGGGCCGCGCTACGCCCACTACCTGCGAACCGGGGACGAAACCGCCCTGCAGATCGTCATCGAACACAATGCGACCGATGTGTTGAGTATGGCCGCCCTCGTCGGCTTGTATGGTGAGCCCATCGAAATGTTCGCCCCAATGGATCTGGTCGGTCTTGGACGAACTCACGCGCGCGCAGGTCAGCACGATCGAGCGCTGGAAATTGCAGAACACGCGTACCTTCGCGGTGCCGGCAGCGAGGCGCGGAGGCTTACGGCTCGGTTGCACAAGGCCCGAGGCGATCGCTCGCGCGCCCTGTTGCAGTTCGAAGAACTAGCGGAGCAAGTCGACGATCCACGAGTGCGCCTCGAGTTGGCCAAGCTCTACGAACACTACGTCAAAGATCATCGAGCGGCGCTGCGGGCGATCGAGCAGGGCACCTGTGAATCGCCCGCAGAGACAATGCGCCGCAAGGCTCGTCTCGAACGCAAGCTGAAGCGGTGAACCTAGTACCCCGAATCGCTTGAGGAGTCCGAGCGAATCGCGCTACTAGAGGCGACCACGCACGGCTTCGAAGCGCAATTTCCATACGACGAGCAAGGCTTCGACAAATATGCGTTGATCCATCTTCGAATGTCCGACGCGCCGATCGACAAAAACGATTGGAATTTCTACTACAGCGAGGCCACTGCGCAGCGCGCGATACGTCAGCTCCACCTGAAACCCATAGCCGTTGGACCGAACCCGCTCAAGGCCCAACGCGAGAAGCGCGCGACGAGTGAATGCTTTGTACCCAGTCGTGAGGTCCCGCGTGGCAACCCCTAGAACGAGTCGCGCGTAGAGCGAGCCGCCTTTTGACAGCAGGTGGCGACCAAGACCCCAGCCTTCGACGCGCCCCCCTGGCACCGCACGAGAACCAACCACGACGTCGGCACCGGCATCGAGGGCTGCTCGAAATGAACCGAGCTGGCGGGGATCATGCGAGAAATCCGCGTCCATCTCGAAGAAGCGTTCGAAGTCGCGTTCAAGCCCCCAGCCAAACCCGTCCAAATAGGCGGAACCCAGCCCCAACTTGCCTGATCGGCGCAGGACAAAGACCTGGTCGTCCTCTTTTGCTATCTGTTCAACGACGACGCCGGTTCCGTCAGGCGAATTATCGTCAACCACCAGAACCGAAGCAGCGGGAAGCTCTCGACGCACGGCACTCACGAATTGTTCGACGTTTTCCCGCTCGTTATAGGTTGGGATGACGATCAGTGTCTGCTTATCTATCGTTGACATCACCGAAGGATCCGCGTCACGCATTGCCGCCGCAGTGCTCGGAAGCGTCGGCCTTTCGAGTCCGTCTCATCAAACTCGACCTTTTCGCGTCGTTGAGGTCAAGACCCAGCCGAAGGCAATGGTCGAAATCTCGGTGTTGCCGCAGGTTATGCTGTCCAACAACTCCGCCAAACGAACCTTTGTCATCTTGCTAGGGTGCAGCAGCTTTCGCGAGAATCCTTGCCTGCGTGCGACGAGTTCGAGCACGGTAGACTCGATGACGCGCAATGACAGAGACGCATAGTTCGGCGTCGTGAGAAACAACGTCCCTTTAGGCCGCAGCACACGAAAAGCTTCGCGAAGCCATGGCTCGGGATCGGCGACGTGTTCGACGACATCCATCGAAACAACCAGATCGAACGTCGCATCGGCGTAGGGCAGGGGTTCCCCCGGCACGATGACGTCCGCCCGCCTGATTCGACTGCCATGCAGTTCGCACGCAAGCTCGATGGCTCTCGGATCGATGTCACAAAGGGTTAGCCGCTTGTCCAAATCGCCCAATTCAGCCAATTCTAAGCATGGACCAGACCCGAGATTGAGCATCTCGGAGCCTTCGGTGCGACGGACTACCGAACGCAGCGCTTCGATGATTGGTCCGTGGTAGAGAAGCCACGGGAACCGCGTCTTATAGCGGTGATTGGTGAAGTAGTCGACTGCTTCTGCCATCTAGGTCCTCGCGCCTACGGCGGCTTGCGGGCGACCACCAAGTGCTCGGCCGTCTGAGCAGGATCGGCCAACTCGAGGATCTGGCGGACCAGGCCATACGTCGGGTAGGCGAGCAATCGGCGCGCTCCAGGGAAGTTGGTCCAACGACTCGTCAAGGTCTTGTTCAACCAACCAGCAAGCGAAGGCAACAGAAGGGCCTCGAATGCAACGGTCGTTGCTGTTGATAGGACAGGCTTCACTTCGTCAACGATCAGGCCACTTTCAGCAACGAGCTCTGCCCAACCCTTCGCGTCGTGCAGATGATGATGTTTGAAGAATTGATTGATGGAATCTTCGAGTACGTCAGCAAACGAGGAGAGTCCCAGCCTCTCGAGCGCTCTAACGCTCAGCATGTGGCGAGCCCAACTCCGGTCCGGCACGAAGAGGAAGGCCCTCGCGTCCTTCTTGAGGCTACGACGGATCGTCTGCAACGCCAGATCGAGTCGCGGCACGTGTTCCAACGAACAGTTCGCCACGCAAGTCGCGAAAAAATCCGAGGGCAGGTGGGCAGACGTAATGTCGCCCAAGATGATTTGCGAGTAGGCCCGGCTCGCCATCGCCCAACGACCTTCATGGGCGTCTATGTCAATCCCCCATACCTCGGCGCCAGAGAATGCAATGCTTGCGAATAGCCCGTCCCCGCAGCCCACGTCCAGAATGGGTCCAGCGCAGGGATACTTTCGCAACTCGGTGAGCCGAGCGCACTCCTTGATGGCAAGTGCAGCTGGAGTGTGCGGGAAATACCGCAAGAAATCCTTGAAACATACCTCGGGATCACGGTCAGCCATGGTCTTCGCGGGTCGCATATTGGGTGGTCGACCGCACTCTGTCAAATCCGCGCGAGATTAGGCACAACAAAACCTCGACCCTTCCGATCTACCATCCGCCGTGTGGGTGGCAATTTCGGGGTTCGTGTTTCTGCCGGGCGCTCTAGGTCGAAACGGCGAAGGACAGCTGCCAGCTGGCAAGATCGACTTTGGCTTCCTCGAGCTCGGCCTCGTGGAATTTTTCTAGGCATGAGGCAACGGCAGGTTAGTTTACTGCATCGGCCTGGCGTTCGACTTACCGCTGAGTGTTTGGGGAAACGTCGACCCCTGTGTGCCCCACCACAAACTTCGTGATCGATGCTAGACGGGGCCCCATGGCGTACGATCATCGAGCCGTCGAACCGCGTTGGCAAGCCTACTGGCAAGAGCACAAGACATTTCGCGCTGAGCGCCGACCGGGCCACCCGAAAATCTATGCGCTCGACATGTTCCCGTACCCCTCCGGAAGTGGTCTTCACGTGGGCCATCCAGAGGGGTACACCGCAACCGACATTGTCTGTCGCTATAAGAGGATGAACGGGTACGATGTGCTGCATCCCATGGGTTGGGATGCCTTCGGTTTGCCTGCCGAACAATACGCGATTCAAACTGGAACTCATCCGGCGATCACCACGCAGCGCAACATAACCATGTTCCGCGCCCAGCTGCAACGGCTTGGGTTTGCTTACGACTGGGAGCGCGAAGTCAACACGACCGATCCCGACTACGTACGTTGGACGCAATGGATCTTCCTGCGTCTGTTCGAACGGGGCTTGGCGTTTCAGGCAGAAATACCGGTCAATTGGTGTCCAGCATTGGGCACCGTGTTGGCAAACGAGGAGGTGGTCGATGGCTTGAGCGAACGCGGGAACCACCCTGTCGTGCGTCAGCCATTGCGCCAATGGCAACTCCGCATCACAGCCTATGCGGATCGGCTGTCCGAGGAACTCGAAAGCCTGGACTGGCCCGAAACCAAACAGAAGCAGCGCGATTGGATCGGACGCAGCGAGGGTGCCGAGGTGGATTTTCCGCTCGTCGGTCACGCGGAAAATCTCCGGGTTTTTACCACGCGACCCGACACCCTATATGGTGCAACCTATATGGTCATTGCGCCGGATCATCGGCTGATCCGGCAGATTTGTGCGCCAGAACGGCTCCCCGCCGTCGAGGCCTACGCCGCTGCTGCAGCGCGCAAGAGCGAACTTGAGCGCACCGCACTTGCCAAGGACAAGTCTGGCGTATTCACCGGCGCCTATGCGACGAACCCGCTAACCAATCGTCCAATCCCGGTCTACACCGCGGACTACGTGCTGGGTGCCTATGGCACTGGTGCCATCATGGCGGTGCCCGCGCACGACGAACGCGACTATGCATTTGCCAAAGCATTTGGTTTGCCCGTCGTGGAGGTAACGAGCCCAGACGGCACCCTGCACGTCGCAATGGACGCCGCCTTCACCGGAGAGGGGATCGCCGTACGATCGGGGCCCTTCGATCGGCAACCAACTGCCACGATGAAGCAGAACATCATCAAACACCTCGAAGAACAGGGAATAGGGACGAGGAAGATCAACTACCGGCTGCGCGATTGGGTCTTCTCTCGGCAGCGTTACTGGGGTGAACCCATCCCCATCTACTTTCCCGTCAAGACCTCTGGAGATCCGCGCCGAGGCGACGCCTTCGAGATTGTCTATTCGCGGCCAATAGCCGTCGAGGACAGCGAATTGCCCCTACTTCTCCCGGAACTCGAGAATTACCAACCGGGCGATCCGCAAGGACCATTGGCCCACGCCGCGGATTGGCGATTTTTCCAGAAGGACGGACAGTGGTTTGCGCGCGAAACCAACACCATGCCGCAATGGGCGGGTTCCTGCTGGTACTACCTTCGCTACCTCGATCCGCGTAACGTCGAGGAAATCTTTAGCCAAAAGGCCTACGACGACTGGATGCCCGTCGATCTATACGTCGGTGGCAACGAACATGCGGTCCTCCACCTGCTGTACGCAAGGTTCTGGCACAAGGTCTTGTTCGATCTGGGAGTGGTTCGACATGCGGAGCCATTCCATAAGCTCGTGCATCAGGGTCTCATTCTCGGAATGGCGTTTCGGTATTACGCGAAGCTGGATGGTGCGGGTGTCGAAGTTGCCCGTTTCGACGGTGATTCGGAGGTCAGCCGCGACCCCGAAACAGGAGAACTGCGACTAAAGGGGTCCACAGAGGTCGTTCAAGCACGATTTGTCACGGAAAGCGACGTCATCGTCCGGGATGGTTCGCCGACCCACCGCGAGTTTGGGGTCAAACTCGTGCCGATCGCCGAGAAAATGAGCAAGAGTCGCGGCAATGTCGTCAACCCCGACATCGTGGTCGAGGAGTTCGGAGCCGATTCCTTACGGCTGTACGAGATGTTCATGGGGCCCCTCGAGCAAGCAAAGCCCTGGCAAACCAGCGGAATACAAGGGGTTCGGCGCTTCCTCGATCGCTTGGCAGCTGTCACTTCACGACCGATCTCAGATGATGCAATGGATCTGCCAACGACTCGCGTGGTCCACAAGTCGGTCAAGAAGATCGGGGAAGACATCGAAGGACTGCGCTTCAACACGGCCATCAGCACGATGATGATCTGGCTCAATCATCTAGCGGCCTACGAGCAGCCCGCGCGAGAGGCAGTCGAGGCATTGGTCCTATGCGTCGCACCATTTGCACCCCATCTGGCGGAAGAGCTTTGGACACAACTTGGACACCAGCCAAGCATTGCTCAGGCGGCGTGGCCCAGCTACGACGCGAAGGCGTGCGAAGACGAAGTCGTCGAGATGGCCGTACAGGTGAATGGCAAAATGCGCGGGCGGATCTCCTTGCGCAAAGACGCGGATGCGAAAGAGGCTGAACAGGCGGCACTGGAAGACCCCAACGTCCGGAAATTCATTGGTGACAAGCCAGTACGAAAGACGATATACGTCCCCGGAAAGATCCTGAACGTCATTATTGGCTGAACGGGTATACGCTGGACGCACCGATAGCGATAAACGGATGCTCCCGTGTGAACAAGTTGTGGTTTCCCGTGAAACTTGGCCCATTTTGTAGAGTTATGTCTCACGCACGAGTCCTGCTAGCTCTCGGCGCGGTCGCATCACTGACAGCTTGTGGCTATCACGCGGCCTACGGGGCTGCGCGACCGGCAACGCGGCTGGCAGTGGTTGCGGCTCCCTCCCGAGCGCCAGAAGCCGGCGCGCTTGCGGCAGTGCTCGGGGGTTTGCGGGGAGAACTGTCGCGAGCTGGAGTCCTTGGGCGCGGCAGTGGTTATCCGCGAGTCGTCGTAGAGCTGGTGCGGGTCGACGAACGAGGAACGGCGCAGACCTTGAGCCAACCCGCGGGTGGGTTGGAGCTTCCTGCGGCGAGTGGGGCTCTTGTCGGGGTTACTGCGAGGGCCTGGGTTCAGAGCGCTCCAGCCCAAGTCGAGCGGGACACCGGCGACGTGCGACGGACTTCTGCGTTTGGTTCTGCTGGCAACCCGGGGTTGGATGCTGCCCGAAGAGAGTCGGCGATGGACTTAGCCGGCCAGGCAACCGGCGAAGCGCTTGGCCGGCGCATTATGGGCGAGATCGAGCCCACGCAAGAACCCATGTGATTCAGTCCACCCGCTCGCCCGTCCCCCGCTGAGCCAAGGCCTACCCAGCGAAAGCCCTAGAGTTTGGCCGCTTTGCGAAATCGCTTCGCGTCGGCAAACATGTCGACGTTCGAAAACACGTAGACCGCCTTCTGCGTTTTGTCACTGCCGGCGATTTCCGCAAGCCGCTCGATGGCGGGATCCTCATAGCGACTCTTGTGCCCAGCGGGCCCGGGCAGTCGATAGTAGGCAATGTTGCGTTTCGAGAGACCGTGATGCAGCGGATCACGAGCCGCGATCGTGTCGGTCTCCTCGGCCAATGCATCGGCGTCGTCTGGTTTCCATGCCGGACCGGGGTCAAACACGATCTTGGCGTAGCGCGCTCGCACTTTGGCCAAGAACGCCTTTAGCGCGCTTTTGTTTGCGCGATTCTGCGCAAAGTCACTGCCGGCCACGAACACCGCCGTCGTGGATTTCAGTTCCTTGGCGGTTTCATCGAGAACGGTCAGAGCGCCATCCACCACCTTGCCTTCACGAAACCCTTCTTGGGATATCTCTCGTGGACCAAGCAAGGCAAACTCGAACCCAACAGGCGCCTCGCGCTGCCAGCGTCGCACGGTTCCCATCCCTGGCTGGGCAAGATGCGTCTCCTGCACCTCGACGAAAAGATACTCCTTGAAGTATCTCGTCGCTGGAACAGCGAAACCGGCGCAGCCAACGGTAATCATGGGGCCGAACGATAACACGGCCCGCCCTGCCTGACAGCCAGGGATCTTGCGAAATGATTCGGGAAGTCACCGTCGCCCTCCGCCGGTGCCTCAAATGGTCAAGAAAAAGGGCCCAGCCGTTCGGCTGAGCCCCGCCTCCACACGACTTTCCGACTAGAAATTGCAGGACGTGGCGCAATCAATGGCCAACACCTGAATCGCGGCCATTTCCTCGTCAGTCTGGATGCTGGCACCAAGCCATGCCTTGGGATCGGTGGAGACAACGCCGGCTGTGGTGCCCGAATCGAGCGGCGGAGCGGTAAGGCTTCCATCCTGGCAGGCCTCTACGTCCGTATCGACCACTGAGTTGATGTTGTAGAGGAAGTAGAGCTGAGCGCACTCCATGACTGCTCGAACCTTGGTCATGCAGCCACTCTTGTTCTCACAGGCGACGGCATCGACACAGCCCGCAGCGCCGTAGAAGCACGCAACACAGGTCGGCAAGACGTCCGGAGCCGTCGTGGGAACAGTTGCTCCGGCAGCTGTGCAGTCGTTTGCCGTAAAGGCCGTTGCTATCGTCGTTGTCCCGGCCACGCCGCCCGTGGCGGTCGACGTGGTGCCGCCAACCGTTGTGGTCCCGCCACTTCCGGTCGTGTCGCTCCCGCCTTCACCGCCAGTGGCATCTCCAGTCGAAGTAGTAAGGGTGCAGCCAGCAGCCAGAGTCATTCCCAACAAGCCCAAGAACAAGACAATTTGCAGGTTTCGCATAATGCTACCGATCTCCCTTCAAGACCAACGACGGCTTAGTGGCTGGTTGCCTAGATCTACCTGCTGCCGCTGTGAAGAGCAATGGCACGAATGCCGTTGAATCGAAAGTGGTGGGTAGATGGTCAAGATTGCAGTCTAGATGCGTTGGGGCTAACGGATTTCTTCCCTGAGGAGAGGCATTGTGGCTGATGAACGAATGGGGGCCACTTGTTGGCTCACCGGCCCGTGCGTGCACCGCAAGTGCGAGAGCGACCCATCGACACACCTGCCGTGTGACGCTATGAAGCGCCGCCTAGGCGGATCTTGGTCCAAACAATTTTCGAACCTTCTCGCGCGACACGAACGCCACCAGAACGCCCATGGCAGCCAGCAACCAGGTCAACCACTCTCCGAACAATCGATAGGGGGTCGTGTTCTTCAGCCAGGCGATCTCGTGATCGAGGGTCTGCTGTTTGAAGGTTCCGGTCTGACTGATGGTGCGCCCGACGGGATCGACGAAGGCACTGACGCCGCTGTTCGTTGAACGCACGAAAAAGCGCCGCTGCTCTACGGCGCGCAGCTTTGAGAGTGCCAGATGCTGATAAGGTTCGATGGTGTCACCGAACCAGGCATCGTTGGTGATATTCACGAGCAGATCGGCATTTTTGTGGCGAAACATCGTGTTGACGAATCCGGGCGACAGGTCCTCGTAGCAGATGATGGTGGCGACGCGGTGGTCTGCGACGGTGAGCGGCTCGATCGAAGTTCCAGGGGAGAAACGGCCGGAATTCGGCGACCATTCATACAGTATGGGCAGACTGTCGCCGAAGGGAATGTATTCGCTGAAGGTGACGAGGAACTGTTTGTCGTAGCGGCCACGGATCTCGCCAGTGGCATCGCTTGCAAGGGCCGTGTTGAAGGCGAAGTATTCGCGCGGTCCGTCGACAGGGCGCACGAGTACGGCCCCGAAAATGGCTGGCACGCCAATGCGACGACTGACCTGCTCGGGCACTCGGCTCTCGAGTTCGCGTTCGTCGACCGCACGCATCACGCTCGTTTCGCTCCACACCACGAGATCGAGCGGACCGCGACTCTTCAGTTCTTCGGTCATCGTCAGGTGGCGTCGCAGCCCCTCAGCGAGCTCACGCCGTTTGCCCATGAGGCTCATGTTCGCTTGGACGAGCCCGACCCGCGCCTTGGGGGCTAGGGCCACTTGGGCATCGACCTGCCGCATGCGCACCCCACCATAGACCAAGGCGAGCAAGACCAGTCCTAGAGGAATGGCAATCTGTTTTGGCAGAATCCTGCGCCGCGCCAGGCGCGCGAGGATTGGCTCGGCAATGGCAAAATTGACCGCAACGATAACCAATCCGACCAGGATGGGACCGCCGAGGTCTGCGGTCTGAAGCAGCAACGGGACCTGGTGCACCGTCGCACCGAAAAACCAGGGGAAAAGTACGGGAAACAGGAGTTCGCTGGCGGCGAAAGCGACGACGAAGGCGAATTGGGCTGGCCAACCCCGCCGCTCGGCTCGGCAATACAACCAACCGATCGCGCCGACTCGGAAGCCCTGGTAGAGGCAGAGGATCGACATCAAGAGCAGGCAGATTGCCGTCGGAAAGCCGCTGAACTCCTTCAGCATGCCGAGCAGCCAGTAGAAGCCCAGCATGTTCATCGTGAAACCCGACAACGTCGCCAGCAGAAAACCGCGCGTCGCGGGCTGGCCGCGCATGGCTACGAAGAGCGGGATGAAAGCGAAAAGAGCGAGGGGCCAGAGCTCGATTCCGGGAAATGCCGCAAAATAGAGCACGCCCGTGAGCAGCGCGAGCAGGGCCGCAACCCGACCCGATACGAGCCTCGTGGCCACTCAGTGTCCGCCGTTTGCGGGGACAGGGCCCGGATTGGCCGATGGCGCTGCAGGTGCAGCAGAGCCTGAGGGCGATCCCCCGGTCGGCCTGGTCAAGTCTGCGCAACCAAATGCCGAAATGAGTGTGACAAATAGAAGGATCCGCATAACTTTCCGCCTTCTTAGCGCAAATGTTACTGGAAAGCATCGGATGCTTGCCCTCGGGGTCAATGACGCCCCAGAATGCGCGGCGCAGAATGTCCCGTATCCTTCACATCGAGGACGATCCAGCCAATCGGTTGCTGGTTCGCAAGCTCTTGAGCCCTGCCGGCTACCAGGTCATAGAAGCCGTGGATGGACTTGAGGGGATCCGAAAGGCCTGCAGTGAGTCGCCGGATCTCATCCTCGTGGACATCGCGATCCCTGGCCTCGACGGCTACGAGGTCACACTGCGCCTACGTGCCGAACCTTCGCTGCGTACGGTTCCCATCGTTGCAATCACCGCCGAAGGTAATCGCGATACGAGCTTGGCAGTCGGATGCGACGGCTACCTGCAGAAGCCGATCGATGCGCGCTCGTTCGTGGATACCATTGCGGGGTATCTCGGCGGACATCGCGAACAGACCTCGCCGGATCGCACGCGAAAGCATCTGCGGCAACAGAGCCAACGCATTGTTTCCCACCTCGAGAACAAGATCGCTGAACTTGAAGCAGCCAACGTGCGCCTGACCGACATGGACCGCGCGCGGCGCGAGTTCTATCGCAACGTGACGCATGAATTGAGCACGCCGATGACTCCCATCGTCGGGTACCTCAAGCTGCTGCGCGATGGCGAACTCGGTCCGGTCGAGCGTGCGCAGGACAAAGCTCTAAAGGCGATGGACGACTGCGTGCAACGGTTGCGTGGCCTCATCGACAACTTGCTCGATGTTACCGGGCTTGAAACCGGACGACTCCGCTTCGTGCCGCATGACTACGACTTCGGGCAGGTGGTGCGCCAGAACATCGAACGGCGGTCGCCGTTGTTTGAGGAGCGTGGCCTGCGCTTGGCCTTCGATGTGCCCCGCACCGGTTTGGCAGGCTACGGCGACGCGGAACGGCTCAGCCGTGCCGTCGACCAATTGCTCGATAATGCAGCGAAATTTACCCCATCAGGCGGCGCCGTTGGTGTGCGCGTGCGGCGGCTGGCCACCGGGCACTTCGAATGCTGCGTGGCCGATTCTGGGCCCGGACTCCGCCCGGACCAGATGGATCGACTGTTCGATCCGTTCGTTCAGGGCGACGGCTCACCGACTCGATCGCATGGCGGTACCGGCGTCGGTCTCGCCATCGTGCGAGGCATAGCGATGGGCCACGGTGGAGACGTACGCTGCATCTCGCCCGCGGAGGAGACCATCGCCGACGTGCTGCTGCGCGGAGCAGCCTTCTACCTGGTCGTGCCGGAACGCGCGATCACGACCTCGGTCGGGGCCTGAAGGCGTTCCCGTGCCAGAGATCTTGAGCGGCAAACCCGTCATCTACCTCGACTGGAACGCGACGACGCCAGTCCATCCCGAGGTGGCAGCGCGAATGCAGGAATGCGCGGCCGAGGCTTGGGGAAACCCGTCGAGCGTGCATCGCTTCGGTCGGATTGCGCGAGAGCAGGTCGAGCAGGCTCGAGCGAAACTGGCGCGACATTTCGCTTGCCATCCCCGAGATCTGTTGTTCGTTTCCGGCGGCACCGAAGCGAACAACCTTGCAGTTTTGGACGCTCCCGCGCTGATCACGAGCGAGCTCGAGCACCCAAGCATTACGCGCGCTGCCCGGGAACTCGAGCGACAACAGCGGATGGTGCGTTGGATAGCGGTGCGCAAGAGCGGCCAAATCGATCTGGCTTCTTTGGAACGATGCCTCGATGCGGTCCCGAACGGGGCGGTCGTTGCCGTTCAGGCCGTGAACCACGAAACGGGGGTCATCCAGCCCCTCGCCGAGGCTGCAGCTCTGGCCCATGGCGCTTCGGCTTGGCTACATGTCGATGCCGTGCAAGCCCTCGGCAAACTCGAGCCCGAAAAATATCTCTACGGGGACAGCTACAGCATCGCCGCTCACAAAATTCGCGGCCCAAAGGGGATCGGTGCGTTGCTTTGGCGCTGCGGGCGCCCAGCGCCGCGGCCTCTTTTTTTCGGCGGTGCTCAGCAGCGCGGCTTTCGTCCCGGCACCCTCGATCCAGTGGCCGTAACCGGCTTCGCAGCTGCATTCGCTTTGGCCAATGCATCCCTTGCCGACCGAGGGTTCCTCGCGTCGCTGCGCGACGCACTCGAGGCACAGCTGACCGCCGTTGGTGAGTCGAATTGTGGCGATCCCCCACGCTTAGGGCACGTGAGTAGTTGGTTCGTTCCGGGTTGGTCGGGGGACGAACTGGTGGCGGCCCTGGACGTCGAGGGGCTGTGCGTCTCGAGCGGAAGCGCCTGCAGCGCAGGCACCGCGGAGCCGTCCCCGGTCATTCGGGCAATGTATGACGGAGAGCGAGCCGCGAAAACAATCCGAATCAGTCTGGGCGAGACGTCTACCTCCGCGCAACTCGAGCAGGCTGCCGCAATCATCCGTCGTGTCGTCTCGAGGCTGCCCACCCGTCCGACACCACCTCTGGCGAGAGAGAGCCATCTACCCTTCGCGTAGTGGTTGAAGTCTCCCGACAGGAAGTGAGATGCTACCATCGAATGCAGTCAACAACCGCTTGTATTTGCTGGATTATTCAGCGCAGTACTCTCGAGGTCATGGCGATCTATTGAATGGAATTGCACCCCTGCAAGGAGGTACCTAGTCCGGTTGGCTGCTTTTGCGCTGCACCGCTGCGATGGCCAACGCAATGCCTGCAGCAACGCTTGCATTGACAGAGTCGAGCTGCCCGCTCGACGGTAGCCGCGCCAGGTGCGAGCAAGCGTGACGCACGCCACGGGAGAGCCCCTCATGTTCGCTCCCGATGACGAGCACGGTCGGACCGTCGAGGGCCATGTTGGCCAGTTCGAGCGGTGCCTGTGCGTCGAGTCCGACCACATTGGCGCCGACATCGCGGGCGGACATGAGCGCCTGCCGAACTGAATTCACGCGACACAGCCGCACGTGCTCGATGGCGCCGGCCGAAGCGCGAAAGGTTGCCGTGGAGAGGGGGGCCGAGCGGTGTTCTCCGAAGATGACCGCGGCTCCCGCGACTGCCACGGCGGAACGAATGATCGCACCGAAATTCTGCGGATCTTGGATCTGGTCGAGTGCCACCGCCAGAAGGTTGGGATCGATGAGGGTAGCCTCAAGCTCGACGAACGCTAGAGGCGGAGCCCATGCGACCACGCCTTGGTGTTCGACCCCACGCGCCCAACGATCCAGGTGATCGCGCTGGACACGCAGAATTTCGACAACTCCTTGGTCGCGCGCGTAGCGCTCGATAGCATCGAGTCTCGGCTGCGGACGTTGGTCGATGGCAACGCGCAACACGTGCGATTGATGCACGCGGATCACTTCTCGAACGGGTTGAAGTCCGATGACGAAACGAGAGCTGTCGAAGTCGTATTGCACGGTTGGTTATCGATGGGTTCGCGCAGCCTGTACCGAAGGGTGCCGAGATTCAAACTTCCCGGAGCAGAAGACGCGATTTTGGGCCCGACCAGGCTGTCGCCCCCGCGTCTTGTTGCTGGCTTTGCGCGGCAATAGGCAGGTACCAGACGGCTGACCAAAGGACCATTGCTATTGAGCAGATTGGAGCTCTGCCTCGGCGATCTCCTGCACGATGGCTGCAGCAACCTGTTCGGGGTCGACTGCATCCCGAATCGGCCTACCTACGACGAGGAGGCTAGAACCCGCCCGAATGGCGTCGCGAGGACGACCCACTCGCTTCTGATCGTCGCCACCAGCCATCGAGAATCGGATCCCCGGCGTGACGAGCACGAAATCGGGGCCGAGCGCTGCGCGCAACCTTCCAACCTCCGCGACGGAACAGACACAGCCCATAAGGCCGCTCGAACGGGCCAGGAGTGCCAGCCGAAGCGCCTGATCCCCAGGCGAGGCCGAAACCCCAAGCGCCGCCAAGTCGACTTGGTCCAATGACGTGAGCACCGTGACACCCAGCAATGTTAGGCGAACATTCTCCGCTGCCACGCGCTTGGCAGCCTGCTCCATCATACGCGGCCCGCCGGATGCGTGCAGAGTGAGATAGCTCACCCCGAGCCCACAGGCGCTGGCCACTGCCCGATCTACCGTCTCTGGAATGTCGTGCAGCTTCAGGTCAAGGAAGGCCTCGCACCCCAATTCCATGGGTAGCTTGGCCGCCGCAGGGCCCTCGCGGACGAACAATTCCAATCCGACCTTGAGCACACCGAGGGTCGAAGCCACCTTGGCTGCGCCATCGCGTGCCTCAGCCAGAGTTGGGTAGTCGAGCGCAAACGTCAACCGCCTACGGGCCGCGCCGCTCGCGTTAGTTGTGGTCACGGCCCGTTGACCTCAGAACCCGCAGAGCGGGTCGTTCGGGTTGCAGGCGGGCTTCGCTGCGCCACCCGGCTTGGATGCGCCACCACTACGAATGCCGCCACCAGCTTGAGCCTTCTCCTTCTTGGCCTTATCCAACTCGGCCTGCAGGCGGGTACGCTCAGCTTCGTCCTTGGCACTTGCCAGACTTCTCGAGAGCTCCTGCTCCTTGCGCGAAGCCATCTCGAACTCACGCTGCAGGCGTCCTAGCTTCTCTTCGGCTTCCTTGCGCGAAGCCGCTTCAACGGCAGCTCTTTGCGCTGCCTTCTGCGTGACGTCCTGGTACCACGCCACACCGCCTACGACACCAATCAGAAGCACGCCGGCAATCACACCAATCATGATCTGGAGGCGCTTCTTGTGGCGATCCTGATTCAAGGCCGCCATGGTGGCCTCGTGCTGCTGCTGGGCTGTCACGGAAGCCAGCCGTGCATGGTGTTCTGCATCAGCACGAGCGCGTTCGATCTCCGCTACCCGAATCGCTTCAATACGCGCGGACTCTTCCTTACGCCGCTGCTCGTCGCGCTGGCGCTCTTGTTCCTCGGATCGGATTCTAGCTTCCTCGGCTTCGCGGGCGGCGCGTTCGGCTGCCACCCTGGCTTCGTGAGCGGCAAGAGCCGCGGCTTCCTTCTGGGCTTCCTCCTCGCGGATTCGATCTTCCTCGAGGCCCATCAGCTCCTTCAGGGAGAAGAGGACTGAGCTTTCCTTCTGTTCGGCCATAGCAATCGGTACCTTGCTGTTATACGCGGCGTACTAGCGCCCATATCAATCACGGGTGGGGGACGTCAACCAGCGATCCAACTTTAGAGCAAATCAGGGTGCATTCCATGGGTTGGCTGCGGAAAATTCTTGTGAAATTGGCGAGAACTGGTCCGACTGGGATCTACCACGGCATGACCTTGTGGCGCGGACTGGGTGCGCGTCGACCAAACCACCACTTTGGGCCTCGGCGTTGCGCTTGTCCCGTCCACTGATACCTGCTGTCAAGGCGTTGGTCATTGGGCCGGCGCGAAGTTCGTTCTGGTAACGTCGAGTTTGGGGTGTGAAGGGAAGTTGATGCGGCGTACTGCTCCGGCGATGCAGCCGGCGATGCCCGGGTTGCGAGGGGTTGTCGTAACGGTAACCCCGACGGCTCGCCCATTCTGCACCGCTGCGCAAATACTGACACCCATCGACGAAGGCACTCCACACGCGCCCAAGTATTGGCCGGAATTGAGAATGGCGCCGTATTGACCGGCGGTGAGGTCCGCTTGGCCCTTTTGGCCAATCTTCATTTCTTCGACGTAGGCGTTCTGTGCAGCTTCACAGCTCATCCCACCGCCCAACATGGGGAAGCCGCCCTGAGTGCCAACCACGCCACCGCCCTTGGCGCCTCCGGCACGCTTTCTGCCTTTGAGGGCCCCTTCCATCTCGACGTTCGTCGCGGTTTCTCCTTGAACGTCCACGTCGTCCTTCTTGGAACCGCGCACGGTGAAGTACCAGACTACGCCGACCGCAAGCAGTGCGCCCAGTGCGATGATTCCAAAAAACGCTTTGCCCCGGGTGCTCCGCTGTTCGCGCACCACCGTACGTTCGAGGGCAGCTTTTTCCGCCTTGATATCTCGGTGCAAGCGGGCCTGCTCAGCAAACGGAGCGAACTGATCCCAGTCCTTTATCGCGCGCTCGTCGTTGCTCAACGAATCGCGCAACAGGTCCGAATCCACGAACCCGTGGGTTGCGATCTGTTGCAGCAGTTCGATTGCCCTGAATGGGCCATGATCCATCCCGTCTTTGACCACGACATAGCGCGCGCGCGGATCGGATTCCAACTGATCCTTCAACGCCCCAAGCGCGACGACACGGTCGTCGCGTTTGGGTTGCGCACGTTTGTCCTGCACCGTGACGTCATACGGACTGGCCGCCATCCTTCGATTGGGTGGCAGCATTGACATCGACACATCGACGGTGAAGTCCGCTCCCCCATCGAGGTGCGATTCGTCAGCAGGCGGCGGAGCTAGACTTGCCTGGGGAGCCAAGTGATGTAGCGCTTGGGCCAATGCCAGAAGATCGTCTGGGCGATGCGATGGATCTGCCACCAGGGCTTTGGCTAGCAGTAGCTCGATGGTTGGTGGAACGGCAGGGTTTAGTTCTGTGGGCCGCCGCATTCCAGGCCCGACCGAAGCCCCAGTGAGTGCTTCGTACAACAGTGCGCCAACTGCATAGACACTGGCTCGCGCATTGCCGGGGAGGCCAGAACGTTCTTCCGGTGCCAGACATGCTCGGTCGCGGGGCAAGGTTGGCGCAATCTGCGATAACCCTGGGTCGACGCGAAAACTGCCATTCTCTCCGAGAGAAATGGAAGACGGATTGACGAACAGGGTTTCGCCGGCCGCATGCCGCTGAGAGAGTTCTACGGCCAGCGGAACGAGGAACCCAACGGTTTCCTCCAGAGTACAGGTCGTTCCCTGCGCGCGGAGTTGTTCGAAATGCGCTCGGAGAGTATTCGGGGTCACTGAGGCTCCAACGGGCAAGGGCGTCCCGAGTTGCTGTGGCAAGGGGTCACAGGGCGGGGATGGTACCAGATTTGATAGCAGCGGAAGTCAGACTTACCTAGCCACTCTGGTTCAACGGCTCAAATTCGTCTGCGGCGCAGGTGCGAGTGGGTAGGCGAAGCAGATTTTTCGCGTCTCGCTTCTGCGGATGAACGGAGGCCCATCGCTCAGCGGCGTTGCCCCGCGGCGACACCGTTTCGTCATTGGTTGGTGGCATCACGGCCCAAAGCCGTTCGACGCTGGGGCCGGATCGGCGATGCTTCCCTCGATGACTGGGAGGTGCCGCATCAGTGCGTCTCACGGCGGTCGGATCCATCGGCTTCCGAGCTAGTTGGGCCCACGGGTCCCCGGACGAAAATTAGCGAAAACTGCCGGAATCTGTCCGAATTCTGCCGGTCCTGAAGGGCTGTCCAACGTGGCGCGATTATTCCTGTCCAGATACATATGCAAAACATCCGTCCAGGGCACATTGCGACCAAGTCTTTCACCATGTTAGCTTCCGCCCAACCATGGATCCCCGTGAATTGGAGTCGCTATCTACGCGACTGATCCAAAATCCCCACGACCAAGAAGCCCTACTCGCAGCCCATCAGGCCGGTCAGTCCGACCCCTCTGGGTATGCGATGTTCTTAGAGAAAGTGGGAAATGGCACCGCGGATGCGGCGCTGTCTTGCCATTGGCTTACCGAAGCTGCGAACGTGTGGCTTGCGTCCCTCGGTGATGCGCCGCGTGCGGCGCGCGTGTTGATGAAAGCAATCGAACGCGATCCAACGCAGCCAACCCCTGGTGACAGACTTGCCGAACTCTATCGCGAGCGCGGCGATACGAAAGCATTGGTCGCGCTGCTTGAGCGGCGTTGCAAGGCAATTGACAGCCTACCTGCTGCAGAAACGACGATCTTGGCGCAGGCGGCGATTATGCGTGAAGAACTCGGACGGCTCTGGAGTGAGCCGCCGCTGTCGCAGACACGCAAAGCGATCGAGAACTATAGGCGAGCTATCGAGCTCGACCCGAGCAGTCAATACGCGATCTATGCGTTGCGCGAGCTGCTAAAGGCCGAACAGGCATGGGCCGATGCGGTCCCCTATTTCGAACTCGAACAGCGGCTCGTCGACGACCCGGAACGAAAGCTTGCCCTCTACCAAGACGAAGCGAGCGTACGCCAGAGCGCCGGGGATAGAGTGGGTGCGGCCGAAGCACTGCGCCGCGCGCGCCAAATCGAGGGCGGCGCCGATCCCGGACTCAAGCAGCAGCTCGCCACGATAACACTTGAGCGCGTGCAGTCCCAGGAACTCGTTCCAGACGCCGATCGCACGGAAGCCGCCCAGATATTCGTCGATCTGGCCGAGGACTATCCGGGCGAACATGGCTTGTCCTACTCCGTATGTGCGCTAGAGGTCTTGGCGACGCAGGATCGCGCAGTCCAGCTCGCGATGTACTATTCCGAGGAATTGGGACGCGAAGCGGAAGTCGTGCGTCAGGTCGCCCACTACCTGAAGAGCAACTCGGGCGGAGCCCTTGCCGTTCAGGCGCGAGAGTTCGTCAACAAGCTTGCCCAGTCCGGTGTTGCCGACGAGTCCATCTTCGAAGCCCTGGCGCCAACAGCAGACGCACCGGCGTCAGAGCGCGTTCAGGCGCTGCTCGACCAGGCCAGCGCGTTGGCGCGCCGCGCACGAAAGCCAGAAGCCGCAGAAAAGTACCAACAAGTCTTGGAGCTCGATCCGTCGAACGAAGAGGCCGTCCAATTCATGGAGGGGTTCCTGCGGCAGCGACGCAAGTATGCGGAAATGAGGGACATGTTCCGCGGTGCCGCCGCAGTGGAGGACGCGCCCTACGACAGTCGCAAGCAGTGGTATCGCGAGCTCGCCGGTCTGTGCGAAACGCAGCTGCGCGACGTAGACGGAGCCATCAAGGCTTGGCAGGATCTCGTCGCGCTCGATCCGGGTGACGACTCGCCGCGCGAGCAGCTCCAGCGCTTGCTCGAGAAGTCAGGTCGTTGGGATGAGCTCGTCCAACTCCTTGAACAGCAGGCGGAGCAGGAAGAGGACATCGAGCGTCGTGTCGCCATGGAGCGGTCCATCGCGAAGATCCACGAACAGAAACGCCGAGACCCCATTGCCACTGGCCAGACCTGGGCCAGAATTGCCACTCTGCTGCCTGACGATGAGTCGGCAATTCAGGCAGCCGTGAAGAACTTCGAGCGAGGCGAGCGGCTCGATCTCGCCGCGCAGTGCATCGGGGACAACGTTGGGTCAATCCGCGACGAGACGACCCGCGCACATCTGCAAGAGAAGCTAGGTACGCTCCGAGAATCGCAAGGCGACTGGCAGGCGGCGGGGGATGCATATTCCGAGGCGGCGAGCTTCTTGCGCACCAATGTGCTGTTCGAGGCGGCTGAAAAATGCTTCGTGGAGGCACAGGCGTGGTCGCAGGCGGCCAGTGTCGTGGATGATTTGGCTCAACAGGTCACGAACCCGATTGACCAAGCAAAGCTGCTTGCCACTGTCGCCGTGTATCTCACTCGATCAGGCGACGAAGATGGAGCTTTGCAGCGGCTCGAACAGGCGTCCGATCTCGACCCGATGAACGACGCGTACGCGGAGGATCTCGAGCGAATCTACGCTGGTTCCGAACGCAACGACGATATCGTACGCCTGCTGCTTGGCAGAGCGGAGCGGATGCGCGAGAAAGCGAAGCGGGTGGGCCTGCGGCGACGTGCCAGTTCGATTCAGCGGGACACACTGAAGGATCCCGAAGCGGCGCGCGAGAGCTTGTTGTTGGTGCTCGCCGATGGCGACGACACCGAAACCCTGCAGTTACTTGTCGCGGACGCCGAAGAGCGTCGAGAATACCAGGAAGCGGCTGACTACCTGCACCGCCTTGCCGCGATCGCAAGCAACACGTCCGAGAAGCTCGAATTCTTGCTGCGCGAAGCGCGAATTATTGCCGAGGATCTCGAGGAGCCAGACGGCGCGATCGAGCGTTACGAGCGCATTCTCAAGGAATTTGATCCCGAAAACGTGACTTGTCTCGAAGCCATCGCAAATCTTTATGAGGCTCTGAACAACCCAAAGGGTGTGGCCGCTGCACTCGAGCGCCATTTGGCACTCAAGAACGAGCCAGCGCGCAAACTGGACCTCGCCGCACGCCTTGCGGATCTTTACGAGACGAGGCTCGAAGAGCCGAAGCGTGCCATCGCCATGCTCGACATCGTCCGAGAGTTGGACGAGGAGAACTTCGAGGCACTATCGCGATTGTGTGCGCTTGCGGAGAAAACCGAGGATTGGCCGCGTCTCGCCAAGCACCTTGCCGAAGAAGTAGCCATTGAAGGCGATGATGCGGAACTCAGTCGCATCGCTCGCCAGCTGGCTGGGATCTATCACGAGAAACTGAACAATGACGACGAGGCGCTCAGCGTCCTGATGCAGGTTGCCGATGCGGGTGACGACGAGTGTCGAGAAGAATACGTCACTCTGGCAGATAGCCTTGGGTGGAAGGGGATCGTCGCGACGAAACTGATCGAGTGGAATCTCGAAGCGCCGAGCGGGGAATCTCGCAACTTGGCTCTGCGCGGCGCATTCGACCGGTTCCTCGCCGTTGGGCGAGAGGCAGAAGCGGCCGGAGTTGCCAAGGAACTCATCCGCGCCCGGGCTGCCGACGAAGAGCTTTCGAGTGAACTCGAGCGAATCGCCGTCAAGTTGAAGGATCTCGACACGCTTGGTCTTGCCCATGACCTGCTCGTGCAAGAGACGAGCGGCGCGGCTCGGGCCGAGGAAATGGTGCGACAGGCCGAGGTGCTGGTGACCGCTGGCGTCGAAGCACTCGAGGCAATCCAACACGGTGAACAGGCGCTAACCAGCGTTAGCCCGGACGAAGTTGAACTGCTGCTTGAGCGGCTTACCAAGCTAGCTCAGGATTCGGATCAGATCATCGACCTCTATGAACGTCAGGTGACCCGCTGCAAATCGCCGCCGGATCGACTGCGCGCACTTGGACGAGCTGCGCAGGTTGCCGCCCAGAAGGGCTCTATCGATCGGGCGCGAACCTTCTTCGACATCGCGCTCGGCGGCTCCGTCCAAGAAGAGACGATGGCCTTGCTCGAGGAAATCGCGAAAGAAACCGACGAACAGAGCGGCAACCAGCTGCTCCGAAAGACGTTGGCAGAGGCCTTTGCCTCGGGTGGTCAGGGTTCCAAGGATGGTGGACGCACGCGTTCGATGCTCCTGCGTCGAGCAGCGCAGCTCGCATTCGTGGAACTCAAGGACAAGGACCTTTCGTTCCAGTGGCTGGCCGAATCGATCATCACCCACGTCGATGACGAGGGACTCGACGAACTCGAGCGCGTCGCCGCTGAGGTCGGAGAGATGAAGCGAGCGGAAGCCGTATTGGCCAAGGCTCTGGATGAGGTCTTCGACGGCCCGTTGGTTCGCAAGTTGCTGGCTCGTCGAGCCAACCTGCGAAAAGAGCAGCTCGAGGATACGTTGGGCGCAGCTCAAGATCTCAAACGTCTACACGATCTTTCGCCTGCGGATCAGGCGGTCATTCAGGATTTGACTCAGCTCTACACGGAGTTGGGCGATCATCGCGGCATGGTTCAGCTCTTCGAAGACCAGATCTTACGCGGCAAGGATCCCGCCGTTCGTGCGGAGCTCGCGCGCAAGGTCGCTCGGATCTGGGAAGAACACCTGGCCGACGCACGTGAGGCGGCAGACGCATGGCGTCGCGTACTTCGACTTAAGCAGGGGGATCCGGAAGCCACTGAGGGGCTCGACCGAGCGAAGTCCAACATGTTGAAGCGCCCGGTGTCCGGTCCCCCTGAGGCCACGCCACAGCCAATGGTTGGCTCGCTCACCACAGCCTCCAGACCGAAAGCCGCTCGCCTTGCCGAAGCCGAGCCGGCTGACGACGAGCTGGCCGACGCCGGGAAAACAGCTGATCGGAACACTGCGATTGAAGACGCCGACGTTGGCACTTTCACGAAGAAATTGCCGGCCCCTGCGGCACCACCCAAGTTCGATGACAAGACCGTACCCGATCAAGCCATTCTCGATGCCAAAGAGGGAACTGTCGCGACAGAGCCACCCCCCGTTCCGTCCAGCCCGGAGTCGACTGATGCTCCAATCGGTCAGCCCGAACGGTCCGGGATCACCAATACAGTCGAGGACACCTCCCTGAGCGGGGCGAGTGCTGAGTCTGCCTCAAAGGTTCCACAGACACCAAGCACGCAACGCGACAAAGCGAAAGAGCAAGAAAAGCAGAGCGACGCCACCGCGTCGAAGCCGGAGCATTCGGGGCCTCCTGCTCCGCCTGCTCGCGGTGGCCACCCGTCGAGACCAGCACCGCCCGCACCCATGCGCCAAGGGGGTGGGGGACCTGGACGTCCACCACCGCCACCACCATCGCTCAAGCCCGTAGCCATGCCACACGGGGCGCCGCCCAAACCACCATCTCCGCCAGGACGAGGTGGTCCGCCTCCGCCACCGCCTTCACCCGGACCCGCCCGACGTGCTCCGCCACCGCCGCCCGCGGCAACCAGCGCCGAGGAAGAAGTTGGCATTGAGCTCGAAGACGGCGACACCGTGGACGACTCTGAATTGATCGATACCGACGAATAGCGTGTCCGCGTGGTGTTACACGCAACCTTTGGCGCTTGAGAACGAGCCCGCCGATGACAGGCAGGCTCGTTCTTTCTTGCTCCTGGACACGCATTGAAGTGTGCCGAACCTCAGGTGGATAGGACTAGGCTGGTGTGACCAGCCAGCCGCGATTGGCGTCGAGCAAGGCCATCGCACCCATGGTAAGTGGCCGGTTTGGCAACGCGTGACCGAATTCAAGAGCGGCGAGGGTGGGTGCAAGCTTCGACAAATGGTCGCGCAGTACAGTCTCGGCGGTAACACGAAATGGTCCCGGACTGCAGTCCGCAAAGTGTCCGAGGGCGAATCCCGCAACCCTGTCGAGGTGGCCTGCCAGTTTCAGCACCGCCAGCATTCGGTCGATGCGATACGAGGTTTCCGCGACGTCCTCGATGGCCAATATGCAGCCATCCGGCAGTGACAACCGACCCGCCGCCGCCATCATCGTAATCAGCGTCAAGTTGCCACCAACGAGGGGGCCGCGTACGCAGCCGTTGCTCCAGATTTCACCGCAGTAGCTTCGAGCAAGGTTGGGCTGCTCAAGTGCAGACAACCATTCCGACCTAGCTCTCCCGTCGGAACGGCCCAAGGCCGCTAGGTTTGCCGCATGCAGTGACGCGACACCTACGCGCGTCGCTTCCAGGTGCATGACCGTGGGGTCCGAGAACCCGACCAGCCACTTTGGCTGATCCAGGAGTGCAGCAAAGGGTGCTGCCTGGACGATGCGCATCAGGCCGTGCCCCCCCCGTGCCGCTACCACGGCGCCAATGGTGGGATCGCGTAGCGCGGCCGACAGTTCCTCCAGCCGTCGCTCATCCGAACCGGCAAGAAAACCGCTGCGCGCGAAGAGATCAGAACGGAATACCGGCCGATAACGCTCGCTGAGCCAGCCAAGTCCGCGCAAGACCAGACAGCGATCGAACGGCCCCGAAGGCGCAATGACGTAGATTTGCGAACCCCGCCGAAGTGCTGCTGGAACAATCATCTTGCGCTTCGATTCATCAGTGGGTTCCGAACTGAACCAGGTGCTCGATCGCAGCACGTTCCTTGGGCGGAGCCACGTCGGCGGGGAACCCAAGCGGCGTCATGACGACCGGTCTTGCCGAATCGGGCAGACCAAGCAAGGCGCGGACCTCCGCCTCGTCGAAGGCAGCAATCCAACAGCTACCCAAACCTTCGGCTGTTGCTGCCAGGATCAGATGGTCGAAGGCAATCGTAGCGTCCACGACGCCAAGGTTGGTGCCATCGCGGTGACACCAAGCTCGCTCCAAGAGAGCCACCATGATGATTACCAGCGGAGCAGATACGAGCCAATCTCGGCGATAGCACCGACGCAAGGCTTCGCGGTGTTCACGCGTACGCAGGACGTACGCGCGAAATGGCTGTCGATTGCACGCCGTGGGAGCCAATTGCATCGCTTCGAGCACCCGACTCAACTGATCGTCCGTGACCGGATCCGAACGATACGAACGACAAGAGTAGCGAGATCGGACCAACGCAAGAAAATCCATTTGCCAAGGCTACCCGGATCCAGCCGCTGGAGGGAACGCCCTGCTCATTGGCCGACCGCCCCGTATGTCGTCCGCACGGATCCGGGGAGTCTTTTTGCGTCTTCACCGCCTTCACGCCGTCCAAATCTTGGTGCGGCGAATCTGGCGCGCTAGAGTCTCGGCGAAATGCCCGATCGCTCCCTGCTCGCACGCTGGACCGAAGCGGCTGCTCGCGAGGGGCGGCCGCTCGTTGGGCGACTGAGTGACTGGGCGAGCCGTTCTCGTGAGCAATATCGCCTGCGGCTCGTCGGACCCGACTTCGAGGAGCGCGTCGGACAGCTAGGGAAATACTATTCCGAAAGAGGCGGAGACCAATTTGGCCTCGATCTTGATTCCTACCGGTCCATCGGACCGTTGTTTGGCTTCCTGCATCGCGCCTACTTCCGAACCGAGGTTCACGGCATCGATCGTCTGCCTAAGGGTCGAGTCATCATCGTAGCGAACCACTCAGGGCAGCTGCCCATCGATGCGATGATCCTCGGATGCTCGCTTTTCTTCGACGCGGAACAACCGCGAGTGATCCGCGCCATGATCGATCGCTGGGCGGCGACGCTTCCGTTTGTCTCTACGTTCTTCAACCGACTTGGGTCGGTCGTCGGTGCCAGGGACAATGCGCGGCGATTGCTCGAGCGTGACGAAGCTTTGCTCGTGTTCCCCGAGGGGGTAAAGGGGATCAGCAAACCATTCACCCAGCGTTACCAATTGCAGGATTTCGGCACCGGCTTCATGCGCATTGCCATCGAGACGGGTGCCCCCATCCTGCCGGTCGCTGTTATTGGCGCTGAGGAGCAATACATCAATGTTGGAAACGCCAAATTCCTGGCGAATCTGCTCCACTTGCCCGCTTGCCCCATCGTTCCACAAATGATGCTGCCTTTCGGACAACTACCACTGCCAACCAAGTATCGGCTGTTCTTCGGCGAGCCTCTCCGTTTTACGGGCAGCTCTGAAGGGAACGATTCCGTTGTGGCCGAGAATGTATTCCTCGTGCGTCAAGCCATACAGAAGCTCCTAAACACCGGTCTCAGTCAACGTCGAGGAGTCTTCGTTTGACCTTGATACCCAGCTCAAATTGGCCCGCTGCGCTGCTCCTCGGTGCCCTTTGTGGCTGCGGTTCGAGTGCGCCCAAGCCGACGCTGCCGGCACCGGAATTCGAGGTGCCCGAGCTCACGCCCTGGGACGCTGGTACGACCGACGAGTCAGAATCCCCTTCGATTCTCCAGGGTTCAGCCAAACCAGCGGCCCCGTCCGGCAACGCACCCGATCCAGCGCCCGAATCCGCGGCACTCCCGGCCGAAGCTGCTCCTGTCGCGGCTGAGCCTTCCGCGTCGAGCTTGCCGGTTGCCGAGCCTCCAACTCGCGCCATGATCGAACCCAAGCCCTAGGCCGCGGTTCGGTATGACCGGTTGCCGTTGCCGAAAACCGCCGACAGAATTGCTCTACCGATGACCACAGTTCTCGAACAAGCCAAGCGCGCTCGGATTGCGACGCGTAGTCTCGCCAGCCTGGGCCGCGCTGAAAAGGACAAGGCGCTAGGCGTCCTTGCTCACAAACTGCGCCAGAGTGTCGAACGCATCGCCGGTCCCAATGCCAAAGATCTGGAGCGAGCCCGTGCGAACGGACTGAGTTCGGCAATGCTGGATCGCCTCGCCTTGGGTGCTAGCGCCATTGAGTCCACGGCCGCCGGCGTCGAGTACATCGTTGGGCTCGAGGATCCCGTTGGACAACGCCGTGAAATGGTTCGACGTCCGAACGGGCTCATCATTGGGCGTCAGCGCATCCCACTCGGTACGATTGGCATGATCTATGAGTCACGGCCCAACGTCACCGTAGACTCGGCCGCCCTTTGTCTCAAGTCTGGCAATGCCGTTCTATTGCGCGGGGGCAAAGAGGCACTCGAAACTAATCGTGTTCTAGGCGAGATTCTTGCGGAATCCCTGACGGAAGCTGGTTTGTCCGCGGACAGCGTTCAGATTGTGTCTGCCGAAACACGTGACACCATCGGTGAGTTGATTGGCCTTACTGGTTGGGTTGACCTGGTCATCCCCCGCGGTGGTGAGGGACTCATCCGATACGTTACGGAGAACGCCAAAGTGCCGGTCATTCAGCACTACAAGGGTGTATGTCACCTATTTCTCGATGCGGGCTGTGACGTCGCGATGGCGACTGCTCTGGCCGTCAACGGCAAGGTGCAGCGCCCTGGGGTGTGCAACGCACTCGAGTGTTTGTTGGTGCACGCAGCCGATGCACCAAGGGTCTTGCCAGTCGTGGCGAAAGCGCTGCTCGAAGCAGGCGTCGGACTACATGGTTGTCCCGAAACTTGCCGGCTCGTGCCGGCCGCCTTGGCAGCGACGGATGGCGACTGGGGCCGGGAGTACCTGGCGAAGATCCTGGCAGTTCGAGTTGTCGCGGATCTCGATCAGGCGCTAGAACATGTGGCCCAATACGGCTCGAATCACACCGAAGTGATCTGCACATCGGACTATTCGAATGCCAATCGCTGGGTGAGGGAGGTCGATGCCAGTTGCGTTGTGGTAAACGCATCCACCCGATTCAACGACGGTGGCCAACTGGGTTTGGGGGCGGAGATTGGCATATCGACCAGCAAACTGCACGCCTATGGCCCCATGGGACTCGAGAGTCTAACGAGTGAGAAGTGGGTCGTATTCGGCGAAGGACAGGTGCGACAAGGATGACACTCCTAGGCAAACCCAAGCAGGCAAAGACGCGACCAAAGCCTCGCCCGGCCAAGCATAGCGCCGTAAAGGCAACCGAACGCCGCATGCCTGCAAGACCGACACCTTCGGAAGAGGCGAAGCGAATTGCGTTGTTGGTGGCCTCGGCTGGCCTCGACAAGAAGGCCGTGGGAGTTGACATCCTCGATGTCACCGGCAAGGTCGATTATACCGATTTTCTCGTACTCATGACTGGGCAGAGCGATCGCCAGGTGGCCGCCATTGCACACGCAGTCGACGATACGCTGAAAGGGGCGGGGGTCCATTCCGTGTCGGTCGAGGGGCTACCTGCGGCGCGTTGGGTGCTGATCGACTTCGTAGACGTCGTCGTGCATGTGTTCCTCGAAGAGACGCGCGCCCTCTACGACTTGGATGGGTTGTGGCTCGACGCGCGGCGCATTCCGGTTATCGACACAGCTACACCAAAGGCTGTGACATCGTCCAAGTCCCTAGTGAAGAAGTGAAGCTGACCGTTCTAGCTGTCGGCAAAATGCGCGATCCTTCGGCGCGAACCTGGGCCGATGAGTACTTGGGCCGAATTCGGCGTTGGGTCCGCTGCGAAGAAATCGAGCTAAGAGACGATACCGAGCTCGAACGGCGTTGGCCGAAAGAAGACTTGGTCGTCGCTCTCGAGGTCGACGGGGAACAGCTGACCAGTAACGCGTTTTCCGAACGCCTGCAGCGCTGGGGTGCGCAAGGCAAGGGTGCAATCACCTTCGTAATTGGTGGCGCAGAAGGGATCCCCTCGCGATTGTCGCGACAGGCACACTTGCGGCTCAGCCTGTCGCGCATGACGCTGCCGCACCGCATGGCGCGGGTGCTCCTTCTCGAGCAGCTCTACCGCGGGCTTTCGATACTACGTCACGAACCCTACGCACGCGAGCAGTGACGCTGGTCGCCGAGCCTTCGCTTTCGACCAGGTTTCGTTGTCACGGGACCTTGTCGATTGCTGAGGTCGTGTCACTGCGACGTCCGAACGCCCACGCTACGATGATGGACACACCGTAGAGCAAACATAACGGTATGGCCAACACCAGCTGGCTTACGATGTCAGGAGGAGTGACGATGGCCGCAATTACGAACGCTACGACGATAAAGTAGCGCGCAAACCGAATCAGATGACGATGGTTGATGATCCCAGCGAGGCTCAAAAACAACGACAGGACCGGTAGTTCGAAGGCTATCCCGAAGGCGATGAGCATCTGTGTGATCGAGTCTAGATACTGCTCGATCATGATGGTCGGCATGACACTGAGGTTCGAACCAGCCACGTCGCCGCTCAGGCTCAATAGGTAGCGGTAGGCGATTGGTAGAGCGAGTCGCCACCCAAAGTAGACACCACCAGCAAAGAGCAGCGAGGAGCTAGCCACGAAAGGCAGAGCGAGTCGTCGCTCTCGAGAATAAAGTCCAGGGGCAATGAAGGCCCAGATCTGATAGAACACTATCGGAAGCGCGAATACGAAACCGCCAACCACCGAGAGCTTCAGGTAGGCGAAGAAGAGATCCGCCGGTCCCGGGAAATGCAGATACGGCTGTTTTCCAAGGCCCACCGCCACCCAGGCGCTCGCGTAGGGTCGAGTTATCCAGCCCAATATCGGTTCACGATAGGTCCATGCCAGTCCAACGCCAACGGCCACGGCAAGGATGGAGCGCACCAGTCGAGACCGCAGCTCGCTGAGGTGGTCCCAGAAGGACATCTGCGGGCTGCCCGGAGGTTCGCTCATGGCTTGATGTCCAACCGCTCTTCTGACCGTGTTTGCTGTGTTCCGGGGTGCGCATCCTCCGCGTCGACGAGATCGTCTGGAATTGCGCCCTGCGCGTCTGGGCCTTCCACTGGTTGCTCCCGACTTTTATCGAACGCTGGTGCAATCGAGTAGGGGTCATTCTCAACATTCGCTCGTGCCGCTTCGTCCGGGTGGACCAGCGCTCGCGGATCTCCTCGAAGTAGGGAGCGCAGCTCCGAAAGGCCGCCGGAGAAGCCTTCCTGTCGCAACAGATCGTCGATTCCAGTCTGCTCCCGGACCTCGGTGGTCATCTGCCGGACCTTGTGGATCCAGAGCCCGACAGTGCGCAACATGCCTGGGAGCCGTTGTGGCCCCAATACGACGAGGGCAACGACCAGGATTAGGACGAGCTCCGTGAAAGAAATCCCAAACACTTGACACGAGACCGTAGCCCGACCGCCGGCATCCGGCAACGAGGGATTCGCCCGAGCCCGACAAGGGGATATGTTGTGTCTTCTCAGCCATGTGGTTCATCGCACTGTTCTTCGTCCTTCCGGTCGTGTTGCTCTACTTCGTCGTGCTCAAAGGAGCCGATCGGTATGAACCCGAGCCCCTCGGACTGTTGGTGGCCATGTTCTTCTGGGGCGCCATCGTCGCGACCCTGACCGCCATCGTCGGAAACCTGGTGGGACAAACGGCGATGTCCGTCGCCCTCAGTGCACAATCGAATGACCCCTTGGTCCAGGCGTCAACCGCGACATTCGTGGCACCCTTGGTGGAGGAGACGACCAAGGGTGTCGGCCTTCTCGTGCTCTGGCTGCTTTCTCAACTCTGGCTCAAGGAGCTCGACGGCCCTCTCGACGGCGTAATCTATGGCGGGATCATCGGACTTGGTTTCACGCTCACGGAGGACGTCCTGTACATCCAGCAGGCTGCGGAAAGGGCGGGGATGGTTGGGTTTGGCGCTACGTTCGTCCTGCGGACCATCCTGAGCGGGCTAGGCCACGCCACGTTCACCGCCGCAACAGGCCTCGGTGTCGGCATAGCGGCGTCGAGCCGCCGCGCTTGGGTTTGGATCCTCGCACCAATTCTAGGTTGGTGCGTTGCAGTTGGCTTGCACTCGCTACACAACTTGCTTTGCACATTCCTCTTGGCCGGAGGAACAGGCGTGGTCGTGAAGTACATCCTGTTCTGGTGCTTCGATCTGCTGTACTTCGTGCTTGTCATGCTGCTTGCTCTGCGCGACCGGGCCACTGTGGTTCTCAACCTGAGAAGCGAGATTGGTCGATTGATTCAGCCTAAAGAATACGCCCGAACGACCTCCGCATGGATGCTGCTTCCGTTCTATAACTGGCTCTCGCTTGACCGCAGCCGCGGCGGGAGAGCAGCAGCACGACGCAAGCAGTTGGATCTGGTCGAACTCGCGTTCGTCAGGCAGCGCCAGACCCAGGGCGAAGGTGACCAATCGTTGGATCGCAAGGAACGTACGCTACGCAGTCGCATTGCCCAAGCCAATGCCCGAGGGATCCATATCGGTACCATCTAGCGTTGCGGGCCAAAGGTTACCGACGAGTTGGAAATTCCCAACTCAGCGACACTAGGTCTTCGCGCGCTTTTTCGCCTCGTCGAATTCGCGCCGTACGGCTTTGGCCCCCAGCACGTACCCAAAAGCCAGACCAATGAGCAAGATGAGGGGAAGGTAAAGAACGTGACCGACGGTCATGATAGCTGCTCTTCCTTCGGTAGTCTCTTCTCGAGTTCGGCGATTCTTGCCGTGAGTTTGAGCTGACTGCGGTAAGTCAGCACGACCACCGCAAACACAACTAGCCAGAAGATGCCGTAAGCAGCAACGACCATGCCCGAGGCGCTCACCTGCTCGGATTCTGGCCCGGTCACGGCGACAAACTGGCCGGCGCGTTCGTTGGGGCCTGCGGAAGCGACGTCGCCGTCGTGGCCGACGTCCGGGGAGGAGACAGCTAGGATCGGGAGCAGGGTATTGGACATCCGCAACTATTCCTCAAGGAAATCGGCGACCCGGTGTTCCAGGGTATCAACAGTGTAAGAAAGCATGGATTTTCGCACGCGCAGCAACAGAAGCACCACAACGAGCAGCGTCATCGTGGCGAACCCGATGCCTAGCGTCGTTGCCATCTCGGGCGCGATCCCACCACCACCTCGGGTAATGACCGTAGGATGGTTGCCGCCCCATTTGCGCACGCTGAGGTGAATGATCGGAAGGTTCACAGTTCCGAGTACCCCAAATGCTGCCAAGAACCTGCGCTCGGCGTCGCCGTCACCGACGTACGTCCTCAGCAGCACGATGCTGGAGTAGATGAGGACGCTGAGCATTAGGCTGGTCAATCGAGGATCCCACGTCCAATAGACACCCCAAGCCTTCTTGGCCCAAAGTGGACCGCTCGTCATGACGACGATGCCAAAGAGAACGGCACACTCGGCGCCAGCCTTCGCCCAAGCGTCGCGCAACGGACTTGGCCGCAGCAGGTAGGCACCACTGCCAACCATACAGACGACCCCCGAGAGGTACATCGCGTAGGCAGCGGGGACGTGAAAATAGAAGATCTTCTGCGCGAATCCACCTGCTGCCACCTGGGCCATCGGGGCGTAAAAGAACGTCGTGAATAGCAAAGCTCCCAGCGAGACCGCCGTCGCCAAGCACAGACCCAGATATGGCAGGCGCGATCCACTCATAACGAAAGGACAGTATCTCGCCCCTTGGCGCTCGACAAGGGTCACCGGAATTCTGCGAGTGCTAACCGGTTTCGAGAGTGCTGTTGGGGGGAATAAGCCACTCTTGTAGGGTGGAGTCGACAGAGCCCGCGTCCAGTCTCGCGTGCTTCAGTAGCATCACTCGCGCTTCAGCTAGTCGCCCAACTCCAACCAGGGCATGGGCGTACGATGACGCGATGCCGGGCACATCAGGGGCTGCCAGAAACGCTCGTTCGAGCCAGGGGAGCCCCTGCCGGGGGCAGTTAAAGGCAGCGTCCAGCAAATGCCCGAGGTTGTGCGCGTGTCCGGGATGAGTCGGTGCCAGTTGGCAGGCCCGACGCTGCGCGGCGACGGCCGCCCGAAAGTGGCCGAGCACCGTGAACGCCAAGCCCAGTAGGCCGTACGCCTCGTCGTCGTCCAGCTCCCGAATCACGGACTTGGCCAAGGCCGCAGATCGAAACGGATTTGTCGTAAGTAGCTGCCGACTGAGCTGCAACCGAGCAAACCGATTTGCGTCCGAACCGGTCGGAGCACTCCGCAGGAGGTGCTTGAGCATTGGAACCAAGTCGCGCGCGCCGAGGCCCCTTTCGAGGGCGAAGTTTACGTCAGCAAGCAGATGCTCAACCGTACGCGTCGCCATGCGTCAGCAGGAGCTCCGGAGCGTCTTCGGCATTAATCTACCATGGCAGGTCCGACCGAAAAGTCACGGCCGGCTGCTACGTGAACGCTCAGCGAACGCGACTTTCCCTGCAATGGTCGTGCCATTGAGCGCTGACTCCGCCAACGAGTAGTACTCGGCCGGCACCCTGACGAAACAATGGTTTCGTCGCAGATTGATGATAGACGGCTCAACCGCCGCAACTCCAGCCTGTTCCAGCAATCGCTGAAAATCTGCTATCTCAGCGCCATCGATTCGCCCAACGTTGACGAAGATCTCTACCGTTTGGGCAGACGCCTCGCCACTCCGATCTGCTTCTAGAAGAGCACTCGGAGCACTCGGAGCACTCGGAGCACTCGGAGCACTGACACCCGAATCGAGGTCACGCGGCGAAGGGTCACTTACGCTGTAGGCAAATTCGAAATCGTCGTCCCGATAGACCCTACCATTCTTCGAATGTTGCTCAAGCGGCTCCCGAGGTTCGCGATCTTTCGGCGCCCCCGGCTCTGTCCGTCGGCTGGGTCGGGTGTTCTGGGCCTTCAAGCCCGGAGCGCGCCCATTCTGCCCGGTGCTGGTCCCCTCTGAGGGGTTCTGGCGTCCACTCCCAGCGTTCGAAGCGCCTGCGATGGCATCTCCATTCGAAGCGGGGGGGGCTCCACGATGTCGGGTGGTACTCGGTGACTCCATAGGCGCAATTGCGACGGGCACTTCACGATCAGGTGCGCTGCGGCTCACGCTGGCGTAAGGCTTGGCTACAGCGTCACGACTTCGGTTCTGACTACGACCTTGACCATTCGTCGGCGTTTGCCTGACGAGATTCGCGGTCTCCTGCGCGGGCGAGGACCGTGCTGCCGAAGGCTCGCGTCCGTTGGTCGTCAACGGTTGGGGTTGCGGAGCCCTGGCTCTTCGGGCCTCGGTGGCCTCACGCACGGCCTCGGGGCGTGCACCAAGGTGATCCCGCATGAGGCAGGCAACGATCTGTTCGGCGGCATCGTGGGTGATCAGTCGCCGTGCCAACGACAGGTCGTCAGGGTGCACTCGACGCTGAGAAAAAGCTTGCTCGAACATCTCCACGACGTCGAGTTCCTTGCGTGTGCGCACTTCGCCAGCCGAGGGCAGTTGCCGTTCGATCGGAAAGATCTTGTAGGTGAGCCGCAGCATGTACAAGTTGCCAATATCGGTCGGCTCAATGAGCGATATTGCAGTACCTGTTCGTCCTGCTCGCCCAGTTCGCCCAGTCCGATGCACGTAGGACTCGGCGGACTCAGGCAAGTCGTAGTTGATGACATGGGTGAGGTGCGAGATATCAATCCCACGGGCTGCAACATCCGTGCACACGAGGAAACGCAGGTCGCTGCGACGGGTCGCTGCCATTACCTTCTCGCGCTCATTCTGCGCCAAGTCGGCATTGAGCCAGTCCGCGGAGAACCCCAATCGATCGAGTGCAGCTGCGACCCGCTTCGTCTCGTCGCGCGTGTTACAGAAGACGATAGCGCTTTCAGGGTTCTCGACTTCGAGTACCTGAATGAAGTCTTTGAGCTTGTCACCGCACGTCATGTAGACGAAATGCTGGATATCGAGGGCGCCGATCTGATCCCCACTCAGCGTCAGAAATAGCGGATCTTTGAGCCGCGTCTCGGCATGACGCTGGATGTCAGGCGGTAGCGTTGCACTGAACAACAGAGATTGGTGGCCGGCAGGCATGTAGCCGAGGATCTCGTTGATCTGGGGCAAAAAGCCCATGCTTAGCATCTCGTCGCTTTCGTCGAGAACAAACGTGCGAACCGCGCTCGGATCGAGCGAGCCACGGCGCAGATGGTCGAGGACCCGTCCCGGAGTACCAGCGAGCACCTGAGCTCCCGCGCCGAGTTCCTCGATTTGGCGCGCCATGGGAGCGCCCCCGTACACGGCTACGGACTTGATGCCACGGTAGCGACCAAGCGTGTCCAGCTCTCGATGGACCTGCAGAGCCAACTCCCGCGTTGGGCAGAGGATGACGACTTGAACTGCTGCAAGATTTCGCTGTACGAGGGCATCGATGATTGGCATGCCAAAGGCAGCAGTCTTTCCGGTGCCGGTTCGCGCCTGAACAACGATGTCGCGGCCACGCGACGCTGGTTCGAACACCTCGCGCTGCACGGGTGTTGGGTGGGTGTAGCCGAGTTCGTCGATGGCCTGCCGAAGCTCCCTCGAAAGGGGCAGGACGTCGAAGGTCGGCGGGGTGGATGTCGGATCCTCAATATCTGGGGTCATCTAAAGATCGGCGTGGCTTAGGTCGCCCCCGCCGTTGGGGCCAGGTTACGAAGCGGTTTGGCGCGATACGATTCGTGCCACCTATTGTCCGCTGCGGTGGTTGCCAAGTGACTGTTCGATTGCCAGCACATGACGCCGGCTGGGGGCTAGGTCGACGGACTCGTACCGAACCGCGTGTTCCTCGGCGTAGCGGAGCCGGTCAATGGCAGTGAGGGCCTCGAGCGCCCAATTGTCAGTACCACAGACGTCTGTCAGTTTCCCACGTCGACGCCATTCCGGCTGAAGCGCCTGTCGAAAGCGAGCGAGACTCGCTCGCTCGCCAAGTGGTTCTGCTGCTGCCGCGGCGCGCGCGCGTCGGAGAGCCAGGAGCAGGTCGCTGATTCCGGTCTGGCAGTCGCGAGGCGACTCGGAGGCAGCAGAAGCGAAGCCCTGATACATGACCTGCGACCCGCTCACGACTATGAAGGTCGACATGATCGCCGCGAAGAGCGCGATCCCGTACCGCCGTCCGCGCCGCTGAGCGCGCTCCAAAGCCGAATCGGACATCCAGCCCTTCGAGTACTCCCGGATCCGGGGGTACGTCAACGTTAGCGGTTCGCTCGGAGAAAGCGGCCAACCGTTCGCACGTCTATCCTGGGGGATGGCTGTCACCCCCAGCGCAGGCAGGCGGACAGGTTTCCATTGTGCCGGCCGAAAATCGCTGGCGAGGATCCGAGTGCCGAGTGCTAGCTATTGCCTCAGTCCGTGACGCCCCAAAGCCCGCTCGCATTCAATTCCGAGGCCGCCCTGGCAGACTCGCTCAACGTGTTTAGCACGGCCGGGCGGGTAGTGCCTACGGATCCCCGGGTTCTCGCTCGACTCGCCGAAGTCCAGGGACTCCTGGGTGACGAACTCTGCTGGGTCGAAGCGGCGCTTGAGGCCGTCTGCGCCGCTGGCGTTTCGCCGGCGACGCACGCGGCTAGGCACTTGGTCGTTCGCGGCGGCAAGCGGGTCAGGCCATTGACGACGCTACTGGCTGCTGGCTGCTTTGGATCGATCCCAGCAACAGCCCGAACACTCGCGTTGGTCGCGGAACTCGTGCATTCCGCCACGCTCCTGCACGACGACGTTGCTGACGAAGGCACGGAACGCCGTGGTGTGCGTGCAGCACGGATGCAATACGGCAACGCCGTGAGCGTCTTGGCTGGCGACATGCTGTTGGTTCACGCGCTAGAACGTACATCGACCGAGGTTCCCGAAGCGCTACCTGGACTCTTGTCAACTTTGCGTTCGTTGGTCGACGGGGAAATCATCCAACTGCGAGGGCGCACGGAGTTGGACGTTCGGGAATCGACGTACGAGCGTGTACTGCGAGGAAAAACAGCTTCGCTGTTTGCCTGGGCCGCACGCGCTGGAGCACGCGTTGCGCACGCCTCCACCGAAGACGTTGAACGACTAGGCGAGTTCGGTGAGCATTTGGGGATGGCCTTCCAACTTGTCGACGATGTCCTCGACTACGACAGCGCCGCTAGCGGTAAGACGAGCCTCGCGGACCTTCGCGAGGGAAAGCTGACCTTGCCGCTGGTCCTTGCCGTTTCGGCCCAACCCGAACTGCTCCAAGCTGTGCGCAGGATCCATGCTGGAGACCTCGAGCCCGTGAGTCTACTTGGACGCATGGTGGTGGCATCGGGCGCCTGTGAGATAGTGCGTCAACGTGCTGTGGCAGTGACGGAACGAGCCATTGACACGTTGAGGCCAATCCGCACTACGCCGTCAAAAGAACTACTCGTCGACGTAGCGCGTGAGCTCGCTGCCCGCGTCGGGTAGGTACCATCAAGGTGCCAGTCAGACAGGCACTCTAGGAGCTAGTGACTGGTTGGAGGCCTTGAATGACGTGCGGCGGATGCGGGCGGCTGCGACGGTGAACGCTCGATGAACAACGCGACCACTTCACGCTCAATGGCTGCGGCGATTTCACGCTCGACACCGGTGATCCCGCCAGCCAATCGCTCGACGTTGTTCTGGTACACGAACAGTCTCGCCGAGACTGGCGCTCCAGCGTCGGGCTGCAACGCATCAATGAGCACCGCCGTCCTGGGATCGACACCGTCGACGACGGCCTCAACGCCAGGCACGTCCGCTAGGTACACCTCTCCGGGGCGCAGGTATGCCAGATGCTCCGGCCCAAGGGATTGGATAGCGCGTTCGACTGTAACTCGGAACGTCTCCCGCGATAGGCTCCAGGGAGCCGAGGGAAATTCAAGATCCAGTTCACGTGCCTTGAGGAACGCTTCAGTCGCGCCGGCAACATCCCCGCGTTCGTCGCGGATGAGACCAAGGTAGTAGTGAGCATCCGGATTGGCCGAGTTCGACTGGATCGACGCCTCGATCAACTCGGCAGCACGCTGGATCTCGCCGATCTCGAAGAATGCTCGCCCAACGAGAAAGGTATGCGATGGATTCTCGAATGGGCCCTTTGGAAACCGACGGCACACGTCTTTGGCCATTTCGAGGTCACCCCGGCCAAGATGCGCATCGAAACACAGCAGGAGAGCGTCTACGGTCTCGTCATCATTCTCCGCGAGATCGAGTGCCTGCTCGCACAAGGACAGAGCGTCATCGAATTCCCCCATGGGGTGAATGCAAACCTCTGCCGCGTTCAGCATCGCTTCGAGATAAGTATCGTCGAGAGCAATCGCCTGCCGATAGTGTTCTACTGCGTCCTCGAAGTCGCCCTGCAGAGCCGCAACATAGCCGAGCAGATTGTACGCTTCGGGCGATTGGTTGTCGATTTCGAGAGCGCGGCGAGCCGATTGCTCGGCGCCCTGTGGATCGCCCCGCTGAACGAGATCCCAGCCTCTATCAAGGTGAGCCGAAAACTGGTCCATGGCTTCGGTCCTTACTGTGCCCTGTCGCACGCCTCGTCAAGGGTCAGGCCCCAGCTTATCAGCAAGACCTCCAAATCTCGCTTTCAAAAAGCGCGACAGTACGAAAGGATTTTTTCGTCTGACCAGGGTTTGTGCCCTCGGAATAGACTTGACATGCGCTGGACACGCCAATCACGAACGCTGGGGCTTGGCGGACTACTCGTGAACGATGACCCAGCTACCTAGCTTGGTTTGGCTGGACCAGGCGCCGTGCCAACCATCGGGCATCGACGGCTCGGTCCGGAAAAATACTGCCTTGGCGTCCAGCGGCGCCAAATTGACGCACCCGTGGCTCATCTGGACGCCATAGTTGCGATGCCAGAAAGCGCCATGCACGGCGTATGACTTATGGAAGTACATGACGTAGGGGACATCTTCGATGCTATAGGGCAAGTCACCGGCAGCTGAACCATCGCCGTCCATCGTCGTTGTGACGTGTTTCTCCCGGATGCGCCATTGTCCGGTCGGCGTCACGTGGTCCTTCTCCTTGATCTTGGAGCTTTTTCCCGTCGAAATAAGCGTTGCATAGATCGGCGTCGTACCTTCGAATAGGACGAGTGTCTGACTCGATAGGTCCACGTCCACCCAACGCTCTTGGTCTCGCAAATCCTTCGGGGGCTCGCCGGGCTCGGGGATCCGCAGGTGGTCTTTTCTGACCCATTTGCCGGAGGCAAGTTCTCGGTAGGTCGTGCCCGAGATTTCGACGCTGCGCTCAGTCAGCTGCAACGCCACAAACCGCGGCACATTGCCTGCGGTCTTGGCGCGGTTCTTCTCGAGATCAATGTCGTAGGTCGTCGCCTTCTCGCGCCCGCCATAGACCCAACCAACGGGTAGGTGCCATTCTGGGCCGAGCTCGATCCCCTTGAAGTCCGACGGTGCTGCCTGACCCATACGATCGGCAGGTGCAACGAGACCCTTCGTGGATTTGTACCAAAGACGTCCATGCCAGCCAAATGTCCGATCGACGGCAATGTAGAAGCCCTTGACCATACGCAGGGCCAGCACATCGTCAGACTCTTTCTGCAGATCGCTGAGACGGATCTCGTGCAGACGGTCTTCAATCCCTTCTTGCTGCCACCACGGACGGTCGTCTTCAGGAGCGATTGCCTTGCCACTAGGATCAGCGCTCGGTGGTGCTGGTTGATTCGGGACTGCCGTGACCGAGGGGACCGCAGATGCATTGGGCGCGGCTGGCCCAGGGGAAACTGGCCCCGCACCGGCAGTGCCCTGGGTTGCCGAACTGGGCTCTTTTCGCAGGTAGGGTTCATATTCGAGCATCTGCGCGCGCGTCGGTATAGATCGATAGAGCGGGGTGCCATTTTTGACGTTACGCGCGTAGACGTAGGGAAGGACGTTGTCGACCGCTGGCGTCTTCAACGTGAACTTGATCCGCGGATCTTTCTCGTCGAGGGTTCCCGCGTTGGTGCAGACGAAACCCGCGGGAACGACCTGCATCCAACCGGAGTTGCATTTGTCTCCTGGCTTCGGCTTCCCAGTGACGGCGAGTTTCGCTCCGCTCTGTGCGTAGCCCAGCTTGTTTGAACGCTCGGCGTTGGGTTCGGAATAGATGGCTACCGAGGGATGCAGCACGGTGAGAAAGGGGCCTGGATGTGCGGCTGCGGACGCGGCCCCAGCCGAGCCCACGGGTGCAGCGGTCGGTAGCGCAGAAGTCTCGGGAGCCGTTTCGGCCACGCCACTTTCACTCGAAGCGAGCGGCACAGTCGAACTCGATGATGCTGCCGTCACGCGTCCTTGCGAACTCCCCGGTGGTTCGCTCCGGTCGCAGCCAGCCATGGCCAGCAATGCGGCGGCGAACAATCCCTTCCCACGTCTTTCTGGGCGAGAGACGGCTAGTATCCTGCCGAAAGCTCTCTTGGCAAGACAGGCTGAAACGGTTGGCTGGCGTAAAACGGACGCGGCGCAACTGGGCGGCATGCTGAGGCACTACTAACCCGGGATGCTCACCTAAGCCAATCTTCGGCCCGCGGAGCGACTCCAGTTTGATGGCGACGAATAGTCGCCGAACCCTTTCCGCGAGGCTATGGTCCGGCCGTGTCCCAGGGCCCTTCGCGAATCCAAGCCGCCCGCCAGCGGGTGAGGCGGTGGTGGCCCTGGATTGTTCTGTCGGCCATCCTGCATCTGCCGCTCACGCCGTTGGGCCCGATGCTTGGGCTGCTGACACTCCTGCTCCGGATTCAAGGCAGTGTTCCGGAGGAGCCAGTCGAAGATTTGCTAGGGATCCCGGTCGAACTGCTTGCCGGTCCGGCCCCGGCCGCTGAGGCCCCGACTACGGCTGCTGACGGTGACGCCGTCTTGCTTACGCCGCCCAAGCGAAGAAAACCAAAGCCCGAACCTCCCAAGTCAGAACTAGAGGACGGCGGTGTTCCCGATGCTGGCGTGGATGGCGGAGTCGATGCGGGTGTTGCCGATGCCGCGGTCGCCTCGGACGGTGGTTTAGCGGATGCTGGACTGGCTGTTGGTCTTGGCGATGCGGGAACGTCGCTAGTCCCTGCCGACGCAGGCGCGCCCAAGCCCGACCCCTTTGCCATTGCGGGAGAGCTCGGCAAGTTTCAGAAGGGCAACGTCAACGTGCGGCTCCATCTCTTTGCGGAGCCGCTCAAGCGACACCCAGCCGGCGCGATCATCGCAAGTTTCCTTGCCCGAGAGCCCCAATGGCAAGAGTTCCTCGGCCCGAGCGGCCTCGATCCGTTGGGCGATTTCTCGAAGATCGTGATCCTCGGCCCGCAGCTCGTCGACTCCTCTCGGGTTGGCGTCTTTCTTGAGTACAAGGGCGATGCTGCCACCATCCGCAAGGCAGTCGACACACTGGTGCAGCGCACGGCGGGGGCGCACTGGGAGACCAAAAACAAGAAGCCAGTTGCATACCTACACGCAGCAGGCGGGGACCGGGTGATCGTGCTCTACCCGAATCACGGCGTGGTGATCGTTCCACCCACTGCAGCTGAGCAGATGATCGCACTGCCGAAATTCCCTCCCATGGCGGCGCCGACCACGGATGACGAGATCCTACAGCTACTGTTGCGGACCCCTTACCGCGTGGGCGCCTTCAAACGGGCTGGCATCGACGTCCCGCGCTCTGTCTCCCTCGCCAAGGTGTTCCTCCGCGGCTCGCCCAACGGTGGCGCTCAGCTCCGACTCGAGCTCGAAGACGAGTCGCCGCAAGCTGCCGCTTCGCATGCGCCGGAACTCGAACGCGTACTCGCCAAGGCGAGCATGGGGATGCTGAGCTTGCGCCTCAATTGCGATGGCGCACTGATCCGCGGCGAAGCCAATCTGTCGCCGATCATCGTTGGATCGATACTTCGTGAAGTACAGAAACGTCTGATCCCTAAGGAGCCGCAACAATAGGGTAAATTGCAGCGGCGGTCCTGGCTAGACGCCAGGCGCCCTACTGACGACGCGCGGCCAGCTGCGTCGACAGCTCGGTAAGTAGACGATCGACGCTATTCTGTTCGAGCTCGCCGATAGCCCACCCGCGTCCGCGGCGCGGCACGACCAGCAACCGACAGCGACCTCGCAACGAATCGCCGAGCCCACTGAGCAGCATGTCCAGCAGGATCCCTAATGTCACGCAGACCAAACCGATGACAATAAGGGGAAACGAGAGCCCGGCAACGCGCAGCCCGTCAATGAATAGTCGCGTGCCGAGCAAAGTGCCCAAGGCAAGCGCCAGTAGGCCTCCGTAGAGACCGAAGCGAGGAAATCGCACCTCACGCTCCACTGTGCGAATGTCCTCAATTGGTACGAGCATCCGGCGTTCCAGCAGAACGCGGCCCAGCATTTCATACCGAGAAAACAGCTCGAGGCCTCGCTCGCTGATCCACACGCTGGTTGGCGCGCGGCGCCGCAAGATCAATCGGCCCAGGCCCCGCCCGGCACGCAAGACGAAGAGAATACCGGTGATGGCCAACAACGCAATGGTGAGTGGATGCCTCGGTCTCGGGCTCAAGTCACCGACGATGGGTTGGTCGAGGACGCCACGGGTCCCTACTGCCGAGGGCGCGAGCTCCTTCGCGCGTTGCGCCAAGTCGTTGCACTCGGGGACGTCAACGGACAATAGCCAACTTCGACCGATCTCAAACTCTGCCGATGAGAGGCCCAGCGCATTGACCGAGCTGCCCTCCAGCAGAGCCAGGACAGCCTCTGCGAGTCGTCGTTGGAGCGCTCCGTCTAACACGGCGCCGCAGGCGGTCAGGCAACGCATTCCAGAATAGGTCTCGAGCCAGAGCAAGCATTGACCCAATTCGCTGCAGCTGCCGGACGGTTTGGGCCATGCAGCTGACACCCCAAGCAAGGTTAGGGCGGTCAATGCGTCGAGCTCCTCGGACGACCGCGCCCCCATTCGATAGATTTCCGACAGATCTACCTCTCCAACGAGCAGCAATTCGGGAGCCGGCAAATCGGCAGCAAGAAGCGTCGGAGATCCCGGCCGCGGAAACACGACATCGCGCGCACGCCAGGCCGATTGGGCAAGCGTCGATAACGACGAGGCCAACGGGCCAAGGCCCGGGTGGGCCGATAGTTGGGTGACCAGCTGGGTAAGTCGCACTCGAGACATCTAACGAAGGCCGACGAGCGTAGCCCGACGGAAGGCTCCTCTAGCACCATTGCGTATGAGCGGTAAATGAAGTTCCTCGGAGCTGGTACTCCCGAAACAGAGTGTCGAACTACGAAGCCATCGAGATTCGGTGCAGCACTGGGCCAGGCTGCTCAGGGCGATCGTCACCAATGGGTCGATTGCGCTCATCCACGCGCACCACGATCGGCCGATGTCGCCTCGCTTCCTCAGGCGACATCTCAGCAAATGTAGCCAATATGACGAGATCGCCGGGCGAATTCTGGTGAGCGGCTGCACCATTTACGCAGACCGCCCCGCTGCCGCGCGGACCTTCGATGGCGTAGGTCATGAGGCGAGTTCCTCGGGTAACGTTCCAGATGTGGATGGCTTCGTAGGGCAGAATATGTGCCGCCTCGAGCAGATCGGCATCGATAGTCACGCTGCCTTCGTAGTCCAGATCCGCGAACGTTACGGTGGCTCGGTGGATTTTCGATTTGAATATGTGAAGATTCATCGCGAAAACTCTGTGTCGACGTCATGGCGGCCGCCGTGGTTGGGGTCCACCTGCTCGACGCCCGACAAGATACGCCTTCATTGCCGTGATGCAAGCCCAGCACCCGGGGTCCCCAACGCCCGTGTGGGTGCGAAAGCGACGACGCATCTAGAAATCAGCGGACAATTTGTCCGAATCACGACTCTGCCGTTAGGATTTTCAGCACACGACCTAAGAGGCGTGTGAGGAGAGCGGTCGATGATAAGCCCAGCGTCCAAACCGGAGATGCTACAGAACCTGCGGATGCTACTGCGAGAGGCGTTTCACCTGAGGAATCGGGGTGCTGCCTACGCGAAGATTTCTCGCGCACAGGGCTACGCAGACGGCTACATGAGGATGCTGCTCGACGCGCAATTGGTCGACCAGCGCGAACTGCTTCACCTCATCGGTGAAGAGCGCTGTTGCATCGACGGGCCTGCCACCTCCGTCGTAGAAGAAGAAGAGACTCAGGTCGTTGCGGCCTAGCCGGACCTACCGCAGTTGCACGTAGCGCGCTAGCCGGACCCGGGTGGTCTCGAGCCACCATGCCCAACCCCATCGGCTAGCATGCGTTCGGCAACCTGGGCGGCGCGGTGACGTCGACATTCCTCGGCAAGAAAAATCGACGTGATGCGGTCGGTTGCATCCTCGAGGTTGTCATTGACGATGAGGTAGTCGAAAAGGCCGTAGTGCGCGATTTCTGTCAACGCCACGCTGAAGCGACGAGCTACCGTTGCAGCGTCTTCGCTTGCCCTTCCAGATAGGCGTGAGTGCAGCGTCTTCATGTCTGGCGGCAAAATGAATACGCTGACGGCGTCAGGCAGGTGGCTCTTGATTTGGCGCGCACCTTGGTGGTCGACATCGAAAATGATCCCCCGCTGGTGACTCGCCCGCTCAAGCTCGCTACGACTCGTACCGTAAAGATTCCCGAACACCTCGGCCCACTCCAAGAAAGAGCCCTGCTCGATCAGTGAAACGAAGTGGTCTCGAGTAGTGAAATGGTACTCCCGGCCATCCACCTCGTTGCTACGAGGTCGACGAGTCGTATGCGACACGCTGAACGCCAACCCATCGAGGCGTTGCATCAATCGACTGGTAAGGGTGGTCTTGCCGGCGCCAGAAGGCGACGAAACAATGAACAGGAGAGGGGAGCTACTCGACATTTTGTACCTGCTCTCGCATGCGTTCCGACTCGGCCTTCAACTCGACGACGAGGTGTGACAAGAGGGCATCTTGGCTCTTGGCGCCCAATGTATTGGTTTCTCGACCAATTTCCTGGAGTAGAAAATCCATGCGGCGACCGCTGGGTTCATCTGACTCGATCAGTCGGCGAAGCTGGGCGAAGTGGCTATCCAAGCGAGCTAGTTCTTCCGAAACATCCGAGCGGTCGGCGATGAGGGCAACCTCCTGCTCGAGTCGTGCAGGCTCAATCACGATGCTGGGATCTTCTACGAGTCTGGCTACCCTTTCGCGCAGCCGATCGTGATGAAGCTGGATGGACTCGCTGGCTCGGGTCGCACAACGCGCCACAAGCTCGCCTGCGCGCGCCAGAATTTCGGTCAAGACCATGGCGAGGTGGGCGCCCTCGTGTGCACGCATTTCCTCCAAGCGACGCAGAGCCTCGCCAAACGCCAGCTCGATGGCAGCTCGCACCCGATCTGCGCTTCGCTCGTCGGATTCGAGGTATACGGCTGGCAGTCCCAGGATCGCGGAAAGGGGGATCTCAGCGGATGGGGTCAACTCGTCACGCAATGACGACAGTTGGTGATAGAGGCTCCGAATGCGGTCTACGTCCAGACAGGGCGTCGAGGTGGTCTGCCCCTCGGTGCGCAACTGAATGTCGAAACGCCCCCGCACCAACCGGCTTCGCGCCAAATGCTCGAGATAGAACGCGTGATCTCCGAGGTCTTGCGGCAACCTAACCCGCACGTCCAAGTAACGGTGGTTGAGGCTTTTGAGCTCGACGCATAGGCGCCCGGCTCCAAACGCCGCGTGGCCAATGCCGAAGCCCGTCATGCTGCGCATAGGTCCTACCCCCTCGTTGCCAGGCTAGTGACCGCGAGTTTCAGAGACCCTTGCGGCGTTTCATGTCTTCCATCATGCGTCGGTACTCGACTTCCCACAACGCAGTGCCTTCCTGCACGTGCTTGAGCTTGCCGCGTACCTCTTGCTGGAGCTGATCTTCGAGGTTCGCATGCTTGCGCAAGGGTTCACGCATTTGTCGGCGAAGCTCAAAATCCTCGGACCAAACCTCATCGACATTGTTCGAGTGCATGAGGATCTCGACCAATTGGTCGAGAAGATAGTCAATGGTCTCATCGCCGATTTGGATCTTGCGCTCTTCAGCCACAAGACGCCGAATCCGCGACAACTCCGACTGCGGCAAACCGCGGGTGGCAAGGACTTCCTTGGCTCGCTCGGTTACCTGTTGCTCATCGTGCAGGTACTGCGAAAGCACCGACTCGATGTCCATACGGACATCCTCCGGCGATTCCGTTTCTATGGCCTTGGACGACAACAAAGCGTCCAAGATGTCCCTGGAGAGCTGCGGAAGCTTGGTGGCATGCAAACGCATAAGCGTGGTGATTCCTACACCTCGGCCGGGGGCGTGACCAGCGAAAAAGCGCTAGCTGTTTGGAATTCGTCTCCGCGAAACGCCCGGCTCAGGACGGGTTCCCAGACGCAGCCGGCGTGAGACTTCCTCACGCTGTCGACGCTTGTACGCCTCGTGACTCGCTTCACCGGACTCATTGGCGGCTTCGGTTTCAGCGTCAAGCAGCTGAAACTCACATAACATGTAAACGACTGGCCCCAGGTTCTCAGAACCCGTGGGCGCCAGTTCGAGCAGATGCTGGGGAACCCTTACCGGAATATCGGCAACGAACTGGATCGTCCGATATGTCTGAGCGCTGAACCGATTCGCATTAGGGGTCAGCGAGTCGTCGACCGGTTCCTGCGATTCGTTGACGAGACGCCCCAGGTGCGGGTTGTTTTCGCAATAGCTCCGGAAATGAAAGATGGTGTTCGCGCTCTCACCAGGCACGATATAAGTGAAGGGGAAGAGCTGATCGGTTAGGTATAACAGCACCGGCAGCAAGTGGTCTCGCGTCCTGGTGACAATCCGGAATCGGAGCTTGTCGAAGAGAGCGGAAGCGGTTGCCTGCGGTTTCGAAAGCAGTTTCGTGTAAGTGGAATCGAGGTTCTTCCGGCCGCCAATGAACTCGGTGATCGGGAAACCTTCGCTCAACATCGTCCCCACGACGCGGTAGACCTTCTCTTCGACGAGGTGAAAGAGGTCCCGGTCGCTTACCGGCAAGCGAAATAGCAGCTCACGTCCCGCAAGATGGTGAATGATCTGCATCGTCTTGAGGATCGTGCAAGCGCATACCTGGCGGTGCCCCTTGTCACTCGCCGCGGTCATCAGCAGCTCCTCCAGACTGGCTTTCTCGAGGGCCTGGGGGATTGCGAAAGAAAAATGCCGCCTCAGGTATTCTATTGCCTCATGGCGCACATGATCGACGAAAGCGCGATCTCGCTGTTCACCCAGGCGCAACTCATGGTTGCGAATGAAACGCCGAGCCTGTTCGTCGTCGGTAAAATTGAGGCGATGCCAGTCCAGAACCGATCCGCCCCGCAAGATCAACCGCACCGCCTCCACATCATGCAGACCGAAGTCGTCGATGGTCTTCAACCGTTGGCCAGAGCTTGGGGCCACCGGGGGGGCGCTAGGTCTCCTAGCCGGATTGTCCTGCGAAATGGTCAGTTGCCAGAGTTCGTTGAGGTGGCGTCACTCGGACTCGGTTTCCGAAGTGACAGAGTACCAAAGAATATCCCGAGGGTGAGCCCAAGTACGGTCAATTGTGCACCCTGAGCTCCACTCGAAGCAAGTAGCAACACAGGTACGATGCCAATGAGGAGATACCAAAAGTTTTGCTTCATCGTCGTCGCGTCTCCGGTGCGGCCTACGTCGCCCCCCTCAGTGACGGGGCAGGCCTAGTGGGTCACAGTGGCGTGACAGGGATTGAACCCCAAGTAGGCTAAGCGAGTCGATCGATGTAGGTAAGTGTGTCACAAGCGGACACAGGCGAACAACTCTTAGCCTGCTATGACGCAGTGTTTCAAGACGAAACAGCGACGCGACGGGAATTTAGGTAGGTGTCCAACTTACCTTGCGGACCTGGCGGGCAGTTATGCAGCGCAATAAAGGCAGTAAAGTTAGCAAATTCGGTCATATCCTGACTTGAACCGAATTTAGGCCTTCCGGTCGCTCCGTTGCAGGGCGGCGTGGAGTCTGCATCGGGAAGCTCGAGCGCCTCTCCTCTCGTCCCTACTTTCGCGTGACGGCGCCGCGTCCGCGCAGACCATGCTTCTTAGCCAGGTCGTGTAGATGCTTGCGGTCCATTCGCGCCTCACGTGCTGCCGCACTGATGTTGCCCGAGTGCCGCGTCAAGAGCCAGGCGACATAACGCTGTTCGAATTCTGTCTCAAACGCAGCTCGTGTCTGACCGTAGCTCAACGACGGATCGAAGCCCTCAGCGAGGACCCCAGATGGCATGACGCCACTCAATCGAGCGGCAATTGCCAGCGCCTCACCTCGGCCGTACCCAACCTCGGCGCTGTCCGAACGGATCAGATCGTTGTTGAAATCATGGGATTCGATGGAGCTCACTTCGCCTCGTGGTCGGGTGGGGGAAAGTGGTGGGCCTCACCCTCAAGGCGAATCTGGTGCTGCACCCCCACGCGTGTCCAGCCCCCCCCATGATTTTTGTCAAGTTCACCGGCTGGCCGTATTTCATACGTAGCCTCAACTCGGTATTCCGCCGGTGGAAGGTTCAGCACGCATTCGAGACGGCGTGGATTGGGAATTGGTGGATGAAGCTCTATGCTGCTCCAAGGTTGTCCATCAAGACCCGTCACCTCGAGTCTGACCTCGCGAACCACTTCGTCGGCCGGAAAGTCGATGGCAAGCCGATTCTCGCGTGGAACAGCCACTGAGCCCACGTGGGCGACAGCCAGAAGACCCAATAGCAAGACCCCCCACTGCGCTGAACGGCGCATCTTCGGTCTCAAGGTGTTGACGAACCTCCCACCCCTACTGCCGTTGCCGGAACTGGCGGTCGCGTCGGTTCTGTTCGTGCACCCATTCTCCGCACCAATTGGACGAGCCCGTCCACGATGGCTGGTTCAAATGCAAACGGTGGCATCGTTCCGCGTCCCTTCAGAATGGCATCGGCGATGCGCGCGTCACTTACCGCCGATTGCCATGACTCGTCGGATAGATTGCGTGCACCCGTTGTAACGCCATCCGGTCCGTCTCCCGCGCCGATCTGCCCATGGCATCGCATGCAGCTCCCAATCCAGGCCTGCATTGCGCGAGCATCAAGTGAGTCATCTCGCATGTGCGGCGACGACGTCGGAAGCGTCGGTGACTGCGCTTGCTGCTCGGGCGCTGCTCGCGTAGTCGGAGCCATCTCGTTCGGCGGAGAGTCATCCCGATCGTGGTCCGAGGCTCTCCAAAGGCGCCTATCGCGGCCAGGACTTTGGCAAGCAACAGCAAACATTGCCCCAACGGCCAAGGCAATCGGTAAAAGATTGAGTCGACGCACGAGGACCAACTAGCACGCACGGGCTCACCAAACGAGGGCCATCGAAACTCGCGGGCTTACGCCCCTAGACGACCCGACGCACGCACTGGATCACTCGAACTTCGTGCCGCCGCCGAGCGGTTCCTGGTTCAGGTAGTTTTTGCCATTGAAGGTGGCAACACGAAACTCCAATCGCTGATTCTTGGCGCGCCCCGCGTCGGTTGCGTTGTCTCCAACAGGCTTTTTGTCACCAAAGCCCACGGCCAGCAGACGCTCTGATGCAACGCCCTTGTCAATGAGCGCCTTCTTGATGGTCAGCGCCCGTTGCCCGGACAGCTGTAGATTCGCCGCAGCGTCACCCACGTTGTCGGTATGCCCCTCGATGCGGATCTGGGTCACTTTCGCGTTCTGGTCGAGGAAGAGCTTCAGGTCCGCCAGGATTGCAGCGTTCTCGTTGGTCTCCAGAAGGATTGCCTTGCCCGAATCAAACGCAATCGCCCCCTGGACAACCAGCTTGCCGCCGGCAAGGGAAACCAACGTTGGTGCAGCCGCAGCGGGAGTGGCCTGAGTGGAACTCCCGGCCGCAGCCACGGCGGTTGCCGCCGGTGTGGCAGCGGCTGGAGCTCCACCAATTCCCGAAGTTGCGGTCGGCGTCGTGTTGGAGCCGCTACTCGCCTGAAATGAAGCCTGGCATGCAGCCATCGCTGCGATTGAGCCAAGAATGGTCGTGATAGCCAGGGAGTGCTTGAAAGACATCTGCGAGTTCCTCCTTGAGAATTAAGCCTGCCGCTTGCTGCGGGTCGTCCCGTGCTCCGGGCTCATTTGCCGTTGAGCGATTGCCGGCAGCATACGCAATTGGGCCTACATTGGGTGGCAGATTCGACGTCCTTACTACGCGACGTCTTCAATGGCCTCCCCAACTAGTTCTGAACCAGACGCAAGAAGTTGCCCCCAAGCCAACCGAACAGCTGACCTTTTGTGCCCGTTGTGTGGGGTTTTGACCCAAAGCACTGCTCGGCGACCAACACCTTTGCTGCGCCCCGAGGCTTCGAGCTACTACGGGGCCCAGCGATGACAGTCCAGTTCGTTCATTTGCATGTTCACTCGCAGTACTCGTTCCTGCTCAGCACGCTGAAACTCGGCGCGGTCAGTCGCCGCGTCAAGGAACTCGGCATGCCAGCGGTCGCACTGACCGATCGCGCGAACATGTACGGGGCCATTCGCCACTACAAGTACTGTCTTGAGCAAGGGATCCAGCCAATACTTGGCTGCGAGGTCAACGTCGTTCGCGACGACAACTCGGCCCAAGTGGACCACCTCGTACTGCTCGCATCAACGACCGCAGGCTACCGCAACCTGGTTCGCATCGTGACGCTGGGACACTTGGAATCCAAATGCGACAGTCTCGCAGCAGTGTCCCTGGGTGACGTCGCTCAATACTCCGATGGCCTGATCGGACTGACAGGCTGCCTGGGCGGCGTGCTGCCGCAGCAGATACTCGAACAGGGACCGGATCGGACACCGGCATTTCTCGCGAAACTTGGCGATGTTTTTCGCCCGGGACATCTATTCATCGAACTGCAGGATCACGGACTCCCCGAACAGGCAGTGGTCAACGAGATCCTGATCCGGGTTGCCGGACAGCTCAATGTGCCCCTCGTTGCCACCAACGATGTCCACTTCGCCAATCTGGATGATGGCGAGGCCCAACTGTACCTCGATTGCATTCGCCAGGGGCGCACTTACGCCGAGACCAAACCCCATCACCATGGCTCCTTCGAGATGTATCTGAAGAGTGCCGACGAGATGGCTCATACGTTTCGCGACGTCCCGGAAGCTATTGCGAATACCTTGCGTGTAGCCGAAATGTGCGCCGGCATGAAGCTTGAGCTTGGCAAGCCGATGCTTCCTCATTTCCCGATCCCCGATGGCTACGATACTGAGACCTATTTCCGCCACGTTGCCCACGCTGGACTCAAACGCCGATTTGCCGAGCTTGCTTCTCTCGGGTCGAAGGTGGACGAGCAAATATACAATGCGCGACTCGAGCTGGAACTCAACGTCATCATTGGGATGAAATTTCCCGGGTATTTCCTCATCGTGTGGGATTTCATTCGGGAAGCCAAAGAGCGAGGCGTCCCTGTGGGACCCGGCCGCGGCTCGGGCGCAGGCTCGCTCGTCGCCTACTCGCTTGGGATTACGGAAATCGATCCACTTCCTCATGCATTGCTATTCGAGCGCTTCTTGAACCCCGAGCGTGTGAGCATGCCCGATTTCGATATCGATTTCTGCATGGACCGACGAGGGGAAGTCATCGACTACGTGACGCACAAGTACGGCGAACGAAGCGTGGGACAAATCGCAACGTTCCAGAACCTGAAGGCGCGCAGCGTAATCAAGGACGTGGCCCGCGCCATGGGCTTTACTGCCCAGGAATCGCAGCGCATCGCAACCCTAGTTCCTGAAAAGGGCCAAGGGAAGATGTGTACCATCGCCGAAGCGCTCGAGATCGAGCCAAAGCTCAAACGCGAGGTGGAAGCCGATCCGCGCGTCGCCGAGCTCGTGGCTCAGGCTCAGAAACTCGAGGGATTGACGAGGCACGCCGGCATGCACGCCGCTGGCGTCGTCATCAGCGAAGGCCCGCTCTACGACCATGTTCCCTGCTTTCAAAGCGACCAGACGATCGTCACCCAGTATGACAAGGATGATGTCGAGGCCGCCGGCCTGGTCAAGTTCGATTTCTTGGGACTCAAGACGCTGACGGTGATCGATATCGCGTGCCGCCTCGTGAATGCCCGACCAGACCGAAAGACCCAGCCACTTGACCTAGCCAAGGTGGCTCTGGACGATCGCGAAACGTACCAGCTCATCTCAAGCGGTGAAACAACGGGCGTATTCCAACTGGAATCCTCTGGCATGCAGCAAATGTTGCGTCAACTCAAGCCCGACCGTTTCGAAGACATCGTGGCCGCAGTTGCCTTGTATCGCCCAGGTCCGCTTGGTGGCGGTATGGTCGAACGCTTCATTCGTTGCAAGCATGGTCGCGAACCAGTGCGTACACTCCATCCCCTCATCGACGAGGTTCTGGCGCCTACCTACGGCATCATCGTTTACCAAGAGCAGGTGATGCAAATTGCCCAACAGCTCTCTGGCTATACGCTCGGCCGCGCCGATCTACTGCGGCGTGCCATGGGCAAGAAGAAGGCCGAGGAGATGAAGAAGCAGAAGGACGCCTTCATCGATGGCGCTCTCGCGCGTGGCGTTGCCCAGGAGCAGGCCGACTCCATCTTCGACGAAGTCGAGAAGTTTGCCGCGTATGGCTTCAACAAGAGCCACTCTGCTGCCTATGCACTCGTCACCTATCACACTGGTTATCTGAAAGCGCACTATCCTGCAGAATTTTTTGCCGCGACGATGACCGCCGACAAAGACAAGATCGAGAAAGTGGTACGCACCATCGCCGAAGCGCGCGCCTGGGGCGTCAGCGTATTGCCTCCGGATGTTAACGCAAGTCTGCTGGATTTCGCTGTCGTCTACGATCATCTGGACGGACAGGGGCTCGCTCGTGGACCAGGCAAGCTCAAGGATCGGTACGGTCCGCGCATCCGCTTCGGCCTCGGCGCGGTTCGTGGGCTCGGGGAGAGCGCCCTCGAGGGAGTGCTGGCATCGCGCGTCGACGGGGGATCATTCACAGATTTGTTCGATTTTGCTGCGCGGGTGGACAGCAAACGCCTCAACAAGGGCGTGCTCGAAGCCCTGGTGCAGTGCGGCGCATTCGATACGGTATCGCGACGCATTGGCGTTACTCGGGCGAGGACGTATGGGGCGGTCGACCGTGCCCTGGAACGTTCGCGCAGCGCAACTCGAGATCGAGAACGCGGGCAAACGTCCTTGTTTGGAATGCTCTCCAGTGCTCCAGACAAGGCGAACGGACGCTCCAATGAGCTTGACGACTACTCGCCCATCGTGGCTGAATGGGATCGACTGGAAATGCTGCGACGTGAGAAGGAAGCCCTCGGCTGCTTCGTCACGGGCCATCCCTTGTCGCGCTATGGACGTCGTCTATCTCGATTGGGAGTGACAGCTACCAGCCAACTTAGCGCGATGGAGATTTGGTCCATGGCAGTGGTGGCGGGCATTGCCGAAGACTATCAAGAGAAGCTGTTCAAGAGCGGGGGTGGCAAGGCGGCATTCTTCGTCCTGGAAGACCTGCACGGTCGGGTGCGGGCCAAACTCAAGGAAGACCGCATCGAACAATACTCCGAATTGCTGCGCCGCGGCGATGCCGTCCTGGTTACAGGCAAAGTCAGCTTTCCCCCTTCCGACGACGAAGAAGCCGAGCGCGAACCCACGCTCCTTGTCGATTCGGTGGAACCCTTGTCTGCCGCAGCGCAGAAGGTCACCCGTGCGCTGGGCGTCCGACTGCATGCCGACCGCATCGCCCGAGCAGACGTGGCAGAGCTTGGCGAAATCCTCGAGCGGCATCCGGGGACTTGCGCCGTAGAACTCAACCTCAGTTTCGACGACGGTGCCGAGGCGCAGCTACTCATCGACAAGCGTCGGGTTGGGCCGAATGACGAACTGCTGTCCGCTCTCGAGCGACGATTCGGCTACGATTCCGTGGAGTTACTGTAGGTTGTCGGTCTCCACTGTATGGTCCCAATGACCACTGCGTCGCGGCGCGTTCTGCCGCGAACGTGCCGAGAATCGAAGATGGCGCATCGGATCGTGCCGGTCTCCCACGTGCTTCTGGTATCTTGAATGCCAAATGTTGGATCCTCGTGCGGAACTCGTCCGAATCGCCACCACTGGCGAGGCGCACGCCATAGGGCGGATTGCGAGTCAGCGTTTGCGGGAACGCGAAGGCACTTTCCGAATACTCCCCGCACCGCGTCACGTCGTCTTCATGCGCTTCACTGGAGAGGACGGACGTCGCGACGACTGTGATGGCGCTATCGTCCGTCTTGCCGGCGAGATCACCCACCCAGGCGCTCTTTGCGACATTCTGGCAATGCTGGCGCAGACCGGTTGGCGCGGGGAACTGTTCGTGCTCCAAGGCGAATTGCAGCGCTCGCTATTCTTCGATCAAGGCAACGTTCTTGGCGTGGCAACCACTGCTGACACCGAGCATCTCGGGGCCGTCATGTATCGGTTCGGAGCGATCACCAAGGCCGACTACTTGGCCACGCTTGAGCGCGTGGAGAAGGGCGAGCGATTTGGTGATGTCGCGGTGGAGTTGGGCTACACCTCGCGCGAGCAAATCTATGCGCACATTCGCCGTCAAGTCGAGGAAGTGACGTTTGCTGCGCTAGCGATCTCCGACGGAATGTTCTATTTTTTAGATGGATTCGACGGTTCGCGACTGGCATCAGGACACGCCGTTAGTGCCAATGCTTTGCTCATGGATGCTGTCACACGCATCGACGAGATGAAGTATTTCCGTGCAAAGATTCCATCGAAAGACCATGTTCCGATGCGTTTGGAGGGACGCGATGCGCCGACGGACGATGCATTCGAATGCTATCAGTCCATCGACGGAAAGCGCAGCATCGAGGAAATCGGTCGTGTCACGGGCAAAGGCGAGTTCGTTGTCACCAAGCAGATATATGCCTTGGTGCAGAGCAAGCACGTCGTTGTCCGACCTCCTCGACTCGGCGGTCCGGCGGCACTCGTGGAGACCGCCAATGAAGGGCTCCGCTTGGTATGTGCAGCCGCGTCAGCGGTTGGGCACTGGGCGGAGGTCACCGAGAGTCTGTCGTCTTTCGTTCAGGGAGCAGGTGTCTACGAAATCCTGTTCGTGGGTGCCGGCCCAAATGAGCAAGGTGAATTGGCTGCAGGCCGGGTTGCTGAGAACTCCTTGGTCGTCGCTGCGGGGGCCGATCCCGAGGAACTCGTCAAACAGCTGCTTCACGACTACTTGAGTTTTGCCGCGTTTTCGGCAGGTAGCTTGCTCGGAGCGGCCGCTGAGGAACCACTAAAGCGCGAGGTGGCTCCAATCCTAGCGCTATTGCGGCCGGCCGGCTAGCTTCTTGCGGCATCGTACGTTCGTTGCGAGGACTTTCACGAGCAGTTGGCAAGCGCGATGTTTTCGAGCTACACCCGCGACGCCGCAAAGGCGGCTCCATTGGGTCGATAGCTCAGTCGGTAGAGCTGCGGGCTTTTAACCCGTAGGTCCAGGGTTCGAGTCCCTGTCGACCCACCAAACAGCGGGGCATACGCCAGGTCACCTATGGCCGCAGCCGTGGCAGAGTTGCCGAGTTGCCGGGCTGGTCGGCAGGCGAAGGTTGGTCGATGATCGGTGGCGTCGCCAGCTCTTCGCTCTGGGGCGGGCTGGACGCAGGCGGTTGTGCCTTTGGCTCAATCGGCAGTGGGCGCGGCGACGCGCCATCCAGCGGTGGCGGGAGTTCGTCGGGACGATGTAGCCGCCACGCGGCCGTCAACCTAGAGCCTTGCAGTCTGGGCAATGCAAATTCGAGTGACTGTAGGCGCTCGGCAACGCACTCGATTGCTTCGTGAGCGCCGAAACTGCTTTGAGATTCCGCAAGCCCCGAGGGATGGCCGGCTGGGTCAATGACAAAAGAAAGGGAAAGGCGCCCCCAAAGCCTTGGATCGTGCTGCCTCGCCGCATGCATGCAGGCAAGGATCTCGGGTTCTATACTTCTGATGCTACGCGTCACCAGGCTGAGGTCCTCGCGGCCGTTGCCTACCATTGCCGTTGGAAGGGACAAAAGTGGAACATCGCCGGGCCACACGGCCACGGTCACGTCCACATCGATGCGGCGCAGGCGGCTAGGTTCGACACGCAGTCGTCTTGCTTCCGCAGCATGGCAGAGCGCAATCGAACGTTGCTTGAGGTCCGTTTTGAGCAAGCGCGACTGACTAACGAACCCACTACCGTCGACCGTCAATCGCAGCTCCGTCTTGCCACCCGGGTTGCGGTGAGTTCGCGCTATGTCTTCAAAGCAATTACGGAATGGCCAATATCCTTGACTTCGCAACCCAGCGAGTAGGCGCTGGGCGAACGCCGAGCCCGGTTTCGACCGCAGAAATTTGGCTCCCAACCGCAGCTTTGCGTCGACACGAACCCGCGTCCCCGGATGGTATCCACGCCGATTCGACACGTAGTTGCTGTCGCCTCTGCCGCCGACGTTCCAGATTTGGAGCTCTTCATCGGCAGCCGCCGCAACAACGGCCCCAGTTGGCCGGTTCCGCACCCCCTCATATTCGACAGATTCAGTCGTCAATTCGACGCGAGAAGTCAGCGTGGGGTTCCAACCATGGCTCGGCGATTCCTCCAGGGAGGCCGGAACCGACGCTAGCCCAGCGATGGGGGGATCGGAAGAGCGCGACTTCAGAGGACGGCGCGAACCTGACGCAGCGGCCATGGCGGGCGTACTTGGTGGGCCGCCATATGTGTCCGTCAGTCGGATTGGTTCTTGAGTGCTGCTAGATCCGTTATCTGCCCTGGACGTGAGCGCTGGAAAGGACGGGCGATGGCAGCTCACAACGAGCACGGAAAGGGAGCTGGCTAGGGTAGCGAGAAATGGCGTGCTGCACTTGCTCACGCTTCAATGGGTAGCATAGGCGAACGTCACACCTCAAAGCCAAACCGAATCACTGGATCGCGGTTGGGCAGCCGAGAATGACGGTCACTTCAGCGCCTCTATCCTTTGCGGCGCGACAAGCATCGCCGCAGAGCTGAATCGCCGTGAAATCTGAAGAGTAGCGCCACCCGTTCGACGTGTTGCAGGGTCCTGTCGCAACCATCACGCGGCTTACGCCGTTGACCGACACATTTACTTCCTGCAGGTTGACGGGTCCACCACTCGGCGCTGACGGAACATCTATGCTGCACGCCAAGACTTCCGAATTGATATTCGTCAGAGCGTCCAACAGGTCGTTCGAGAAGTCCAAGGTTTGGGTCATGTCGTAGTGGCAGTTGCCTTCAGACGCCGTGGGCCCATAAAAGCAGGTAGAACTTACCTCCGTGCCGCCGGAAACCGCGAATTTTGAGAGCAAGGCTCTACCGTCGTCACTACCTGGTGCTCCGATCGCGAAGGTTCGAACGGCCAGCTTGTCTCGAGCGTTGGGAACATCCACGTCGAGCAGTTTGGGGATTTCGTCCGGTTTGCAGGTTTCGTAGCCGTCGGTCACGACCACCACGAAGGTCTCCCCGACCAGCCCATCGCTGCGCATTTCTTCGAGTAGATGCGCGTAGCTGAGGATGGTCGCGCCAGCGAGTGGAGTCTCACCACCTGGCACGACATTTCGCAACATCAGTCCCAACTGCCGCTCCAGCTCGAGGTCGAGGGAAGCAATCGGAAGGTCAGGGTCAGTGGACACCCCGCATCGGGTTCCGGGCTTCGGAAAGAGCGCTAGCCCCACACTGACAGCCCCTGCCACGCGCAATTCACCAACCGATTTGAGGACCGCTTCACGCGTCAAGTCCCATTTGCTCGGCTTTTCAGGAAACAGGGCGCTGGGGAATGCCGCGCAGCTTTGGCTGCTTTGACCATCCTGCGGCAAATTGCACGCCATGCTACCACTCCGATCCAGCACAAAAAGCAGATTGGATGGTCGAAGCTGACCGCGGGTGGTGCTCGTCGCACAACCGGACTCGATCGTCACGACGTCTCCGATGGTCGTGAAACTGCCGTCCAAGATTTGGGACGTGGGTGTGGGCGGCACCTCAAACTCGATTACGGGCTTGCCGCCACGACAAGAAGGCCCGTAGACAGCCAGAGCGAGAGTCACTGCGCCAATGGCAACAAATTGCCTGCTCACGCCAGAGAAACGGCAGCCACCATGCAACGATAAGCCCGGGCCGTTTTACGCTCTGAGGACACCGTCGCGACAAGCGAGACAAGGCCTTCGTTGCTTGCCTATGCGGGGTATCCCCGATTCGACCCTCTGGCCAGTCGAGGCGCAGCACCGCGACCACAAAGAAGGCCCTGTTGCCACGCCAAAGGCTCGGCTAATGTGCGCGAGGAGGGAGTTTGTCGCACGGAGGAACCAGCTCGGCTGAAAGGATGCCATTTGTCGAGGCAGCGCACTTTGTCTGCACTCTGATGGGACCAGTGCCCCTCGGGGTAATGGTGCTCGCCGGTACGGGGCGTTGCGTCGCTGCCAACGCCACGCTGGCTATGCTCTCGAGATCGAGTCCGGACACCGAACGACTGGAGGGAACGCTGGTCCAACTAGGATCGCTCGAGCTGGGTTCTGCGTTTGCCCGAGCCTTGCGCGGCGAGGTCGTGATGGTGGAAACCGAATCCCCGCCCGCGCTTGAGCCTGCGCAGGGACTTTGGCGGCTCCACTTTCTTCCATTCGTGGTCGATGAAGAGCACGGCGCAGCGGTGCTCTTCGAGGACATGACCGAGCACCGACTCACCACGGAGGCGTTTCGCGCGGCGGAACAGCGGTTTCGGCTCTTGGTCGACTCGGCAGCCGACGGAATCGTGATATTCCGAGCCCAGATCCTGCTCTATCTGAATCCGGAAGCAGTCAGGCTCTTTGGCTTTCAATCTTCCGATGAACTCGTAGGCAGGCCGCTCGTCGAACTGGTCCAACTTGAACACCGTGCAAGTTTCGATCTTCGCCTTGGTGACGCGGAAGCCGGCAGTGGCGCGGGCCTTTTCGAGACGGCATTTCTTCGGCGCGACGGCTCGTCGTTTCCCGTGGAATGTCGGGCTTCGCGCGCTCGAGTCGACGAGATGGGCGCCGGATATCTTTTTTTTCGCGACATTGCCGAACGCAAACGACTGCAGGCGCGGCGAGAGAACGCTCGCCGCGTCGACGCCCTGGCTCGACTATCAACGTCGATAGGTGCCGAATTGCAGAGCTACGTCACCGAACTGCGCCGCTGGATTGGTCGAGAAAAGACTGGTAGCATGTCTACTCCAGACACAACTACGGAATTGCAGAATCTGGCAGATTCCATGGCCACGCGAGCCAACGCGTATTCATTATCCCATCAAACGGCCGTCGAATCGGCGTCATCGACGACCCTGGAAGAACTTCTGGCGCGGATATGCAACAGCCTCGTCGAGCCCGAATCCTTTGCTGGTTCAGGCCAAAACCGACACGTGCCGGCTCGCTTGGGTGAACCCTCACACGAATTGCTCGTTGATCTCGAACCGATTCCCTATCCCGTGCGTGGCGAGCCAAGCAGCATCGAAACCGGACTGACGCTGCTGGCAAGGGCGGCGCTGAAGGCGCGTGTGAACGATTCACCGCTTTGTATCCGAGGGGCGCGTCTTTCTGCTGCGGACGGCGATACGCGAACCACCTACCGCCTGTCGATTGCTGGCGGCAAAGTGCGGAATGGCGGTTCTAGCTCTCCCTATGTAAACTCGACGTTCCCCCCTATGGCATGGACATTTGGGTCATGGGAGCAGGGGCGGGATTTAGAGGTCTTGGGCGCCTTCGCCATACTTCAAGCTCAGGGCTGTTGGGTGGAGGTCCAGCCCTGTACCGGTGGTGGACACTGCTTTGAAGTCGAACTGAGCCTCGACACCGGTCATTCGCTTGGAGTCGAATACGAGGCGTCGCTGGAGTCACCCGTTGCCAGGCCAATCGGCGTCCCAGCAGTCGACGAAATGCCACCAGACACTGAGCGTTCGCGTGACCGTGACGCACACCCGGCTGAACGAGCGACGGCTCCGGTGCTCATTTGTGACGACGAGGCCCGCCTGGTGGCACTGACTGCTGGCCTACTGCGAGAATTCGGTTTCGAAGTCCTAACTGTACGCAGCGGGGCGGATGCCGTACGTGCAGTCGCAACGCATCCCGTCGATGTCGTGATTCTGGACGTTAATCTGCCCGGCGAAGATGCGCAAGACATCGTGACGCAACTGCGTTCGCATAGCGGCGTGTCAGTCATACTCTCGAGCGGCTACACCGAAGAAGACATTGAGCCGGCGCTGCTTCATGACGACGCCGTCAAAGCTTTCTTGGCGAAACCGTACGGAGTCGAGACCTTAGTCGACACCATCGATCAGGTGCGAATGCGGGCAAAGCAGCCGTCGGCCCTCGAAGACGGACTGGGGCGATAGTGCCACTCGCCTGAAGCTCCCTCGTACTGGGTTTGGTTCCACTTCCTGGTGCGGCGCTAGCTAGCCTTCGGACGCAATAGCTCCATACCGCTCAGCGACAGGCAATCCGCGATTGCGTTGGGCGTGGCTGGCCCTTGCAGGACCGCCCAAACGCCCACGCCCCGCAGCAAGTCGTCTATGTTCGACATGGACGGGGGCCTAACCACCACGACACGTACCCGGGCCGACACCGAACAGGTGCCGAGTTCGCGACATAAAACCTGAATATCAATCCCTGCTAGGGTAGCGTCCACGACCAACGCGTCCGGCGGAGATTCGAACAGGTGGGCCAGCGTTTCGATAACTCCGTCGGTCACGTCGACGCGCAGATCGGGATGGCTGGTACGCAGTACGTCGGCTAGTCGTGTGGCCTCAACACCCACTTTCAGTGCCAGGAGTAATCTGGTTGGTTCAGTTTCCGGCACCAGTTCCGGCATGTCATGCGCTCGAAGAAACTCGGCTAGGGCCTGGCGTTCGATCCGGCGGTGTCCCCCCGGGGTTCGATGTGCGGGCAGCCAACCACGGTCTACCCAAGACAGGACCGTCGAGGGACTTGCGCCGACCATGCGGGCAACTTGATGGGTGGTGAGATAGGTGCGACTCAAATCACCCACTGGTACGGCGATGCCAGGCACAGGCTTTATAGCCATCGACGACGGATCAGCACCAAGATCCAGAAATAGGGCGGCAGTCCAGGCATTTTCAGCAATCACTGGGTTCAATCTGACGTACTCATGGGAAATCAATGGCCGATTCGAAAGCCGGGCGTTCGGAGACTGGAATTGGTCGGCAAATCCATCGGGCGGGCCCACTGGACATTGGTCTCGTTGGCCTCAGGCCTGGAACGCAACTGACGTACGAAACCAGTTGCCAGCCGGATCGGTCCGACTATGCTTCGGACGCAATTCCGCGGGAGTAGCTCAGCTGGTAGAGCACAAGCTTCCCAAGCTTGGGGTCGTGGGTTCGAATCCCATTTCCCGCTCGAATGACGAATAGAAGATTGGACGCCTCTCAGGCGTCCAATCTCGTTTTGTTGGGATACCCCCAAATCCACCTAACGAATCTGGGTCTAGTCGACGCCCAGCTACGGCACCCACTGCTTGCGAAGGTCGTGCGCCTCCTCGGGCATTTCACGCCGAAAGAGTCGTGTCGCTCGTACATCGACCCTCTTGATCCGATGCACTCGAAATTCGCGAAACGAATTTGGGGTTGGTCGAATGCCCCAGAAAGAGCTAGGGGCGCGAGCTGACGCGCGGCAAACGGTTCGAAGAACCCGCCATTTCGATGGAATCGTGCCGCGAGTGCCACTCGCCAGAATCGGCGTCACTGGCTTTGTTGCCAGCGAGCGGCACTAGGCACGGACGCGCAGCCGCGTCACCTCGCGCAAGAAATCATCCGGCAACTCCGCTACGAAATCGAGCCGCGTTTCCCTCGTCGGATGCGTGAGTCCTAGCTCCGCTGCGTGCAACATGAGGCGTGGAACCATTGGTGGCACGACGCCAAGTCTCTTGCCGTAGACCCGCTCACCGAGCAACGGATGCCCAGATTCCGCTAAGTGAATGCGAATTTGATGGGTTCTTCCCGTCTCGAGTCGACAACGGACGAGCGTCGCTCCTTCGAAACGCTCGACGATATCGACGTGGGTCGTGGCCAACTGACCCAGGCATGCATGTTCGGTCGAGCCGCGACGGCCGTCACCGCGATCAGTGACGAGTCGCGTCTGGATTGTGCCAGGTTCCACGTATCCATTCGCCAGTGCAAGGTAGACGCGGTGGTTGGTGTGAAATCGGAACTGTTGCTTCAGGTGACGTTTGGCAACTGTCGTACGTGCGAACACGACGAGCCCCGATGTTTCTTTGTCAATCCGGTGGACGATCCCCAGCGGTGGTAGACGCTGGTTGCTCAGTCTGCCCAATGCACGACGGACGAGTTCGTCGAAGGTTCCTCGCTCGTTCGCATCGAATGGAACCGTGCTAATCCCAGGGGGCTTGTCCGCCACGACGATTTGGGCATCGTAGTGGACCAAACGCACTTGTTCGACATCCTTTCTGCCGGGGCGAGCAGCGCTCGGATTGACTTCGACGGCGTCATTGGGGCGTACGATGCGTCGCGGGTCGAGCACAACCACGTCGGCGACACTGACCTTGCCAGTTTCCACCAAGCGTCGACAGAACGCCCAAGACGAGCCTACGAAAGAGTCTCGAAGAACGCGATCGACGGGGCAGGGGGGAGCTTGCGCTGGCCAGACGATTCGGCGGCGTTCAATCTCCGCCGCTTTCGCCATGGCTAAAGTGCCCTTTCCCGCAGGGCTTCGGGTAGCAGCCGAGACGATTCACCCGTCGACAGAATCCAGAGCTGGTGCGACGCTCGAGTGGCACCAATGTGCAAGAGATGTCTCGATTCGTCGTTCTCAGGGTAGGTGTCGGCGTTGACCTCCACAAGAACGACATAGTCGAACTCTAGCCCCTTTACCTGTCGTACATCCGTGACGTCGACCCCCGGACGGAACGGGAAGTCTTGATCGGCAATTCGACGCAACCTCGGGACCTCACCCTTGTCGAGTACGTCGAAAAAGGCATCCGCTTGCTCGGGGAATCGAGCAATGACAGCGACGCATGCCCGTGGCTCTGCCGCCATCAGGACACGCAATTGCTCGGCAATGAAGCCTCCAGCATCGCCGCTGTGTGAGAACCTGAAAATCTCGACCGGTGCACCATGCCTCACGGCCAGCCCTGGATGCTCCGGCGCCAGCGGTCCCAATACCTCGTGTGACAGATCGATGATCTCTTGAGTCGACCGATAGCTGAGGCGCAAGGGCTCGATTTCAACATGAGAAAGACCGAGATCACCCAATACCGTATTCCAATCGGTGAACCCATTATCAAGCAGAACCCGCTGAGCGGTGTCGCCCGCCAGGGTGATGCTGCGGCCCGAACTGACCGTCCCAAGCAGAACCGCCAACTCGACCGGACTGTAGTCTTGGGCTTCGTCTACCAGCACGTGCTCATAGACGAGGGCCTCGCGTGCCTTGCTTCCGCGCAGCAGTGGCCCGCGCAGTCGCTGGTGGAGCAACAGCAGCAACGTGTCGTCTTCGCGATCGAGGATCGCTGACTCGTCAATCGAAGCCCCGTCAATGCCTTGACCTCGATCGTCATCGAACCCCGCATCTTCTGGGTCGTCGCTGTCATGCCGCGATTGTCGTGGCGACTCACGCTCCTGCACCGCAGCGGTTGCCTCGGGTCCGAGATCGGTTTCGCCTTGCCACTCCGAACTCCGTCGGTTCTTGCGTTCCTCGCGCTGCTCCCGTGACTCACGCGAAACGAACTCGCCGTCGCGACGCGATTCAAGTTCGGCCAACACCCTACCACAATGGGTCGTGCACCATTCATGGACGCGCGTGAACTCGCTCGAAGTGAATTGTCCTGGGGCATGGCGCGCGAAGGCATCTTCGACGTGACTTTTGTCCGTGAGCAAATCCGACCAAGCCGAAACGACATCCCGGCCACGGGCGTCGGCGGCCGCTGCAACGCGCTCGACCGCAACACGAAGATCCGTCCCAATATCCTCGCCTTGCCCACGCACCAGCGTCATGAGTGCATGCGCGCGATGACGCAAGGGACGTGAACGCGACGCTTTCCATGCATCCAACAATGACTTGGAAGCAGGAGGTCGCCCCGCACGTTCGACCGCAGCCTCTAGCTCGCCGGTGTATTGGGCACCAATCGACGCGATGAACTCGTCCACCCAACGCAGCATCGCTGGGTGCTTCTTGAACCGAGTCACTGAACCAGGCGTGTCCGTGCAATACTCGGCAGGCAGCCCCATGAGATGTGTCGTCCTGAGCCGAGAAGCCCAGTCGCCGTAGGTTCGAATCGCGACACCCTCGACACCCAACGAGGGAAGGACCTGCGCAATATAGCGGCAGAGTGCCGCGTTGAAGACGACCACCAGCATGCGGTCCGGACGGAATCGTCGTTTGTCGTTGTAGGCTAGGTAGGCGAGCCGATGCAGGCCGATGGTGGTTTTTCCACTACCCGCACCACCCTGAATGACGACGAGCCCAGCGTCTGGCCTAGTGATGAGATCAAACTGCCGTGGATCGATCAGCGCCGTGATTTCTCGAAGCGACTTGTCGTCGCTCAACGAATCGTCCCCAATGCCCAGTGCCCCCCGCCGCCCTTGCTCGGGTCGGGGCGCAGAACCCTCACCACCGCGCAATTGTGTCGATGCCAGATCGAGTCGCCTGAACCCTCCGTTCGCCAGTCGTGCGAAGGTGCCCTGCGGGCACGAGATGCGTCGCAACTTTGCGTCGACGATTGATAGGCTACGACGCGTGACGACCTCTCCGTCGATGGCCTTGCCGCCAAATATTTCGCTGTAGTCGTCACCCTCCTGGTACCGATAGTAAAGGCGGCTCACCGGCGCATCGCGCCAGTCGACGATGCGGATGCCTCCCTTGGTATCCAGGTACGTGCCGCGCCCGATGAGTACCTCGCGGCGACGCGCGTTTTCCTCGAGCACCATGCGTCCGAAATACGGCGACCGCAGGTCGATGCTGCCTTGACTTTGCTCCTTGCGTCGCTGATCGGCGAGGATCTGCAGGCGCTCCATCTGCTCAAGCAGCGGGGGCACGTCTTCGAGCCGCGCAGTCGACATTTCGTCGCGCAACGCCAGCAGCTGCGCATCGTAATCCGAAGCAGTCAGCGGACGTTCGGCAGGGGCATTGCGTTTCTGCTCGACGTGGTCGACGATGCGGCAGAGGCATTGTTCCTCTTCGGCTACGATAGCAGCCTGCTCTACGTCACCGCTAGCATCGGAGGCGTCAGAGTTGTCCGCATCAGAGTCGGTCCCAGCAGATCGTGAGAGCTCGGTATCGGTGTGACCGACGGATTTGTCTCGGCGAGTTTGCATCATCGATGTCGTAGGTCCATGTGCTAGTGACGCACCGAACGCGGGCAGGGGTTGCGCCCTAGCACCTTTTTCGGGTGGCGTTGAGCATCGGTCTCGCTGGTGTCTTCTGCTGACAGAACGGCCACCCTCTCAGGAAAGTTGACTGCCCACGAGACGACTGGCAGCGTGGATGGCCTGTGGCGGGAGCTGGTGTCCACCGAGAAAGGGCACCCAATCGACGTTCCAGCCGGCACGGGCCAATGCCAAGTGAAGGCGTTCCGCCAAAGCGAAAGGCAGAATCGGATCCACTTGACCGTGGCTTACGATAGTCGGCATCGGAGCGAGCGGCAACGCTCGTTGGACCAACGTGGCACCGTCGAGACAGGAGCCGCTGAAGAGAAGCAGGCCACCAAGATGCCACTGCGCCTCTAGCGTCGCCTCAAGACTCAGAATGGCCCCTTGAGAGAATCCACCGAACACGATCCTTCCAAGGCCAACCCCGTAATACTGGCTAGCCTCCAAGACCAGCTGCGTTACCTGCGCCACCGCCGGCGCCAGGCCGGGCCGGAGGTAGTCCGCCAAGTCTTCGAGGGCGCCTGACATCATTGCGAATTGAACGCGCATGACATCAATAGGCCACCAGGCCCGAGCGCCACCCATTTCAGTGGTTGCCGCGGCCAGGTCGACGGGCGCTTCAGGAAACAAGAACAGAGTGCCGGCTGGCGCAGTGATATCGCCAGAAAGTGATACTAGATCGTCCCCTGGGGCCCCGAACCCGTGAAGCAGGATGACTAAGGCATCTGGTCTCGCCACGCTTGCGCCGCCGACCGCGTGCACCTTGAGACCGGCAAATTTCATCGTAGTCATCGCTGGGGAATACCTCGACTTTCCGTACCCGCCCAGTGCGAATCGTTGAACGGACAGCATACGGAATCGCGTATGCTCCAAACGCTACAATGCTTGATCCCAAGAACATGCTCATGGGTTGCGTCGCCTATTTGCGCGAGCACCCACAAGAAATCCTGCGCGCTGCCCGCCAAGCTACGCATTTGCGCTTTGGCATCCCCGTGGCAGCGCTACGCTGGCTAGTCCTCCAGCTGGACGGCAAGGGGGGACCCGCGAATGTCGAGATTGATGCGGTACCACCGGGGATCCGCGTCACGGCCACGGTTGAGGAAATGGGGACGATGCTGCGCGGTTCGGCCGTTCTGACGGTTGAAGAGGTGCGAATCTCCGCCGAGGAGTTGAGAGTCGCGGTCCAGCTCACGGAGGTATCCGTCCGCTTGCTCGACGACCACGCGAATACGCCACTTGCCGCACTGATCCGCTCCGGTGCACTCGATTTGTCACGCACCGCCAATCTTGTGGCACAGATGCCGACCCGCCCGGCCGTTCTCGTGGATGCCATCGAGAATCGGCTCATTCTCGATTTCATGCGCCTGCCTCTGCTGTCCGCCGACGAACGACTACGGAGACTCGTCGGAGCCATCTCATCGCTCTTGAGCATCAAAGCGGTCGAAACCGACGCAACCCACCTGGATATCGCAATTTCTGCTCTTCCAAGCGGGATCGGAGCTCTATTCTCACCGAAATAGCCAACCCATGGCTATCAGGGCTGACTGACTGCGTTCTTGGCGTCACCTGAATGACGCTCGGGAGGACCTGCAGTAGGGGCTGAACCGCTCGTCCAGCCCCTTCGCAGCGACTCCACGGTACCTTACTACGGAGTCAGCGAGATTTCCGTGGGTGGGGCTCCGGGCTTGCGTGCCGGCTTGGGATCAGGCTGGTTGTGATACCAGGCCTTGAGCCGTTCCATGCTGAAGGGCCGCGAGTAGACCCACAACAACATGATGCTGAAGAGCATAAATACGTAAGTCATGGCAACGAATTTGTCGTCGACCCAGTAGTACGTGAACAAGACGACGAAGCTGGCCGCCGCGGTCGCCAGGTAGGGGGGGCCTATCGTTGGACGCAACCGGATCAATGCCGCCGGAGCCAAGAAAAACGAATAGTAGTAACAGGTTAGTTCTGACATGTACATGATGAGCGGAGCGCTCAAAGCCATGCCAATCCAGAGCAGCTTGGTGCGCCGCAGAGCCCACGCGGTCCATATGAGCACCACGAGGATGAGGCTGTTGCGGAAAAGCGCGCGGTTGTCGCTGCGATCGATGCGTCCCTGCTTCCAGCCCTGGAAGGGATCGTCAAGCGCATCGTTCCTGCCAAAGCGCATGCGACTATCCCAGTCATGCGCAACGATGCTCTTTAGCCCCATATTGTTCGTCAGGGGTGTCGAATTGTGCGTCTTTAGCGTGTGTTTGGCAAAATCGGTGTAGGAATCTGGTCCAACCACGACAACGCTTGCCGCCACCAATGTGCACCCTGCGATGATGCAGCCCGCCAACAATCGCTGGTGATCGCGATGCAACCAGCGATTGATCCCTCGCTCGGTGGAAACCTGACCCGCCATTTGCCGTTGAATCCGGCGGAACACGTCGATGCCAATGATGATGAACCAGCCAGCAAAGGCGAACATCGGAAAGACGCGCAACAGCGAAGCCCAGGTCAGCGCTGCGCCCGACAGACCGAAATAACGTTTCCGGGCCAAGCAAAGTGCCGCCACGAAGAAGAACGTCCAGTCCTGGCGCAAGAATGCGCCTCCGGTCCAGTAGAAGTTCGCCGCCCCGTTGACACCCCAGAAGATGGCGCCCGCCATCATCACACGCCAGCCGAATGCCCAATTGAGCATCAGGACACAGCCTGCCTGCAGTATGACGTCGAGAGACGCGAGGAGTTTGAAGAAGCCGTCACCCGCAGGGGCGAAGCTGGCAAAGAACTTCCCGCTCATGGTCCACACGGGTGGCGGGTTGTACCCGTGGTCCTTCTGCATGTTGTCCCAGTAGGAGCCCTTGGCGGACTCGTAGAACCACTGGATGTCTTTCTTGAAATCAGTCCATTTCGCCGCCGTGAACCGGTCCTTGCATTCTCCAGGGTTGGAGAACACGTACGAGTCGGTGACGGGCTTGATCAGGTTGACGCGCAAATCGCGCAGTTCGCGCTGACGGATCTCTTTCCGCAGTGCCTCATTGCCTTCCGCATTCTCCCATTCGGCAATCAACGTACACTCGTACAGTCGAATGTAGCCCACCTCGGAGCTGTACTTCGAGCCGAGGTAGTAATGATAGAACTCGTGCCGATGGTAGTACTCGGAGTAGCGCGTGTGGGGGTTGAAGAAGTCGAAGTACGCCAGAAAGGCGATGAACGTCAGGAGGTACGCGATGCGCCGTGTCGCGCGCTCTCGCAGTGGCTCCAGCATCTTGCGCGCCCGAGCTTCGTAGATGAGGAACATGCCTCCACCCAACGCAAGCGCCAGTCGCACCACGCGCACATACTTCTCCCACTTGCTCTGCTCAAAGATCGGATGATCCCAGAAGAAATCAGCCCAAGCGAGATGACCGTGGAATTGAAACGACGAGGAAAGTAGATCCAACAGCATCATGACAAGCTTGCCCAGGGCAGGAGGCTAGTACGAGATCTCGGCGGACGTCGTAACAAAACGCCACCAAGGTCGAGGTTTGCTAAACAAACATCACGAAAACCAACTCACCGGACTCCCGCGCCCGAAGTGGCACCGACTGTCATGGCAATTCCGCGGATGCAGATGTCCATCCCAGCACCGGGCCGGAAAGCGCGACTGCCCCCGAGCAGTCGACCGCGCAATCGCTGCGACTAAGCTTCCGCGGGCGGAGGGGGAACGACGCGCCGATCCATCGCAGCCTGCAACCCAATGCGGGTCCGACTGCGCTTCTTCAGCCGCTTGCCCTTGATAGGCTTGGTCAACCACTCGTGACGTCGGCGCACATTCCAAATCGCTCGGTTCGACATTTGCGGACGCCCGTATAGCGGAACAGGCCGCTTGGCGCAAGTGCTGACCCGCCTCGGACCGATCGTGCTTCTCGCTACGACACTCAGCCCAGGCCCTCGTCGCACGACTTTTGCTCCGATCCCCAACGGCATGGCACCAATTATGCCGGCATTTTAGCTGGTTCGGCGTCGACGAGTGGCCAAGCCCACTACTCCGAGGAAAAGCAGGAGTCGCGTTGAGCCTGATGGCCGCTGGTGTACTCCGCAACCCGTTGGCATCGGCGGAGGCCCCGACGTTGCGGAAGTCGCGCCGCCGAACAAAATACTGTCGCCACCGCCTGAACCTACCAGCTGACCGCCTCGCGCCGATGAAAATGGGGTTGGGGACCACCATCCGGAGTTTCCAGCAACGCTCGTGAGTGGTGCTGCAACGACCAACAGGGCTACCCCGCCACAACCAGAAGTCGACCCAACTTGTCCGCCCCCAGGGCCGCTGTTGGTTTGGGGCGGCGTGACCACGCCGCCTGCAGCGCTCGAGTTGACCGCAGGAGCAGTCATCCGCCCACCCGTTGATGCCACACCAGCGTTGCCCGTCATCGAAGCGCTCGAACCACTTTCGTGGCTGGCCACGCCCCAAGCACCACCACGGCTCGTCGTGTCAATACCACCCGCTGAGACCGCGCCGCCACGGCTCGTCGTGTCAATGCCACCCGCTGAGACTGCACCGCCACAGCCCGCGTTTCCCGGTGCGCTCGTCATGCCAGCCGTACCAGCAACCGCCCCGCTCGTGGTCGTGCTCGCAACCACTGCGAGCAGCTGACAATTGTTCTCCTCTCCGGGCGTTAGCGCGAAGGCGTCGAGCCCTTCGGGCACGCTATGTGCAGCGTCAACGATGAGACTAGCTGACTCCCCGAGCAGCTGACCGTATCGCCAATCTCTTTTGCCAACAACACCTCCACAGCTCCATATCGCCTGCGGTTTCGGCTTCGGTCCGAGCACGGCCGGTGCATAGGTGGCGTCGTCGGAATCGCCATCGGTCCAAGCCACCGCATCGATCGCAACCACACCATCGGGAAGTTCCAACGCGCCGTCGTCATCGCTGTCCCAGTCCAAGCCAGCAGTTCCTGCCCAGCGCCCAACGAGTAGGAGCAGCGACACCGTTCCGTTCTCGAGACCACCCTTGGCTAGCTCGTTGCTCAATCGCCACGAGGAACCGCTTGCGGGCAGCGTCGCGGTTGGATCTGGTACGAGCAGTAGCAGTCCCTTCTGGTCAAATTGGCAGACTCCGGTTCCGCAGACTGACAGATCGATCACGGCGTCAACCTGACCGCGATTGGATTCTTGATCGCCCTCGATGGCGACGAGCCAATGCCCCGCCAGCTCCGCTGCGGGCTGACCGCGAAGCTCGATGAACTCGTAGTTGCCGTCGGTTCCAGGCGGATCGAACTTGACCTCGCTAATGGTCCCGTGGGACGAGACCGGCTCGGTCGTCGCACCGCCGCTTTCGCCAGCAGACGCCAATGCCGAGACTGCTTCGCTTGAGCAAGACGGTGCCATTCCAGCACGGCCTGCGTTGCAGCCGCGCGGGCCCACCCCGGTGCTGCCTGCCTGTGCAGCGTCCGCCAGATCGGTCGATTCGAGCCGCGACTCGGCCGATACAGCGATCCGGTCGTCGACCGCTGCCGCAATTCCCCCGCAGTCCATACCGACGAACGCCACGGTGACCCCAAACCAGCACCACACGCATGCTCTCCACCAACGCAACGGCATCAACCGTGAACGTCCGCCCATTCGAAACGCTGCAGCCATTTGACTCCCTGTCCTTTCGCAACGCAGAACTCGCGCTGACTGCGCGGGCATCGGCCAGGGCGCACGCGAGTTGCTAACTCATTGCGAGCAAGCAAAGATCGGCCTTACGGCCCTGGGTCGCATGGAAGTCGCTGGAAACCACCCCACGAAAGCAAAAACCTAGCGTTTCCGCTAGGTTCTTCAGTCGGGGTGAAACGATTTGAACGTTCAGCCTCCGGCACCCAAAGCCGGCCCTCTACCAGGTTGAGGTACACCCCGAAGGGGGCGAGACGCTAGCACGCGTTGCCTCCCATGCACGCGGGATTTCGACGGGTCGCGGCAACGACGGACATCAGTCAGGGACAGGGACTAGTTCGACCTCCAGCACAATCGGCTGACGGTCCGCCTCAACGATCCTATCCCAGGAGAAGTACCCATCGCGAGCGATCGAGATCCGGTGCTTTCCGGTCGGTAGGCGGATGCCGTGCGCGGCCACGTAGTAAAGCGGGCCAATGAACTCCTCGTCAATATAAACGCTGGCATCTCTGGGCGTGGTCTTGGCACGAGTGACCTTCATCGATACTGCGCTGCGTAGTCCGAGGGTGCAGCCGCCAAGCAGACACGGTGCCACAATACTGAACACGGCGACCGCCGCAACCCGCGCCCCGGTGCGGCGAATCCAGCAGACCCAGGCCCCGTCCACCGCTGGATCCTCACTTTTCGGGGAATTCGCCATCGCCATCAAGTTGCTCGCTCTCGTTCGTGTCGTCAAGCCTCAACACCGCGTGCCGCCTACTCCCATTCAATCGTTGCTGGTGGTTTGCTGCTGATATCATATGCGACACGATTGATCCCGCGCACTTCGTTGATGATGCGACTACTCATCTTGGCCAGCACCTCGTGGGGCAAACGAGCCCAGTCGCTCGTCATCCCATCGGTTGATTGCACTGCGCGAACGATGCAAGTCTCCTCGTAGGTCCGATCGTCGCCCATGACGCCCACGCTGCGGACCGGGAGTAGAACTGCGAAGGATTGCCAAAGGGACTCGTAGAGCCCCGCGGAGCGAACCTCTTCGTCAACGATGCGGTCGGCGCGCTGCAGTACGTCCAACCGGGCCTGCGTGACCTCACCCAGACAGCGCACCGCTAGTCCGGGACCCGGAAAGGGTTGCCTCCAAACCAAGTCATGGGGGATCCCCATGCTCTCTCCGGCACTACGCACCTCATCCTTGAACAGTTCACGAAGTGGTTCAATAAGCTTTAGCTTCATGAGTTCCGGAAGCCCACCGACATTGTGATGGCTCTTGATGACCGCACTCGGACCGCGAACACTTACGCTTTCGATGACATCCGGATAGAGGGTCCCCTGGACCAAGTACTTCGCGCCATCGATGCCACGCGCGTATTCCTCAAATACCTCGATGAACACCCGACCAATCGTCTTGCGCTTCTTTTCTGGATCAGTAACTCCCGCCAGCTCGGAGAGAAATCGTTCGCGTGCGTCCGCAACGATCAAGTTCAGGTGGAGATTCGAGCGCATGGTGTGTTCGACGCTTTCGCGTTCACCCAGGCGCAGCAGCCCGTTGTCGACAAAAATGCACACCAACCGTTCACCCAGCGCGCGCTGGCAGAGCACCGCTGCAACGGTGGAATCGACACCGCCGGAGAGACCGCAGACCACCTTTTCGTCAGGGCCAACCGTCGCCAGGATCTTGTCAACTGCCTCTTGGACGAAGGAGCCAGGAGTCCACGTGGGTTCAAGTCCTGCCACGTCGAAAAGGAAGGACCGCAGGATTTCCGCTCCACGCGGGGTGTGAACCACCTCGGGGTGGAATTGGATCCCAAAGAGTTTTTTCTGCAGATTGGCAATAGCGGCGAAAGGCGCGTTCGGGCTCGTGCCCATGCACACGAAACCGGGTGGCAGCTCGACCAGTCTGTCGCCGTGACTCATCCAGACATGGATCTCTTCGTTGCTAGAAAAACAGGCAAAAAGGCCCGTTGGCTCCTGGATGGTCACCGTCGCGGGCCCGTATTCGCGATGCTCGCTGGCTTCGACGCGTCCCCCCAATTGCCGCGCCATGAGCTGCTCGCCATAACAAATCCCAAGGACCGGTACACCCAATGCAAATACCCGCTGGTCACTTTGAGGTGCATCCACGGCGTAGACACTCTGCGGACCACCAGAGAGCACGATCGCCCGCGGCTCCAATGCTACGATGCGCTCAATCCCGAGCGTTCCTGGGTGGATCTCGCAATAGACGTGACTCTCGCGAATACGCCGAGCAATCAACTGAGTGTACTGAGATCCGTAGTCGAGAATTAGTACCGTCTGGCGTCGGGACATACTGGGAGCTCGGTAGCACGACTCTCGGGGGTTGGAAACCGAGCGACGGGCCTAGGCGCTGACGGCACGCTCCACGTGACTCGAATGGCCGCGCCTGTTCCGCCTCGACCGCTCAGCGCTTGGTGCGGCCGGCAGCAGTCGGCTCGCGCGTGGGGCGAACCGATCGCACCTCCAGTATGCTCGGGCTGGCGAAGACCTGTTCCAGGAACTTCCGGAAGCCATTCTCTGTGACTCGTCCGCCTCGGCCACGCGCCAACCACAGATCCTCGAGACGCATCTGCGGAATACTTCGTCGCTGGCGATCCGCCAATTGCACGGCAGCAATCCCTGCAGCAACGCTTGGTGACAAGGGGAGGGAACCCGTGCCAAGTTCCTGAAACAGTTCCCTGACGCTGTCCGTGGCAGCATCGATGCTCGACGCTGGCGCGGCGATGGCCACGACCAGCCCACGACGTTGCGTCCCACCTATCGCTTTCGCATCGACGGACGCAACGACATTCCCCGAACGCAGCCGTTGTGCCAGCCATCCAGAAGAGCGACCGAGCAACCATTGCAGCAGTGCCACGTGCTCTTCGGCCAAGGGCTCCTGGGCTGGGAGCGGCACTATCAACGTGGTCCCGGCGTCGTTCGGATCGGGATACTTGCTCTCGATCCGATTCTCTCCGGCGCGCAGTGGCTCAACTCGATTGGGGTCGGGACACTGGCTGGTCTCGAGTCGAAACAAGGACACCCACTGCATCAGAGCCTCGCGCACTGCCTCTCCTTGCTGCGCGTCGTCGTTCTCGATGACCGCGAGACGCAAGGGAAGACGCATGAGCTCCGCCCGACGTTCCTGCACTGTTCCCAACGGCAGGGTCTCGACTGACGAGAACTGTCCATCTGGAATGACGAAACCTGGAAATTGGGGAGACAGCGCCAACAGCGCGCGCCAAAGCGCCGGTCGGGGACCGGGGCCAATTTGGGCCAACAGGTCGTTTCGCGTATTCCACAGGTCACTTGCTTCAAGCCTCTGGGTAGCAAGCACTCGTCCCAAGACCCCACCGAGTCGTCGAGCCTGCTCCTTGGGCGTCTCTTGTGCGGACAGCCTCGACGTGTGGGCAATGAGTCCCGCGCCATCGGCCGTGATCCAGGGTTCGATCGTGACGTTCTGAATCTCATGGTATCGTGCCGCCAACATCCGTAGCAGAAGGCTCGTTGCGCCTGCCGTGCTGCTCGACTCGCTCCAAGTCGCACAAGGCGACGCAATCATTGCGTAGAGGCTCGACTGGCCATGCTCCGCGACGCGCACAACAGGCAGCTCGCCCGCCGAAATTGGCGCCACCATTGCCCGCTGCCGAGAGAATGTCGGCACAGCTGCGTCCGACCCCACGTCAATGGCAATTCCGAACCGATCCGTACTTGCCTCGGCGTCGCGCGCAAAGGATAATTCTGCCGCCATCTCGGCTGCGACACGCGGATCCGTCTGCTCGACCACCGCCAGCGTCGAGACATCCTCACTCGAAGTCTGTCGCGCGAGACGTCGCAATATTTCGCTGGCAATGCGCGCCGTTGACATAAGTTCCTCTGTCGTCGCGGACACCCCTTTCGCATCTGACGAAATCGACAGAGCGACGCAGCTACCCAAGGCCTGCGGCGAGACCGTCACGCGGTCCAGACGCATGGGCATCGGCAACGCAGACAGCACCTCGCGCAATGCGCTTGTTCGTGATTGTAGCTCGCGCTTCGCGGAGATGCCGTTACTCACGACAGGCGCCCACCAGGCAAGAGCTAAATGTGGGGGCTGATTGCCCACGTTGACGAACAGGAATCGATCCTGCGTTGGTGCGAACGGACTGCCCGCACCAACCCGTGGCCAAGGGTCAAGGTGGCGAATCGCCGCGTCGACGGCAGTGGCTACCTCAAGCGACCCAACCACGCCCCAACGCGCGCGGTCGTCCGAGAAGGCACGCTGTCGCACCCGTTCCACGTCTCCTCCAGAGCGAGCGCCTTGGCTGGGTTCCTGAAGACACAGAGCACGTTCCGCAGTAGAGATCTGCAGCATCATGGCCTGCCGCAGGCGCTGCAGATGGTCTTGATAGCTTGCGTGGCCCAGCTCTTCAGCACCCACCTTGGCGCGGAGTGCCCGATCCAGTCGCGCGACCACGGGGTACGCCGCCGCTGCCTCCTCGAGTGGAACCACTATCGCCAATCCACCTAGGCGCGGCAACACCTCAATCCGAGGCGTCGACTCTCGCAGACGGTCGGTCAGTAGTGCGGCCAATTCGATCGACGATTCAACCGTCTCGAACCGCCCAATGACCAACGCCAGAGCAGCTTCCGGATCTCCTTGGCGCACGAGCGTCACAAGCTTGGGCCGCTGGTCGACATCGTGCTGCACGATGCGCGGCAACGAATTCCCACTGGACAACGTTCCGCCACCCGAGGACGATGGCTTCCACCAGCTGCAACCCAACGCGACCGAAAGCCACGCGCAGTGAACGAACAATCGGTTAGGGCACCTACCGACTCTACTCCAACGATGCTGATTTTGCGTGACCAAGGCGAGTTGTGCCCATCTAGCACATGCGCGAGTGGCTCGAACAGCATCGAGACTACGCTGCCACCGAAACCTGGCCAATTAGTGTCTCTAGTCTGCTGCGGATCTTGTGCTTCTTCGTGTACACGGTCTTGACGCTGATCCCCATCTTGGCCGCAACTTCTTCTGGCGAGAGACCCTGCCCAAAATAGAGCCCCATGAATTCTCGGTCACGCTCGGAGAGCTCCGCGACGAGACGGGCAACCTGGTGTGCCTGTTCCCTACGCTCGCAGGCGTCGGATACCTCCGGGACCTGTGCGGCCAAATCGACGATGTCGTCAATACAAGGACCGGTAGGCTGCCGGCGGACATTTCGCAAGTAGTCGTACGCTGTATGCACGGCGATCAGCCCAAACCAGGAGCTCAGTCGCATGCCCTTGGATGGATTGAAGGAACGAAGTCGGTGTCGATCGTTCGCCAGGAGATTGAGACACAGCAATGCGTAAATTTCATGCACGTCTTCTGTTCCGACTATCCCGGGGAACCGCAACGTTACACGGGCAATGCAAGCCTGGAGCATGCGTGTATACCGCATACCGAATTCGCGCCAACTCCCCTTATCACCCGCGACGAGCCCATGCACCAGTCGAGCCTCGTCCTCGACGGTGGCAGAATTGGTGGTTACTGGAACGATCTCGAAACAGCTGGCGGTCATTTCGGCACTCCTCACTCCGCTTGCACGGTCGGAGGCCGAATTGCAGGGTGCGTGCCAACTCTTTTCTATAATGATTTCGCTATATTGTGACCGTCACGCTGGCGTCACTCCGTAACGCCAAGCGTCACGTCTGGTGTGACAGCGCTGCCCGACAAGAAATCCTACGCCCCGACTCTCGGCCACCTTCCCGCAGTCGATGCGTACAACTTTACTCGCCACCCCAGAGCGCTTCCTCGCGATTTTTCCCCGTGGGTGTTTACCCCCAAGTGACCAATTGACACAGGCGATTCGCGCGAACGAAACTTTGTAGTAGAACGTTGCGCGAAATGAACCAAGAAACTCTCTCGCAGGAATTGCCCAGATTGGATGGCTGGGCACTCATTCTCGGTGCCTCTAGCGGATTTGGTGAGGCAGCCTCGCTAGCATTCGCTAGTGCTGGAATGAACATCGTGGGAGTGCATCTCGATCGACGCGCGACTCAGGAGAACGCGGACCGCATCGTGCGCCAGGTCGAAGCACTCGGTAGGCAAGCGTGGTTCTTCAACGTAAACGCTGCCGACCCAGAGCGTCGCCGTGACGTGCTTCGCGAAGTCACCCGCCGCTTCGACGAGCGGGGTCGGCAGGAGCGCTTGAGGGTCCTACTACACTCTCTCGCCTTCGGAACCCTGCGACCGCTGATTGCCGAGGATCCCGATGAGCAGGTCAACCAGAAACAGCTGGAGATGACGATAGACGTCATGGGAAACAGCCTGGTCTACTGGACCCAAGATTGCGTTTCCGCCGCACTTCTCGGACGCGACTCGCGTATTTTTGCCATGACCAGCAGCGGGGCGACCACCGCTTGGCGAGGCTACGGAGCGGTGGGTGCCGCCAAGTGCACACTGGAATCGCACATTCGACAGTTGGCATTGGAGCTCGGCCCCATGGGGATCACGGCCAATGCCATTTGTGCCGGAGTAACGGACACGCCCGCACTGCGCAAAATCCCGCAGAGCGCCAAAATGTTGGAGGCGGCACTGTCTCGCAACCCAATGGGGCGAGTCACGCGTCCCGAAGACGTTGCAGCCACCATGGTTGCTCTCTCGCTCCCGTCAACCTACTGGATGACTGGCAATACGATTTGCGTCGATGGCGGAGAGGCGCACTCAGGCTAGTTGCCCCGCTTGTTTGCGGATATGACACGCTCGGTGCCCCGAACTACTTGACGCGAACGAGCATGGGAGCCGCGGAAAAGCAGGCCACATGTCCGCTCTCTTCAGCCACGTATACGGCCGATTGGTCGTCCACGCGCACCCAGTCGGGGAGCAAATCGGTTGGAACGGTACCAAGAACCTGCCCGTCCCGCGGTCGCATAACCATAACTTGTTGCTGCGGTACGAATAGGGCACCGCTGCGTAGCACGGGCTGGATCTGCCGCGGTATATCCGGGTCCATTGGGCGTGAAAGGACGTGTCGGTACCGCAATGCACCTGTACTCGCCTCGATGGCTGTAACCGTGGCGTCTGCACCATTGACAACAATACCGTCGTCGATGGCGAGCCACCCGGACTGCCGCGGCAGTTGGCCCGGTTCGATATGCCAGATCTCTTCGCCCGTCCTGCGGTCGAAGGCACGGGCACCGCAACCGCGCGCATCACGCACGGCGATGACCACCACCTTGGGCGTCAAGAGCGGGGCTTGCCCTGCCATGGGGCGGTCATCAATGCTCGCCTGCCAACGCAACTCACCCGAACATACGTCGTAGTGAAGGAGCGTGCCGCGCCCCTGAGCGCCCGCAGTGACGGCAAACGCATCCTCACCGTCGACGGCGACGTCGCCCGTGAACGGAAGCCGATCGGAAGCGCGCCAAATCGTCTCTCCGGTTGCGACATCCAGCGCAACCAGGACCGAGTCACCGCCGCCGACGAGGATCAAGCGCCCCGCACGGCGAACGCGCATCGGAGAGGGGCGGCGAGCCGTGTATCGCCAGCGAACCTCGCCAGAGACGAGATCCACTGCAGTGATACGCCGATCACCTTCGGCCACGGCAATGAGCTTGGGCAATCCCGACGCCAGAACGACCGCCCCTGCGGCACCGCCAGCCGTCCTTGGAACCAGTCTCAAACTGAAGCGCGATTGACCGTTCTCAATGTCGTGGACGGACAACCTTCCATCCGGGTACAAGCGGACGAACCCCGAAGGAATCGCGAGTGTTCCTGCCCGAGGCAGCGGCATGCGCCACAGAACGTCCCCCGTGTGGCGTTCGAGACATGCCATCTCTCGCAAAGCACCAACCAGAAAGTGGTCTCCCGTAACGAGAACGCTCTTGAGGTCGATGTTGGGAACGCTGGCAGTCCAGCGCGCCGAGAAACGCAACGGGACGCCGGAATCCCAACGTCCGCTCGATTGCGTTTCGGTGCGAGCAACGGCGAATCGTCGGTACTCCTCCGGCCTGGGATTGGTCAGAGCCGTCTCCAACTCCACGGGCTGCGTTAATTCGGCAAGCGCGTTGGCCTCGGCGACGAGATCACTCAACTTCAAGTTGTGGGCTTGAGTTGGATCCGCGACGAGGATCGCGTCACGCAAGGAGCGCACGAATAGCACCGCGGCTTGCGCGAATACGATTGGATCCAGCTCGGGAAAGGTGAGTCCGGCTCCAGCCGGAGCCTGCGCAGAACCGAGACTGAACGCTAAGGGAGCATCGACTGGAGCAAGCCGCACTCCGAGTCGGACCGGACCAACTTGGTGACGACGAAATAGCGGTCTTGCTACCTGACGAGCCAGCAGCGCGTCACGAGCTAATTCGACGAGCCGTCTGGCGACGAGGAACAGCGGCACCGACGGAACAGTTTGGACTCGCCCCCGAGCCGAGACTCCAAAGCTACCAGCAAAGAGAAGGGCGTGAAGATCTGAGCGCTCGAGCTGCGCATTTGCCGCAGCGCCTTCGACCTTGACGCTGCGCAATCGCACTTCAGCATGAAATGCGAAGCTTCTTACCGCTCTTGGCGTGATACTCACTTCGCAACTCGGCCGCGATGGCATTGCCTTAAGCGCAATCGAAGAGAGAAGGTGGTGAGCCAAGTCGATGGCGGCGGCGATCGAACGGGGCGACTGAACACTCTTCGCGGACGCGAGTGCTTCAAGCAGCCCATGGCGAAGTGCAACCAGCTCGACCGGACGCTCCGCGATGGCGACCTCGGGCTCCTGTCCGGCCTTAAAGACGGTGATGAGAACATGGCGGCCGTCAACTTCCAGTCCGAGTTCCCAGGCATCGTCCTTGGAATAGAGCTGCACGACGCTTCGGGTCCGACGTCCGGAGACCAGTTCGGCGACGGTCGTCCCAAGGTCTGCCAATACGGAAAGGGCCTGGCCTTCACCGACCCTGGCCGTAACGTTGATACCGTCAACGACCACGTCAAAGTGGCCAAGGTTGGCAGAGGGGTCCGGATTTCGTGCGTGTTCCGGTCGGGGGCGCACCACAACGTGGATGGCTGTCATTCGTCCGCCATCGTAGGGAGTATGCCGACCAACAACGAAGTTTCGGGGCGCGATCGCCGAGGACTTGTCAAAGCGACGCGACCTGAGTAGGGGGGGGTGTGGAGGTACTTTCGCTGCAATTCTGGCGTCTTCGAGAGTCCCGGACCGCTCAAGCTGCCCTGTTCTCGGGTCTCATGGCAATGACGGGCGCCATCATGTTTTGGGGGTTCACGGTGGACGATGCCCTGATCACTGCTCGGGTTGCCCATCACATTGCAGTCGGTCGGGGATACCGATTCAATCCGGCGGGGCCGGTTGTCGATGCCGTAACGCCCCTCGGTTGGGCGTACCTGCTAGCTCCGTTCGCCAAGAACGGACCTGTCGCCGCATTCGCGGCCGCTCGGTGGTTCGGCGTCGTGACTTGGGTAGCCAGCGCCGCATGGCTTGGCGCCAGTGTCAAGCGAGGCGGCGCGGCTGTCTGGCCGTTGGCCCTGCTCGCTCTACTGTGCCCCATGGGGCTCTGGGCGTCAGCCGGGTTGGAGACAGCCACGATTGCGGCTCTCGTAACTCTCGCAACGGCGCGGGGACCGTTCGGCTCGTGCTGCCTTGGGTTGGCCGCTGCCTGGCGTCCAGAATTGATCCCGTTTGCCGCTACGTTGACGCTTTGCAGAGCAACCTCCCTGCGCCAGGTCTCGGGGGATTTGGCTGTGGTGGTATCGCCAGCCGCCTTGGTGGCCTTGACGCGTTGGCTCTGCTTTGGCGCTGCCTATCCACTTGCAGCAGTCGCCAAACCGTCAGATTTTGCACATGGGTTCTGGTATGCCCTAGAGGCACTGCTTTGGTCGGGGCCAATCTGGCTCTGGCTTGCGCCAGGATGGCCATGGGTGAGCAAAAATCGCGGCGGCAGCGAAGCAGACCCGACATCAACGCGCAGGCGCACGAAAGCCTTCGCGTACCTCGTCCCAGGTTGGCCCGCGTTGGAACGTCCAGAGGCAGCCCTGGGCTTAGCGATCCTGGTCCATTTTGCCGCAGTTGCGCTGGCGGGAGGCGACTGGATGCCGGCCTATCGGCTTGTTGTGCCTGTCATGCCCGCCATGCTGAGAGTGGCTTGCCACATTGCTCCGTCCCGCGGAAGACTGCTTACCGCTGCGGCAATTGCCCTAGCATTGTTTTCGACCCTAAGCATCGCCACGAAGCTTACACCGAGTGCGCGACGCATTGTAGAACAACGCACCCAGCTCATCCGCATCGCCTCGAATTCCCTGCGCGACGCCTCAGTGGTTGCAGCTCCCGACGTTGGCTGGGTTGCTGCGGCATTCCCGGGAGAAGTCGTCGATCTTGCAGGAGCAACGGATGCGTCGGTTGCCTACCTGCGCGGCGGGCATACCAGCAAACGGATTGAAGGTAGATTGTTGGTGTCGAGAAAGGTCGACCGCATCGTCATCCTGCTCGCCCCAGCATCCAAGCTAAAAGAACCCTGGACCGATAGCGGGTTCGCCCGCGCCATCGACAACCGCGCAGCAATGCTGGGTGCAGAGCTCGATTGCGTCCCCACTGAACGCATCGAGCTCGCTTACACCACGCAAGCCTACCTGCTCCTTCGGTGCCCTAGTCCGTAGAGCACCCGTGGCGGGCGAAGCTAGTTTCGGGGCGTATCGACTCTCTCGACTTGGTCGGGAGTTGACGTTGCAAGTTCGAGCAACGCGTCTTTCATGGCGCGAGCATCTGGATACCGATGACGCGGCAACGGGTCGGTGGCGCGTTCTACAACCACCCGCCAGCGTTCCGGGATCTCCCTGAATGCCAACTGAACCGTACTGTCGACAACGGAGCCACGCGGCTCACTGCGAAATTCAGCACTCGTCATCGGTGGGGGCCGCCCCGTCAGACACTCGAAAAGGATACTGCCGAGCGCGAAGAGGTCGCTCCGTGCGTCGATTTCGAGACCCTGCTCCTGTTCAGGTGACATGTAGCCAGGAGTACCGAGTGGTGCTCCGGCATTGGTGAGCCGCGTTTCCGCCCACTCGACACGCGCAATACCAAAGTCGAGCAGTTTCACCTTGTCGACATGGGGTGGTACCGACGCCGCGGTGCCCTCCGTTGGCGACGTTTTGGCTAGGAAAACATTGCTGGGCTTCAGGTCGCGATGTACGATTCCCGCGGCGTGCACAGCACCCAGTGCATCACATACCTGAAGCGCCAAGGGCAGAAGTTGACTCGGCACTATCGTCCCGACGCGGCGCAGGCGTTCTGAAAGCGTCTCTCCGTAGAGTCGTTCCATCACAAGGTAGCTGGTGCCATCCGGCAAATGCCCATCATCGTAGACTTCAACCACGTTCGGATGCCAAGCCAAGCCAAGTGCGGCCGCCTCACGGCGCAGGCGATCCGCAGCAACGGTGTCGTGTGCGACTGCGGCTCGCAGCAGCTTGATCGCGACGACTCTACCATCAGACAAACGTGTGGCCTCCCAGATTGCACCGCTTGCGCCGACACCAAGCTTGTTGCCGAGCCGGTATTGCCCTGCCACGACACCTCCCTCGAGCAATCCGGACTCCCGTCGCTCGCGAGATTCGCGCAAAGCCACTGACCGCTCAAGCGCTCGTAGCCTCACGACTTGCGCGGCATTGGTAAGGTTGCGAGCACGCCACTGTCCGTGCAGAACACCGGAGATGAACCCAAAGAACGCTCCCAGGCTGGCCTCAAAAGCCACCGTTAGCCACTGTGCACCCTGCAACACGCCCAGCGTGGTTCCAGCAACGAGGCCCATGCCCGCCAACAGGCAATGCATACAGGTAGAGGAACTGCCCCAAGTTACCCGGTATCTCTGTTCGAGTGTGTCGGGTCGACTACTCGCGAGCGTACTGGAATGTACCTTGGCCTTGGGCAAGCCGAAGAGGAGCGGTATGCTGGACAGCTCAGACGCTCGTGCGAGACTGCAGAGACCGTCGCTCTCTTCCGCCTGATCTGCCCGCACAAGGACATGTCCCACCCAATGGCGCGGCCCGAGTTCGAGAGTCTCCCACCGTTCAGTGAGGACCTCCTCGCCGCCAAGCTGTCCGAGCTGCCTGAATGCGCCCATTGGGCTCTCCGCCCCGCGCAGCACTCTCGCCCACACTCCGAGATTATCCGCGTGGACGTGGCTAGCAACGACCTTCTCCAGTTCCGCCCTTCCCCAGTGCGAAGTAAAGGAGAGCAGCGCCCGGAACCATGCCTCAACTGGGATGGGCCGCGTTTCGTCATCGAGATACCCTCGATCCAACTTTGCAGCAACGAGGAATGCGTCCGCGCGTGCCCTTCCGTGCTGCCTATCGATGTGCAAAAATAGGCACTTTACCCTGGAGGCGGTGGTCGTAGCCGGTTGAAACTGCGGTTGCACAGTGCTGCGTAGCCTACCAGATGTCGCCCAGCAGCGGGGAGCCATCCATTCGCAGTCGCCTGAGGCGCACGATCTTCGCCCATTGCAGGGAAGAAGTGGTGCCAGATGCACAACCGGCCCGACGTCGTGCAGCCTTGGTCTGCCCCGGCTCTGACTCCACGACACCGCGCCATCGCCCCTGGCAGAACGCACACGACTCAGCAGATCCACCGACAGGCGCCCCGAGTCGCATTGGCTCAACTTATTTAAGCTACGACACGTGGCTGCCGAAATCCTCGTCCACTTCGCCGAAGCGCACTTCAGCCCGCGGCGGAGCTCCAGAATACATGTAGATTCGTCGGCGAAAGCCCCGGGGGTGAATATCTCTACTGCGCAGATGCCATTCGCGCTTGAGGCGGTTTCTGCTAGGCTTGGCCAGGCATGCTGGCAGTGCCTATAAACTCCCGTCCACGCTGGCGCAGCTGGACAGTTGCGGTCATTGGTTCGACCACTCTGTTGTTGGCGTCGTCGTCGTCGTCAGCGCCGCTCATGCAAATCGGCGCCGAAGCATTGGATGTTTCGGCCAAGCATCTGGATGTCGATTTCTCCAAAGGAGTCGCCAAACTCGAGGGTGAAGTTCGCATAAAATTGGGGGAGCTCGACGTGAGTTGCGACCGAGTCGATATCCGCTACGACGATGCCCCGATGGTGCGCTGGGCGCGTGGGTCGGGCAACGTTCGCGCGGCCATCCGAGGTATCACGGCCACAGCACAGAGTCTGGAAGTGGAGATCCCAGAACGCCGCGCCGGATTGGTCGGAAATGTTCGGATTTCTCGAGGCCGCGGCTGGATAGAGGCTGATCATGCCACCATCGATCTTCCGACCGGACGGATCACGTTAGACGAGATCCGCGGGTCTATTCCGATCGAAGCCAAGGCTAAGTAGCGCCAAGGAACCGCTGTCGTTCCAACAACCGTCAGAGCAAGACGCTCGCTTTGGCTGGCGCCTTCCCTTGGCGAAGATGTTAGACTCCGGAGAGTCTCAGGCTCCCGGTGGGGATGATCGCACGATGGAACTAAAACAACATGCGGCGCTTCGACTCGAGCAGAAGCTCGTGATGACGCCGCAGTTGCAGCAGGCGATTCGACTGTTGCAGCTGTCCAGACTCGAACTCGTCGAAGAGGTCCGCAAGGAGCTCGACAACAATCCGGTACTCTCCGAGGACGATCCAGATGTCTCCGGCAGACAGCGCGGAGGGGACTCGCAGCTTCCACCTCGCCCTTCCGAAGAGCGCGATTTCGAGCGACAGATGACGGCGTCGACCAATCGCGTCGACCAGAAAGCGGCCCGCGAGGTCGATTGGGAGAAGTTCCTCGAGAATCGAACATTGCAGCAGCCCACGCCAGGTTCGCGTAGCGGCTTCGAAGAACTTCCCCCGATCGAACAGAGTCTCACCAAACCAGCAGGCCTGCAGGACCACCTGCTGTGGCAACTGCAAATGAGTGACTTCACCGACGCCGAACGCGAATTTGCTGAGGCGGTCATCGGAAATCTCGACGAGCGAGGCTACCTCGACCTGTCCGGCGTCGAACGTCCCGATGGTTTGACTTCCCCGGAACACATGGTTGAGGACTTGGCAGTCGAAGCAGGCCTGCACCCAGACGATGTGCCGCTCGTCATGGAAATGATCCAGAATTTCGATCCAATCGGCGTCGGCTCGCGCAACTTGCGTGAGTGTTTGTTGGTTCAGGCCCATGCGTTTGGCTGTGACGCCATCGAAATTGAGATTATCACCAAATACCTGCATCACCTCGAGAAGCACAACTACCAGGCAATTGCTCGGGAGATGCATATCGACATCGAGGAGGTGTACGAGGCGGCAAAGGAGATCCAGAAGCTCGAAAGCCGCCCAGCACGCGATTTTACCGATCAAGACGATCGCAGCATTGGCATTACGCCCGATGTCTACGTAATCAAGGACGGCGACAATTGGGTCGTACTCGACAACGACCGCGGTCTGCAGAAGCTTTTTATCAACGAGAACCTGACCAAACGACTCCTGCAGGACCCGGCTGCCCGCGAGTTCGTCGGAGAGAAGCTACGCAACGCCCAATGGCTAATTCGTGCCATCGAACAGCGACGCAAAACGATTGTTCGAGTTGCAGAGTGCATCGTCCACATGCAACGCGAGTTTTTTGAACACGGGGTGACCCACCTGCGTCCCATGATCCTCCGAGACGTGGCGCGCGAACTGGATATGCACGAGTCGACCATTTCTCGAGTGACCACCAACAAGTACATGCACACGCCGCAAGGCCTGTTCGAGTTGAAGTACTTCTTCAACTCAAGCATTCGCAGGGTCGCCAATGAGGACATCGCCAGCGAAAGCGTCAAGCAAGCGATCAAGAAATTGATCGACGAAGAGGACAAGCTCGAACCATTGAGTGACCAGGTCATCGTCGAGATGCTCGAGAAACGCGAAGGGATCCGAATTGCCCGTCGCACTGTTGCTAAATACAGAGAAATGCTTGGAATATTGGCATCATCGAAACGAAAGAAGCCGTTCTAGACGCGCCGTGACAAGGTTCCAAGTCTTCCACACACAGACCTTTGCTGCCCAAACGGAGTCAGCGCTTGGTTTGTCGCTAGTTCGCCCCACGGGTTCTGAATCTATTGGAGTCGCGCCGATTTGTCTGAGCAACTGCACAGAAGTCCACTCCCGATCGAGTGGCAATGAGGAGGTTCGATGAACATCAGCATCACGTTCCGCCAAATGGAAACCAGCGATGCGATCAAGAAGTACGTAGCGACGAAGGTGTCGCGGCTGCAAAAGCTCCTCCAACAGCCGATGACTGCCAAAGTCACCTTGACGATTCAGAAACAGTTGCACGTCGCCGAGGTCCAAATCTCCAGTGGCAAGAGGCGTAGTGAAGCCAAAGAAGCGACCGAAGAAATGTATGCGTCCATCGACAAGGTTGTCGACAAATTGGAGCGGCAGATCAGCACCGACAAGGGCGAACAGGTAAGCAAGAAGCGCCGCAGCAAGGTCACTGTTCGCCAAGGCACGACGGGCCTGGATGTAATTGCGCCCAAGGTTCGACCTTCCTCCGCAAGCAAAAAGACCGCCACGAAAAAAGTCAAGAGCTCGCGCCGGGCAGCCAGGTAGCGAAAGGTCTGGGCCCGGGTACGGGACCCGGGCCCCCCTAATCGATGAGCACGTCATGCGACTGACCGATATTCTGTCCGAACAGCGAATTCTATTCGACGGCAACGGGGCTTCGATACGGGATAAGAATGCCTCGCTGGTGCAGCTGGGCATGCTCATCTCACCCGCTGTTGGTCTCGACGCCGCCACCGTGTATGGCCTGCTACTAGAACGAGAGAAGCTTCAGAGTACTGGGATCGGTGATGGCGTCGCCATCCCTCATGCCTCGACGGATGGAACCACGAACCAAGCGGCAGCCTTGGTTATCTGCCCGGCGGGCATCGAATTTTCCGCGATCGACGGCGCGCCGGTCAATATCGTTTTCGGTGTTGTCGGGCCGAGGCGCGCAACCGGAGAACATCTCAAGACTTTGGCGCGAATCTCGCGCCTATTGCGCGACGCTTCCACTCGAAACCGCCTGATTGGATGCAAAGACCCAAGCTCCGCATACGGTCTTATTATGACTCAAGACGCGGTGTACTAGGGAACAAGAATGGCCGTTTACGACCCACCACTACTTGGCGCAAGAACGATTTCGACGGCGGAACTACTCGCAGATGCTGGGCTGCAACTGCGGTGCCGACTCTTGGCTGGGGCTAGCGGACTGGATCGTGTAATTACGCATCCGCGAATCCAGAAGTCTGGGTTGGCGATGGTGGGACACCTGCACGGTATCGTGCCGACGCGCATCCAGATCCTCGGCGAGACTGAACTAAGCTATGCCGATGTCCTCTCCGCTGAAGAACAAGAGGAAGCGGCGCGCAATCTGTTCTCCGTACGACTTGCCTGCGTCATAGTCACCCGCGGGACCGAGCCTCCTGCTGCCTTCATTGAGGAGGCAGAACGCACTTCCACGCCACTCGTGGCGTGCGAGGAACGTTCCTCGACAGCCATTACTTCAATCCACACGTTACTTGACGAACGCCTAGCGCCGCGCACGCGCATTCATGGGGTACTCATTGACGTGTTTGAGGTAGGGGTGCTGTTGCTCGGCAAGAGTGGCATTGGCAAGAGCGAATGTGCCATGGATTTGGTCATGCGTGGCCACCGACTAGTCGCTGACGATGTCATCGAATGTGACTACAAGCCGCCAGGTATCGTGTTTGGTCAACCCGCAGAGCTGTTGCGGCATCACATCGAAGTGCGTGGACTTGGCATATTGAACATAAAGGATCTTTTCGGTGTGACGGCCGTGCGCGAGCGCAAGCGAATCGACTTGGTTGTTCAACTCGAGCTCTGGCAGCAAGATGCAACCTATGATCGCATTGGTTCGGACGACCGATTCACTGAGATTCTTGGTGTGCCCGTCCGTGAAGTGCGCTTGCCCGTACGTCCAGGCCGCAACATGAGTTCCATCATCGAGATCGCTGCGCGCATCGAATTGCTACGCCAAGCTGGTCATTACCCAGCACGCGAGTTCATCGCTCAAATTGATAGCAATTTGGTCGGTTCTGTCGCCGATCCGACAGCACCTCTTCAGCCGTCATTCCCTCCAAGCCAGCGGTATCGACCTGAACCAATCTACGAGAGCTCATCGCCACCAGCGGTTGCATTGCAGGGTATGCTGCGGCCTCGGACGAAGCCAGAGGGCAAGTGACAGAGCCGAAGACGCAGCTTGTGTTCGTGACAGGGCTCAGTGGAGCTGGGCGCTCCACCGCAGTCGCGGCACTCGAGGATCTTGGGTACTTCTGTATCGACAACCTCCCGAGCACCGTTGTTCCGGCCACGCTAGATACACTTGCCGGGCATGGGGTTACCCGTATTGCCCTTGGAATCGACGTGAGGGTTGGAGCATTTTTCGACCAGGCAGCAAGTGTCGTCGATGGGGTTCAGATGGACCGACGGCTGGACGTCTCAGTCCTTTTTCTCGACGCATCCGACGAAGCGTTGCTGCGACGATTCGGCAGCACGCGCCGCCCTCATCCGCTAAGCGCAGCGGGTTCGCCCGGCCCTCAGCACTTGGCCACGGCGCTATTGGAGGGGATCGGATTCGAGCGCAGCCGGCTGGCGGGGCTACGCGCCCGAGCCACGATTGTCATGGATACGACTTCGCTCAACGTTCACGAGCTTCGGCGCCGCGTCGTTGATTTGTACGGGCCGGAATCCAGCGGCCAATCGACGATGCGGACGCGCGTCGTCTCGTTTGGTTTCAAGTATGGCGCTCCGATTGATGCCGACCTGGTCCTCGACGTGCGATTTCTGAACAATCCCTTCTTCGTCGAGGAGCTTCGCCATCTTACCGGGCGCGATGCCGAAGTCAGGCGCTACGTCCTCGACGACCCCGACGGGCAGCAGTATCTCGAACTGGTCGACGCGTTTCTCGAATTCTGTCTGCCTCGTTTTGAACGCGAAGGTAGGAGCTACCTGACCGTGGCAGTCGGTTGCACCGGTGGCCAACATCGTTCCGTGGCCGTTGCCGAGGCGATTGCCGCGCATTTGCGAACCAACACGGCTCGTCACGTCGATGTCCTACACCGCGACGTCGAACGCAATCGACTCTCAGAGCCACGCGCCCCCGCGCGTCCGCAGCTGGACGCCGGTACAGCCTCAGTGCGAGGCCCCGAATGACCACCGCCCGTGGCTCGTTCCTAGTTCGCAATCGTCTCGGCTTGCACGCGCGCGCGGCAGCCAAGCTCGTCAACGTCGCCTCGCGGTTTCCGTGTGAGATCTCGGTGAGCCGTGACGGGCAGGGAGCCAATGCCAAGAGCGTCATGGGCGTTCTCCTCCTTTGTGGAGCACAGGGAACGTCACTCGACGTCGAGGCGCGCGGCGACATGGCCAGCGAAGCCGTAAGTGCCATTGGAGAACTTATCGACGACCGATTTGGGGAGGGGGAGTAGATGGCCGACAGCGTTTCGTCCATTCGCGCCGCCCGACTCGTCGTTGAGTTGGACGGAATTGCGGGTTCACCAGGCCTCTCCATAGGCCAGGCCCTGGTCGTGGAGGTGCGTCGCCCCGGCGTGGTCAAGCGGCGCATCGTAAAGCATCAGGCCACTGAAGAGGTCGACCGCTATCAGCTGGCGATCGAGCGCGCGGCTCGTGAACTGCAGGAGGTTGCGGCGCGCGCCACGGGCGGCCACATCGAGGCCTCCGTACTTCAAGCATATGTCCTAATGGTTCAGGACCAGACGCTCCGAGACAACGTCGAACGGCGTATTCTGCTCGATCTCGTCTGTGCAGAATGGGCGCTGGATTTGGCCGTGGACGAGATTGCCGCCAATCTGGCCCAGGCGCCCGACCCCTACTTGGCAGAACGCAGCCACGACGTGCGCTTCGTTGGCGATCGGATTTTGGCCGTGCTTTCCGGTCAGCGCAGCGTCGTCTCTTTGCCCGATACCGGCGAACCTGTCGTCATCGTCGCGCACGATCTGTCTCCCGCCGAAACGGCGGAGCTGTCGCGAGACCGGGTATTGGCGATTGTCACCGAGGTCGGGACACGCACGTCACATACCGCCATCGTCGCGCGCGCGCTCGAGATCCCGGCCGTCGTAGGTGCCGTGGGAGCCGTCAGTCGCATCGGCAGTGGTGACACGGTGATCGTCGATGGCCTGCGCGGTCGAGTGATTGTGTCGCCTAGCGAGGAAATGCTCGAGACCTCGCGGCGGCGCGCCGACCGTTATCGAGCGCTGACAAGTGAGCTGCGAGCCCTCCACGACCGACCAGCAACGACGCGTTGTGGTATCCACATCCACCTGCGGGCAAATATCGAATTGCCCACTGAGGTGGATGGCGCATTGGCACACGGCGCCGAGGGGATAGGCCTCTATCGTACTGAGTTTCTCTACATAGACCGTCCCGAACCACCCACTGAAGACGAACAATACGAGATCTACCGGCGTGTGGTGGAAACGGTGGCACCGCTTCCTGTCACGTTACGCACGTTCGATATTGGCGGCGAAAAGTTGGCGCCAGCGCTGCAAGGTCCATCAGGCCTCAACCCAGCACTAGGCGTCAGAGGCATCCGGCTTGGGTTGGCGATGCCGGAATTGCTTCTAACTCAGCTACGCGCGATGGTCCGCGCGTCGGCGCATGGTCGCGTCCAAATCATGATCCCAATGGTGGCCACCGTCGGCGAGTTCCGCGCGGTGCAGCGCCTCGTCTATCAGGCAATGGATGAGATCGATGCCCGAGGACTCCCCAGGGCGGCATTCATACCCTGCGGGTGCATGATCGAGGTGCCATCGGCAGCGATGATGGCCGACGAGCTCGCCCGTGAAGCGGCATTTCTGAGCATTGGCACGAACGACTTGGTGCAGTACACGCTTGCCGTCGACCGCGGAAGGCGTGAACTCGTGGCACTGGCATCTCCGTTCGATCCGGCCGTGCTTCGGCTGATTCGACGCACTGCGCGCGCCGGTGAAAGACACAATCGACGCGTATTGGCCTGCGGTGCGATGGCCAGCGATCCACTTGGAGTCCTACTCTTGCTGGGTATGGGCCTGCGTGAACTCAGCATGGAGGGGGCGGCTATCCCCGAGTTGAAGGAGGCCATCAGCCGCGTTTCGATGCAGGAATTGGAACAGTTGGCCGATGCAGCCTTGGCATCATCGACAGCGGAAGAGGTCGAGCGAATGGTGACTGAAGGCTACGCTCCCTGTTTCGCTGATCTGCTCGATGGTGCACCGGCCTTTGAGCCCGATCCAACTCGCGGACATTCCTTGGTCCGTTGAGGTTGACCCCGCGCGCTTGTCGCGTATACTCCGCCGGCCGAAAAACCAAGGAACGACTGACAATGGATTACGATTTGGGAGCCAAGACCGAGACGATCACTCAGCACCGCCTTCACGAGAAGGACACCGGGTCGCCTGAGGTCCAGGTGGCGCTGCTGAGCCAGCGTATCGAGTATTTGCAAGAGCACTTCAAGACTCACAAGAAGGATTTCCACTCCCGTCGCGGTCTGCTCCGTATGGTGGGGCAGCGTCGACGCTTGTTGGACTACCTCAAGCGTGAGAGTATCGAACGGTACCGAAAGATCGTTTCTGCTTTGAATCTGCGTAAGTAGCTGACGGGCCTTCTAGGCCCGTCTCCGTCTTCTCGAGTACGGCGCACGGTCGCTTCAACTTCGATTGGCGCGCGTCACCCGGAACGGTAACGCACGGCAACCGAGGCTGAAGACAATGCGCCTGTACTTGGCGTTGTGCCGCACGAAGCGGCATTCCTCGTACAAGGAGCGCATCAGCCATGTTTGTTCGTGAATCTGTCCTCATTTCGGGACGCGCCATGACGTTCGAGACCGGGCGTTTGGCGAAGCAGGCACATGGATCCGTCCTCATCAGTTTCGGTGAGAGCATGGTCCTCGTCACTGCAGTATCAAGCAGTGAAAGACCAGGGTTGGATTTCTTCCCCCTGACCTGCGAATACGTCGAAAAGACTTACGCTGCCGGGCGCATCCCCGGTGGTTTCTTCAAGCGCGAAGGTCGGCTGCGTGACGCCGAAACACTAACCTCGCGCATCATCGATCGCCCGTTGCGCCCCTTGTTTCCCAAGGGCTACCGCAAGGACACACAGGTCATTGCAACGGTGTTGTCTTCAGACAAGACGACCCCCACGGACGTGCTGGCGCTCACTGCGGCCAGCGCCGCCGTACATATCTCTGACATCCCCTGGGACGGCCCTGTTGTCGGCATTCGCGTTGCCCGCGTCGAGCGCGAGCTCATCGCCTACCCGACCTTCGATCAGATAAAGGCAGCGGATCTCGATCTAGTCGTTGCGGTAAGTCGCGACGCTATCGTCATGGTGGAAGGTGGCGCCGACGAGGTATCCGAAGTCGATCTGATCGACGCCTTGATGTTTGCGCATCGCGAAGCCGTGCCAATCCTCGATCTCATCGACAAGCTGCGCCTCGCGATAGGCAAACCGAAGCGCCCCTTCGTCACCCCCGAGCTCGATCCATCGATCAAGTCCAAGATCAGCTCGCTAATGGATGCCAAATTGCGCGAAGCCTCGGTCATCCGAGAGAAGAAGGCGCGCTACGATGCCTATGACAAGGCCAAGGACGAACTCGTTGCGGTCCTGAAGGCCGAGATGGGCGAGGAGTCGTTTGCGGCGGTCGAGAAACTGGTGTCCGGAGAGTTTGAGCATCGCAAAGCTGCCGTCGTTCGTGGCATGGTCGTCAACGAGGGCAAGCGCATCGACGGACGCGATACCAAGACGATTCGTCCCATCACCTGCGAGGTTGGGCTCCTGTCGAGAGTCCACGGTTCGGCGCTCTTCCAGCGTGGGGAGACCCAGGTCATTGGCACAACGACGCTCGGCACCTCGGGTGACGAGCAGAAGATCGATGCGCTGATCGGCGAGAGCTACAAGCAGTTCATGCTGCACTACAATTTCCCGCCGTTTTCGACCGGTGAAACCAAGCCGATGCGCGGTCCCGGCCGGCGGGAAATTGGACACGGTGCACTCGCTGAGCGCGCACTGGCTCGCATGATCCCCGCACACGATCAGTTCCCCTACACGATTCGATGTGTTGGAGAGGTGCTTGAATCCAATGGCTCGAGCTCGATGGCGACCGTATGCGGGGCCACTCTAAGCATGATGGATTGTGGGGTACCGATCCGCAAGCCCGTGGCGGGCATTGCCATGGGGCTGATCAAGGAGGGCGACAAGGTCGCTATCTTGAGCGACATCTTGGGCGACGAGGATCACCTCGGCGATATGGACTTCAAGGTCTGTGGTACTGACCGCGGCGTCACCGCCATCCAGATGGACATCAAGATTGCGGGGCTTTCGCGCGAGATCCTCGAACAGGCTTTGGCGCAGGCACGCGAAGGGCGGTTGCACATTTTGCGCAAGATGCTCGAGGTCTTGCCGCTTCCCCGCGCGGAGATCAATCGTTGGGCGCCGCGGATCACGACCGTTAAGGTCAAGCCGGATCAGATCCGTATCGTGATTGGCCCCGGCGGCAAGACGATCAAAGGCATCATCGATCAGACGGGTTGCTCAGTGGACGTCAACGACGACGGAACCGTTGCAGTCGCCGGCTCGGATCCAGATGCGGTTCGTCGCGCCATTGAGATCATCCAAGGCCTGACCGCCGAGCCCGAAGTTGGTAAAACCTACAAGGGACCGATCAAGCGGTTGGTGGACTTCGGTGCCTTCGTCGAGATCCTACCCAACACCGAAGCCTTGTTGCACGTCTCCGAGATCGCCCATGAACGCATCGAATCGCCTTTCGACGTGTTCAAAGAAGGCGATGAGGTCGAGGTCAAGGTCATCAGTGTCGATCGCGAGGGTCGCATCCGCCTGAGCCGTCGCGAGCTTCTTCCGCTGCCAGAAGGCGAGGAAGGCGAACGCGCCAAGGAGCGCATTGCCATGGCACGCGAAGCTGGTCCGCATCAAGGTAGCGGCGGTCGCAGCGGTCCCGGTGGCGGTCCTGGTGGCGGTGGCCGCGGACGTGGCGGTCCTGGTGGCGGTGGCCGCGGACGTGGCGGTCCTGGCGGCGGCGGTGGCCGCGGACGCTACTGAAGGTCGCGACCACTCGAACCATCTAGTCGAGCTCGAGCCGAGTCTGGTCGCAATGACTAACTCGGCTCGATGGCTTTCGCGGCTGATGTTGTTGCCGCTAGGCGCGTGCAAACGGCGGGATGCTACTCGACGAGCTTCAAGTGGTTACCGACAAGCACTTCATTGTGCGAACCCACGCGATAGCCAGCCAGATCCAAGGTGATGTAGTTGAACCCCGATGCCTGACCCAGTTCGACGATTTGTGCGCGAATGGTAGGCGCGAGGCTACGCCCGAGATCCTCGAGCGGCAGCTCGATACGAGCGATGCGCTCGTGCCAGCGAACGCGCACTTGGCGAAACCCCAACGCGCGCAGCCCCGCTTCCATGTCGGCGATCTGAACGAGCCGTTCACGAGTGACGGTAGCGCCATACGGCAGGCGACTCGACAGGCAAGCCGAAGCCGGCTTGTCCCAGAGCGGCAGCCCCAGTTCCTTTGCAGCCGCGCGAATATCCGCCTTGGCAAAGCCCAGATCGACAAAGGGCATCTTCACTTGGGCGCGGCGAGCCGCATCCATCCCTGGGCGAAAATCCCCGAGATCGTCAAGGTTAGCGCCATTAAGTATGTAATCGATGTTCCACTCGAGACGCTTCTGTTCGGCGATCTCGTAGAGTTCCGTCTTGCAGTGAAAGCAGCGGTCGGACTCGTTCTTCGCGTACTCGGGGCGGTCGATCTCGTGGCTTTCCACAAAGCGAAGGTCACAGTTGAGCTCGCGCGCTAGTTGCTCAGCGTCTTCGCGCTCGCTAGGCGCTAGGCTTGGACTGACCGCAGTCAGCCCAATTGCCCGTCCCGATGGAAGCTGCTCGGTTGCGACGGCCAGCAGCAAAGCGCTATCGATTCCCCCAGAGAAGCACACCAAGACGGAGCCAAGCTCGCGCAAATGGCCGCGAAGCTCATCCAGGCGGCTCTCGGCGGTTCTAGGTTCGGACATGGTCCGAATGAGATATCACCTGCCGACCGCACGTCGAGGGACAGGTCGGATTTCAGAAGGTGCCGACGGCACCAAGCCCGAGGCCTCCACGCTGCGGCAGCAGAGTGGGAGTCAGCGAGACCTTGGACGGCTGGGGCGTCTGCGCCCCGAGATCCCGCGGCATGCCGCTGGTTAGCCACCAGGCGAGACCAAGGCCTGCCAAAATGCCGGCGTCAGTGGCCAAAAAGATTTCGGTTCCGTCCTTCGTCTCTTCGGCACGAGCGGCCAGCGCCAGCCCACCCACCGCTAGCCCGCCGCCAATGGCGCCAAGATCGAGAAACCGCACGCGAGCCGTAGTGGGCGCCACTGAGCCCGCCGCAAGCACACCCCCAATCGTGCCTGCCGCTGCGCCCAAACCAGACAACAGAAGCGCATTATCGTCGCGATAGTGCTCATCCGACGTGAAGCCGGCGCCTGCTAGCCCCAACACCAGCGCTGGCCAGAGCGTTGCGGAGCTTACAAACGAGGCACGACCCGGTGTCGTCGAGTTGACCGTTCCAATGATGCCGCCAGCGACGGCACCAATCGTCGTGGTTCCCCAGAGCAACGAGGCATAGTTCTTCCCATCCATCTCGTCGTAGTACTTCGATGACGTTTGGTAGTACGTCAACCAAGAGAGACCGTGAATGAACCCGGTGAACATACCGGATGAGATCGATTGGGCCGTCCCGTAGCGAAGCCCCTTGCCGCTATCGATCAAAGCAACGGCGCCAACAGCCGCGCCCGCAAATAGCAGCGGCGGCATGATGTACCCGGCCACCGAATCGGGCTCGGTTTGCACGTCAAGCCAAAGACCCGTTCCAAGGCCATAGCCGATTGCGGAAAGATAGAGCACGCCGATCTCGTCGGCAGTCCGTCGATCGCTTCGGCGCGACTGCAAGTCACTTCCGGCAAGTTCGCGTTGCTCAATCAGAATGACGTCTCGACGCGTCCATTCTGCCGAAGCCTGCAGCAGCTCGGCTACACGAGCCTTCTCTATCGGGGTGCGAGCGCGGAGCGCCAGATTCTCGAACTGTTTGGTCGCAAGCCGGAAGTTTCCGGCGATGAAATTCGTCTTAGCGCGAGCAAAATCTGAATCCCAGTCCATGCCGGGCGGCGCTAACGCGATCGGCGTGACAGCTGTTCCTGACGGAGCAGGCAACGCGGTGGCGGCGGCCGCTGATGAGGAGGTCACAGTTGTGGGTGTTCCTGCGCCAGGTGCTGCTGCCACGGAACCGACAACCGCTTCGCCCGCCGGTGGCTGAGCATTGGGAGCCACTGACGCCTCTGTCGCAGGCGTAGGCGCAGGCGCGTGCGCACCTGAACCCGCTATTCTGGGTTTTGCGCCCTGAGCCGCCACCGCGCTCGACCAAACCCCAATCAAGCCGAGAAACCCCGCTGCTAGGTAGACGCACTGCCTTCGATTGGATCGCATCGTTTGCCCTGTCGGGAACATACAGCAGTCGGGCCCGGTCGTCGCTGTCAATCTGCCGCAGCGTTGGCGTAGGATTCGCGGCTTGACCTACGGTTCGGTTGCAATCGGCCACATTTGCCTGCAGCAGGAATCAGTATTTCACCGGAATCTCGCGGCGTGAAATCGAGCAATCTGGACCAGCCGGGTCGGATGAGTTCGGCCCGACTCCACACTGGGAAAACCGGGGATGTCAACCATACGTTGATCCACATACCTGCGAGTATGCCGCTCGACAGTCCGAAGACGCTGCCGACCCAAAACATGGCGAACCTCCCGCAATAGCCGACAAGGTCGGTCGATGGTGTCGGGTAGATGTTGATTCGCATCCCCGCCGGTATGTGGATCAACACAGGGCTCAAGGGGCGAAGGCCACCCCTCAGAGCAAATCTCAGGTCCACTGGCAATTCTAACCTTAATCGAGCGTCTGCGGTGACGTAGTCCGCCGAGCCCATTGGGAGGAGAATGTGCTGTGGGCTGCGGCAACCGAAGAGCGGCGATACTCAATCGATTCTTTGACTGGCAACAAGTACAACGCACCAAGCAGCCGTCCCTCGTTACCGCTGACACGTGGATGGCATTCGTGTCCGCAGTGACGAAGCGTACCCCCTCGGCCATCTACGTCCTGGACCGATAACACTCTTACGGCTCGATTGCCTCAGCCCAATCGATCAGAGCAGGCAATAGTTCCTCCACGGCGTCGGTGGGGATATGCGGCGGATTGCCGAAATCGAGCACGCAGGTAGCGCCATGTTCTGTGATGTTCAGCTCTTTTACGGCGTGGCGGTAGCGTTCATGAAAGGGCTGGACCAAACGGCGTAGCTCGGCCTTGTCCAGACGCAATGCGACTTCTGGACTCGCGTATCTCGTCTTGAGATAACCGTCCACGACGCGATCTTGCGCCGTGTAGTACTCCATTCCAATTGGACAACGTGGCCCCTCGTAGGAACGGAGATCTAGCTTTGGTTCGCCATGAAAACGAACGATGATCTTGCGCTGTTCGTCGGGATCGACCAAGACAGAAAAGCCTCGCATTGTCCCATAGAGCTGTCCGATCTGCTTTGGATGCGCTGGTGGTCGATGGGTGAGTCGAAGGCGCTCGGCCAAAGCGGGGTAGTCCGCTTGAGCTGACTTCTGCCTTGCACGTCGACGAAAGAAGCCCCAAACCATTGCAGCAAACATCAGCAACCCAATGGGCATGCTTTTGAGGACTGACAGATCCATGGCAGAAGGGCACGAATAACCACTATCTGGACGCGCGCAAGCCTTGGCTGGGTTGGGCTGCCTTGGCCGCGGCCGCGGTCACTACTGGGTTCTACCGCTCCGACCGAGGCACGCGTCTGACTTCAATGGTGTTGCTGCAACAGTTCTTCTGCCTCTTTCTTGGCTTCTGGAGGTAGGCACGACTCGATGAACTTTGACTGTTGATCGCTGGAAGGGGCCTTGCCGTTTTCAGTAAATTTCAGCAGACAACTCGCTGCAGCTACGATGGCGCAGGAGCGCTGGTAACCTTGGTCGCAGAAAGGCGCGTTGATTTCTTTCGCGCGCTCGTTATCAAATAGGAGTGCCCCCAAGACCATTCCGATACGAACGCAGCCGTCTTGGTTCTTTGGTTCACAATCCCTGGCAGTGATCGTACCGCCTCGCTTCAGGATACTCAGGATTGCCCGAGCATGACCTTCCATGCCTGCCGCCACGATTGCCTTGGGCCCCTCCAGCGGGACCAGGTTGGGGTTGGCACCAGCATTCAACAGGTCGTCTACGATGGTATCGTAGCCGTAGCGTGCTGCGAACATCAACGCCGTGCGACCCTTCAAGTTGGTGACGTTCGGATCCGCACCTTTGGCCAAGAGCATTTTGACGGCGTCGGCTTTACCTTCGGCAGCTGCGATGATGATTGGTCGCCACCCCGCGCAGGATCCAGTGACTTCAAGCGCCTGATCGATCGAGGGATCTTTGTAGGGCAGGGCCGTGAGTGTCGAAACGTCGCCTTGGAAGGCCGCCACCTAGGTTGCCGGCAATTTTTGGTCGAAGCCACATTGGTACTTGGCGCCGAACGATGTGCGTTTGAAGATCGGGCAGGCAGTGAGGCTGATGAGCATGCTGAACAACATAAGTGCCCCAGGGAGAATGGACGTTGCCTTCACTGGATCTTCATCTTGGTACGGGAGACCTCGCCGAGACAATCCATGCTTGCACGGTCTGTATGAGCCGACCGCGAAGCACTCAGGCTTGGGGACTCCGATGAACCGGGTCACGGGCCGCTACCCGCCGATGGGTCCAGCCAAGGAATCGGTCGATTGGAGCAAGCTCATCGGTTCGGAGCTGTGACATTGAATGTCCCAACCGAATTGCGTAGTTAGCCAAACGCCTGGCACTGCCCCTCGGTACTGATATCTTGTTCAGTGTCATGGCCATCTCTCAACCCCTCCTCGCGCGTCTGTCTCCTGAGTTCCTGCAGCGCGCCCAACGTGCTGGAGTTGCCCTCGGTGCACAGCCATTGCTGCCCAACCAGGAGCGCTCTGGGCAGGATCAAGAGGGACTGCTCCCCTTTGGTTTTGGGCCGCTAGCGCCCGAGCTGGGCTTGCTGCGAGGCCAGGTCACCGAGCTCTGCGTGGCGCGTTCGGGTGGCCTTGGCACTAGCCTGGCGCTCTATGCTTGCGCGCAAGCCCAACGCCAAGGGCAGGGGCTTGGTTCGGGCGAGGCCCATTGGTGCGCCTTCGTCGATCCCTTGGCCTCGCTGTATGCCCCTGGGGTCGCTGCGCGGGGGGTCGAGCTCGAGCGGCTCCTCGTCGTGCGTCCACCTGTCGAAGCGCTGGGGACGGTGGCCTTGCGGTTGGCTCGTTCCAAGGTGTTTGTTTTGCTCGTCGTGGATACGACCGGGGTGCCAGGGCAGTCCCTGGGCGTGGATCTGGGCGCCTGGGTACGCATCGTGCGACAGATGACCCTCGCGCTCGAAGGCTCTCGCGCCTCCGTGTTGCTCATCACCAGCGAAGTCGCACGTCGCCCTGTAGCATTGCCCGTGGCGCGGCGGATCGATCTAACCCGTCCGAAGCCCGATGTTCTGCGCTTCCGCATCGCCCGCGATCGTTTCCGAGCCCCCACGCCCTGGCGTAGCTTGCCGCACCGGGTCACGCGTTTCGACGAGCCCATTCGGCGTGTAGGGTGAGGGTGGCGCCTTCGCCCTGCTAGCCCACCAGTCACGAAAACAGCTAGCCGTACGGACGGGCTACCTCGCTGCCACGCCAACCTAACTAGAGTCGCGGCGCGAACCATCGGTCATCGTTCCTAGCTCACAACCCGGCGCCGCTGCAGCAGCGCCGGGTTGGTAAGACCCGCTGCTTCGGAACCCCCATGGGATTTCCCACAGTGCGGCTGCAGCGATACTCAATGCGCGTCGCAAACAAACCTTACTATTTGTGTTCCGTGGTGGAAGAACCTCAACCCTTTGGCGTTAGATACCACAAGTGGGTTCTGCCACCACACAGAGGAGGAACACATGACTAATGTAGCCATGCCTCAGATCTTGGCGCTACGCCCCCGCTTCGTTGCGGAGCTACCCCTATTCGATATCAAACTGCTCGACAAGCTCGAGGACTACACGCTTGCCGCGACGCACGCGCATACGCAATACCTCGGCGCAGATACGCCAGCCGAAGCAATCCCCGAGCTCTCCGAAGACGCCGTAAAGACGCGAGAATTGCTACTTTCGGACGCGTCGGCGCTGGCAAAGCGTGGCTACCTCAGTGAAGGCAAACTGCTGGAGTTGAAAGGAACGAATGGCTACCGCAACACGGCTAGTGACGTCCTGACGCTGGCAGGCATACTTCGCGACAATTGGCCCAAGATCTCCGGCAAGACCTGCGTCAGTCTCGAGGAACTCGACGCGGCAGAATCCCTAGGCTACCGATTACTCAATGCCCTTGGTTTCCGCGAGCAGGGTCCGGCAACCGTTGCGTCAGTGGCGCAAGCGCGGCAGCGCTCTTACACGTTGTTCGCCAATGCCTACGACGTTCCCGAAACCACTGCACCCGCGGCGGTTTCCGCCGCACCTCCAACAGCCTCTCCCGTGGTTGCAGCGGCGGCAACTGTACCCGTGGGACTGCCGGGTTCTGACCCATTCATTCACTAACGCTATTGCTTTCGTTTCCGAGGTTCGATCCAGCGGACTATATCCCCTGCAGGGCGGCTGGCGCTAGTGTCAAGCGGTCCGATGGGCGGGGTAAGGGCGCTATGAGGCCGCGGGCTTCTTGCCGTAGCCACCATGGGTAACCTGCACCAATCGGCCATTTTCGAACCGGATGAACTGAATGAATCGGTTGTTGCCGAAATCGTAGGTCCAGTCGTCCACTACAATATCGATGATCTGCTGCACCATGGAGCCGCAAACCGTTCTGCCTTGGACGACTACGCATGGCCCCGTCACACGGGTGTAAATGGTTCGCTGTTCGACACGTTGGGTTGCCATGTCGGGATCGCCACAGACGGACTTGACCTCATAGAGGGAAGCACCATTCGAAGCCAGCTGATCACCACAGCGAATGCTATCCGCGCGTGATTCATGGCTCGCCAAAAGTAAAGCTAACGCCGCGAACGTTCCGAGCAATCGGGACTGCAACATCTTGACCTCCAAATGGATCCGAGGACCGTCCTTCACCCTGCCGCATCGGGACTCCATGAGTGGATAATAGCCGGATCTGGCGCTGGGTCGACCGCGCATTCCCCAATTGGTTTTGGAGGCGGAGACCGCAAGAAATAGACCTAAAGGCACCTTCATCTCTCACCTGGTCGCCTTTCGGTATTGAAAGTCGACTTCAACGAAATAGGCTGTATTGCGCAGCATCGAAGCCGTCGGCTCTGGGCTGTGTGGCGACGGAAGCACTCTTGGCGTCAAGAACATGCTGGCGGTGCTGAGCGGAAGTCGCGTAGAGTGCAAAGCTTCGATAAGCTTGTCCAAAGCGGGTTGGCCACTGGAAGGCCGAAGCGTTTCGGTAATCACTGGGAGTATGAGCGACTATGCGTGCATTGACGGTAATTCGTTCGTTTGGGGTAATTCTTGGTTTCGGCAGCACCGTATTCGCGCAAACGGCACCACCGCCCGCTGCAAACCCCGCAGCCCCGGCTGTTGCGGCATTCCCTGCGGATCCTGGCGAGGCAGAGACCAGCCCTTCGGCAACGGTCCCCCAGGCACCACAACCGGCAGCGTCCGCCAACGTCGCCCCACAGCCCGCGCCCGCGCCGACACCCGCCAACGATGCGTTCCCGACCGAGGTGAGCGGTGGTGAGTCGGATTCGACGGCACCGGAACCCATCGCCGCTTCCGCTTCCGCCCCCCTCGGCAGATTCTTCTTGGGGCTGCGATTGGGCTACGGCTTGCCGATGGGTGAAGTGGTCTCGGACGATGACATGACTGATACGACAGCCGGACAGATCCCTCTTGGGTTCGATTTCGGGTACATGGTGTCGACCCATTTCATGTTGGGTCTCTACGCCCAATACGGCTTTGGGCGCCTTGGGGAAGACTTTGCCGACGCGTGTGACAGCCAAGGCATCAGCTGTTCGGTGTCCGATGTCCGATTCGGCGCGCAGGTGCAATACCACATCTCGCCCAGCGAAAAGGTGAATCCCTGGCTTGGGTTTGGTGTGGGCTACGAGGTGTTGACGCTCAACGCCAGTAGAGGCGAAAATGAGGGCTCGCGGTCTGCCAAGGGTTTCGAATTCGTAAACCTGCAAGGTGGACTAGATTTCGCGGCCGCACGCGGGGTCGGTATCGGTCCATTCTTCAGTCTTTCGTTCGGACAATACGACACCATGGCAGCGGACAACGGTACGAGGAGCGAGTCCGAGGACATTCCGTCGGACGAGCGCGCGATGCATGAATGGATCACCTTCGGCTTGCGCGGCGCCTTCTGGCTGTGATGCGGGCTCCAGCCATCACTGCAGAACGCTCTCCACGTAATCGCCCTTCTGATTATGCGCTCTTGATTCGTCCACCGATGTTGGAATTCCCGGATCTAGCTTTGGGGAGCGGATGCGCGGGATGCTCAGCATTCGAGCCTTCCAGCGGACTCCAGAAGTACCTGCGCCAAGCGGGAAGTCGAGGGCCACAGGCGGTCAAAGTCTGACAGATCGCGCCGTGCGCGCCCGGATGAGCGGTAGCAGAAAGTTCCAGGCCTTTGAGCTTTCCGCAGAACCTAGGCACGGCTATTAGCTCAACGGTCCGGCCACGAGTTATTTGCTGGCTATGTCTGGGAACATGTGGAGTTCGACAGATCCTCGGAGTCAAGGAGCCTTCGGACCTGAGGCGGTGTTAGGACTGGCACCCGCTGCGCATCGGAAAGTGCGACTTCCTGATGCTGTCTTGTCCCATGGCTGTCGCCAAGTGCCGAACATGACGGATTTGCAGAATCTGCAGTGGCGTTTGTCGCCGACCCTACTATTGAGCAGGCTTTAGCCATTTCGTTGCGGAGGTTTGCTCATGCGTTTGGCGTTTCGCCTCGTCACTTGTTCTGCTGCCACGTTGGTCGGGGTCGCCTGTTCGGGAACGACCGTCACTTCGGTTGAACGCAAAGGCGATCCGACGGGTGGTATGGCCGGAGCAGCAGGTAGTAAGTTATCCACGCGTTTGGTATCGTCCGCGGGTAATGGTGGCCAAAGTGCCGCCCATTCCGGCGGCAACACCGACGTCTCTTCGGGGCGAATACCTACGGCAGGCGCAGGGACTGGAGGGGCGAGTGGCGCGACCAACCAATTCCCGATGCAGGGGGGTGGTGCTGGCGGCGTGATTCCCAGTACATCGTGGGCCGGTAGCGCACCTACGACAGGCGGAGGCCAAGCGAAAGGCGGCGCAGGCGGAGTCGCGGGCTCGAGCACCGGCGGATCCAGCGCTGCCGCTGGCCGATCTGCAGCAACGGGCGGTAGCGTGGCGCTAGGCGGCAGCCCCACCAGCGGTGGCACCGCTGCCACAGGAGGTGGGGCTTCAAGCGGAGGTAGCGCAGCGTTGGGCGGATCGGTCTCCACGGGAGGCACGACCACTGTTCCGGCGCCGAGCATCGTCACGGTCAGTCCTTCGTCCGGCATCGTGACCACCACGGTGGTAATTAGCGGACAGAATTTCGGTGACGCGCAGGGCGGAAGTACAGTCACCGTCGCCGGAAGCTCGGTGACGCCAACCTACTGGTCCAGCACGTCGGTCGAAGTGCCCATTCCTCGCTCGGTCTATCCAGGTTCAACGAACATCGCTGTCACGGTGGGTGGAAAGCCATCCAACAACGCATCCTTCGACGTTCTCTTGCCGCGAACGATTTACGTCAACAAGGGAGATAGCTCCACTGCGGGAAGCGCAGTCTCTGCGTTTTCGCTCAACTCATTTGGCATGGTTGCCCAGCTGCAGAACTCGCCCTATCCAACGGGCGATATCGGCACCTCTGGGGGGTCGGACCTCAGCACGCTTGCACTGCATCGCACCACCCGGCGCCTTTTCGCGCTCAACGGATACTCGATTGCTGCATTCGACATCGATCCGATCACTGGGCAGCTGGTGATCACGCCCAACTCGCCAGTTAGCACTGGAGCTGCGGGCGCGTCCGGTGTGGCAGTCAATGCCGCTGGCAACTTGGTGTTCGTGGCGAACATGTGCTCAACCAGTGACAACTGCCGTTATCACAACCCTTCGATCAGTGTCTTCAAGGTATCTGCAACTGGCATTCTGAGCGCGTTGAGCGGTTCTCCGTTCGCTCAAAGTGCCGGCGGGGGTGGGCTCAGGAACCCAGCCTTGGTGCATGGCGATCAGTTCCTCGTAGCCACGGGTGACTTCGATTCGGCGCCGCCGTTCAACCGTCTGGTGGTCAATAGCGTCAATAGCTCTACCGGGGCCCTTACGCCCGTCACTGGATCGCCCTTCGATGTTGGGAGTCATAGTTGGAGCGCTCGCGTGGACCCGTCTGGCATGTGGTACTACATGTCCGACATGGGCTCTCAGTTGACGGGATATGGCTTTCAGAACTCAGGGCCCCCCGTCCTCATATCAGGGATGCCGATCGCAACCCGCACGACGTCGACCATGCCAAACAGCGTGGCCATCTCGACGGACGGCTCGCACCTTTACATGGGCTCGTACGACAGCAACGAAGTGAGCGTCTTCTCGTTGAGCGCAGGGTCCGCGACATTATTGGCGGATTCGCCGCGCCAGCTGGACAATGTCTCGGCGATAACCGCATTGGGCGTGTCGCGCAGCGGCTCGCAGTTGGTTGTCGCAGAGTCTACCCCTACCGCCAAGAAGCTGATGGTTTACCCGATCAATTCGGGCTTCCCCTACTTTACGGGCCAAGGCGGTACGGTCGATGACGTGGGCGGCGCGTCGGGCCTCGTGGTTGCAGAGTAGCTAGTCAGGTCAGCTGCGGAGCGCTTCCCAATCCAAGGACCAGGGCAGAATTTCTACGAATTGCTCCGTGTGAGGGGTCTCAGAGCCCTCACACGTGGACAAATATAATAACGAAATCGTATAGTTGGACGGATAGCTGGCGCCAGGAACGGATACTGATAACCTGTTCAGTACCGTGGCAGCCACCCAAGCTCAACTCGCACTCAATCTCGATTCCACACCGGGCGAACGCCGTGTCGCTTGCGTCATTCTGCCGGAGCTCGCCTGCGAGCTCGGACGCTGGGCAATGACGAAACCAGCTGAACGCGCCAAACCGCGTCCGCTCGGGGTCGTGCTGTTGGATGGGGTGGAGCGCAACACGACGCTTGCCGAACTCAATCGTACGATTGAGTCCAAGTTCCGCTTGAGCGCCGTCGATGCCTGCGCACGGCGCCTCGGGCTCAAAGCCGGGCAAACCATCGTCGAAGCGCGTTGTTTGCACGCTGGACTCGAGGTCATCGCGCTGCCCCGAAGCAAGATCGCCGAGACCCTTGGGAAACTCGCCGAGTCACTGCTGGATCGCGCCTCGGTGGTGGCCGTAGAAGCCCCCGACACGATCTGGCTCGAAATCGGCCCCGTCATGCGCGCCATGGGCGGAGAGGCCGCGATGGCGAAAGAAATCGTCGAGCGCGTGCGTTGCCTGGGGCATGCGGTACGGCTCGCTGTCGCATCCGGGCCGCGACTCGCCCAACTCTTTGCGCGTTGGACTGCAGCGGGGGCCAATGACGGCTTACTCGTGCCCCAAACGCGCTCGCTGAGCGTCGCGAGCAGCTTGCCGCTCACGGCATTGCCACTCAGCCCTACCCAATTGGGCTGGCTCGGCCAGCTCGGGCTCGTAAAATTGGGCGATCTGCAGCGGCTACCCGCAGGAGAACTCGTCCATCGGCTCGGGCGGGATTCGGCGCGATTCATTGCGCTGGCCCGGGGTGAAGACAACGAACCACTCTTTGCCATCCAGCCCGAACGGGTGCTGCGCGAAGTGCTCGAGTGGGAAGAGCCCGTCGCAGGGCTCGAGCGCTTGCGATTCGTGCTGCGTCGCCTGACCACGAACCTCGAAGCGCGCTTGTCTGCCCGAGGTGAAGCCGCCGAGCGCTTGAGCGTCACTTTGCGGCACGATCGAGCCATTGCCCGCCATCGCGGAGTGCCGCTCGAAACCCAGTTTCATTTCGAACTCGCTCGCCCCCTTTGGTACGCCGAGGATCTCGAACGCATCATCGTTGCTCGATGCGAACGCACGGAACTCCCCGCACCGAGCATCGCGATCGAGCTCAAGGTCATTGCCCCTACGCCCAAAGTTCCCAAACAACTCGAGCTCGGGCGGCTCGTCGCAGGTTATGGCTCCTCAGCCCCTGCCGAAGACGGGCTCCCGGTGTTACTTGCCGAACTCGAGGTCGATATCGGGATGGAGCGCGTGGGTCTACTCCGATTAGCCGACAGCCATCGCCCAGAATCGAAAAGCCTATTTTCCCCTTACCGCTTGGAGCAGAAGAGCAAAAAAGGCCTTCCGCGCAAGGCCAAGCCACGCCACGGCGATCTCGCTGTGCACGCGGCCCACTCGGACTATTCCCCACAAGAGCCAGCCAATAGCAACGCGCAACAGCATTTGCCCGCTAGCCCCCAAACCCTCGAGGGGATAACGCGGCTGCTCGAACGTCCGATTGTCATTGAGCCACCGATCCGTATCGGGGCCACGCTATTTCTCGAACATCAAGCCTATGTCATCGAACGTCTACGCTTCGAGGAGCGGCTCGATGGCATCGAGTGGTGGGACAAACAGCCCATCTCTCGTGACTATTGGCGAGTATTCTTGCAAGGCGCCACAGCTGGGCTCGAAGCCTTGATCTACGTCGAACCCGAAAGCGGGCGCTGCTTCTTACAAGCCGTCGTCGATTGACAGACGTCAGCCAAAACACTCTTACCCCAATGGCTAACACCTAACCTCGAAGAAACGCAAAAGGATCGCGCGCATTGTTTGCAGAACTGCTCGCCTGGAGCAATTTCTCCTTTCTCCGCGGGGCATCACATCCCGAGGAACTGGTTGAACGCGCCCATGAGTTGGGCCTTTTCGCCCTGGGGATCTGCGAACGGGAAGGGATCTACGGTTCCGTGCGGGCTTGGGTGCGCGCCCGAGAGCTCGGGCAGCGGCTCCTCGTAGGCGCTGAATTGTCGCTGGACTTAGCCGAACCGACGGCCCCCCCCACGGGCCCTACCGAGGCGCGCATTCGCCGCCACCTCGATGCCCAGGCGCCTGCGCCAACCTTGATCCTCTACCCAGAACATCTCGCTGGTTATCGCGATCTTTGCCGCGCCATCACCCTCGCGCATGCCGAGCACGAAAAAGGCCATGCCGGCTATCAGCTGTATCGCGAAGGGTTACCGAGTACGGGGCTCGTCGTTATCGTCCCAGCCGACAGCCTCCTCGAACTCGATGCCGTTTCTGCTGCGGCTGAAGACCAGTCACCCTGCCTTCGCGGTTCGAGCCACCGCGAACGCGTGCTCGATTACCTCGCCAATGTTGCCCGCAACCAAACCTACCTAGCGATATTTCGTCATCTCGATGGTCTCGACGAGGCGCGAACAGCTGCCGTAGAACGCGCTCATCGCCATTATGGTTTTCCCGTCCTGGCAACGGCACGCCCGCGTTTTCACCACGCATCACGGCGCAAGCTCGCCGATGTCATCGACTGCATTCGCCGGGGCATTCGCCTGGACAACGCGGGCAGTCACTTGCACGGCAATGCCGAAGCGCTGATGCTTTCCGATGAACAGATGCGCGAACGTTTTGCCGATCACCTGGACTGGGTCGATGGCACCGAAGCTGTCGTAGAGCGCTGTCGGTTCGATCTCGGGCAAACCAACTATCGGTTTCCTTGTACACTCTCACCTGGCGAAACCGCCGATGAAAAGCTCGAGCGCCTGGTCTGGCAAGGGACCGAACGGCGTTACCCACGCGGCGTCAGCCCTAAAGTGAGAGCTCAGCTCGAGCATGAACTCGGAGTCATTCGCCAGATGGGGATGGCCTCCTATTTCCTTAGCACCTGGGAAGTGGTGGGGATGGCCCGGGCCCGGCGCATTTTGTGTCAGGGGCGGGGAAGTGCTGCCAACAGTGCCGTTTGCTACGTCCTCGGTATCACAGCGGTCGATCCTTCCCGCAGTCGCATGCTGTTTGAGCGTTTCATGAGCCCCGAGCGCCATGAACCGCCTGACATCGATATCGATTTCGAGCATGTTCGCCGGGAAGAGGTCATCTCCGATATCTACAGCGCTTACGGGCGTGAACGCGCTGCCATGGTCTCGGAAGTCATCCGCTACCGCTCCCGCAGTGCATTGCGCGAGGTCGCCAAGGTTTTCGGGCTTTCCCTTGAACAGATCGAACGATTGACGAGTGCCGTCTCGGGTTGGGGCCCGGTCGATCAGGCCGTCTTGCGGTTGAAGGAAGTGGGGCTGGACGCCGCCGACGAGCGCATTCAACAGATCCTCGAGCTTGCCAAGGAACTAGAGGGCTTTCCTCGCCATCTCTCGATCCACGTGGGGGGCTTCGTACTCTCGGCGGAGCCCCTAGAACAAGTGGCACCGATCGAACCCGCGCGCATGAAAGGGCGCACGGTGATCCCCTTCGATAAGGACGATATCGATGCCCTCGGTTTCTTCAAGGTCGATGTCCTCGGGCTCGGAATGCTGACGGCCATCCGCAAAGCCCTTGAACTGTTGCATCGCGATGGCCGGCATGGGGATCCCAACGCCCCCTTTGACCCGATCGAAGCTCTTGCCACCATTCCTGCAGAAGATCCCGAGGTCTATCGCAAGATCTGCCAAGCCGACACGGTCGGTGTCTTTCAGATCGAAAGCCGAGCGCAGATGGCCATGCTGCCGCGCCTACGGCCGCGCTGCTTCTATGATTTGGTGATCGAGGTCGCTATCGTACGCCCTGGGCCGATTCACGGCGGCATGGTGCATCCGTACTTACGTCGGCGCAATGGCGAAGAAGCCGTCAGCTATGCACACCCAAGCCTCGAAGGGATCCTTGAGCGAACCCTCGGTGTGCCGCTTTTTCAAGAGCAGGTGATGCAAATTGCCATTACTGGTGCCGGCTACAGTGGAGGCGAGGCCGACCAACTGCGCCGCGATATGGCTGCGTGGAAAAAAACCGGGCGACTTTTACAACACCGTGAACGGCTGCTCGCAGGATTCGCTAAAAACGACATTTCGTTGAAGTTCGGAGAGGCACTCTTCGAGCAGATCAAGGGCTTTGGCGAATATGGGTTCCCGGAATCCCATGCCGCTTCCTTTGCGCTCTTGGTGTATGTCTCGGCTTGGCAAAAGACCCATCATCCAGCGTATTTTGCCGCAGCGTTGCTCAATGCCCAGCCGATGGGCTTCTATTCGCCCCATTCCATCATCCGCGACGCCCAAGCCCATGGGGTAGAAGTGCGAGATGTCGACGTTTCCTTCAGCAATTGGGATCACAGCCTCGAAGGCCCCAGCGCTGCGCGCAAGCTCCGCCTTGGCTTCCGGCTGGTGGCGCAGTTGTCCTATCGCATGGTCGAGCAGTTGATGGCCGAGCGTGCCAGGTATCACTTCTCCAATCTCGAAGATTTTAGACTGCGCGTCTGCCCGGCACGCGATGAGCTCGAAAGCCTAGCCGCTGCTGGTGCACTCGAAAGCCTAGAGCCTGGGCGCAGAAACGCACTCTGGGCGGCGCGGCGACCCGAACCCGGGCCGCTCTTCAAACACATCGAACTCACTGAGCCGCGAAACCAGTTCAACCCAGCGCTGCCCCCTGTCAGTCGCGCTGCCCATTTGCGCTTCGACTACGACACGAAGGGGCTATGCTTGACCGATCACCCCTTGATGCATCTTAGAAAGTGGCTAAGAACGCGCCAAGTGGTCACCGCCAGCGTGTTACCCCGCTGTCGAAGAGGGGAGCGCATCGCCGTTGCAGGTCTGGTGTTGTGTCGACAGCAACCCATGACAGCCAGCGGGATCCTATTTGTCACCCTCGAAGACGAAACGGGGGTCATCAACCTGATCGTCCGTGAGGAGGTGCAAGCGCGCTATGGGCTGATGCTACGCCAAGCGAGTCTGCTCTACGCCCGCGGACGACTGGAACGAACCGACCCAGTCGCGACTTCCGACGTCGTGCCCGTCATTCATCTGCTCGCCGAAGAATTCGAACGACTCGACCGCAACAACGCCGGTCTAAGCGGATTTTCTCGAGATTTTCATTAGCGATACTAGGCGACCTGAACCTCGCCGTCACCTTCACCCGCTGCTTCGGGTGCTGTCGACTCGGCGACGCGAAGTGCGTTGGCCGCGGCCTTCGCCTCGCTGCGATTGACGGCGCTTTCGTTGACCTGGACGCTGACGATGCGCGACACACCGGGTTCGCCCATGGTGACACCGTACAACGTATCGACCATCTGCATGGTCTTTCGGATGTGGGTGATGAGGATGAATTGCGACCGGTCGGTCATGCTGCGAATGGCTTCGTTGTAACGAGCCACGTTGGCCTCATCGAGCGGCGCGTCAACCTCATCGAGAATGCAGAAGGGCGAGGGCTTGTACTGGAAGATGGCAAAGATCAGCGACGTTGCCGTGAGCGCCTTCTCTCCACCGCTCATCAGGTCGATATTGCCCAATTTCTTACCTGGCGGCTGGGCCACGATTTCGACGCCCGTCCCCAGCAAGTCTTCTGGATCGGTCAGCACCAGTTCGGCACGACCGCCACGGAAGTTGCGGTGGAAGGTCTTTTTGAACAGTTCGTTTACCGCGTCAAAGGCCTCTCGGAACCGCTTGCGCGAGTCCTTGTTCATCAACTTGATGGCCTTCTCGAGATCATCGAGCGCTTTCTCGAGGTCGACTTTCTGCGAGTGGAGTTCGACGTATCGCCGTTCCGCATCATCGAACTCCACTTTGGCGTCGAGATTGACCGGACCCATACGGTCGATCAACTGCGTCAACTCTTCGATCCGACGATGTTGCTCTGGATCGGGAAGCGCACGCAAGTGGTAGTCGCCAATCACCGTTGGCAGCTCAAGCCCGCGGAATTTCTCGCGAACCGACTGCAGCAGATGGTCATGCTCGATCCGCAGGCGCGTCAACGCCATCTCAGAAGAACGTACGATACCATCAATGGTCTCCAGTTCCTCTCGCACACCGCGAAGCCCATGCTCGCGCTCGGAAAGCTCCTTGCGCAACACATCAAGACGCTCACGCATGGACTCAAGCCGCACGTGGAATTCCTTGGCCCTCCCCGACGCTGAAATGCGGCCTTCCTGAGCCAACATGGCCCGTGCTGCCGTCTCGCCAAAAGCCGCGGCCGATTCGTTGGCATCGTCGATCAGTCGACGAGACCGAGTGTCGAGATCCATCAACGAACGTTCACTGCGCTCTAAGGCCGACTTGGCTGCTTCGATCTGCTCGCGCACTTGCGCCAGTCGAATCTTGCGCTCCGTCACCGTGGACGACTGAGCGGCAACCCGTTCGCGCCACTCCGCTGCCCCATCGTTGGCCCGCGCCAATTCGTCATTGAGCCGCGCCACGTCAGCGTGCAGCTCATCGAGGGACAAGGTACCTGTTTCGGCTTCGGCGCGACATTCCTCGAGCTTGCGCTCGATATCACCTAGATCGGTCTGCACCGAGTTACGGCGCGCGGTTGAACGCACCAACTGATCCGAGGTCGACGTAAGATCCTTCTCGGCCGTGACGTGAGCCAGCTCCCCCTGATGCGCCTGCTGCCGTGCGTGTTCGAGCGCCGCCGAAGTCTCGGCAACGCGAGCACGCAATGCCGTGTGCGTCTCAGCAACCTGGTTGTAACTGACCTCGAGTTTCGATACCTCCTCGCCAAGAACCCTGAGCTCACGTTTCTGTTCGACCAAGTGGGCAGCGATTTCGTCACCCGTGCCGCCGCCGATGATCCCTCCGGGACGAACAACCGTGCCGTCCGTCGAAACGAAGGTAAGGTCCGGATAGCGAGCAACGAACCCGAGCGCCGTCGTCGAAGAATCGACGACGATGGCGTCGCCCACCAACGAGCGCGCCAATGCCTCATCCTGCGGAGCGAATCGAAGCGAGTCAATCAGGAACCCCAACACGCTCGCCCCGTTATCGGCACCACTAGCGGTGGGCAATACCGGGCGCCCGCCAGCGACGTACCCGGGACAAGCGGCAATGACGTGCGCACGGCCGCGCTTTTCGCGCCGCAGACGTTCGAGCAACGCGTCGCCACTGGCCATGTCGGAGACCACGACATATTGAAGCCGCTCACCCAAGAGCCCAGCCAAAGCCTGCTGCATCGCCGGAGGCGCCTCGAGACGGTCTGCGACCAGCCCAAGCACCGACTTGTCGCCATACGAGAGCAGTGCACGGACACCCACGCCTACTCCCTCGTGTCTGCGATGCAGATCCTCGAGGGCACGCAACCGGTTGCGCTTGACGCCCAGCTCGTTCTTCGATGCGTCGACAGCGCGTTCACTCTCGAACAGACGCGCCCGCAAATCCGTCACCGAGAGTTCGAGGGCGGCGCGTTCCTCGACGCTCATCCGCTTGCCCTCGAGCAGTTCGGCCACGCTCTGCTCGAGCGCCCCCCGACGCGCGTCAAGTTCGGAAAGCTCGGTCGTCATCTTGACCAGTTCGGACTCGAGGCGATCGCGTTGTCCGCGCAGATCCGAATGCCGCTGTTCGAGAGCATCCAGACGCGCAGCAGCGCCCGCCGCTTGATTGCTTGCCTGTCCAACGCGAGAACGAATCCCCTGAACCTGCTCGCCGGCGCGCTGTTCCTCCAGACGCAAAACATCCAGCGATTCGATCTCGGCCGCGGCATCCTGTTCGCGCGCCTGTTGGTCGCGTCCGAGGTCGGCACTGCGCCGCTCCAATTCTTCTTGTTCGGCGGAAAGCACGGCAATTCGCTCTGCAACGTCCTTCTGCTCGACCTCGATGGCCCCTAGTCGATCCGTCAGGTGCGCCATTCGATCGCGGCAGCGCTCGCCCTCGGCCTGGTACGACGAAGCTTCGTTATCTGCCTCAAAGGCGGCCTTCGCAGTCTCGTCGGTCTCGCTCTCGAGTTCCAGAGCGGCCATTCTTTGATCGTCGAGGCCGTTATCGAGCGCGTCGAGTTGCCCGCGCAGAGTCTCTGCCTTGCCAGAATTCTCCTCGTATAGCTCTGCCTGAACGCGTGAGGTGACGACGAACTCGAGGTACTTGTGCGAAGCCTCGTGCAACGACAAATCCTCGAGCTCGTGGCGATAGTCGATGTAACGTTCGGCCTTCGCCACTTGGCGCTTCAACGAGTTACGCGAGCGCTCAATTTCGCTAACGATATCCGAGATTCTGAGCAAATTCTGCCGAGTCAGCTCGATCTTGCGCTCCGCTTGCTTGCGGCGCTGCTTGTACTTGGTGATGCCCGCCGCTTCTTCGATGAAAATGCGGCGATCTTCCGGACGAGCGCTAACGATCTGACCAATCTTGCCCTGCTCGACGATCGAGTAAGCCTTGGTGCCAACACCGGTGCCCAGGAACAGCTCAGTGACGTCGCGTAGCCGCACCTGCGTCCTGTTCAGCAGGTACTCGCTCGTTCCGTCGCGGAACAGACGACGCGTCACCGCGATTTCCGGATAGTGACGGTACTCGTCCGGTAGCTCAGCAGCGTGCTCGGGATCGGTGTTGTCGAACGTGAGCGTGACTTCAGCGAATCCGTGCGGACCGCGCGACTCCGAACCATTAAAGATCACGTCTTCCATCGAACGACCGCGCAGGTGCTTGGCGCTCTGCTCGCCCATGCACCATCGGATGGCGTCGACGATGTTCGACTTGCCACAGCCGTTCGGCCCCACGATCCCGATCACGTCATGATCGAAATGAATCATCGTGCGATCCACGAACGACTTGAATCCACAGATTTCGAGCGACTTAATATGCATCGAATCGTCCCTGTTGACCCACTGGCCGAAGCAGAATCTCTGGCCCGAGTGTACCTTGTGAATCGCCTTCTGCGACTTCAGTGGTCACGCGTTGTGATGTATGGTCATGCCGCGTATTGCAGTCACCGATTCTTCTACGCGCGGCCCCAGGGCATGGCAAGTCAGTTTCTACTCGGCGCTTGTAGGTCGTCCCACCAGAATATTTGGCTGCTTTTCCAGCAAATGACAACACTGGCCGACTGGTTAGGACCGGCACTTTGATGATTCCCGAATAGTTACGCGATGTGCCGAAGTGCAACGCCGCGTGGGCCTGTTCGTTTCAATATAGGGAACCCAACCCGAAACGTCGGCTGTCCGATTTCTGCAATGCCGCGGTCGTGCGTCCGATTTGGAAGGGTCCTCAGTCGCTCGAGAGGCAACTTCAGCATCGCCTTGGGCCCCCGTGAGGGTTTCGGAGCGATGCTCAGTCTCCGCGCCGCGGTTGACAGAACCAGATCGCGGACCCATTTTGCCTGGGTTCGAGAAGCCATTAGACGCCCATGACCTACGACTACCTATGCACGAGCTGCGGCCACAATTGGGAAGCTGAGCAGCGCATTTCCGCGGATCCACTGAAGCAATGTCCCAGCTGCGGAGAAATGTCCGCCAAGCGACAAATCTCCGGCGGGGCTGGGTTCATCCTCAAGGGCGGAGGATGGTATTCGGATCTATACAGTAGCTCGAATTCGTCCAAGAGCAGTAACGCACCGAGCGAGAAGCCAGCAGAGAAGCCTTCCGCCTGTGCCTCGGGCGCCTGCGGGACCGCAGCCTGTCCTGCAGCTTCGGGCACTTCGACGTAAGGTACGCACGTCGAAGTGCGCCATCTGGGTTGAGCGACCAGGAAACGATTGTGGTAATACCGGCAGCGTGAGAGGTACGAAGCGTATGCGGTTATTCTGGGCGGGCACGCTCGCGTTGATCCTGTGCGCATGCGGCAGTGCCAAAGAAAGCATCGTGCCTACGGTGGCGAGCCACGAACTAACCGCCCAGGAACTGGACGCTGATCCGTTAGCGCTACTCCCCGGGGGAGTCGTGGGGTTCGCGCGTTTGGAAGCACCCGAGGTATTCCGGACTGCATTTGGACCGAACCTGATCGCGATGGTGCAAAAGCTTGCGCCGCTGCCGGCATCGACGGGCTTCGTCATCGAGCGCGATCTCGAACGTGTCTTCGTTGGTCTGTACTCGATCCAAGGCGTCGATCTCGCAGGCGTGGCCGTGGGACGCTTCGACGAGGCCTCGATTCGCGCCGCGGCGCAAACCGCGGTTGCCCCAAGCGCCAATGCAACCCTCGTCCAAAGTCCGTACGCAGGACGCACGCTATATACCGTCAACAATATGGGTTTCTCCGTGCTCACGTCGCGCACGGCGCTGTTTGGCAGCGAGACGGGGATTCGGCGCGCGCTCGATCGTATTCGTGAGGGTAGGGCCGTGCGTAGGCTGCCATCATGGACGAGCGATCTCGTGGATACTAAGGTCGCTCCCCTGGGCATCGGGCTCGACCTCCGCGCGAATGCGCTGTCAGACGGCATGCGTCAACAGCTGACCTTTGTGGAGGGGCTCGAAGCCGCGCGCGCTCGCGGAAATTTCGTCGCGCCGGGTCTCAATCTCGCTATAAGCCTGCGTTACCCCACGGCCGAGCAAGCCAACGTAGGCGCCCAACGCGTCACCCAGACCAAGGAGTTGCTCTCGCAAGCTGGCTTCTTGATGTCCCTGGTCGGGATTGCTCAGCCCATCGAACGTCTCGAAGCGCGCCCGAATGGACAGGAAGTGGATGTCGTACTATCCGCGAATGGCGCCACGCTCGGCGCTCTCATCGCGCAGTCCACACCACTCATTACCGCCACGGCCAAGTCTGGCCTGATCTCGAATCCGATAGCGAAGTAGCCCGCGTCGGCCCCACCCAACCCCAATACTCGAATTCTAGTGGAGTCAGTCGATGTCGACGTTGCGCATCAAATCCGTCACGGGTCCGTTGCCGTGCACGCTACTGGAGCTTTCACCATGAACCGATCACTGCCAATCGTAGCCATCGACGGACCCGCTGGCGCCGGCAAGAGTACCGTCACGCGCCGAGTTGCGGAAGCCTTGCATTACGTCGTGCTCGACACGGGCGCGATCTACCGCTGCGTGGCCCTTGCCGCGAAGTTGGCAGAAATAGCCTATGCTGACGAGCCCGCGGTCGCCGCACTCGCCGTAGATCTGGCCGCGCGCGGGGCTATCGCGTTTCGAGCTGGAACCGCCGGTACACAGACGGTGTGGCTCAACGAAAACGACGTATCTCTAGCCATTCGCAGCCAAGAAATGGGCGATGGGGCCAGCCGCGTCTCCGCCATCCCAACCGTCCGCTCGGCATTGCTTGAGCTGCAGCGCCAAGTAGGACGCTCGGGTGGAGTCGTTGTAGAAGGACGCGATATCGGCAGCATCGTGTTTCCGGATGCGGAAGCGAAGTTCTTCCTGACTGCCAGCGTGGAGGTGCGCGCACAGCGGCGACTCGACGAGTTGCTCGCACGCGGGGAAGCAACAAACCTCGACGCCGTAGCACACGAGGTGCGCGAGCGTGACGAACGCGATCGAAGTCGCGCCATCGCGCCGTTGACCCAGGCTCCTGACGCGCGGTTGGTCGACTGCTCGAACCTGTCGATTGACGAGGTGGTGGATTGCATCGTCGGTCAAGTGCACGAAGTCGTCCAGAGTATGAAGAGCCGACGGTGACAAACCTGGCGCCGCGGCATCGCTACTGCAGCAGAATAGCGGTTGCCGTCCTGATATCTGCGTCGGCCACGGCCTGCGCTGCACCGCCAAGACCGGTCGCAATGGCGCCGAATGCCCAGTCTGCAAAGGATGTCCTGCCCGCAGATCTCGACGTCGTGCTCTGGCTCGACATCGTGCGTTTGCGTGGGCTTTGGGCGCTTTCGCCCGATCATCAGATCGCCAAAGTCCTCGCCGAATACGGGCTATTCGTCGCAAACACCGACGCCGAGGCGACATTTTGGCTACACTTGCTCGCCGAGTCCAACAGCTGGTGGATTGCCTGTCGACCGACGCGTAGCGGCTGTCGCGATGTAGTCGTATTCGCCCGCGGAAGCTATGATCGACCCGATCCGCTGCTCACCCTGCCAGATACGACGCGCCCCATCGATCTGGGCGCCGGTTGGTTTCGTTACGCACGAAAAGTCAGGGTGGGACGTCAACAAGCCGCCAGAGTCTATGTCGCGCCCCCCGATCGCATTGTCGTCGTAAGCCCGGCAGAGGTCGACGCCGTCGAACGCAGTCTCGAGCAAGGGCACGGAGAACCTCCGTTGCTCGTCGAAGAACGTGGACTATTCTCGATGACCCTGCGCCCGACTGCGCTGGCGCGCATCGTAGAGCAGCGAGCACCCGCCGCTGCGCGTCTCTTGCGCGAAGCAAACGTCATTCGACTATGGCTCAACGCTAACCCGACGGCGCTTGAGCTCAACGCTGTCGTCGCCTTCGCGAGTCGCGAACGCGCCGAACGCGCGCGGCAAGCGTTCACGCTCGTCGCTTCGCTCCTCGGGGTCCGTGACGCCAAGCAATCCAACGCTTTCGTACCCGTCGAGGTCGTTGGCAATGACCTTGTATTGCACCTGCAACTTCGCCCGCCCTCAAGCGATCAGCCGCCCCCGCCTGAAGGGCCCAAACCAGGCAATGCCGTCGAGCCGGCCGCGCAGTAGGCAGCGCGCTTTTCTCCGGCCAATCTGCTGCATCGGCGAACCTTCGCCAATCCGACCGCCGAATTCGCGAAGAGCGCTCGCATTTCCATGCAGCTGCGACTTTGCGTTTGACGGACTGGTTGGCCTGCGGTAGCTCCGGCCACCGATCGGTCGGACGCACGTGGCTCGACGTCGCCAAACCAACCTTTTTCAAGCGGCAACGTCTACGCGCAGCTCGGTCGAATCCTCGTGGGAAGGACGGATTTAAACACAACACATGATAACCCAACAGACTACGCCCAACGCAGGTATGGATAGCTTTGCAGCAATGTTCGAGTCGGCCGATACGGGCACCGGCAACACCGACCTCGGAGGCGAGGGTCAGATCACGACGGGCATCGTCGTGCAGATCAACCGCGACACCGTGGTGGTCGATATCGGCGGTAAGAGCGAGGGCGTAATCAGTCTCGACGAGTTCCGCGGCTCAGACGGAACGTCGACGGTAAAAGCGGGCGACAAAGTCGACGTCTTCATCGAGAGTCGCGAGAGTGACGATGGTCTCATCTCGCTGTCGAAGGAGAAGGCCGACAAGATGAAGGTGTGGGACGAGATCTCCAGCGCTTGCGAGCGCGACGAGATCATCGAAGGCACCATCAGCCAGCGGGTAAAGGGAGGCCTCTCCGTCACCATTCGCGGTGGCGTCAAGGCATTCCTACCGGGATCGCAGGTCGATCTCCGCCCCATCCGTAACCTCGATAAGCTGATCGGTCAGACCTACGAATTCAAGGTCATCAAGTTCAACAAGAAGCGCGGCAATATCGTGTTGTCGCGACGCGTCTTGCTCGAACGCGAGCGCGACGAGATGAAGCAGAAGACGTTGAAGAACCTCGAGGAGGGGATGGTCCTAACCGGCACCATCAAGAACCTCACCGAGTACGGCGCCTTCGTGGATCTCGGCGGCATCGATGGCCTCCTCCACATCACTGACATGTCCTGGGGCCGCGTGAATCACCCGAGCGAGGTGTTCAACGTTGGCGACGAAGTGACGGTCAAGGTCCTCAAGTACAATCCCGAGACCGAACGCGTCAGCCTCGGCCTGAAGCAGACCCAGGAAGATCCCTGGAATCATGCTGAAGAAGCCTACCCGCTGGGCAAACGCGTGCGTGGCAAGGTGATGAGCCTGACGGACTACGGATCCTTCGTCGAACTCGAACCTGGTGTCGAGGGTCTCATCCACGTCAGCGAGATGAGCTGGACGAAGAAGATCAAGCATCCGTCGAAGATCATGAACGTCGGAGACGAGGTCGAGTGCCAGGTGCTCGAGGTCGATTCGCGCTCCAAGCGAATCAGCCTGGGGCTAAAGCAGCTCGAGCCCGATCCCTGGACGCTGTTCACCGAGAAGTACAAGCCCGGTGACAAGATTGCCGGCAAGGTGCGCTCCATCACCGATTACGGCGTATTCGTTGGCATCGAAGAAGGTGTCGACGGTATGGTCCACAAGACGGACTTGTCTTGGACGGTCAAGATCAATAACCCTGCGGATTTGTTCGGCAAGGGCGACGATGTTGAAGCCATCATCCTCTCGATCAACCACGACGAGAAGAAGGTGTCCCTCGGCGTCAAGCAGCTCTGGGACGATCCCTGGGGGATCGTGCTGGCGCAGTACCGTCCAGGAACGGTCGTCGAAGCGGTCAAGGTGCTTAGCACCACCGACTTCGGAGCGTTCGTGCGCATCGTCGAAGGCATCGAGGCACTGATTCCGTCGGGCGAGATCCCGCCGGGCAGCGATCTGCGTCCAGGCGAAATGCTCAAGGGCGAGATCATGAACGTGGACAGCGTCGATCGGCGCATCACCATATCGCTACGCAACGTCGGTTCGAGTGACCAGGCCGAACAGGTCCAGGCACTCAATCGTGAAAAGCAAGCGGGCCGACCTGCCACGCTCGGTGACCTATTGCGCGAGAAGCTCGGAGAGAAGCTCTCCAGCATCGTGCCGCAGGTAACGCCTGGCGAAGGTACGGACAAGGAGGACTGAGAGGTCCTTTGCCTGAATCGCTGGTCGCTCGATTGGAATCGCTCATGACGAGGATTTCATCATGACGGAGAGACTCTGGGCCCCCTGGCGCATGGAGTTCATTCGACAGGAGCGCCCAGCGAGTCAGGGCTGTGTGTTATGCAAGTACGTGGGCGTGGTCCCGGCCGCCGGCAATCTATTGTTGGCGCGACGGAGCCACGCCTTCGTCGTCTTGAATAAGTATCCTTACAACTCTGGGCACATCATGATCGTGCCAACTCGGCACGTTCAGGACCCGGCTCAACTTCCGGCCGAAGAGTGTCACGCACTGTGGCAACTCGTGACCGATGCCATGACGGCGCTACGTCGAGCGACGAGCTGTCAGGGCATGAACTGCGGAATTAACCTCGGGCGCGCCGCCGGCGCCGGTATCGAGGAGCACCTGCACGTGCATTTGGTCCCGCGCTGGGACGGCGACAACAATTTCATGCCCGTTCTCGGGGAAATGCGTGTAGTCCCCGAGGGGCTCGAACGCACTCGGGAACATTTGGCTCCCTTGTTCGATTCATTATCCAGCGACCCGAGCCTCTGAGCACCGTCCCTTGGGTGGGATCCCGCATGTCAGACAAGAAGCCTGAAACGGAATTCGTCCCAGCCAAGCAGCAGGGCTGGTCGAGGGCACGCATCGTCTTTCTGGGCGTAAGCTTCGCGATTCTGCTGTTGATCGTAAGTTGGGCCAGAGAAGTCCTATTGCCGTTCGTACTGGCAATGGTCATAGCTTACGTCTTGACCCCGCTCGTCGCCTGGGTCGAGCGGCACCGCGTACCGCGCAGTGCATCGATTCTACTCGTGTACGCCGTAGTGCTGGGCACACTGTATTGGTCCGTCGCGACCATGGCGCCGCGCCTGTATCGAGAAACCTCGGGGATCGTACGCGAGATCCCGATGCTGCTGCGCCAAGGCGCGCACGCCGTGGGCCCCAAGGTCGATGGCTGGATCGAGCGCATTGCGCCGGCAGCCGTGGAACCGGAGGAGGATGTCAACGCCCCTGCCGCAATCCAGATCCGTCCCGCGGCCAAAGGTGGTTTCGACGTCAACATCGGCTCTGGTATCGAGGTTACGCAAGATTCCGAGACGCACTTGCGCGTCGAAAGCACCAGCGGCGGCAAGGTCGAGCGATTCCACTTCGGCAAGGTGATGGACGATGCCGGAGAGCATGTAGTCACCTACTTGAAGAAGAATGCGATACAAATCGTCAATGTGGGACGCGCCATCGTCACCTATGCGTCGCGCGGCATCTTCCTCTTGTTCATGACGCTGATGGTCGCCGGCTACCTGATGTACACGCGCGAAAGCGTCATCGGTTTTTTTCGCGAACTCGTGCCCCCGGCCTCGCGCATTTCCTTCGACAAACTGCTGTTTCGCATCGAGCGCGGTCTAGCGGGAGTCGTGCGCGGCCAGCTGCTCATCTGCCTCATCAATGGCGTGTTATCAGCGGTTGGCTTCTGGCTCTTCGGGCTCAAGTACTGGCCGGTGCTCAGCCTCGTCGCTGCCGTTGGCAGCCTGATCCCGATCTTTGGCTCGATCCTCAGCACCGTTCCCGCCGCGATGATCGGGCTCACGCAAGACTTCTGGACGGCACTCTGGGTCGTGCTTTGGGTGTTGGGTATTCATCAACTGGAAGCCAACTTCCTGAATCCGAAAATCATCGGTACCGCTGCCAAGATCCATCCTTGTCTCGTCGTATTCGTGCTCATCACGGGCGAGCATTTCTTTGGACTCTGGGGTGCGCTTCTGGCAGTGCCGGCTTGGTCGATTCTACAGAGCCTGTTCCTGCACTGGCGTTCCTTAGTCATCACCGACGCGACCGACACCGTGTTGCCGCTATTCGAGGCGTACCAATCATCGCGCCCGCCACCGAGTGCTGCCCCCTCGGCGCCAACCTCGAGCCGCTGGCCGCTAGGGCCTCCGAGCAGCAAGCGCCGCTAAGGGGCGGGTTCCCCCGCGATGGAACAGATTCTGGAGACCCACTTCGCCGCTGTCCTTTCGCACCGAAGTGCCCGAAAGGACCTACACCCACTGAACACAGGCAAGAAACGGGGCTTGCACCGCGCAGTACCAGGGCTATTCCTCGGAGCGTGAGTAAACCCCGATCTACGAGCAGCGCAAACAGAGGGAAGCACCCTTCGAAGTCCCCCAGCGCCAAACCGCGAACCGGAGGCGCGCCGAGCGCCGCGCCGGTTGCCCCCCCTGCCGGGTTCGGCAAGGAGCAACTCCGCCAGATGGTCACGCGCTTGGGCCTACCCGTGCTGGCGCTGTGGATTGTTGGCGGCAGCATTGCGGGGATTGCCACGACGCGCTGGATCCAGACGGCAGGTCTTGCTCTGCCGGCATTGGTCACCCTGCTCGCGGGCGGGATCGTGGTCTGGGGTTTGCGCCAAGCGAAAAAGGCGCGCGCGGTTGCGGGCCTGGTGGGGCAGGCGAGCTCCGCCGAGGATCGCAAGGAAGCCATCGCCAAGCTAGAGCAGCAATACAAGAAAAACGATCCGGCTGCCGTATTCGCCAAAGCGCAGATGCAACTGCAGGAGGATCCACAAGCCGCGCTAAAGACCCTCGAGCAGATAGATTTGGGCAAGGTCATGCCCAACATCGCGGACGAGGCGCGCGCCCAGCGTGCCATGATTCATCTGCTCCTCGGGCAGGTTGCACTGGCACGGCCGCTCGTGGACGGAATTGAGCTCAAGCGCCACGAAGAGGTGCGCAGTCGCGCCATGATGGTTGCGGTCATGTCCGAAGCCTGGGCGCGAAGCGGGCAGGCCAAGCGCGCCACGGAAACGCTAGCTCTGTTCGATCCAGACGAAGCAGCGCTCGAACAGATCCGCCCCCAGCTGTGGCGAGCCTCCGCCTACGCCACCGCCTATGCCAACGATCCGCGGAGCATGAAGCGCGCACTGCGCAAGCTCGTCGAGATCGATCCACGCATGCTTGCCGGATTCCTCGGGAAAAAGACGCACCCCATGCTGCAGAAAGAGGCCAAGCGCATGCTCGAGCAGAGTGGGGCCATTCCGCGAAAGGTTGTATATCAGCGCAGTTAAGTGATCCGAAGCGGCTGGCGACCATCGCTAACTTGGGTTTCGGAATAGCGCGAGCTGCCCGGTGAGGGTTTGAGTTCCGAGCCCCGTCACGTCTCCGCGGAGTTCGAAAGCCGAACGCATGCCGAGGATTGGAAAGTCGCCTAAGGCATGTCGGACCAGTCCGAGGTCGACGTTGGGTGCTCCGTAAAGCGAGCGTCCTCGCCCCAGACCGTCAAAGTAGATCCCGAAACGCGGTGCCCCACCGCGCAGGCGAGGTTTCGTACTACGCAAAGCATCCTCGAGTGAGCGACGTGCAGCGCGATCGTCACGCACGGCAAATGCCAATTGAGTTCCCGCGCCCACTGCCTCCGACAGTAGGATCGCACCCCGTGCCGGATCGATGCCACGAACCGGACGAAATAGCAGATTCGGCGTGCCATCGTTCGTGGTTGGGATGCAACTCGGATCTTCAGAAAGTGCCACGACAATCCAAGAACGGTCGACGAGTTTCGAACTTGCTTGGCCCAGAGCGACCAAAGCCGGAATACCGTCCAACTCGAGGACGGTGTTGCCCTCGACCGAGGACACGGGCAGCGGCCGTGTGATCAATCGGCAACAGGGCGACGCGACGAGCAGGGGCGCATCGAGTGCGGGAAATTCGACGACCGCGCAGGAACCCGACTGAACGCGTCCTCCAACATCGACGCCCCAAAGGGGCACGTCGCTGGACGTCACCGCGCCGAACCAGCCAGAAGCGGAAGCTATCCCGCGACCGCGCCGCCACCAGTCAGGCAGCCCCATCTGACTCGAGATCAGCAGCATCTTGGGGCAGTTTCTCGATTGCCGGACTAAAATACCAGGGCCCCCATCCCCACGTTCACCCCCGTCGGCGCCAATCAGTGCCACACACGCCTCGTGCTCGAACGAGATCCCCAACTTGGTTCCGCCCAACAGCAGGCACACGAGGCCGTCCGGATTCTCTAGCTCTCCCTGATCAGTAAATACACCATCGGAACTGGCAAACAGCCCAGGCAGCTCTGGATACTTCTCTTTCGTACCCTCCGCGAGGGCCTGCAGACACGGAGACAGTGAGCCCGAGGCAAATCCGAGCAGCCCAGCAGGCCTTGACAGCCGCGACAGGCACGAGCCGATGCGCCGCAACGCCTCGGCGGGGTTGTTCGTTTGGATCTGAATGGAAAGTGCGTTGACCCCCATGCGGCCACCAACATAGTTTCGGCGGCCGGGCCTCGGCAAGGGGCAGAGTGTCGGCCAATGGGTTCCGTAGCTTTTGATGCCCCATCCTAAAGAGAAATTAGACCATGGCCGTTGATTCTCGGACGGCCAAACGATGCCAGGTCTTTCAAATACCCCCCATTTTGCGTACGGTGACGCGAAGATGAGTCTTCTTTCTAGTCAGACCTTGGCCTTACGCTCCTACGGCGCGACGCACGTTGGCCGGCGACGTCAGCACAACGAAGACGCCTATCTCGCAGACGACCAGCTCGGACTCTGGGTGGTCGCGGACGGCATGGGCGGTCACGCCGCAGGCGAAGTGGCAAGTCGGGAAGCCTGTGACGCGATCTACGGAGTCGTCAAGCAAGGCAAGACCAAGCTCGTCGAACGCCCCGCGTGGGACGAAGCCGCACAAGCGGCCGCTTTTCGCTTGCTCGAAGGTGCGATTCAAGCCGCCACGTACATCATCTTCTCGATGGCGGAGTTGGATCTCGGCAAAACGGGCATGGGCACGACGATCAGTGCCATGAGCAGTATCGCCGATCACGTTATTATCGCGCAGGTTGGTGACAGTCGGATCTATCGCGTCCGCGATGGCTTCGCCGAACAGCTCACCGAGGATCATACGCTCGTCGCCTGGCAGGTAAAGCAGGGGATTATCACCGAAGCCGAAGCGCGGACGAGCAAGCAGCGCAATGTGATCACTCGCGCCGTGGGCAATCGTGACTACGTGCAAGTCGACACACTCTGCGTCAAATGCCAAGTGGGGGACGCGTACCTGCTCTGCAGCGATGGGCTGCACGGCTACGTCGAAACCGATGAGCTCCCGGAGATCGTCGCCCTCGGCGGACAGCGCGTCGTCGACGGCTTCATCGACTTGGCCAACGAACGTGGCGGCCGTGACAACATCACCGCCATCTTGGTCGAAGTCTGGTAACCACTCCCTAAGTAGCTGGTAGCCGCGCCCTGCGCTGCCTGCCCCGGCAGTCGCGCTGCCGGTTCCCCCAGTGCCGTCCGCTCAGTCCGGGCACGCGAGTCCGGGAAGTTGGCCCAAGCCCCTAGGGCGGGTTACCCCGAGAATCGGCCGTATGCCGAACCAGGGAGCTACCAATATGAAGTCGAAGCGCGTCGGGATCTTGATGGGTGGTTCATCGGCAGAGCGCGAAGTCTCCCTGCGCAGTGGCCGAGCCGTCGCCAGCGCCCTTGAGCAGGCGGGCCACGAAATTGTCCGCATCGATCTGGGCAGCCAACAGGATCCCGCCGAACAGCTGCGCCGCGCGGCGCTCGACGTGGCGTTTCTCGCCCTGCATGGTCGCTTTGGTGAAGACGGTTGCGTTCAGGGAATGCTCGAATTGCTCGGGATCCCGTATACGGGTTCTGGCGTGCTCGAGAGCGCCCTTGCCATGGACAAGTTGAAGTCCAAAGAGCTATTTCGCCTCCACAACGTCCCCACGCCACCGTACTACGTCTTTTCCGCCCAACCGACCCGCGAGGAAATCCTCGAAACCCACGGTTCTTTCGGTTACCCCGCCATGGTCAAGCCGCGGCGTGAGGGTTCCAGCATCGGCATTAGCTGTGCTCACGACGACGAGAGCCTGATCGAATCTGTCCGCGCCGCCGCTGAGCATGACCGTGACGTTTTGGTCGAGCGCTTCATTCGCGGCAAGGAAATTACCGTTGGGATCCTCAATGGCCGCGTCCTTGGCGCCCTGGAAATCGCCCCTGTGAGCGGGATCTACGACTACGCCGCCAAGTACACCCCGGGCATGACCGAGTACCATGTGCCCGCGCGGTTGACGCCAGCCCTCTACAAGAACGTGCTGTTCCTCGCCGAACGGGCTGCCGAAGCCTTAGGTGTTTCTGGCGCCGTCCGCGTCGACATGATCGTCACCGAAGGGCAGAACGAACAGGTCCTCGAGGTCAACACGCTTCCTGGAATGACCCCGACGAGTCTCTTGCCGAAGATCGCCGAGGCCGCAGGCTTCGGTTTCGTCGAGCTCTGTGACAGCATCCTGTCGTCCGCGCGTCTGCATGTCCAAGGCATGCGTCCCGCCAAGAAGGCCACCGTGGTGCCGCTAGCGCAGCCCGAGGAGCGCTCGCTGCGAGTCGTGGCGGGGTAGTTTGGGTTAGGCGCCCAACGCGCTGTTGCGCGTGCCGTGGCAGGCGAGGGGTCTAGTCCTGAATAGGAAGATCCCCAAGGCCGCTTTGAGCGTCCAGGAATCGGTGCACTCAGCGGGCCGTTTTCGGCCTGCGGTTGGGCCTGACCTGTTAGCAGCGGCAGGTGATCGAAATTTATGAGGACCGTCGCGAGTTGGGCGGCGCCGTTCGTTTTGCCTTTTTTTGTCGGTGCGTCGCGACTTCGGCACCCTTAGCGCGGCATTGCCGCGGCAGAAACAGAGCACGTTCTTCCTTGCGCAACCGGCCCCGACAGACTACTTAGAGCCCCCGTTTTCGTCGGTCCCCATCGTCTAGCTCGGCCCAGGACACGGCCCTTTCAAGGCTGTAACACGAGTTCAAATCTCGTTGGGGACGCCAAGAAACCCATAAATCCCGCTAGTTTGCTGCTTGGATGGTCCAAGGATGGTCCAAGCAAGCAAACCGGCAGGGTGGGGAACACTTCACCAAACGTCGCACCCAGTTGCTGAGCCGTGCGAATGTAGATTTGGGTGGTCGCAAAGTCGGTGTGCCCGAGACGCTCTTGGATAGTCAACGGCCCATCCCCACGGACAGCCATCCACGTTGCGAAGCTGGAGCGTAGGTCGTGCCAGCCGAGTGGCTTTGCCGTCTTGTCGGACAGGTAGAGGCTGGCACGGGTAGCTCCGGACCGGCGCAAGAACGTTCGCAGCCTAGGACTGTAGGAACTCGAATCGAGTTCTTCGAACACCCGCATGGCGCCTTTGCCTCCCGCTTCCTTCTGCATGGCAGTCAGCAACGGCAACAGGGTCGGCTCGATTGGGAAAAAGCGACTCTGCCCGGTCTTGGTGCCCTTGGTTGCGTCGTCCTGCGATCGATCGATGGCGCGCCGAACGTCGATGATGCCCCGGGCTAGATCGATGTCTTGCCACTCGAGAGCATCCTGCTCGCCGGCACGCAGTCCGAGATAGACAGCGCAAGCAATCCGTCTGCGCCAATGCTGAGGCACCTTGTCGTTTCCCACGAGGGCCAGGAACTCCGACGGATAGATGAACGTCTTGGCCTTCGACACGCCGCGATCGGGTGGCCTGACGCCAATGCTCGGGTCATCGTCCCGGATCCGGATGCTCTGCAGCTTCGCGTTGCATGCATCATCGGCCATCTTGGCGGCTGTTCCGTAAATGCATCGAGCCGTTTTCCAGCTGATTTGGTCGGTCTGCACTTTCGTGTCCAGCGCGGCCGACAAGTTGCGGAAGTCCTGCTTCACCCATGCCCGGGGGTGCTTCCGTTCGAACACCTCGGCAATGTGGTGCTTCCAATGCGCCAGGGAATCCTTGGCTGACGTCAGTCCACGCCGAACGCGGTCTTGGTACCAATTGTCGATCCAGGCGTCGACACCTGCAGGGTCAACCTTGGGTTGCTTGGCTGTGCTGCGCCTGCCGAGGTCCGCGGCAGTCTTGCCCTTGTGCTTCTCTTGAAATTCCACGGCCAGTCTGCGGATTTCGGCTTCGGACGTGCCCTTTGGGAAGATCTTGCTTCGAATGCGAGTGCCGTCCGCAAGACGGATCCGAATCTGCAATCGACCGTCCTTGAGATGAACGACCGTGCCCTTGGGGCGTGGGGTGGCTTCACGTGGGTTCATTGTCTGCCCCCGCGGATTGATCGGTAGTCAGATTGTCGCACTTTGCGTCGCCGACCTCCAATGCATCGTACCGTGTGAATCGAAACGCTATTCGACCGGTCTTGAAATCGACGTCCAGTCGAATAGACCCCAAGCCCGCGGTAGCCACCGAAACGACGTCGTTGTCTTGCTTGACTACGCGTGCCCCGGGAAGGGTTTCGAAACTTAGTGAGTTGAGCGGTTCACCCGGCTTTGGCACGCCCACATACACTCCAGAGCAGGAGCCGTCGCTTCCGCACTGCAAGCTGATGATGCTTTCGCTATGCGATTCACCTGGGAATTGCCGCGCTGTTTCTCCGAGACTTCGGTTCGTCTTCCGAATCTTGGCAGTAACGTAGAACTCTCCGCTATCCGTGCGGACGCACGATGATCGAACCGGGTAGGGCTCGGCCGACGATGATGTTGGACAGGTCGGGCATGTTCGAGTTGGGCATTGGGGCTGCAAAGTCGCGACAGGGGCGCATGCCAATGTCCCAAGACACGGTACCAAGAACCAAGGTTGACCTCGGTGCGTCACTTGACCCTCTTGCCAGCGGACTTCTGGGGCTTGGGCAGTGGAATTCCAGTGGCAATCGCGCATTGCCGAAGGGCATAGCGGACGACCTCCGCTCGGCTGACTAAACCAGTGCGTTCCTGAATAGAGGCAATGACGGCAAGGTCATCAGGGCGGAACACGATCGCACCCTGCTTCGATTCCGTGAGCATCCTTGAACTTAGCATTTGGCCTGATTTGGACCAGGTCAAAATGACGAATTCGCCTGGTTTAGAAGGACATTGTCGCGCCAGGGACTAGGTCGAGTGACCGGGGAAAGCGATGGCTGCTAATACTCCGACGCATATGTAAGGCGTGGCTCCCAAAGCGCGATGAAGTCCTGCGCGTAGAGTGGATGCACTTTCAACGAGTATGTACCCCCAGCTCCCCTCACACCGCCCAGCTCTCGCCTGTCACCATTTTCGAGAGCATAGCGAACTAGTTCGCGCATTCGGACAACCATATCCGACCCCGTTTGCGGACCCAAGACTATGTTGACGACCAGGTGCGGTTGACGTTTCTTGCTGAGGGCACCCAGCAACTTCTCTCTTGCATCGGCATCAGATTCCGGAAACCTATACCCAACGAAAACCACAGAATTGGCTTTCTCGATTGAGCTGGTCGTCCACCGCCAAAGTGGTCCAAATAGTGTATCAACGCTCTTCGCCTTCGAGCCTCCTGGCACAGCAATCGCGACCTCTGGAGCTCCGTGCGGGTCCGCGCTGAGTGCCTCAAGTGGCCTCTGCTCGTGTGGCGCGACACTTTCGGTTCCTGTCCTTCCGGAATCAATCTTCCAGCCAACGCTTCCGTGCAATTTGTAGGCTGGAAGAGCGCGGGAGTCGGCCTGCTTGGCGATTGGCAGATGCACGTCGAATTTCAGGATCTCAGGCACTCGATCGTAGTTGAAGGTGGCAACAACATGAGTCCAAGGGTTGTCTTTGGCCCTACCTCTCAATACCACTTCGCCATCGACCTTGTTTTGCTGCATGAGTTTGCCTGCCCATGCCTTATAGGTTCGCCATACCTCTGAGTCTTGGTCAGCATCTTCAGTGAAAAGTAGGCACTGGCATGCAACCAAACGCCTGGCGGCCGCTGCAATATTTTTCAGGGAGACGCTGGTACCGGTGCCCGCACCGCCGGCAAGTTGCTGTTCGAGCCTTCGGATCCCATGAGCAGCCACGGATTCAGGATTGTCTGACGCGCGGTCGACGTGTTCCAAGAACTGCTCCGCGTGCTTCCAAAGCGCGCGAGTGTACTTTTTGCCGTCCACCTTGTGCAAGCGCCCTCGATCTCGGTCGGAGTGCGGGCGCCCTGCGTTGAACAGGCGAGTGATGAAGGCCGGAGAGTCTGGACCAGCTCCGCCTACCATTTTCAACGCTTGTAGATCTTCTTCAGTTCCTGGCGCCATCAATTGGTCTAATAGCGGCCCACCCAGCGGTTGACTGAACCCACTACCCAAGATCCAAACCGTCTGCGGAATCTCCGGCATATCCGCGATGCTACACTGACCATGGCGGCCTTGGCTAGTGAGGTCGCTAGCCGGCCCTGTCTCGGGTGTCGGACAGTTTGGGCACTAGGGGGCTGATCGTCGTCGCGGAGTTGGGCGTGCCTTAGTGCGTCAGTCGACCACGGCAATATTTACTTCCCAAGCGACCGGGTTCATTCACAAAGAAGCAATGGGCGCAACGTACGCGGCCGAGCTAATGCGCGTTGTGCGAGGCGACAAGGACTAGCTCGAACGCCTGCTCCTTGACTTGGTTGTGTGCCCGGGTCGAGCATTGTCGAATCATGACGGACGAGCAATACGAACCGAAACGAGGTGACTTTGTGCGGCACGCAGGCGAACGCAAAGTCGTCGTCAGAAAGACCGAAAGTGGTCAATGGGTCGTTGCCGCAATGACCTCGCCCGATGTCGTCTCTGCGGAATCACTTACTCTTGCACCCGAGGACTTCGACCCTTTCAATACGCCGTGTCAGGACTACTTCGGATCTCAACGGCCCAGCCCCAGATTGCGAACACCCGTTCCTTGAATAGGTCGTGTGCCGTGGCTGCCGTCATTTGCTAATACTGGGCGAGGGAGGATTGACCTCCGATTGCCGGTTCTAATCTGCTGGAGTCCACCGTGCGCGCCACAATCTTGGAGCCTGCGGCCGTGCTGGTCGGTCCTTGATCGGTGCGTTGAACGACCACAGGTACGACAGGGCGGGGACTCTTGGTTGGCCATTAGACGCCAATCCGAATCGGTGGTCCCCCAATGTTGGTCCACTCCTGCCCTGCAGAGTGCGCGACCAGAGTCCACGGGACCCCACCCAGCTTGCCGTCTACATACGGGGTCGAGTTGTCGAAATTCGAGTTTCTAGCGCCTATCACGGTTCTATTTTCCGGGCCTACTGCCTAATTTTTCTAAAAATTTCAGGGTGGTTTAGAGTCGAGATCTTGGGGGTCGCTCGGCTTGGCCAAAAACACAGGTACCCCCCCTAGGGTCACCGGCCGTTTGCCAAAATCCGTGCCAAACCCTACGACCAGGATCAACCCTCGCCTGGGCCGAGGAACTCGACGCGGTACTGCCCGCCGGACCTCGAGTAACCCTCGGCTGACATCGACCTGCCCACCAAAGCGCTATAGGGCACGTCTGCAAAGCCACGACCATAGAGCGTGTTGCAGTCGTCGTAATAGCGAACTGCGATTCGGGTCGCGCTGGCCTTGTCTTTGCCAGGTCTCACGTAGGTTCGGATCCACTCTCGAACAGAATCGAGCGTGGGCAGTGTGGGGTTGGACATGTGGGTTGGTGGTTAGTCGAGGCCAGGGCTAGCGGATTCGAAACACCAGCCCTGGCTTGGTCCTATGACCCCGCGGCTGCTTGAACCGTGGTCGAGTCTTGTTGCGTGGATTGCCTGCTGTCGGCCTCTTGCCTCAACTTGGCGACGAAGCGGAGGGCACGTTCACGAGCAGGGCCCACTATGGGCAGACGGATGATCTCAATGGTTGGGCGTGGTCGTTGGCGCATCAATCGATCCCTGCAACAGGTGCGTCGGGGCCAGCGTCAAACACTGGCGTGCGACTGGCTTGCTGCGCGCGTTCACGTGCGGCGCTGCTGTCCTCGTGCGTCAGGCTGGTGATTGCAGAGGTCGCGTCGTTATCCCAGGGCGTACGCTGTTCACGACGGGCCTTGGCCCTCGACGTTTCGGCAATGCCGTCACCACGTTTCGGCCCATCTGGGAAGAGCATCGACACTGCCTCCTCCTTGGGTGGCAATGCCTGCGGTGCCACGGTCTCGCCCATGGCAGCCCTAACAAGGTCACTCTCGAACACCGGCTTTCTGTATTGCTGCCCGCGCAAGTCGTTCGACATGTTGGCCTTGGCCGCTTCACATGAAGCGATGGGCGATTCACCAAGGAACCGGATGCCGGACTTCACCAACGCCCGGACGTTCGAGAGCAATGAACCTTTTGCTTGGCTGGGGGTCGAGCCATCAAACCTTATTGACCCGTCATCGTCCCGCCGAAACAAGTCACCCAACAGCTGAGGGTGCTTGCTACCGCCGTCTTTACGACGGAGCTTGCCATCGGGACCAATCTCGAAGTCCTCGGCTCGATCGGCCATTAGTGTGCCCTCCGCGTGATTGCGTCCAGCGCAGCATTGGTCAGATCGTCCAGTTCCGCTCGAACGAACGGAACCAGGCCATGATCGCGATTCAGGATGACCGCGACCTCGTGCAGGGCCTCACTGACATTACGGGCCTGGGCCTTGGACTTCGCGGTTTGCTCTGCCTGGTAATGGGCGAGAACTGAGGTTTCAACACGGGCCAAATGAGCCTTAGCAGCGGCTAACGGTTCCTCGAATTCGACCACCGATTCCGTGGCGGCATCGAGCTGCAATTGCAGATCATCAATAGTGGTCTGCGCGGCAAGCCGACTATCCCTATTCTTTTGGGTGGGTGCGGCGCCATACGTACGATCCGCCGTGGCCTTCAACTCGCAGGCGCGGTCGAGTTCCTCTGATAGTGCGTTCGCACGGGTGAGGGCTTCGGTGTGATCCTTCGCGGCATCTTCGGCCAAGGTACGCGCCTCGACTAGCTCGGGGGTTTCGTAGTCAGCTGGCAATCTGCTGAACATGTTCCGGAGGGGGGCGTTCATCGGGCGGGAGTTCCTTCAGTTGCTGGGGTGACGGCCAAGCCCTGTTCGACTTCAAGAACGGGAAGGCCTCTGGCGACACCAGCAAGCAGCACGCTCGCCATGGTGGGTCGAAGCCCCGAGGATCGTTCCGCCATTCGGTCGACAAGGGCATCGACCCGGACCCTCAGTTGAGGGCTGACGCGGACTGACGCGTAGGTTGGGGCTCGGTTATTCGTCATACCCTCCACATGATAGCAGACCGCAGGCCGGTAGCAACCGATTGGCCGCTCTAAACCAGCTGGTAGTCCCAAACCATTGCTGATTTGTAGGTGTGGGTAGGACAGTGGAGGGGTCGGAATCCGCGACAAATTCCAAAGAAACTGGCCTAATTCTATGTCTAATCGTCCAGAATGGTCTTCTGGACTGGTGCTTCTGGCTCGATGGTCCGGTCCGTGACAGAAAAACCAAGTGTTTTGAGTGGTTATGGCACTCGATACCACGAGATACCGATCCGTCTTGCACGAGGACTCATGCCCTGCCACGCAGGCTCGCCTTCTGTCTTGCGTGAACGACACCCGCATAGGTGGCACGAACTTGGAACGGGGCAGCATAGATGAGTCTGACCGATAGTCAGGATTTGTTGACGGCTACCTTCCAAATCTCGAGAGCCCGCCCCGATCCCGAAGGCTGACCATTGCCTGCAAGGGACCAACAGACCCCACCATGATGGGCTTGGCTCGTAGCGTGTCCTGCTCGTCCTTGGGCGCGGGCAGGGGCGCCACAGTGCCCCGAACCCAAGGCAGCCCGCCTGCCGTGTTCGGTGGGCCTTTGACCATTGCTCTGACCCCGTACAGTCGATCGATGGCGCCGGGATTGCGCTTCAGCTCCTGCGCGATCAGGTTCACGCGCTGGCGACACACGCCAAACCGCTTTGCTAGCTGCCGATTACTGAACCCCGAGCGATCCTTTCGCGAGCCTGGGCCGAACTTCGAAGTCATTCCAGGCCTTGCCAATCGGATGAGCAGCAACTGGCAGAGCTGGCGATAGGCCTCTTGGGTTAGCTTAGTGTGCGCAACACGTTCGATTGCAACAGTCCCAGTCATGAGAGCCCTGTATGTTGTAGGTGACTTAGGCTGTCTAAGCTGGGTGTTTCGGTGGGTGGACACGCCCTAACGTAAGTCTTATCGGGACGTTGAGACTGCTGGAAGGCTTCGGCGATCCCCTCTCGCTCTTGGCCATGTTGGACAGAGTGGTGGAGGGGCAGACAGCCAGTGCAAGCAGTGCAAGCCAGCGCCTTGTTACTCCCTATATAAATAGGGATTAGAGATCTCGTGTAGGGAGGAACAAAGATGCAGCTTGCACTGCTTGCACTGACCCGCCCAACGCCCCTGTCCAACAAGGAGCACCCCCCGAATTCGCCACGGTAGGGTTGCCCCAAAACGGTTGCACTGCTTGCACTGAACGCCGGCCGCGCTTGCTTCATGACGCACCAACATTGGCCAGCTGTGGCGCGAAAAGAACGGACTGCCCTTTAGCCCGGACGGGGTAGTGGATGCCGGCACTGGTCCGTCCGCGTTCCAGACCGATGGCCTTCATGCGGTCCGCAAAGGTGTCGGATGCCATGACTTTGTGGCCATTCGACTCTGACCATGTCCTATATCGCGAGTAAAGGTCGCTCGCCTTGGCCCAGGTCTGCTTGTCAGACCCTAGGCCCAAGCGTTCGTAGCCGTCCGCAATGAACACCTGGACGTAGTCTGCATCTTGACGCCATGCGGCAATGGCGGCCGACGAACTTGCCGGGATCGTATATCGCTTGCGTCCCAGCACCCGCTGTCCACCGAGCAGGAACCAAGAGACAACGGCAGGCAGCTCGACCTCGATGATCTGCTTTTCCAGATCCGGGACTATGGCTGCTCCCTCGAATTTACGGTTGAACTGCAACAGGGTGAATCGACGCCAGAACGCATCCGAGTGGTCAGTCGTGCCAAATAGCCTGTTGAGCGAGAATATGTGACCTGCGACCGGTACGAAGTCGAATGGCTCTTGGCGGATAGGACGCCCATTGATCAGGTCACCCGCGACAATTGCCTTGAACGAGGTCGAGTCAGAGATCTCCTTCGGCGACGACTCCGCCACGATGTTGAGCAACTTCCCCGCGATCATGGCCCGGCGATACTCTTGCTCAAAGTCGTGAGGGGCGATCGCCACGAACGAATCCTTTGGCATTGCCGCCATGATGATCTTGGCGAGCACGCCTTTGCCGTTGGACCCCCCACCGAGCAGCACCAGCACCTGTTGATGACTGACGCATTGTCCAAGCATTGCGGTCCCGACATACTCTTGAACCAGGTCAATCTTCGCTTGCGAGTCATGGTCGCCGAAAAAGATATCGTTCAGGAATTGCAGGAACCGGGTCGGCTTCGCATTGGCCTCGAAGGGGAACGGGTATCCAAATCGGGCCCGGTTCTCGGGCGAATTCGGTTTGATCCAGGTCCCCTCCGGAACGACCTCCACGAAGCCGTTTTCGAAAACCATACCCTTTGGCGCGTCTGCGAAGAATGTGCGGTCGGCCACCTGAGATCTGGCGAGCCGGACCGCGCCGTCAATGTCGCCGGTTCGGAGAAACAACGGTTTCGGCTTACCGCTAGCGCTTAGTGACGGCGCGCCGGCGAATTTCTTGACAATGCGATCCAGCAGGTCCTGTTCAAGGGCCGCGAAGATGTGTCTTTCGCGGTCGTACTGCCAGATATCCCCGTCAGCGCAGACAACCTGGGCCTCCGCTTGCAGAATCAGCACGAGCCGATCCGATAGTTCTGCATGGTCTCCACGGCTGAACGGCGCTTGCCCAACTTGACTTGCCTCGATTCCCGCAGTCCCGTCAGAAGCAAGCTGGCCGAGCATTGTCCTCCACTGTGCTGCTGCCGCTTGGTCCTTTTCGACCTCGCACCCGAAGGGTATGCGGTCACTCTCATAGATTTCGGCGAGTCTGCGGTCCGTGTCGCACTCGTCATCGCTCCAACGGGGCTGGTGATTCGGGTGTTGGTTGTCCCATGCGTCAAGCACTGCCCAGCGATCGACCCAAGCAACGCCAAACCGCTTCATGATTTTGGCAACGTCGATGAATGCATCGCCGCCCGGTCCGGGATTGTCTGGGCCCGGTACCGTCGCGGCTGCGGCAAGTGCCCTAGCTAGGCTGTTTGGGCTCGCGGGGGTGTCGTAGGACTCGGCTCCATCGACCACGACCGGCGCGACAGGAGCGTGGCTCCTATCGGCTCGTGTAGGAACGGGCACTGGCACCCGAGCAAGCACGCCGTCAATCCGCAGACACCCCCCATGTCCAACTTCTGTCCAAGGTACCGACCCTTCGGGGCAAGCCGGCGTATAGAATACGTGAGACGGCGCTCGGCAACGTTGATCCATTTCCGGAAACACCGACTTCAGGTAGTCCCAAATCCGGTAGTGCTCCTCGACCGTGACTGCGCGCGAGTAGGGCAACACGATGCGAAAGCGTGGCTCGTCTTCGGAGTTGCTCCAAGAACTGTAAGCCACCCAATCCAGTTGACGTTCGTCCAGTTCAGCCATAACCATGTCGCATTGGTCGTTGGTGACGTGGTCAAAGTCGAGAAGTGCGCCCGAAACGGAACGAACGTTCTTGTCGTGTCGAAGGCTGCCCTTGTCGTTCCTTTCGTCCCCGAAAGTCGCAAGGGCAATCAGGGTTCCGTCCTTCCCGCTATCATGGCCCTTGCCATTTTTCGGTCCGCGTGGGCGGACGTCGTGCGGGCCAGCTAGCATCGCCTTTAGTTCTGACCACGGTCGGTTGAGCGGAGCACCGAGAGTGTCTCGCACCCGAGCGAAGACAGTGAACGCGATTGGAAGGCTATGCCCTGACGAAACGGGAGCAGTGTCATTCCCGGGCACTACCGGCAACGTTGTCGAGACTGATGGCCCCGTGTTTTGCATTGGCCCCTCGACCCGAGGTGTGACATACTCTGACCTATCTTCTGGCACGGCTTCTCCTACGGGCTCCGACCTCACATCGGGGCCCGCGTCAATTTCGGGGGGTGCCGGGGAAGCAGCCCCGGCTGTCAGGGCTGCTCGGCACTCGGGCGAGAATAGTTCGGCGACTGAGGGCATTACGCGTTCTCCGATGCAGCGTGCGCGGCCCGGATTTCGTCGACAGACGCATCCGGCGGGATCTCGTCAACGTGTTTGCGCGCGAAGCCAATCGTCTTGACATCCACGCCTTGGGATTCGAGTCGCATTCGGATAGCTCGGGCCCGCCGGAGTCTTTCGACCAAGGCTGCTTGCTCGTCCGCTGCATTTTTGGCTTCTTCCGCGGCCTTCTCACGCGCGAGAACCGCTCGCACATCTGGCCGTTCCCGGCAGAATTCCGCAAAAAGGAAGTCCTCTCGGTCCACCGAAGGCTTCTTCTGGTGCTCCTTCAGCTTGGCGTCGCACCAGGCCCGCCAATCGTCGCTTGCTCGAAAACCGGGATAGGCTAACGCGGCACGGTTCGTCTGCCCGTCTGTCAGAGAGAACCCACTTCCCGGATCTGCAAACGTCTCGCAAATCTGGTCGTTCTCGAACTTGAATCCTCGGACGAAATTCTTCAGTTCGATCTCGAACGCATCCGAGCTCATTTCGGCAAGGGAAACGGACCATTGTGCAATCGAGCACAAGTCTTTCGTGCTGATAGGTAGCCCGTTTGGGTGCCCGACTTGAGCAATTCGTCGAAGCCTCAGATTGCGAGAGTACTTCAACATGCGACGAATGAAGCGCGGGGCGCATTGTCCGACGACGATCTCGGTCGCTGGCAGCACTGAGGGAAACTCGGGGTTTTCTTGTTTCACAGGATCACTTGCTTTCTGCGGCATCAAAGCCGCTATTGGGACTTTTAGGCGCGGCGAAAGATGAGTGGAGCGACCACAGGCGTTGGGTCGTCAGCATCGTTGGATCGCGGCCCATAGCTATCGATGATTTCGCCGGTCGCAAGCGGCCCAACGATGCGAGGGCTTGGTTTCGGTTTGGCCTTTGCCTGACATGCCTTTCCCTCCGCTTTCGGCGGGCGGGGCTGGAGACTCCGGCTCCGACACATCGGGGCTCTCGCGAGCCTTACGACTTGCATTGGAAGGGATCCTCCAGGTCTGGTCGATCCGCCGTGGTTCTGGTCTGTCGGGGGAGCACGGGCGACGCGGCTGCCGCGGCCTCGACTCGACTCGGCCGGTAAAGGGGCGTGTTTCGCGGCCCACGACCGTCAGCCTCGACGTGTGCGCGTGCCCACCCAGCCGTCACCCACGGGTGCGTCTCTCGCAGCTCGCGGATCGGCCGAGGGTGGTCATCGTCGATCGCAGTCGACGTCTGGACCGGCTCGGACTCGACCAGGTCTGCGACGATGCGCAGCACGGTCGCGAGCTGTCGCCCTCGGGGCAGATCCGCCAGGATACCTGCTAGGTCTCGCGTCACGGCGACACCTCGGTCAGGTCAAAGAGGATCTGGAGGTCGTGCGGGTGAGGTGCTGGCACGATCCCTAGCTGTCGGCAGGCAGCCCATAGTGAAGGACTGGCAGGACCTCTCTTCCCCCGTAAGAACGCGATGCAGGTAGGGAGCGATTTCCCCGTTAGCCGCCCAAGCTGTCCAGCTAGCCCTTTAGGTATTTCGAGGTACGACACGCCTTTATCTTGGCGTGCCTCTATTCGCTTCGCCCTGGTAGTCTCGGGCCACTAATACCACAAGCGGCTAGCCACGGTCGGTCAACCGCTGCTTTCGTCGTGATTGGATCTTGCCTGAAATCAGCTGCGTTTCATCGTGAGGCATGACTACCTCGCGGACGCCATCGATCGTCAGGTCTTTGGCAACCGCGTTGATCGCTGCCAATGTCCGCCCCTTGGCCTTGCCGACATGCAGATTCAAGACTCCAACCGCCCTCTTGCGGGGGTCGAAATCGGCTAGCGCAGTTTCAACTTCAGCGCCCATCTGTGCTTCACGGGTAATTCGATGCACCTCCGACAACGACGCCAATGCCTTGTCGCGTAGCCGCGGCAGTTGGTCGTCTTTGGGTAGGAGCAATAGGCATTCGTAATAGGTCGATACGGCATCGAACGCCGTGTATATCGCCTGGTCTCGTCTGGTCCTGGCCGGACCGTCCTGGGGCAATCCGACAGCGGCTCGACCCAAGTCCCGATTGACAAATTCTGGGGGGGGCTTGTCCTCGCGCAAGCGCTTCGGCCGTCCAAGCCTCAGTTCGGCCAACTTGCCTCGGAAGTGCTCCGCGAGGCCTGAGTTGCCACGACTCTCCCAGGCGGCAATGACGCGCTCTAGTTTGCTTCCTTCGTCGTCGTACCAACGCTGGACGTCGTTCTTGGGCCGTCCCCTCTGCCCCTTGTCCAATTTTGCCGGCTTTACCCCGACCCAAGTTTCCCCTGATAGAATCTGGCTGACCGTCTGCTGGGCAATTCCGAATTGCTTGGCCAAGTCGACTTGCTTGGCCCCGGCCTTGCGAAGTGCGCGAAGTTCCGCGACCTGGTCCTTGTTGAGTACCCGGGTTCGGTGCTTGGATCGGGGCTGCAATACGGCCATTCTTTTATGGTACCATAATTGACGAACCGGGCCAGGGCTGCGCCGAGATAGGTGGGACAATGTCTCCGATAGTTGCAGTGTCGCGACAAAGTCAGCTACTCGGAGCGCGCGAGCAGAATCAGCTGGACTGTCCTACAATTCGTGACTTGGTCGCGGTCATCATCTTGCGGCGAGATCCGCTCGTGCTCAAGGCGGTAAGGCAGCCCCACACGGACAATCCAGTCCAATCATAGGACGCAAAGCTATTCGCTACCCGTTGGTTTCTGTGGCTGTTGCAGGTGAGGCACTTGAGAGTGAGCAGGTGCCTCGACCAACTGCGGTGGTTCGATACGGGTAGACACTTCGCCTACCGAGGCCGGACCTACTTTGACACTTGCCCGCGGCGGCGACGAAGCCACCTGCATAGCGTTGGCGTCTCGGATGGCAATGCCCATGGAACCGTCGCTCCCGATCACTGGATAAGCGTCAAACCCGAACGCTTTCAGTGCCTTGATCGTGCGCACGACGTCGTCACGCTGCTTCGCGTCTGTCTCATGGTTCAGAGCACGTGCCTGGGCCTTCTTTAATTCGACATCGGCTTCACTGTTCATCATCTGACAGTGTGCCGCAGTCAGCTCCTTGACGATTTCGGCCTCGAGTCGAGCATTCTTGATGGCATGTCTTCGTAACCATCCTGCTCCGCCTGTCACTGCCGATTTCTTGAGTCTGTCGATATCGTCGGCAATCTCTTTATCTGACCCGGTTAGCCTTCGGAGCCCGGCGGCGAACCTATTCCACCATGATTCTCGCGCAGATTCGGCCTTGGCGGTCACGTCAATCTGCTGAAATCCGGCTCTGTTGTGTGAGAGCAGGCTCTTCAATCGCTTGCTCATGGTCACCTCGTCCAGATTGGGTCACTCGTGGCGACGCGATCCCGTCCGCCAGACGCCGACCCCGGAGGCGGCAGTGTGGTTGTGCCCACTATGATGAGTTCGTCGCCTGTCACCCGCTCAATAATGCTAATTGCTTCGGCTGCGCGCTGTGGCGAAACATTGTCGATATCGAAGTAGAGTGACAGGATTCTGCGCGTTGCTGCGGGGAAGTGTTCCGTGTGGGTGACTTGTTCGACAGAACTTTCCCCTTCGAGGTTTGCCCCTTCGAGGTTTGCCCCTTCGAGGTTTGCCCCTTCGAG
>CAYVXY010000001.1:374430-397894 GCA_964454965.1 uncultured Polyangiaceae bacterium | reverse complement strand
CGAGGTTTGCCCCTTCGAGGTTTGCCCCTTCGAGGTTTGCCCCTTCGAGGTTTGCCCCTTCGAGGTTTGCCCCTTCGAGGTTTGCTCGTTGGAGGTGTGCCCCTGCGAGGTCTGCCCCTGCGAGGTCTGCCCCTGCGAGGTTTGCCCCTGCGAGGTCTGCCCCTGCGAGGTGTGTTCGTTGAAGGTTTGCCCCTTCGAGGCTTCTTGCAGGGACGCGTGTCCTTTGGAGGTTTGCCCCTTTGAGGTTTGCTCGTTGGAAGTTTGCCTCTGCGAGGTTTGCCCCTTCGAGGTTTGCTCGTTGGATGTTTGCCTCTGCGAGGTTTGCCCCTTCGAGGTGTGCTCGTTGGAGGTGTGCCTCTGCGAGGTTTGCCTCTGCGAGGTCTGCCCCTTGGAGGTGTGCTCGTTGGAGGTTTGCCTCTGCGAGGTTTGCCCCTTCGAGGTGTGCTCGTTGGAGGTGTGCCTCTGCGAGGTTTGCCTCTGCGAGGTCTGCCCCTTGGAGGTCTGCCCCTCGAAGGTTTGCCCCTCGAAGGTTTGCCCCTCGAAGGTTTGCCCCTGCGAGGTGTGCCCCTGCGAGGTGTGCCCCTGGGAGGTTTGCCCCTCGAAGGTTTGCCCCTCGAAGGTTTGTGTCTGGGAGAATTGCCGATTCAAGCTGGCTAATGGTGAGGTTCAGCCGACTGAGGTCTTTCCTTGTGAGGCTTGGATGCCTGGAAAATGACGCGTTCCTGGGTATTTCCCGTTCGAAGATCGACGTCCTGGATGTCTCCCCTTCGAGCTCCGGCAACCTGAACATTGCCGCTTTGAGTTCTTCCTGTCTAAGTTCTTCCTGTCTAAGTTTTTCCTGTCTAAGTTCTTCCTGTCTAAGTTTTTCCTGTCTAAGTTTTTCCTGCCTAACTTCTTGCCGTTTGAGTTCTTGCCGTGCCGCTTCGAGGTTTGCCGCTTCGAGGTTTGCCCCTTCGAGGTTTGCCCCTTCGAGGTTTGCCCCTTCGAGGTTTGCCCCTCGAAAGTCTCGTTCCCCTTTTGCATACCTCGCCAACAGCTCTTCCGGCGTCATGGCGAGCATTATCGCCAAAACGTGAACGCGACACAAGGTCTCGCCAGTTCGACCAATCCCGGCATCGTGGCTGAATATTCCCAGATCCCCGATCAAGAACGCGGCTAACTCCCCGTCAACGCAAGTCTCTTCCCGCCCGCCCTGGCGCTCGGTACTATGCCCGACGGTCCCATGCCGATCCTCCGCCGCTTATCCCTCGCCAGCCTTCTCGCTCTAGCGGCGATCCAGGTTGTCCCACTCGACTCTGAATTGCCAGTGGAACGTCGCGGTTGTTGCTCCCATCACAAGGGCGTGTGCGGGTGCGAGGACGGTCGCGCGGTGTGCTGCGACGGAACCCTTAGCCCAACTTGCGGGTGTTGAGATGAAAGAACGGCTTCGAAGGTTCTTCGCAGACTCGACCGCACCGGGCAGAGCGTGGGCGATACTGGCGATGCTTGGCCTCGGGTGCCTGTTGGTGGCGGGAACTTGGATGGGCTTTCGGAGTGTCTGCCCATGGCCGCGTGCCTCTGGCACAGTTTGCGAAGCCGTAGCCAAGAGTCCGCCTTGGACCTTGCTCACCAGTTTGGCTGCCGCGCCGGCATTGGTGGTGACTTGGTGGTGGCGGACCGTACATAAGGACCAGGACATCGGGCAGAAGGCGCAGGACTTGCAGCAGGCCGAGGCACGGCTACGACAGGCCGAGCAATCCTTTCAATTGGAGAGAGTCAAGGCCGAGGAAGAAAGAGTCACCCGCGAGATCGAGAAGGCGAGAGCAGACCGAGAGGAACGCTCAAGGCGATTCCTTGAGTCCGTTAGGCTGATGTCTGAGGAAGATACCCCTTGGAATCTCGGGGCGATCTACTCATTGGAGTCCTTGGCACGGGACGCGGAGGATATGCGCTTCACCGTACTGGAGACGCTGTGCGGATTTATCAGAAGGTGGGGGCGTTCAATACTTGACGATGTGACCGCCCTTGGAGCGACACGAGACTGGAACCAGCGCACCGACGTGACCGCTGCATTCAAGTCAACCGGACGCCTGCCCGCAATCCCCGAGAAGCCGTTGGACCTGCGATACGCGAAGCTCTCGAAGGTGGAATGCAGTTCTGGAAGCTACGATCTAGCCGATCTCTCTAACGCACAATTGCAGTACGTCCGGCTTACCTGGTGCACATTGAAGGAAAGCCTGCTCGTCGACGCGAATCTTGTGGGGGCAACCCTGCAGCAGTGTGACCTTTGCGGCACTGATCTGACAGGCGCCAAACTCAGAGACGCAATACTGGCAAACTGTGACCTGACCGATGCGATTGTCTGCGACGCGGATCTTCGGTTCGCACTGATCGAAAGCTCAACGTTCAGACGCGCCCGCTATTCAGCAGAAACGACCTTTCCCGAAGACTTTGATCCAACGGCAGCGCAAATGGTTCTCGTGGATAGCAACGGATTCGAAGTCCGACGCAATCGCGCGCAGGAGCTGGCTGACGCCGGACAGCTAGCGCTTCCGTTTGGATAGTGCCCGGCAATTGTCTGACCCGGTCTTGTCCGGTACGCCGTCGCAGAAGAACTCCGCGTCGCTCGGGCCCTGGTGCAGAATCAAGCAGTCGTGTCGTTCTCGTTGCAGCACGGCGAGTGACGGAACTTGCCTTCGACCACGTAGGAGGGCATGGCCAGGGAGTCGAGCAACGGCGGGATGGCCAGCAACTAGGGCAGGGGGCCTAGCCTATTTTTGCCGAGGAGTTTCTTCGCTTCGGCGGTGGTTTCCTTGCCCAGGTATTTCCCCGCCCAATCAGTCAGTAGGGTCCCCGGCAAGCGAGACAACTTACGCCCCGGCGTGTCAAACAGCTCCCCCGCTTGCTGCTTCAAGTGTTCGTCGCCCTGCGCCTGCAGCCACTCCTTCGCTTCCTCAGATGGCGCCCAGATCGACAGGTCACTCAGCTTCTGCCCAATAAGTTCCTCGAGTCGGGGAAGCATCTGGGCAGCAAGCAGAGTGCCTAGTTCAGCACTGAATGCGCACACCAATGCCGGTGAATGTTCGATCCCGCTTGGGCGGTTGTCGCGCTCCTTCTGCTGCACCCGCGACTGAATGGTCGCTGCGATCGTCATTAGGTCATCGAAACGGTCCGCGACGATCCGCACGGCCGCCCCCATCAAGTCGTCACGGTTCACGACGTCTGCGATCCGGCATTTCAAGCCGCGTTGATTGAATGCGGCAATGATACCGTTGATCAAGAACTGGTCCGTGGCGTCGAGCGCTAAGGCAAAGAACAGAACCAGACCAGTCCGAGGTGTGTACCCCTGAAACACCATGGCCGCTTCTTGGCGATGCAAAACGGTATCGCCCAACCGGATTGTGTCCGGGGGAATGGGTGCGCCGCCGACTGCTAGATCTAGATGGGCATCGCTGACGTTCATGCCTGACACGTTTGCGCCGGATAGCGAAGCTCTGTTGAATCGAGCCCGCGTTGCCTCTACTTGGCAGAGTTTGGCACCGTCAAGAATTGCGCCGCCGAAGTCAGCTTCCCAAACCTCTGCATTGGTAAGATCGGCGGAAGTCAAGTCACATCCGGTCAGAATAGCTTGCGGCAAAAAGGCGCCCTGTAGGTTGGCCCCTTTCAGTTTGGCCCCTTTCAATTTGGCCCCGCTCAGTTTGGCCCCGCTCAGTTTGGCCCCGTTCAGGCTGGCCCCTCTGAGGTCGGCCCCGTTCAGGCTGGCCCCTCTGAGGTCGGCGCCGTTCAGGTTGGCCCCGCTCAGGTCGGCGCCGTTCAGATCGGCCCGGCCCAGGTCGGCCTCACGCAGGTTGGCCTCGTACAGGAATGCCACGCCGAGGCTGGCCCCTCTGAGGCTGGCCCCGCTCAGGTCGGCTTGAACCAGGGACTCGCCACCATCCAGTCGCCACTTATTCCAAGCACTGACGCTCTCCTTCAGCTTTGCCAGATGCTTGGGATCCGCCATCTCTCGACTAGACCACGGGCGCAAAACGAATGTCGAGTATCTACGCAACTCGCCCGGCTCCAGACCGACACGCCGGCATGACAGGCCCGGACCTTGTCCTAACCGCCGTTTGCGCCGAGATAGAGGAAGACCGAACTGACCGAGGGATCGTGCATTTGATCCGACTATTCGACGACCCGGGCCGGACTGTGGCTCTGTTCAGGCTCTCGAGGTCCTTGCGGCTGAAACGGCTGGACATGCTCAAGGCGGACCATATCGGGGGTCGGCGGCGGGCACGAGGCGACATTGTTGAGCCGGAGGGAGTAGCCGGCAGGGAATGCCTAGCCCCTGGCCAAGGTATCCAACCGCCCCGCGACCTCGCCCAGCTCGTTCAGCATGGCGGCCCCACTAAGCACAACCGCTCCCAATCGTTCGGCAACGATCGCCGGATCTTTCGATTCGAACGCATCCCCAACGGACCTAGAAAGTCCCTCCAAGAGCACAGCCAGCTCACGCGCATGTTCGCGAGTCCTCGCCAATTCGCCTTCGACAGTCGGGCGCAGTTCGTCCCGAGGGGTGGCAGTCATGACCCGACCCCCAATGCACCAGCCCAATGCCGATCGATAGCGGAGGCAGGTTGGACAGGTGCTGGTGGTTTCCCTGCTGCAATCCAAACCTTGGCCGTATCGTCCCAATGCACGAACCCGCGCGACTCAAGAACCGCAAGCGTCTGCATGCCTGCGGGTGAGGCAGGATGACCGACGACGGCTCTCGAGATCTCTCGAACCGCTTCGCGTGCCGACAACGGTCTGTCCAACTGCCACAGATGCCTGATGGCCTTGGCGATGCGAGGGCCCCAACAAGGCCAGGTGTCTGGCTCGCCAAATCTCGGAGGGCAGTCCCGAGGTTTCATGATCGGCCCTCGCGTCGCGCCTGCAACTCGGCGGCCAACTGTCCGACTAGAGCCCATTGCCCGGCCTTGGTTGCCTCGGTCAGGGCGAGAGCCAAGGCATCATCAACAGACGGGGAGGGGTGCAACGGGCTATCTGCTCGTCCCGGATCGTCAGTGCAAGCGACTTGGACCACCCCCTCGGACCGCCCGTTTGGGTTCGTGGGGGATGGCGGTATTTGCGGGGATTTCGAGGGTAGCTCAACTGCCACGACCTCAGAGCCGGCATTCTGTAACTTATCAGAATCACTAACGTTTACTGCCACTGTAGTGAGTTCTGAGCCGGATTCAAATCTCGTTGGGGACGCTCAAAAAAGACCTCGCAGCAATGCGGGGTCTTTTGCATGGGCGGGCCAACCAGTCCGCAATACTCAAGCCACAGGCGCCGGCTCGCCTGGCAGTTCAATTCGAGGGTGTGCCGTTTTCTTTGTCACCTTCTCGTCCATCCGCACAACCTCCGTCCCAGACGCTGCTGCGCCGTTCACGCGAAACGCAATCTCGCCCGAAAGAACGCTGAGCAAGAGCTCTCCGACTAGCGCATGACGCCAGCCACCGAGTACTTCAGGGCTGACGTCACTGGGCCGCCCGCAGAGGTGCCACTCGGCAAGCGCCCTTAGCTCTGCTTGATCGGCAAGCACCTCGGGGGCAATCCCATCGCGAATGGCGACGAAACGGCGAGCGATCCCGAGCAGAGACACCAGGCCATCGACCACCACCTCCTGTTCCTTCGACAACAGACTCTTATGCTTGGGCTCGGGTCTCGTTTCACCGCACGCGATCGCATCGAGCAACTGGCGAGCCCAAGGGTGCTTGCGCCCGCCCCCCAAACCACGGACCGCTTCGAGCGCCTTAAGATCGTGCGGCGGTTGGAGCGCCATCGACTTGAGCGCAAGATCGTTGGCGATGCTTGGGATGGGCTTGTTGATGGTTTGGGCCACGCGATCACGCCACTTGGCGGTCTCGCGCAGGATCCCGAGCTGCTCGGAGCTCAGTCGCGTCACTGACGAGACCCGGCGGTAGAGCTTTTCGGGATCGGGTCGGCGCAAGGCGCGGAGCGCCGCCTGCTCGCAGGCCTCTAGAACCCACGCAAGACGGCCGCAATCGTCGAGCCGCATGAGCAAGTCGGCTGTGACCTTCGAGAGGTATCGGACATCGTCGAGCGCATACTCGAGCTGTGCGTCCGAGAGCTCACCTGTCCAGTCGCTCACCTGAAGCGACTTGTCGAGTTCGACACCGCACAGATCCTGCACAAGCGCGCCATAGCCAACGCTACCACCATAACCGGCGAAGGCGGCCGCGATCTGCGTATCGAAGACACATTGGATTGCAGTGGCACCGACCGCCTTCGCCAGGATTGGCAGATCTTGTCGGCCGTCGTGCACCACTTTGCGAATGGACTCCGATTGGAGCACGGGCGCGAGCGCCGCGAGCTTCACCCGGTGCGCGTCGATGGCCCAGAGCTCGGTGCCAAACGCAATCTGGACGAGACAGAGGTTTGGATAATAGCGTCCTTCGGTGTGAAATTCGCAATCGAGGCAGAGCTCACTCTGTCCTTCGAAGCGTTGGAGAACCTCAAGAAGTGCTGAGTCGGTTCGAAGATGTTGGGGATGCAAGGGGCGAAGTCTAGCCGCGGAGCACCTGCTCTGCCATGCCCAAAGACCAACCCACTACCCGGCATGCTGCGCTGCCCACGTGGGCAGCAGTGAGCTCATACGCTGATTCGCGTCACTCGCCCGCCTTGAGAGCCACGGCGCGGTATACCTCCCACGGAACCTCGAGCGGCGTGCCATGGCGAACCCCAGCGAAGAACACGGAATTGGAAATGTCCGTCCAAGAGGCTGGAGCCGCGAGATTCGTCAGGCCATTGGAACGTAGCGCGCCGTAGGTGCCTTCACCATACTTGTCGAAGAACAGGAATAGCTGACCTTCGCCGAGAAACGCGGAGGGGCCCTCGGCGGCATAGCTACCCGTGAGCGGGTTGGATGGATCGCTGGTCCACGCTCCCGCGCCGTAGAGCGTGTTCGAAGTGAGCGCCCGGACATTTTTCTGTCCGTCCGCCTCATCCTTGAGAAACATCAGGTACCCGCTCGACTGCTGGATGATGTTAGCGTCGATGAAATTGCGACCGCTGCGCGAGTAAAGCACGGCAGGGTCACTGAATGACACGAAGTCCTTGGTCAGAATGTAGTAGATACTATGCGGATCGGCGGCACTCGGCACGTTGTCGATGGGGGATGACCAGTAGACCATGTACTGCGCACCCGCCGCGTCGTAGATGGTCTCTGGAGCCCAAACATGTTCGACATTCAGTGCAATGGGCACGTAGCTCGGCTCGCTCCAATGCACGAGATCGGTGGATTGAGCGTGCCCGAACCCTTTGTCTTGGATGCAGCCCGACTCCGCCCAAGGCACGCACGAAGTCGTCCACACCAAGTGATAGATAGCCTTGGGGTCGCGCATGACATGTGGATCTCGGAAGGATTTTCCGCCGACCGTCGGGGGCAAGAACACCTTGCCCCCACCAATGGCGCCCCAATAGAGGGCGTCGTGACTCTGCGCGAGACGCAAGCCGTCCCCGCGCCCCAGAGCTTGTTCCGCGAAGTAGGCGAACAGGTAATTCTTGCCCGTAGGGCGCCCTTGCCGATAGAGCTCCACCGCTTGCTCGGCTGTGACCACTCGATCTTGTACGCAAAGTTGGTCGACTCCCCCGACCATCCAATCCGCTGGCCCTTGCCAACGGCCTCGCCCCACTACCAGCGGTGCGGTCGTAGGAAAACCTCCGACACAGCTGGTCTTTCCAGACAATACCCCGTCGACGTAGAGACGCTGCTCGCGAGTTACGGCATTGCGCGTAGCAACGAGGTGATACCATTCCCCCGCTCTAGGTTGGATGGCTCCTTCGGTGACACATCCGGTGGCTCCGACATCGTCCACGGGGAACGTAGTCAGTGCCAATCGACCCGAGCTGCGCTTCTGCAAATAGAACGAGCTAATGTTTTGTCCGTCTTGAGAGACGATGGTGTTGTACGAGTCCAACTGGTCGAGTCGCACCCACACGGTTATCGAGAAACTGGCCGTAGTGTCGATTACAGGTACTGCAGCAACGGCGCTCGAGTTCGTGCCGGAGAGACTCAGGTGATTGCCGCGCGGCCCGGCGCTCAGGGATGATTGGCTCACGGTCAGCCCCAGACCGTGCCCAGAACCGTCCGGTACTTTTCCGTCAACGAGGGTCTCGAAGTCCCAGAATGCCTGGCAATCGGTGGGTTGAAAGACGCCGCCCGCGGCCGCTGAACCTCCGATTGTAGCTCCAGCATTGGCGGAGCCGCCCCTTGACGAGCGCCCCCCCGTTGCGCTACCGCCCGCTGCGCTTGAGCGACCGGCGTAACTGCCCGTCGCAGTGCCACCAGTAACGTTGGCGCTTCCGCCCGCTGCATTGACACCACCCTGCGCTCCACCAGCTGCGTGCATTGGTGCGCCGCCTGTCGCTTGGCTACCACCGTCGCTACCACTCCCACCCGGACTCGCGCCACCACCCTGCGACGAGCTTCCCCCCGCCGTGCTGGCCCTTGAGCCACCGTTCGGGCTACCGCCCAGGGCAGCGGAGCCACCTGCGTCAAACACACCACCAACGCCACCGACGCTCGAGCGAGTGCCAGCCGCTCCACCGCTGGTCCTGCTGGTACCCCCAACCGAAACGGGCTGTTCCGGTTTTGAGTTGCTGCAGCCGAGCGCGGGAATTGCCGCCACTAAGGCGAAAGAGAATTGCAGAATGGAGGACCAGGTAGACTGCCGGCAGAGATGGGAGTCCATAAACGAGCTTCTACTGGAGCTAACCATGCTCGATCCCAACGCCAGAGTCCATGAGAGATGGCCGTGCCTTGGCTCCGAGGTCAGAGTTCTGGGCAACAATGACCACATTTCGCTGCGTCGTGCCCCGGCTGCAGGGAATCGAAGCGCTAGCGGGCAGTTTCGTAGTCGACCATCCGCACCCCGCGGCGAGCTTTGTCGGCTTCCGTGGCAGCGCGCACACGTTCATAGAGCACCACGACGTCGGTCTTGATATAAAGCACGCTAAGCTCGGGACTGGTCTTGTCGAAAGTCTTGAGGAGTAGATTGCCAGTCCCAAGGAGGCGCTGACCAAACGGGCGCTCTACCGTGTAGTCGGCAATGCGATACAGATCGATCTGTTCGAGCTTCTTCGAGAGCACGCCGGTTTCGACCACGATACGACGAGTCGTGATGCGGTAGCTCTGACCCATGGTCTTGAACCAACGCACGACGAGCCAAAGGCCGAGGGTAAGAATCGCGACCACCAATGTGCCAACACCAGGGACCAAAGCCATTCGGCCTTCGAAGAGGACCTCCTCTCCCTCGTGAGACGGCTGCGCGCTTTGCATCGTGGTCATAGGACATTTCTAGCACGCCCCGTGGACGCGCCGAAACCCCAAAGGGGCAACGCTCGAATTGCGGGAATTGCCCCGACAATTTCCTCACGTGGAAGTAGAAGCCAAGTGTGAGTACCCCACCCCCAAGGGAATTGCATTGCCCGCTTCAGCGCGAAGTGCAAAGGTTATGGGTCGACAATTGGTCGAGGCGAGTGTAGTCCACCCGCACGAAGGCGAAGCCATGACAGACACCAGCGCAAGACTCGAGGCCCTCCTTGCCTCGCCAACTCTCGAAGCAGGAGCGCTCGACTTCGTGGAACCGCCCGAACTCGTGCGGTTCATCGCCGGCAAGCTTGGCGAAACCGATCCGAAGCCCATTGCCGAACTGACCGAGCTCGTCAACCGCTGGGGCTGTGAGGTCTGCCTCGAGCTGCTGCAGCGAACCCTCGAAACCGAGTCCCGCGGCGGGACGCTGACACTCGGCAAGGAGTCGCGGCGACGCACCTGCGGAGGTACATTCTTCTGGCTAGCGCGGATGCATATGCATCGCGATGAGCGCAAGGCCCGCCAGCAACTCGACGCTGCGCCACGGCCACCAGTACCGGTTGAGGCTCAGCGTCAGAAGCGAACACGAACCGCACCGAACAAGGCAAAGCCGCTGTCCGACGAACCAAAAGCAATGCGGGCGAGTGAGAAGAACCAAGTCGAAGTCGTCGTGATGCGAAAAAGGCGACCGTAAACGCCCCGGTCGTGTCTGCGCTCTTAGTTTCGCTATCGATTTGATGCAGCGGTTTCCGCGCAGCAGCGAAATCCTTCCGCGTAGTAGATTGTGGTCTCGTCGTGGCTGGCAGTGACAGGACGGCAGCGATTGCGCGCACCGCTGATCCAATGCCCACCCTTGAAGACCGATTGATACGGTTTGCCGTTCAGCGTAACGTTGACGGCCCACTCGTCCACGTTCCCTCCCATATCCATCACCCCGTAGGCCGACATGCACCGGGGCATGGAACCCGAGGGAACGCGCTTCGATAGGCGGTCGACCTCCGCTTGGATTGCGGTTGGGCTGGCCGTCTTGCTGCCGAGAAGCCCATCATCAGGCTTCATCCAGAGGTGATCGATGTTGCAGGCGGTGCGGTCGCGCTCCCACCCGTAGGGATACGGGCGCCGGTCCTGCCCTTCGCAGGCCAGGGTCCATTCATCGTCCCCACACAACCGCTTGCCATCGACCTCACACAGTTGCCGCGCTTCGTGCCAACTTACCATTACCGTCGGGATGGCCCCCTGCCGATTCGGGTATTCGTATTCATCAATGCAGAAGTGCTTCGGTTCTTCTTTGCCAAAGCACTTAGCATAACCGGTCTGGTATCTGTCGCAGTAGAAGGGTTCCGGTTCGTCCGTCTCCTCCCCAAGGTGCGATTTACCGCCCTTGATGCAGCGATGCATCACATCGGGACAATAGCGCCCCTCGACCTCCTGCATCCGATCAGGGCAGGGGCGTCGCACCGGGACTTCTGCAAGAGCGTTCGCGGCCATAGTCGCGCTACCGACGACGGCAGCCTCGGGCTGGCTGACCACAGATATAACCTGGACGATTGGCGCGTTCTCTCCACCGCCATGTTCGCCTTCGCGCTCGGGATCGTCCAACGCACAAGCACTGATCGAAATCGCCAAGAGCCAGGAGCCGGAGTGGATCGCGGCGAAGTGCCACGCGTTCACCAGGGCCTTCATTGTTTGGCTCTCAATTCGTGCCGCGCCCGGCTCCAGCGCAGCATGGCAAAAGCCAGCAGGATTGCTGCAACGAAAGCCAGCGGAGCCCCAAGATTCCGATGCGCTCGCAGCAACACAACCGGTGTCTCTTTGAGCCCCAGAAAAGCATTCTCGCCGGCCCATTCCGGATCGAGAGGCAGGGCCTTCTGCGCGTCACTGATCTTGACCTCTGCATGAGACACTGGGGCCAACGGTTCGTGACCATGATGGCGACGGAATCCCTGCAACAGGAGCGTCTCCAATCCATCCTTCAATGGCATGGCAACCGAGAGAGCAACCTGCTGACGACCGTGGCGCAGAAATGCTCCGTCCGGACTCATGTTGGCGCGAGCAACGACCACTTGGTAGGCTCCATTGGCCGATGTCCAATAGCTGCCGCGTAACACGCGCAATTGCTCGGAATTGGCTCCCCATCGTCGTTCGAGCAAGACCCCAGTCGGCCTGGGCGAAGACCGTTCTCGACTGCCAGCCTCGACGCGCAGCGCTCGGTAGGACTCACCGTGAATATCGGTACCCTTTGCCGTCACCACGAACTCTTCTTCGGGCGGACGAACAACTTCCCACACGTAAGTCCCCAATGCCAGCACTAACCCCAGCTGCGCTGTGGCGAAACCGAGCCTCCATCGACCGTTAGTTTGGCGATCCGCGTGAGCCCTGGCTGCCTCCCAGAGAATAAGCACGACGTGCACACACCAGACCGCCACCACAGCGAGCAACAGATAGACCCAAGCGGTATGCCATCCTGGAGCCGACCACGAACTCCAGAGGCGGTGACGGTAGAAGCGCGGAACCATTTTGAACAGGACGCTTCCCATCGCGCATACTGCTGCTGTCAGGGTTGCGCACGCGACTCCTGAGTTGGGACGCGCTAGCTTTACCAAGGTGCGTCGCGAAATATCCGTCAGCATAGACGGGCCAAGGTATCACTTCTACCACGCAACATGTCGGCCTTTGCCATGGCTCGCTTTCGAGCCCAACATGGCCGACCGAGGTGGACAGATCACCGAGCCTCGGTCACCTTCCGAAGAATGTTCGTTCCTAGGCGCCTCGACAAGTACCTGCGTGATGCGACGGCTCTGTCCGTCGTCGAAATTCGCAAGGCCTGCCATGAGGGACGAGTCAGCGTCGGGGAGGCGGGCTGGTTGCCGGAGACGCTCATCTTCGAAGACGACGAAGTGAGGCTCGACGGCGCGCATGTCTCACCAAGAACGCAACATCTGTACCTGATCTTGAACAAGCCGCGGTTCATTACCTCAACCGCCCGTGATCCTAGGGGCAAGACGGATCTAGGCCCATGGCTCCAACAGATGCCACTAGGTGTCTTTCCCATAGGTCGGCTGGATCGCGAAACCTCTGGCGCTCTGCTGTTCAGCGATGACGGTGACTTCGCCAACGCGATTCTTCAGCCCGACCGCCACACCGAGAAGCGCTACTGGCTATGGCTCGACGAGCATCTCGGTGATGGCGATCCGCGCCTGAACGCCTTCGTCGACGGCGTTCAGCTCCCGACGGACTCTGCGCCGCTGCGCGCCACCGCCGCCACTATCCACCATCGAACCCGTGACTACACCGAACTCCACGTCACGCTGGATGAAGGCAAGAACCGGCACATTCGCAAGATGTGCAACGTCTTGGGGTTGCGCCTGCTGGAGCTCCACCGCAAGACCATTGGAACTCTCGAAATGGGTGAACTTGCCCCTGGACAATGGCGCCAGCTGAACGCCAGCGAAGTCGCGGAACTCTGGTCGTGCTGCGGCGGGAGAGCTCGCGTCACTCGAACCAAGCTGTATGCCTTGACCCAGCTGGCACAGTCAGCGCGACAGAACTCATCGCCAAATGAGCGACTCGAAGCGTGGTTGGAGCTCAATTTGGGCGCGGAGCTTGCGTAGCCGACCTCAATCGTTTTGCGCAGTCGAGCCATTGCGCACCCAAGTAACTAGCTGCATGAGCTCTCGGTCTGCCTCGCTACGGCGGCTTGCGCATTGCACGGCGCGCTCCACCTTCCGCTTGGCTTTCTCATCCGCAGCCGCAGTTTTTCGCCGCTCCTTTGCCTTCTGATAGGCCGCCCGCCGCTGCACCTTAGCGGCTTGCTTCATTGCCAAGTAGCGGGGATCGGTCGCTCGCCGTGCCTTGGCGCCTTGATACAATGCGTGCCGCTTCTCTTTCGCGAGCTCCTTCTGCGACAAGACACGCCGCTCATTTTCGTCCACGGGCGTCTGAACGCCTCGGCTGGTTGAAACCGGGGTAAGCTTCACGCAAAACCTCGTTCTTCGCGTTCGCCCATGGCCGCGCTGAGGGCCCCGGCAAGGGCCGTGTTCACCTGGTGGCCCAGGCATTTCGCGCGGAGGCGGCTGCCATCCCAACTGCCCTCAGTGACTGGTGCCCAGTCCCAGGACCCTTGCTGACGTTGAGAGATGGCGACTGCCGAACCATGACCAGTATCGACGCGATACTCGATGCCCTCCACCTCTAGAGTCACGATAGGTGCTTCCTCATAATTCACCCCGTCCGCAGAAAGTTCTTTGATTACGGTGTCATGCATGTGCGCGACCTTTGTATACTGAACAGGTTCTCAGTATATATCAAGCGACGGATTCCGCAAGTGCCGCCACGAAACCGCAGCATTTGCCGGCAGTCATCCTGTCAAGTGGCGACGAAGGACTCTTCGGGCCTTTTGGTCGGTTCTGTGTGACCACGAATACTCGGTTGCACCCCAGCAGGGACCATTGTTGCCGAAAGCGAGTGTTTGCCCGAAAGGCATCGCTGCCTGCGTGTGGTGATGACACTCCGAGCCAAGTCGCCGTCAACATGGCGTTCCCGCTTGTTGCGGTGCGGTGCTGTCGTAATGGACAACAGCTCGGGAACTTTCCCGCATCTTTGGCGTCGGACTCGATGCGCCGCTCGTCCAAACCTTCGTCGCGAGGCGCGCCAAAGCACCTATGGCAAACTCTTTTTCAAGGGTTCTGGGACTGTTTTGTTTGTCCTTCGCGGCAACGCTCAGTTGCGAACATACCTCGCGAGCTGCGCCCTCGAACGCCAACACGGCGCCAGTCGCCTTAGGCAAACCTGCCGGGAGCACGCGGCTCGACAGTCAGAGCTGTGACGCTTTCGAACGACAGCAGCGAGACAAGGCAGAGGCCGAGATACGGAGCATGCGAGCGGCGCTGGCCAAATCCCTCGAGGATTGGCGTGCTGAGCAGCCCGCTTGCTGGGAAGAATACCGGCAAAATGCTGAGTATTGGGATTCTCTCAAAGGCCTGACGGGAATTGGTGAAGGCGGCGGGGGTCGCGGTGAAGGGATCAGTCTAGGCTCGATCGAAACCCAGGGCCACGGTGCGGGTAGCGGCACTGGGCAGGGCTTCGGTTCTGGCCATGGTCGCCTCAGTGGCAGCCATACGACGCGTTCGCCCCAAGCAAGAACAAGTGCCACCAATGTTCAGGTGCAAGGCGTGGACGAAGCCGACATCGTGAAGACTGACGGAAAATACGTCTACTTCGCCGTCAATGGGGCATTGCGTATTGCGTCGGTCACTCCACCACGGCTCGTGAGTGTGACGCGCCTGCAAGGCAAGGCAAAGGAGTTGTTCCTGCAGGGCAATCGCGTAGTCGTTTACGTGGCACTCGGCGGCAATGATACTGCCCGTTGCACCTATGGTTATGATTGCGAAGTCCGTGGTGACGGCAGCCGCACGAAGCTCGTCGTGCTCGACGTGAGCCGGCCGTCGGCACCGCGGATTCGACGCAGCCTCGAACTCTCTGGTTCGCTCATCGCGGCACGGCGGCTCGAGAACACCGTGCACACCGTGGTGGTCGACGGGGAACGCCCCTCGGCCTACCTTCGAACCTGGCCTGATTCGCTGCAGCGCTGTGGCATCTACGAGTCGGCCGTAAAGGCCCAGCTAGACCAACTAGCGTTGGCGAATGAACGCGCCATCCGAGCCGCCTATTCGCTGCCCACTCTAACCGAGAACGGAACCTCCCAAAGATTCTGCGACAAGATCCTGCGGGATCCGCGGGGGTCTCACCCTGCCTTCATCACGATCTACGCTTTCGATCTCCGCAACGACCAAGCCAAGGTGAGCGGAACCAGCGTGCAGAGTCAACCGGGCACCGTGTATGCCAGTAGCAACGCGCTCTACCTCGCGGTGCGAAAAAGCGGTGACATTACCCTTGGGTCGTCGGAGAGTAGCGTGATCCACAAGTTTAGGATCGGAACCCGCCCAGAACACACGGCGTATCTCGCAAGTGGCGCGGTTCGGGGCCGAGTTCTCAACCAATTCGCGATGGATGAATGGCAAGGCAACCTGCGCATCGCCACGACCTCGGGACGCCTGCCCAATCCGAATGTAGAAAGCCAGTTGCTGATACTGAAGGAGAAGTACGGAGGCCTAGTACAGTTGGGAGAGGTGCAACGCATCGCTCCCGGGGAAGACATCCGCTCGGTGCGCTTCGATGCCGAACGCGCCTACGTCGTGACTTTCAAGAAGACCGATCCGCTCTTCGTTCTCGACCTTTCCGAACCAGCAACGCCAAAGATCCTGGGAGAACTCAAGATCCCGGGCTTCTCGACCTACCTGCATCCCATCGACAAGAGCCACCTCTTGTCCATCGGCTTCGATGCGGATGACCAAGGTGGTTTCGCCTACTTCAATGGCCTATTGCTTCAGTTGTTCGACGTGAGCCACCCCACCGAGCCCAAGCTGCTACATCGAGAGAAGCTCGGAACCAGAGGTTCGGGTTCGGAGGCAGCAACCAATCACTTGGCTTTCAATTTCCTGCCCGCCGAGGGACTGCTCGCCATACCTACCACCATATGCGAAGGCGGCGGCAATGGCCGAACCGGCGACAACCTGACGTTCGCAGGGCTCCTCATCTACGATGTCAGCGTCGAGAAGGGATTCCGTCACCTGGGTGGCATCAATCACAGCAAGGCCCACGCTAGCTGCAATGCTTGGTGGTCCCAGTCGACCTCAGCCGTGAAGCGTAGCTTGTTCCTTGACGATCAGGTGTGGAGCATCGCGCTGGACCAAGCCAAGGTGCAGAAGCTCACGGCCCTCGGACAAGACCTTGCCAGCATTCGCCTCAACTAGCAGGACCTGGGCGAGGGGTGAATCGTCCGAGACTCCTCGTCGCCTACGGATTGTCGGCAATCGCCGCGACCCAGGCCGGACGCTGAGAAATAGAGCGATAATGCGCTTCGATATTCGGGTAGTCGGTTATCGTTAGTTGCGTGCGACCCTGCAACAGGTGAATCACCGCTGCATTCCCCAGGTCGGCGATAGTCAGGGCCTCGGTAGCCACGAACTGCCGTCCAGCGAGCCGCTTCTCGAGAACGCCGAGTGCACGACCAAGCGCCGTTTTTGCGCGCTCGGCAACCCAAGCCGAATGGTTTACCGCGTCGCCGTACTGGGTATTCAAATACAGCTCGTAGGACGAAGTGTAGAGTGAAGTGCAGGCAAAATCACACCATTGTCGGACACGGGCACGCTCTCGCAACTCCGCCGGTAGCAGTGCTGCGACTGGGTATTTCTCCGCTAGATACCAGAGAATGGCGTCCGACTCGGGGAGCACGAAATCATCATCCACCAACACCGGCACCTTGCCGTGTGGATTAATGGCCAGGTATTCAGGCTTGTGCTGTGCTCCGTTGCTCAAGTCGAGCGCGACGTATTGGTAGACTTCTCCCGCCTCTGCCAGGGCGACGCGGATCTTTAGGATGTTGGCGGCAGTTCGACTTGCATGTCCGTATAGGGTCAGCATGGGCGCACTCTAGTCTCATCGGCCCCGTTTGCACGCCGCCACAGGCCAGTTCGGAAATCCCAGGGCTCGGGGGGCAGCACCACCGCGGCCACTCCGCGCGGGACACGCACCAGGGCTAAATGACGCGATCAGCCAAGGCCACTTCTCCCATATGGGTATGACTCGCCACGGTGCCGCGTCACGGCACGTTCAGATCCTGGTGAGCTCAGAGGGTTTCCATGTCATTGCTTTGCAGGCCCGGTTGCGGGTTTTCGTTGGCAATTGTCGCCTATTGCTTGGCAGGTTGCGGCGACTCGGATGCAACCCATCAAGCAAATCCGGACGCAAATACCGCAACCGCGGGCAATCGCGCTACGACCGATAGTATTGCGGGCGCGCCAGCGGGCCTTGCCGGAGCCACGGGTAGCCTTGGCGGCGTCGCGGGTACCCTTGGTTACGCGGGAGCAGCACCGTCGACCGTCAAGGAAACGCGGATTATCGACGATGCCGAAGATGGCGACGAAGCCAATGCACTCGGCGGGAAATGGATCACCTATGACGACAGCTGGGACGGTGGCAAATCCTTGGTTGCGCCGCCGGCATGGTCCAATGCCATTCCCTTTGCCATGTCCGCTCCGGGCTACGGAGGCGTAGGCTACGCAGCGAAAATCGCTGGCACCACGAACCCGAGCCTAAGCTTTGCGTACATCGGAATGCTAACCACGCTCGGCCCCAACAGTCTCTGTCCCGATCCAGAGCCGCCGGCTGTTACCTTGGCGTCGTACCAAGGGGTGCGCTTCAAAGCCAAGGGCCACATGACGGGTGGCAGTTGGGTGCTCATCCTGTCACATCGCAAGGAGGGCGCCGTGGACAACTGCAAAAATCCGATTATCGGCGATACCCTGACCAATTGGGGCGACTATCGTTTCGACTTTACGGACCAACTCACCGACGATTGGTCGACCATCACCATTGACTGGCACAAGGATCTCTTTGCGCCAGCCTGGGGCCAACCTGCAGCGCTGGAGCTGGTTTTGGAGCACGCAAAAGACATCGTCTGGCAGTATGAAAACGGCTTAGGTGGCGAGGCTGAGCTTTGGATCGACGATGTCGAGTTGGTGCGCTAGATCTCCCGCACCGGCGAATCCAGTCGTCGCTCTAGGCATCTGCCAATGCTGGTGTTAAGCCCGTCAGCTTTGGCATCTCGGTGGCCACGCGTTCCACCAGAGGCTTCATGTTGACCACATCGTGCTGGCAGTACTCGACCAATCGCTCCAACGCGCCAGCGTTGCCGCGGCGGTGCGACGCCCATAGGCGCACCGCCTCGTAACCGTCAACCTCGCGCAAGTGTTCTGGTCGCGCAATACCAAGGTCCCGTTCAATCTGCTTGAGCCCACCCTTGTGCCCAAGTTTGGACAGCGGGTACCGTAGATCGATATGGGCTAGTGGACCGTAACCAGGGAACTTCTTCCGAAGGAATGGCAGATCGAACTGAGCCCCGTTGAAGGTGATGGCGAGTGGGAATTCCGAGACCGCAGCAGGAAATTGGTCAAGATCCTGGCCCTGCACGAATGCGCGGAAAGTCCCACCCGCGAGCAGACCGATCACGGTGATCTGATCGAAATCCGCGCTCAATCCGGTGGTCTCGATGTCGACAAAGGCTGCGAGCGCTGCAAACTCGCGGTAGATGCGCCACTGATCGCCGGCCTTGAGTCGCCCGCCGAAGTAGCCGACATCGCGCCTTCGAACTGCCGCCAGTGATTCTTCCACCAAGGGAGTCAAGCGATGCAGGCTCTTACTGGGAAGTCTGTTCTCGCGTTGACGCGACAGGAAGTCTTCCCAGGTACGAATCCCTGCCGTCCAGAGCTTCCTCTCAGTGGACGGACCAACACCTTGGGCGTGAATGAACGTGTGTCTTAGCATGGCTTTAGGATCTGGCGAAGGGACTACTCGCAAGCGTGGACTCTAGCCAGTGAGCAGCTTCGACTGGTATTGGAACGGCTTGATGGATCGAAAATCCACTACCGGCCCCGCTACTGGCAGAACCCCACGACAGGCTTCGGCCTCGAGTGATCCGGCGGGGTAGTACCCAGGCGCCCATTGCCATTGGCACCCCAGCAACGGATCTCACCCGTTGTCTTGAGTGCACAGGTGTGCATGTAGCCCGCCGAGATGGCCGCGACACCGCTCAGCACGTCACTCGTGGGCGGAGTCGAGTGATCCGTCTGGGTGCCGTCTCCGAGTTGGCCCATGACGTTATGCCCCCAACAACGCACCCCGCCGGCCGTCATCAGCGCACAGGTGTGGCCGCCGCCTGCGGCGATGGCTTGCACGCCAGTGAGCACGTCGTTCGTTGGCGGAGTCGCGCGATGCGTCGTCGTGCCGTCGCCGACTTGGCCATGGAAGTTGGCTCCCCAACAGCGGACGCCTCCGGTCGACGTCAGCGCGCAAGTGTGACCGCCGCCCGCGGCGATGGCAGTTACTCCAGCGAGTACGTCGCCCGGGGTCGGGGCCGCCTGCTCCGTCGTGGTGCCGTCTCCGAGTTGGCCGCTTTCGTTGTCTCCCCAGCAGCGGACACCACCTTTCTTCGTCAGCGCGCAGCTATGATTGTACCCCAACGAGATGGCTTGGACCCCGCCCAGCACGTCGGTCCCAGGGGGAGGCGTCGTGGATTCCGACGTAACGCCATAGCCAAGCTCGCCTTGGCCGTTGAGTCCCCAGCAGCGGACCCCGCCGTTAGTCATCAACGCGCAGCTATGATAGGAGCCTGCTGAGATGGCTGTGACACCGCCAAGCACGTCGCTGGTTGGCGCGGTCGAGCGGGTCGTGGTCGTGCCGTCGCCGAGCTGGCCAAAGTTGTTGTAGCCCCAGCAGCGGACCCCCCCGGTCTTTGTCAACCCGCAGCTGAAATCGCGGCCTGCCGCAATGGCCTGAAAGCCACTATGCAGGTCATACGTCAGCGGGGTCAAGCGCTCCTCGTTGGTGCCGTCACCGAGCTGACCTGTGCCATTTTCTCCCCAGCAGCGGATGCCGCCGGTTGCCATCACTGCGCAGGTGTGAGCGAAGCCCGCAGCCACTGCCAACGCGCCGCTAAGAGCATCACTCGTGGGTGGGCCGGCGCTGAACGACTCGTCGACGGTGTCGAGGCCCAGCTGGCCTGCAGTATTGTTGCCCCAACATTGCACAGCACCGGTCGTCATCACTGCACAGGTGTGATAGGAGCCCGTCTCGATGGATGCTACGCCGTTGATGACGTCCGTCGTGGGAGGAGTCGCGCGGTCCGTCTTGGTACCGTCGCCGAGCTGGCCATACGTGTTGCTGCCCCAGCAGCGGACGCCGCCGGTCGTCATCAGCGCGCAGGTGAATTCGCTGCCAGCAGCGACCGCGGCGACGTCGCTGAGTACGTCAGTGGTGGGTGGGGTTGAGCGGTCCGTTTGGGTGCCATCGCCAAGCTGGCCATAGGTGTTGCTGCCCCAACAGCGGACACCCCCGGTCTTCGTCAACGCGCAGATGTGCGAGCTGCCAACAGCAACAGCTTTAACATCGCTGAGCAGGTCGGTCGAAAGCTGGGGGTTGGTCGTCCTACCTCCCTGCCAGCATCGAACCGCCCCGGTCGTCATGAGTGCGCAAGTCTGGTAGCCGCCAGCTGCAATAGCCTGCACATTGTTGAGTAAGTCGGTCGGGGGCGGATCGGTTGCATAGCCCAGGCCCCAACAGCGGACACCCCCGGTCGCCGTCAACGCACAGTTGTGGGCGTCGCCCGCAGTGATTGCCTGCACACCGCTCAGCAGATCGATGGTGGGCGGGGTCGAGCCATGAGTGATTGGCGGAGCTGCGGCAGACACCGTACTGTCACCCCAACAGCGAACACCGCCGGTCGTCGTAAGCGCACAGGTGTGACCATCACCCGCGGCGAGTGCCTGAATTCCGCCGATGACGTCGGTCGTAGCGGGCTTCGAGCGGCCTGTCAGGGTGCCGTCCCCAAGCTGACTAGTGGAGTTCTTGCCCCAACAGCGAACACCCCCGGCCGTCGTAAGCGCACAGGTGTGCATTCTACCAGTGGCGACCGCCTTGACAGCGATGGCATCGGGACCGCCGCAGAGCCCAGGCGTGCCGCTGACACCGGCAGTACCAGCAGCTCCCGCACCCCCAGTACTTGTTGCGCCGCCCGTCCCTGCAGAGCCACCAAGCGTAGCACCACTCGTCGTTGCAGCGCCCGCTGAGCTGCCACCAGCAGCATCACCGCCGAAGCCTGACATGCCACCGAGGCTCGTGGTGCCGCCCTGGCTCGTAGTGCCACCGAGGCTCGTTGCGGTGCCGCCGCTTGCTCGCGTTCCACCCGTGTTTCTCGTTCCGACGACGTCTGACGATGGGGAAGTATTGCCCCCGCAGCCCGCCACCAGGAACACCAAACTCATCGTCACGAGACCAAGACGATTGCCATTTTCCATTTGCCGCTCCAAAGACCAACAACTTGGCGCCAACCGCGGGGGAGTCTACCTCACGCGCGCGATCGGCGAAAGGCGGTTGGAGTAGTGACCAGCAGCGATCGGTGTTCGCTCGGCCGTATGATGACGTTCGGCGCAAATTCTGGGCCATTTGGTCGGTTCGACCTAACCACGACCTTGAAGCGCGCCACAGGTTGGCCCGTTGTTGGCAGAAGAGATAGCTGCATTGGCAACCAGGTCGCGCTTTCTCGTCGGTACAGGCGTCAGCCCAAGTGGACGCTAGCGCCAGCTCGCCGTTGCCAACATCTGGTTGGCAGCATCTCCTCCAGACATGACCGCGAGAGTTACATTCTTTGCGCCCGTGGCTTCAACGAAATAGAGGAATGTGCCTTCAACGACGCTCCAGATCATGCTGTCAAATCCGTCGCAGTCACACCACTTGGCATTGAGTCGCTTTGGCTCGGTTAGGGTGACGAGCAAAGTACCCGGCTGAAAGTAGTAGCCAAACGCTCGTTTTGACATGGAAACCAGCATTTTGGTCGACGTCATGCGAGCCAAAGCGCGATAAGCAACGTTTACACTGATTCCCGTAACACAATGACCGATCCGCCGTGCCGCAGCTTCATTTACGCCCAGGTTGTTGCGCATGGACTGAAGAAACTCCCGGTACCACGCGACAGAATACCAGCCGCCGAGCACGATACCGCCAGATCGCAAGGCGTCACCCAACGCCCCAGGGGTCTCTTTCTCGATGCATTCGCGTGCAGCCGGACCGTAGAGCCGTTGAATCGCCTCAAGCCCGGCCGTAAAATTGATGCCCTTGGCACGGACTTCGGTTCCGTACGAGTCGAACGGCTCGGCTCCCACACGGTTTGGAGTCGCTCGCACAGCCAAAGCGCCAAGCGTTGGCATGGTTTCGGTGCGGCTATCTGCGTCTGGTGGGTTTGGCCGGAGTGACGTTCCAAACGCTCGCTCCTTTTGGCAGTAGGCTATCGAGTGCGTCGACAGGTCACTTGACAGAAGATTTCGCGCCTCAGGGTCGCGTCGGCTCGATCGCTGTCGCTCAGGCAAATCACAGCCTTGCATGGCGGATGGCTTCGCCGACGCGCGCAGAGTCGTCACGTCCAGATGTCGAAATGTCGTGCTGAAAACTTCCCGCACAGGGCGCGGCGCCAAAGAACCCCTTTGGTTCGATGCCTTGTCTACAGCGGTGGCACCACCATCGCGAAGCGTGTCTCTTTGCCGGACAGCCAATGGCACTTCCCGAATGGTGCTCTTCGCTTTGCGGGGTGGGGGTGGCTCCGACACGGTACCCATCGGCATCGGAACGGCCGGGCCAGAGAAGCGGTAAGACCGGCTAGCAATTCTCGGCACTTCTTCGTGCTAATCGGCCAGTCCAGTGGGCCAAGTTGCTCTCCAGGAGCTTCAGGTGGGCGACGTCGCGCTGGCCGTACTTGGCGATATTCGACCAGTCGCTCCAACGCACCAGCCTTGCCGCGACATTACGCCAACGACAGGTGCGACGGACCTACAATACCTCAGTAGAACGTGACGTTGTCGATCGTCACATCGATGGTGCAGGTCGAGCCAGACGCACACTCGAATTGCCACTGAACCCCGAGGAGCTTGGTCGGATCAACTGTGGAGACCGGCGTACCGCCGTTGAGCTGGCTCCACGTGAAGCTGAACGTCGCCACCGTCGTTGTAACGCCTGATACGGTGACGCGGTTGAACACGCAATCCGACCACTTCGTGGCCTCGGAGGTAAATGGGCACTCGCCCCTGTTCGCCGCTGCATCAACCGGTGCGGTCTGGGCCGTCTGCATCATGAACTTGAGGGTGGAACCGCCCATGGTGCCGCCGATCATGGAAGAGATCCCAGAATAGGCCGAGGCATTGGTGCAGGGAGCAAACGCCAACCCGAACCCTGCGAAGCTGCCGGCAGGGATAGTCGACTTGAGTTCCACCCTGCCACCGGGCGTGATGGATTCAGTGACCGTGACCGAAGAGCCTCCGTAGCTGAAGGTAGTGCCTGTCAGGTTTGAGGAGCTAGAGCCCCACGGCTTGGTTTCGGTGGTCCAGGTCGTACCGGACGTGAACTCCGCAAAGTGAGTGATGAGCGCGCCAGATGGGTGGAGGGGATTGCTGCAGTCGTTGGGCCCGCTACCGGCACTTCCACCTGTCGCCGCGCCACCGGTTGAAACGCCACCCGTCG
>CAYVXY010000001.1:235132-374330 GCA_964454965.1 uncultured Polyangiaceae bacterium | reverse complement strand
CAACACCACCGGTTGAAACGCCACCCGTCGCAACACCACCGGTTGAAACGCCACCCGTCGCAACACCACCGGTTGAAACGCCACCGATGCCGATAGTACCACCCGTGCTGATAGTACCGCCCGTGGTGATAGTAGTGGTGCTGCCCGCGGTGCCGGCAATTCCGCCCGTGGCGCTAGTGCCTCCCGAGCCCGGCGCCCCGGCGGTCTTGTCACTTCCGCCGACCGCATCGAACCCGCCGGCTCCGCCGCTGCCGCCGCTTGCAGGGCTAGTGGCGCCGCCGGCGGTGTTCGGCGCACCAGCGGAAGGCTCGAGTGAGCCCCCTGAGCCGGGAGCCCCGCCTGCGCCAAAGCCTCCGCTGCCGCCAGTCAAGGTAGCGCCAGCAATGCCTCCGTTGCCGACAGTACCGCCGCGACCGCCAACTCCACTCACACCAGCCGTCCCACCCGAAGGTGACGTCGCGCTCCGACAGAACCCGCTGGCGCAATTGCCTGAGGCGCAGTCAATGTCGCTCAAACAAGCCTTGCCGACCGCGCATTTCGGGCAGACGTCGCCACCGCAGTCGATCGCTGTTTCGCTGCCATCCAGCGCCAGGTTCTCACACTCGGGAGGCGCGGTGTCGCCCACTTCGTACGGACGTGGGGAGCACTTGCTCACGCCAATGGCCACTACGGTGCACGCAGCCAGACTAGCCAAACTCCGCCGCAACTCGCTCTTCACAATCACTTACTTTACCACGCATTTCCGTCCCAACGCATACAAACCGCTGCTCGAAGACGAGGGAGTGTTGCCCTTTGCCGCGACTCGCTCTCCGCCACCTACACTGGTGCCTCGCGACGAGACTGGATCGTTTGGCACGTCGCACGTTGCCCTCGTTTCGATGGCCCGTCGTGGCAATCCATCGCTGCCTTGACGTTGAACGCACCCCCTGATTCGCCCATCGTTGGACAAGGCAACGCTCCCATACGTCCGCACCAGTAATCCCGCGCGTCGCCAGCAATCGTTACCACGCGGAACAAACCTCAATGATGGTCCGATCGAATCAAAACTGACGTCTAGATCCGCGACCTGCGGATCCTCTGCCCGATCCCCTTCGGGGGAACGCTTTGCCGACCTGGGGGATCACGTTGTCGACCTGGGGGATCACTTTGCCGACCTGGGGGATGGCCTTGCCGACCGGGGGGATCGCTTCGCCGACCGGGGGGATCGCTTCGCCGACCGGGGGGATCGCTTCGCCGACCGGGGGGATCGCTCGTCGGAGCAGATTCTCCAGCAAATGTAGCGAAAGACGAGCAACAAGGGCCGCAGGACCGAGACAGTCGTGCAGTGTAGCTGCAATGACCGGCCGTTTCGGCGACGCCTCGAGTGAAAACGTTCGCAGCTGAGTCCGGGGTCGGTCGGTAATTACGGAATGCTGAGCGGACAGGCACCTTGCGGACGTTCCGACACAGCGGAAGGCCAACCGCGAGCTTAAGACTCCACTTGCCAGTGATTGAATGCGTTTGATGTGAAGCGCCTTCGCGAAGATATCGTCGCCGAGACTGGCGACATCCGTTCGATGTTGGCCTGACCACGAAGTACGATCTTGCATTCAGCATTTCGACGCGCCTTCTTGGCGGCGTTCTTGTCGTTCGTCCGTTGGCCGCGTCGGAGCCTGCCGCGCTCAACAATTCACCGCGCCGGAAATTCCGGAGCCGAAAGCACCGATGCCGAACCTATCGGGATAGCATGGGTGGATTCACCGAAAAGCCTCAAGCATGCTTAGAAGCTGCTTCGAACTGACGAGCTCAAGCCCGAACGCGGCGTCACGAATGCGTAGCAGCGTCGAGCTACTTTGGGTGGGTTCCCATGGCAACGCCAAAACGATGCGGACCTTGAGTTCAAGCGCCTCAGGCACTCCTTAGCAAATGCGGTACCAAAGACGCATGTCCGGGTCCGCCATCCTTCGCTCGCTCGTCGTTGGACTTTCGCTTCTCGCACTGACCTGCGGTTCACATCCGAAGGCCCCGACGAAATTCGCGGCAGGAACGCCTCGACGCACCGTCGCGATACCGAGGACGCGGAATGCACTCAACCCGGGCAGCAGCCGCGCAGTGCGAAGTCTCGAGGAACCCATTTGGGTCGATGCGTACCTGCTTCGGGGGGCGCCCAACCTGAACCAGTTCGTGCAGGTATTGACCAATCTCCTGGAGGCATATCACCACGAAGGTGGTGGCAAATTCCAGTACAGGTTGCTCGAGGGCAATTCCCAGGAGGTCCGAGAGCAGGCCAAGGCAGTTGGGCTTCAACCCGCGACTTTTTCCGAGCCGAACGCCACAGACAACTTCGGTACCATTGCGCGGGGCTACTCTGGACTCGTATTCAAGTACAAGAGTGAGACCTCAGTGATCCCGCTACTTCGGCCAGAATTTGGCGATGGTCTGGAGTATTGGATCACGAGTCAGATCCGTGAGGTCCGTGACACTGCTGACGGCATCAAGCGTCGAGTCGGCGTTGTAACGGGTAAGGACGAACTCAAGCTCAGCGATAGGAACCTGATCCCGCGTCGGGGGCGACAGGGCTCTCCGAGCATCCAACAAATCCTGACGCAGGCATTCCCCTTCTATTCGATCGAAGACGTCGACTTGAAGGACGGTACCCAAGCCATCCATGACGAGCTCGCCGGTCTCATCATTACTCAACCGCGACAGGACTTCAGCGACAAGGAGCTGCGTCACATCGACGAATTCTTGATGAGAGGCAACAAAAGCCTAGTCGTGTTCGCTTCGGCAGTGACCCTCGAGCCGCAAAACCCCCGGATGGAAGCACGGCTCTCGACGCACCGCCTGGAGACACTCCTGTCTGGCTACGGCGTGAACATGAAGCGCAATGCGTTGCTGGATTTTCGCTCCCATCTCGCGCTCCACACGCCGTCCCTGACCGGCAATGACGCGCTGGTTGTTCACACGGGGATTCTTCGCTTGAACGCCGACTCACGCGAGAAGGATGAGTGGCTGATCGACGCGACGTTCGCCGGCTTCTTCCGAATGCAGGAACTCACATTCCCGTATCCTTCGAGTCTGGAACTCCAGCGGGAAAAGCAACCGGCAAACGTCGCGATCCAGGTCGTCGCGCGATCGAGTTCTAGAACGGTCGCCCTCGAGGGAGAGCGTGTCGACATGAAGCTCAGAACAATCTGGGAACCCTCGCCACCTTTGGCGCAGCACGTGATTGCTGCCGCCGTCACAGGTAGCCTAAAGAGCGCGTTTTCGGCGCAGATTGCCGCTCGGTCATCGCGAGTTCTCGTCATCTCCTCCAGTCAATTCTTGACCAACCCTTTTGCCTTCTCCGGCAATGGTCCGGACACGGAGGGTCAGGTCCGGCACGGGGAGGGCGAGGCAAGTGGAGGAGATCCAGTACTGCAAGCGCTAGCCAATCTCTACGCAAAGAGCTACCTAACCAACACCATTGTCGCGGTGAAGAGCATCCTGGATTGGATGACCATGGACGCGGAGCTACTCGACACCTGTGCAAAAAGCCTGTGCGACACGGCGACCGTACGCTGAAATGGCCACAACACAGTGGCCCTATTGGTCCGTTTAGCTGAGGACGACCGTACCGTTCGCCCGTAGGCCAGACCAAGGGCTCAGAACGCATCCCTCGTGCCCAATTGCAAGAAAGGGATCTCCCTGAGATCCCTTCGAGATATGGCGCTGCGCCAAGAGACGGAATCGTGCTCGCCCACACGTAGGTTTTCAGTCCCCGCACCAAAGGGAGCAACAGTGCGAAAGGATAGGGGAATTGGACAGAAGTTGGAGGTCGTGTAGCAGTTCGGGCCTTCTTGGCTTAGGGACGCGGCGACGGCCGGGTTCCGGGTTGCGAGACTGGCGCTGAGGCCGTACCCTGGGAATCATGTTGAGCGCCTTCGATGACCCGCGAGCTCGCAAGAGCGTCCCGCCGCCCGATGATGACGAGGCTCGACGCGAGGAAGCGGCACGCGAGTTCACGGAATGGCTGTTCGAAGCGCGGCCCATACCGACCGAGGAAGAGTTAGATGCGATTGGGCGCGAGTGGCAGGGCTAACGTTTGACACTGGCGCCGTGATTGCTCTCGAACGACGCGCCGATCGAATGTCGGGCGTTTGGTTCCGAGCACGACGGACGGGGATCCTCGTGACGATACCGTCCGTAGTCATCGTCGAGTGGTGGCGAGGACAACGTGGCCCGGTGGCGAAAATGCTCGGCGGCGTGACTGTAGAGCCGTTGTCGTTCGACCTGGCGCGCATTGCCAGCGAGGCCTTGGCCAGAGTGCCCGGCGCCAGCGTGACGGACGCTGTGGTCATGGCTTCTGCGGCTCAGCGCGGGGACATCGTGTACACGGCGGACATGGATGATTTGACGAGACTTGCGACGTATTTTCCGGGTGTGAGGGTGCTGGGAGTGTAAGCAACGCCCGAAAACTCTCCGTCATCTGTGGCCAGCCAACCACGCCTACCATGTTTGCCGTACGATAACGGCGCCGGCTGCAATACAAAGCCTCATCACGCCGTTCCTGGACAGATGCGTTCGCGCGCCGTTCCATCCCCCAAATGCAAGAAAGGGATCTCCCTGAGATCCCTTCGAGATATGGCTTGTGCCCAGAGACGGAATCGAACCGCCCACACGTGGATTTTCAGTCCACTGCTCTACCAACTGAGCTATCTGGGCCTATCGCGAGTCGTTGCGGACCGCGAGCGGGCGCCTTCTTTACCCAAGGCGCCCTACCCATGCAACCAAAAGTTGTGCCGGCTACTGGGTCGGCATTCGGAATATTGACTGCATCGCTGAGCAGTTGTCCAAACCCTACCTCCAAACTCTACCTCGACGCTGGGTCTCGGATGTACCTTCACCCAGTTCGGGTGACCGCGCCGACGCCATCGCGGATCTGGTCGGCGCTAGCCCGAGAGGCACCACGTGGAAAGTTCAGAGCCCACCCAGTCAGTAAACCAGTTCCAATCCGAGGAGTACCTGCAGCAGCTTCTGCGCAAGTCGGTGACCGCGGGAGCCAGCGACGTGCATCTGAAGGTGGGTCAACCTCCCGGCTGTCGGGTGCATGGCAACCTGGTCTACTTTCGACTGGACCGGCTGACACCAGAGGCCACAACGGCGATCGCGGGGCACCTGCTCCGCGGGCACTCGCTCGACCAGTTGCATGAACACGACTGTGCCTACGAGGTGGTTGGCTGCGCGCGCTTCCGGGTCAACGTCTATCGGCAGCGTGGGACTCTGGCTATTGTCATGCGCGTCGTGCCGTACGACATCCCGAAACTGCAAGACTTGGGGTTGCCCGCGGTATGTCAGCAATTGGCAGAAAAAGACCGAGGGCTGGTGCTGTGTGTCGGTGCCGCGGGGCAGGGCAAAACGACCACGCTGGCCGCCATGATCGACTACATGAACCACAACACGGCGCGCCACGTCGTAACTGTCGAGGATCCGATCGAGTACCTGTATGTCGACGATCGCTGCTCGATCAGTCAGCGCGAGATTGGGCTGGATACTCCCAGCTACGCCAATGCCTTGCGCTCAGCTTTGCGCCAGGATCCGGACGTGATCCAAGTGGGGGAGATCCGCGATTCCGAGACCATGGACATCGCGCTCAAGGCTGCGGAAACGGGACATCTCGTCTTGTCCACGTTGCACACGCCCGACGTACTGCGAACCATGAATCGCGTTACGGCCCTGGCGGCGGGTTCGTCGGAGGATATCCGGGAAAGACTCGCAGATGCGTTGCAGGGGATCATTGCCCAGCGGCTCTTGCCGCGCGTCGATGGCACAGGCGTTGTTTTGGCGACCGAGGTGCTGGTCTGTACCGGCAGTGTCCGGGAAACAATCAAACGCCCCACGGGCAATCCGCCGTTGAAGGAACTCATGGAGCAGGGGGCCAGCCTCTACGGGATGCAGACCTTTGAAATGTGCATCAAGCAGCTCGTGCGTGACGGGCTCGTGGATCGCGAACAGGCGCGGTCGTACCTGGGGTTCTAGAGCGCAGGGCACCTTGGGTGCGTCGCGTGACGTCACTGCGGGCCCAAGACCACAGGCGCAGCATCCAATGCGATCGCGCGGTGGCATTGCCCCTGGGAGCGCGCTAAACGGCTCGCAACATGTCGAATTCGGTTCGCCACGATTGGACGCTGGCGCAGCTTCGCGAGCTCTACGATCTCCCACTGTTCGAGTTGCTCGATCGATCTCGGCAGGTTCACTTGGCCCACTTCGGTGCCAACGATCTGCAACTCTGCACGCTCTTGAGCGTCAAGACCGGTGGCTGCCCCGAGGATTGTGGGTACTGCGCGCAGTCCTCGAAACACAAGAAGAGCCCGGTCTTGCCGCAGGCCATGTTGGACGTACCGGCTGTCCTTGAGGCAGCGCGAAGCGCCAAACAGCAGGGGGCCACGCGGTTTTGCATGGGCGCAGCTTGGCGTTCCGTCAAGGACGGGCCTGCGTTCGAGAAGGTCCTCGACATGATCCGCGGCGTCAAGGCCGAGGGGCTCGAGGCCTGCGTCACCCTGGGCATGCTGTCAGAGGCTCAAGCTGCACGCCTCAAGGCCGCAGGCCTCGACTCGTACAATCACAACATTGACACTTCGCGCGAGCATTACTCGCAAGTCATCACCACGCGCACTTTCGATCAACGCCTCGAGACCCTGCGTCACGTGCGACGAGCCGGGATCGGGATCTGTTGCGGGGGCATCATCGGTATGGGCGAAACCCTGGACGATCGCTGCCGTATGCTGATCGAACTCAGCGCCTTGGCGCCGCATCCCGAGAGCGTACCGATCAATAGCCTGGTTGCCATCCCTGGCACTCCCTTGGAACACCTGCCCAAGCTCGATCCCTTGGACGTCGTCAGGATGATCGCGACAACGCGTGTCGTCCTACCGACATCGCGGGTTCGCCTTGCAGCGGGCCGCGAGCAACTGGGGCGCGAGGGACAAGTTTTGTGCCTTTACGCCGGAGCCAACAGCATCTTCTATGGCGATCAGCTGTTGACGACACCAAACCCCGAGCCCGGCACCGACGCCGAGCTGATTCGGGCGACTGGACTAAAGCCGCTGGCTCCGGCCACGGCCTAGCCACCGAGAGGCTCTGCGCACCAGCAGCATTGCGGCTGCTAGAGACAGTAACCAGGCAGTACGACTGGTGGTGGACCTATAGGAACGGGTGATGCTGCAGCCGTCATCGGGAGTCGAGCACCTGGTGGAGAAGCCGTGGCGTGGATCGGCATTGCAGGTAGTATCCTTGGCGGTAACGGGGGGAAATACGGCGCAGATCCCCGCGATATCGTCGGCGTCCAGCGTGCGCATGTCGACACTGCCGCTGTAGTTCGCCCACATCGTGGCTTCAAATTCGCTCGAATGCGCCAGTCCCAAGAAATGCCCGGACTCGTGCTGCACGACGCTCAGCAGGTCGTCAGAATTCTCTGGAGTCGGCGTTTCGAGCGAGAAGTGCCTGTTGAAGGAATTCAACTCGACGTCGACGTCATAGATCTCCCCAGTCTTGGGGCTAAAACTCACGAGCGTGAGCGCGATAGTTCCGTCCCCGCCGCCTTGATGGGGCCAATCCTTGTCGCGAAATAGCCAGACGTTTTGATTCCCGTCGTTCTGGTTGTAACGCGCCTCGGAACACTCGACCTGCGGATAAGTCTTGACCGTGATGTTGGGCGTGCCGCCCTCGGCGCAAGGTGCGTTCTGCCAGTTGTCGAAACTAGTCCGAACCACTTCCTCGAGTTGGTCTGCCGTGATATTGGAATGCGCGGCGTCCGACCCGTCCTTCTGCACCGAAAACGAGACGCAGGAGTTGGTCCAGTGCAGCTCCTGCCCTGACATTTGGCAGCCGCTGATGATCTGTCCGGGTTTACACTCGTCCGGCGGATTCGACTGCGCGCAAGTCGTGGTGCGACAATAGGCAAATGATGCCGCGGGCCATGCTAAAAGGGCGCAGAGTACTCTGATGCCGAATTGCTGCTTCATGGCATCTTCCTGACATTCTGCACCATGGCTTGAGCTTGAGGAACGCTGCGACCTGCCAACGCCGTGACTGCGCTTTGTTCGGCGTTCAAAACCTTGTCGAGGCCCGGGCTGGGACGGAGCGTAGTTTGACCCTTTTCGTCTGTTACGATGGGATACTGGCCCTGAGCCATTGCAGCCACACGAAACACTCCGTCGCTACCCTCGTCGAGGAACAGCAGTTGCGGAGTGCCCTCGGTGAGAACCGCTTCGCCTGGAACGTATTGAGCCAAATCACCAATCGTGCCTCCCAGGGTGCGGACGGTGATTGCGGCTGTCTCGACGCTTGCACTGGATCGATTTGACGTCCAAGCCTGTTCGACCTGCAGAATCGTGTCCGTAACCAGACGGCGCGCACCCCCAATTGTTTCGTAGTGACTTCGGGAAGATTTCACCGAAGCAACCACCACCCACTCACTTTGCCCCACGAGCTCGCCGAGGGGGATTGCTCGAACGACCGTGGCGGCGGAATGGCTTTGCCACGCGACGACCGATGCTAGAGTTGTAGCCAGTACCCAACGAAACGCCTTCATAGGCCGCACTATAACACAGGTTCCTGGGCCTGGCGGTTGGTGCGCGCCGGACTATGTAAGCCCAAGTGACCGCCGCAACCCACCCAAATCCAAGTCCCGTACAGGAACCCGATACCAGCTCTTTCGTGCCACCAGCCGATTCCAAACAGCTGGCAAGCGAAATCCGGTCCTACCTGGAGCGCCATCGAGAAACCATGGCCTCGGTGATTCGGGGCAAACTCGCCTATGCCGATGGCTCCGCCGGCCGCGGGTTCTCACGTGCCATTGATGGTGTACTTTCTGCCTTGTACGTCGCGGCAATCACCACGCACCGGGCCGGAGGCCGCGGCAAGGGCCTTTCAATGGGTGCGGTCGGCAGCTACGGCAGGCGTACCCTTTCTTACCACAGTGATCTCGACATTCGCATCTTGGCAGACGACGAACGCGCCGCCCAAGCCCTGTCGGAGGCACTGTTGTATCCGCTGTGGGACGCGGGGGTCACCATTGGGCATCAGGGGGTAAGCATCGCAGGGGTGGTTGAGCTTGGCCGCAGCGATCTTCCCACCGCCACCAGCCTGCTCGATTGGCGACCGATCGCCGGTGACGATAAGATGGTGCAGCGTCTGTCGGACAAGGCCCACTCGGCCTTGTTTGGGCTCGACAACATTGCAAAGTTCTTGGAATCGTTGCTCGCTCGCGTCGACGAGCGCATCGAGCGCTACGGGGGCAGTGTTTACCTACTCGAGCCCGACGTGCGCAACGGCGCCGGCGGAATGCGTGACTTCGACGTCGTGCATTGGATCGCTCGCGCGCGGTATCGTGTGAACGACCCGAGCGAGTTGGTCGAAAAGGGCGTGTTCATTCACCGCGAATGGGAGTCAATCGAACGCGCCGCGCTATTCTTGGCCCAGGTTCGCAATCTATTGCACGTCATCTCCGGGCGGCGCAACGATAGGCTAAGTTTCGAGCGCCAGGAACAGGTGGCCGAAGCCTTGGGCTACGGCAACGACGGCCCCGGTGTCGAAAAGTTCATGAGCGACTACTATCGGCATGCCCGCGTGCTCACCCAAGCCCGCGACACGATGTTCCATCGTGCCGCGCCGCCGTCGACCCGCCGCATTCGAGAAACGCGTTTGGGAAATGGGCTACGGCTGCTCGACGGCAAGCTCGCATTTGCCGAAGAACTCGTGGAACAACCCGTGCTCGGGCTGCGGTTGTACGCTGAGGCAGTCCGACGTGGCGTTGGCATCCATCCCGACACTCGCACGTCGGTGATTCAAGCGGCATCGTCACCAACGTTTTGCGACCAATTGCGCCAGAGCGACGAAGCGAAGAGACTATTCGCTAGGTTGGTCACCTCGGTCGCGCGAAGTACTTTTGCCCAAGCTTCGGTCGTTGGTGAGCTGCACGACGTTGGCCTCTTGACGGCGATGGTTCCCGAATTTATCCCGGTCGTCGGTCGCGTGCATCACGACATCTACCACGTCTACACCGTGGATGCGCATTCGATCAAAGCATTGGATCGGCTGCGCGCACTCGCCCGTGGTGAACTGGCCAAGGAGCATCCGGTGGCGTCCCACGTGGCCGCCGAGATAGTGCGGCCCAACGTGCTCTTCTTCGCAGCGTTGCTGCATGACATCGGCAAGGACATAGGCGGCCTCCAGCACGGCGAGCGCGGCGCAGACCTTGTCGAGGTGGTCCTCGGGCGATTGAACCTAGGCACCAACGAGATCCGTGAGGTCCAGCATCTGGTCCGCAAGCACCTCGATATGTACCACACCGCCACGCGCCGCGACATCGAGGATCCACTGACCCTCGAGGAGTTTAGCCGCGGAGTCCATGGTCACGAAGGCCTCCGCGAACTCTACCTGTTGACGCTTTGCGACGTCGCAACGACGAGCCCCGAATCGTTGACCAGTTGGAAAGCAAAGATGCTCGACGAGCTCTACCTATCCGCGGCTGCGCGCCTCGGGCAGGCGGATGTTAATGTCGATGAGGCGAGGGAATCAGTCCGTAGCGACGTCGTGAACCTTTGGTCCGTGGCCGCCGACGAACCGCGCATTCGGCGCTTTCTCGAATCTATGCCCGAGCGTTACACCTTTGCCAACGATCCCCAGCACATCGTCGAACACGCTAGGTTCGTCTTTGGCCACGAAGGCGCCAAAGCCAAGGTCCGCGCCGTCAATCTCGAGCTGCCGTACGGCGAGTTTGCCTTTCTGGCCGACGATCGTCCGGGTCTGTTGGCAATGATTGCGGCGAGCATTGCCGCGGCTCATGTCGAGGTCATCGCCGCGCAGATCTATTCCTTCGTCGACGAACAGGGCCGACCGCGCGCGCTCGATCTGTTCTGGGTCAATGCGGGTGAGCGGATCCGCACCGGCAAAACTTTGGCAGCGCGATTCGAACAGAACCTCCTGCGTCTGCTCGGACGCGAGCTAGACGCAAGCGAGCTCGTTACCAAACTGCCAGATCAGGGGCGCTGGGCGAGTCGCGTGACTCCGGCAGTGGCAACCACCGTCAGTATCGACAATCGCGGTGCTACCCGCGAAACGGTGCTCGAGGTGATCACTCGGGATCGCCCCGGCCTGCTGTTCGAGCTCGCTAGCACCATTCAACGCGCAGGCCTCGTCATATCTTTGGCAAAAATCAACACCGAAGGCCATCAGGTGGCAGATGTGTTCTACGTGACCGAGCCCGGAGGCGGCAAGGTGACAGATCCATTGCGTTTGGCGCAATTGGAGGACACGATTCGACTCGCCGTCGGCTCCAATTGAGCGGGTCAGAAGGAGTATGCCCCATGGTTCGAAGCGTCAGATGCGCAGCGGCAACGTTTGCCATCGCCCTGTTTGGTTGCGGAGGAGGGAACAAGCCCGCGTCGAGTCCGGACGAAGTCGTCGCGCTCGATGACGCCAAGCCAAATGGCGGAACGAAGGCCGCGGAACAGGCATCCGGGCCTGAGGTCGCTGACGCCATGAAGGCAATCGAGGCGAAGCAGTTCGACCGTGCGAAGCAACTGCTTGAGACAGCCATCGAGAAGAACCCCAAAGACGCGCAAGCACACTACTACATGGGTGTCACGATTTCGGCTGCCGGAAGCGACGTCGCCGCGGCGTCAAAGAGCTTTGAGAAAGCGATCGAGCTCGATCCCAAGCTCGTCGATGCCTACGTCAATCTTTCGGCGCTGAAGCTTGAGTCGAAGGACGCGGCGGGAGCCCTGGCGGTGGCCGACAAGGGCCTCGGACTGGCCAAGAAGCAGCCCGATCTGGCACTCAATCGTGCCCTCGCTCTCGAAGCGCTGGGCAAGAACTCCGAAGCGATTGCCGCGTACGGCGAGGCGGTTGCGGCGCGACCCGACGATTGTACCTTGCGCGTGAGCTACGCGCAGTTGCTGGCGCAGGCGTCGAAGAAGACCGAAGCGCTAGGCCAGGTATCGGCCATCCGCGAGTGCAAGGATACCCGGCTGCTCGCCGTGGCTGCCAATGTCGCACGCCAACTGGGTGCGTCAGCGGACTGCGTCGCCACGCTCGACAGTGCATTGAAGCTCGATCCGCATGCGGCGCTCTACGTTCGGCGCGGCATGTGCCGCGAGGATCTCAAGGACGCGGCGGGTGCGACTGCGGACTATCAGAAGGCCATCGAACGCGACGCGAAATTCCCGCCGGCACATTACTATTACGGCCTGACGCTCAAGGGCAGCGACAAGGCCAAGGCCTGCAAAGAGCTCTCGCTCGCAGCCGAGCTGGGCGGCACCGAAGGGGTTGGGCCGGAGGCGAAGAAAGCCAAGACAGAGTTGGGCTGCAAGTAAGCAGCTGCCATCTAGGTCAAATTTCGGCTAATTGTTGGTCGGTCAGGCGCGGCAACGCTGCCTGGACACGATACTTATGGCTCCATTTCTACGCCATCGACCCGCGCAAATAGGTCGATGGCGCTGGCGCGAAGCGGTCGTGGACCGCGTCAGAGCAGTACTTCGAGCAGACGATCGAGTTCGTCGAGTGAGGCGTAGTGCACGACGATCTCGCCCTTGCCTTGGCGATCCCGCACTTCGCAGCGTGTCCCGAGGTGGCGCATGAGCCGCTGCTCAAGATCGCGAACGCTCGCACTCTTGGCATTCGTGCCGGGTTTACCGCCTGGCTTCTTGGGATCCGACGAACGCTTGGCGTCGCGCACCATCTCCTCGGTTTGGCGCACGCTCAGATGACCGCGAATCACCTTCTCGGCAAGTTGCGCCGTGGCGCGCTCGTCCGGAGCACCCAGCAGCGCGCGCGCGTGGCCTTCGGAGAGTTCCCCCTGCACCACCAAATCGCGCACCTTCTCCGGAAGTTTTAGCAGCCGCAGGGCATTGGCGATGGTCGAGCGATCCTTACCAACGCGACGCGCCAGGGTCTCCTGGGTGTACGCGTGGTCGCGCAGCAGCCGGTCGAGGGCTTCAGCAAACTCGATCGGATCGAGGTCTTCGCGCTGGACGTTTTCTACCAGCGCTAGTTCGAACGCATCGTGTGCAGACACGTCGCGGACGACAACCAGCACCGACATGATTCCAGCACGCTGTGCGGCACGCCAACGTCGCTCGCCCGCGATGAGTTCGAACTGATCGGTTCCCGCGCGCCGTCGGACGACAAGCGGCTCGAGCAGGCCGTGATCCTTGAGTGACTGGGCCAGCTCGTCGAGCTTGTCGGAATCGAAATGGCGCCGCGGCTGCCCCGTTTGCGGCACAATCTTGTCGATGGCGCAGCTAAAGACGTTGTTGTCTCCGTAGTTGGGCGTGTCCCCACTCGGGCGGGGTGGTGGTCGCGCCGGCATGAGCGCATCTAGACCACGGCCCAAGCCGCGCATGGGCGATTTGTTCGGGGGTTGTTGGGTCACGGCGGGCTTGCCTCGATGACTTCGCGGGCCAGGCTGAGGTAACCCTGCGCCCCTTTGCTTTGAACGTCGTAAAGTAATGCGGGCAGGCCGTGCGAGGGGGCTTCACTCAGCCGCACGTTGCGCGGAATCAGCGAGTCGTACACGTGGAAATGCTGGCGCACCTGTTCGGCGACTTGATGCGCCAATCGGTTGCGTGGATCCCACATCGTAAGCACGATGCCCTGAACCGTCAGCTCGGGATTGAGCGTTTCCTTGACCCGATCGATCGTCGCCATGAGGTAGGTGATGCCTTCAAGGGCATAGTACTCCGGCTGTAGCGGGACGATCACCTGCGTCGCCGCGACGAGAACATTGAGCGTCAGAACGCCCAGCGATGGCGGGGAATCGATGATGATGAAGTCGTACGCCGAGATAGCGTCTATCTCGAGTAGCTTGCGCAGATGCGTGCCTCGCTCGTTCTCGAACAACTCGTATTCGACCGCGGTCAGGTCTTGCGTCGAAGGCACGAGATCGAGCGCCGCTAGCCCAGTTGGGCGGATGCACTCGCCAAGAGTGCGTCGCCCAATCAGCGCGTCGTAGATCGTCAGCTCGGCGGTGCCGGGTGTCACACCCACACCGCTCGACGCATTGGCCTGCGGATCGAGATCGACGAGCAACGTGCGTCGCTCGGCGGCAGCAAGACTTGCCGCAAGGTTGACTGCAGTCGTCGTCTTGCCCACGCCACCCTTTTGGTTAGCGATGGCGATGATATTTGGTCGGCGGGCCATATTCCGATGCTCGGAGGTGGCTGAGTCTTACCGAAATCTCAGCAACCTGGACCGTTTTCTTGGTGGTCGCGAAAGACTAGCGTACATTGGCGCCAGATGTAGGTGCAAGTGGGTCAATGTGAACAGGTCAACGAGGCAGAATCCAAACACTTTGAAATTGCGCGAAGCAATTCGACTCACCAGCCCAAATGGCGGCTGGCGTCCGTCGGTCGAGCGAGTCCTCGAGGCCGGGTTCTGGCGAACGCGCCCGCCTACTTTGGCAACCGTAACCAGTCTGCTGGAGCGAGCCGGTTCAAGGACCAGTCCGCTCGCCCCCCAATCCACGCTTCCACGCTGAATCGACAGGAGAACAGCCCGATGCAAGGCCCCCGTTACAATAGCTTCGCTGATTTCGAGCGCGAATTGATCCGTCCCAGCCTCCGCGCCGGGTGGACTGCGGACGAGCTAGAGGAGTCGAACGTGGATTGTCTGGATTTCGATCTGGATCCATTCGAAGCGGCCCTCAGGGCGGCCGAGGGCGAAGACTGACGATTATTCAGGTCGGAACAGCCCTCGCGGTCTTACCGCGGAGACTGCCCGGCTTGCGGTCCCCTCCCGGGACCTGGGCCCTCACGGATTGCCTCCCGTGGGGGCCCGCTTCTTGTTGCGCTTTGGTGGAATGTAAATGCTTGACCAGTCCCTGAGGGGATGGCAGACAGGGCGTCCGACATGCAGGTCACCGTTCAAAAGCTGAGTCCCGTATTGATGGAGTTTGACGTTCAAATCGACGCCTCCCGCGTAAGTGCGGAGCTCGAGAAGTCATTCACTGCCGTTACGCGCAACGCCAAGATCCGAGGCTTTCGTCCAGGCAAGGCGCCGCGTCAGATCGTAACGCAGGTGTATGGCTCTCGAATTGCGTCCGAGGTCGCGCAGCGCCTCGTCGATGAGACGTTTCCAAAGGCCGTGAGCGAAAAGGGGATCCAGCCGGTGAGCGCCCCCGCGATTGAGCCGCAGCGACTCGTTGCCGATCAGCCCTTCAACTACAAAGCGCGGTTCGAGATCCTCCCCGAGATTGCCAGCGTCAACTGGGAAGGGTTGGTGGCGAAGCGCCCGAAGGTCGAGGTATCCGACGAGGCAATTGCCACGCAGCTCGAAAAGGTTAGGGCTGAGCACTCCACGCTGGAGCCACTACCCGAAGGCCGGGCGATTGCCTCGGGTGATGCCGTCGTGATCGACTTTGCTGTCGAAGTGGGCGGACGCTTGGTCAAAGACGCGGGAGCAACTGGCTTCCAAGTCGAGGTGGGAACCGGACGCTTGCTCAAGGAAATCGAGGCCGCCGTCACCGGCAGTCATGCCGGCGCTACGGTTTCCGCGGACGTACCGATGCCGAAGACGCATCCACACCCCAAGCTAAAGGGCAAGACGGCAACCTTCAAAATCACGGTTACCGACGCGAAGATGCGTGTGCTGCCCGAAGCCGACGACGAGCTAGCCAAGGACGCCGGAGACTTCGAGAATCTCGAAGCGTTGCGCACGCACATTCGCGGCGAGCTCGAGAAAGCCCAGAAGGAGCAGTCCGAGAACTCTGTTGCCGAGCAACTCGTGGCGGCGCTGGTGCAGAAGAACGAGGTTGCCGTACCCGGCTCGCTCGTTGAGCAGCAGATGAACATCACCAAGCAGGAGATCCTGCAGCGAGCTCGCATGATGGGCAACGATGCCCGCGGCCTAGGCGACGACCTCATGGCGCAGGTACGCACCGACAGTGAGATGAAGGTCAAGGCAGGCCTCTTGATGGCGGAGATCGCCAAGAAGAGTCAGATCAAGATCGGCGACGCCGAAATCGAAGAGGCGCTCAAGGAGCTGGCCGACCAGGCAGGCAAGCCGGTTGCCAAGTTGCGCGCCGAGTACAGCGATCAGAAACGTCGCGAGATGTTGATTGGAATGATCCTCGAGAACAAGGTACTCGATATGATCGAGTCCAAGGCCACCATCGAAGAAGCGTGACGAACTGGACTCGAAAGCTCGAGTCTGCGACGGGTGAGGGAGTCGAGGAATAGAGGGCAACTAATGATCAAACGACCGGAGAATCGCACCCAGGCCATCGAGACACTCGAACGACTGGACCGACTTGGTGAGTCGTCGTTGACTGCTTCCGGGATCATCTACAACCCGCATGTCGTCGAAACGACGCATCGGGGTGAGCGCACCTGGGACATCTTTAGTCGGTTGCTCAAGGATCGAATCGTATTTCTCGGAAGTGCCATCGATGACGACGTTGCCAACATCGTCATCGCACAGTTTCTCTTCCTCGAGAGCGAAGACCCCGACAAGGACATCCAGCTTTACATCAACTCGCCCGGCGGGGTGGTGACAGCGGGACTGGCCATTTACGATACTATCCAATACGTGCGTTGCTCGGTGAGCAGCATCTGTATTGGGCAGGCAGCAAGCATGGGGTCGCTGCTACTCGGGGCAGGAGAGCATGGTCGGCGCTACGCGCTGCCGCACTCTCGAATCATGATTCACCAACCCCACGGTGGTGCGCGCGGTTTCGCCAGCGACATCGAAATCCAGGCCAAAGAGATCCGTCACTTGAAGGAGGTCTGCATTGACATCCTCGTGGCGGCAACCAATCGCTCGCGCGAAGAGATCACTCGCGACATCGACCGCGATTACTACATGGGGGCCCAGCAGGCCAAAGAGTACGGCCTGATTGACGAAGTGTTCGTCCGCAAGCAGAGGGACGACAAGCCGAAGACATGAGCGTATCGGGTACGCAGGGTCTAGGCGCAACTGAGTACTGCTCGGTGTGTGGCAAAGGTTCGGTGCGCGTCTGATCAGGTGGTGAAGAGAAGTATTTTTGCGTGGCAAAGTGTTGCCTTGCGGAGGGGGCAGAGCTCGGAAGCTGCAGAAATGACTGAGCGGCTTATGGGCCTGATCTCGAGGCGAGGGCAGGCAGTGCTTGCGACGCTCTGGCTCGAGACTTAAAGTGTCCGGAGTAACTGTCGTCTTTGGTATCGACCCCAAAGATATTCGAGGTAGTGAACGTGGAGCGACGGCGAGACGAAGCGAACGGCAACCTGTGCTGCTCCTTCTGTGGAAAATCCCAGAAGGAAGTAAAGAAGTTGATTGCCGGACCCACGGTGTACATCTGCGATGAGTGCATCGCTCTGTGCAATGACATCATCGCGGAAGAGGGCGAGAAGGACGAACCGGCCGACGGTAGCACGCCCATCCCGAAGCCTTCCGAAATCAAGGCGATCCTCGACGAATACGTGGTGGGGCAAGAGCGCGCCAAGCGCGTCCTAAGCGTTGCCGTCCACAACCACTACAAGCGGATCGATTCCAAGCTTGCCACCGACGACGTCGAACTCGGCAAGAGCAACATCCTATTGTTGGGGCCCACGGGCAGCGGCAAGACGCTGCTGGCGCAGACGCTAGCCAAGATCATCAAGGTCCCATTCGCCATTGCCGACGCCACGACGCTTACCGAAGCGGGCTACGTCGGTGAGGACGTTGAGAACATAATCGTGCAGCTGCTGCAAAACGCCGATCACGACATCGAGCGTGCGCAGCGCGGCATCGTCTACATCGACGAGATCGACAAGATTAGCCGCAAGAGCGACAACCCCTCGATCACCCGCGACGTGTCCGGTGAGGGTGTACAGCAGGCTCTGCTGAAGATCATCGAAGGTACCATTGCCAACGTGCCGCCCAAAGGCGGTCGCAAGCATCCCCAGCAAGATTTTCTGCAAGTCGATACGACGAACATCCTGTTCATCTGCGGTGGCGCTTTCGTTGGGCTCGATCAGATTATCCAGCGTCGGCTCGGACAGTCGCGTATCGGCTTCGGTGCGGACATCAAGAGCAAGAAGGAATACAAGCTCGGCGAGCTGCTATCCAAAGTGCAGCCCGAGGACTTGCTCAAGTTCGGGCTCATCCCGGAATTCATTGGTCGGTTGCCCGTGATCGCCACGCTGCACGAGCTCACCGAAGACGCCCTGGTCGACATCTTGACCAAACCGCGCAATAGCCTGGTTAAGCAGTTCCAGAAGCTGTTCGAGATGGACGGCGTCAAGCTGAAGTTTCACAAGCCCGCGCTAAACGCCGTGGCACGTCGCGCCATCGAACGCGAGAGTGGCGCACGCGGTTTGCGCGCCATCCTCGAAGAGGCGATGCTCGATATCATGTATGACATCCCCAGTAAGCAGGGGATCAAGGAAGTCGTCATTAGCGAAGACGTCATCCTTAAGGCCGAAGCACCGATCGTCGTCTACCAAAAAGAAGCCGAAACCGGCTGAGTCGGTCGACGCTCCGTACAGGTTTGCCGAGACCGGCTTGCCCCTGACAGGCTTGGCCCCAGATGGTTAGGGGTGTGTCTGTGCTGGCGTGGCGCCGCAAAGAAGGTGGCTGGCGTGGTTGCGCTGCGGCACTACCGGCCGCTCGGCGGTTCACCAAAGTGGCATCGAGGCCTCCCCGGGCTATACATCGGGGTTGCATGGGCATCACCAGCAGCAATGGGCGTCTTCGACGCGATGGTTCCAGTGTCTACGAGTAGCAAGTAATGTTCTTCAAGAACGAAAACGAATCTACACCCGGTCGACGAACGCTACCCGCACTGCCGCTGCGCGACATCATTGTGTTTCCGCACATGGTCTCCCAGCTGTTCGTGGGTCGCGAGAAGAGCATTGCGGCACTCGATGCAGCGATGGCTGCCGAGAAGGAAATCTTTCTCGCCGCTCAGAAGAGCGCCAAGACAAATGATCCCGCACCTGACGACATATTCGCAACCGGGACGGTTGGCGTCATCGTGCAGCTCTTGCGCTTGGCAGACGGCACCGTCAAGGTCTTGGTCGAGGGACGTCAGCGCGCCAAGGTGCGAAAGTATGCTGAAACCCGCGATTTCTTCCTGGTCGAGGTCGAGGACTTGGGTGATGTCGTAGAACCAGACGTCGAGGTTGCCGCCTTGGTGCGCAGCGTGCAGAGCACGTTCGAGGTCTACGTCAAGCTGAACAAGAAGGTTCAGCCAGAAGTATTGATGACCGTGCAGAGTATCGACGAGCCATCCAAGCTCGCCGACACGATTGCCGCCAATCTCGCCACGATCAAGCTTTCCGATCGGCAAGCCTTGCTCGAAACCATTGCGGTCAAGGCCCGGCTCGAACGCCTATTCGAGCTGATGCAGGCTGAGATCGAAATCCTTCAGGTCGAAAAGAAGATTCGTTCTCGCGTCAAAAAGCAGATGGAGAAGACGCAGAAGGAATACTACCTGAACGAGCAGATGCAGGCGATCCAGCGCGAGCTGGGCGGCGAACGCGACGAGCTCAAGAGTGAGATTGCCGAAGTCGAAGAGAAACTCAATTCGAAGAAGCTGAGCGAAGAGGCGCAATCCAAGGTCAAGAAGGAGCTCAAGAAGCTCAAGATGATGCACCCGACGAGTGCGGAAGCCACCGTCGTGCGCAACTACATCGATTGGATCTTGGGACTGCCGTGGGGTGATCGGACTGAAGAGCGCTTCGATATCGTCGAAGCCGAGCGGATCCTCGAAGAGGATCACTATGGTCTACGCAAGTGCAAGGAACGCATCGTCGAGTACCTGGCGGTGCAAGCCCTGACGAAACAGCTGAAGGGTCCGATCCTGTGCTTCGTCGGACCGCCTGGTGTGGGCAAGACGAGTATCGCCAAGAGCATTGCGCGAGCGACCGGGCGAAAATTCGTGCGCGTTTCATTGGGTGGAGTGCGCGATGAAGCCGAGATCCGCGGCCATCGGCGCACGTACATCGGTGCCATGCCCGGAAAAGTCATCCAGAGTCTCAAGAAAGTGGGCGCCAACAATCCGGTGTTCCTGCTCGACGAGATCGACAAGATGAGCACGGACTTCCGCGGCGATCCGGCAGCCGCCCTGCTGGAGGTGCTCGACCCCGAGCAGAACCGCAACTTCAATGATCACTACCTCGATCTCGACTACGACCTCTCCGACGTGATGTTCATCACCACCGCCAATACGTTGGGAGGGATCCCGCTTCCGCTGCAAGACCGCATGGAGATCATCCAGCTGTCGAGCTACACGGAGTACGAGAAGCTCAACATTGCGACGCGCTACCTGGTGCCGCGGCAGCTCACCGAGTGCGGCCTGACTGACGTCAAGGTTGACATGGGCGAAGCGGCCCTGCGCACGGTCATCCACCACTACACGAAAGAGGCGGGTGTTCGCTCCCTCGAGCGCGAGATCGCAAGCATGTGCCGAAAGCTTGCCTTGCGCGTGGTCAAAGAAGGCAAGGGGACGGCCTTCGAGATTCGCGGCAATGACGTGCCGGTCTTCCTCGGGGTGCCCAAGTATCGCCTCGGCAAGACCGAGGACAATGACGAGCTCGGTCTGACTCACGGGTTGAGCGTCTCCGATTACGGCGGCGACATCCTCGACTGCGAAGTAAGCGTCGTGGCGGGCAAGGGCAAGCTCGTCATTACCGGGTTGCTCGAGAAGGGCATGGAAGAGAGCGCCCAGGCAGCGATGAGCTACATACGCTCGCGCGCCGAAGCCTTGGGCCTCGAGCGGGACTTTTACCAACAGGTCGATGTGCACGTCCATTTCCCGGACTTCGTGCGCAAAGACGGCCCGAGTGCTGGCGTTACCATGGCAACGAGCATCGCGAGCGCGCTCTTGAAGGTGCCGGTTCGTGCCAACGTCGCCATGACCGGGGAGATCACGTTGCGTGGGCGCGTCATGCCGATTGGTGGGCTCAAAGAGAAGCTTATCGCGGCCCATCGCAATCGGATCGAAACGGTCATTATCCCGAAGGAGAATCGCAAGGATCTAAAAGAGATCCCGCGGCGCGTTCTGCGCGGGCTGCGGATTGTGCTGGTCGATCACATGGACGACGTGCTGCGCGAAGCCCTTACGCTCGTGGACGCCGAGCAGAAGCTCGGGCCAAGGCGCCTGGTGCTCGAGTACCGGGCAGGGGAGCTCTTCGAGGAGTCCACGGACGCGCCACCGCCCGAAACGGACGAGGCCAACGCGCCGGACACCCTCAGCGCAGAGGAACTAGGCTCGACCGAGCAGCCGTCAATTTAGGTCAGAATGGGCGGCAGCCTCATGCGGTTGTGGTATGAGTCGGCCGCCCTTGGCACTGCCTGGTCTCGCACAGCGGGCGTCAGGTAAGCAATTGGGCGGGTAGCTCAGCGGTAGAGCGCTGGCCTTACAAGCCGGATGTCGCAGGTTCAAGCCCTGTCCCGCCCACCGAGTCTCAGAATCGCTTACCGCTAAGGAGGATCGGAAGGGCCGCTTCCCGATTTGCCTACCGGTAAGGAAAGTCGGAACGAAAGCTTCGCGCTTGTTCTGCCGGTAACCGAATTTGGAAGCTTGGATTTGTCTTCTTGACGGTGTGACGGCAAAATCCTGAAGGAATCGCTTCGAAATCGCTTACCGGTAAGGAAATTCGGAAGCTTGGCTTCCAAAATTGCCTACCGGTAGGGAAAGTCGGAACGAAAGCCTCACGTTTGTTCTACCAGCAACCGAATTTGGATGCTTGGATTTGTCTTCTTGACGGTGTGACGGCAAAATCCGGAAGGAATTGCTTCGGAATCGCATGCCGGTAAGGAAAATCGGAAGCTCTGCTTCCCAAATCGCTTACCGGTAAGGAAAACCGGAAGCTTGGCTTCGCAAAATGCTTGCCGGTAAGGAAAATCGGAAGCTTGGCTTCCTAAGTTGCCTACCGGTAGGCGAAACGGAAGGCGGGACAGCGACGCGGTCCAGGAGCTTGGCTTGGGACCCGGTACGATCCAGGTACATAGGTAACAGATCAGTCCAGGAGCTTGGGTGACAGACTTCGACTCTGTAGCCACTGTCCATGAGGTCAGTAATCACGTCCAAAGGGCTGGGTGACAGCGGGCCGACAGCTTCGCAGTCAGATCCATCGAGTGAGGTAACGAGGCGCAAGAGCTTCGTCGCCAAAGCGAGGTGCTCTGGTGGCGGAGTCCGACGAGAAGGTAGTCAGATCCAGTAGTAAGGTCGACAAAGTCCAAGGACATGGGTGACAACGCTCAGGGCATGGGTGACAGAGTCCAAAGTACCGTAACCGATGGACGAAACCCATCTTGAAGGTCGGAAGCCACCCTTCTACCAATTCCGACTTCTGACGCTTCGGCCGGTTGCCCCGTGCTTCCTGGTGGCGCAGAATTCACCCATGCCGTCCGTTGCTCCCATCCCTGACCCCGTGTTACTGGCGCTTGCCAACGCGCCCGTCGACGACGAGCCGGAGACGGACGACGAGCGTCAAGCGGTCGAGTCTTCGAAAGCCGAGCTGCGTTCCGGTGGTCGTCTCTTCACTCATGAAGAGGTCCGGAAACACTGGCTTGACAAGTAGCCGTGGCAAAGTGGCGTGATGTCTGGACGGGTGCGGCCCGCAAGGAACGCGATCGGATTCCGCTCAAACAACGTGAGCGCATCCTGTCCGCGGTCCTGCTGTTCTGCGAAACGGGCCAGGGCGATGTTCAGACCATCAAACCGTTCTGTGGCGAGCATCGGTTACGCGTAGGAGAGTGGCGCGTTCGGTTTGCTCTCGATGCCGCGCGCGCCGAGTTGGTTGTGTTGCACGTGCTACCGCGGGGCTCGGCGTACAAGGACTAGGCGGTCAATCCAGTTCGCGCTCCGCCTTCTTGTAGGCGTCGAAGTCGCGCTTCGGGAGGGGGAGGCTATCTTCTCTGCCTCTGACGCTCTCTGCGTGTTCACGCCAATGTCAGAAAGCTTCGAGCCTTTGGAATTGCCCCCGAGGTTCGGGGATATCTTTGGACCTGGCTTCTCTTTTGGAATCTCGCGACTGAGTTCACCAATGCGGCGGCTCCGCGACGGGGTGTTGGTTGTCACGTTGTTTTGAATCGAGGTCGTATGCTTTGCACTGAATGCAAGACCGAAATGGTGTTTGGCGCTCACGTGATTGTGACATCCGTCGGCGGACATTCTGTCGAGTGCCGCTCACTCAATCACGAACGCTGTCCCACATGCGGCTATTACGAGCTTTCGGCCGAAACTGGCGAGCTCCTCGAGGTGCAGGCCGCCGTCATTTTCATGACCGACGTTGCGTCACCGAAATCTAGTGCTGTTCGATTCGCTCGCAAAGCCATGGGCCTCTCGCAGGCGGCGCTTGCGACCGAACTCGGACTCTCGCAAGAGACGGTTTCTCGGTACGAGACGGGCGCGCTCACTATCCTGCCCGAGTATCGATTGGCTCTTGCCGGACTTCTAGGTCGCGAGGAACGACACCTTCGAGGCTGTGACGGAACGTGCAGTCACTTGGCCTCGACTGGCACGGACGACTAGCTGCAAACGACAAGCGCTGGCGGGTGGCTTGAAGCCCATTCTCAATGTGTCCCATGTGAGCTGTTCCTTCGAGGCCATCGTTCCAGATGCTGTAGCGTCCCTGGGCAATTCCGCCTGCTGCGCCCTCTGATCCCGATCTCGTATACGGCACCTTTGCGCCCGACTGAACTACCCTCGCCTAAAAGGCGAGGGCTTCGGATTACGGCTTAAGGCCGGATTGGGTCGACCTTCGGTCGACGGTTAGACGACTTTGAAGTTGTCGTCTGGAGGTTCGGGCTTCTGCGCCTCGATGTACTTCTGCCACATCTCGTCCGTGACATTCCCGCTTGAAGCGACCCAGTAGCCACGTGCCCAAAGATGCTGGCCCCAGTACCGCTTTCGCAGGCTGGAAAACTCGCTCAACAGCTTGTGTGAACTCTTGCCTTTCAGGAACTGCACGGCGCGCGATACCGACACGTACGGAGGGATCGAGATCAGCATGTGCATGTGCTCTCGGTTGATCGCCCCAGCGTAGATTGTCAGTTCTAGGCTTCGCGCTATCTCCCGCAACAGCTCTCGCGTCCGGTTCCCGACATCACCGACCAGCACCGGGTCACGGTACTTCGTGATCCAGACGAGGTGGTACTTGCAATCCCAGACTGTATGGCTTCCGGATTTGTAGTCTTTCACAGCCGCCATTGTACTTCAGTGGCCGACTGGTCCATCGCCTGGAAGGCGAGGGGTTTACGGATCCCCGAGGAGGGACTCTAAAGTTTTGGACTTACCCTGAGTTGCCTTTTGCTCATTGGGTTCGGTAGCGCGCGCCTCGTGTGGAAACACTCCGAGAGCCGCGACCCCAATCAGTGCGACTAGTCCCAAGCAAGTGGCATCCATGGCTGCCGTCAAGTTGCACAGCGCGTGCCAGTGGCACGACCCCCAATGGCGCAGAATTGATGCCGATCCATGACGTATTTATCACGGTGTGAATGGAGTGCCTCACGATGTGCCGGTGTCACCCAGGTAGAGTACCTCGCAGATATTCTTCCTAGGCTTTCGGGGCACGGGATCCAAAATTGTGGATCTAATCAATGATCGCTTTGAAGGTCTCCACAGAATGATTAACGCGCATCGAGGGGTAATTCGACATCCCAACCTATGGAGCTTCGACAGGAAGGAGCATCAGGCTATCTCTCTCCTCCCCAAGGGAATGCAGTGGCCAAAAGCACATAGACGGGCGATTGGGGCCATGAAGAGCGCGCGACGCGAACCAGGATCTAGATCGAGTATGCACTCCTTGTCCTTCGTAGTCTTGTGAGCGCTCGAGACACATGAACGCCCAGTCTTGGAGTGGTCCACCCCGTTGAGTTTGGCGACGGCAGAAGTCGCATCGAGGGGGTTGTTACCGCGGCCGTGTCGGGAAATTGCGAGGTTTCTTGGGACTCGCTTGAATCGGAGCGGGCCAGGAAGCAGACTACCCCATGGCCAACGCCGTTGACATCAGCAGCATCCGTCCGCCACCCGATGAAGCGGGCTGCGACGAGAGCGCCTCGAAGTTGACGCAAGGGAGTGACCGGCGCCAATTGGTCGACGCGCTAGCTGAAAGCGTGCTCGTGGAAAACGCCGAGATGATGCGAGAGCTTGCGCGGTGAAGCTTTCGGAGGTGATGTTTCTAGGCGTCGATGACGTCGAGCGTATGCATGCACGGGGGCTTGAGCTATACGGCGGAAGCGCTGGCGTTCGAGATCGTGGCTTGTTGGAGTCGGCTGTCATGGCGCCCCAAGCGACTTACGGCAGCGCGCCGCTGAATCCTACACTGGCAACCATGGCCGCAGCTTTGGCGCCTGGCATCGCCAAGAACCATCCATTTGTTGACGGCAACAAGCGCGCGGCCGCGACTGCCTCACTGACCATGCTGGCGTTGAACGGATTCAACCTCAAGTTACCTCAAGCAGAGTGGACCGACTTGTTCATGCGCTTGGCTGGTGATCCAAGCTTGCGGCGCGACGAACTAGTGGAACGGTTCGCCGAAGCAATGGGCGGAGATGTAGACGTCGAGTCGGACGACTAGCGGGACTCACCACCTACCGAGTTGGGTAGTTGGCCCAATGGCAGGGCGCCAGGGACAATCTTGGTGATCGCCACCAAAGAGTAGGGCCCGAAGCCACCAACTTCGAGCCCTGGATCGCCGCAGTGGATGCGTTCGAAAATGGTGTTGTCGCGCTGGTTCACTCGGTCGGACCAATTCCTGGCGGTTGTTCCGTGCAGTGGACGATCTTCGCCAAATTCAATGCGTTTCCGATCAATGCCGGAGAGTGTTCTTTCTCTGTCGCGGCTGCGACAAGGGCCACATGTACTGCGTCGATGGGCGGCACGATGCCGAGCGTAAGGCGCGGCGTCACGCGACCAAGCGGTGGCATTGGCAAAGCCCGAAGGCTAGACGCAAGGCCTTGCGGATGGGCCAGGAAGCGCTCGAGGGGTGGCTCGAAGCCCATTTCTAGAACGTCAAGCCCAGCTGCAGCCCAACTCCCGGCACAGCCGCGTCATAGCCGGTAACACCATCAACGCCGCCGAAGAGGCGAATCGCAATCCCCTTGGGCACTGCCTGAAATTGGAGGCCGCCCTCAATTCGTCCCATGAGTGCAGTGCCTTCGGGGCCATCGTTCCAAATGCTGTAGTTTCCCTGGGCAATTCCGACTGCTGCGCGAACGTACGGGGTGACTGTCGACTCCGGTAGGAGACGCAATTCAAGGTAAGGACTGACCCACCACCAGGCAATACCCGCGTCGCGACAATACTCGGCGCAATGCGGCGAAGGGGGAATCACCGATGTGCGACCAACCAAGAAGCCTAACTGGACATGTGGTTTCGGCCGTACCCCAAAGTCCAACCCGAATTGGTTGATGAGCAAGAGCGTTTGGCCCCTTATCCCGAGCTCGTATACAGGGCCTTTGCGCCCGACTGAAGCTTCGGACTTGCCCTGCGCTGCCTGTTGCTCAACGGGTGCGGCAGCTCGCGCCTCGATAGGATGCACTCCGAGAGCCGCGACCCCAATCAGTGCACCTAGTCCCAAGCAAGTGGCATGCATGGCTGCGCACAAGCTGCACAGCGCGTGCCAGTGGAACGAGCCCGGAATTGCACGGAATTGATGCCGATCCGTAGCGTTTGTATCACGGTGTGAATGCGGTACCTCACGATGGGTTGCGGAAAAATGCTGGGGGTTTCCCGTCGAGCACGCTTAATATTTGTCGCCGTTCGTCGGAATGCAGGCCGCGTTGCTTCGACGGGTATGCGTGCTGGGGAAGCGCGAACTAGTTCCGTGCGAGGTGTTCCCGAATCGAGAAGTGGTGCGCGATGCCGCAATGCCTGTGCAAGGCTCCAGCAGGGCTCAGCCAGTTGCTTACCGACAAGGAGGATCGGATGCTCCGCCTCCGAGGTGCCACCCAAGCTCTGGCTGCATCCAGGTCGGCTGCTCGCTCGCGGCTGCGGCTTGCCGCGACCAGCGTGCTCGCTCCTCGGCGGGGCGTGCACCGAAAGGACAGCACCGTGCGGAGGAGTCCAAATATGCAAAAACCCCGCATTTCTGCGAGGTTCTTGGCGGGGCGGACGGGACTCGAACCCGCGGCCTCCGGCGTGACAGGCCGGCGTTATAACCAACTTAACTACCGCCCCAGCGGCGGGACGGCTGTCTAGCACGGCCCCCCCCTCGGACAAGTCGAAATCGCCAAACCAAGAGAGTTTTTGCTGATCCGGCTCGCAAACGGCGCCAACGGGTGGCTGCCGCGCGACCCGATCCGGCCAATCTGGCGGCCTCACGCGCAGCCCCAGAATGGGCACTCGCCCCTCGTTCGAGTGCCAGCCGTGTGCTCTCCCTTGACTAAGACTTTGCGGCGCTTGATCCAAGCCCAGGTTCGGCGGCGTAGTTTGTATCAGTTTTTCGAGCCTTTGCTCGGAAGCAAGCTCCACCGAGAACCTGCAATTGGCGCTGACCGATGCGCGATTGACGCTACTTTCTTGGGCAAACCAGGCGCTAGGCTGTTGCTTCGTATCGCTTCCTCTGCGAGACTCCCCGCCTACGGTCCGTGGAGCCGCCCCGCGTCAATATTCTTTCGACAGGTGACCCCGGTCCGCTCTGCAAATGCACTGGCTCATGGCGCGGTGCTCCCTTTCACACCGGACAAGAAGGCGACGATGATCAAGAAGCTGATTTCCCTAGCACTAGCTTCCATTTCCACGCTAGCCCTCGCGGGCTGCGGCGCAACCGATAACCCCGTCATGGACACGAGCGTGATGGGCGATGGCAAGTCCAACAAGACCGGCCTCGGCGGCTATTGGTGGACCTACGTGGATCGCTCCGCCAAATCGTCGGTCACCCCCGACACCGGCAAGACGGACCCTTTCGACACCACCAAGACCCCCGCGGAGCTCAAGCCCAGCATCGCCGAAGGCAATGGCATCGAGAATGGCGCGTACCACGTGAAGGGCGTCGTTGGCGTTTCGCCGAAGTACGACGACACCACGGTTTGGGACACCTATTGGGACGGCTTCTACGGCGTTGCCGGTTCGACTGCACCGAACGTCTGCGGCCCCGATGGTTGTCGCGAGATGAAGTATCCTGCAGTGGGCCTGGGCTTTGGCTTCAAAGCAAAGAACGTCCCCCTTGGTAAGGACGCCGACGGCAAGGTGGGCATCGCCTTCAAGATGAAGATCACCGCTGGCGAGCACCCTGACATCACCACGGCACCCATCAACGTCTCGCTCCCGATGGATCTCACGGACGTACCGGATCCAACGTACGGAGACCTTTACGGGTCCAAGTATGCCAACTTCGCGCCAACGGGTAACGCAGCTGCCGGGACGAACACTCCCATCTGCACCTTCCCGGGGACGATCACGGGCACCGGTGCAGACGGAAAACCCACGTTCATGGGCAGCAACAGCAAGACCTGTTTTGCCAACATGACGACGGACGGCAACCTCAAGACTGCCGCGGGTACGACCACGACATTGCCCGTAACTGCGGAATGGCAGACCTTCTGCCTCGGCTGGGCCGCCTTCGGGCCACCAACTTGGGCAAAGAGTGGGCTCGCGGCAGCGAAGCCGGTCGGGATCTCCACGCTCGAACCTCTGAAGGACCGCATCATCAAGTTGCAGTTCGACGCCTTCAAACCGCCGGACACTGCCGCGGAAGCCGTCAAGTTCGACTTCTGGGTGAACGACGTGATCCTGCTCGACGATGCCAAGTGGAAGACCGTGTGCAAAGACGCAAATGTCTTCCCGGCTGCCAGCTGATCGCCGCGTGACGCTCGCGTAGCGTCACGCAACGAGAAGACCCCTGAGCGATTCGCTCGGGGGTTTTCGTTTAGCCAGCGCCCCACCACAGATACACGCTGAGCGCCAGATACACCGGCGCAAGTACGAGCAGCGCCCGGCCGGCGTAGCCGAGAAAGCTCGGGGTGCGGTAGCCGGAGGCATCGGCGATGGCCTTGACCATGAAGTTGGGACCGTTACCGATGTACGTGTTGGCGCCCATCAGCACAGCGCCCGCGCTGATCGCAACCAGATGCGCCGTAGGCACGCCGACCACGTCGGGCTGCAAGCCGAGGCCCTGCGCGGCCGACAGAAACGTCAAGTACGTCGGGGCATTGTCGAGCACGCTCGAGAGCGCACCCGTGGTCAAGAAGAACTGCCATGGCGCAACGAGCCCCAGCTGCTTGCCTTGTGCGTGCAAGAGTTCCAGCGCCGGAACCATCGTGACGAAGATCCCTAAGAACAACACGGCCACCTCGACGATCGGACCAAACGCGAATGCGTTCTTTCGACGTGCCTCGGGCAAACCAAACCTGAGTGACAAAAGCGCCGCTGCGACCATCACGAGTTCGCGCCAGGGCGTCGGAAGGAACACCGAGCCCACGATGACCAGCAAGAGCCACAGGTTGCGTTTGCCGAGGATGACAATCGGCTCTGCTTCGCGCACATCACGCGCCAAATCGCCGGGGCGTTCCGCGGCGTAGGCGCGCCGATCCAACCAATAGAAGAGGCCGAGCAAGTATGCCAGGGTCAGGCTCCAGATGGGCCAGAGGCGCAGAGTCCAGAAGAAGGGCACGCCGCGCAGGTATCCGAGAAACAGCGGCGGATCGCCGAGCGGCGTCAGCAGGCCTCCGCAGTTGGCGGCGACGAGGATGAAGAAGAAGGGGATGTGCTGGGTATTGCGGCGCTCGGAATTGGTGCGCAGGACCAAGCGGATCATGAGCATGCTGGCGCCTGTCGTGCCGATCAGGTTCGCCAGGACGGCGGCTATGCCGAGGATCAGAGTATTTGTCTTGGGGGTTGCGACGAGATCGCCACTGACGTGGATGCCTCCGGTAACGACGAACAGGGAACCCAGGAGGCATATGAAGGAAACGTACTCGAGGAGGCTGTGCCCCAACATGAAGGGGGCGACGGACAGCAACCATCCAGCTACGGGTGCCGACAGCAGGGCGGCAACGACTGCCTTATTGCGGTTCTTCTCCCAGAATTCAGGCGCCGCTAGCGGCAACGCCGCGATCCCCGCCAGCAAGAGCACAAAAGGCAGAATGGCCAGGATCGGAATGGTTGGAGCTGACGCGTGCACGTCGGCGATCTAGCGCGGATCTTGGTTTCTGTCGCCTGCAGGATCTGGTTCTTGCTGTGTTTCGAGCACGTTCGCAATGCGCTGCGAGATCATGGCGGCAGTAAACGGCTTACGGATTACGCCTTCTACCCCATCTTCAAGCGTCGGATCCTCGCCACTGAGACCAAAAGCTGACACATACATGGCTTTGACGTTGGGCGCGATGCGCCGAAGCTCGCGCAGAGCGTCGCGACCGTTCAGTTTTGGCATCATGATGTCGAGCAGCACCAAGTCGAACCCCAAGGGATCGTTGCGGAAGAGTTCCACAGCTTCAGCGCCGTCTACGGCAGTGATGACTTCGTAGCCCAAGCGGCGCAACAGTGCCCCAGTCGAACGGCGCAACGAGGGCTCGTCATCCGCAAGCAGCAAGCGTCCCGTACCCAATACGATCTCGTCCGTTGGGCGCAGTGACTCGATCGGGACCTCGGCGGGCAGCGGCAAGTGGATGCGCACTCGAGTCCCGACGCCGACGCTGCTTTCGACATCAAGCGTACCACCGTGATCACGAATGGTGCCGTAGACGACCGAAAGGCCTAGCCCCGCAGCAGGACCTGCGCGTTTCGTGGTGTAGAACGGCTCGAAGATTCGACCCAGCAGCTGCGGCTGAATGCCGATCCCTCGATCTTCGATGTCGATGCGCAGGTATTTGCCCTTGCGGATCGGCAACAGGGCATCGCGACACTCTGCTTCGTCGAGCTGCTCCACCTCGGTCGAGATCGACAGTCGGCCACCCGCAGGCATTGCTTCGCTGGCATTCACCAAGAGATTCAGTAGCGCGGCTCTCAGGGCTTGAGCGTCCCCACGCACGAAACTATCGAGCGCACCGGCTCTGTAGTCGAGCTCCAGGTGCGACGCGCCATCAGAACGAAACTCCTCGACCAGCTCATCCAACACCGCATGCAGATCGACCGGCGTGCTCTCGCGTGGACTTTGCCGAGCAAAAGCCAACAAACGACCTACGAGTCCCGATGCGCGCCGGGTGTTCTCCAGGACTCCATCGGCGTACTGAACGGCTTCCTCGGCACCGCAATCCCTGGCGCATTGGCGCAAGAGCTCGGCGAAGTTCATCGTCCCTGCCAAGAGGTTGTTGAATTCGTGAGAGAGGCCACCAACGAGCTGCTCTATCGCTTGAAGCTTGTCGGCCTGAAGTCGTATGGCCTCGGCCGATTGACGCAACCGCGCCTGGCGACCCCTCCCGAGGTGTCGGCTGGCTTCGCGTTTCACGGCTGCCACTGAGTATAGGCTCGCGACACGCTCGCCGTCTCGGAACATTCCAGAAACCAGCCGGGGGTAGGGGTCATAACCCCCAATGCCCTTGCTTGAACTGCCTGCAGCAGCCCGCTCAACCGGATAGCTCCGAAACCGAACCGTCAGACCCTAGTCAATGGATGAGCGAGGTTCCAATGGCACTGAGGAACGTCGCGCGGCCTGGGCGACGAATCACGCAGGCAATGCATCGCAGGTACGCGCGAAATCCGAACAGGCGCACGATGAGCGGTGCGTGTGTAACGAGATGTCGGCTGCGAATGGTTCCGTTCACGGTTTCGGCCCAGCCATAAGCACGCTTTGTGCCAATAAGTCAACGAGAGATTACGAACGGTTAAGCGGATAGCTTCCTCATATCGTTGCAAAGTTGCAACAGGAGTGAGCATGGTAGCAACAGCATTGAATTCCAGTGGATGGCCGAACATCAGGACTGACCGGTCAAGGTTACTCCTGTCCGGACAAGCAGTGTCCGGCAATTCACCCAAAGTCGCCCGCAGCCTGGGTCAACCGGCCTTATCTGCAACTGCTCCCGCAATTCCGCAAGCCGCATTTGGCGAATCGATTTGCGATTCACGCCTTGGCAAGGCGCGCCGCTCGAGCTCTCGGAAGGCCTGCTCGATCTGATCGACAAGTGGCTCCGATACGGTGGTCTGCCGGAAGATGGCCAGCAGCCGCCCATAGTACCAAAGCGTGCCGTCTCGCCCTGCGCGAAAGAACGCCCAAACGTCCATCCCGTGGAGGCGCTCCTCGCGCAAAAGGCTTTGTAGATTATGTAGCTTGTCGGCAGCCGAGATCAGCAGCACCTCGGGCGGAGCTTGTGGAAGGTGCTCGAGATAGCGATTCTTGCGCTCCTGCCACGGGGGCTTCGGCGTTTCGGTGCAGTCGCTGCATTCGAGCACGAGCTGGGCAACATGGTCGCCGAACCGGGAGCGAATCAACTCAGCGGTGACGTGGCCGCCACAATCCTCGACGGCGTCATGCAGCAGTGCGCCAATTGCGGCATCCTCACTGCCACCATGTTCCAGCACCGTGGCGGTGACTGCCAGCACGTGGGAGACATAGGGGACTTGACTCGCCTTGCGCGTCTGACCATCGTGTAGCTCGTAAGCAAGTCGAAGCGCGTCAGCGAAGCGTGGCCCAAGTTGCATGACAACAAAGCCCTCGGTAGACACTCTTCGCCGAACATGACCAGAGATCAAGCGCTTCGGACAGTGTCGCCGCCAGCACTCGTGAGCCATGTCGCTGGCTGCCGATCGCCCGAAGGAAGTGGCCCCTGGGTTTTGTCTTGGTCGTCGTGACGACGGTGGGACTCGGCCCCCGCGTTCGCAGGTACTTACATCGCCGCTTGACTCCCCACATAGTCACATCGAAGCCACGTGAGTATCGTCCGATTGTTCGGCACATGACCAGCAACGCTTGTGACTGGTGGCTGGCGGTTTGCCGGTGGTATGACGGCGGTGTCGGACCCACATCGGTGCCGACAACGCAGCGAGAAGGAGACGCCTGATGCGAAATAATCTGAGCATTGCTCTTGCGGTGACCCTGTTCAGTCTGGCGGGAACAGCCCGAGCGCAGGGCTACGGGGCCCCCTTCGGCCATAGTGGCCAAGTCACGTTCGGCGCAGAGCGCCTGTTTGGATTTCACTGGGCTTCAAACAGCTACCATGAGCCAAATGGCACCCACCGCAGTGGCAGCGGCACGAGCGTTGGCTTCGGCTGGCAATTTGCTCAACATATGCAGTTTAGCCAGCCGCGGCTCGGCGTCGATGTCTTCGTTGTGGACAACATCAGCCTTGGTGGCTCACTTGGGTTCTTCTCCATGACCGGCAGCGGGAACGGAGTCGGAACGCAAGACGGCTTTATCATCTCCCCGCGCGTTGGGTTCAATATCCCATTGAGCCAAAGCATCATGTTTTGGCCGAAGGTGGGCCTGACATACATCTCGGTCGGCGACGACCACGCCTTTGGCGTCAGCGGAGAAGCCAATTTCGCGTTCTTCCCACGACCAAGTTGGGCATTCCTCGTGACACCAACTCTCGACTTGGCTCCGTTCGGTGGGTCCAACCGCAACGGCAATACGGGGAACGCCGACTACCAAGCGTACGGTTTTGGCGTGTCCGTCGGTCTCCTCGGCGTACTGAACTGAGACTCCAGCGTAACAGTCAGTTCACCGGCTGGAACCCTTGTCAGGCTGGCAACCCATCGAGGCGCCAGCCTGCCCCCTTTCCAGACTACTTTTCTGTGGCGCTATTTCCCGCCGTACAGGCAGACCTTGATCCGCGGACTGCCCGTGGGATCAATGCCGCAGTAGAAGCCTCGACAGCAATCTGAATCGTGCAGGCATTCCTTCACGTCACCCTTCTGGTCCAAGCAGTTTGGACCCTCGGGAAGCTTCTCCTTCTTGGGGTCCTTGAATTCTGACTCTTCTTCCTCGCCTTTGGAAGATGACTCCGAACTCTCCGAACTCTCCGAAGAGCCCCACTCTTTGAATTCACTATCTGCCGACGAGGGCTTTTTGGATGACTTGGACGAGGCACTGCAGGCGGCGAGTAGCAATGCCAGAGACAGGGCTTGCAATCGAGACACGTTAACCCTCCCGCCGTTCGGGTGCTGACGACCAAACTCCGAAACGGACGAACTACAGCTTATCACAGTCACCTCTCAGTCGATAAGGTCATGCTGGCGATTTTTTGCGCGCCTCCCTCCCGCCGAGGCATCGCATGTAGACCGCCGAGGCATGATGAACTCGTGCCCGCACCGCCCAGCGCGACGCTCAACAAGAAACTGATAATCACTTGCAATTTGCACTGTACTCCCTGACAGTGACGTTGGCATCAGATATCGAATAATTAGAACCCGGGCTGAATTGTACCACGATTCTTCGCGTGACTGACACCCGTGTCATGCGCTACAACCGGTCCCATGAGCCTAGTCGGTTTAGGAATCGATATTGGTGCTGAATCCATCAAGCTTGCCCTGGTCGAACAAGAACCTGGGCAGCTACGCATTCTGTTGAGCCACGAGCGACCGCACCAGAAGGAGCCGGAGCGCGTCTTGCGCGAGGCCATAACTGAACTCGGGCTGGCAGAAGTGCGACGGGTAGCAGTAACTGGCCGACTGCATTCCCTAGTCCGCGCCCACACCGTGCCAGCCAAAGCAGCGCTGCGTCGTGGGGCTCGCTTGCTCCGACCTGAACTCGATCGCCTGACGGTCTTGTCGATCGGCGCCCATGGCTTTTCGGTGCTGGAGCTTTCTGGTTCGGCGCAGGAACATTTTCAACAGAACTCGCGCTGCTCGCAGGGCACTGGGAATTTTCTGACTCAACTGGTCGAGCGGTTCGGACTCACTATCGAGGAAGCAAGTCTGCTCTGTGAGTCGGTGACGGATCCCTGCGCGCTTTCGGGGCGCTGCCCAGTGATCCTGAAGACGGACATGACCCACCTTGCCAATAAGGGCGAGGATAAGCGCCGCATCCTGGCCGGCCTCTACGACGCCGTGTGCGAAAACGTCGTTGCGCTCATGCGACCGCGCCTGGCCCCGCCTTTGGTTCTACTCACTGGAGGTGTCACGCGTTCGCGCCGGATCCGGCGCAAGATCGGCGAATGGTGTCAAGCGCGCGACATGTCCGTGCTCCCATCACGCCCCGAGGACGAGGTCATCGAGGCGCTAGGCGCGGCCCTCTGCGCGCTCGAGGATCCCAAAGCGCTCAGGCTCGACCTCAGCTTGGACGCACTAATGGCCAGTCGAACGCATCACAACCTCGACCGAGTTCCGGCGCTGACCCAGGCGCTCAACCTGGTCTCGCGCATGCCCCGAGTGGTCACCTTATCGCGTTCGTCGCACCGCCGAGCCCTGCTCGGCCTCGACATCGGCTCGACTGGTTCGAAGGCGGTCGCCGTCGATCTGGCGGACGGCGCCGCGTTCTGGGAAACCTATCTGAACACCGAGGGCGCCCCGGTGACGGCCGCGCAACGGCTGCTGGCTCGGTTTGGCGAGCAACTGGGTGAGACGACAGAACTTATGGGGATCGGTGTGACCGGTTCGGGTCGCGAGATCGTAGGGTCGCTTTTGCGCACCTGCTACAGCGAGGAGCGCGTATTCGTTCTGAACGAGATCGCTGCCCACGCACGCGGCGCTACCTCGATGGATCCCGAGGTCGACACGATTTTCGAAATCGGCGGTCAAGATGCCAAGTACATCCGACTCGACCATGGACGCGTGGTTGACGCGGCGATGAACGAGGCCTGCAGCGCCGGAACGGGCTCGTTCATTGCCGAGCAGGGCAGCAAATTCGGGGACGACGGGCTCAGTGTCACCGAACTCGGTTGCCAAGCAATGCAGGCGGACCATGGCATATCCCTCGGACAGCACTGCTCGGTGTTCATGGCGGAAGTCATCGACGAAGCGATTGCCGCTGGCGAAGAACGCCAAGCGATTATCGCTGGCCTCTACGATTCGGTGATCCAGAACTACCTGAATCGCGTCAAGGGCGCCCGCTCTGTCGGCAATCGCATCTTCTGCCAAGGGATGCCTTTCAGTTCGGATGCATTGGCCGCTGCGGTGGCCAGGCAGACTGGCAGGCAAGTCATCGTCCCGCCCAACCCTGGTACGATTGGTGCGCTTGGAATCGCCCTGCTTGCGCGGGACGAGAAGGCGTCGCACCTTGCCGACGAAACCCCGCTCGAGGTAGCTCGATTCCTTGGGGCAAACGTTCGCGCCAAGGAGACTATCGTTTGTCATTCCACCAAGGGTTGCGGCGGCGGCGGCAACAAATGCCGTATCGATCGGTTGACCACTGCTGTCGAGGGCAAAGAGCAGCGCTTCATGTGGGGCGGCAACTGCAGCCTGTATGACCGCGGCTCCGCGCGCAAGAAGTTGCCCGACGGCGCGCCGGATCCATTTCGCCAGCGCGAGGCCCTGTTCGACGCGTTGGTTGAGCGCACCCGTCCGAACGACACCGCTCCGACTGTCGCTTTCCCCGACGAGCTCGGATTCAAGGGCTTCGCTCCACTGTTTCTGACCTTCCTCTCGGAGTTGGGGCTCAAGTGTAACGTGCTGCGCGGCTCGGGCACCAAGACCTTGCATCGTGGGATCGAAGGCGCAGGGACCCCCTATTGCGCTCCGATGCAGCTCATCCATGGTGCGTACTTCGAGCTGAGTGACACCACACCCGACTACATTCTTTTGCCCATCTTTCAGTCGCTGCCGCGCGTCGCAGGGGAGGAGCACAGCACGCTCTGCCCCATGGTCATCGCGAGCAGTGACATCATCTCGAACCTCATTGACGCCAAACGCTCGGAGATCTTGCGTCCGGTCATCGACTTCGATCAGGATGCCTACCGCGGCAAGGCGTTGCGCCGCTGCTTCGAGGGACTGGCCAGAAGTGTCAATCGTGCCGAGCGCTTCGAGGCAGCCCTCAGCCTGGCGATCCGCGCTCAAGAACGCTTCGAAGCCGATTGCCGGGAGTTGGGCGAACAGGCGCTCGCGTATTGCCGTGAGCACGAGGTCGTTCCAGTTGCCGTCCTCGGTCGGCCCTACACGATCTACAACGATGTGCTCAATTCCAACGTCCCGAGCCTGCTGCGCAGTCTAGGTGCGGTGGCTATCCCCGTCGATTGCCTGCCCGTCGATGAGCGCGCGCCGCAGTACCATCGGCAATTCTGGAGCCACACCCAGCGCATCCTGCGCGCCGCCGAGTTCGTGCGACGCAGCAAGGATATCTATGCCGTGTTCTGCAGCAACTATGCCTGCGGCCCCGACAGCTTCACGCTGCACTTTTTTGCCTACACGATGGAGAACAAGCCCTTTGGAGTGATCGAAACCGACGGTCACTCGGGCGACGCGGGCACCAAGACACGCCTCGAAGCCTTCCTGTATTGTGTGGACACCGACCGCAAGAGCCAAAGCTCAGTAAGCGCACCGCGCAACGATTTTGAAGCGATCGAGGAGCGACAATGGACCTGGAACGAGGCCAAGCTCCGCGGCGATATCGTATTGCTTCCGCGGATGGGGCCCCAGGCAGAAATCGCCGCCGCCGCACTGCGTGCCGACGGATTCCGCGCTGAATCCCTGCCATTCTCCACCCGCGAAGACGTGCGCACTGGGCGGCGCCACACCTCGGGCAAGGAATGCGTACCGATGATGCTCACGCTCGGCACGCTGCTCAATCGCGTAGCAACCGATTCGAACTCCGAGCAAACCTACGCGTTCTTCATGCCAACAGCGAAGGGCCCCTGTCGTTTCGGCGTGTACAATTCGCTGCACAAGATGACGCTCGAGCGCCTCGGGATGGCAGAACGCGTGCGAGTGATATCACCAGAAGACACCGACTACTTCGCGGGAATGAGCCCTGACTTTACCGCCAGGTTATGGCTTGGTTTTTTGGCACACGACCTACTTCAAATGATGCGGTACGATATTCGCCCGACCGAGCGCAGTGCGGGTCTCTCGGAATCAATCTATCGCAAGTACTTCGACGCCATGGTCGAGCTCGAGGAAAACATCCGCTCAGCGTCCGCGACAGCCACGGTGCGTGAACTGGCGGGCGGCATGTGGGGGATCCGGGCTCTGCTCGGGCGCGCCGCGCGTGAGTTCCGCATGGCACGTCGAGTTGACAATAGGCGCGTCCCAACGGTAGCCATCGTGGGAGAAATCTATGTGCGATTGGATCCGTTCGGCAACGACCATCTCGTAGAGCGGCTGGAAGAGCGAGGACTTCGCGTCCAGATGGCTCCATTTTGCGAGTGGTTGGAATACTCCAACATGTCGTCGGAGCGCCGATTGATTGCAGGTACCGGCACGAGCCTCGATGACCCGATGACTACGGGCATTACCGGGTTGGTGCAGCGTGTGACCGGAAAGCTACTCTACGACGTCTGTCGCCGCGAGATGGGTTGGGGGCCACGCACTCGAGTCGAAGACGTCCTCGAAGCAGGTGAACGCTACGTTAGTCCGGCCTTGACCGGTGAGGCGGTTCTGACCGTTGGCGGACCAGTTCACGAATTCGAACACGGCAAGATCGATGGCGTCGTCATCGTCGGTCCCCACGAGTGCATGCCCTGCAAGATCTCCGAGGCCCAATACACGCGCGTCGGAAACGAACTCGGCTTGCCCTCGTTGTCACTGTACGTTAGCGGAGATGGTCTGGACCTAGAAGCCATCGATCGCTTTGCTTTCGATCTCATGGAACGGGCACGCGAAGCTGACGACACGGCCGCTGCCAGCCGTCGCCAGAGCCTCGTAGTAGAGCACGGCGCTCTCGCGGATAGCTACACTTCTGAGCTACTGTCCGTTGGCGAGTGAACGGGGTCGTTTCCCCGGCGATTGGGCCGCGTCCGGCGCCGTCGGCGCTGGACGTCGCCGCGCCGTTCGAGCACTTGTTTACTGCCTGCCCAACGCCCGTCCAGCTGACGCTGGTACCCGAGCGCAGTGAGCAGCGGCGCGATGCATTCGGGTGCACAATGCAAACGCGTCGGAAGGTCCCGCGGAGCTTGAAAGCTCCCAGACTGTCCGCAGTTTCGCAACGAAGATTCCAACCGCTCGAAGCTGTCCACGCGCAGCAGAAGTGGGCCAATCTGGGCAAACCCAATCGCCGTCACCAAGGCAGAAGGCAGATTTCCGGCGCTTGGGCACGATATGCGGGTTACGAGCTCCTCCGCTTTCGCGAGCTCTAGTGACCAATGCGGCGCTACCAATGCCAGTCGCAGAGCCGTAGCATTGGCGTCGAGCAGACGCCGCACGTACAGAAAGCTTTGCCCGTAGCGCAGCCCGAGGCTGGCCAAGACTTGCCGTTCACGGGGACCTAGATCCGCGAGCTGATGCTGGCAGCCCGCCACGCTGACCGTACCTAACCCCTGTTCCAGTTGATACATGAGCCCTCGGGCCGCGCCAGAAAGCTCGGCTCTTACTCCCTTTCGCAGCGGCAGCAGGAGCTGCTCCACCAAGTCTCGGCAAAATGCCAGCAGCCGCCGCTGAACCCGAGCGCAAGCACCACGCCCCGGATCGGGTTCCAGTCGTACCTGCACGTCGGGGTGAAGCAAATCGGTGCCGGCGAGCAGCGTGCCGACACGTCGCTCCTCGAAGAAGAGCCGCCCTGCTACATCCACGTGAAATTGCTCGTGCGGCGCCTCGACTAACCGATCCGTATAGCGCGCTTGCTCAGCTAAGGGATCGAGCAAAGCTTGTTGCACCATGCCGTGAGTAGCAAGTAGCTGGGCAAATGGGTGTTGCTTCTGACCGGGACGTAGACTGGCCGGCGCCGCTTGCACTGACGGTGAGTAACCGCGACGCCGCTCGACGAAGCGAGCAACCAGTCGAGCGTGAAGCGCGTCACTGAGACGGTCTTCGATGTCGCGGGTGCGCTCGGCGAGTTGAAGGGCATGGTCGACCCATTGCGGGTGTTGGGAAACGTAGTTCCACGTTCGGATCGAAGCGATGTGTCCCATCAGCGTCTCTATGTCGCCATCGACATGGTCGATGCGCCTCAGTAACGCGTCGATCCAAGACTCGTCGAGCCGCTGATGCGGCCCGGTGAGCTGCACGAATACCTCCTCCAAAAGCTTGATGTGAAGCTCGAAGAGGAGCTGGGGGTAATCGGGGATCTGGCAGATCTCCCAAAGCAACGCGATCCGTTCCGGTGTCGTTGCAATCCCCAGAATTTTTGGCTTCGTGCAGAGAGCAAGCAGTGATCGATGATCTGCTGCTGGTTCTATGGAGCGCAGTTCGCGACGCGGCGGTGAGTCGCGCAACGACGCAACCAGTGCATCGATGCTCGTGAGATTCAGCCGACTGTTGCGCCAGTAGAGCTGAGTCTCTGCTGGAAAGCGGTGCCGTTCCAACGCGCGCATGCTCGATAGACTGAGCGGCCCGAGCGGCGCAAGCACACCGAAACTGCCGTCGTCCAGGTAGCGCCCGGCGCGCCCGGCGATTTGCGCCAATTCGGCGAGCTCGAGCGCTCTCGATTCGCGCCCGTCGAACTTGGTCAAGTCGGCAAAAGCCACATGCCGAATGTCCAGATTTAGACCCATGCCTATGGCGTCGGTGGCGACCAGGTAGTCGACCTCACCGGATTGGTAGAGCGCCACCTGAGCGTTGCGCGTCCGCGGCGACAATGCTCCAAGGACGAGCGCGGCACCGCCATGCTTGTTGCGAATGCGTTCCGCGATTTCGTAGACCCGCTGGCTGGAAAAGGCGACCACAGCGCTGCGCTTCGGAAGGCCCGACAGGCCACTCGGAGCCATTCCTCGCAGTTGGGACAGCCGCGGGTGATTGCGCACACGCGCTGTAGGCAGCAGCCGCTCGAGCAATGGACGCACCGTCTCCGAACCGAGAAACCAAGTTTCGAGCCGCCCCCGAGCGTGCAGCAATCGATCGGTGAAGATATGGCCGCGTTCACGGTTCGTACCGAGCTGAATCTCATCCACTGCCAGGAAGTCAACGTCTCGATCCATTGGCATGGCCTCGACGGTACAAACCCAATACCGCGGATGACGCGGAACTCGTTTTTCTTCGCCCGTAACCAACGCAACGGCTCGCTCGCCGATCCGGGCAGTCATTCGATCGTAGACTTCTCGCGCCAGCAGACGCAGCGGCAACCCGATCATTCCGCTCTGGTGCTCGAGCATGCGTTCGACGGCGCGGTGAGTCTTGCCGGTATTCGTCGGACCGAGCAAAGCGGTGATACCGGAATTGCTTTGCTCGGTGGCGAACATGGCTGAAGCCTACCCGGGTATAGCGCAAAGGCTAGCGTGCGATGGGGATGCGGTAGGTTCTTCCAGCCACCAACTGGTAGGTTTTCATCCCGTTGGCTTGACGGATCGCCTGCATCGTGGACGAATGGCGAGCCGCCACTTTGGCTAGAGTATCGCCCGAACGGGCCACATAGGCCACGAACCGCTGGGGGGCAGTCACGATCCCTCGAGCAACCAGCAAAGGCATGAGTCGCCGACCGGACTCTTGGGCGATGGGATTATGGAACCTAAGATGAAGATGTGTTGCGTGTCCGGACGCGTGTCGCACTATGCTAGGACGCCCGTTTCGGCGATGGAATATCCCTTCGACCCAATCGCTCTGCTCGCCGATGCCGAGCGCGTAGCGCTCGACGGGTGCGCTCAGGCTCTGATCCAGCAGAATCATTTCGATTTTGGTCTCGAGCACTAGGGTCCGAATGAGCCACCAGGTGCGTTCGAGGTCGAGGTTGTCCGCTGTCGCCCGCTTGTACCAGTGGTAGGGCTCCTTCGAATAGTAGATCCCCACGTCAACGTCCCGCCCCGACTGATGACTGACGTGGGGGCTCAGGTGTCCGCCCTTTTGGGCACTCAAATGCCCAATCGGGACAGCCTCGGTTCCCGGGTAGCGATTCGCGACCGCCAGCAACGATTTGGTCAGAAATTCGATGGTCTCTGGCGTGGCCCAAGCGTGTGTGGGATCGACGCGCTTCCAGGCAGCATTCTCGTCAAGCTGAACGGCATTGAACAGAGCCCCGCTATTCGGTCGACCAAGCGTTGCCGAACCGAGTGCTTGCGGGTCGTCACGCAGCCTACGCGCGAGCTCGCTGTCGTTGAGCGCATCGAAGGGGTGAGGGCGACGCGGAGTTGCGTCAGTTTCGCCTCCATTGTCAGCGTCGTCGGGTTCGTCACCAATCGCCTCCGTGTCGGAGTCGTAATCCTGGTCGGCAGAACCGTCCGAGCCCGCAGGAGCGCTCGGTGGCGGCGAAACCAATGAACTCTGGTGTCGTTCTTGCCTTGGGGGACTGTCGGCTCTGGGGGCGATTGGTTGAGCCGCGTGACACCCATGCAGGAGCCATAGCAATAGCCCCGAGACCGCAGCACGTACGTTCGACTCGGAGAACTGCCGTTCCAGCGTGCGTCTCACGCGTCGAGAAGCTCCGAAATCCGCTTCGCGAGCCCTTCGCCAGCCTGGCTCGAAAGGCTTCCAGCGGGCCATTGGATCCCGAGTCCCCTTTGATCGTTCGGACGCGGAATGATGTGAAAGTGGACGTGCATCACGGCTTGGTGTGCCAAAGGGCCGTTGTTCTGCAGAACGTTGTAGTCTACCGTTCCCGTTGCCCGCATGACGGCCCGACACAGTTTCGGAAGGACGCGGCCGATTGCAGCAGCCGTCTCGTCGCTCAGCTGATCCAGTGTTGCTGCAGGCTCCTTTGGAATGACCAACGTATGACCTAAGCTCAAGGGGCTGACGTCGAGAAAGGCGAGCACCCGTTCGTCTTCGTATACGCGGTGGCAGGGGATCTCGCCGCGTATGATCTTGCCAAATACGGTGTCTGCCATGGTTGGCGAAGCGTAACCGCGGATCTTGGCGCCGTCATCCCCGATTCAGCGAGCAGGCAATGGATTGGTGACGGCGGCGGGTTCATGGAACGTGGGACTTGGCCGTCCTTTGGCAGCCTCGATGGCTTGGGCCAATGCCCGGCCGCCGCGCAGACAGGAGTAGCAGTCTTGCAGGCCTAGTAGCCCACAGCCGCGATCATGGGTGAGTTTCCTGAGCTGTCGGTAGGAGCGTTGGTCGCCACGGGCCGTAACTTCGGCAAGCAGACTCCTATAGTCACTGCAGCTGCGGGCAGCGTCAAGCTTTAGCGCAACCCGCAGCGCGGGCGACGCTTTCGCACTGACACTGCCCGATTCTAGGAGAGTCTTGGCCTTGCGGCGATCCACCTTCGACGGCCGTCCCGTGGTCGATGGCTCAAGCGCCGCGTAAATGAGATCCGCACCTTCTGCGCCCAGGTACTCTGCAACAAGCTCGAGAGCATCCGAACTGGACTGAGCGTCGATGACTGCTTGATAGAGATCGGAGGGCACGCGGTTGCCACTCACTCGTTTGGAATCGAATAGGAACGCCTGCTTGTACGCGGCAACCATGGCGCTCCATTGTTTGGCGTGGGCTTTGCCGGCCGCAATCGCCAGCCACACGTCTGCGCTTCGATCGGATGCTGGGCGCTCCTCGAGACGCTGCAGGGCAACAGGATCGCCGTTGCTGGCGTGCTCGATCCAAGCGCTGAGCTGTTTCGCCTCGGGATCCTCGCCGAAAAGACTCGAACGGACGGACGCTTCTGCCCGCGCAGCCGATTGCGTTTCGTGGTGGAAGAAAATCGCCCAAAGCCCTGAAGCACTGATCACTCCGGCGACAAACAGCGTCGCCCCGATGATGACCAAGACCAGCGGAACAGTGCGACCGCCGATGGAAACGGGGCGCTTGAGCCAGGGCGCCATAGAAGTACTGCGAATAGATACGCGCGTAGGCGCCCCTGCACGCGGCTCGACTCCGCCTCGGGCAACGAGCCGCGTTGACTCGACGTTTGCGTCGACCGGCGCGAAGAGCGTCTGACTGGTGCCAATCGCTTGGCCAACGTTTCCGTACGACGGCATCGGAGTCAAGCTTGCGTCATGAATGCCGGTCATGGCGGTCGCGGACGCCAGCATCGCGTCCAAGAGCGATAGGACTAGCTCGGCGGTCGCTGGGCGTGCCTCGGGTTGTTTTTCCAACAGCTGCATCACCAGCAGGCGGATCTCGAGCGACACGGTCTGCGGCAGCGGTGCCGGCAGCTCCGTCATCTGGCGAGTCAAGACCGTTACCAGTTGTTCGTCGGCAAACGGCGTCCTGCCGACGAGCATCTCATAGAGCATAATGCCAAGAGCGTAAAGGTCGCTTCGAGCATCAACAGAGTGCCCGAGCGCTTGCTCGGGCGACATGTACTCAGGGGTCCCAAAAACGGTACCGAATCGAGTGATCGCCGGTTCGTCGGTGATCTCCTCGGTCCTGAGCTTGGCGATGCCGAAATCGAGCACCTTGATGAAATCGGGTTCACTGCTTGCCTCGACGAGCATCACGTTGTCGGGCTTGAGATCGCGATGAACAATGCCCGCCGCATGTGCGGCTGCCAGCGCCGAGGCGACTTGGCGCGCAATGCGCATAGCGCGTATCTCAGTCAAGTGGTGCTCGCTGTTGAGCAGTGAGCGCAGGTTTCGGCCCTGCACGTAGTCGAGAACCAAGTAGAACGCGCCCCCTTCGAGGCGCCCGAAGTCGATGGCGGTTGCGACGTTGGGATGATCGATGCGCGCCGCCGCAATGGCTTCACGCTCGAAACGTTTCACCGCTTCTGCGTGATGGGTCAACTCGCGGTGAAGGACTTTGAGCGCGAATGATTTCTTGATGTGAACGTGATCGGCACGGTACACGGCCCCCATTCCGCCCTTGCCGATCACCTCGACGATGCGATAGCGGTCCGCGACGACTTGGCCAACGAGTAGAGCGGCCCCGTCCTCGACATCCAGCTCGTCGAGGAGGTCGCCGCCCGTTGTTCCTTCCGCGCCAAGGCGCACGGCAGCCGGAGCGGCAACATCGGGGCTCGCGTCTAGGGGCTCCGCCAGGGGCGGTTTCTCGAGGGACTCGTTTGGCACGCCCCCGGAGAATAGCCGCAGTCCTTCTCTGGTCGAGAGTTGGATGCCCGGCCGGCCGCCTGCGCCGGCGCAATTCTCGCGAATCGGCTCGCGGCCCGTTCCTCAAAAACGTCATACAGCCAGGTGTTGCGCAACGGATCCGTACGCTATCGTCTCGCCCGTGAGTATTCCCCAAGGGACTGTGGCAGACGGACTGTTCCAAAGCTTGGCAGCCTTCAGAAAGAGCTGGCCGGGCGGGGGATTCAGTTGGGACTCTCGACTCAGTTGCGTTGCTTCGAGTTTCAGTACGGAACTCGAATCTGACGCAAGGACGGCAGTCGCCAAATCGTTCAAGTTCCAATGGACGGCGCGTACGCTCCGCACGGCCGCAGAGGTCATTCAGGAGATCGCCGACCAAGTTGGTGGACTACGGCAGGACCAAATCTTGGTGGCAACCGAACCCAACGACACGCTCATGGCCTATGGGCTCTGGTGGCCGTGGGGAGACGACGTCACGATCTCGTTTCGTATCGGCATGTCGGGCATGTCGACTGTCCGGTACGAAGACAATTTCCGTGAGCTATTTGGGGCATCGCTCTAGCGGGATTTGGCTCCGTCTTTCAAGCTGCGTCGGGACTACGTTGGCGAATAGCGTCGACGACTACCAACGACGCCTGGCTTGCCCAGCTTCTGGCAAGGCTACGACGACACTAGTCGTCACCAGCCGCAGCTCAACGCGCTGCTGACTGGACTCGATGCGAGGCAGCGAGTCCAGTCAGCAGCGCGCTTCGGACTCGGAGCTAGCGACTGGAGCATCGACAGAAGGCTTGCGCACTTGCGCCTCGAGCGTGAAGTGGTCGGCTTCGACATCGAACTATTGCCACCCAGGTTCGTTCACGCACAGCAGCAGCAACACCACCAGGGATCGTCGTCAGACCAAACCCGATCGCTATCCGCACCGACACTAAGACTACATCTGCGCGTTATGTTAGCGCCGCAAGGATCCGGCAACGAACTGAGCCATTGCGGCAATCGTCTCGCGGTTTGACATTGCGGTTCAGAGACACTGCTTCATTGCCGTGTGATTGAAGTCGCTAACGGTAGGGTTCGCGCTTCGGGTTCGGCGGGGCACATTACCTGTACCTATGCGGAATCGATCCCGAAGGTTCCGCCCAATATCGCCCTCCACAGGCAAGCCGCAACCGCGATTCCAACGCGCCAATGCCAACCATCGACGAAGCGGTATCAATTCTCGTCAAAACCCGGGCAAGAGTAACGCTTCATTAACGAAAGAGCCCTGCGGATCGAGCCATGGAGGCCCTAGGGCCGCAACTACGCGATTTGCCTGATGCACACGTGCGGAGCTGGGTGTGGGCAGACGAGGCTCGAGCAGGAATTGCTGAAATCGGGCATGAAATCCGATCGTTGGAGGGCCGACTCTGATACTCTCCTGGGCTGACGAAGCCGGGTAAGTGAGTATGCCGACGATTCCGCCAATCCCTCCGAGAGCCATGAGCCGCCGTCCGCAGGTATCCCTCCGACCAGAGGAACTCATCGTCGAACTCGAGCAGTTCCTAGAGCATCCCGACGCTGCGTTGGAGTCGCTCGTGGCAAGTCTCGCCAAAGGAAACGCTCAGTCTGAACTCTGGGACGCACTGCATCGCGCTGCTCAACGCGACCGACGAGAGCCCGATCTCGCCTTCGCCTACGAGCAAGTGACCCACGAACGTCGCGCGCGATTGCTGAGCCACGACGCACAAATCGAATTGTTCGACCGGGCCGCCACCTTCTTTGGGGTCGTCTTTCGGGATCTCGACACGGGCATTGCGCACGCCGAGAAGGTTCTGGCGTTGGCACCGAACCGCCCGGAGAACGTCGAGCGGCTGGAGCAATGGCTTGCCGCGCAGGCCAAGCTCGCTCGGCTGGGTCGTTTGCACGTCGTGTTGGCCAAAACGGAAGAAGATCCCGTAGCGCGGCGTACCCATCTCGAGCAGGCCCTTCACTTTGCCCAGCAGGAACAGAATGACTCCGCAACGGCCATCGAAGTGCTCGAACAGATCCTACACTTGGACCCCGCGCTGGTAGACGCAGCCGAAGCGCTCGAGGATCAGCTCCTAGTGGCCAATCGCTTTCGCGACGCCGCACGACACATGGAAGCCCGTCTTGCCCAGGGAGACCTATCGGACCTAAAATCCGTCCTGTTGCGTGAACGTCTGCTTGAGATCTACACGCGCGATCTGCCAGAGCCACCAAAGGCAATGGCCCAGGTCGAAGCCATCCTGCCGCTGCAGCCCGATCATGACCTCGCCTTGACCGCGGCTGAAAAGCTATGTGCCGTCTCGTTGATGGCACCGCGTGCGCTCGCGGTGCTTTCGACGGCACACGAGCGTCTCGGTAACCTCGAACGCGCCGCATCCCTTTTGACACAGGAATGGAAGGTTGCCCGCGGTCCGCGCCGCAACGAAGTGGCCCGGCGTCTCGCTGCGCTGCGCGAAGAGGTTCTGGCCGATCCCGCCGGAGCGCTCGAGCTCCTCGGACCGGTCGTCGCCAGCGATCCGTCGGACGACGACGCGCGCGAACGCTTCGTTCGGCTCAGCTTGGCCCTCGATCGCGCTGTCGAAGCGGCTCGGCAATTGGGCCGCGCCGTCCAATCCGTCAAAGATCCGAAAACGCGAGTACGCTTGAGTGTCGACCTCGGTGTGCTTCAGCGACGTACCGGCGAGCTGCGACGCGCGCGAGCCGCCTTCGAAGAGGCGCTGCGTGCGAACGCTGATGACCGCTGCACGTTGCGCGCGGCGCGCGAGCTCGCTGAGATCTACGCCCAGGCCGGGGAATGGCGACCCTTGGCGGGGGCCCTTTCGGTCGTGGTAAAACTCGAGCCCGAAAAGGCCGTGCGTCACGACGCAGCAAGACGGCTCATTGGTCTGTGGGAACAGGATCTGGGCGAGCCCGAAAAAGCCGTTGCCGCTTGGCGAGCACTCGTCGATGCCGAAGAAGCAGGCGAAATGCTGCTCAAGCTCCAAGCACATGCGGAGCAATCCGGCGACACGCGCGAGCTCGGCCAGGTACTCGCCATGCGTGCGACACGCGAAGCCGATCCGCAAGAACGCGCTCGTTTGGACATCCAAGCAACCGAACTGCTAACCAAGAATGCAGAGTCACGTACCGAGGCAATCTTGGCTTGGCAAGGTGTGGTTGAGCGCCACGGTCCAATCGAAGTGGCGCTCGACCGGCTGATTGAGCTCCTCGAAGCCGAAAACCGCACGCTGGAGCTGGCCCAGGCCATCGAAATGCGCCTTGGTAGCTGCCACGGCGCCAGCCGCGCACCTTTGTTGGTGCGTTTGGCTCGACTGCACGCCGTTGAACTTTCTGACCATGCAGCGGCAGTTCATTTCTATGGCGACGCGCTCAAGGTGGAGCCCAAGGAACGGACTGCACGTGCCGAGCTCGCGAAGTATCTCGAACAGGACGCTCAGCGTGCGGCTGCGGTTTCCATTCTCGAACCGGTGCTGCGGACCGAGGAACCCAGTGCCTTGTTCGTCGAGGTACTGCGTGCACGTGCGGCTGGACTACTCGATGCACACGAACGACTGGATGCAAAAGCCGAAGCATACACCGTTGCCCGCTCGACCCTGGGCAGGCTCGACGAAGCGTTTGCCATTGCCGTGGATGGCTTGGGCGACGCAGGACTGACGTCAAGCGAGCGCACGGCAGAATTCATTGCGTATTGCCAGCAGACCAAGGAAGGGGTCGACACTGCAACCCGTGCGCAATGGTTGACGCAAATCCTGACCGACGGCCCACTCGACAGTCCGGACCGGCGAAGTGTTGCGGCCCTCGCCGCCGATGCGCTGGCCGAGAATGGGGAACCAGCGCGCGCCATCGAGCTGTTGCGACGGGCACTCGCCGAGGAGCCTTCCTCGCCGGAGCTCCTGGGGCAACTAGATGGCCTCCTGGCTGCGGAAGCCAGCCCATTCGAACGACTAGCAATGTATGCCGAAGCGCTTGAACGTGAAGCGGGAGGGGAGCGTCGACGCGATATCCTCGTGCGCATGGCTTCCCTGACGCAGCGCGAGCTAGGACAGCCGAACCAAGCCGTCGCAGTCTGGCAAGAAGTGCTTTCGCTCGATGCGACCCATCTTGGCGCACACCAAGCACTCGTAGCGCTCTATGCCGAGCAAGGGGACGACAAGAGACTCAAAGCGGAGTTGCTTCGCTCTTTACCCTTTGCGACAGGTGAGCGACAGAAAATGCTTCTGGATCGCCTGGTCGACGTATCCCTGCGCTGTGACGGCCCGAAGCAAGCGCTCGAGTACTCACTCCGTGCGCACGAGATCTCAGGGACCGACGACGCGTCGCGTTTGCTTCGCTCCGAGGGTTTGGCACGACAGCTCGAACAGTTCGATGTGGTCGAGCGCTTGATGCAGTTGCGACTCGCCATGCTTGAGGATGCCTGGCAGAGAATCGAGCTCCTGGCGGCATTGGGCGAAGTGCGCACCACTCTCAACCACGAAAGCCTCGCCGTCGAATCGTTCGTTCAGGCAGCAGAGCTCGCCTTTGAACTTGGCCATTGGGAACGTGCCACGGCGCTCTACGAGTCCGCCTTGGCCGCGGACGACTCCCCGGAGTCCATAGCGACGCAGGTCACCGTAGTCGCGAAGCTGTGGGACGCCGCCGCCCGGACCACCCAGGTGGCGCGCCTCGAACTCCCACTGCGCAAGATGCTGGCCTTGGGGCTTGAAGAGAAAGACATCATTCCTCGCCTGACAGACGTGGCCGCGCGCGGGTTGACCGAGGCATCGGCGTCGGCGTTTGCCCGACTCGTCGAAGCCGTGTTGGAGCAGTCGACGGATTTGGCTCGGCGCAGACAGCTGCTGCTCCTCAAGGCGGCCTCCCTGGGTAAGACGCCGGAAACACAGCCACTGGCTGCGGACATCTATCGACAGCTGTTCGACGCCGCACCCATGCGCGACGAGGAAATCTGGGCTGGATACGCCGCCTTGCTGGCCGAAGTTCCCGATTCACCTGCCTGGCGCGGCAAATGCCGCTGGTTCTACGAGAAGCGGGTCGCGCTGGCCAACGACCCCGTACGAGAATTGGTCGAATGGGCACGCATCGAGCAGCAGCGCTTCGGGGACGAGCAAGCGTCGCGACGACTCTTCGAGCAGGTGCTCAAGATCGACTCGGAGCGACTCGATGTTTGGACCGAGTTGGCAAGACTCCGACGTGAAGCCGGTGACATCGAAGGTCTGGAGGAAGCACTCGGTCATTTGGCAGTACTCTCCGACGAGACCGGTCGCTACGACGTGCTGGTCGAACGCGCTCAACTGCTTGCCGGACCCCTCACTCGGCCTTCCGAAGCCCTCGACGTGCTCGAAGCCCTGATCCTTTTACAGCCCGGTGATCCGGCCGTACTTACCACCGTTCGTCGCACCTTGGACGACCCAACTTGTCGCGCACGGGCGGCCCAATTGCTTGAACGCGTCGCGGCTGCTGTGACGGACAGTCGCGCGCGAGGCGAGGTACTCGAGACACTCATTCGAATCACCAGTGGCGCCGGAGACTTCGACAAGGAACGTGGCCGTTGGACGCTGCTTTGGCTCGATACGCAAGCCGAAGCACTCGAGTCCACACTGGCCATCGCCTTGCGCATGGCGGAAGAACTCCCCGGACAGTCGGCACTCTGGGATCGTGCAGAGCGGGCAGCGCGCAAGCTTACTCGCCCCGAACCCGTCATTGCATCCTACGAACGAGCACTCGAACTTACCCGCGATACACCGCTCGCGGAAGAGGTGGGACGCAGACTCGTGGACTTCCACGAGGAATGGTCGGAGGACGCAGAGCTGGCCGTGCCGCTACTCGAACGAGTGTATGTCGCCAGCGGGGCAGAATGGGCTTTCGACCGGCTGAAGCTGGCATTCAACGCTTCGGGGCGCTGGAGCGAATTGTTCTCCCTTTACGACCATGCACTCGAACGCGCTGCGTCGACGCAGTATCGACTCGAGGTACTTCGTGAAGCGGCCATGGCGGCCAAGGATTTTGCCAACGATCCTGATCGGGCAATCCACTACTTCGTGCAATTGGATGAGCTTGCTCCGGGTGATAGCCGCGTCGAGGCAGCAATTGAACGGTTGTACGAGCGACAGGGGCTGACGCGACCACTGATCGACCTTCTGACTCGACAGACCCGGAACGCTTCGGGTGAAGCACTGCATCAGCTCCGCGCGAGAGTTTCGGGGTTGTGGATCGACATCGATGAGCCGCTTCCCGCCTACGAAATCGTCGAACAGATGCTAGGCGACCGTCCCGATGCGCCCGAAGCAATCGAACTACTTGAGCGCATCGTTGGCCTTCAAGTTGCTCGCGATTCCGTGTTCCCGGGCGCGCTAACGAAGAAGGAGAAGAAAGAGCGCAAGGGCAAGCCGTACAGCATTCGCGACAAGGCGGCGTTAGTGCTCCGCCAGTACTACGAGTCCATTGGCAGCCCGGCGGACATCGTGCGCATGCTCGAGATTGAGGTCGAGCATGCCGTCGACGATGCGGAACGCGTGGAGCGACTCAAGCGCATCATTCGCATGCGTCTCGAAGAGCTAGACGACGCCAATGGAGCGTTCGAGGACCTGACTAGCCTCGTCTCATTGGTCCCAGAAGAAGTGGAACATCGTCACGCCCTCGATGAGCTGGCCGAGCGTACGCAGAATCGCCCGCGCCAGGCACGTCTACTCGCGGAGATTGCGCAGCGACTGGGTATGTCGCAACTCGGTCTCATTTTGCGTCTCGAATCCGCCGATGTCTTCCGTGAGTATGCCAGCGATCCAACGCGAGCCATCGACCTCTATGCGGAAGTTCTACGCGAAGCCGGCCGGTTGGAACCCACCCGAGTCGAACCAAGTCCCGACAAGGACAAGAAGTCGGCGAAGGCCCCGCCGCTCGCCGATGCCACCAATGAACAACGAAGCCTTGCGCTTCTGGCTGCGCGGCGCCTCGATTCGCTGCTTGAGCAAGCCGATCGGTGTCTCGAACGCGCTGACGTCCTAGAACGGTTGGCGGCACTTGAACCAAATGCGGAGCCACATCGCCGCGCGTTACTCGTAGCGGCAGAGGTATCGCTCTGCCGACTGGACGACGCAACACGCGCCGTGCGCCTGTATCGTGAATGCCTGACGGACGACATCGACGATACCGAAGCGCGCGACGGCTTGGTAGAGTCACTCACCAAGGCAGGTGAGACGGTGGAGCTCATCACCGAACTCGAAGCACGCGCTACGCGGAGTGCAGACGAACTCGCTGCGCGCAGCGACCGAGCGCGCATTGCGCGACTATATGAATCACCCTTGGGCGAGGTCGAACACGCAATCTTGGCCTGGCGCAGGTTGCGCAAGCTACATGGGCGCGACGTAGAGAGCTTCGACGCTTTGGTTTCCTTGCTCACGTTCAGCAAGTGGTTCGAGGAGCTAGCGTCCCTGTTGCGCACGGACGCTGACGTCGAATCCGACCAAGCGAGAGCCGCAGAACTTCGACGTCGATTGGGACATCTGTATCGTGAACAGATCGGCGATCCGATTGAGGCCGTTCGTGCCTACGTCGCCGCGGAGGACTGGGAGCTAGCGATCGGTGTCGTGCGGGAGAGTCGAACGGATCGCGACGTTGCTCGCAAGGTCTGCCGCGAGGTCTTCGACCTGGGGGTCAAGGTTTGGACCAACGCAGCCTCCGATGCCTCAACGCCATCAGCCCTAGCTGCGGCTTGGGCGTTAGCAGAATTGGGCCTGAGGTTACGCGAAGTTGGTGCCTATACCGACGTTGTGGCACTTCTCCTCGAGGGAGCCAGGCTTCCTTTTCACCGTGCCGAGCGCCGAGCGCTGGAACGCGATGCAGCCTACTTGTGCTCGGACCAATTGAAGGACAACGCGCAGGCAATTCAAATCTTCGAACGCATCTTTGCCGAGGACTCGGGCGACGAGATAGCCCTGTCTTCAGTGTCACGGTTCGCTCGCTTGCTCGAGGAGGTGGGGCGACAAGTCGATGTCGTGGCGCTTTGGGAGGACCAGGCGCAAGTGCGGCTGCGTCTCGGGGATCGACCGACTTCGGCTGCATTGTGGGTGCGAGCGGCCGCCTTGGCTGAAGAGCGTCTGCTCGACGTCGATCGCGCGATTGCTGACTACAAGCAAGGCGCCGACCTCGGACTGGACGCCGCACTTGAGGCGCTGGCCAGGATCTACACAGGTCAGCGAGAATACCTGCTTGCAGCCAACTTCCTAGAGCGACTTTGTGCACAGTCCAGTCGCGAGGCATTGAGTGACCGAGCGCTGCAGCTTGCGGAAGTCTACGTGGCCGCTATGCGACCCGACAAGGCCCGCGCTTGCTTGGAAAACGCGTCGTCGGTGGCCCTCCACGTGGGACCAGTCAGGCGCCGTCTGGGCGACCTGTATCAAGAAGCGGAGCTCTGGGAACCACTGGCGCAGCTCTACGCGTTGGAGGCAATGCGGGCCTCGGACATGAAGGAGCGCTTCCGACTCGTCGACGCGGCGGCGCGTGTACACGTCGAACGGCGTAACGACTCCAAGGCAGCGGTACCGCTGCTCGAGCAAGCAGTGGAGCTCGAGCCGGAAGACGCAACTCTACGTTTGCGACTTGCGGAAGCCCTGATGGAATCGGTGCGCCCGGCCGATGCCGCCACCGTCCTTAGAGCACAACTCGAGCGCTATGGCGCCCGACGCCCAAAGGAGCGTGCTGTGGTGCACTTTGCACTGGCTCGCGCATTGTTAGGCCTTGAGGACCGCCAGTCGGCGCTGGACGAATTGGTGCAGGCGAGTCGGATCGATCCAGCTCATCCACGCATTCTACATCTCCAAGCGCGACTCTCGTTGGACATGGGGGACTACTCGCGAGCAGAACGTACCTACCGGGCACTGTTATTGGTGCTTGGGCGGCACGACGATGCCGACGCGCCAAGTCGTGCTGAAGCACTCTTGGATCTCTCGATCATAGCGGCAAAAAATCACGACTTGCAGCGCGCCTCCGAGTCGATCGAGTCTGCTTTCGAAGCAGGGATGGAATCCACACATGAGTCGCTTGCGCTCGAACGCGGCCTCAGAAATCTTGGACGCTTCGACTTGCTAGGCCGGGCCTTGCGCGAACGGCTGGAGAAGACCAAAGATGCCAGTCTCACTGCTTCCACTTTGAGCGAATTGACGCGCGTGCATGCCGAACACCTCGGGGATCTACGTGAGGTCATGGGTGAGCTGCGGCAGCGTGCGGAGGTCATCGAAGGCGAGCTCGAGAAGAGCGCTCTCGGCGACGAGCAGGCTTGGTCGGCTTTGGGACGGGTCTACCAGCAGTTGGGCGACGTAGCAGCAGAGTCGCGCATCGCAGAGCGCCGTGTGCGGGCTTGGCTCACCGGAAACGTAGCCATCGAAGATCCGGAGCCGCTGTATCGCCTCGCCACGGCACGCCTCGGACAAAGAAGTTCGCGCGACGAGGCGGTCGAACTCCTATCCCGAGCGGTTTCGGTCAGGCCGGACTACGAACGCCTCGACGCCATGCTGGCAGGCGTTCTGAGCGAAGATCCGAATTGGGAACCCGGCCTGCTGCTGCTTGAGCGGGTGGCTCGAGGATTCGGGCGTAGCGACCTGTTAGCTAGGGCACTCGGCAAGCGACTGCGCTCGTCCCAGTCGAGTCCGGAACAGTACGAAGAAGCGCTCGCTCTGGCGCGCAAGGCGTCCGACGGCGAGACGTTGGAGTACTTGCTCGGAGAAGCCGCCAATGGCTCACTCGCTGAACGGCTACCACGAGCACTACGCGCTGCCGCAGAACTCGAGCTGGCCGATATCGTCAGTGCGCGCGGTGAGGTCGATCGAGCCTTGTATTTGAGAGAGAGCGCCTGTGAATTCGTCGACCCCGAACAGCGCCGCAAGTTGTTGCTCGAGATCGCTAAGATTGCTGCGGAGCGTCTGCAGGACGAACGTCGCGCCTCGACAATCTACGAGCGACTGCTCGAGGATACCCCTTCTGATCCCTTGATCTACCGCCCTTTGCTCGAGATTTTGCGACGACTTTCCGACACCGAGCGCATGTCTGCGGTCATCACGCGAGCGCTAGCGGCCGTGCATGGTTCCGAGGATCGCATCGGTCTGCAACTGGAGCAGGCTCGTCTATCGCTAGGGCGTGGGGACACCGGAACTGCAGCGGATCTGTTGCGAGAATTGCTCCGCGATGAGCCGACACAGAGCGAAGCTGCCCTGCTCTTGGCGGGGATCCTCGAGCGCAGCGGCAGGCATGCCGAACTCGTCATTCTCTTGTCCAAGCAGTTCGACCTGGCTCGGGAGTGTCGTGACGCAGAATCCGTAGTGGCGCTCGGCATGCGCATTGCGGAGCTGTACGAACAGCAGGCAAGATTCGATGAAGGGCTCGCGGCCCTTTCGGTGGTGCTCGAGTGGCAAACCGGACATGTCCCTGCACTGCGCGCCATGGTTCGCCTTGCTGAAGCGGTTGGAGATCTCGATCAGGCCGCTCGCTCGCTCGAGCTGTTGCTGGTTCAGCCGGGAGCAGAGGACTCAGCGCAGCTCATCGATAGACTGATTTGGTTGCGCGAGAGACTGGGAGATGAGTCTGGCGTCGAGCGAGCCATGCTGCGCGCCTTCGAAATGAAGCCGACGGATGCGACCTTGTGCGACGCCTTGGTGATACGCTTCCAGAAGGGGTCCAATGTGGCGTCCGTGGTCGCCGTGCTCGACCGTGCGGCTCGAGCGCGACCGGAGGACTTGGGCTTAGCGCTGCGGCTCGCGGAGGCCTACCGAGAAGCAGGTCAGTTCGATGATGCGCTGGCTGTGGTCGAAGGGCTATTTGCGTTCGGAGTTGACAGCCCCGAGCTGCATCGTGAACGCGGACGAATCCTCTCCGGGCTAGAACGCCACGAAGAAGCGTTGATGGAACTCGAGGCAGGAGATCCCGCAGATCCCGTCGGCGCGCAAGCGCTGCTCGATGGGATCCGCGCAGCAGCGCCAACTGCACCAGAATCGTGGCACCTGCAGCTTGGGTTGCGCGAAGTCTCGTTGCTCGAGCAACTGGGAGCACTCGAAGAGGCACGTCGTTTGCTCGAGGAGCTAGACGCACAGAACCCGAATCAACTCCCGGTACTGGGCGCGAAGGCGCGATTGGCAGCAACTTCAGGTGATCTGGCGGGCGCTGTCGATGCCTACGTCGGGCTGGCCGAGGTCGTCGAAGGCGACGAGCTCATCCCACTGGTCATCGAACTAGGACACGCCTGCGAGCAACTCGGAACCCCTGAACGTGCACGTGCGGCACTAGAGCGTGCGCTCAATATCGATCCGAATCACCTCGAGTTGCGCCATCGATTGGCAGATATCTATCGCTCGCTTGGGGCCAAACGAGAGCTGTCGGGGCTCATGCTGGACGACGCGCGCCAAATAGAGGATGCCAGTCTGCGCCAGGTCCAGCTTTTGGAGATAGCTTCGTTACTTGCCGGGCCCGACGGTGACCCAGTTCGTGCAGAAGCGGTATTGGACGAGGCTCGACAGCTCGGGCCAGAGAATCTGGATATCGTCATTCTGCTGGCGCGTGCGCGTTCGAAGTCGGGTCGCGCAGAAGAAGCCATGGAGCTCCTGAATGAGGTCGTTGCTGCGCAACGCGGCCGCCGCAGTCGCATGTTGGCACGGGTATACCAAGAACAGAGTCGCATCCAACTCGAGGAAGGGTTCTTGACCGATGCGTTCGAGTATCTCATGAAGGCCGCGGAAATCGACATCCGCAACGGCAGTCTGGCCATGCAGCTCGGGAGGCTAGCGCTGGAGCTCGAAGAGCACGATGCAGCGCAGAAGGCCTTCGGACGAGCGACGATGATGAAGCTAATCGAAAACGAAACCGAAGAGCACGAGGGGATCCTCAAGACCGATCGGGCGACCGCCAACTACCATTTGGCCAAATTCTGTCGCGATGCCGGCGATCTACGCAAGTCACGCATGCACATCACCAAGGCCTTGGGCGACAATCCCAACCACGAGTTAGCTCGCGCCCTGCTGGCGGAGATGGGCTAAAGAGCCGAGGTTCCTCGGAGTCCGACGCCACCTCGTGCTACCTGGATGAATCGGGAGGCTTGAGCTGGTGGTTAGCGGCGTCTTGCCTGTGCTGCCGCTGGGTTTTCTGCGCCACGATCAAGCCAGCGCAAGGCCGACTCGTACATACCGGACATGCGATCGAGTGCTACTTCGTGGGCGAGGGTTCCCGGAGTCTGGATGCGAATAGGCACGCCTTCTTTTTCTAGCCAGCCCGCCACCGTGCGGGTGTCATCGACCACCATGTCCATGCCGCCGGTAATGAGCACGACGCGCCGAACCTTCGACTTGGCGTCCTTCAGTGCTTCGAGGCCCGAGCCGCCCCAGTAGGAAACGTCTGCACCAAGAATGAGCCAGCGATTGAACGTGCGCGGCTGCCGCACACCGACGTTCATCGCCACGTAGGCCCCCTCGCTAAATCCCACGAGCGTATTGCCGTAGAGTTGCACGCGGCGACCGTACTGATTGCGCAGGGCCTGCACCGCCCCCATAACGGCATGCTGCCCCGACATCCAGTTGTTGTTCCAGCTACGCCCTGAATTGTGCGGCGATGGGCCACTCGGACAGAGCAGCCAGCCAAAGCGACGCGCCACGCGAGACCATCGCCTGCAGTCCGCCTGCGCGTCACCACCACGGCCGTGCAGATAGACGACAATCGGGCGCATGGACATGCGTCCCGTCCCGGTCGGCTCATAGTAATAGACGGGCCCGGCACCAGGGACGCTGAGTTCTTTCACGCCGTTGGGATTGGTCTCGCGCTCCGAGCGACTCTCCCCGGTGTCCTTGTCGTCACTCCCAGGTGGCGGCCCCTCTTCGATAATGGGATCTTCGTCACCATTCGGGATGATCAACTCTTGCCCGAGCTTCAACCGCTCGTTGCGCCGGATCCCGTTGGCTCCACACAGGCTTTCGATCTTGATGTGATAGCGTTTGGCGATCTTGCCGAGGGTTTGCCCGTCGCCAACGGCGTGACTCCGACGTAAGCTCGCTTTGGACTTGCGCGGCCCGCTCGAGGCAACCTCGTTCGGTGGCGCGCCGCGCTCGGTCTTGGCCACTGAGCGCTTGCCGGGCTCCGCGCCGGGCTCGCGTACAGGAGCTTCGCTTGGGGTTTCGGACGGCGGGGATGCTGGCTCAGGATTGCCAGACGGGCTCGGGCTGCCTGTCGGCGCTTCTGGTATGGGCGTCGCGACTTCGGCCGTGCTCGATGCGGCAGTCGCCGACGCTTCAGCCGGCTCTGTGGCGTCGCTGGACACATTGTTCGGCTCCGATGCGGGTGTCTCGGCGGGACCAGTCCTACTGGCGCTGTGCCTGGCGCGCGCCATCTCCCCAGGACTCGGCACGAGCAGCCGCTGACCGACCTTCAGCCGCACTCCCGAAGGCAACTGGTTGGCATCCCGCAGTTCATCGACGGAGATCCCGTATCGGCGCGCAATCGCGCCGAGGGTCTGACCGTTGACGACCGTGTGAATGCGCTGGGCAGGTATTGCCGGTAGCGTGGTCGAGAGGACCAGCGCTAGAATGCTCAACAGGCGACCAAACTGGCGCATGATGCGTGGGGGTAGCACAACTCACGCGGAACAGGCAATTTTGGCTTGATTTGACGGATGGTCAGCCGGAGGCCGGCGCGACGACCCAACGCCGTCCTCACGTCATTGGGGCCATACGCGAACTACAGAATGCCGCGCAACAGGCCGAAGAACGCTAGTGGTGCTCGGGTAGCACGGCGCCAAGGACAGCGAGTAGGCCAAGGCCGAGGCCAAAACAAAGCACGTGTAGCAGCACCTTTCCCCGCTGTTTGGGGCGATTGAGCTCGGGCAGGAGATCGACCGCGCCGAGATAGATGAAATTGCCTGCCGCAAAGGCAACGAGGAAGGTAAGGTCTAACGCGATACGCTGCGCCACGTAGTAGGACACGAGGCCACCGAACAAGAAGGGTAAGGCTGACAGCAGGTTGAGCAGAAGGGCGCGTCGCGGTCGCAAACCGCCATGCACCAAAGCGCCGAAATCACCCAATTCGTGGGGGATCTCGTGGGCGGCAGCAGCGAGCCAAGTCATCAGGCCTACTCGCGTGTCGACAGTGAATGCGGCCCCCACTGCGAGCCCTCCCACTAACTTGTGCAAGCCATCCCCCACGAGCACCAAGACAGTGAGTGGATGGTGGTGGTGACCGTGGGAGTCATCCTTGCCGTGGTGCCAGTGCAGCAATTGTTCGAGACCGAAGAACGTGACGAAACCAACTGCCGCCCAGCCGTGGGCCGCTTCGGGGCTCGACATCCGTTCCGAGGCAGCCGGCAGCATGTGAAGGAGTGCGCCGCCGATGAGTGAGCCTGCCGCCAGCGCCACGAGCGGCAATAGCAGCTGTTTGATGCGTTCTTCTGGCAGCAACAGCGTAACCGCGCCGCTCAAGGCAAAAAGGGCCATGACCAGACCGCTAACGAAGATCCAAGCGAGGGTTGTCACCGTGCGGGGGCCTAGTTACCACGTGCACGCGACGGCGGGGATTAAGCATCCAGAACGGCCCAATGGCCGCATAGCGGCAATTCCGTTGTGTGTGGAATCTGTCATCGCCATTCTTGAAGGCTAGGCAAGCTGCGCCAAGAAGAGGACACTCGGTGCCGTGAGCTCAGTCTTGCCCGAATCCGCTAGTGCAGATGAGGTGTGCCAAACCAGTCGACCTCGCAAACGGCACTTTGCGATGATTCGCGATTTTGCACTCGCCGACGTCATTACATTGGGTAACGGCTGCGCGGGGATCGGCTCGGTCTTTGCAGCACAACGCTATCTTATCGATCGCGATCTGTATTGGGTATGGGTTGCCATCGGGTTGCTGCCTCTGGCGGGCCTGTTCGATTTCCTCGACGGTCGCGTCGCGCGTTGGCGACGACGCCACAGTGCACTGGGTGCGCAGCTCGACTCGCTGGCTGATCTCATCAGTTTCGGCGTGGCGCCCGCAGCACTCGGATTTTCACTCGGTCTTCGAGGCGGCTGGGACGCGGTGATTTTGGGCTATTTCGTCTGCTGCGGCCTAAGCCGCCTGGCGCGGTACAACGTCACAGCGGCAGCACTCGCCGACGAGCAGGGGAAAGTGAAGTACTTCGAGGGCACGCCGATCCCGACGAGTATCGCCATCGTATTGCTCTGGGCCTGGTTGGTCAGAATTGGACGCTTCGACGTCGACATCCCAGGCGGTCACAACGAATGGTTCGGTCTCGCCCTGCACCCTTTGTCGCTAGTATACCTCGTCAGCGGCAGCGCGATGATCTCGAAGACCCTGAGAATACCGAAGCTGTAGCGACGCAAGCCTAGCTTCTCGAACCGGCGCTGACGCTGAGCTAACCCTTCGGCCCGGCGCAGGCGCTGAGCTTACCCTTTCGACCGGCGCAGGCCTAGCTCTTCGGCCCGGCGCAGGCGCCGTCTTTCTCCTGGCAGCGCTTCGCCTTCTTGCACACGGTCGACTGGGCGCAGTCAGCGTTGGAGCCGACGATGCATTTCCCGTCCTTGAGAGTGCAGACGCCGTCGAGGGCACAGTGGGCTGACTTCTTACAGTCAGCAGCGGACTTCGCCGCACAGGAGCCGTCTTTCACTGCGCAAAGCCCACTCGTTCGACAAGCCTGCGAGTCCTTGCAGCCGGCTTCGCTGGCCACACATTGTCCATTGTCCGCCTTGCACTTTGCTTCGTTCTTGCACGCCACGCTCTTGGCGCAGTCATCGTCGTTGGCAGCAACGCAGCGGCCATCCTGTGCCGTGCAGAGGCCGTTCTTCTTGCAGGTGCTCTCGGGCTCGGGCTTGGCCTCGGTGGAGCGCGTGCAGTGGTAGTTCGACAGAGCCTTACAGGCTCCGCTCTTCATCACACAGCGCCCATCCACCGGACAGGACGACGCACAAGCCGGGTCCATTACCTTGCCGAGTTCGACGCAGACTCCATCGAAGGCATCGCACAGGGAGTTTTTCACGCAGCCTTCGGAAGCCCGGCAACCATCGTCGTTGGCGGCAACGCAGGCGTTGTCCTTGAGCGTGCACTTGCCGTCTTTCTTGCAACCCTTCGAGATCTGGCAATCGGTGTCACTGCCAATTTTGCAAGCCCCCTGGGGCGTTGCCGAGCACTTGCCGAGGTTCTTGCATTCCGGAGTCTCTTTGCAGGGATCCTTCTGCTCGCAGGACGTGAGCGTCCCAATAAGGGCCGAAGCGGCGATGACGAGTCCGAGAATTCGAGCGAAACGGATCATGGTAGGACCTCCGCGAGTGACTTCTGTCGCTTGACGCGACCGAGGTGGCATCCTACCCGGATCGGTCGCAAAACCCAATGTTCTCGATTCCGCCAAGGTTCAGGACTCTTCGAACAGCGCTCTAACGGCCGGGCGATCGAGCTTCCCACTGGACAGTAGGGGCAGTTCCTCGAGCGCAAGCCAGCGTCTCGGACGCTTGTATGGTGCTAGCCGAGTAGCTAGTGAGTTAACGATTCGATGGACTGCCGTGGTAAAATCCGAGGTTTGGTCCAAAACGACGGCGGCGGCAACAATGTGCCCCCAAGTCGAATCGGCCAATGCGACCACAGCGGCGGCACGGACCCATGGCTGGTCCATAATGGCAGATTCTACCTCGATGGCAGATACCTTTTCACCACCGGTGATAATGCAGTCGTCGCGTCGCCCGAGCGGGACTAGGCGCCCAGTCTCCGTTAATGTCCCGAAATCCCCGGTGTGAAACCAGCCCTCGGCGTCGAAAGGTGACGCCGACTCAGCATGATATCCCTCGAACAGGGTCGCGCCACGAACGCAAATGACCTCATTATCAACCTTAACGTCGATGCCGGGCAACGGAAAGCCCGCATCATCGTGCAGAGCCGGGGTCCGCAAGTCCAGCAGCGGTTGGGTACATACCTGGGAGCCCGCTTCGCTCAGCCCATAGGTCATGAGGATCGGCCAGCCCGCAGCGCGCGCGCGTTCTGCCAATCGCCTGGGCGCGTGAGCGCCGCCCAACAGCACCGCTCGCAGTGACTCAATGCCTCGACGCGGAACCTCAATGGACAATAGCCGTTCGAGTTGCGTCGGAACGAGAGAGGCCAAGGTCACACGCGCCTGGGCAATTCTACGAAGCATGGCTTCAGCTGGCATCCCTGGCTCGGCCAAGACGACGCAAGCCTCACTCCGGAGGCAGCGGAGCAAGACGGAAATGCCGCCAATATGCGCCAGATTCAGCGATAGGAGCCAGCGATCCTGCGCTGTCATCGAAAGGTGCGCAATGCTCGCATCGGCCGCAGCTTCCAGGGCTCGCTGCGATAAGCAGACGAGTTTGGGTGCACCGGAGCTTCCACTGGTGGCGATGAGCAGTTGGGTCTTGCGCGGCGTGATGGACAGCTCCGTGCGGTCGATGAGCGGCGTCGTTGTGGTACAACCCCAAGTCCCGTTTGAAGGCTTGTGATCGGCTGGCACGATCCACCGAGCCCGCGCGCGGGCGACCCATTGCTGTCGCTCGACAGCGGTCCACTGCGGGTTCAGTGGCAGGGCCGGAATTCCGCGTTCCAGCAATGCAAAGAAGAGTGCAATGGTGGTCGTGTCATTCTTGGCAACGAAGGCTCTCGGTGTGTCCGCATCCCGGTCGAGTTCGAGCTCGGACGCAATGGTTTCGGACTTATCGAAGAGGTTAGCGAAGGTGAGGGGGCGCAGTGCGTCGACGAGCGCCGTACCCTCGGGGTTACGCCGCGCAACCGCGCCAAGACTCATCAATGCGTCACCTCGGACAGGGGTAGCCCGGCTTTGTCGCCGAGGCTCAACTGGCCGTGACCAAGCCCCATGATGCGACGTTCAGGGCACAGCAAGAGACCGGGATGGGGTGCCAAACCATGAGCACGCGTCGTGGTTCCAACGGCCTGGGCCAAACTCACTGCCGTCGCATGCCCAACGGGCCCATCGAACAGGTGGGTCACGATAACGTCAAGCCCGAGGCTCTTCGCCTTCACTGCGAGGTCGAGTGCTGTAAGCAGCCCCAGCAGCGCAGGCTTGACGACGACCGCGCGGATGTCGAGGCGAGTCAGGTGCGGCGCTAGTTGGTCGAGCAATCCCGCTGTTCGTAGCGATTCGTCCAATGCCAGTGGGACAGGACTCGTGTCGAGCGCGAGCAGTTTGCTCCCTTCTGCCGGCTCTTCGATCAGTTCCGGCGAAAACCGACTCAGCCGCTCGAGCAGACGAGGCAATGCGGACAGGGGCCAACTCCCATTGGGATCGAGTCGAATCTTTACGGTTGGTGGCAACTGTTCGTGCAAGGCTTCGAGGGTCTTGGCGTCACTTTCGAAGGACTCGATTGGGCCAAGTTTCAGCTTGAGGGTTCGGTAGCCGCGCGCCCAAGCAACCCGCGCTGCACCCAACAGCCTGGGAAGATCCGTAGTCGGCAGCAGCCGGGAAACCTCGAGCTCGCGTCCGGGGCTTCCCGAGTTCGTCATCTGAGCCAGGAGACTGGCTGCCGGAATGCCAAAGTGCTGCGCGAGAAGATCTACCAAGGCCCCCTCGAACGCAAACCGCGCGGACGCGACATGAACGTGGAACGGCGCGCTGACATGCTCGATCCAGGCGCGGCATTCAGCCGGGGACGTGGGCAGTTCCGCGTCGAATGTCACGATGCGGACCAACTCCGCCTCGACGTCTTCCAGGTGCTCCTCGGAGAAATGCGGTAGGGGACTCGCCTCGCCAAGACCAGTGCGCTCGTCATCGCATCGCAGCGCTAACTCGATGCCACGACGGAACTGGGTGCGGTGACCCGTCCCGCCAACGACGTCGCTCAGCCAAGCCTTGAGTGGACGCAAGACGGGGCGGATTCGAAGAGTCATGGGGAGATCCACAGACCTAACGCGAACAGTGTGGCAAACGCGAGCAAAAGCCGCGCGGCGCCCCCAAGCTGCGCATTTAGAGCACGCCCGCGCAACACGTCCAGGAGCCTAAGCCATTTCAATGCCAGAGGAAGAGTGAGCGCCGGCAGAAGCAGTGGCCAATAGTGGCCTTTCGTCACCAGGAAGTACACAGGGGCAAGGTAAGCCAACAAGATCATTCCCTTGGCCTGGGCGATGCAAAACCGTTCGCCGAACCGTACTGCTGCCGTACGCTTTCCGGTGCGAGTATCTTCGGCCCGGTCGCGCAGGTTGTTGACGACGAGAATGTTGGTGGTCAAGGCGCCCATCGAAATGCTCGCCCAATAGGCTTCCGAACTGGTAGTGCCAATCACGGCGAACTCGGTCCCGACGACGGCCACGGGTCCAAAGAACAAGAACACGAACAGATCGCCAAGCCCATGGTACCCGAGTGGGTAGGGGCCTGCCGTATACGCTAGGGCGGCGATCATGGATGCAATGCCGATCACCACAAGGGGCCACCCAGAGCGACCCACCAAGTAGCTGCCAACCGCGAGGCAACCGAGCAGGACGCATCCCAGTCCCACTCTGACTTGCGCCGAGGACAACAATCCAGACTGCACGGCGCGGACAGGGCCCACCCGCTCGGCGGTGTCCTTACCCTTTTCGAAGTCGAATAGATCGTTTGCCAGATTCGACACAATCTGCAGCAGCAAAGCACCAACCATGGCAAAAATGGCGGGCCAAAGTTCGAACCCACCAACGCGATGGGCCAGCGACGCGCCCACCAGCACGGGCGCCACCGCCGCAGGAAGCGTCTTTGGGCGAATGGCAACAATCCAAGCAGCAAGCGTGCCCGGTCGTATCGCGTTCGAAGACGGGAGGGGAACCTGCGTCACGGAAAACGCTTGAATTTCCTGAAGTTGGGCTTACGTTTTTCGAGAAACGCATTCTTGCCTTCTTTGCCCTCTTCACTCAGGTAGTAGAGCAGGGTTGCGTTGCCAGCTAGCTCCTGTAGGCCCGCCTGTCCATCACAGTCAGCATTCAGGGCGGCCTTCAAACAGCGCAACGCCATTGGACTATTGTCGAGAATCTCTCGACACCACTGCAGGGTTTCCTCCTCGAGTCGTTCGAGGGGAACCACCTTGTTCACGAGCCCCATGTCGAGGGCCTGCTTTGCGTCGTATTGGCGACAGAGAAACCAGATCTCTCGGGCTTTTTTCTGACCCACGAGTCGAGCCATGTAAGACGCCCCATACCCTCCGTCGAAGCTTCCCACTCTCGGTCCAGTCTGGCCAAAGCGCGCGTTGTCTGCCGCTATGGTCAAATCACACAGCATGTGCAGCACGTGACCGCCGCCGATGGCGTAGCCAGCGACCATGGCAACGACGGGCTTGGGCAAGGTTCGAATGAGTCGTTGAAGATCGAGCACGTTGAGCCGCGGGATCCCCTGGTCGTCGACATAGCCTCCGGTGCCGCGGATCCGCTGATCGCCACCCGAACAGAACGCCAAGTCGCCCGCCCCAGTCAGGATGACGACTCCGACATTCGAGTCGTCTCTTGCATCGGAGAAGGCTTGCATCATCTCGGTCACCGTCTTGGGGCGAAATGCATTACGCACTTTCGGTCGATTGATGGTGATCTTCGCTATCCCCTCGTCCGTCTTTTCATACAGGATGTCTTCGAATTCTGCGGCGGACTTCCATTCGACAAGACTCATCGTTCGGTCTCCTCGTCAATGATCCGGGCCACCCGAGCGGGGGCTTCGAGCAGTAGATGGTGACCGGCTCCCTCTACCACGAGGCATCGGCTCTGGGGCAGCTCAGTCGCCAGTTGGCGCGACAGGCTGACGAACTTCTCGTCGAGTTCTCCCGCAACCAAAGTGACTGGGAGCGCAAGCCCTCGAACCTCCGACGCGTAACTCGGTTGATTCCCGAGGCCGAAGCGACGCAATGCGGCCGCAAGTCCAAAGTGTCGATGCTTCCGGCGTTGCTGCACCTCCGCTTTCAGTCGCTCCGACGGAGGAGTCGACAGAGTCCGAAAGATGGGTTGCGACCACCAACGGTCAAGGAAGGCGTCGAGTCCGTCGCGCTCGAGCAGGTCCGCCCAAACGTCATCGGCTTGCCTTCGTCGCTCGCGCTCCAAGGGGCAGTCGAGACCGCGGCGGGACGAAAGCAACACGAGCTTTCGAACGAGTTCTGGGTGGGCGATGGCGAGTCCCAAGGCGAGTCGACCGCCCATCGAGTAGCCGACGAGATCGATGCGTTCTGCCCCAGCTTCGGCAATGTCGCAAGCGAGCCGTTCAACTTCTCCGGCAAAGTCCTGATTGAGCAGCGGAACGCTGCTGTCCGCTTCGTGGTACGTGAGCGTCGGGACGATCAAGTCGCGCGAATGACCGAGCAAGGCGATAACGTCGTGGTAGGACCAGGACCCGCCCACGAAACCATGCAGGAGGACTAGCCTAACGGTCACGTCCCGATTGCCTCGGACGACAGCCCAGCGCGGAACAGAGCCGCCCGCACGAGCGCAATCAACTCACCGCTTTGACGACTTGCAGAATGAGGGGATACTACCGCTTCAATCAGGGTGGCGAAGGGTTTGGTATGTGCCTCTGCGATTGCCGACGACAGTGTGCTCGCTCGTTCGGCGCGGCAATACGAAAGGCCATACAGTTGAGCGGCTGCGGAGAGATCGAGCCGTTGGGGCGTCGTCCAATACGTAAGCGCATCTGCACTGACACTCTTGGCAACGGGTAGCTGCTCGAAAATGCGACCTCCGCCGTTGTTGAGTACCACGATAGCCAGCGGGGACGTAAGTGGCGCCATTGCCCAAAGTCCACCAACGTCGTGGAGGAAGCTTATATCTCCCACGAGCAACGTGGTGGGCCGCTCGTCAGCGAGAGCGAAGCCCGCAGTCATCGAGACAAGCCCGTCGATGCCGCTGGCTCCGCGGTGCGCTTCGGCAAAAAAGCGCGAAAGGCTCGGCGTAGCCAAGAGATCGACTTCGCGAATGGGCAGGCTGTTGCCCAAGATGAGACGAGCCCCCTTGGGCTGTGCGTTCAATACAGAAAGAACGGCGTGAAGTTCGCCCAACTCACCCTGAGCGCCCCTTGCAGCGTGGGCAAAACCCGCGATGCATTCTTGGACGATGCCAGCCGCTCGGAACCACCGGGCTGCCCAACCGCTGGATCGTGGCGCTTCGGACTCCAGCACCGCCGAGACTCGGCAAAGCGCGTCACTCGGATCGCCGTGACCAAGCAATTCGGCAATTCCGGTGGGATCAGGCCAGCCCGAGCGGGCCAGCAGCAGAACCTTTCCGAAGTTCGTTCCATGGTCCGACTCGACCATCCAGCGTTCGAAGGCACTGCTGGTCAATGGTCGCCCGATCTGAATTACGATTTTCGGTGCTTGACGCAAACGCCAATGCTCGATCTGCAGGAGTGGTTCGAAGGGGGCTACCAGGTACGGGAGTAGTTCAGGGGGCGCGTCGAATCGAAGTGGGTGGGCCGCGTCGAGCAAGACAGGGTATCCTGTGGCTCGAGCGAAGCGGGCCAGAGCAGAAGGCTCGAGTGAGGTGCGATCCGGGTCGAATCCGCAGGTGATAAGACCCCGACTTTCGGCCGAGACTGCGGCCACTAGCCCCTCGACTGCGCGCTCGCTGAGCAGCACCGGACTGGGCGGGGCAGGTCTCACTGCTGCGGCAATTAGCGATTCAATGAACGCCTCGATGGCGCGTTGCTCGGCGGTCTCGGTAACCACCAGCTCAAGCGGTTTCGGTGTGTGCAGGTTGATGTGGACAGGACCGCGAACCATGCCTTGGCCAAGAGCCAAAGTCGACAGGATCTGACGACGCACACGGATGAACTCGTTGTGACTTCTGCAAGGGATTGTCAACGACGTTGCCCCTAGAACATGGTCACCGAAAAGTCGCGTCTGGTCGATGGTCTGCGGCGCCGAACAACCTTGAAGGGAAAGAGGCCGATCCGCGGTTAGCACGACTAATGGAGTCTCAGTCAAATGGGCCTCTACGACAGCGGGCAAGTAGTTGGCGGCTGCAGTGCCAGAGGTGCAAAGCAGTGCCACAGGGCGTCGGCGAGCCCGCGCCAACCCTAGGGCCAAGTAACCAGCCGAACGCTCATCGACCACCAAGTGGGTGCGCAGCTGCTTGCGCTCGAGCGCCGCAGCGAGGTACGGGGTCGAACGCGAACCTGGGCTCACGACGATGTCTTCGATCCCGAAACTCGCCAAGAGACCAACGAGCAGGCGCGACAGGCTAGAAAGAGCGAGATTGGCGTCCATGTTGACTTCGGTTCACAACGCGTTGGCGTGCTGACGGTCGACTGGGCCAGAGGTTGTCACGTGACCATGACTTGCACCAATTGCTTCGAGGAGACTCTGCAACTTGAGTTCGGTTTCTTGAAGCTCTTTCTCGGGCTGCGAGTCGCGGACGATGCCAGCTCCAGCATACAGGCGCAGGACGTTGTCGGCGAGGAGACCGGATCGAAGTGCCACGACGAACTCCCCATCACCTTGGGCATCGAACCAACCAATGGGGGCCGCATACCAGCCACGTTCGAAGTTCTCTTGCTGACGCATGAATTCACGTGCCGTATCCTCCGGCACTCCACCAACGGCCGGAGTGGGATGCAGCCGAGACATGAGCGTTAGCACGTGGGGTGGGCCAAATAGTCTAGCGGTAATGCTCGTGGAAAGATGCAGGACATGTCGTAGCTGTCGGATTGAGGGTTGATTCGGCACCTCAGCCCTCGCCCCCATGAGCTCAAGCTTCCTTACCAGCTCACGAACCACCAGGTCGTGCTCGAATCGTTCCTTTCCACTGGTCATCAAATGATCTGCTGCATCGGCATCTAGGGCGCGAATCGATCCTGCCACCGCCTCAGTGCGCAATTCTGACCCATGACGCAGAACCAGCCGCTCGGGGGTGGCCCCAAGAAATACGCTTCCTCCCCGCCGGAAGGCAAATCGCGTAGTTTCTGGCGAGAGCGCGTTGAGGTTGTCGAGAATCTTGGCAACGCTTGGCACGCCGTCGAGCTCAAGCGTGACCTCGCGCGCTAGAACGACCTTCTCGAGCGGTCCTACTTGCATGGCAGCAAGGGCGGACTCCACTTGCTGCAGCCAGCGCTCGACACTGGGCAGGTCGCGACGCGTTCGGACCACTGGCAGAGGCTCTTGCTTCTGTGCCAACACGAGTTCTGCCACGAGGTGCCCGACTCGGTCAATCCAGGCATCGCGTTCGGCAAGTTCAGCTATTTCCTTCGACGTAACGTGCAGCGTGAGCGAGGCGCGCTGTCCGTCCGTTAGGTACCGGTATCTTGGTAGATCGAAACGAAATCCAGCAAAAGCGCACCAATGCCCCGCCGGCATAGGCGCCCGATCGAAGGTGATCCCGCCGTAGAACCGGGACGTCTTCGCGGCCGCGTCGATGCCGAGCTCGAGGGCATGCTCCAGCAGCATCTGAGCCTCGGACTCGACGGCGGCTAGGTCTTTCGTGTTGCTGGAGTCAAGCGTTACCGCCGCGCCAAGCCCGACATCGCCCCCTGCGTCGCCGGTCGCGAAGTAGTAGGCGGGTTGTTCGCCGCACAGGCAGAATGCCAGAGTGGGACTCGTGACGGGGGCAGGGATCGTTACCGCGACGATGGGCGCCGCGCGTTGGCTGCCGACCCTCAATGCCTTTTCCATGCGCTGTTCGAGGTTGGCCAGCGTGTACACCTGATCCGTCATGGCTGCACCTCCTTTGGACTCGCAACGTAGAGGTGACATGCCCCAAAACCGAGAGTGTGCACACGTAGCACTTCGAGCCCGGCTTCACCCATCTGTCGCGCAAATTCTCGAGCGGGAGGGAATGCTGCGATCGAACGCTGCAGATACCGATACTCGCGCGCCCCGGACAGCAGGGCGCCCACGAATGGCAGCACTCGATGTACGTACCAACGCGCCGGGCCAGCGAACCAGCCTTCACCCGGTTCACTCAACTCCAAAAGACAGACCCGCCCCCCTGGGCGCACGACACGCGCCATTTCCTGCAACGCGATAGCGCGATTGGGGACGTTTCTGATCCCGAAGGCCATGCAAAGCCCGTCATAGCTTCGGTCAGGGTAGGGCAGCGACTGCGCGTCCCCCAAGACCAATTCGATCCTGTCACGCATGCCCTTGCGGTCGAGCTTGCGCTCGGCAACGTCGAGCATCTTCCGCGAAGGGTCGAGTCCAGTAACCTTGATGGTTTGACCTCGTGAGGCAACCGCCAAAGCCAAATCTGCAGTGCCGGTGGCGAGATCGAGCACGCGGTGCCCCTCACTTAAACACAATTCACGGACAGCTTTCTGCCTCCACCAGCGGTCCATTCCAAGAGACATGATTCGATTGAGTAGATCGTAACGGGCTGCGATCCGATCGAACATTTCGCCGGAACCTTCGCGAGACGGATGGGTGGTGTCTGGGGTCATGATGACAGCCGGCCAAGGGCGGTCCTTCGACCGGCGCTTGCCAGTATCGACGGGTAATAGCGCCGGAGGGGCTCGCGTCACGTCCTAAGCGCCGGGGCCGAGTCCTGTCGCCCCCAGGTCGTAGGGCTGCGAAGTCGAACTCGATGCGACAGCTGCAATCTGCGGCAAGCCGTGGCAGAGTGCTCCTCAGTCATGCTCTCGACGTGGAGGCGCCCCGCGAGCGCGAAATCTAGGAATTACTGGCTCATCCTGGCAGTCTTGTGTGCAAGCAGTGCGACTTGGGCCACGGAACACAATCCGGCGGCCGCTCCGAGTGTCTCGGCAATCCTGAGTGAGCGGGTACCGGGTGCGGAGCGAATCGAAGGTCGACTGCTTGCTCCTTGTTGCTGGAATCAGACCTTGGACACCCACGGTTCCGAAATCGCGTACGCGTTGCGTCGGGAAATTCGCACCAGGCTCAAGGCCGGAGAATCGCCGGACAGCATCGAATCGAGTCTTGTCGAGCGCTACGGGACGCGCTTGCGCGCAGTCCCAGATCGGGTGCCCCTCGATACGGCGGCTTTGCTGGGATGGGTTGGGCTCGGTTTGGCGGGTTTCGCGCTGATTGCGCTGCTGGTACGGTGGAGACGTGGCCGCACTACTTCTTCAGTGACTGGCGATACCGACTCGTCTGAGCGTGACGCGTTGGACGAACGGCTCGACGCTGAGCTGCGGCGCCTAGATTGACTGGCTGACTTCCCCTTGAGATTCGAGATGAAGCGCTGAGTGCCTGACGACACAGCTTGACTGGAGTCACTGCGGTCGGCGGGTTGCGGCTCCTCCGACATGGCATCGGCTGACGAGTCCTCAGCGGACACTGGGTCACTTGGCACGTTTTCAAGCGGTCCGGCGTCACCTCTACCTTGTCCAAGCAGCGTTGTGGACATCTCGGCAACCTTCTGCGCCCGTTCGTCGTCGCCGCGCATCTCGAGTAGGAACCGGCTTGGAATGCTTGGGCGCAGTTTGCCCCACTTCATCCGGCCCTTCGCGTAGGTGAGCGTCAAGGTTTCGCGCGCCCGCGTGATCCCGACATAGCAGAGACGACGTTCCTCTTCTATGCCGGCGCCGCCACCATCCAGAATCGTCCGTTGGTGTGGCAGCAGGCCCTCCTCCATTCCGACCAAGAAGACATGGGGAAACTCCAGTCCCTTGGCGCTGTGAAGTGTCATCAGCGTCACAGCATTCTTGCGCTGGTCGGGGTCGTCATCCTTGTTCTGATCGTCTCTGCCAACGAGGGCACAATCGTCTAAGAAGCCGACAAGCGTGGGCTCATCGGCGCGCTCGTGGTAGTTGGACGCCGCGTTGACGATCTCCTCGACGGCTGCGTTGCGCGCCTCAATATCTCGAGGGGTCTTGTAGAGCCGCTCGATCTCCGCCTTGTAGCCGATCTCGGAGACTAGGGCCCGAATGAGTTCGTGAAGGGGTTCTCCAATGGCTCGCAAGCGGTAGCGTTCCATGAACCCCACGAAACTGGCAATGCGTTCTGGCGCCGACGGCACCAGGTCCGGCTGCCGTAGGCAGTCGCGCAAGACATTCCACAGCGGCTGCCCCCGCGACACCGCTTCACGTAGCAGGTGTTCGACGGTCGTCGGACCAATACCTCGCGGAGGGCAATTGATGATCCGCAGCAGGCTCACCTCGTCCGAAGGGTTGGCGAGAACGCGAAGATAGGAAAGGATGTCCTTGACCTCACGTCGATCGTAGAAACTCGTTCCCCCAACAATGACGTAGGGGACGCGAACCTTGCGCAGTTCCATCTCGAAAACCCGCGTCTGCTCGTTGGTGCGAAATAGAACGGCGATGTCCACCGGCCGAGTGCGCGGACTCTGCAGCTCGTCGTCGAGCATGCGCCGAATTTCGCCCCCGACGCTCTGAGCTTCCGCCAACTCCTCCTCGCAGCGAACGAACCGCGGAGGTTCACCGCCTTCCCGAGCAGGCCTGAGTGTCTTCTTGTGTCGGGTTCGATTCCGGGAGATTAGGGTGTTGGCGAGGTCCAGAATGGGTGCACGACAACGGTAGTTGTCCTCCAAGCGAACGATACGGGCCTCTGGCCAATCGTCTGCGAAGTGCAAGATGTGCGTGACTTCCGCACCACGCCATCCATAGATGGATTGATCGTCATCGCCTACGACGCAGAGGTTGCGGTGCGCAGCCGCCAAGTGGCGTGTAATTCGGTACTGTAGCGCGTTGGTGTCCTGATATTCGTCCACCAATACATGGTCGAATCGCTGTGCTTCGGCCCGACGAACGGCTATATGCTGTTCCAGAAGTTGCTCTGTCAATAGCAGAAGGTCGTCGAAATCAACTGCCCCCGTCGTCTTCAGCTGGACCTGATACTTCTTGTACGCCAGAGCTGCCAAGAGCTGCTTGTCCGCAGCAGGATTGTTCGCGACGAGATTTTCCGCGGCCTCGGGGGTGACGCCAACGCTCTTCCAGTTTCCCACGAAGTGGAGAAGCTCCGCAGGGCGGAGGGTCTCCTGTCCGACGCGAATGTCCCGTAGCGCTTGGCGGGCCAAGGTCTCCTGGTCGCCACGATCGTAGATGGAGAACCGTTCCGGGTAGCCCAGAATGCTCGCATTTCGCCGCAGAATCCGCACACACAAGGAGTGGAAGGTCGAGATCTCCGGCGTCGGGCCCTTCCTACGCTTGCCGTTGCCCCGCAGCAACGTCATGGCGCGTTCCTTCATCTCGCGGGCAGCCTTGTTGGTGAACGTCACCGCCAGGATGCGGTCGGGGGATATCCCTTTCTGGATCAGATGGGCGATGCGATAGGTGATGACGCGCGTCTTGCCCGTTCCGGCGCCGGCCAGAACCAGCAATGGCCCACTCAGCGTGGTAACGGCTGCGCGTTGCGGGGGGTTGAGGTCGTCGAGTCGCATCGTGGCGGGCCCGCTCTAGGGGATGATAGCGGTTCGGTCAAGGGGACCCTGTAGGCCCCCAGGGGTGTCAGCTACTTGCAGCTCGTCACGCGAGACGGGTTGGTCCGGTCCGAATTGACGCAACGCGTGGGTTGCTGTGGGTCCGCGCACTGCTAAGCATGCCGCCCATGACGACGGCGAATCCGGCGAAAGAAGCCTACTTTCACGCGAAACTGCACGTCGAATCGTATGGCCCTGACGAGGATCTCTCCGGCGGGCAAGCGGGGCATTCGGCAACTACGGTCGTTCTCTGCCACGGGTTTGGGGGGAGCGCCCGAAACTTTCGGCCACAGGCTCGCGCACTGGCAGCGTCGGTGCGCTTCGTGCTGTTCGACATGCGCGGACACGCGCGCAGCGAGAAGCCGTTCCAATCTGACGCGTACCGGTTCGCCTGCCTAGTGGACGACATGGCATCCGTCATCGAGGCCCATGCCAGCGGTAGGGTCGTCGTCGGAGGGCTCAGTCTTGGTGCCGCCGTGGCGCTCGGCTATGCGTTGCAAGCACCAGACCGCATATCGGGGTTGCTGCTCGCAGCCTATCCAGCCGTGACGAGGGAGCTTGCGCCTTGGGCCGAGCAATTTGCAGAAAACATCGAGAATTTCGGGATTGCGGCGGCAGGCGAGAGGTTCGTCTGGGGGGCGTCCTCGCGCTTCGATCCCAGGTCTCGGGAGCTGATCAAGCTAGGGTTTCTCGAGCATGCGCCCTGGGCTCTTACAGCCATGCTGCGACACAGCCTGATTCCGCTCCGGGCTGTCGAGGACATGTCCGACCGCCTTGGGCAGCTCCAAGTGCCCACGCGTGTCGTCGTCGGAGGCGACGATGCGGGGGCCATGGGTCCGTGCCGCCTACTGTCACGACTTATCCCCCGGGCGACCCTGTCCGTAATCGAGGGGGCAGGCCACGTCGTAAATCTTGCACGCGTCTCCGAGTTCAATGAAGAATTGCGTATGCTCATCGCCGAGGTGGAGGATTGAACGGGAAAGCGACTGGATGCGCACCGAGCGTCCGTCGACAGTTCTAGGCAAAATGCCCACGATTGTACCTATTCGAACGGCTTCGGCGCTGCGAGTCATTGTTGATGAGGCAGCTCATCCCCCCCCGGTGACGCCGGTTCCAACTGGCGTCGACACCACCCCGCACGCGAGTCACTCGTTGCTGGCAGAGACCGATGCGTTCGATTAGACGGAGCCCCCACGCAACCATTGTCCCGATCGCCAAGTCATCGATCAGAAGAAATGAATTCCCATTTCGTTGCGACTGTGGTTTATGCTGTCTGGCACGTGAGAGAGCAGAGCAAACTCGAGCAACGCGTAAGCGATGCCCACCTTGCGGGGATGCAAGCGTGATTGTAGGTGTGATGCTTGCGAGTGCGCTCCAGCCGACGCGAAATGGTTCGCTCGAAATGCACGCAGTGATTGGAAGCGCTCGAAGTGGATCCCGATCCAGTTTCGTCGGTCTATCGATGACGCTGGAGCGCGCTTCATTGCGTCACGACCAGGCATTGAGACCCGGCGCTGCCCGACGGCAGGGGCGGCCCCTCGATTTATTTCTCCGCGGAATACCCAGTGTTTGCGGGGTCAAACCACTGACCCCATCACTGGATGTCCGTTCCGTGGAGTCGACAGATGATACCGGTCTTTTGACCGGTTCAGCATCTTTCAGCGGCAATCCTGCATGGGGCAGGCGTTGCGAGTTGACGGATGTGCAATGCATGTTGACTCGTCGCACTAGGTTGCAATATATGTGTTGCAACGGGGTCGGCGGTTCGACCTGTTGATCCCTGACTAATTTTAGGAGGTTCCATGGCCGCACGTAAGAAGAAGGCTGTTGTCGTCGCAGACGCGCCTGCACCGAAGGCTTCAAAGAAAGCTGGCAAGAAGCGTGGCAAGAAGGCTGCCAAGAAGACTGCCAAGCGTGGCAAGAAGGCTGCCAAGAAGGCTGAGCCTGTGGTTGTAGAGGCCGCCCCCAAGAAGCGTGGCAAGAAGGCTGCCAAGAAGGCTGCCAAGAAGACTGCCAAGCGTGGCAAGAAGGCTGCCAAGAAAACTGCCAAGGTTGCCAAGGTTGCCAAGAAGACTGCCAAAGTTGCCAAAAAGGGTCGCAAAGCTGGCAAGAAGCGTGGTCGCAAGGGCGTAGTCGAAGCTCCGGTCGTTGCCGAGAGCTGAGTCAGACTTAATTCACGTTGGGGTCCTAGCCCAATACTCCCACGAATTGCGCGGGACGACAGTCAGTCGTCCCGCGTTCGTGTGTATGGTGGTTCGCATGTTGGTGTTGAACGTCTCTCGTGCGATTGGGATTGCTGCCGCAATTCTCGGTTGTTCGCGCACCAATGAAAGCCCATCGACCAAGCTCGTCGATGTGTGGCATCGAGGCGACGTAGCGATTGTGGAGTCGACCGCGGCGGACTTCTTCGAGAGTCAAGTGCTCGAGGTAAGCGGCGGACGGTTGAAGGTCCAGCGACTGCAAGGAGGTGAGAGCATACAAGTTGGAGCTGGTGATGCGTACCGAGTCCCGACTGCGGTGCTGCACACCACTCAAGGTTCGTGGGCCATTTGCCAGACCAAGGCTCATGAATGGATCGCTTGTCGAGTGATCCGCAGTGGACCCGCTGACACGGCCGCCTCTGTTGGCACCGCAGCAGCGAGTGACGGCGCTTGGGCGTACGTCGTCGTCGATGCGTTGGGCAACGAGCAGCCGCTGCAGGGGATCGGCGTGCTCATCGAACCGACTGGACTCACGGCGATGAATATCCAACGTCGTTTCGAACAGTCTTCGCGGCGTGTAAACTTCGAGAAGTCATTCCGCGAGGCAGGCAAGCTGCGACGCCAACCTGGTTGGCAGCCAGCGCCGCGGCGGCTCGTTTTGGCAAGTCGCCAGGGTCAATGGTTTGGTGCGCAGGTCGTGGAAGTCGACGACGAGCGAGTCGTGGTGCGCTGGGATGGCCAAAAGGGCGTCACCGATCTGTCGAAGGAGGAGGTGTCCCCACAACCCCCAGCATGTGGTCCCGTAGTGCGAGGCGATCGAGCCCTACGCCGTCCGTCGGGCCATGGGGCGGCATGGACACAGGCAGTAATCGTGGCAGTCGATGGTGCCGACGTAACGGTCGAAGACGTCGACCGTGCCCGAGCTTCTTTGCAGATGCGTGATCTCTGCGCGTTTGGCAGTCCCCCCACGACACCGCTCTCTAACTAGTTCAGGTCCCCGAAAGCCAGAGCGGGCTTTCGGGGCCGCTTCGCGGGGCGGAACTAGATGGAGTAGACGATTCGGTGGACAGCTGGTCGAGCAACGCCGAGCTCATCGGCTCGAGCGCAGAGGTCAGTGACGCTGACCGCATCGAAACAGGCTTCCACTCGAAGCGATAGATCCTCCAGCACCGACTCGGTCACGCGCTTCGTGTCGTCTCCCGCTTTGCGTTTGTTGCCGGCCTCGGCCTTTGGATCCCCCAGCGTAATTGGGCCTTCCAGTGCGCGCACGATATCACCCAAACGGATCTCGCTCGCTGGACGAGCGAGGGTATACCCCCCCTGCGGACCCCGCTTTGAAGCCACGATTCCTGCTCGCTTGAGGTCCTGGAAAATCTGTTCCAGAAACCGCGGCGGAATGCCCTCCCGAGCGGCAATATCCTTGACTTGGGTCGCTCGCCCAGCGTTGTAGAATGCAATGTCGAAGAGCGCTCCGACTGCGTATCGACCCTTGTTCGAAAGCTTCACGCTGAGTCAGTATTTGATTGTTGCATCGGAAAAGTCAAGAACGGATGACCGCTTGGAGGCTCATCCAAGCGATGCCTCGTTCATGCTTGGGGGCGGAGAACTACTGGCATCTACCGCTCCGGACGCAACGCGGCGGAAGTAACTCGGCCCCGTGGATGGGTTCACGCTAGGGTAGGCACCTAGGCCGTTCATGCCAATCACGCTATTGTTCATCGAAGACGACGCTGCAGGGAGAGAGCTCGGACAATTCAACCTGACGCGCGCAGGATACGCCGTCGACGTAGCTAGCAGTGGGGAAGAAGGCCTCAGCTGCTTCGATCCGCAGCGCCACGCCCTCGTTCTCACGGATCTGCGTATGCAGAAGCTTAGCGGGCTCGAGGTGCTACGGCACGTAAAGGATCGTTCCGTGCAGACCCCGGTCATCGTGATGACGGCCTACGGCAGCATCGACGTTGCAGTGGAGGCGATGCGACAGGGGGCCTACGACTTCATTGGCAAGCCCTTTCATCGCGAACACCTTCTCTTGACCGTGGCTCGAGCGCTGGAGAGTCGGAAGCTCTTGGACGAAGTCCGCTCGCTGCGTGCGGCCGCCAGCGGGGTCGAGCGACCGATCGTCTCGGGCTCGGCCCAGATGCAGGAGCTCTTGCGCGTCGTCGACAAGGTGGCCAATAGCACCGCCTCCGTGCTAGTTCTCGGCGAAAGCGGCACTGGCAAGGAGTTGGTTGCGAGGCGACTCCACAGTCGCAGCGCGCGCGCGGATGGCCCATTCGTGGCTATCAACTGTGCCGGTGTGCCGGATGGTCTACTCGAGTCTGAGCTGTTCGGGCACGAGAAGGGTGCCTACACGGGTGCACACAAGGCACGCTTGGGGCGCTTCCGCCAAGCCAACGCAGGGACGCTCTTCCTCGACGAGATCGCGGAGCTGCCCATGGGCCTGCAAGGAAAGTTGCTGCGCGTCCTCGAGGAACAGGTCGTCGATGTATTGGGTCGGGACGAACCCGTATCCGTCGACGTAAGAATCATCGCCGCGACTAACAAGGATCTGGCGACGCTTGCAGCCCAAGGGCAGTTTCGCCCCGACCTTCTGTATCGGCTGGATGTAGTCAGCGTCCGAATCCCACCGCTACGCGAGCGGACCGAAGAAATTCCGCTCCTGGCGCGTCACTTCGTCGACCGGTATGCACCGAATCGCGAGCTAGCCTTACCCGAGGATCTGCTCGAAGAGCTAGCTCGACGCCGATGGACTGGCAACGTACGGCAGTTGGAGAATGCCTGCGAGCGGCTCGTCATCCTGTGCCGTGGAGATACGTTGCAGTTAGCTGATCTCGGTCCGCGCGATCCAGGAGATGAGCCAGCGCCGGGATTGGTCGAAGCAATTGGCAGTAGCCGTGGCTCCGCAGCAGACGCCGAGCTCTGGCCCCCCTTGCCAGAGGATGGCCTTTCGCTTGTCGATATGGAAAAGCGCGTGATCGAACGTGTCCTTGCCATGAAGCGGGGCAATGTCTCGCAGGCCGCCGCCTATCTTCGAATACCACGCCATGTGCTCGTCTATCGGATGGAGAAGTATGGAATCCTCCGACCCTAGGCAGTCGCAAGACCAAACACGCTGGTTTGGTGGCAAGTTGACCTTGTTCGTTTGGCTGCCGATCCTGGTAATAGGTGCCCTGCACTATGCTTCGGGGCCAGATCCAGCCTGGGTGCATGACGTGCTTCGACGCCTCTACTACTTGCCGATAGTTGTGGCGGCGTTTCAGGCCGGGCTACGCGCGTCGATGGCTGCGGCGGTCCTCGTCGCCTTGACCTACTTGCCTCACGCATTCGGCCACGCGAGTCACGCTGGGCACCATTTCCACTCCGATCCGGGGGATACCGTCCACAAGGCGCTCGAGCTGGTCCTTTACCACGTCGTTGCGTTCGTCGCGGGCTACCTCGCCGATCTCGAACGCCGTCGGCGATTCGAGCTCGAGCATGCCCTGAATGAAAGGCAACGCCTTGAGCGTCAATTGATCCGTGCGGGACGCCTCGGTGCGTTGGGCGAATTGGTGGCGGGGATCGCCCACGAGATCAAGAACCCACTGCACGCCCTGCATGGCACGGCCGAAGTCGTTGCTCCCTTGGTTCCTGCGGATTGCCCCGAGCGTCGCATGTGGGACCTACATGTCTCGGAAATCGAGCGTCTCGGTCGAGTGGCGGATCGCTTCTTGTCTTTTGCCAGTCCCGCTCCAGCCAACATGGAAGCGCTCGATCTACGCGACGTGGCTCAGAGGCTCGCCGAGCTGCTCAGTGCGGACGCTCGCCAACGGCAAATCGAGTTGAGTCTCGATTTGCCTGACCTACCAGTCATGGTTCGCGCCGATCGCGATCAATTGGCACAGGTTGGCCTGAACATTGCTGTCAATGCCACGCGTGCCATCGCCGATCGCGGCGGGCATGTCCTCATTATGGTGCAGAAGCTCGACGGGAAGCAGGGTCTGCTCGGCTCAGACCGTGCGTGCCTATTGCGGATCGAGAACGATGGCCCACCAATTGCCGAAGCCGACCGCGAGCATTTGTTCGATCCATTCCACGGTAGTTCTGAAGGGGGCTCTGGACTTGGGCTTTCGATAGCAGCTCGTATCGTCGAGCAGCACGATGGCATCATCGAGGTCGACGACCGAGGGCTGGGTGTTGGGTTCAGCGTCCATCTGCCTGCAATGACCTAGCCGGCAGCCAGTCACGGAGTCTACCTAGTCACTGGCCGAGCTTCAGCTTGTCACTGGCCAAGCTCGCCTGCCTGGGCCTGTCCGGCGCGTGAACATCGCTCCAGCGAAAACGCGTCAAGTCGCACCCAAGGGTGCAAGCGCAGTGGTGTCGGAACATTCCGAACCGACTGTCCTCGGTCGGCGCGACCCCGCTCGGAGGAACCACGAAGATGGCCCGTCAAGAGAGTTCCGTCATGTCGTCCTTGCAGCAACTCATCGGCGACGAGGATCAGCGCCGCGCCGAGCAGATCGCTCTAGCTCATCGTCGCAAGCTCGAACAAGAGCGCGAGTTGCTCGAACAAGAGCGCCGCCGCGCCGAACAAGAGCAGCGGCGGTCCAAGGCGGCGAAACGTGAGGCAGAACGACAGTCCGACGAGGAACGCGCCGAACACGAGCGAAAGGAAAGAGAGCGGATCCTCGAATTCGAACGCGTACGCGGCGAACTCGAGTTGCGAGCGCGCGTGACGGTCATGCAGACCGAGCAGCAACATGAACTCGAGCGGCTGGCGATCGCACGCGATGGCCGAGTGGCCAGGCTCGAAGGCCAGCGGCTCATGGTTTCGGCTCTGCTCGGCACGATGCTCGCAGGTGCGGTGTTGCTCTACTTCGCGGTGATGGTACCCGGGTCACGACGCCAAGAACAATTGGTTGCCCAGTTGACTCAGGGCAAGTTGACTCAACGAGACGAGCGCGAACGCGAACGGGCACGCGAGGATGCGAAGGTCTTGGAGCTGGAATCGTTGGTAGCGCGGCTCCATTCCGAACTGAAGGCCGCACGCCAGAAGCTAGCCGAACGCGAACCGAAGAAGGACCCGAGGGTCGTCGCGTCACCCACTGGCGGCGGCTCCCGCCCAGTGAAGGTAGAGACCTGCACCAACCCGAATGACCCGCTCTGCGGCAACCTAAATGCGAAGTAGTCAGTCGAGTTCTGTCCCACCATTGGCGTAGAGAGCATCTAGCTCGGCCTTGTAGCGCCGAATGATCTCGTTTCGCTTTGGCTTGAGCGAAGGTGTAAGAAGTCCGTTCTCGACGGTGAAGTCCTGCTCGCAGATCACAATACGCTTCGGACGCTCGAAGCCACGAAACTCACGACCCAATGCTCGAATTTCCTGCAAGATCCAGCGCGGGATCCGCGGATCAAGCAGGGGACCGAGGAGTTCTGCGCTTGCGACGTCCTGGGCGTCCTCGGCCAGAATACGCTGGCGCAAGCCATCGCGATCAGGAACGACGAGCACGACGTTATACGGTCGATCGGCACCATACACGATACAATTGGCTATGAGTGGCGAGCTACGGAGGCGCTCTTCAATCGGTGCCGGAACGACGTATTTGCCATTCTCGAGCTTGTACTGTTCTTTGATTCGCCCCGAGATGACCAAATACCCAGCGTCATCGAGGTAACCCATGTCACCGGTACGCAGGGCTCCCTCGGCCGTTAGCACCTCCGCAGTGTCATTCGGCCTTTGATAGTACCCCTGCATCACGTTCGGCCCACTCACCAAAATCTCGCCTTGTTTGGGATCTCCCGCAACTGTGCGGTCAATGGTGACCGTTACGCCGGGCAAGGGAGGACCCACAGTGCCAAAACGACGTCGGGTTGGGGTGTTCACGCTGACCACCGGGGATGATTCCGTCAGGCCATAGCCTTCGTACAGCTCGATGCCTAGGGCATTGATGAACTCTGCTACATCACGACTCAAGGCAGCTGAGCCACAGATCGCGAAGCGAAGACAGCTGCCGAACCGCTCTCGAATTCGAGCAAATAACAGTCGATCGGCGAGACCAAGCAGTGCTTTGTCGGTAATCGACAGCGATTCGCCGCGAGCCCGACGCGTTGCAGCTTGCAACCCTCCATCGAACAAGACGCGAATGGGCTTGTTGCGTCGACGCATCTGCTTTCTTACATTGTCGTAGATACGATTGAAGATGCGGGGGACCGCAACCAAGACCGTTGGTCGACACAACGAAAGGTTCGAAAGGAGATTGGTCACGTCGTCGTTGATGGCGACAGCCACCCCAAGTTGCAGGAGCAAGTGCAAATCGACCGTTTGACCGAAAGCGTGTGCCCAGGGCAAGAAGGACAAGGACCTATCCGCGGGACCTATGGGGAATAACGAGGCCCCCGCCAGCGCATTCGACGTGATGTTCTCGTGGGAAAGCATCACTCCCTTGGCCGTTCCAGTGGTTCCCGAGGTGTAGATGATGGCCGCGGTTTCGTTTCGAAAGGGCAGCTCGGGCGAGCCGATTGGCGCAGCGCATTCGGCAAGTCGCACTGCCAACGTCGAAGTGTCACCCGCGCCCTCCTGCAGGCACAGAACATGCTCGAGCGCTCCCAATTCCTGGCGCTGAGAGGAGATCTGTCGGTAGATGGCGGGCGTTCCGCAAAAGCAGATCTTGGCGCCGCAATCATTCAAAATATAAGTCCACTCCGCGATCGTCTGCGCCGTGTACATTGGCACAAACACTGCTCGACACCCCGCAGTCGCGTAGCAGAGCTTGGCCCATTCGACGCCGTTGTCCGCGATAATGGCGACCCGGTCTCGCGACCCAACCCCGAGCTTCTTAAGAAGCTGACGCGCCTGCGCGACATCTCGCCGAAGTTCCCCGTACGTCGTCCATTCGAACCGTGACCCTAGTTTGCGCCCCAGGGCAGGGCGTAGCTCATGACGCTCGCAGGTGGTCTCGAGAAGCTCGGCGAGGCTGTGCGGCTCTAACATATGGTCGATTCGGACTTCCGGCCCTGTGGCTCGTCTTCCAAGCCCGAACCTTAGGAAGCGATGCGCGTCGGGTCAACGAAATGCAAACTGCCGCAGCCATTTGCGCGCAAGTTCGCGTGGTCTGCGATGCGGACTGACCCCGGGAAGCCTCCCGAGTTGTTCCCGGCACTGGACTTCGCGTATCCTCCGATCATGGCAATGAAGACCCCGTCGTATGTCAGGCAGCTGCAGCAGCGCGGCGTTTGCCTGTCATTCATCGTTTTGCTGCTGGCCGCTTGCGGTGGTGAAGAACAGAAGCGACAGATCGCAGATCTTCAACGCAAGAGTGAAGAACGCGTGGCGCAAGTCGAGAAGCAATACAAGGACCAGGTGGCTGGTTTGGAGAAGCAACTCGAAGCGCTGCGGATCGAGGCAGCGGAAGTTGCTGCCAAAGCCAAGTCCGAAGTCGACGATGCAGTTGCCAAGGCGCAAGCGAGCGTCGAAGACGCCGAAAAGGAAGCGACCGTCGCCCTCGGCAAGGCACGCGACGCGTATCGCGGCGCCGCAAAAACCAAGTACGCGAACATGAACAAGGAACTTGGCGAGGTCACGGCAAAAGCCCAGAAAGTCCCGGCCAAGTCTAAGGCCGCCTATGACGCGGCTATCAAGTCCGTGCTGGGGTTGCAGAAGGAAATCATGAAGGACATTGCTGCCTACGACAAAGTGACGTTGGAGACGCTGGGCAAGACCAAAGCAAAAGTCGACATAGATCTCGCCAAGTACCAGTTGGCCATCAGGGCGGCCAAGTCGAAGCTGCCCGCCTAGCTAGTCGAGAGCCCTCAACAGGGCGACGAACTGCTCGCCGTAGGCCTGCAGCTTCTTCTGGCCGACTCCCGGAATATCCTGCAACTCATCGAGGCAGTTTGGCTTCTGCTCAGCCATGGCGAGCAGGGTCGCGTCGGTGAACACGACGTACGCTGGCACCTGCTTTTGGCGGGCCAATACCAGCCTGAGCGCCTTCAGGCGCTCGAAACGTGCCATCACCGCGTCATCGATGACTTCGTTGGCTCGAGACGGACGCCGCACCTCATCGACTTCGCCGTCATGTCGCAGATGGCGCAAGGCGCTCGGAATTCTAGGCGTCATTTTGGCACGCGGCTCGTGTTTCGAATCGAATAGCGGGCGCAAATCGCAACGATCGCAGGCAGTGCCGCAATCCGCTATCTCCTCGTCGAAGTAGGCCACTAGATTTTGATGCCGACACCCCTCACTGCTGGCAAAGGCGAACATAGCCCGCGCTTGCGCTTGGAGGCGCGCCATAGCGCTATCATCTTGCTGACCTGCCGCAATGCGATCGTAGGCGAGCACATCCGACCACGAGTAGAATAGGACGCATTCGCTCATGAGACCGTCGCGCCCAGCCCGGCCGATTTCCTGCATGTAACCTTCGATCGAACGCGGCATGTCTTGGTGAACAACGTACCTTACGTTCGACTTGTCGATCCCCATGCCGAACGCGATGGTTGCGACCACGACGTCGACGTCATCGTCGCGGTAGGCATTCTGCACGCGTGTACGTTCCTCCATGGGAAGGCCAGCGTGGTAAGCCGCGGCCCGAATCCCGAACTTCTGTAGCCAGGCCGCTGTCGTCTCCGTGTTCTTGCGCGAGAGGCAATACACGATGCCACTCTGACCACGGCGCGCACGAACGAAGCGGGCTACGGCCTCTTTCGTGGTCGAACCGAGCGTCGGTCCCTTCTGTAGTGCGAAGAGCTTCAGGTTGGGCCGAAAGAAGCTGCCCCGATGGATGTAAGGGGACACCATCCGCAGTTGTTCGGCAATGTCGTCAACGACCTGCTTCGTAGCGGTCGCCGTCAGGGCCAAGATAGGCACGTCACCAAACCGGCGCTTGAGCCCCTGCAATTGGCGATACGTCGGACGGAAGTCATGCCCCCAATGACTGATACAGTGCGCCTCGTCCACGGCGACGAGGCGAATGGGCAGGCGTCCAAGAAGCGACCCCACCGAAGCATCCAGCCCCTCGGGGGCTGCGTAAAGGAGTTGAAATTTCCCGGCAAGGAGTCCATCGACGGTCTCGCGACGGGCGTCGGCAGTGAGCGTGGAGTTTAGGAAAGCCGCAGATATGCCCGTCTCGAGCAGGGCGTCTACCTGATCCTTCATCAGCGCGATCAGCGGAGATATGACGAGTGTGATCCCGCCAACGACTCGGGCAGGCAGTTGATAGCACAGCGATTTTCCGCCACCCGTTGGGAGGATGGCGATGGCATCGCGCCCCTGAAGGATGGCTTCAATGATTGGCAGCTGTCCCGGTCGGAATGAGCTGTAGCCGAAATCCCTCTTGAGGGCATCGAACAGCGTCGCACTGGGGGGCAACGACCTCGACTCGATGCGTCGAGCCAGTAAGCGCAGCGTCTCGATGGCGCGTGGCGTGAACGCGGACGGATCCAGGCGGTAATGGCCACGCAGTGCCTGCAGCAGTCGACGCGACGCGAGCAGGCCGGGTTCACTAGCGGTCTCCTTTGACTCACGCTCGGAGAGCTCCTGGACGAACGCGGTCAATGCGGACGGGTCGTCAGGCAACGCCGCGTCGCCTCCTGCAAGAGCTTCGTCTACGGATTTGCGCATGGTGGTCTCGGAAGCGCCGAAACGACTAGCACGTCGAGGAGCCATCAGCCGGTCGGGATCGAGGGAGCGACTGGCTCATTTTCCAGCCTTTGCTAGGGTGCGCGCGGAAGTCGTCCATGGGAACGTTCTCGATTGTCACGTTTGGCTGTCAGATGAACGAGCATGACTCGGCTCGGATGGTCGAAATCCTCACTGCCGCGGGCCATCATGAGGCCGCGACCGTGCAAGCGGCGGACATCGTGGTCCTCAATACCTGCAGCGTTCGGGAGAAAGCTGCGCAAAAACTGCGAAGCGAGGTCGGTCGCCTCGCCATGCGCAAGCGCGAGCAGCGGGACCTGGTCATCGTGGTGGCGGGGTGCTTGGGCCAGCAGGAAGGGGAGAAACTGCTGAAGTCAGCCCCAGATATCGATCTAGTCATCGGTCCCGACAACATTGCGTCGCTTCCGGCCATGCTTTCAGACCTCGAGCTTGGGGGCACCCGTCGCGTCATCACCGAGTTCGATCTGGATGCTCCGAGATTCCTTTCCGCCAGTCCCACCACGCGCCGGATGTCACCCGCCACTTACGTTACGGTGATGAAGGGTTGTGACGAACGTTGCTCGTTCTGTATCGTTCCCTATACCCGCGGCGCCGAGCGCTACCGGTCGTCCCGTGAAATCATCGATGAGGTCACCTCATTGGTTCGAGCTGGTGTCAAAGAAGTGACGTTGCTCGGACAAACCGTCAATAGCTACCGCGATCCAGAGGCTGCCCTGCCGAGGGCCCCCTATGCCGGAGAATCCCAGTGGAAGCACACGACTCGCGTCGTAGCTGAGGCAGACGAGAGCGAGTTCGCCGCACTCTTGTGGGCCATTGCCGAGCGGGCACCTGGACTATTGCGCCTTCGATACACGAGTCCGCATCCACGACACTTGACACGGGCGCTCATCGAGGCTCACCGCGGCATCCCGATCCTGGTCAAGCACCTGCACTTGCCCGTGCAATCCGGGTGCAATGTCGTGCTAAAGCGCATGATCCGACGCTACTCGCGCGAAGAGTACGTTGAGCGCACCAACGCCTTGGTCAGCGCCGTGCCACTGCTAGCACTCTCCACCGACATCATCGTTGGTTTTCCCGGCGAGACGCGTGAACAGTTCGAAGAGACACTCAGCTTAGTCGACGAGCTAGGCTTCGTCAGCGTTTTTGCCTTCAAGTACTCGCCACGGCCATTCACGCCTGCACTTCGCTTGGGCGACGACGTGTCCGAAGACGAGAAGTCTGCCCGGCTTGAGACGCTGTTCGGTCAGCATGATCTGAAGCGCCGCCGCCACCTGGAAAGCTTGGTCGGCAGCGTTCAAGAAGTGCTCGTGGAAGGCAGAAAGGCCGACGGTGCTTACACGGGGCGGACCGTCCGCAACGAGATAGTTCACTTGGGCGCCAAAGAGGACGTGACAGGCAGACTCGTTCCGCTCCGCATCGCGCTCGCGTTCAAGAATTCGTTGGCAGGCGAAATCCTCGATGAATCGCTGCGCGTGGATGCCCGTGAACTGCCCAGGCTTGCCGGCGGACGTGACGGTGCCAAGGTTGAGCAAGCAAACGAACCACCTGTGGTTCGGGAAGATAGCGCTGGCACATCCAACCGGCGCCAACTACCGGTGTTCTAAATGGCAATCATTCGCTCTTTTCAGGACAAGTCCCCGAAAATTGATGCGTCAGCCTTCATTGCCGAGAATGCCACCATCATTGGTGACGTAGAGATCGGTCCGGACGTCAGCATCTGGTATGGCGTCGTGCTTCGCGGTGACGTCGGCGCGATCCGAATCGGAGCGCGTTCGAACGTCCAGGATCTGTCCATGATCCACATGACCGGTGGGGCCTTCGATACCGTGATCGGCGACGACGTCGTGGTTGGCCATGGTGCCATCATTCACAGCGCCCATGTTGGCCCCGGCGCACTGATTGGCATGGGTGCAATCTTGCTCGATGACTGCGAGGTTGGGCAGGGGGCAGTGGTTGCCGCAGGTTCCGTGGTTCCGCCACGGATGGCGGTTCCACCCTACACGATGGTTCGAGGAGCTCCTGCGAAAGTGGTGCGCGAACTCAACCTCGAAGAACGCGACATGGGACGACGTGGCGCGGCCGGGTACGTCGAGCTAATGCGTCACTATCGCGACGACACCATTTAGCAGGCTCGCCACTGCGGTCGTATGCGCAAGATCCTTGGGACCACTCTAAGCCGAGCAGCGGCTGTCGGCTTGCTCGCAATGACCCTCGTGGTCACGGCTCTGCTCTGCGGCTTGCTTTGGGCAACGCGGACAACCAGGTCGGCGCCGTTCCCGGGTACCACCTTCGGCGGCTATCGCCCGGACGATTCCCTTTTCTTCAGTGATTGGCTGGAACTTCAGCGGCGACAATTCGGGGAACAGCTCGTGCGTGTCACCGCTGACGGGTTCACGCTCGATGTGCCAGCGAGCAAGCTTGGCATCGAGATCGATGTGGCACAAATGCTGCAGGTTTCCTCGCGTCAGACACATAGCGGTTCTTGGCTGAGCCGAGTCGATCGCGCTCTGGGCGCGCGATTTGACCGCATCGACTATGCCTGGTTGACGCGGTTCGATCGCGACACGGCTCGAGCTACTATCGCGGCGTTGGCTCCGGCAGTCGAACACGCACCGATTGACGCCGAGGTAGATCTGGCACATCGCCGCCAAATCCATGCCGCCATGGGGTCCAGGCTCGACGTCGAGGGGACGCTGGACTTCGTCGAGTCGCATCGATCCGTTGAATTGGAGTGGGTACCGCTGACTCTTTTGCAGGTGCCACCTCGAGTTCGGGACGACGATGCAACGGGTGTCGACGTGGAGCGGGTTCTCTCGCATTTCGAGACGGATTTTCGCACGCGGGCGGGCACACGTGCCGTCAATATCCGCGTGGCGGCTCGGGCATTGCAAGGCCAAATTCTCGCTCCCGGCGCAACCTTCAGTTTCAATCATGCCGTGGGTCCGCGCATCGAGACGCGAGGCTATCGCGAAGCCCCGGTGATTGTGGACGACGAACTCGAGCCAGGTGTTGGGGGAGGAGTCTGCCAGGTGGCGACCACATTGCATGCTGCGGCAGTGCTGGGGGGGCTCGAGATCATCCAGCGGCGCAGTCACAGTCGACCGAGCGGATACGCGCCGCTCGGCCTCGATGCGACCGTCATCGACGGCCAAGTCGATCTGAAACTGCGCAATCCGTATGCGGTCCCAATCAGTATTGCTACCTCCTTCCCAGAGCAATTCCGGATCCGCATCGAGTTCTTGGGGCTCACGCTGCCGGCGCGCGTCGAGCATACTTACGCGGTTAGCAAGCGCTACGACTTCTATCGCCGAGTCGTCACCAAGGCCGAGCTTACGGCGGGGACCTTCAAGAAGAAGCAGAAGGGCAACTTCGGCTTCGACGTAACCAGCACTGTCTTGACCCATCGCGGGGACGGTACCTCCAGTCGACGGCAATACCGAAGCCGCTACTGGCCGGTGCCCGAGGTGTACTGGGTTGGTGCCGACACCGACCTTGCCGTCTTGCCACCGTTGCCCGAGGGGGCGACCGGAGTCCAACGCGACGGAACCACCATCATGGGGACGATTCCAGAAGCCGTCGAGGAACGCGCTGGGAAAGCCGAACCAGGATCAGATTCGTTGGAACAATGAGTTGATCCTGGTCGGAACACGACTATTACCAATCGACGTCGTGCCCCGATCCCGTCACCCCCGCAAGCTCCTCATCTGGATCCCCCTCGGGGCGATGCTTGCCTTGGGTTGTCGGGGGCAGGGAGCAACGACGAGTGACGCAGGCACGAATGGCGAGCCATCAGCAGCGCCAAGTGTGCCGGTTCCGCTCTCGTCGGTGCATGTCGATCACGGTGAATTCGACACCAAAACACCAACCGGCACTGCCGAAGTGGCGGCAACGCAGATCGCTGGCACAGTGTACAAGCTCGCCAGCACGAGTTCGCGCAAGCTCGGCTACGTTCGCCTCGGGGGAAGGATTCGCCGCGATCCCGATCCGGTCGAGAAGGGCGGGGGGTGCAAAGGCGACTGGTACCGAGTGTATCCTGCAGGTTTCGTATGTACGGACGAGTTTACTACCGACATGGAGCTACCGCTGGTACGCGCTGCGCAGAAGCGTCCAGACCTATCGCGACCGCTGCCGTACCGCTATGGTTTCGTGCGTGCCACGGCACCTCAGTACCTTCGAATCCCGACGCGTGCGGAACAGGAACGCAGTGAATTTCAGCTCAAGGACCATTTGGCTTGGTATAAGGAGCATGAAAGCGAAGTACAGAATGTCTTGCTCGGGGCCAACGACGTTGCTCTCGATCGGCGTGGCATTGCCATCCCCGGCGCTAAAGGCTCCTCGGACCGCAAGTTGTCGACGGAGCTTAGCCTGAACGAGCTGCTCGGCGCAGATGCTCCCGAGCCACCAATTCCATTCTGGCTTGAAGGCGGCAAGCGATTGATCCCGAACGTGTCCGCATTTGGAGTGCCCGACTACGCGGTATTTGCCGATCGCGTGCGGCGCAAGACTGGAATTTCGCTGGTGGGAGCATTCGACGGCGTCGATGGCGAATTCCGTCGCAAGTTCGCCATCGCTGTGGATCTACGACTCATCCCATCGACCAAGATCAAACCGGACGCGGGTTCGGCATTTCACGGGGTCGAGGTGAACGAGCAGATGTCGTTGCCGTTTGCTTGGGTGCTCACTGAAGGCTGCAAAAGCTACAAGTTGATCAAAGGCAAGGACGAAGTGCGCGAGGCCGATGAGATCCCCAAGCGTGCCATCGTTCCACTATCTGGAACCGCTCGCATCAAGGCGGGACACCGTTTCTATCAAACGCGCAAGGATCCGACCTACTGGCTGCGTGCCGATGCCTTGGGGATCGGCGCCCTTCCTGCGGCTTGGCCCGAGCCCGCAGAAAAGGGCGAGAAATGGATCGACGTGTCTTTGCGCCAGCAGGTATTGGTTCTCTATGAGGGCAAACGTCCGACCTATGCGACGCTCATTTCGACGGGGCGAGATCGCCTTGGTGATCCGAAGACGACCCTGTCTACTCCCCAAGGCAACTTCCGCATCCGCAGCAAGCATATCGCTGCGGCCATGGACTCCGAGGAAAACTCTGCCGTTTCTGGCGGAACCAAGGCTGGAACCGGGGAACCGTCGAACAGCGGCGAATCGTCGAGCAAGGGCACAACCGCAAGACTCTTGGCGGACGAGCGCGAGGGCAAGCGACTCTCGGTCGAGGATCAACGCAGGCTGCTCAACGTAAAGAAGGGTCGCGACCCAGAATATGGTGTCACTCGCCGACGCGGCTCGTTGGGGTTCGAATTGCGAGACGTGCCATGGATCCAGTACTTTGCCTCGGGTTACGCCCTGCATGGGGCCTATTGGCACGACGTGTTTGGCATTCCACGCAGTCACGGCTGCATCAACCTGGCCCCCATCGATGCGCGCTACGTATTCATGTGGACGGATCCCCCCGTGCCAGATAGCTGGCACGGGATCAACGTTGGAGCAGAAATGGGCGAGGGAACCCAGGTCATCATCCGCGAATGAGGCCGGATCAGGATCCTCGGGTTGTCTCGGTTCCCAGATGCGCTATCAGAATCAACCCATGGGCGTGTTGCGCTTCGGGCTGCTCGGCTTCAAAATCCACATTCAGCCAGGCTTCTGGGTAATTGCCTTGCTGCTGGTTGGCTCGAAGCATCGAAGCTTTGCCGAGAATATTTCGCTCGTGGCGATCGTGTTTGCGTCGATCTTGGTCCATGAGCTGGGGCACGCGATCGCTGCACGGCGCGCCGGCTTGGACCCGATAATCCAGATCCATATGTTTGGTGGGATCACCCGCTGGATCCCGCTCGGGCCTATCACGCGCGGGCGGGCCATTGGCATTGCCATGGCTGGTCCTGCAGCTGGAATGCTCCTGGCCGCCCTGTCGGTCGTAGCATTGCTGTTGTTACCCCACTCCGCTGCAGCAAGGACGATGCCACAGCTGCACCAAGCGCTCGTTACGCTCGGCCGCGTCAACGGGTTCTGGAGCGTAGTCAACTTGCTCCCAATCATGCCGTTCGATGGGGGACAGATCCTGACTCAGCTGCTCGGTCCGAAGCGGCGGGTGATGGCTGCACGCGTGTCGCTCGTGGTGGGTTGCATCACGGCGACATTGTTGTTTCGACTTGGACTCCCTGTTGCGGCAGTAGTCTTTGGAGTGACCGCGGTCATGCAATTCGTCATTGCTATGCGAGCCATGCACGGAAACGCCGCAGTCGATGAGGTGCGGCTCGAGCTACTGCTGACACAAGCGCGCCGAGCACTCGAGCAGGGTGAGACTGATTCCGCAGAGAAAACCGCTGAGACCGTCATCGAGTTATCCAGTGTGCTCGAACGGCGACGGCAAGCGGCGGAAGTCTTTGCTTGGGCCGCATTGGCGCAAGGGCAGTATCAAAAAGCTAGAAGAGTTCTCGACCTTCTGACCTGTGGCCCGTTGGATCCACTGCTTCAAGCGGCAATTCTCGAGGCGGACGGTGACGCCGAACGAGCTATTGCCTGCTTGCGTCAGGCGCGAGTCGTGGGAGATGACCGACCACAGCTGGCGGCGTCGTTGGTGCGCCTCCTGCTTGCAGCCGATCGGTATGGCGAAGCAGCACTAACGACGATACAGATCCTCGACCATATTACGGAGGAAGAGGCGAGGAGAGTCATGACGGCTTGTCGCGAAGGGGGACGTCCCGTCCCGGCAGCGGAACTTGGCATGGCCATGTTCTCGCAATCCGGAGATGTGAACGACATAGCCTGGGCTATCGTGAGCTATTCGGCTTCTGGCAACCGCGATGCGGTGGGCAAGGCACTAGCTGTTGCAATCGAACGACATATCACCGCCAAGCAGCTGCTCGACAGCCCGGCGTTCGAGACCATAGCCGCGGATGGTGAGTTACGGCAGCAAGTGGATGGCATGACCGGAACCGTTCAGCCCGCAAGTGTGTAGCGCGAGTCCAACATTCCGTGAATCCCTGGTTGTCGCCTAATGATCCCGGTCTTCCTGGTCGAGTCTCGGCACGTAGTCATCGCGACGCGGGTGAACGGAAATGTCGTTCCAGTTCCGCGCTCGGTTGGGCTTCATTCTGACACGCACCGCGTGGACCAATTCGATCGCAGACGCTACTGCGATGCACAGACACAATCAATAGGGCGCCGCAGAGTCTGGCACGAATGAAGGTTGTGCTTCGCGACTGAGCGGGATCGGGATCCAGAGGGTGCGTGCCGTCGTGTCGCCACCTTCACGCGTGTAGCCCGCTAAGCCATATAGTACGTTCCACCAATGCCCGCGGGGAGTCTCACCGTAGGAGAACAGCGGGAATAAGTGGAATTCCCAGCTGAGCCCACCGTGAACCTTGCGCTCCTTGTAGTAGACGTTGCCAACGAGTTGGGTCGTGGACGTAAGATCGCTGAAACGCCAGTAGAACGGGAATGCCACCGTTGCTCGGCTCTCGGCGCCGACGAAATCGTAGAAGACGGGAGCAATGACCGTATGTGACGCCTTGTTGCTGCGTCCCAGATACAAGATGGGGTGGATGTTCGTCGACCACCCCGTAAGATCGTGAGAATGCTCAAAGAACGGCGTGATGAACGTCGTCTCGCTGACCGCGAAACGTTCCTTGTGCGCGTAGAAGGGGAACAGCGCGAGGGTCGATTCCCTGGGACTCTGCTTCTGGTAGTAAAAGGGGAAGAGGAGCTTCTCGTCGACGCGTGCATCAGGATCGCGATAATGCCAAAAAAGCGGCGTTATCATGTCAAGTTCGGTCCGGCCGCGATAGCGCGCGTAGCCCCAAGTGACGAACGTACTCTCGCCTTCGTTACCTCGCTGCATCAAAAACAACGGATTGACCAACAGCCAAGAACGCTCCTCGTGCCCGTAGTGGAAGAGCGGGAACACCGTCGTGTGGCGAGCCCCGTTCGGCTTGGTCAAGGACCAGTAGAACGGCATCACGTGCAACAAGTCACGCTTCTGGCTGTGTTCGCGATAGTAGGGGCCCCAGACGTTCAACCAGGACAGATCGCGATCGTTGTACCCGTAGTAGTGCAGGAGCGGGGGGATCAGCTCGTAGGCGCGTTCGCGGTTCTGGCCATAGAAGTAAAGGGGTGCAACGCCGAGATCGATATCGGTCGCCGTCCGTGTGTCACAGCGCGTCCCGCCCTTCCAGAAGCAGAAGGCCGGACCCAAAACCTGCGTCCCACTAGTCTTGCTCTGACCTCGGTAGTAGAGCAGCGGCGGAATGAGCGTATAGCCGCCGTCGGGGCGCCCACCCTGGAAGTACAGAGGTGCCGCCCAACGGTCCCATTCCGTAGGAGACTTTCTGTCGACGAATGGACCGACCACCGTGGTCCGTGAATCCTTGAGCTTATCGCGCAGATTGAAGACGAGCGGGAAGAGGATATCGTCAGCACGTTCGGCGCTACGCCGCCGGAAATAGAGCAAACCGTAAAGGTCGCCCTGATCTACGACCTCAGGCTTGGTGCGCGAGGGTTGGGTGCGCTGCATCCAAAGCGGCGGGAGTGTCGAGCGGAAGCCGTATTTCCCACTCTTCTCCGCATAGTAGAGCCCGTAAAAGCGTCGATCGGTATCGCCAGCACGCCCCTGCTCCTGTTCATCGAGCGGCGTATCGGTGCCGATGCGGTCGTTGATGTGTTCGGGTACCGCCAGAGGATCGGCGGGCAGCGCTGGTTCGCTACCACTGCCAAGCTCTTCGTCGCCAGCGCCTGGAGCAGCATGCAACTCAGGTTCGTCCTCGTTGCGCTTCTTCTCCTCTTTCTTCGGCTTCTTGCCGGAAGAAGAGGGGGGAGGGCCCATGCCGCCACCCATTGGCATCATGCCACCCCCCATCGAGCCCATTTGGGCCCAGGCAATGGAGCTGATGGCAAAGACTGCGAGGCTCAAGCGCCACTTGACCGATGATGCTCGGCTCACGCGATACTCCTGGTTGCGGCCGAAAGCTGTTCCATCACCTTCGCGACGAGCTCATCGAATGGAACCTCGATCTGACTATGTGCTTCGAGATCCTTAATTGCAGCCATGGAACGCTCGAGTTCTGTTTCACCCAACACGATAACTAGGCGCGCATGCATCGTGTCGGCGCGCCGCAGCATTGATTTTATCCGATTCCCGCGACCGTCTACCTCGACGCGCACGCCTTGCTGGCGGAGCGTTTGGGCAAACCCCAACGCCCGGTCGGTAGCCGCTTCGCCCATAGGCGCAAAGAAACAAAACGGGCGAAGGCCCTCGTCGTGGGCTGGCATCGCCAGGAGGACTCGCTCGATCCCCATCGCGAATCCGACCGCGGGAATGCTCGGCCCCCCGAGCCCCTCGATCATCTTATCGTAACGACCCCCGCCGCACAGCGCATTCTGGGTTCCGAGATCGCCGGAACTGGCCGAGATCTCGAATAGAGTACGCGTGTAATAATCGAGGCCGCGAACGAGCCCGGGCGCAACGACGTACTCGACCCGCATGGCATCGAGTGCGCGACGCAAGCTGGTCCAATGCACTAGATCTTCTTCGACCAGGTAGTCCAATACCGAGGGCGCTCCAGCGCAAGCCGCGCGATCCCGCGGATCCTTGGAGTCCAAAACGCGCAACGGATTCAATTCGACGCGCTCGCGTGCATGCTCGCTGAGCGACGCCGACTTTGGCCGTAAGAACTCAAGCAAAGCCTCGCGATGCCGCAGACGGCTCGCGGAACCACCGATACTATTAACCTGTATTTGCAGGTTGGAGATCCCGAGCTTGGTGTAAAAATCTGCCAGCATGGCGACCATCTCGGCGTCGCAAATGGGTCCCAGATCGCCGTAGATTTCACATCCTGCCTGATGGAATTGCCGATATCTTCCGCGCTGAGGGCGCTCAGCGCGAAACATCGGGCCCACGTAGTACCAGCGTGAAATCGGCTCGCGCGCATGTCGCGAGTGTTCGACGAAGGCACGAGCAGCACCGGCGGTGCCTTCGGGACGAAGGGTCAGCGACTCGTCGTGCCGATCGAAGCTGTACATCTCCTTGTCGACGACATCAGTAGCTTCACCGATGGACCGCACGAACAGTGCTGTCGGCTCGACGATAGGCGTGCGGACTTCTTCGTATCCATAAAGGGCAACGGTATCGCGAAACGTGGCTTCGAGTCGTTGCCAGCGTCGGATTTCCTCGGGGAGAATGTCATTCATCCCCTTGACGGCGCGGAAGGGCATCATGCTTTCTTTTGGCGTGGATGAGCGTTAGACCGACCGCGCTTATGCTCGCCGGTCGGCTTTCGGTCAAGGCGTCATCGAAGGTTGGCCCCAGGACTTCGCGAGGCCAGAAGCGTGCTTCCCCGACATCGGCCCTCCGTGCTAGTGGGATTCAATGCGAGCCGCTGCTGTCGATCTGGGATCAACGCGCATTGGTATTGCAGTTTCCGACGAGCTAGGCCTACTGGCCCACCCGCGACCATTCCTTGCGGGTACGAGCTCCGGCCAGTTGGTGGAGCGTCTGGCGCTGCTCGCGCAAGAGGAAGGGATCGGCGTGTTCGTGATTGGACTTCCGCGCACATTGGATGGTCGAGAAGGGCCGCTCGCACGCCGTGCACGTAAAGTGGCATCGGCGCTCAAGCAGCGCACCGAGTGCCGTGTCGTACTCGTCGACGAGCGACTTTCGACGTCGCAAGCGCATACCGAACTCCTCAGATTGGGCTTTGACGCCAAGGAACGCAAGAGCCGTGTCGACGGGGTCGCAGCTGCAATCCTGCTGCAGATGTTTCTCGATGGCCAATCGCGAGAAGGGTCACCATGACTAGGCCAAGGCAGCGTCGCCCGCGAACCCGTTCGGAGTCGCGATCTTCACCGGCGCGCGAAGCACGTTGGTCCTGGCGCTGGCTCGTCGGTTTCTTGGGGATCGCAATCGGCGCAGTGGCGTCCGCGGGTGCTGCATTGTCGCTTTGGTCCCACTGGTCTCGCGCTAGCAACACCGAGGGGAGAGTCCCACTCTTGCTCGAAGAGCCTGCGGACGCGGACCGGATCGCAGAGCAGCTCGCGGAAGCTGGTTTGGTCGATTCGGCGTGGCTGATGGGGTTGTACGCCTCAACCCTGGGCCGCTTCGGAACGATCGAGCCCGGTCTGCACCTTTTGTCACGGGGGCTTAGTCCGCGCGAGCTGTCGCAATGCCTCGCCCGCTATGCGCGGCGCCCCGAGCGCGACCTCACGATCCCCGAGGGCTTCGACCATGTACGTGTCGCACAACGACTCGAGCAGGCCGGCATCTGTCCGGCCCGATCCTTCGTCGAGGTCGTGCGGCGCCGACCGTTGCTCGATCGACTGGGGATCCGCGGTCGCGATGGCGAGGGGTACCTCTTCCCCGCCACCTATCGATTGACCATCGACTCGAATCCCGAACGCATCTTCGAACGCTTCGTGTCGGAAACGCGCCAGCGGATGCGCAAGGTTGCGGCAAAACTCGGCAACCAACCCTTCGAGGCACTGTCGGCTAGTCGCAACTGGGGAGAGTCGGAGATCTTGACGCTGGCTTCGATGGTCGAGAAGGAGGCGCAGCGCGACGAGGAGCGGCCAATCATCGCCAGCGTCTTTTACAATCGCCTCGACGACGAGAGTTTCCGTCCGCGTCGCATGCTGCAATCCGACCCGACTGCCGGCTACGGCTGCCTCGTGCTTGGAGAGTCCATTCCAAGCTGTCGCGACTACCAGCAGCGGATCCTTCCGGCGATGCTTCGCGATACTGCCAATCCATACAACAGCTACCGCCACCCTGGTCTGCCACCAGGCCCCATCGCGAGTCCCGGCGAGGCGTCAATCGTTTCCGTACTCACACCCGCTACGACGGACTACCTATTCTTCGTAGCCACAGGAGACGGGCGACACCGTTTTAGCCGCAGCTTTGAGGAACACGACGCGCGCGTTCGCGGAGCGAATCCCCAATAGCTGGACGACCCCATTTGCATCCGCAACGCGAGATCCTTCTCGATTGTTCGATAGCGGCACAAGTCCGTTCGGCCGACCTTGAGACGTTCTGTGCATTCGTGACGTCTGCACCATCACGGGTCAATTGCCGAGACCGAGCTCACCAGTTGACCCAGTGGCGGTGGCACCGATAGACATTGCATATGAAATTGAGCGAGGTAGGTACGCCCACCATGACGGATACGACGGACACGATAGATGTTGCAGTTCGCGCGGTTCGCTTCTTGTCGATTGACGCTGTAGAAGCAGCCAACAGCGGCCACCCAGGGGCACCCATGGGTTTGGCGCACATTGCCGTCGAGCTCTTCGCCAACTACCTCAAGTACGATCCGAAGGATCCAAGCTGGCCCAATCGCGACAGGTTCGTCCTATCCTGCGGACATGCGTCGGCGTTGCTCTACTCGCTCCTGCACATGGCGGGTTACGACCTCAAGATCGACGATCTGAAGCAGTTTCGGCAGTGGGGTTCGAAGACGCCAGGGCATCCCGAGGTTGGCCACACACCAGGCGTTGAAACGACGACAGGGCCGCTCGGTCAAGGCGTTGGGAATGCCGTGGGACTCGCGCTTGCGGGAAAGATGATGGGAGCTCGGGTCAACACGCCCGACAATGAACTCATCGACTACCGCGTTTACGCCATTGCCAGCGACGGCGATCTGATGGAAGGCGTCGCTCGAGAGGCCATCAGTATCGCAGGACACTTGGGCCTCGATAACCTGATTCTTTTCTGGGACGACAACCGCACGACGATTGACGGCACCACTGAGATCTCCTTCACCGAGGATATGCGCCTTAGTTTCCAGGCCGCGGGTTGGCACATCGAATCGGCAGATGGTCACGATAGCGCTTCGATTCGTCGCGCCCTCGACGGCGCCATCGCCCAAAGCGGCAAACCGAGTCTCATCGTAGCTCGAACCCACATCGGCTTTGGCTCACCGAACAAGCAGGACAAGTCGTCCAGTCACGGTTCGCCGTTAGGCAAGACCGAGGTCGCGCTCACGAAGCAAGCAGCGAATTGGCCGCTCGAGCCAACCTTCCACGTGCCGGATGCAGCCTACGAACTATTTCGTACGCGCGTTGCCCAGAACCAGAAACTGCGAGCCAGTTGGCAGCAGCAACTGGCCCGACTCTCCGAAGAGAAGCGCCCAATTTGGGCTGCTCATACCAACAAGCCACTCGCAAACGACTTGCTGGAGCAGCTCGTAGCGGCCGTCGGGAACAAGGCGGATTCCACTCGCAAACTCAACGGCTTGGTCGAACAGAAGTTGGCTGAATTGATGCCCGCCTTGGTGGGCGGCTCTGCCGATCTCAATGCATCGACCTTGACGCGCATCGCGGCGGCGGCCGACGTTGCTCGCGGCAGCTTCGCCGGTCGCAACATCAATTTCGGAATCCGCGAGCATGGAATGGGCTCGATTCTCAATGGCCTGACCTTGAGCGGCTTCTTCGTTCCTTTCGGTGCGACGTTCCTCATCTTCAGTGACTATTGTCGCCCAGCGATTCGGCTGTCGGCACTAATGGAACGTCAGGTCGTGTACGTGTTCACTCACGACACGATGTATCTCGGAGAGGACGGCCCCACCCATCAACCCGTCGAACAAATGGCGGCGTTGCGACTCATCCCCAACGTGACAGTCATCCGACCAGCAGACGGCCTCGAGTGCGCCGCTGCTTGGGCGTTCGCGGCGAAGCATCGCACGGGGCCCACGGTCATCATCGGTTCCCGCCAGGGTCTGCCCCAACTCGCGCGCCCGGCCGGGTTCGACGCACAATGCGTGCTCAACGGCGCCTACGTCGTTGCGGATGCCGAGAGCCCCGAACTGGTGCTTATCGCCACGGGCAGCGAGGTCCATATCGCCGTCGCCGCCCAACAGCTCCTTGCAGCCAAGGGTCGACGCGTGCGAGTCGTTTCCGCGCCCGCGTGGCAGCTCTTCGAACGGCTGCCGGCTGCAGAGCAAGCACGGGTCGTCCCACAGGGCGTTCGTCGCGCCGTGTTCGAAATCGGTGCGACCAGCGGATGGCGGGGAGTCGTCGGCACCGATGGACTCGTCATCGGCCACGACGGGTTCGGCGTGTCTGCACCGTGGGAGCGGATCCAGAAGGAATTCGGATTCGATGCCGAACAAGTCGCAACGAAAATTGAGCACCACTACTTCGGGTAGAGCGCCCCAGTTTGCCAAATAATTGTGGTTTGGCGGTGCAACGGGTAAAAGTCGAGGCGCGAGGATACGCCCCTGCCTCTACCCGTTGTACTAATCCCTCATCCCCATGTCCGAGTCGAGCCAACCGTTCTCGGCGGTAGTCCTTTCGTCGATGGCTCGCGCGTCCCCGTCCGACGGGTGTTCGCGTTCTTTCGCGACGGCGCCAAGGTCGAGACGATCCTGAAACGCTATCCGCAAATGGGCCCGGCGAAGGTGTTCGATGCGCTAGCGTTCGCTTTGGACAACCCAGAGGTCATCCAGGCCGACATCGAGCGCGAACGCGCCATGCTTCTGCAAGCAGGACATCAACCGGCGCGTCCGCGCGGTGGCGAACGTCAGATGGCACTGCGATTCGACGGTGAGCCAGACGACGAGTAGCCAGAAAGGCTGGGCAGAGAGACCAGCCGACCTGTGATTCTCCGTTTCAGTTTCATTGAAATATTATTCAAATTCTGCGCAACAATACCGAATTGATGGGCGCGGGTGGGCGCTTCCCAAGATTCTACTTGCGCGACGGGGCTCTTTCGCGAGATACGCTCAAATCGTGCTGGTCGCGAGAGCAACCCGACGACTTATTCAATCCAAGTCGGGAATTCGACGGCTAGGCCCGGCGTAGAGTGCCGCGGTGCCCGGGGGCATCGAGGTGATACGCGGGATTCGAGGAGGAGAATTGGCGATGAATTCAAAGCATTGGCAGAAAACTAGTGGTGTGGTCGCTTCGGCGCTGTTGCTGCTGGGCCTATCAGCCCTAGTTGACTGCGGCGGCAAGATGCCTGGTGGTAAGGGACTGCCGGGAGCGAATGCTCTGCCGGGCGGCGCTGCATGTTCAGCTGATATCGCGAACGCGGATGCCATCATGGCGGCGAACTTCGGGTTCCAGGGAGAGCTCGAAGGCAAAGTGAAGGCCGCCCTCTCGGCTGGTGCCAACTTCCAAGCATTGGCTGCCGATGTAGAGACCGAGGTCGCTGTTGCCTGCGGCAACCTCGCCAAGGATCTAGGTGCCACTGACATCGAGCCCAAAGACAAGGGCCCGGGCAAGCGCGCCGAGGCAGCGTGTAATGCCGCTGTCAAGGCCATTGGCGAACTGAAAGCCAAAGTCAAGGGTTCGCTCAAGGTCGAGGTTGTTCCACCCAAGTGTTCCGCTTCGATGGACGCCATGGCGGAATGCGCTGGCAAGTGTGACGCCACCGTAAAGCCGGGAAGCGTCGAAGCCAAGTGCGAAGGCGGCGAGATCAGCGGTACTTGCGACGGCGAGTGCAAGGGGACTTGCAGCGTAGAAGCTGGCGGCAAGTGCGAAGGCTCTTGCGGCGGCAGCTGCAGCGGCAAGTGCGAAGGCAAAATCAACGGCAAGTGCGACGGCAAGTGCGACGGCAAGTGCGATAGCAAGGACAGCAAGGGCAAGCCCTGCGCTGGCACCTGCGACGGCAAGTGCGACGGCAATGCCAGCGCCAAGTGCGAAGGCACCTGCAAGGGTTCCTGCAGCGCTAGCTGCAAGGTCGAAGCCAAGGGCAAGTGCAGCGGCTCCTGCTCGGGTGGCTGCAGCGTCAAGATGAAGGCGCCCAAGTGCAGTGGCGAGGTGACGCCTCCAGAGATGAGCGGCGAGTGCAAGGCCAACTGCGACGCCAAGGTCAGTGGCAAGCTTGAATGCGTACCAGCCTCGGTAACGGTCAAGATCGAAGGCGCGGCTGATGCAGCCGCGGCAACGAAGCTCAAGGCTGCTCTCGAGAAGAACCTGCCCGCATTGCTCAAGGTGACTATGGGCATGAAGGGCAAGCTCGAGAAGGTCAGCGGCAACGTCAAGGCGTCGCTCGATGGCATCAAAGCGGCAGCACAGGGTGGCGGCGCAGCTGCACTCAAGACTGCTGGCTGCTTCGCTGGGTCACTCAAGGCTCAGGCCGATGCTTCTGTGCAGATCAACGTCTCCGTCAAGGCGAGCGCCTCGGCGAGTGGCGAAGCGGGCGCTGGCGGCTAACCCAGAAGACGCTGGTGGTTCGAGGGGCTGACGTCCCTTTGAACTCCTGAAGAGGGTCCCAGATGGGACCTTCTTCAGTTTAAGCGAAGACTCGCCAGCTGAGCTTGTTCCTCCAGCCGACCTAGCCTCGTCGTTGCGCTCGGCACTGGTACTACGTGGCCGAGGTGTTGTGAGTTAGCGCGACGTTTTTCTGGTTGCTTTGATAGGCTCGGCAAGTACTTTTGCGAGTCGACACCCTTGGGAGAGAGTGGATCGTTGCCGCCAGCTGGACCAATTAGAGAACGACTGACTGGGATCTCTTTGCTGCAGCGCCTTGGAGACGTTGCCATCGTGGCTCTCGTCTTGCGCATTGCCGCTACGGCGTACCATACAGTATGGACCTCGGCGTACAGCGCTGCAGCGGTGATCGCAGTAGCTAGCTTCTTGCTGTTGGCAGAGTTCAATGGGCTGTATCGACTCGTCCACAATGCCCGCATCACGAGCGAGCTGACGCAGGCCACTACGACCTGGATCATCGTGGTAGCTGGCCTATTTTCGGCCGGGTTTGCCACCAAGACATCCGCCGAATACTCGCGCGTCGTGGTGACCGCTTGGGGACTTGGGGTACCCGTATCCCTTGGCCTCTGGCGCGTGTTTCTTCGGTCGTCCCTGCGCCAATTGCGGAGCCGCGGGATCCAAACCCAGACTGCTGCAATTGCGGGTTGTACGCCAACCGCCGAGCGCCTACTCGAATCTTTCAGAAACGACCCCTCCTTGGGGATCGTGGTCCGTGGCGTCTACGACGATCGTGCCGCGCCACGGCGACATCTAGGTGTTGAAAGGCTCGCTGAGCTAAAGGGCAGCCTTGCCGACCTCGTTGCCGACGCCCGCAATGGGAGAATTGATGTCGTATACATCGCCTTGCCATTGCGTGCCGAGGTGCGGTCAGCTGAACTGATCCGCAAACTTGCGGACACCACAGCAACCGTCTTCTATGTCCCAGACTTCTTCGTGTTCGACTTGTTGCACGCGAGGTGGAGCGCGGTAGGAGATGTGTCGGTACTCAGTATCTTCGATACCCCATTTCAGGGGATCGAAGGCTGGCTCAAACGACTGGAGGATCTGGTGCTGGGCAGCATTGCCTTGCTCTTCGCAGCACCAATCATGCTGGCAATCGCCATAGGCGTCAGGCTGACCTCCCCTGGCTCCATACTCTTTCGGCAACGGCGCTACGGCTTGAGCGGACGCGAGATCCACATACTCAAGTTCCGGACCATGACGGTGTGTGACGATGGCCCGATCGTGCGGCAGGCAACTGCCAATGACAAGCGTATCACCCGATTTGGCTCGTTCTTGCGCAAGTCCTCGCTGGACGAACTTCCCCAGCTATTCAATGTCGTAGGAGGCAGCATGTCGCTAGTCGGGCCGCGACCCCATGCGGTGGCGCACAATGAACTCTACCGCAACAAGATCCACGGCTACATGCTGCGGCACAAGGTCAAGCCAGGCATCACCGGTTGGGCACAAGTCAACGGGTGGCGCGGGGAGACCGAAATGCTCGAGAAGATGGAGAGACGCATTGAGCATGATCTCTTCTACATCCACCATTGGCAGCTGTCTTTGGACCTGAAGATTCTGTTCTTGACGGTGTTTGGAAGGCGGGTGCGGGCGAATGCAGGGTGAGCGAGCGTACTTCACGCACCTCAATCGACGCAAATGCCGAAGCTCGGCCGAACCACCCGTTCAGGATGCTCTACCGCTTGCACGGAACGAAAGTTTGAGCGAGCATGCGGCCTTTCGTCTACTATCCCCGGTGTTCGCGCTCATGAAAGTAACCTCAAGTTTGCCGACTTACACGCTGGATCGCACCAACATGATAGGACCGTGGCTATGATTGCGTTCGTTGTCGGGACACGCCCCGAATTGATCAAGATCACGCCCGTCGTCGACGCACTGAGACGTCGGGGGGCACCGCTGGCGATTGTCCATACCGGTCAGCACTATTCCTATCAGCTGGACGCAGTCTTCTTCGAGGATCTCGGCTTGCCAAAGCCCTATGCCAACCTCGAAGTGGGGTCGGCTTCAGCTGGGCATCAGCTCGGCACTATCATGATTCGTGCTACGGACGCACTTGCCAAGCTGAACCCGGAATGGGTGTTGGTCCAGGGCGACACCAACAGCGTTCTCGGTGGTGCACTGGCGGCGTACAAGTTGGGCATACCAGTTGCGCATCTCGAAGCCGGTTTGCGAAGCGACGACTGGGACATGCCCGAGGAAGCAAATCGAATTCTGGCGGGTCGCGTGGCTGCATTGCATCTGTGTCCGACCGATCTGCAAAGGGAGCGACTGAAGGCGGAGGGAATCGTGCGCGGCGTTCATGTTGTTGGCAACACAGTGGTTGACGCCGCGCTGCTCAACTCCGAGCGTTCGCGCCAGCGCTCCAACGTGATCGAGAGGCTGGGCCTCTCGAACAGACCCTACGCCATTGTCACGCTGCACCGACCATCCAATGTGGACTCCGAAGAGCGTCTGCAGGCGGTGATGGACGCTCTGCGCGCGGTATCTGTTCGCCACGGCCTTTCGATGGTGTTTCCGATCCACCCGCGTACGCAAGCCACGATTGGCCGCATGGCGAACGGTAGTCGTTTCTCGGAACCACCATTTATCACGACTGAGCCTGTTGGGTACCTGGACTTCTTGCGTCTCCTTGCCGATGCGCAGCTAGCGCTCACAGATTCGGGCGGGGTGCAGGAGGAAGCTTGCTCGCTCCATGTGCCTTGCGTCACGCTGCGCCCCAACACGGAGCGACCCGAGACCATCACCGTTGGAGCCAACGTACTGTGCGATTCGACCGCCCCTGGGGTGCTGGAAGCGGCTGTGGACGAAATGTTGCGCCGACCACGCGAGTGGCACAACCCCTTTGGCGACGGAAAAGCTGGCGAACGTGTCGCCGAATTGCTGTTGGATCCCAATACGCGTCGAGTCCCATCCGGCGCTCCCTAGCCCTGACCGATCCCTCTCGTCTATCGAGCATCATCTGATTCGGAGAATTCAAGTGGACCTTCCCGTATTTGCCTTTGGTGCGATTATCAAGCGAGACTTCTCCGGCCTCGCACATCCACTTTTGCCCCCATCGCGGCACATTGATGCCGCCGTTGAATGGTTGAGTCGCGCCCACGACAAGGGTACCGATGGTGGCGTGAGCTACGGCTACTCGCTCCGCGGTGGCTGGCGACCACCCTATCGCGAGACATCAGGCTATATCGCCGAGACATTCTTCGACCTGGCTAAAGAGCCGGGGAGCAAGGGGTTTCGCGACCGTGCGATTGCCATTTGCCGCTGGCTTTGCCGCGTACAGAACGCGGATGGCTCGATCTCAAATCCAGCCTATGACGCCTCGCGAGGCATCGTATTTGATACTGGCCAAGTGCTGCACGGCTTGGTGCGCGGCTTCGAGGAAACCGGTGAGGCCGCGTTCCTCCAGGCGGCTGAAAAGGCTGGGGATTGGCTAACCAATGTGGCTGATGGGGAACGGCGCTGGACCCGCAATACGCACAATCACATTCCGCACGTGTACAACGCACGGACGGCTTGGGCCCTGTTGCGTCTGCATAAGCAAAGGCCAACGGCAGACCGTGAGGCTGTTGCGCGCTCGAATCTCGACTGGGCGCTTTCTCAGGAACGCAATGGCTACTACGACCAAAACGCGTTCGAAACCGGAGTGGCCCCGTTCACCCATACCATCGCGTACACGATTCGGGGACTCCTCGAATCAGGCGTACTGCTGGATGACGAGCGCTACACCAAATCTGCCGAGAACTGTGCCCGCGCAGTTACCAAGCAGTTACACGATAGTGGCTTCATTCCCGGCACGATTGACGTAAATGGCCAACCACAGGCTACGTACTGTTGCCTGACCGGCAACTGCCAAATGGCTCTCAATTGGGCAAGGCTCTACCAAGTCGGCGGCGACGAACTGTTTCGACGCTCCGCCGTATCTGCCCTCCGCTACGTCATGAGCTGGCAGGACATAACGACTAGCGACCTGAACGTGCGCGGAGCAATCAAGGGCTCGCAACCAGTTTGGGGTGCCTATTCGCGCCTGACGTTCCCCAATTGGCCCACCAAATTCTTCCTCGACGCGATGTTGCTGAATCGGGAGTGGCTGTAATGACCCCCGTGCCACTGTTGAACGCCTCATTTCATCCCCTCACCACGGAGGAGACCGTTGACCTAGTCAGCCGCCGAATTCATGCGGGGGAGCGCGGCTACTTGTGCACCGTCAACGTGGCGATTTTGATGATGATGCGCCAAGACATCCGCCTGCAGCGTTTTGTCGAGAACGCGGCGATAGTCGTGGCAGACGGCGAACCATTGATTTGGAGCTCTCGTCTTCTGGCACGACCGCTTCCCGAGCGGGTCACTGGAGTCGATCTCGTCGAGCTCCTTTGCGCACGCGCAGCGCGTGAGGGTTTCGGCGTGTATTTGCTTGGCGCTGAGCGAAGTGTAGTCGAAAAGGTCGCCACTGGCCTCAAACAACGCCATCCTGGTCTCATCGTAGCGGGCGTGCAAGATGGGTATTTTTCAGGCGCGCAAGCCGAAGCGCGCGCGCGCGCCGTCGCGGAGAGCGGGGCAAGAATCTTGGTGGTCGCCATGGGCGTGCCACGCCAAGAGCACTTCCTCGAAGAGTATTGGGACAGGCTGGGGGTGGAGTTCGCCATTGGCGTCGGTGGCTCATTCGACGTTCTGGCGGGGCTCCGCACTCGAGCACCTGAGATAGTTCAGCGAGTGGGCATGGAATGGCTCTTTCGACTCGTTCAAGAACCAAGTCGCCTTTGGAAGCGCTACTTGACCACGAATGCTCAGTTCTTGTACCTCATGTCACGTGAACTCCTCAAACATCTGCGCCGCTAGTCCATCTAGTCGCAAGCACCGCTGCCTGCCCATTGTGGGCAGGTCCAATGATAGGCAAGAGGCAACACTGGTTGTTCTCAAAAATCAGTGGCGGGTGACACCGGTGTCACGACAGTATGCAACACGGGATCCGGGTGACCCTGCTAAGCCAGGGTCGGCTGGGCGGGCGGCGCTGATCTGGTTGTTTCTGTTTGGCCAGCTGGAGCATGTATCGCCGCAGAATCCTCGGAATGTGGAGCGACCTGGTCCATGGCAGTCCGTTGCGCTTGCAGGGCAGTGGTTGGCCAGTCTTTGTCGCGTGGAACCCCGCCGACGCTACCCGTCGGCAGGCAGATAGAGTAAATGGGAGGCCGAATGAGCAGATTTGGCATTGTCGTCGTTGGTCGCAACGAAGGGGAGCGACTTCATACGAGCATTCGATCTGTACAGCAGAGCGGTGCCCCCGTCGTCTATGTTGACTCAGGCTCTCACGATGGCAGTGCTAGCTGGGCGCGCGAGGCCGGCGCAACTGTCATTGAACTCGATACAACGAAACCAATGAGCGCAGCAAGGGCGCGAAACGCGGGTTTCGAGCGTCTATTGAACGACCATTCGGAGCTCGAGTTTGTCCAATTCGTGGATGGCGACTGTGAGGTCTTTCCTGAATGGTTCGAACGCGGTGTTGCGGCGTTGGCATCTCGCGACGACGTCGGAATCGTGTGCGGGCGCGTCATGGAGCGACACCCGGAAGCGTCAATCTACAACCGCATGTGCAACATCGAGTGGCAGAAAGAGCCAGGGGAGATTGCTGCGTGTGGTGGCATTTTCATGGTGCGAGCCAAAATCTTCCTCCAGCTCAAGGGATTTCGCGTCGACGTCATGGCAGCCGAAGACGACGAATTGTGTCTGCGGACTCGCCGACTAGGGCTCAAGATCGTCGCGTTGTCGGACCGTATGGTCTTGCACGACGCAGCGATCACAAAATTCTCTCAATGGTGGACGCGAGCGCGCCGGACCGGTATGGCTTACGCGCAGGGCGCCGCTCTCCATGGCGCTTCGCCGGACCGGCATTTCCAGCGTGACTGCCAGAGAGTTTGGTTCTGGGCACTGGGTGTGCCGGTTGCATCAATCGCGATGGCCATTCCAACGCGCGGAGTCAGCCTGTTGGGATTCTTGGGTTACCCTGTGCTCGCCACGCGCATCTATCGAGGAGGTCGAGCCAACGGGCTTGCTCCGACGGACGCAGGCTTGCTTGCCGTGTTCAATGTTCTGGCGAAATTGCCGGAACTAGCTGGAATCATTCACTATCACCATCGAACTCGTTGGCTGAAACGTCAAGTCGAACTCATTGAGTACAAGGGATTGAAGCATTCATGACGAAAGACGATCTGGGCGAGAATAGTGGTCGACGTGAGGCTCAGTCGGCGCAGGAAGGCTCTCTCACCCAACGCAAGAAGTGGCGCGTTGGTCTGCTGGGCACGGGCTACATCGCCGAGTACCACGCCAAGGCATTGCAGGTAACACCCGATGTGCGGCTTACCGCGGTCTGCGATCGTGCAATATCGCGAGCGAAGACGTTTGCTGCAGACTATGGGGTCGAAGCCGTCTACGCCTCCCTCGACGAAATGTTGGCGGGAGGACAGGTCGACGCAGTGCATGTCTTGACGCCGCCCGATGGCCATTTTGGACCGGCAGAACGATTACTGAATGCAGGTGTGGCCGCATTCCTGGAAAAGCCAATGGGCATTTCAGCGCAAGAGTGTCAGAAGCTCGTTTCACTATCTCGGGAGAAGAGCGTTCCACTCGGGGTTGCTCATAATTTTCTGTTCTCGGAACCGTACGAGCAGTTGCGTAGCGACCTACAGGCAGGGGTGTTCGGCCAAATCGATCATGTTGCCATCAACTGGTTCAAGCCGCTCGGACAGCTAATTGCCGGCCCTTTCGATATTTGGATGTTGCGGAATCCGACAAATATTCTGTTTGAGATCGGTCCACATCCCTTTGGTCAGCTATTGGATTTGATGGGCAAACCAGAGGCGTTGAGTGTTACTGCCAGCAATGAGACCGAACTACCAACGGGAGTTCCATTCTACCGACGTTGGCATGTTCATGCCAGGCGCGGTCAAGCCGCTGCTGACGTGAATCTCTCGTTCGTTCCAGGCTTCACGGAATTCACACTTCACTTGCGTGGTACCACCGGCAGCGCCTCCGTGGATTTCGAGAGAAATACCTACCTACGACATCAGCATGTACCCCGCGACATGGACTTCGACCGCTATACGATGTTGCGAAATGAATCGCGGGCACTCACATCGCAGGCGCGCTCAACGCTACTAGGGTACGTGTCATCGAAGGTCCACGCCTCCGCGCGCGGCACCCCCTACGGCTACAGTATTGCCAAAGCAGTCGAACGTTTCTATCACGCGCCTGCAGGCGTGACCGATTCACGCCTGTCAGCCAGCCTGGGGCATGATGTCATCGCTCTGTGTGAACAGATCCGGGAATCCGCTCCAACGCCACACGAGGCTTCTAGTGGTGGAGTCACGCTCGGCACGTCGGACACAGCCCCGAGTTCAACAGTCGCGATCGCCACCGCAACTCCGAACGTCTTGGTTCTCGGTGCGACCGGGTTCATCGGCAAGGAACTGGTTCGCTATCTGGTTGCCAAAGGCAAGTCGACGCGGGTGCTGGTGAGAAGTGCAGGCAAGCTTCCAAGCGAGCTGGTCAACGCGGGTGTTCACGTCGTCGTGGGTGACTGCGCCAATGCTCGTGATCTCGACGTTGCATTGGAAGGTGCCGAATGCGTCGTGCATCTCGCTCGCTCCAACGTCAAGTCATGGAGTGATTACCAGAAGCACGAGATTGCGATGACCAGGTTGGTGGCAGAGCGAGCAATCGCCAAAGGCATCAAACGCTTCATCTATTCTGGAACAATTGACTCGTACTATGCGGGGCCAGGCGCTGGCACCATCACCGAAGAGACGCCTCTCGACTCAAAGATCGAACATCGCAATCTATATGCGCGAGCGAAAGCGGCGTCGGAGGACGTTCTGCTGGCTCTGCATCGCGAACAGAAATTGCCCCTAGTTATCTTCCGTCCGGGTATCGTCATTGGACGTGGTGGCTGTCCCTTGCATTGGGGGATCGGGATGTGGCAACACGACAGCATCTGCCAGGTCTGGGGTGAGGGCGATAACAAGCTACCGTTGGTCACGGTAGACGACGTGGTGCAGGGCATTTTCGCTGGCATCGAAGCGCCACCCAGCATTCATGGCGCGTCGTTCAACCTCATCGGGGATCCATGTTTGAGCGCCAACGAGTACCTGGACGAACTTGAGCGATTGGCTGGCATGAAGCTCCAGCGGTACCACACGCCAATCGCGAAGTTCTATGCGCTAGACATGTTCAAGTGGATGGTGAAGGTTCTCGTGAAGCATCCGGAACACATCATGCCAAGCTATCGGGACTGGGCGTCGAGGACACAGATGGCCGTATTTGACTGCACCAAGGCGAAGCAACAACTCGGATGGCGCCCCGAGGTCTCTCGGGAACGACTCATCGAACGCGGAATTGGAGAACCTGCACGAGAGTGGTTCCGATAGGGGAAATGGCAATCCGTTGTTGGACTGAAGCATTGACGATCCTCCGGACTTCGATCTGATGATCGATGGCGGCACGAAACTACGCGTCCTACGGCTATTGCGGCCAAGGTGCAAGACGCGCAGACCGTTCTTCTGGTGGACCGTCTCGCATCTGAGCCTCTGGTGGACCGTGTCAACCGGAGGCTTGATGATGAGTTGCGGGTTCGGCAGCCGCCAAAGCGCTGTCGACAATTCGTTCCAGTATGGCGGGGTGCCGCTGAGCGACTTTTCGGGAACATCATCGGGGCATTCCGTTGGCGCAGCGGGCGCTCAGACGATGCGCTCCGCAGGTTCGCCGCCCAACGGTCAAAGCAAACCGGTGACGGAATCGTCTGTGCGGCACGAGCGCTCTCCGAACGCACCCACCAACTTCAATGAGCGCAGCCGAATGAATGGTGCACTATCCGCCAATACCCAGGTAGTATTTCTACACCACAGCGTTGGCGAAATCGTCTGGCAGGCGGGAGTGTCTGAATGGTTCGCAAAATACAATGAGCGAACCGGCAAGGGCTATGCGATTGACGCGAAGACCTATCCGGATGGAAGGACTTATCCCTGGACGAACTACCCGTTCGACTACTGGAACCTCTGGGTGGCGCACGCCGGCGCGAGTGCGTACTCTGGTCAAGCAACGCTCGAAATCCTGACCAACCAGTATCAGGTAATCATTTGGAAGCACAGCTTCCCGGTTTCTTCCATCGAGCCGGACCTGGGGGCACCGGACATCGCATCCGATCGCAAGTCGCTCGAGAATTACGGCGCACAGTACCTTGCCCTGCGCGAGAAGATGCGGCAGTTCCCGACGACGCGGTTCATCGTGTGGACTGGAGGCGCTTTGAAAGCGAGCGAGTCGACCCCGGAACAAGGCGCGCTTACGAGCGAGTTCTTCGACTGGATAACGACGACCTGGGACGAACCCGGGGACAATATCTACGTTTGGGACTTCTTTCGGTTGGAAACGCAAGGTGGAGTCTTCCTTGCTCCCGCGAACGCGGGCGGGGACTCCCACCCTAATTCGAGTTTCGCCAAACGTGTCGCACCCATGTTTGCACAACGCATCGTTGACGTGATTGAGGGACGGGGGGACGCAACGACGCTCACCGGTGAATAGTCACGATCCACGAACGGTCGTTTGCCGCGTCGGCAGCCGCTAACAACGCTCGTCCTACTCGACGACGACAATGTCGCCGTCGCGCAGTTCGAAGCCGAGGCTTACCCGCTCGCCACCAGTCAAGTCCTCGTAGCGCACGCGGATTCTTGCCAGGTGTGGTTCTCGTCGAATGACGAAGACGAGATCGCCATCCGCAAATGCGGTAAGCCCTCCCGAGCGCGCCAGAGCATCCGCCACGCCGTCGCGCGAATCAAGCTCATATATGCCTGGAGTACGGACCTCGCCCAAAACAGTTATCGCCGTGCGGCGCCGTTCCACAATCACGGTCACGGTAGGGTCATTGACGATGCCTGTCAGACGGGCAGCGATGACATTGGCTAACTCACTCGGTTTCTTTCCCGCAGCTGCAACACTCCCTGCTACGGGCACCACGATTTCGCCGTCCGGCCTCACGTCGACCTGAGCACCCAATTGGTCCTGTCCGCGCACGAGAACGTGCACGCGATCCCCCGGACGAATGAGCCGCGGTGCTGCCGCGAATCCCTTCGCAACGTACTCGTCGACCCATACGTAAGTCCGTGCCGACGAGCACGAGCCGAGCAGCGGTATTGCGACACAGCAGCACAGCCTTAACGCGAAGTGCGCGATTCTGCTCGTGCCGCTACGTCGGAGCTGCGCCGTTCGACCGTTGGGACTCTGCTGCTTTTCCATGACCTAGACCGGAAGATATATCCGACAATCTCCCATTCCGGAAGCGTTCGCCCCTGCAAGTCGTGCTTCTGTCATTCAATGGGGAAACATTCCACAGCCGCGTGCCCAAGCATCAGCGATGGGTCAAACAAGATGCGACATTTCGCCAGATAGCGATGACAGATCGAGTCCTAGCTGTTAGGTATTCGGGAGACTCGGACACTTCGGCCAACTGACCTGATTTCGGGTCTCTGGAGCAGGCCAGGTCGGCGTAGTACCACTTTTGGCGATTGGACTAGGAACGAAGGAGCACGCAAGTGAAGGGGATCATATTGGCCGGCGGAGCCGGTACAAGGCTCGACCCGCTGACGCGGGCCATGTCTAAGCAACTGCTTCCAGTGTACGACAAGCCGATGATCTACTATCCGATTTCCGTGCTCATGTTGGCGGGGATTTGCGATATTTTGGTCATCTCGACGCCAGTGGATCTTCCGCAGTTCCGATGCCTATTGGGTAGCGGTGAAGAGCTCGGAATTCGGTTCTCGTATGCAGAGCAAGCCGCTCCCAATGGACTCGCGGAGGCATTCATCATTGGGCGCAGTTTCGTTGGAACTGACAGCGTGTGCCTCGTGCTTGGAGACAACATCTTCTACGGTGCGGGCTTGCGCGGATTACTCGGTGAGGCGATCGCGTCCCTCGATGGTGCGGTGCTGTTCGGATACCGCGTGCCAGATCCACAGCGCTACGGCGTGGTGGAGATGGCGCCAGACGGTCGGGCGCTCTCGATCGTCGAGAAACCTCTAGCTCCGAAGTCGAACGTTGCCGTGACCGGGTTGTACTTCTATGACAATCAGGTGCTCGATATCGCAGCATCGATACAACCATCTGCGCGCGGCGAGCTCGAGATCACCGATGTGAACAACCGCTACATCACCCTAGGGCGGGCACAAGTGCGGCTGCTTCCCCGTGGCATGGCCTGGCTCGACACAGGCACACACGAGAGCCTCCTCGAGGCGGGCCAATTCGTTGCTACGCTGCAACGCCGTCAGGGCACGCACATCGCCTGCCTTGAAGAGATTGCGTTCAGGCGAGGGCTCATCGACAAGCAACAACTCCTGGAGCGCGCTCGGGTTTGTGGCAAGAGCGAATACGGGGCGTACTTGCGTGCGCTCGCAACAGAAGAGTCGGGCACCACATGGAAGTAGTTGATCTGCCCTTGTCGGGCTTGAAGCTGATACGACCACGTGTTTTCGTCGATGGCAGGGGCTTCTTCTTCGAGCCATACAACGAACCGCGATACCAACAGGCGGGAATCACGACGAGATTCGTTCAAGACAACCTTTCGCGGTCCATCATGGGGACTTTGCGCGGCCTGCACTATCAGCAACATCCGGGCCAAGCGAAGCTGATACACGTGACTCAGGGCTGTATCTGGGATGTCGCTGTAGACATTCGCCCAACCTCACCGAGCTTTGGCAAGTGGCACGCTGTCGAGCTCAACGCGACAGAGCATGCTCAACTCTACATTCCCGTTGGCTTTGCGCATGGTTTCTGCGTCAAGAGCGAGATTGCTCAAGTGCAGTACAAGGTCTCCAGTCCCTACGACGCCCAGAAAGAGAAGACGCTGCGTTGGGATGATCCCGAGCTGGCGGTGGATTGGCCAAACCGATCGCCGGTGCTCTCGAAGAGGGATTGCGAAGGTGAGCCATTCGCCGAGTATCGCGAGAGGGTGCGCCAGTGACCGTATGGATGACCGGCGCAACCGGGATGCTGGGGCAGTGTATTGGCAGACTACTCGACCAGAATTCTATCAGCTGGGTTGGGACCGACCTTGAGCTCGACATCGCGGACTCCGAACGGGTCAACGGGTTCGTTGCCCAATACAAGCCAGGCGTAGTCATCAATTGTGCAGCCTATACTGCCGTCGATGCAGCTGAATCCAACGAAGTGGCCGCTCAGCGCGTCAATGCTCTGGGTCCCAGTGTCTTGGCAACGGCCTGTCACGCCACGCGAGCCGCGTTGCTCCATTTCTCGACGGATTACGTGTTTGGCGGGTGCGGTAAGGAACCATTCGTCGAGGACGCCAAGTTGGCACCCTGCAACGTCTACGGCGCTTCCAAGGCTCGAGGCGAGAAGCAGCTCGTTGCGGTTCTGGGTGCCGACGACCGAACACGTTGGTGGATTCTCAGAACGTCATGGCTGTTCGGCGATGGTCGCTCAAGTTTCGTCGAGACGATGTGGAACCTGATGAAGACCAAAGAGGAATTGCGGGTAGTGGCCGACCAGGTGGGGCGACCGACGTATGCGGGTGATCTGGCTTCTACCGCCTTGCGGGTGGCTGGCCTTCTGAACCCGAAATGCATCGTGCAGAGCGGAGTCTGGCATTTTGCTAACGTGGGCGAAACCAGCTGGTATGAGTTTGCGTGTGCCATTCGCCAGGCAATGCTCGACGTTGGTGAGGAAGTCTCCGTTCAACGAATCGTGCCAGTGTCGACGGCAGAGTTCCCTCGACCCGCTGCGCGTCCGGCCTATTCGGTACTTGACACCGGCCGCCTAACACGAGTGGCCGGTATTGTGCCTCGAACGTGGAAGGAGGCTTTGTTTGAGTATATTCAGCAGCGTTCCACAGGCAAACTGAGGTAATAAGTGGTGCAGCGAGAATTAGGCAACGTTCTGGTCACTGGTGGCTGCGGATTCATTGGTTCAGCATTCCTTCGATGGATGTTCAAGAACCCTCGTTTTGTCGGGCGTTTGGTGAATCTTGACAAGCTCACCTACGCCGGAAACGTCGAGAACTTCACGGGAGCTGTGGATCTTGAGCGCTACGTCTTCGTCCACGGGGACATCGCCGACGCAAGTCTCGTAGCGCAGACCTGCAAGGCGAATGACATTCGGACGATCGTACATTTTGCTGCAGAGAGTCACGTAGATCGAAGCATCGAGGGACCAGCCGTCTTCATCGAGACGAATGTCATGGGGACGGCCCAGTTGCTGCAGGTGTTGCGCCAAAACCCGCACATTCATTTTCATCACGTTTCGACGGATGAGGTCTTTGGGTCACTCGGCCCCCAGGGCGCGTTCGTTGAGTCTACGCCTTACGATCCGCGGTCCCCATACTCAGCATCCAAGGCCGCGTCCGATCACCTGGTGCGTGCCTACGCACACACGTACGGTTTGAGTGTGACACTGTCGAACTGCTCCAACAACTACGGGCCGTTCCATTTTCCTGAAAAGCTCATCCCGCTAATGATCCTGAATATGCTGGAAGGCAAGTCCCTGCCAATCTATGGTGACGGCGGCAACATTCGGGATTGGCTACACGTCGACGATCACGTCGAGGCGATTTGGACGATCCTGACTGAGGGCAAGTCAGGCGAGACGTACAATGTCGGTGGACGTGCAGAGCGAACGAATCTGGAGCTTGTTCGCACTCTGATAGAGATCGTAAGTCAAGAAACTTCGCGTCCGAAGGCAGAGCTCGAAGCGCTCATGACTTTCGTCAAGGACCGGCCCGGGCATGACCGCCGCTATGCCATCGATTGTTCGAGGATCGAACGGGAGTTGGGCTGGAAACCTCGTCACGACTTGGCCACTGGTCTCAGGGAGACCGTGCAATGGTACCTCTCGAACCGAGCCTGGGTAGATCGAGTACGTTCGGGGAGCTACCGGGACTGGATCGAAAGGAATTATGGCGCCCGGGAAAGCGCCGGATAGCGTGAGTCAACTGGGAACAAAATTGTGACTATTGCATACCTGACCAACCAATACCCAACCACTAGCCATAGCTTCATTCGGCGAGAGATCCTCGCGCTCGAACAACTAGGCGAACAAGTGGACCGGTACACCATTCGATCGACCAAGGGCGGGTACGTAGACCCGCGCGACGCGGAGGAAGCTTCGAAAACGCGTACGCTCCTCGGTGATTGGTCGACGATGCTCGGCGCGCTGAGTCGGGTTGGAGCAAGATCCCCGATTCGATTCACCTCTGCCGCCCAGATGATGTGTCGGATAGCATACCGTTCCGACCGCGGGTGGATCCCCCACGCCGCCTATCTCGCCGAGGCGTGCGTGCTACTTGAGTCTCTCGAGAGAACTCGGGCGCGACATTTGCACGCACACTTCGGTACCAATTCCGCTACGGTGGCTGCCCTGTGCCACGAGTTGGGGGGCCCGCCGTATAGCTTCACGGTTCACGGACCAGAGGAGTTTGATCGCGCCCTGCTGCTGGGGCTAAAAGAAAAAATCTTACATGCGGACTTCGTTGTAGCCATTAGCGACTTCGGACGCAGCCAACTGTGTCGTCTAGTTGCGCGCGAGTATTGGCCCAAGATTCACGTGGTGCGATGTGGACTGCAAAGGGAGCTACTGGCGAGTGAAACGACTCCAATTGCAAGCCAGGGTCGGTTTCTGTGCGTTGGGCGTCTCGCCGAACAGAAGGGGCACCTCGTGCTTCTTGACGCTGCGGCGGAGCTGGCGAACAGAGGCTTTGAGTTTCAGGTGATTCTCGCCGGTGATGGTCCGTTACGCGCGACAATTGAACAACGCATTGCAGAACTTGGGCTAAAATCTCGGGTATCAATTACCGGATGGCTCACTGAGCAGCAGGTGATTGAGGAGTTGAAAGCAGCCACAGTCCTGGTGCTACCCAGTTTCGCCGAGGGGCTCCCCGTGGTCATCATGGAAGCACTGGCACTCGCGCGACCTGTCATCAGCACTTTCGTTGCTGGGATCCCGGAGCTTGTGGAGCCGTCAGTCAATGGCTGGCTAGTGCCAGCCGGTTCGGTCAAGGCACTGGCGGATACTATGTCCAAGGTGCTGAACACGAATCTCGAAAAGCTCGAGGAAATGGGCCGGAACGGCAAGTCCGCTGTCAAGCAGCGGCACGATGTTCTCGTCAACGCGGCAGAACTGAGGAATCTAATGGGGGAGACAGCACCGTGATTGGTCCATTGCTACGGGTAGTGTTATCGCTGTGGTCTCTCGGCTTGGCCATTCCAAGTGCGACTTTTTCCGCAGAATGCTTGGTCGGCGCCCTTGGCGGGAAGAAACGAATGCCCCGTACGCGAGGCAGAACCGCGAGGGTGGCGGTACTAATACCTGCGCACAACGAATCGGCAGGGATCGAAAAAACCCTCAGCCAGCTCGCCAAACAGCTGGGCAGCAACGATCAGCTGCTGGTTGTTGCGGACAATTGCACCGACGACACTGCCGAGAAGGCACGAATTGCCGGTGCAACCGTGCTAGAGCGGTTCGATGCTGAGCGTCGCGGTAAGGGCTACGCATTGAGCTACGGCGTCGCCCACTTGGCTGCAATGCTGCCACCTCCCGAAGTCGTAGTCGTCATGGATGCGGATTGCGTGTTGAGCGAGGGTGGAATCGATGCACTGGCGGCGACAACGCTGAATGCGGGGCGACCGGCACAGGCAGAGTACGCCATGGTGATTCCACTAGGAGCCGACTTGAAGACCAAGATTGGGGCTTTTGCGTTCCGCGTCAAGAACCTAATCCGCCCACGCGGGCTGCATCGTATCGGCTTGGGGCGCCAGTTGGCGGGTACAGGTATGGCGTTTCCATGGAATGTCCTCCGTGACGCCCCGGACATGCGGGGGCACATCACGGAGGATCTCGTGCTCGGCTTAGAGCTGGCGTTGCGCGATCAAGCGGCAGTGCATTGCCCCGATGTACTGGTTGAGAGCGACATTGCGCCAAGCGTGTCGGGTCAAGCAGGGCAACGGCAGCGTTGGGAGCAAGGCCATATTCTGGCGATTCGAGAGTACCTGCCGAAAATGCTCAGAGAGGCAATTCGGCGGCGGCGGGTCGAGCTGCTAGTTCTGGCCTGTGACTTGGCTGTACCATCATTGGCAATCCTCGTAATGATGATCGGCGGCACCTGTGTTGCGACGGTGGCCATTGCCACAGCACTGCCAACCGTCGGTTGGCTGCCGGTCATGGTCGCCTGCGCCGATGTGGCCATGGTCAGCGGGGGTGTGGCTGCATCATGGTGGGTCTGTGGCCGTGACTTGCTCTCGGCAAGGGAGCTTTGCTTTGGCGTGCCACGCTACTTGCTCTGGAAGGTACCGACCTATCTGCGATTCTTGCGCCGCAAGGACGCGACCGAGTGGGTTCGCGCTGAAAGGTAGCCGCGGAAACCTCTACAGGACCCAAGCACCTCGACCGCCTTGAGCAGTCCCTTCCCACAGCGATATTGCGACGAACAGCCATGCCTGGCGACTCAGAACTTGGAAGTTCGAGGGGTGAGATGCATTGAGCATGTAGCGCATGCCTGTTTCGAATCGCGCCTGTGTCCCGAGCCCACGAGCTAAACTCGCGGTTGCCATTGCAAACGTTTCTGACCAAGGCAACGCGCCGGCTTGTACGGGTCGCGGTTCGGATGTGGCTGGTAGCGTTGCCGATACCTGAGTGAGAAGGGACCAGTGGCGCCCTAGCACGCGTGCAGCACCCATCCCTAGCACGACGGTCGAGCGGAGCGCGCCAACCAATGGGTCGAAATAGGCGCCGTAGCTTGCGGTCGCCGTGAGCGTCAATCGACGCCCCTGCCGGCCACTGGTGTGGGTCGCATTCGCGCCTACAGAGGGAAACCATTGGGCGGGCGCGCCTGATTGCGGGAAGAACGCAGAAGCGCCCGCTGACGTTCCCACAGTGGTGCGTCTCGTCCACTGGTGCGCGATGCTGGATTGCAGGGTGAGGCTTTCGTACCTAGCCCCCATCGACCCTCGGATGTCCGATGCGGTAATCTCGGATTGCAGCTGAGTTCGCTCTGATAGTCGGTAACCATGACCCAGTGCCGTCGACAGCTGTTGGGATCGGCGTAGACCTGAAGAGTCGGAATGCAATGGACTGGCTCTGGTTGCTGAAACGGCAAATGAAAAGCTGTTGCGCTGCGTCAACTGATAGCCAAGTTGCGCGCCAGCATTGAACGTGACCAGCTGGAGCACGGTTGACCGAGAAGCAGAGGGGGCAAAGGGACGAGCGGCCGTCCCGGTTGACGCAGCAGTTGGCGTGATGCTCGGTTGCTGCAGCATGGTGGGTGTCGCCATGAAGTCCATGGCGCCGCCGCCGCCACTCGCATTGAGCCGGAGAGTGAGCCGCTCCGTAAGCACACGCAGGTAGTCGAGCGTGAGACGATTGAAGAGTAATGGACGCTCATAGTTGAGCGTATTGGGTTGGCGCATATACCAACGCTGTTGATAGATCACGGTCAGCGTTGAGCTCGGACCGCGCACACGCAGGCCCGTGGTTGGAAGCAGCGTTAGCGATAACGCTGGCTCGGACGGTAGATTGACGCCGTAGGAGCGCGGGGCGAGTCCCGCGGCTGCTTCTGTGCGCAAACCGGAGCCCAGATCAGCTACGGTGGCCCCCTGCGCTGTGCTCGTAAAAAGCAGACCACAGAGTAATGGGCAGCAGGACGCTAGTGCACGGGTCCAAATGAAGACGACAATCGGGACTTTTCGTGCAGCGCCCACTAATCGTCCTCCACGGAACTACGATCCGTCTGCGGACACCGCGGCGAGACCTGGCGCCGCAACGTAGCGGTATCGTGAGCCATCTTGGAGCAAAGTTTCATCCGCGTCGCCCTCCTCTGAGCGCCAAAGCCGACAACGCCAAGTCCACCGAGTTCGAATAGCCAATTGAGCCGCATCGAGAAGATCTCTGCTCCGATAAGTCTATCCATCTGGTGCAGCGAACTCGCTCGAATCAGCACGTAACAGCCGACGAAGCCCAACCCCAGTCCAGCAATCTTAGTTGGACTAGGTAGGCGCCAGGTAGCGGCGACTAGTGTCGCTCCAGCAATCGCGCCGAGGACCAGCAACGTCTCGATAAAGGACCTTTGATACAGGCGCCTGTCCTCGTACCAGCCCTGCTCGTGAGCCAGTTGTCGAAAAAACTCCGTGAATGCCGACTGCAAGTCGAGCTGCTTATTGATGCCCAAGACAATGAGCAGCGTGAAGAAGCCTTGCCAGAGCAGGCGCTCGTAGAATACGAGCTTCGTCCCGCGATTCTTGTGTCGCTTGAGCCGCGCAATCACTCGGTAGCAGAGCCACGCCGCAGCAAAATAGGCGACGACGGTGACCCAGCCCAAAATGGTCGGATCTCCGATCCCTGGCGACCAACTGCCGACCCACCCGGTCTCACCCATGCCCGAGGGGCGCGCTGCCAGAATGTGAGTCATTGGACCTGGTCGCCTAGCAGTATTGGAATGTTCTCAACAGTTTGATGCAGCAGGGCATCTGCTCCCCGCGCCATGTCCGACTGAAATCTCAGCCGCGCCGGGATCACACGCGCCACCGCTGCATTTACCCGAGCCAGCATGACAGCATCACTTCGAGCCCTGTTCACCAACGCCTCGTGCGCTCGCTCTGCCGCGGCTTCACTGTGACAGATGAGCAACGCGTCGCACCCCGCGCCAATAGCCGCACAGGCCGCAGACTCGACGGTGCCATGTCGCGTCACGGCACCCATCTCTAGGTCGTCTGAGAAAACGATACCCTTATATCCAAGCCTCTGGCGCAGCAACTCGTTGAGAATGGGGGCACTAAATGTTGCCGCCACTTCAGTGGCATCCAAACTTGGATACACGACATGGGCCGTCATCATGCCGGCAACCCCCGATGCTGCACATTGCCGAAACGGGGCCAACTCGACCTGCTCCAATCGTTCTCTCGGCTGGTCCACGCGCGGCAAATCGAGGTGACTATCGAGCACCGTATCACCGTGCCCCGGGAAATGCTTACCACAAGCAGCAATACCCTGCTCCTGTAGGCCTGCAATGAATGCCAAAGCATGGCGCGTCACAACCGCGGGGTCATGCGAGAAACTTCGATCGCCAATGATGGGATTTTCGGGATTGGAATCGACGTCGAGAACCGGGGCGAAATTCCAAGTAATGCCTATTGCGGCGAGCTGCTGCGCCAACCAGCGCGCCGCGCGCCGCGTCAGCTCGACGTCGTCACGGTCCCCAAACCAACGCATCGGTGGCAGCTTCCGAAAAGGTGGGGGGAGTCTGCTCACGCGGCCGCCCTCTTCATCGAGGGCAATCATCGGCGGCAGGGGAGAAGGAAAGGCCTCACGAGTGTTGCGGCACAGTCGCCAGGCAGTCTCGATATCCGGCAGGTTCCGTTTGAAGAGGATAATTCCACCGCGATGCCCTGCGCGCAGGGAATTCGCGACCGTCTCCGGCAGCTCCGTCCCATCGAACCCGACCACCAACAACTGCCCGCAACGTTTCTCAAGGCTTAGGCCTTCGACGATGCTGCGAGCCTGCTGCTCGTAGTCCACCCCGTGCCCCACAGAGCCTCCCTACAAATCGATTTGCGGATCTGGCTGCAGCCCCAGCAGTATTGCCCGAGCCGCTCCGACGAGATACGTGGAGCCGGCAACGACGACCACGCCATACTGACCCACCAGATGTCGGGCACGGGCTAACGCTTCAGCTACGGAAGTTGCCACTTCGCCCGATAGAATCGCGCGCATGTCCTCTGGCGGCACTGCTCGCTCCGGGATTGGTGGAGCCACATAGACGCGGTGACCGGCAACCTGCTGCAGCCGCCGCAGCATGGCTTTGTAGTTCTTGGACTTTAGCGCGCCGAACACCAGGGCGATCTCACGTCGCGACTCGATCTCTCCGAGCAGACCGGGATCGAGCATGTGAGATAGCGTGACCGCGCCATCTGGATTGTGGGCGCAATCGAGCAGCGTGAGCTCTCGACCATTGCGGTGCAAGAGCTCGTTGCGCCCCGGCCAGGTCGTTGCCTCGATACCTCGACACATTGCATCCGCAGAAAAGCCAACCTCCCGAGCAATCGTCGTTGCGACGGCCAAATTCGAGCCGAGCATCGCGGCCCTTGGATAAGCTAGTGGCTTACCTAAAATCGGTTCGGGGCTGCCAAGTGCCACAATACGCGCACCGACTTCATTGACACGCCGTTCGATGACCGCGGTTGCATCTGGATGTGTCTTACCAAGAACGACGATGGAGCCACTCTTGATGACCCCAGCCTTTTCGCTCGCGATGGCCGCCAGAGAATCACCCAGCTCGGCCATGTGATCGAATGCGATCCGCGTAATGGCAACTGCCTTCGGCGGAGGGATGACGTTGGTGGCGTCGAGTCTGCCTCCCAAACCTACCTCGAGAATGGCCAGATCGACCTTGGCCTCGCGAAACGCGAGGAACGTCGCGACTGTTGTGACCTCGAAGAACGTCAGGTCTGGCGCTGCGTCCATAACCTGGGTGAGCAAATCAGCTAACAGCTCCGGCCCAATCGGGGTGCCATCGATGCGAATTCGCTCGGCGTAGTTGACGAGGTGCGGAGAGGTGTATAGGCCTACCCTACGATTGTCGGCCAATGCCATGCTGGAAAGAAACGCCGACACCGTGCCTTTGCCATTGGTTCCGGCGACGTGAATCGCCTCGAAAGCACGCTCCGGGTTACCGAAATGCGCGCAGGCAGCCTGAACGCGTGATAGGCCCAACTGCCGCCCAAATGGAGCCAAGGCGTAGAGGCGTTTCAAGACTGAAGCGTATTGGCTCACGACCGAACCCTTCCCAGATGCATCAAAAGGCGAGCGATGGTGTCTCTCATTTCCGCGCGGGGCACAACGAGGTCCATCATTCCGTGGTCAAGCAAGAATTCAGCGCGCTGGAAACCGTCGGGCAGCTTCTGGTGAATGGTATTCTCGATGACCCTGGGGCCAGCAAAGCCAACCAGTGCTCCCGGCTCGGCAATGTTTACGTCACCGAGCAAGGCCGTACTGGCCGCAACGCCACCGGTGGTTGGGTGCAGACATAGACTCAAGTAGGGCTGAGCCACCTCACGGAATCGTGCCAAAGCCGCGCAACCTTTGGCCATTTGCATGAGGCTCAAGATCCCCTCCTGCATGCGAGCTCCGCCTGACGCATGCAGCAGCAATACCGGCAGATGCTCGACTGTGGCCTGCTCGAATAGGTGAGCAAGTCGCTCGCCAACGATGCTGCCCATGCTGCCGCCCATGAATCCAAAGATGAAAGCTCCGTAAGCTACGGGACGCCCCATGATACTCGCGCGCCCGACCTCGACAGCTTCGTCGCTGCGGGAGGACGCTTTGGCCTTGGCAACGCGATCGCGGTAGGCCATGCCATCGTCGAAATCGAGTGGATCGGCGGTCTGAAGATGCTCAGCCCAAAGCGTCAGCTGGCCGTCATCGAGCAAGAGCTCACGCCACCGCTGCGCCGCAAGCGGGTGGTGGTGACCGCAGCCCGGACACACTTCCCAGTTCTGGGCGAGCGAATCGCTCGGATAGATGTTCGCGCACGCGCGGCATTTGCGGAATACACCCTCGCCAATGGACTTGCTGGGCTCATCGCGCGACTGGACTGGAACTCTTTCGGGTAGACTCACCTTGTTGACCGCATGCTTCTGAGGGTTTGGTGCCGGCGGAATATAGGGCTGCCGGGCTCACGGAACATAGCCGATGTCGGCCGTTGGCGGCTTGAGTTTCCACTCATCACGGGCCGGAATTCAACCTGACGCAAAATGACGGCAAGTCCGGCTGATTGGCCGCCGGCGACGCTTGTGGGTGGGCCCAAGCCGCGCCAGACTGGCCGCCAAATGTCTCCAGCAGACTCAAATGAGCTCGGGGGGGTACGCATCAACGCGCCCTTGATCGGGCGCAGCCGGTTGATGGCGGAACTCGACGCACTGTTCGAGATGGCAAGAGCGGGACAGCCCTGCATGGCGACCTTGATCGGTCCAGCAGGGATGGGAAAATCTCGCCTGGTCGCCGAGGCCGCGGCTTCACAGTTGCGCTCTCAGGCAGGTCCGATACGCCTCTATCAAGCGGCAGCGCGCTCGAGTGACACAGGATATGGGGCGGTGGGTCGATTGCTGCGCGGACGACTCGGGATACAGGACAGTCTGCCGGAGCCCCTCCGCGTGGAACGCCTCATCGACGAAGTGAGCCGGGTGCTTGGCGACCGCGACGTCGATGATGTTTGCTATTTTTTGGGTCAGTTCACCGGGGTCAAGTGCCCCATGACGCCATTGACGCGGGCACTAGCAGACGATCCCGTCGAGGCCAGCTTGGTGCGGCGCGCCATCCTGCGGCGGTTCCTCGAAGCCGACGCAGCCAAGACACCCATCTGCATGGTCGTCGAGGATTTGCAGCGCATCGACGCCGACTCCCTGGACTTCGTCGGCTACCTGGCGCAGTCCGCTCGCGGTCGAATCCTGATTCTCTGTACGGCGCGTCCCGAACTCGTGAGTCGTTCGCAACACTGGTTCGACACGGCAGGCAAGCGCCACCGCCGTATCGAAGTCGACCCACTGAGCGACGAGGACTCCACGAACCTGATGGCCGCGCTGCTTGAGCCGGCTGCGGGTACTTCACGCGAGCTCCTCGTTGAAGCTGCTGTGGCCATGGCCCAGGGCAACCCTGGCCTTTTGGAACGAATGGTGCGGATCTTCCATGACAGCGGCGTGCTCGAAGTGACCCAATCCGCCGACCTTGGCCATTCCGCTTGGAAGATCAACGTCGACCGACTCTCGACCGTGCGTCTACCGATGACGGCCGAGGATGCCGTGTCCGTGCGGGTTGCCAGCCTTTCACCGATGGATCGCCGCCTGCTTGAACATGCGGCCGCCATTGGGAGTGTGTTCTGGATGCGCGGGCTCTTGGCCCTTGGCCGAGCAGAACGAGAAACCCCCGAATTTTGGCATCTCTCGGACGTGCAGGACTTGGCTGCGCTGCGGAGCAGCCTCGATGACTTGATGCGACGGGACTACATCCTCGAACTCCCGGAGAGCGTCATGGCTGACGACCGCGAGTATGTCTTCAAGCACACGCTCGAGCGGGAACAGATCGCCGCATTGACCAGCGCAGCCCCCTCACGTCGCTATCATCAAACCATCGCGGACTGGCTGACGCACCGTGAGGGCGTGCGTGACCACGAGGAGACCTGCGCGATGCTCGCGCAGCACTTGGAGCGCGCCGGGTCGCGGACGCGAGCAGGCATGGCCTATCTCGACGCCGGAGACCGAGCGCGCCAGGCCTACGCGGCGAGACGCGCCTGTGAACACTACCAGCGGGGGCTCGCCCTGATTGGCGATTCGGATGCAACGCGTCGCATGGATGCGTTGCACAATTGGGGCGATGCGCTCGTCATGCTGGGCAAGACCGATGAGGCCCTAGCAGCATTTCGCGAGATGCTCGACCTGGCCTATCGCTTCGATCGCTTGGCCAAGGGCGGCGCTGCACACAATCGATTTGGACGGCTCTATCGCGATGGCGGGTCCTTCGACGCCGCACGAAAGCACTTCGACGCAGGTCTACAACTGTTCGAGAGCACCAAAGACGAGCGCGGGATTGCTGCCAGCAACGACGATATCGGCAAGCTACTCTGGCTCACGGGAGACTACGCACGTGCGCTTGAGCATATGCGGAAAGCTCTCGACATGCGTAAGCGGCTCGGCGACAGACGCTCGATTGCACTCAGTTTGAACAACATTGGGTTGGTCTGGATGGATCACGGGAGCAGTCGGCGCGCCCGTGAGGCTTTCGAGGCTTCTCTGCGTATTCGGCAGGAAATTGGCGATACGATTGGGACGAGCGAGAGCCTGGCCAATCTGGGCGGCCTCGCGCAAGACAACAACGATTGGGCTGCTGCCCTCCGTTTCCTCGAAGAGGCGTACCAGCTTGCACGCGGTGTCGGCGAACTCAATCGCATGGCCATCGTGCTGACTCAGATTGGGACGACGCACTACCATCTCGGGAACACGACTGAGGCCATTCGAGTGCTTGAGCAAGCCGAGGAACGTTGTGATGAACTCGGCGATCGGTTACATCTCGCCGAAGCACTCCGGGCGTTGGCCAAAGCGTATTTATTGCAGGGAGAGCTGCAGAAGGCACGTGAAGACATCAAGCGCTCCGTTGATCTATTCGGTCAGTTGCGCAGCAAACCACACTTGGCGATTGCCCTGCGCACGCTGGCCGAAGTCACGGCCGCTGGCGCCTGGGGTCAGGGTCACGAGTCAAGGGTAGTCGATTACTTCATGCGATCGATCGTCATCTGCAAGGAAATCGGCAACGAATTGGAGGTGGCCCGCAGCTATCGTGCCTTCTCCGCCTACGTGCTCGACAGCGGCAGCTACGCTCAGAATCCCGCCATCATGCGCGAAGCGGAAACACTGGGACGTATGGCAAACGAGATTTTCGCCCGGCACCAAGTCGAGATCGACGGCGATCTGGCCGAAGATGCCGGCGGTATCGTGAAACGAGCCAGCGATCCGCCACCGAAGTTTGAACTGCCCAGCTGAGCTGGCGAGCGCGTTAGGCATGACTGCCACTGATGCCGAGCGCACCGCAGAACAGAGCAGTTCTCATTCCCCCCGCTGTACCCCATACGCGCGAATCTTCTTGTGCAGATTGGTGCGTTCGACGCCAAGGATCGTCGCGGCTTTCGAGATATTCCAGTCGCAGGACCCGAGTGTCTCTACGATGTACGAGCGCTCGGCCTGGTCGCGGTATTCGCGCAGAGTCGGCCGTCTGTCGCCGAGATTGGTCTGCGAGCTGCGCCCCGGCACCTCCGACGGCGGCACGCTGTGGGGCAGGGGCGTCGTAAGGTCCTCGTCGAATGGCGAGGCATGCGGATCCTCGGGCAGATCGGCAATCGTGATGATGTCACTCGAGAGGATTGCCGCCCGCTCTACCACGTTCTTGAGTTCCCGGACATTGCCCGGCCATTTGCGAGCTTCGAGCGTCACAAAGACGTCGGGATCGATGCGTTTGGGTCGCAAGCCATTCTCACGGCAAAACGCTTGAACCAATGATTCTGCCAACAATCGGATGTCTTCAGCGCGTTCGCGCAATGCTGGTACTCGAATCGGAAATACGTCGAGTCGAAAGAAGAGATCTTCGCGAAAATTCCCTACCTGAACCTCTTTGGACAGGTCCTTGTTGGTGGCGGCCAGCACCCGAACGTCGACGTGCAACACGTGCTCCGAACCGACGCGAACGACCTCGCCGTTCTGCAACGCGCGAAGCACCTTCGCCTGCGCAGTCAAGTCCATGTCGCCAATTTCGTCGAGAAACAGCGTGCCGCCATGGGCCTGCTCGAAGAACCCGCGCTTTCTTCCTTGGGCACCAGTGAAGCTTCCGCGTTCGTGACCGAACAGCTCACTCTCGATCAACTCGCGAGGAATCGCAGCACAGTTGACCTTGACGAAAGGCGCGTCCTTGCGCTGACTGAGGCGATGGATGGCACGACTAACGAGTTCCTTGCCCGTCCCGCTTTCGCCAGTGATAAGGACGCTGGCTTTCGTCGGCGCCACCTTGTCGATTTCTTGGAAAAGCTTCTGCATGATCGGGCTCGTGCCGATCATCTCGTACCGAGCCTCGAGCTCGGAGCGCATCTGCTCAATCGTACGACTGAGACGTGCCGTGCGGATGCAGTTGCTAACGCTAACCAGAACGCGTTCGCGATTCAGCGGTTTCTCGAAGAAGTCCGAGGCGCCGAGCTTGATTGCGTTGACGGCGTCGTGAACTGTGGCATGCCCGCTGATGACAATAACGGGTAAATCACGCGTCACTTCTTCGGCGCGCAGACGTTCGAGGGCGTCCAGACCGCTCATTTTTGGGAGTTTCAGGTCGAAAATCGCAAGGTCGACCGGCAACTCCGGACGGTGCAGTATGTCGAGCGCCTGTTCGGCGCTCTCAGCTTCAAGGACCTGATAGCCTTCCCCTGCGAGCACCATTTGCAGGGTGCGGCGAATGTTGCGCTCGTCATCGACGACGAGAACTACGGGGAGTGCTGGACTGCGTAGGCTGTCACTTCTGAGGGCTTCGGTCATGGGCGAGCTGCTCGATGTGGGCGAGAAAATTTTTCGCGGGCACGGTAAACGCACTTTCGGGGTAGCGACTGAGCACTGCAGCAAATGTCGATTTCGCTTCGTCGCGCCGCTTGAGCTTCAGGTAGGTTTCCCCGAGCAATACCAGGGCTTCGGCTTCGAGGCCAGACCCCTCGAAACGATCGAGCGCATAGAGGCAACGACTGACGGCAGGCTCGAATTGGCCTCTCCCTAGGTAGTAGCGCGCCACGTACAACTCGTGTCGAACGAGCAACCCCGTTACCACACTCAACATGTATTCGACTTCAGGGATCCCCTCGTAGCGCGGAAAGTCGGCAGCAAAGGATTTCATCGCCGTGTAGGCATCGGAGGCGCTGGCGAGTTCACGTTCTTCCTGCGGCGCCATGAGAATCGAATCGCCCGTCTGTTCGAATAGCGCCTTAGTTACCTGGAATCTGGCGTAGGCGACGCTGTTATCGTTGGGGTGGTCGTGCACGAAGGACCGATAGGACGTCACTGCCTCGGAGTACTTGTCCTGCTTGAACGCGATGTCCGCCAGTCGAAGCTCGGCCAGGCGCGCGTAACGGCTGTACGCATACTCGCGCTTGACCTGCTCAAACATCAGGATGGCACTCTCCCAGTCCCGGCTTTCGTATTCTGCCATGGCGGCGGCAAAGGCACTCTTGGCGTTCTCTTCGTAACGTTGGGCCGTTTGCGGTGCGACCGTGGTGGTGGCGCAGCCCGACAGGCACAGGAACAGGGCGGCGACAAAGCTTACTCTCGATATCGACACGCTCGGGTGCTAGCGGCATCTAGAGCCCAGCGCAAGCGGACCGCCCGGGACGAATGGCTACCGGGCAAGCGTCCGCATGCCGCCAGGTGGGTTCCCACACGGCCTGAACGGACCAATCTTGGCCTCGCGGCGGAAATCGCCCTGTTGCGGCGACCCGATGTAACGGGTAAAACCGCAGCTCGATGTCCGAGATACAGAAATTCCCTATGACGCCCGAGGGGGCCCGCAAGCTTCGCGAGGAGCTCACTCGTCTCAAGGAAGAGCGCCCCAGGATCTCCAAGGACATCGAGGTGGCTCGCGAGCATGGCGATATCAGTGAAAACGCTGAGTACCATGCGGCCAAGGAACGTCAGGGCATGGTCGAGGCGAGGATCAAAGATATCGAGGACAAGCTGTCCCGCTTGGAGGTCATCGATCCGACCAAGCTCAGCGGCACCAAGGTTAGGTTCGGTGCCACGGTGAAGCTCTTCAATGTAACCACCGAAGAAGAGGTCACCTATCGTATCGTAGGTGCCGAAGAGGCGGATCTGCACAACGGTTCCATCTCGATCTCCGCGCCGCTGGCTCGCGCCTTGATTGGCAAAGAGGTGGGGGACGAAGTGACCGTGCAGCTGCCCATTGGCCAGCGCAAGTACGAGATCTCCACGGTTGAGTTTGTCTAGCCAAGCATTTTTTCGATGAAATTGAGTGTGCAAGCAGCCCGTGGGGCTGTCGCTGCCTGGATGCTGGTCCTGTTCGAGGCGCTGGTGGTCCTTTGCCTCGAACGCTCGGCGCTGACCAGCGTCTGGGAGGTCCAATGGGGCTTCTTGGCCCTGCTCCCGATCGTTCTGCCGATAGCCGGACTGGTGGGCGCCGTTGGTGGACTCCTCCTCTGGCTACTTCATGGGGAAAAAAGGGCCCATCGCCTCTGCCTTGCAGCGACTGTCGGCCTTCTGGCAGGATCGGCGGCATGGGGCGTGGGAGGGGGACGGCATCTGGCCACCCTTGGAACGCGCGGGCTATTCGCCGCAACCACGGCGCTGCTCGCGGCGAGCGTTGCCTATCCTTTAGCGCCGTGGCTGCGCCGCAAGCAGCTGGAGCGGCCCGCGGTCGTGGCGTTTGCCACGGTGGTCTTGCTCGTCAACCTCGAGCTCGCCAATCAGCGCCTTCTCGTCCGCCTCTATCCGGCATTTCACTTGGGCCTTGGGGTTCTGGCCTGCCTCCTCGGGCCACTTGCCTTGTCTGGCCTCGCATCCTCAAAGCGACGTGATAGCTCCAAGGCCTCTCGTGTGGTTCGGGTCCTGCCTTGGATTGTCATTCTGTCGGGCGCGGCGCTGGCTCCCCTGGGTGCCAAGGCCCTTTCGACGTTCGACAATCTGCGATGGCTCCTCGTCGAATCGGCGCCGCTTCTCGGGCAAGGAGTCCGGCTTGCGGCCAAGCTGGCGCCTCCGCCGCCTATTCGTTCGAGTTGTCTGTCCCCGACTGCGGGCGTTGATTGCGCCGGGCCAACCAACCAAACTGGCAGAGCTTTCTCCCTGGTAGGCCGCGATCTATTGCTCATCACGATCGATGCGGTCCGCGCCGATCATTTGGGAGCCTACGGCTACGCGCGGCCAACGACGCCCAACATCGATGCGCTCGCCAAGTCCGGGGTTCGGTTCGAGCATGCCTATGCAGCAACAGCCCACACTTCTTACTCCGTCACGTCGTTGATGACAGGCAAGTACCTGCGGCCACTTCTGCTGCAAGGCGCTGGCCTCGATTCCGACACCTGGGCCATGCTGCTGCAGCGCTATTCGATCCGAACCGCCGCGTTCTACCCGCCCGCGGTCTTCTTCATCGATCCGACGCGCTTCGAGGCCTTCCAGAAGAGCCACCTCGGCTTCGAATACCGCAAGGTCGAGTTCTTGGAAGGGCCGGCGCGAGCCGCACAGGTGCGCAGCTACGTCGACCGGCAGCCACTGGAGCAGCGGCTCTTTGTCTGGGTGCATCTGTTCAGTCCCCACGAGCCCTACGAGAAACACGAAGGCTTCGATTTCGGGGATCGGGACGTCGATCGCTACGACTCCGAGCTCGCCTATTCCGACGACACGGTCGGTCATATCGTTGCCGATTTCCGGCGTGTGCGGCCGCAGTCGGTCGTCATCGTCAGCTCAGACCACGGCGAGGAGTTTGGCGACCATGGGGGGCGATACCACGGCACTACGGTGTACGAAGAGCAGCTGCGCGTCCCCTTGGTGGTGAACGCTCCTGAGCTTTTCCAGCCGCGAACCGTAGTCGAGCCGGTCCAGACCATCGATCTGCTGCCGACCGTGCTTGCCGCATTGGACGTGCCCAAGCCGCCGAGGATCCGCGGCAGGGATCTCGGCGCGCTGCTGGTTGGCAACCAAACGGACGGTTTGGGCCTCGCCCTGGCTGAGACCGAAGAACAATTGCTGTTGGCGGAAGGGCCATTTCGCCTCGTTTGCTCGCGTCAGCTGGGTGCCTGCAAGCTCTTCAATCTGGACATTGATCCTACCCAGCAGAAGGATGTTTCCGCCGATTTTGCGGAACGCTGGGCGAGTCTGCGCCGCAAGGAGCGAGAGCTTGCCGCCTCGCATGGCCAGTTCGAGGCTGCGGGGCTGCGAGCCGAAGGTCGAGGGTGGCCACAGGCGATCCTGCGTGGGGTTGCTGGGGATGGCGATGCCGCAGACGAGATTGCTGCACTGCTCGATGATGCCGACGGCGCCATTCGTCGCAAGGCGGCTGAGTTGTTGTTCGAGCTGCGTCGACCCTCCACGCGCGATCCGCTACTTCTGGCCTTGGCGCGCGACGAGGATCCAACAGTCAAAGCATGGTCGGCCCTGGCACTGACACGCCTCGGCCACGGTGCTCCCTTGGTGGTCGATCTCTTGGCGAGTCCGGACCGGCAATGGAAGCGCCTCGCCGCGCTGGCCCTTGCTGAATCGGGCGACAAGCGAGGCGGCAACTTACTCGTGGAATGGTGGCGAGACGAAAAGGCGAGGGGTTATCAGCGCTCGCGCGAGCTGCTTGCTGCCCTTGGTCGCATCCGCTGGCGGGACGCCGTTGTTCCGCTTTGCAAGAGCCTGGGCGATGTTCGACTGCGGCCGGCGATCGCGACGGCTCTCGCCGACATCGGTGATGAGGCGGCGAGGGGACCACTGGTCCACGCGTTCGCAGAAGAACGGTACCAGAGCGCAAGGATCGCGTTGGCCGAAGCGCTGTCACGAATGAAAGCAAGAGAGGAGATGGCTCGCCCGCTGATTCGATTCATGGGCGTGCCCGATGCACTCCCCGGTGCTGTCGGCGTGGCCCTGCGCGCTGGGATCCTCGACAGCGTTGGGGGACCTGACGGTCGCGACCAACGGCGCTTGCAGCAGCGCTCAAATGTCGGAGTTACCATTAAGCTTGTTATTCCAAGGCATGGAAACGGCAAAGGAATTCGTGTTCTGCTACGCGCAAGCAATCCGGGCCAGACTTCCGGTGAGGTGCGGGTCGGTCTGCCGCGCATTAGTTCAGGCATAAGCAGCAATAGTGCAAAGCAGAAGCTTGGAATGATGAGTGAATTCAGCGACGGACTCTACGTTGGATTCGCCGTGCCGGCGAAATCGAGCGAGCTCGAGTTGGCAGCGCTGGTTCCGACGCAGATGGCGCTGCGCCCTGGACTGGCGGCAGAGGTTCGAGTGCTATCGACTACCTCGGTTCGCGTGGACGCTATCGCCATGGTGCCGCTGTCCGATGAGATCCCTGCCCCACCTCCCGAACCCTGGAAGGCCGAGGATGATGTGCCGGACTCGCACTGAATCGAGCACAGGAATTGGTGTAGCGAATGCCAAGGGCATTCATCGGTGGGTCACCGGCCATTGTTAGGTTGAGCGGGTAGGCAAATCCTCGAATGTCACGGCGAGTCATCGAGCCTGTGACTTCGAAGTTCCCTTGTCGCACAGATTGGCCCCCAAGGAATCAACCCCAATTGAGCCAGCGAGAAGCCGGTGAGGCGCTTGGGATTCAACCGCTTCTCGCTGGCACAGCGCGGGTCCAGAACCAGTAAGGACAACGACCCTTGTCGAGCGCCGAGCCGAATGGGCCTTGCAGATCGCCCGAGTCGCGACGCACCGGACGGGCCAATTCGTCCGCAACCGCTTGTTCGTTGGCTAGCCAGATGGGCCATTCTCGAGCCTCGCACCGAGATCCCGTCGCACGGGCCGACATGCTTGGGCCGGAAAATGTCGATCCTTCGGTCGCCAACGAGAAGCCGTGGTATAGCGCCGCGCGGTGACGGAACTCGAAGACAAGGCCAGCCGGCGTGCAAAGCGTCGGGAACAACAACAGACCTCGAACGAGGGTGGTGAAGGGACATCCGAGCCCGAAATCTCTTCGGAAGAGTCTCAGCCTACGGCGGTTGCAGCAGAGCCTAGTGACGACGAAGCCCAGCCTGCCAAGCGTGTCGACCAGATCCGCGACCGCAACGCTCGATTGCGCGCCCAAGCGGCGGAAGAACGCCGCGCCAAGCGCGAGAGGGAAAAGGCACCCGTTGCGGTTCCCCTTGGGCTCGACGCTAGCGAGCGCATGGACGATATCTTCGTGCGCAGCACTCATGCGGCTGCTGGTTGGCTGAGGAACAACTTCCGTTGGCTCCAATGGGTCGTCATCGGTGGAGTCGTCTTCGGATTCGGCGTTCAAGGCTATCGCTACTCAGCCAAATCGAAGGCAGCGGAGTCAGCAGACGCGCTTGCCATCGGACTCGTGGCAGAGGGGGCAACCGTTCGACCTGCTTCGACCGATGAGAACAAGTCGGACAATCCAGAGTTGGGGCAGATAGATCCCCGTCCAGTCTATGATTCGGAACAGGCCCGGTTTGCCGCCGCCGAGCAGGGTTACCGCAAGGCAATCGCCACCTACGGCAAGACTGGTGCCGGCTGGTTGTCGCGGCTTGGCCTGGCGGGGGTGCTGTACGATCAACAAAAATGGGACGAAGCGCTCGAGCAGTACCGCGCCGTTCGCGCGAGTGAGCTGGTCAAGACCGATCCTGACGCCCTCGGCCGGTGTCTGGAGGGTATCGGTTTGTCATTGGAAGGCAAAGGCGACCAGGAAGGCTCGCTCCAGGCTTTCCGCGAATTGACGAACCAAGAGGGGTCACCTTCACTGGCGACGTTGGGGCTATTTCACCAGGCGCGGATCCTACTTTCCCAGGGCCACAAGGAAAAAGCCAAAGAGCTGGCCACCAAGGCCAAGGAGCGCTTGGACAAGGAATCTCAAGCGCCGTCCGACAAGGACAAGGACAAGGACCAGGGACCACCCAAGCGCCCTGGATTCGTCGCCGAAAGCGTCAAGATGCTGCTAGCTCGCATCGATCCGGCGGCAGCGCCCACGCGAAACATCGGTGACGTTCTGCGCAATGATCCCGAGCAACTGCAGCGCATGATTGAAAAGCTCAAGCATCAACCCACTCCCGCAGAGCCGACGCCGGAACCCGCTCCTGCGGCTCCTGGTGACGCGCAGTGAGGGCACGGTACTTGCGTATTGGTGCTTTCGTCGGACTAATCGCACTCGGCGCGTTCGGTTCTGGTTGTGAATCGCTGCGAGGTGGCGCACAGCCCCAGCACCCGAACTGGTTCGAGCGTCCGAGCCAAAGCGTTCATGTCGTTTATCGGACCTCGGTCGTGGCCCCGTCGCGCCACCACGGCGAAGCCTATGAACGCGGCCAGATCGAGCTAGATCCCGTTGGCCGACGGCTATTCGTGGGCTCGAGCGATCACGGTCTCTATTGTCTGGATGCCCGCGATGGGTCGCCGCTGTGGCGCTTCGAAACCGCGGGGCACGTTCAATCGGCGCCTTTGTACGATGCGCAGGAAAACGCCGTTTACTTTGGCGCAGACGACGGCGCCCTCTACAAGCTTGACGCAAGCAACGGCGAGATGCGCTTCCGATTTGCCACTAACTCGGAAGTCGCCGAACGGCCGGTGTTGTCCAAGGGCAAGCTGTACTTCGTCAACGCGAACGACACGGTAATGGCCATTGATGCCCGCACGGGAAAGATGCTGTGGAACCAGCATCGTGCCCCAGTCCCGGGCATGCAGATACTGGGACACTCTGGCCTTCTGGTTTGGGGCAGCCGTGTGTACGTGGGATTCAGTGACGGCATGGTCGTCGCATACGACGCCACCACGGGCGCCGAACGATGGCAGCCCGTAGACCTCGGCGCCGAAGCCGAGCAAACCATCGGTGGCGCACCGGATCACTTCGATGTGGACACGACTCCCGTCGCCGATACGATCGACGGCAGTCCCGTCGTCTATGTCGCGAGCGCTGAGGGCGGCGTGTTTGCCCTAGACGCCGAAAGCGGGACCCAAGCCTGGAGCAATCCATCGGTCATCGGTGCGACTCAATTGCTACTCTGGGACGAACCCCACCGAAAGACAGATGCAGGCGACACTGGCGCCGCTGAGACGAGCGAGAACGGACAATCGGTCCGCTCACGCAAGCTGCTGATCGCCGCTACTGGAGCTTCGGGACTCTGGGCGCTCGAGCCGAGCGACGGCAGCGTCGTATGGCGTTCGCGTCTCCCCGACGGGGGAGTGGCTGGGCCAGTGCCACTCGCCGGTGCTTTGCTCGTTTCCGCGTCGCAGCTGGGCCTCTATTTGGTATCGCCCTTGAATGGCCGCGTCATCGACGGGGTGCATGTGGTCGAAGGCGTTTCGGCATTGCCGGCAGCGCGTGGCAATCACGCCTTCGTGTTGACGAATTCAGGCGACTTGATGGGGATCCATGTCGCAGCCCCGAAGGATGTGCCGGAAACGGGTGTGTCGCTGATGGGCAGTGGTTACCAGCGCTCGCATTGGTAGGGGAGACCCCCTTTGCGCCCGCCTGCCCCAAAAGGCGACGAGCTCAACGGCTTCGAAGGGCTCGGTCCCGCGAAATGTCGCCTGTGTCGCGCGCGATGAAGAGTCATGGTGCGGGTGGGCTGCACACCGCCGCCACTTGACGGCCCAGGCTAGTGAACCGCCGCGTTGTTGATGAGTCGGACGGGGGATTTGCGCTAGAATGCGTCAAATGCTGGTCACTCCGCTTGCAGCACTGACGATTCCATTACCTCAATGGCTGGACGCCACCGTCGAAACTTGGAAAGAACCCCTTGAGACAGATCTCGAGCGAATGACGCTGGCCATCGAACTTTCGCGGCTGAATGTCGAGCGCGGCGGCGGCCCCTTCGCTGCACTCGTGTTTGCCGGAGAAGAATGGCTCGGTGCGGGCGTGAATCGCGTCATGGATTCAGGATTCTCCTTCGCGCATGCAGAGATTTTGGCGTTGATGGCGGCGCAGCAAAGGCGGCGGGATCGATTGTCGGACGTGGGGCGACCTTTGACGTTGGTGTCGACTACGGATCCCTGTTGTCAGTGCTTTGGGGCGTTGATTTGGGCTGGTGTGGAGCGGTTGCTCTGCGGCGCAACGACCGCAGATGCGGAGGCGATTGGGTTCGATGAGGGGCCGAAACCGGAGGGGTGGGCTGCGGTGCTGGAACGGCGGGGAGTGGCGGTGGTACGAGAAGTTGGGCGCCAGGAGGCTTGCGCCGTATTGATGCAGTACGCGCGGGGAGGGGGTGAGATCTATGGGGCGAAGTCGAAATAGGACCGCTCCGCGCTGTGATCATTGTCCCGGACGTCTACCGTCTCCCTCGCCCGGTGGTTCTCGTTCCGTGCCATCAGACCGTGCAAGAGCGTCATGGTCCGGCTCGAGTGCACCGGGAATGAAACTACCGAGATCAATATCCCGATGGGCGGTCACGATACACAACTTGCACCGATTGGCGCATGCCAGTCGATATCGCGCCACCGATTGCAAAAGCACCAATTGAGCAACCCTGAAATTCGCCGCAGAGCCAATTTCTTCGATGTTTGGATGCTACTCTCTGCTGCCCACTTCCAAACTTGGACTGGTGGCCTTTGCTTCGCGTGCTCGGTTGGCCCAGTATTCCTTCAGCGCCAAGAAGGGCGATTCGAGCCAACGATAGCTCGCCTCCGAAACCACGACGACACTGGTGAGGTAGATTACGAAGAGACCGAAGCGTGCGGCCGCGGAGGGGATGCTGACAGTAAACCGCGCCAGTGCCCAATCGATCGCCACCAGAACCGGGACGTGATACACGTAGACTCCATAGGAGATTTTGCCTACTTCGACCAGGAAGCGTTTGGCGAGTAGACCCGTTACTGTTAGGCCCTGCAGTGTGCAGATGATTCCTAACACTGAAATCATGTTGATGAGGGAATATCCCCAGATGTACCCGTGGGCACTCGTCAAGTACATCTGATACCCCAAGCTCGACAGGAATCCGCCTCCGCCCAAGAAATGATCGCAAGCAATCACTGCCAGACCGAGTGTCGCTGCAAGTGCCAAAGTTGACAGAAACCATCGTCCAGCATGCCTCAAGCGATCCAGGCCAAACAATGGGATCGCCGCACCTGCCGCAAATGCGTCGAACTGTGTAAACGGTAAGACGTATACGAGGCGACCTGCAAAATCTGCACTGTGTGTCTTCTGAAAGAGGAATACAAACAGAGCCCAGCGCACGAGCGGACTTGCAAGAATGACGGTAACAACAACCCCTTTGAATCTGCGCTGCGGAAGGAAGTAGACCACTAAAGGCCACAATAGGTAGAACTGCTCTTCTACGGCCAGTGACCAGAGGTGCACGAAGCTCCCTCCCAGATCCGCGTCTCGGGCTCGTGCGAAATTGGCCGTGTATGTCACCAGATATGGCCAGTCCCGTCCGAATGCACTCGGGACTTCGAACAAAACGTAGCCGAGGCCAGCCACCGCAAGAAAGAGGAAGAATAGTGGAAAGATTCTGAGTGCGCGGCGCCAGTAGAACCGTCCAATGTAGGCGGGAAAGGTCCGGGATTTGTCTTCCATCAGGATACTCGTGATGAGGTACCCAGACAGTGCGAAGAAAATTTGGACCCCAACCCAGCCGAACGAGACATACCCGAAGTGGAACAGCACTACGAGCAACACGGCGATTCCTCGGATTCCGTCTAGTGATTTTACGTATCGCATCGCGACGACCACGGAACTCAGTAAGATATCGCCGCCCAATCACGGCGAAGCTCGAACGAGGGCAAACTTCGACCGAACATTGGCCTCATAGCACAGGGACGTCCAGGGAATCGAGTGGCATTGCGTCCACACGACCCAACGGTTGATGCGGAACGCATGGCCACATGGAACATGCGAGGAATCTCGACACGCCCGACGCTGCTTGTTGTGCTCCGAATTCCGGCAGACTCCTCATGACTGCGGCGAAACTTGGTTGACAGCCGCCAGCTAGGTGCGCTGATTAGGTCAGCGGGCTGGCACCGTCTGCTTCGCCACGCAGTCGTCCTTCGAACTCTCGACCTCGTCGGCGTCGGAAGGAATACCAAGTTGCAAGCAGTGGCAACAGCGACGACTTACTCGACTCAGGGATCCCCCAGGCGAGCCCCGCAAGGGCTCCAGCAAAGAATATCTGCTGATAGTTAAACAGTCCGTTGGGCAACAGATCTGCCACGGAAAATGCCAAAATGAGGCTAATTCCACTCATCAGGGCCTGAGCCTCTGGCGCTGCGCGAGCGACCCTTCGCCATGTCAAGTAGATGGGAAAGGTGAGCATACCGAACGCCACGAACAGTCCAACGATGCCCCACATTCCCAACTCAATGATCCACATGCCATCTGCAATTGCACCGGGCGGCAGGTTTCGCCCCCATCCCCCCCATCCCCAAATCGGGCGCTCCATGGCGCGCGCAACTAGGATCTCCTCGGCGTATAGGCGAAATCCAAGCGACTGCGCACGTTCGGCGGAAAGCTTTGCCAGTTGGCCGATGATTGGCCAGACATTGATCAGGTTGAAGATGCGCGCGACCATGTACGTCCAGATCGCAATCGCAATGCCGAACGCGAGTTTTGTCTGCTCCTTGGGCCTCAGCCACAGCAATGCTGCCAGCGTGAGAACCACGTAGACGAGCGCCCCGACGCTCCGAAAAAAGGGAAACAGTACCACTAGAAGGGTCGCAGCTGCCCAAGCAGGCAGCCCCAGTACTCGAGATTTCGAAGTCCGAGCAAGTATGACAGCGCCGGCGGCCGCCATGTACTTCGTTACTGCCAGCGCAAGTCCGCTTGCCGTAAAGACCATTGGGCGAAATCCGGTTCCCTTCACCGATTGCTCGAGCAAGTGCTGCATGAACCCGTAGACCCAGAGGTGGAACACAGGCCCCTGCGACATCTCCACGAATTCGAATGGCAGGTACAGGACCGCGCAGGTGACGACCACGCGCAATAGCAGGATTGCATCCGCACTGGTCCGAAATACCATTCGTCCCAACAAGAACGGCACGGTCATCCCAAGCAGGTTTCCGATGACCACTGCTGGGATATCCATAGGCGACATTGCCCCTTTGACGCCAGGGGGAATATCCATGTTCGTAAAGGTCGTAATGACCTTGGCAAGCGGCAGCGCCAGCAGAAGGATCCATTCTCGGCTGCGCATCAATCTGGCATCTCGGTACTCACGCTTAGCCATCACGAGTTGTGCAATACCGCAGCACAACGCAGTCAATTCGTACTTGCCAATATCGGGCAGCAGCGGGAGATTGAAGTTGGTCTTTTCCGGCAGGAACAGAAGCCCGACCCACATCATGCCTGCAGTTGCTGCGGCAACTCGCCATCGCGAAAACACCATGGCTGTTGCGGGAATGACCAATAAGAGGGCCAAAGGCGCTATTGCATTACCCTCAGGCACCGGCATCCCGCCTGGTTCTTGTCCCAAGCGCTCGACCCACGGCCGAACCACGACGGACCAAACGCGCCGCTACGCACACGTGCTGCGAAATTAGAAAGCATGTTGGTGTGGGAACCATGGGTCTTCGTTGACTCCGGCAATACTGGATCGCCATTCCAAGAAGTGCCGCTCGCATCATGCCATCAAGTATTCTTTGCAGCCCAGGCCATCTCCAGAGCGGTCATTGGGCCGCATAGCCGCCCCACAGGGCACCTTTGTTTATTCGCATAAGATGTATTATGTCAACTCAAGCAACCCGGGAAGAGCAGTCTGGGTGGGAGTTGCTCGCTCATATCGGCGTGCTCGGCAAGCCGCAGGGCCTCACGACCACGCGGCTAAGCCCAACGAATGCCAGAGCGCTAAGGTCACCTGCCCGTTAGCGAGCCTGTGTCGCCGCGCCCTTCGATG
>CAYVXY010000001.1:217837-235032 GCA_964454965.1 uncultured Polyangiaceae bacterium | reverse complement strand
CCCGTGGCTCCGCCAGTGCCAGCCTTACCGCCGGTGCCCGTGGCTCCGCCAGTGCCAGCCTTACCGCCGGTGCCCGTGGCTCCGCTCGTGCCAGCCTTACCGCCGGTGCCCGTGGCTCCGCTCGTACCCGTCTTGCCACCGATGCCCGAGGCTCCACTCGCACCCGTCTTGCCACCGGTGCCCGTCTTGCCACTGCTGCCCGTGGCTCCGCTGGTGCCCGTGGCTCCGCCGCTGACTGCGATCGCGCCGCCGCCAGCGCCCGTGGCTCCGCCGCTGGTGCCCGTGGCTCCGCCGCTGACTGCTGCGGGCACTCCGCCTACGCCAGTGCCTGTTGCGCCGCCGCTGACTGCGGGCACTCCGCCCGAATCACTGCCACTATTGGTGACGGCGGTGCCGCCTCCCCTGCCGCTCGCCTTTGTGCTATTGCTCGAACCGCCGACCGTTCCGGAGTTTCCGGCTTGGTTCCCCTTGCCCGAAGTGCCCTGTACGTCACCCGAGGAGTTCGAGTTGGACTCTTTTGAGCAACTCCACATCAGGGCGCACATGCCGGTCACAACCGCCGCTTGCCGCCCAATTCTGACTGTATTCATAATTGCCCTCGCTCCCGGCATTCGGGGATGGGTGCCGGACGCGGTGCAGCGTGCCGACATGGATTGGCCATCACCGTCCTTTCTAACCTCATTCATGCACATTTACCACTCCAAATGAGCTGGTCGGCATTTCACTCCCGGGCCCATAATCCAGATACCGGCCTCGGACGGCGCGACTGCCGCGAACAAGATGGGCACTGCGGGTATCTTTGCTGGCACTCGCCCCCACTAGTTGTTTTGTGTAGCACGGCCCACTGGACGCTCCAGTCGCGACGGCCCAGCGAAGGGTACGCGGCAGACTCCCTCACGCGGCGAAGCGAGCAATGAAAGACCTGCGTGGGTTGTGGTGATAGTTGCGACGAGTACAAGCCTCGTGAGGTCAAGAACACCGACCGATTGATGGGTTGTCCCAAGCCCCTTTCCGACGAGAAACCAGGCCCGTCAGAGGGCGGCGAGCCGTGACATTGTCTTCATTATCAGTCGGTTGGTGAGCGTGGGACTGAGAAGCGCAATGTGGTTCTCCTCCAGTCCCAATCGTGCGAGCAGCGAGAATCCACTATCCATATAGACCAATCCTGCGCATCTCCGCATGAGTTCTATTTCCAAGAACATCTCTCGAGTAACGTCTGCCTCGATTCCCGCATTGCGAATGCCCCCGTACTCGCTAAGTTCAATGGAACTTGCATTCACTTGATGAAGGGGGCCTGCCCCTCTATCCAGAAACCGCTTGGGACGGACAACGAGTGACGGCAAGATCCTCCGCATTCCCTCCACAACCTGCGCGGCATCGCAAAATAGGAAAGGAACTGCGTCCTTCATTCCTGTCTCTGACGACAGTTTGTGAAACTCCGAGGCAATCTGTCGATAGAACCGTTGCTCGGCGCCTGTCTGACTCGGCGTACCAACCAACGACGGCGGCATGTTGTCGGAGAACCGCCCAAATAGTCCAGGACGGTGAACGTCGTTGCGATTGTTCGCCGCCAACTGACGTACCAACGCAATCGGCTCAAGCCAGTACGCAGCACGCCAACCGACGTTCTCGCCGTTGCCGTGGCGGATGTGGATTGCAACAGCTGGAGCGGTACCTACCTTCTCATCCCAAAAATGCTGTGCCTCTTTGCGAATGAGATCGACAGGTCGGATCTCACCCAGAACCCCTTTCAGCGCCGTACGAGGGGGCGGCGGCTCGATCCACTGGTTCAAAACGACGGTGGGCTCGAGTGGATCCACGTCGGACGTCACCATGGGGTTGACCACCGCAAGCTCTTCGGCGGTGTGCTTCATGTGCTCCGGACCCGCAAGAATTGCCTGAGTCCACTTTCTCGGCAGAATAGGCGTTGGATACTCGATGGTATTGACGCTGTCGTCAGCGATGACTTCAACGTCCCCAAGTGTCGGGCCTAGCTCAAAGAAATCGAGGAAGCAGTTGTGTCGCCTGGTCGGATCCGCATTGAATCGGGAGCCTCTCCAATCCACGACCAAGGTCCTGTTTGTTCGACGAGCAAGCCACCACGCACCGACGAGACAAGAGAGATGGTCCCCGATGCCCCCAAAACAGTGTCGAGCCACGACGTATCGAGTTGTCATTGAACTGTCCTGAACCGGATGAGACGAATTCCCACTTACACCATCCATTCACAAATGCAAGATGAGCCGGCCAAACACGCCGTCAAATCCGCGACAATTTGGGTGAAACTGTAGCATGTGTCCGGCTGCGCCCAGGGAAGACGAACCCAATCTGGCCAAGTTACCAAGCGTAAGCCCCTTGGGACCGCCTTCTGGCACAAGTCAGTCATCGAACGTGGGCAAACCAGTTTGCAGGTGTGGTCGCTCAGGCGAGACAACGGCTAGCCCGACTCAATCTTGATGACAATGTCGACCTACGAGACGCAAGGGGGACACCAAGTATGATGCAGTTACGCACCGAGCCAACCAAGAGGAACCCTCGTCGTCCGATTGCAGAGCGCAGGATTCTTCACTCGCAGTGCCCGTTATAAATCTCGAAGCGTTCGTCCTCGAGAGAGTGGATATCTTGCGACACTTCGAACGGCGATTTCAGCGCATTTGCACTCAAGGACTGCTCCGCGAGGTGGACGGTCGTTGCTACCAAGGAGAAACTGGGTTCGACCAAGCGGCGAAAGAACCGCCAGTCCACCCGGGAACGCCGAGACAGAAGGTCGGCTTCGTTCAGTCTTCGAATCGAGGGATCTCGCTCCGTCGTCCAGTCGCCCACTCGTAGATCTCCAGCGTCTTCTTCGCTTTTGCATCCCAAGAGTAGTAACGGACAGCTCGCTCGTAGGCAGCACGACTCATGCGGGAAATCTGCTCACGGTCTTCGACGAGATGTTCGAGCTTACGAATGTAGTGGGTAACAAGCTCCTGTTTCGAACCAATTGGGATGCGGATTCCGGTAGCGTCGGTGACGAGGTCCGCGGGCCCGCCATAGTTCACTACCAGTGGCACACACCCACAGGCCATTGCTTCGACCACTGCACCGGCCCCGAGCTCACGCACGGATGGGAATAGAAATAGATCTGCCTCGCGCATCAGCGTTCCCACCTCGGCTTGAGAACGCATTCCGAGCAGCTCCACCGTCCCTTCGAGCTTGTGCTCACGAATGAGTGCCTCGAGACGTGGGCGTTCCGTTCCTTCTCCGACCAGCACTAGGCGATGGCGACGTAGCGCTGGACTGCGAGCAAAAATCTCGATGGCAACGTCCGGACATTTGTATGGCACGAGCCGCCCGGCGAAAAGGAACGTGAGTTGGTCGCGCTGCGGCCGAGCTCCTGGCCAGGCGAAGCGCTCTGGATCGATGCCCACCTCGGGGAAGTCAATGGTCTTGCCCTTGGCAGCTGCCGGCAGTTCCTCGATGGTGTGCTGAAAAGACGCCAGAATGCAGCGCGAGTCACGGATAGACTGCTGGTAGAACGGCATGAGCTTGTAGGCTCCGCGAATATACCGAAGGTATTCGCGCTCACGGCGGAGCTCCGATTCGTAGCCAGGCGGCCATGACAGGCCACCGTTGATCGGCCCCAGGATGAACGGGACAGGACTCCAGCTCGCGAGCGGGCTTGGCAACGTGGGTGACATCGGAGTCATTCGATGCACCACATCGAATTCGCCGCGGCGGAGCTCCTCCTTGAAGCGCTTCCACACCTCCCATTCGAAGGTGATCTGAATTGGCCACGACAGCGCCGCGGCAACTGTCCAAGCGTAGTGGTCTCCTCCCCGAACAAATCGGGAGAAACGGTCCATGGGAGCTGCCAAGTACTCGTTGTCAATGTACTCAACCCTGGCACCCCCAACTCCCGTCTTTTCGAGTACTGGTCGGTTGCGCACGTGCGTTGCCACGACCACTTCAGCGTGGTCGGCAATGGCCTTGCAAGCGTTATGTGCCACAATCGGGAGAGACGGCCATTCGGGGTTGCAGGACTCTGCCAGGATGAGTGCGCGCATGAGTCCACACGGGATAGTCACGAGCTACCGGACGCGCCAGGACAAACACGAGATCAATCTCATTATTTGCCACCGTCGGGGCAACTTGACTGGCCCGACAGCCAGTAGCGCTAGCGATGGCGTGTACTACCGAAGTATCCGCGAGTGTCGAACCAGTGGCTGAAGAGTCTTGCCGGCACCTGAGGTTAGGAGTCGAGAAATGGCAACGCAATGGGGACTCGTCAGGCACCCCGCAGGTCGCGGCAATGGTCAAGGAACCATCTGTAAGTCGAGCGGATTCCAGTTTCCAGCTTGATCTGTGAACGCTATCCGAGATTCAACAGTCGGAATATGTCGATGCATTTGCGCGGGGCCGTCTGGTTTGCTTGGATCAACCTCCAATGTGGCCTCAAAGCTCACCATCGCCAACATCACCCACGAACACAGATGCCTTGCCATTGGTGCGTCCCCCATGGCCTCGTTCTACGATTGCGCGCCGTTGCCGGCGAGGCGCGAAATGCCGTAGCTAGTCTGTGCCCATGGCAACTCCGAGCGCTCGACTTGGCGCAACCACAAGCTCGTTGCACATCCCCCATATCGCCGTGTTCAAGCAAGCATTCGAGGATTCACAGACGGACGCAGCTTGCCGATAGTCTAGCTCGAAGACACAACCACTCGCCCCAACACCAGTGTGTCTCACCCTTCGATTCAGGCTTTCTCTCGGGTCCCCTATGTCGCGGGTCACATCGACGTCCATGCACCTGCAGATGAGCTGCACGCCGAGCGTAACCGGATGACACCAGCCTTTTCGCCATTCGCGGCAGGTGGGCGCAACCGAACGGACCAAGGTCCCACTCATGACCTGTCGGTCGGCCCGGAGTGAGAGTTCCGCAATTGCCACAGCTCGGATGAACGATTCTGTCTGAGAAGACCAAGATGCCCCATATGGCGAGCTGAAACTCACCGTCGAACCGTTGGCCGAAGTGAAGAGCGCGTCTTCTCCCGAAATCCAACACCCACTAAAGTCTCACCTCGCCCCGTTCAGCGAAACTACTAGATCCACTCGAATGTCCATTTCCGACGCCGCCAGCGCGAATTCTTCCGACGCCATCTCAGCGGAGGTTCCTGACTATTCACGCGAAGTGCCGCACAGAATGTGGGATCCCCCGAAGCGACTTGTTCGCTCCATTCGCTCCTACCAGAAATGGAAGACCCGACGCGGGCCGCTCGCGTGGTTTTTGGCAAGATGGGCAGTGCTGCGACACCGATTCTGGAGCGTCGTGACGGCCTCGGACATACCAATAATGACTGAGATAGCGGGCGGCTTTCTCCTCGTGCACGCGGTAGGAATCGTGATTCACCCGAAGGCCAAAATCGGGCCCAATTGCTTGATATTGCAGAATGTGACGCTGGTTGACGGCGTCGTGCTTAAAGGCCATGTCGACATTGGCGCCGGCGCGGTCGTGGTTCGCTCAGTTACCATTGGAAAGCACGCGAGGATCGGGGCCAACGCCGTTGTGACAACAGACGTGCCTGACTATGCAACGGCCGTCGGCGTTCCAGCAAAGATCATTTCTCGTAACGTACCAGCCGCAAAAAGCGGCAACTAGGGTTCTATTGGAGCCGGAATTGAGAGCGTCATCGCATTGGTGTTGGTGTCTCTGGCGCAACCGTGGCATGGGCTTGGTCAGAGAATCTGGCTAACGGAACAGGCGGCATGACGGACGAGCGCGAGTTGGATACAGCAGAACCGAAGTCGATGGACCTCAAACGCGCCGCCGTCCGTGGCTCGTTTTGGGTGACGGTTGGATTCGTGGGGACCATCGTGATCCGGCTGGCTTCGTCGGTCGTCCTTACTCGATTCATTCACCCCGAGATCTACGGATTGATGGACCTGGTGATGACGATTCTCGTTGCCATTCATCTCTTTTCCGATATCGGTCTCGGTCCCTGCATCATCCAGAGCCCTCGCGGCGAGGAGAAGCGATTCCTGCATACAGTCTGGACGATGCAGATCGTTCGCAATGTGATTCTGCTCGGCGTTGCGATGCTCGTGGCACTTCCTGTATCCGCCATCTACCATCGCACGGTACTCACCTGGCTCATCCCCGCGGTTGGGATATGCAATCTCCTTGACACGTTCTACTCGCCCGGCATGTTCTTGCTGAACAGGCGCCTCAAGCGCGGCCCAATCGTGGCTATCGAGCTGATTGTTTCACTCGTCACGATGCTTGGAACAGTTTGCGCCGTGTACGCGTGGGATCCGAGCGGGTTCAAGCAAGTCCTCGCCGGCAAGATCTCGAGTCTTCCGTTCAACGAGTCTCTGGTCTGGACTATCGTTATCGGATCGGTTTCCGCAAAGCTCGTCGGTGTCGCGCTGACCTACGTGCTTTCACCTGGCAGGTGGCCGCGTTTCGATTGGGAAAAGGAGACAGTCAAAGAGGTCTTCGGGTTCGGGAAGTGGGTGTTTCTTAGCACCATTATCTCGTTTTTTGCGAGTCAGAGTGATCGGCTCCTGGCACCGAATCTCGCGGGATTCGAGGCGAGCGGACTCTACGGACGCGCAGCAACTCTGGTCGCCATTGCAACGGGACTGGTGGACAACCTGTCCAATTCGATTGTTTTGCCCATGATCGGTCGAGTACGTGAGAAGGGTGGAGATTTTGCCTCGGCCACCGCGCGAATCGGGCTATTCTCGAAGGTAGTCGGTGGTGTGCTGCTCACGGGGTTGCTAACCGCCGGGCCAAGCATCGTCAACCTTCTGTACCCCGCGGCATATTCAGAAGTTGGTTGGATTCTGCAGTGTCTCGCAATTGTCGGTTGGTTGCAGGTCAACTCCTCAATTGCAGGTGCGCTATTCCTCGGCATGGGCAGTCCCAAGCAGATGATGTTAGCAAACCTCGCGAAGTTCTTGGGCCTCGCGCTCGCCGTCTATCCAGCGGCGCATTTCGCCAGGCATGTCGGTTGGACGCCGTTGACCGCAGTTCTTCTTGCGTTCGGGTTTGGTGAGGTCTGCCGGTACACGCTGTTCGTGGTAATGGGCGTGAGGATGCGTGTGTGGCGACTTGGCCAGGACGTGATGATTGCGGTATCCATCGCGTTGACAAGCTTGGTCACTATCGCAATTGGGAGTCGCACGGTATCCATGGTGCTCGACGGTGTTCCGCGATCCAAGGTCCAATGGCTCGCGTCAGTCTTGATTCACGGTGGACTCGGATCGCTTCTATGGGCGGGCATCGCCGCCATCTTATGGAAACTTGGCATATTGTCGTTCAAGTTGAAATCGTCCCCCTCGCCATCTGACGCTGCGGGGTAGTTCAACCAAGCCTGCCACGCTTCGGGCATGAGAGAGAACGGACACTGAGCCCCAAGGATCTTTCGATATCCTCGGGGCCCTACCGGCGAAAGAATGCCGAGTGCTTTGACCCTGCACCGAGCGCGCCAAGCGCTCATGCGACTCGAATGAATGAATCTTCATCAATAACCTTCTACGCTGGAGGGCAGCTCGACCATTTGACACATCCCGGCATCCAGGATCCCCAGTGCTCATGTACTGCCCGGTCGAGGAATGGGACAAAACCCCTCAATATTGCAAAGACTTATGCGATTCCGTCGAAGTACAGCTACGCCAGGGGACACGTCACCTGGCCAGGCAATGGAACGCTCGGTACCACGCCTCCAATGCCCGGCTCGAGGTCTAGCCCGCAGCAGAAAGCCGAAATGCTTGCGGTCCTCCGATGCCCGGAATCCAAAGATACGCGTCTAGAGCACTGGTATTGCGTACGCTTCAGTAGTAGCGTGACTGATCGCTATGTTTGAACACCTGCGAGCAGATTTGTCGCGCTACGCTGAACTCGGATTCAAGTGGCACAGCGAACCCGGGTTCTGGATCTCGGCCAACTACAGGTTTGGTCACTGGGCTTGTAAGTTGGGGACTGGAATTCTTCGCCGCCCTCTGGTCGTTATCCACAAGATAACATCCTTCCCAATTCGATTCGTGCTCGCATCGGGAATAGACCGCGACGCAGAGATAGGACCGGGATTGGCTCTTATCCACGGCCACGGCATCTTGGTCCCTTCGGGCTCACGGATCGGCAAGAACTGTACAATCTATCACGACGTTACACTTGGATTGCTCGAATCGCGGCCGGGAACGCCGCAACTGGATGACCACGTTGTTGTCTTCGCGGGCGCGCGAGTGCTCGGTGGCATCTCGATCGGTGCGCACGCAGAGATCGGGCCCAATACCGTCGTCACCCGAGACATACCCGCCGAAGCATCCGTGGCCCCCCCAGTACCACGCGTCTTGACACGCGAAATGGTGCGAGCGATGCGAGGCGATGCGCCCAAGACAGTCAGCGCCATGCCAAGCCGCAACCAGTCAGCGGATGAGAGAGCGCCAACGGCGCCCGCCGTGCCACTTGCCCCAGAATCGACGCTCATCGGCGGCCCATCCAATGATCGCCCGTTGCACCCGAACGAGAATGGCGTGCACTAGCGCGGGTTGGCGAATGGGTTGAGCGCGAGTCCAGGCTCAACACTGCGTCATCTTGCGCGAACCGGTGCCAGAAGTGAGATCATCGTCAAGCCCCACCCGACACTTATGGGCTCGCTTGACCCGGCCGATCAAAAACGCTACCAAGTCGAAGTAATGATCACCTCGCCTCGGAACTTTCTGCGAGTGATGGCTCAAGTTCTGGCCAGGTTGCTGGCCATTTCGATTGTCATCGGTGTCACAGGATGTAGTCGCGAAAGCTCGCCTTCCACGGAAGTCCCTTGGAAAATGACCGCTGAAGCTAGCCGATCTCTGGAAATTGCCATTCACCTTCGCGTGCTGTTTGCCCACCAGTCAGTCGGAGCGAACATCCTTGAAGGCGTGCGTAGACTACTTGACGAGAAGGGTGGCGACTGGCCCTTAGCCGATCTTGATGCCGGCAAACCGACGCATGGCGCTGGAATCATCCAGGCGTGGCCAGGAAAGAATGGCGACCCCAAGTCCAAAATGGACGGGTTCTTGACTGCGCTGGATTCGTTGCCTGGGGAGCCGGTGCAGATTGCACTGGTGAAGCTCTGCTACGTCGACTTTTCCGCAGATTCGGACGTTCTGGAGCTATTCGAGTATTACAAGCGTACAGTCGCGAAGGCAAAGGCAGCGCATCCCAATGTTCTCATTGCTCACGCAACGGTCCCACTCTGGAAGCGTGAGCAGGGCCTTGCAAAGAGGCTGAAACGTCTTGTTGGGCTCCAGCCTGGCTCGGACCTACTTAACGCAAAGCGAGAGGAGTACAATAGGTTACTCAGGGCTGAGTTCCCGAGTGAACTCGTCTTCGACATAGCGCGCGCAGAGTCGACCCGCGCTGACGGCTCGCGGGAGCTCTACCCAATTGGAGGCCAATCCATCCCAGCACTAGTTGCCGAGTACACTAGCGATGGGGGCCACCTCAACAAGCTTGGTATGCAAGTGGTTGCCGCGGAATTCGTGAGATTCCTCGCTGCGCAGAAGGAGCACCCATAGCCTTGAAGTTAGTCTGCTTTGTTGAAACGATTGTTGAAAGTTTGGCCCACTGCCGCTCTTCGACGCTCTAGATTCAATCTCACCTTGCGTCATGTGTGTTCGAGCAAAGAATGCGCTTCTCGATGGTTGTAGAATACACTCGACAGTGTCTGGGGTATCGGCGCTACTCCACAAACCTCGAAGAAGGAGAGCGGGTACGCTGTTGACGTTAGGCCCGACTCATGGTTGATCCATTCTCGGGGCGACAGCGCTCCGCTGATTGGTCACGCCAAAGGCGCATCTCCTGGTCCACCTGAGGAGTGGAGGCCAGACTCGCAGCCGCCAAGCTCTCGACTGGCTGTTGCCTTCGGTGGCAGCAACGAATCGCCAACGTTTCCTTGGTAATTGGCCGACTCTCGAAATGTCCAACATCGATTCAGAACATAGCCGAGGAGAAGAACTAAGAGTGTGCAGGAGAACTGTGCCAATAAATAGTGGACACCAATCCTGACACCCCCATTTACTCCAATGCTACTCAACCATACGCCGGCTACGGCAACCACCATGAACTTTGGCAGGGTGCTTCGATGCGAAGCCTGACTAGTGAAGGTAAAATGATAGTTGAAGAAGTAATTGACGACTGCCCCGACCGTCGCACCGATTCCTGCCGCCCATGTGGCAGATACAGCAAGGAGTTCGACGAGCGAAGTAAGTGTCGCGTAGTGGATTAGTGTACCAAGCCCACCAACCATCACATAACGAATGAACGGTTCGGTGAGTGGCCATATCTGATTGTTCCAACGACGACGCAGTGGATATCGGCGGTAGATCTGCAGCATATCGCCGAAAGCGCGGAGGAAATCAATCGGGCGCACCTTGGAATCTGCAACGTCAGTCCAGCGCTTGAGCGGTAGCTCATACAGCCCCTTTGCTCCCCTGCTGAGCGGATTATGCAGATATCTAGCCAACAATTCGAGATCGAATGTCCAGCGCGAACAGAATGGCTCCTCGAAGGCTTGACATACTTCCGGGAGGCAACGAAACAGTTTTGCACCAGTCTGCGTGTCGTACACAGCGAGCTCGAGGGTGAGGCTCGCGGCCGTCGCAAACAGGCGACCTGCGAGATGCCGCAATGGCTTGCGTTCGATGTTGCGGCCCAGCAAAGCGATACGCGCACCCATCACGACGGCAATTTCCGGGAGTGTATTGAGAATGTCCGCGAGTTCAGCGATCGATTCGAGGGGAGTGGCTAGGTCCGCGTCGAAGTACCCCACGTACTCGAAGCGCGCGGAACGCAGCGCCCATAATACCCCGCGACGAACGGCTTCTCCCTTGCCCCTATTGGGTTGTTGGTCCAGAACGTGTACACGTTCTGGCCAGGCCTGTTCGAGCTGTCGAAGCATCGCCAATGTACAGTCTGTGCTTCCATCGTTCACGAAGACAAAGTACACGAACGAGTCCGTCCGAAGGAACTGGACGAACTTGTCAACTGAAAGCCGCCTCTCCTCGTTGTAGCACGGGACGACGATAGCCGTTTCTATCCTCACTTCACTGTTGCTGCTGTCAACCATAATGCCTTCGCTCTTTTGGCTCGTGACTGGCGGCACGATTCTATCGAGAGGCACGCCTACTACTCTTCCAGATCTGTAGCGACCAGACAAAAGCAAGAAACGGCACCACCCATATGACCCGCGCTGCGTAGCGGGCTTGAGGCTCCGACGCCGCACCGCAGACCGCAGCGTTGATCAGAAGGCCAAGCCCGCATATCGCCACAAGGCGGCGAGACGTTTGAGCGTCTGCATTGACCATTGGCAGACGACGCCACCACAATGTACTCAAGACCACGCACGAAAGAGCCACGACAAGGTAATTGACCAGGTCAAGAAGGCCTGTCGGCCAACCATTCCTAAATGATCGCGTATGGGTCATCCGTTCGTAATCGTCCTGCGGCAATTTCTGGGCGAAATGCTCATTGTACGAGCCATAGTTGAACACGTGCATGCGAAACTCGATTAGCTGCTCCAGTGTATTGCGAATGACGGCGAACCCCTGAGCCATCGGATAGCTGGCAAAGACTGCAGCGGCAAACCGCTTGTCCTCTGCACACATCTGACGTCTCGTGGGTAGATCAGCGGCAATGAACACTGCCGTCTTCGGGTTCCTGTCCCACAAGAAGGCTTGCGAATTCACAGGCAGTCGCTCCCGATACTGGCATACCGCAAATTGATCTCCCTTACACTTCTCCTTGACGAAGCGAGTTCCAGGCCCATCCTCGATGAATCGAGCAGTCAGCATTGGCAGCTGCATCGGTGGGCTGCCGAAGGATTTCTGGATCAACATATCCGTCACACGAATCGACAGCAGACCGATCAGTGCGGAGCCAATTCCTACTGCAAGAGCTGCCCGCACTGGAGCCCATGGCTGGCGCGAAACCAGCCGGCTCGTCGCAACTACAAGCACAACGCCAACCAGCACGACGATGTGTGTTAGATGCGCAATTGCCGAAAGAACCATTAGTACTGCCAGGATCGTCTTGTCCAGGGTCCGAAGACGATTCGCTGCGACGATCCAGATGCCGAGACCGAGAAAGGCATGAGCGCAAAACGCATCCGCTAGCAGATACCCGTTGTAGAAGGCCGATGGCGTGAGAAACCCGAGAATTGCGGCGCTGTTCAGACGACTCCCAATGGTCTGAACACCGATGACACGCAGCGTGACATCGATGAGATAGAACTGGATTGCGGCCAGCCCGATGGCGTAGGGCCAGAAATTGCCAAGCACCTGGGAGAAGAACATCAGAGCGCCAACGTATGGCGAACGACCCGCCATAACTACGCCGCGCTCAGGGTCGTTGATCTTCACGGCTTCTGCGGGGGTTTTTTCGCTGGAAACGGCCTCCGCTTTGACCAAGGAACCATGTTCATCTGGCGAACTGGATTCCCTGTGTGCGGGCTGACTCCAGCCACTGCCGAAGCCAGTCCCAACGACTTTGGCAACGGCAGCGCCACCCGCACGGATATAGTTCGTGGAATCAGGAAAGAAGAACAACTGCCCATTCACGATTGCGGGCCAGCAGAGCATGAGGACGGCAAGCGTCCAGAGCGCAGCTCTTTGCGCCATTTTCATCCGCCGGATATAGCCATCCGCCAGCGGACGGTCAAGGTGCGGATTATGAACTTTCCCTCATCCTGGGGACAGGTTTATCAAGCCGCATCCCGATGGTTAGCGCTAACCAAGAGCACTCTGATTCAAGTGATACCTCCGAGAGTCGAGCCATCTTTCGGGGTTTAGCTGTAGTCGATATCGCCCGTGGCGCCGTAGTCTGCGTGCGATTCACCTTAGGTGCCAAAGCTTGATGTTAGAGGATGATGGGGCTGCGAAAAAATTGCTCGATCAGTCGCGCGTCCGACTCATGTCTGGGATGATTCCACGTGCATCGAACGCCTAGTGATACTCGTCAACGCCGAATGGGCTTTCTTGAACGAAGTGATGAATCCATCCGGGTGACGAATTGAATTGCGCTACGGCGCGGCTGCGTACCGCTCGGGCGCGCTCCGTGGCGTTGTTGTCACTTGTTGCCGAACCAACAGTACGCATTGAATCCAGGTCGAGCGTCTCAGCGAAGAAGGACAGGTGCCAGAGTTCTGGACCGACGGGGCAATGGGACCATGTTGCACCCGAACAGAAGCGCCGTGAGGATTGGCCGCCTACACAGAGCTGCAGTCCGTGATGCGAGCGACGCCGGTCAGAGCGCGATGTTGCGCGATCGAATTGTGCGACTTCGCATTCGCCCAAACGATCAACTTGCACCCAGGGCGGATCTGCGCCCCATTGGTTCCAGTGGCTTCCTGATGTCACTTCTTTGACCGATAAAGAATCGAGTCCGGGGCCCGAAAATTGCGTACAACCCAACGCAGAAAGCGAGCGTCGCGCACAGTGAGAACGCCCCAAATAGTAGAGTAGCAGGAAACAAGAAGCTGAGGCTGTGGCGCAAGACCCATCCGTAGTACCACCTCCTGACCGGCATATTTCCGATGAGCAGGTGGGTGAAATACAGAGGAAAGCTGTACGTTGCCAACAGGCTCCATGTCGGAAACCTCCGGTCTGGAACCGAAGCAAAGATCCCAAATACGAGGATGCAAATGGAGAGTTTTTGAACGTAATACGCGGATTCTGCCAAGTTCAACGGTCCGAACCTAATTGGCGCCAGTGTGAGCGGAACCAGACACCCCGAAGCTGCTGCTGCGACAATTGCCAATGGCCACCGGTATGCCGTTGCGAACGACACAAACGACTCCCGCTCAAAAGCACACAAACAGCCGAGGAAATAGACCGGCGCAAGGCTTACATAGGTTCCAATTGTGATCCCGCTACCACTGCGGGTTCCGAGAATTGGAAGCGCGCTTGACAGCAGTACGGCGACACGAAGCCATCGCTTCGGAATATGTAGTAGCAGTGGACTGACAATGATGACTGGAACTACCCATGGGACGTACCAGAACTGGGCCTGGACTGTGCCATAGACCAGCGCGTGCGCGACGCAGCCGAGCGTCGGCGTAACGCCTCGCTGATCGGTTATCAGAACCTTCAAGGGGAAGAGCACAACCGACAGGAAGAGGTACGGAACGATGAGATTGCTGAACCGAGCGCGGTAGTACCTGCTCGCGGAGAATCTGTCCGACAGATGAGCGAACAGAAAGCCCGCGATGAAGACAAAGTAGATGGTACACCCGTGAAATGCGATCTCGAGCACCGCCTGTATCATTTCGGCATCAGCATGGCGGGCAATCAGACCGTCCGGCAAAGTCATCGTATGCAGAGCCACGACGTTCGCAATCGCGAATCCACGGAAGTGGTGAACGTACGGGAGGAATTGAGAGCGTTCGGGTGCCGTCTGGTTGCTCATACGCCAAATTGAAACCAATGGAATTGAGGGGACCGCCACCATCATTACATCATTTGGACAACGGTGTGTGCGCTTCGTCACGTGCTGGGGGGGAGTACCCTTCTGCGCAGCAGGCGTTCATCAGGCGCTGCGTGCCATTCAAAATTCGGACAGGTTGTCGTTTCCCAACAGTGGCGATTCGGCGGGACTCGGCTAGGTGCGCGTTGGGCTCAGAACGGACTTCAGCGTGTGACATATTTGCGCAATGGCCTCGAGACGCGAGCGCAGTTTCGAGCGACTACCCGACCTGCGACGCTTGCCTCGTAGTGATTCCGCGCAGGATTGGCAACAGCATCGTTTCATCTGGCCTCGTGGATGACTCCCGACTGCGTCTCGACGATGCTGATGTCATAGGGACCGAGGTCATCCCTCGGATCCCCTGCCACACCACCCGACATGCGGGTCCGCACAGGGTGGCTCATGAACTTGAGCTCATATTCCTTGGCTCGGCAGACTGAGAGCGTGGAGGTGACTAACAAGTGATGGTCCAATTGTCGCCCTCATTGGACCACCGATAATCAGGATCATCTCCCCAAGTGCCGACTCGGTAACCGACGTAGATCGTGGCACAGCGGAAGGTCGCGTCTATCTAAAGCGGCGACGCCGCCAAGGTACTTGCTTGACTCGTCGGTCAGTTACGGCAGCACTTTGGGGCCCGGCATCACGTCAACTGCTTGATTACCGGAGCCGCAGGCGGGGCCCGTCTCGGCCAATGGAAGGCGGAGCAGCGCATCGGCTCGATAGCAGCCAACAGAGTATCCGGCTCAATATGCAACGCAACCGAGGGCATGATTGAAGCATGTCCTTCTCTCGCCATCGGTTGGCGAGGATGTTCGAGTTCCGCACGGCATCAATGAAACGCAGACTGGAGAACTGAGACAACACGCGCTTGTTGCACTTGACCTTTGCAGTGTTGTCCCAGCACTCAAAGTATCATATCTGGATCGAGCCCATTGTCAGCGCGGCTGGACGCAGACAAGTGCTGGCGTCGATTGATCTCAATGACGAAGACCATGAGCAGGAAATCTTCGATGATGGACAGGCCGTGCTCTTCATCGAGTGCGATGCGCTCTCCCGCTACCGGAATTAGTAGCCGAAGTCGCGATCAATTGCTTCTCGTGAAAGCACAGCCCCGCGAGGTATTCTCACTCTGCCAATGGTCTGAGCGCGAGGACAAGTGCAAAAGCGAATTGATCGTGCCCATTGCCGGAGAGGCACGCAGATTGTTCGGCCTTGCTGCTTCCATGTTTGACCGGTTCCGCTTCGTTCGGGCCCCACAATCATCGTGATCCTGCGTGACACACGTTGGACGCTCACCGCTCTGGTGTTCACCAGCTTGGTCTGCAATATGATCACCCACGTCAGCTTCGCCGACATCGGACACTTCACCAAACCGCCACCTAAACTAGCTCGCAGCGTTTTGGCGTCCCCGCCAGGAAAGTCCCTGCTGTCGACGACAGCCATAGGCAGCGTTCAACTCGCAGGAGTCCGTGGGCATGCCGACACCACGACGGCGCGCTTTTCAGTTCTGAGTCACGCACTGTAGTTAGATCCAAATGGTCCCCGCGGCGACCATTGCGACCGAGATGCTCCCTCGTGCCCGCATTGCGTTGCTTGGCGCTAATGCGGCCTCGACCCTTTCGGACCCTTCAGTTGCGATGGGGGCACTTGCCCCAAGGCAGAGCAACGCACAGCATTTTCGGGATAGGCATCTTCACTTGGGAGTCCGGCTGGCGGTCGCGCACTATCACAGATTGACATCAAGTCATCCTGGATCTTCGTGGCATTGGGATACGTACTTGCCAATTCAAGGGCGTATTCCAATGCTCCGACGTGCCTCGCGACGAGCCTTGGCAAGTAGCCTTATCACAGGCGCAATGCACGGTGCCTCTGGCCGCAGACGCTATTGCTTGCTAATTGCACCGGCAAGCTGCCGACCCTGCTGTGATAGGATTCACAGCTTCTCATTTGGGTTGATGCCCGCAGTTTACCGACATAGCGAGCTTGCTCGCACTTCGAGCGACACCCAGCGTGAGCACGGAACCCTCCGCCGATGCGTCAGGACTTTGTCGTCATGCCGAATCGGCCCAATAAACCAGCTCCTTCGACCGATGTCACCACAAGTCACGGCGAATCCCGATAGCTACTGTTCCATTGCGGCCGCGCCCCGAGCGTACTACGCTAAGCGCGAGTGGGCTTCGCCCTGCTGTTGAGCCGAGAAACATCGTGGCTCAAAAATGGGAGTCCGTCTCGTGATAACCGGAAGCGCTTAGTTCAGCGCGGCCAACCGAGGAGCCAGCCAAGCTATGGAAACGACGATCTCGAGCTTCACGCAGCAAGGGTGTATGGCCCGGATGTCGACGTGCGCAGCAGCAATTGCGCTGCTTTGCTCGACAGCGTGCGGCAGCGGCAGCGATAGCAGTGCCCGTACGGGCACCACGAGCAGCGGCGGCACTACCACGAGCGGCAGCGGTACCAGCGGCGGCTACATTGCCACGAGCAGCGGCAGTAGCGGCAGTAGCGGCACCAGCGGCGGCACCAGCGGCACCACCAGCGGCGGCACCAGCGGCACCACCAGCGGCGCCACCAGCGGCACCACCAGCGGCGGCACCAGCGGCACCACCAGCGGCACCACCAGCGGCGGCACCACCAGCGGCGCCAGCAGCGGTGGCATCAGCGCCAGCAGCGGTGGCATCAGCGCCAGCAGCGGTGGCATCAGCGCCAGCAGCGG
>CAYVXY010000001.1:97658-217737 GCA_964454965.1 uncultured Polyangiaceae bacterium | reverse complement strand
AGCAGCGGTGGCATCAGCGCCAGCAGCGGTGGCATCAGCGCCAGCAGCGGTGGCACCAATTCGAGTAGTTCGACATCCGCAGGCGCGAGCGCTCAAAACAGACTGTACGCTTCCGGGTACAATATCGGGATCAATCTCGACGCCCTCGACTACTGGTCGACCAGCGCGCCTTATGTCGACATGGCTCGTATGTTCTGCTCCAATGACGATAGGACGTGTTGGGATCACCCGGACGCATCGGGAAGCCCCGACGTGGAAGTGAATCAGAGCGGCTACCCAACTGAAGCTGCTCGCGCCGTGATGTGGGCGCCCTATGCGAGCGGGACCTATTCGGTGACTTGGGACGGAGCAGGTACTTTCACCTTCAGTGACCTGGGAAGCGGTGCCTTCACCAAGGGCCCGGACCAGGACGGCCACCATACCGGTACACTTCGCTATGTGGCAAACTCGCAAATTTCGTTGAACGTCCAGACGCCTCCCATTTCGAACCTCCACATCATGTCACCCTCAACTGACTACGAACCAGGTCACGTGTTTCGGCGTGACTTCCTGCGTAGATTGGCGCCGTTCTCGACTCTGCGCATGATGGATCCTCTAAAAACAAACTCCAACACAGTGATACGTTGGAGCGAGCGCAATTGGCCTGACCAGTTCAGTGCAGCCAAGGCCAACGGCATGCCCTATGAGGACATCATCCGTCTAGCCAATGAGTCGGGAAAGGACGTCTGGATCAACGTGCCCGTTCTGGCGGACGACAACTACGTCTGCCGAATGGCCCGGCTCTTCCGCTTCGGTGAGCCAGGCGATAGGAGCGACGCACCTTGCGATCCAGCTGCTCCTGCCGCTCCACCCGCAGGTGCGGTACCCCTCTCTTCCGGCATCAAGCTGTACGTCGAGTTTAGCAACGAGATATGGAACTGGGCTTTCCCGGCGGTTGGCTCCGTTTTCTGCATGGTCTGGGGCGTCCCGGATGATCGCTACAACGACCCACCGCAATTCAATGCAACCTGCCCCTGGGGCATCACGGCGCCCACAAGCGCGATTGGGCAGGCGGCGCTAGCAAACGCCAGTCTCCCATGGAGCACTAACGCATGGGAGAGGACGAGCCAGTATGTCGCGGTTCTCACCCGGCGCATCAGCACCGTATTCCGGACGGTCTTTGCTAGCGCCCCGGATCAGGTCAAGGTCGTTCTCGATGCTCAGTGCGCGAATCCTGAGGGTGACGCCACCTCTCAGCTTGCGTTTCTGAGGGACGCATACGGGGATGCGCGACAGACCTTCGACATGATGGCGGTGGCACCATATCTTGACCTTGTGGCGGCGGACGGCAATCAGGTGACACTGTCCGGCTCGTCTCAAACCGAGCAGCTTAATAGTCTGTTTGCAAATCTCAACACGTCGCTCCAGTCCACGATAGCCAGTTGGCTTTCACGTGACAAGACCGTTGCTGCAAGGTTCGGGATTCCGCTCATCTCCTACGAGGGTGGACAAGGGCTGAACGGCTCAGCCTTCCAACAACTGAAACAGACCGCGCAGGATGACTCGCGCATGTACGACACGACCATTGCGCTTATGGAGACCTGGAAGAGAATCGTAGGCACGAATGCCCTGTTCAACTACTACAGTTTCAGCAACAAGCGTGGAGAGTATGGATCATGGGGAGCGCTCGAAAACGCAGTGCGGGATCCTGGATCGCAGAAGTGGGACGCGCTCATGACGCTCATCCGACCGCCTGGTGACGCCAACCTCGATGGGCTAGTCGACGACACCGACTTGGCTATCATCCAAGCCAACATCGGAAGGACGGGCATGTGGTGGGAACAGGGCGACTTCAATCACGACCGGACGGTCAACGCCGCCGACACCAACCTCTTCAATCAATATCAGGCACAATACTAGGGTACCGCTCAAGAGCAACAACGCACGCAACGTGTTGGTGTTGTCTGCTGCGGGATCTGCGGCTCGAATCGAGCATGTTCTGAACTACTTCGTTGAAAAGTCACGCGCCCCGGGGATACGGCCTCGAGGCGAATGAAGTCGTTCTTCGGCCGACGATTGGACTACTCCGAAATTATCGTCCGGGGGCCCCGGCGTCTTCACCTCGATGCGCGCCTACCACACCGCATCGACGACATTCTCGCTCGAATCAACCCAGTAGCCACGCAACCAATGGTGTTGGCCCTAGTACCACTTTCGGAGACTGGAAGATTCGCTGAGCAGCTTGGGCGAATTCTTGCCCCACCGGAACTGCCCGGAGCGCGAGAGCGATGGGTGCGGCCAGCTTCAGACCGGCAAACAGGACCAGTAAGCAGCTGGATGGCCCGATCGGCTCCGCAAAGCACCTTTCTTTGACTGGTCGCACGCCGAACGGGCCGGCAATTGAAAGCGTCGCAATCGCCCGGCTATTGCAAGCCTCAGCGCGCGCAGACTGCGCGCCGTTGTCGTCCTTCTTGGCCTCAATCCAACGCTTGTACGCACATCCGACCAGAAGGATGTTGCCCATGGCAATGCGTTCTTGCGCGACCCATCCAACCAGCGAGCCACTGACGTGCACTTCTTGCCGCTCGCCTCAACAAATCACCTGGCAGGTAACTCGAGAACCCGCGCGTCTCACTTGATACCTCCTCGGCCGCTGTTGGCTCTGCCGTCATCCCGGCATCAACACCGATGCATGTCCCAAATTCCCGCCAGAGATGCCAATTCAACAAAACCGCGAGTCCGATCAATCTAGCAGAAATCTGGCCTCGTCGTTCGAGCAACTTCGAGAATGGTCCAAAATCTGCAACCCCCTCCCCCGTCACTTGACACATGCGCGTTCAGAGCTTCCTGAAGTGTGTCGTCAAAGGCTTCCCATCGAAGCGCGTGGAGAATCCCGAACAATCGACGCCCCCGTACCAGGCGCTTGATGAACACGTTCTCCTGCGCTGTCAGACCAACCCAAGGCGTCAACCGTTCCATGATTGAACCTTTTTGGCGCAAGAGATCACTGAGCGCAGCAATTCCAGAATCCCGCCACTGCAGAATTCGAAAGTGATCGATCTTAGCGCGACATCAACTTGATCCGCGCCCCCAGAGTCCTACTGATCGGAACGGCCCCCAAAAAGGCGATTCGTCTTCGGTAGCGTGGTGCATTTCGCGGGGACTTGCCCAATTGAGCATGTACTTGGGGCGATTCGGCCAAATCTCGGGGAACCCGAGGATCGACTGCAGCGATGATTCGGCTAGACCTTCGAACCGCTTTCTAGTATTCGGTGAATTGGGGGTTCGAGTGGTAGATATGCAGGTGAGGTCAGCATTACTCTGTCTTCTGGGACGATGTGGGTGGCGATTCGCCGGTACAGAAGCCGTCAAAGAGACTCAGCTTCCTCATCTGTGTTCAATCATGGAATGCGCTGCGCTGGGGAGGTCCCCCCAGCAATTGGCCGATGGTTCGCTCCAGCCAACTGCTATGGGGTTTGGAGAGCCAACGCTTGGCCGTATGAATGCGGGTAACCCTTTGGAGGCGTAATGCGTCATCAGTTCGCAAGTATCGGCATTGTTGCATTTCACTTCGTTGCGCTCGTTGGCTGTGGCAGTGAGAGTCGTAGTCAGGCGCCTGCGACCAATACTCCTGTCAATGGAGGCACCTCCTCCGCGTCTTGGGGCGGAGAAGGCGGAACAGCATCTTCCCTCGTCTTAGGGGGCAGCTCGTCCGGGGGGGGCTCAAGCACTGCCAATGCAGGCACGTCCGGCGCGACACCGGAACTGACGAACACGCCCATCCCGAATACCGCCTTCTTCGTCAATGTAGGCATTGATTGCTACTGGTGCGGAATGCCGACATTCGTCGATCTGGTGCGCGCCGGAGAGTGTTGGCGTTCCGGCTACACCGAATGTGTAAATGGGGTGTCATCCGTGCCGCTCGACGCGGACGGTTGGCCTCGATCAGTTCCGACTGGTGACGTCGCACGTATCGCCCTCGGTCCAATCCAACGGACGGGAACGTACGTGGTGCGATGGCAAGGCAAGGGCAAATTCAGTCTCGTATCTCCCGACGGCGCGCTCGAGAATACGCTGGATGTCACCGCCACGGGTGGCCAAGGTGAAACGACCCTTCGAGCCACAGGCAAGGGGGTCCTGACACTCGAGCTTTCCGCCACCGATGCCAGTGACCGACTGCGTGCGTTTTCGATCATCCACCAAGATCTCGCAGCCAATGCCACAGCGCAGCCGTTTTATCCTGAGACGATGGCTTACCTGCGACCATTTGCGGGTCTAAGATTCATGGATTGGCTCGAGACGAACAATAACACTCAGGTCAACTGGAGCGACCGAGTTCCAAGCTATGCCTACAACGCGACAACGCGATACGAGACGGCGATTCAGCTCTGCAATTTGTTACATCGCCACTGCTGGCTCAACGTGCCGGCGATGGCAAATGATGACTACATGCGCAGTCTTGCAACGCTCGTGAAATCGTCCCTCGACCCAACGCTTAAGGTCTATATCGAATACACCAACGAAGCCTGGAACTTCGGCTTCACCCAAGCGGAATACTGCCGATCACGCGGTGTCGCACTCAGGCTTCCAGGGGGAGACGACTACGAATCCGGGTTCGCATTCTACGCGCAGCGCTCCAAGGAACTCTTCGACATATTTTCGTCGGTGTTCGGAACGGACGCAATGCGTTCGCGAGTAGTTAGAGTTCTCGCCGGTCAGGCAGTAAGTACCTACCTCACGGAACTCCACCTGAGACAGGCAGGGGTCGCCAACGTGGATGCTTACGCCATTGCCCCATACTTTGGCTACGAATCCAACGACGGCTACGGTGGTGCTGCAGACAATTGGAGCCTCGATCAGTTATTTGCCCGAATGACTTCGGTCGACTTGCCCGCAGCAGTTACGTCCATGAAAGCAATGGGACAGCTGCTTGCCACAAACAAGATCTCGATGATTGCCTACGAAGGCGGGCAGCACCTCGCTGGATTTGCGGCCTCAACTCGCGCACGCAGCCTCTACGAGCAGGCCCAAACCGACAGTCGATTGTATGACCTTTATCAGAATTACTTCGACGCATGGAAGGCAAGCGGCGGACAGCTGTTCGCGTATTACAGCGCAGTTGGCCCCATCAGCGGCGAATATGGATCTTGGGGGCTGAAGCCGACCATCGACACACCCGATGCTCAAACCCCGAAGCATCGAGGGTTAGTGGCTTGGAACTCCAAGAATCCGCGCTGGTGGTAGGCCGCAGTAGCCGGATGCGCCGCTGGGCCCAAGAGGCCCAGCGCTTCACGGCGCAATCGACACGCCAGCGCGGATCACTGAACAATGAGCAACCGTCAATTGTATGGCGCAAGGGCAAGAGACTACCCCTACGCGAAGAACTCATTGCGCCAGACTTCGAGAGAACTTGCTCAGAAATTCCACCGCATATCGACTTACGGACTATTGCCCAACGAGGACCCGCGACGTGAAAGGTTCGAGGGTGATTGTCCCAGCAACCGCCTTCCGATCGAGGTCGACGTAGGAGCGCGTGAGGGTGATGGTTTTTGCCACCGCAGTGTCGTTGACGAACAACTCCGTTATCGGTGCGGCGCCTTCCGCGAGCGTGAACCAGCCAGCGACGGAGTTTGCGTCCTGCCCTGAGAACGTCCGCCACGTCGCGAGGTTCATCGGAACCCACTCTGCCGTCTGCATGTAGATGTAGTCGTCGGTGTACGGCTGGATGAAGTGGTTGTTGTTGGACGTCGTGATTTGGCCATCTGCTTCCGTGAACAACAGCCGCATCTGATTCGTCGCCACCAGGATGTTTTCCGTCAGCTGGCCCACCACGGTGCCCGAGCCTGCCACGTACAGCAGCGACCGACCGCCACCGCCATCGACGTTGACACCGTAGATTGTGTTGCCTGTTACGTTACCCGACGAGGATGTTTGGTACAGAATGCCGTAGCCTTGCGTCCGCGCAATCGTGTTGCCTTCGGAATTCCCAGTCGTGTTCACGTCTACGTACAAACCAAAACCGAAGCGTTCGTGGTACGTGCTCGAGAATCCTTCGATCGGTGAAATTACGTCACGCACGATGTTCCGCCGAATCACGATATTCGGAACCGAATAGGTACTGATCGCGCCACAATCCCCCTTCGAATAGCACGTCTCATCGAGGACGTTTTCCTCGATAAAGGTAGCGACCCCGAGCGTGTAGATCCCGCAATGGCCCACCCTTTGGAACCGGTTACGACGAACGGTTACGTTGGTTGAGCCGATGTGCGACTCATCGAAACGCTCGAGCAGCAGCCCGCTGCCGTTCTCCGTACACCCCCCGTTACCAAACTGACATCCCAGCCCAGACGGACTCAGATTGTCGATCAAACCCACGTTGGCGATCAGGTTGTCCTGAAAGACTGATTCACGCGCCAACGACCGTACCCCAAAGTGGTTCGGTCCATCGATTACGTTGCTCACCACCGTAATTCGCTGCCCACCACGCCAATCGCTCGCATCTATGGCCCAAGACGCGAGGTTGATTCCCTTGCTGTCTGGATTCCGCACCGTGTTGCAGCGAATCGTCAGATCCGCGTACTCCGCGGTCGGATTGATCGGAGTACCAATCCCATCCCGCCAACTGTTCTCAAGTCGCAGATTCTCCACCACCACGTGGTGGATCGGAGCCCCTGCGTTGGCCCCCAAATCTACTAGCCCATGAAACCCCTCGTCGTTGCCCGGGTCCTTGGCGTCCACGACATCCGCTGCAACTACCGATCCCTCGATCGCCGTCGGCTCCGTCCCACTAACGAGATACACCGCGTTGGTTCCCTTCTCGTAGTACCACTCTCCTTGCTGATCCAAAGTCAGCCGATGGTTGGCCAAGAAGTAACCCCATCCAAAGTCACCCGCGTTGCTCGGATTCGGGTCGCCGCACCCATCGTAGCAATCAATTGGCGTCGCAAGCGTCAGCGTGCCACTTCCCGAGCTCCGAACCTCGCTATTGAGCAACAGCCACCGTATGCTGAAGTGATGGAATACCGCACCTGACCAGTCACCACTCGGCAACTTCGGATCCCCTACCAGCGTGGTTCCATTGTGGGAGACGATTCGCGAGTAGCCACCAGGATAATTCGCGTCACCTCGGTTCGGCCACCTCCCAAGCGGTAATCGCTGCTCACCGCTGAATAACTGGTTTATCCCCTTAGGAAAGTGCCCCGCGTTGGCGCCTGTCCCCAGACTCGCCGACCAAACGCCATCGGTGCCACGAGTCCACCCGGTAATGGGATACGAGCCCGAGAATCGAGGTTGGTTCGCGCACGCAGCCGGGTACGACCCAAATACGATGTGCTGACATGCCGCGCCATTGCGAGCAATAATCAGGTTCTCGTTTCGCCATAGGTCGCCGCAATGGAAAAGCACCTTGTCGCCTGGAGCGAGTGCGAGCGCATTCACCGCCGCAAGGCTCTTCAGTGGGGTGGTCTCGGACAAGCCGCTACTACTGTCGCTGCCACTAGTCGAAACGTAATACGTCTTACCTGCCACGGTCCCCGAACAAGTCTTCGCCTCGCTGAATGACTCAGTACAAGACGCCGTCACCACCGGCGTGACCGGAGGCGCGGACTCGCAGACGCCAGATTTGCACATTTCGTTGCTACCACAGCGGCGCGCGCAGCCACCGCAGTTGCTAGGGTCCGAAGCGATGTTGACACAAGATCCACCGCAAAGCCGACCGCTGTCCCCACACGCACACTCGCCGTCAACGCAAGACTGCCCACTCGCGCAAGCGTTGCCACAGGCGCCACAGTGAAGTGCATTTGAGGTGACATCAACACAAGCGCGATCACAATTCGTCTCCCCTCCCACACAATCGCTCGCACAGGTTCCATTCGAACAGACCAGAGATGAGCCGCAGGCATTGCCGCATGCGCCACAGTAGTTCGGATCATTGCTCAAATTCACGCAGCGTCCGGAGCACGACGTGTAGGCAGTCCCACACGAGCATGTACCCGCAGAGCAGCTCTCTGTGGCCCCACAGGCCCTGCCACAAACCCCACAGTTGACCCCATTGGTCTGGAGATCGACGCAGACGTTTTCGCAGACAGATTGGTCTGCTGGGCAGCTACTGGCCGCTGCGCTTTGGTGGTCGCTGCTGCAGGCCCATGCGAGAAGCACTGAGCTCGTGGCAAGAGCGAGGGTTCCTAGAAGGTTCGCGTAGTTCAGTTTGCGCACTTTACAACCTCTCCCAATAGACGGTTACCTGAGGTATCCGCTGGCCCTCCCCGACGGAAGCGCAAATTTGCATTCTATGGGGGGGCTACGCACACGTCAAACTTTCGAAATTGGACCCATGATTCCGGCCAGATAGGCTTACCACCGGATATGGCAAGTAGCTGATCAGCATACCTGCGTGATGGATCACATGGCCTACGCCAATTGCTAGGTCACTGGCGGGAGCAAGCTGTCACCTCGGTTGATACTGGTCGGTCAACCGTGCGTGCTGACGCACCCTGCCGTTTACGTTCACTCGTGGCTTCCAAGTCGCATTTGTCGAACGCGCGACCAGAGCGTCGCTCGATTCAATGTCCTTAGAATCACAACGCAATCATCACGTCGCCAAGTCTGACTAAATGTGGCTCAATCTTGGGCGCAAAGGGCCATTCGTCATCGTTTTGCGCACGAGGTCGCCATGTCGATACTGCGGTGGACTTCCCAAGTGACCTAGGCGGACAAGAAGAATTCCAACTGAAGCGACTTGAGCGCGTGCAGTAGCTCTTCGAATTGCTCCTCGTGCATCGGCACGAGCTGTTCGACGAAGAGTCTCAAACCGAACTTACAAACTTGCATCAAGGCAGTGGCGCTGGCAGATTTCCACCAAATTCCAAATCCTGCAAGGCTTGCCCTGGTTTTCCGACGACGGTATGATGCTCACCATCACAGCTCACGCGACATTGGGCGTTGATCTTCCGCGCTAACCTCCCCTAGTTGGCGCAGCAACACGATACTGCTCGACCAGCGCGTGCAGAGGCTGTTTCGAGATCTTGCCAGTCTGCGTCTTCGGGAGCTCAGGAAGTATGACCACCCGCTCCGGCACTTGGTGGATCTCGAGACGCTGCGCGCAATGGCTACGCAGTTCCTTCTCGCTTTTCTCAAAGCCAGGCTCCAATGCAACGAAGGCCCACACGGCCTCGCCAAAAATTGCATCTGGCACGCCGATCACTGCGGCTTCTCGCATCCCAACGACACCGTAGAGGGCGCCCTCCACTTCCGCAGGACTAACCTTTTCCCCTCGGCATTTGATGATGTCGTCGCTGCGGCCAAGAAAGTAGTAGAAGCCGTCCGCATCCACGCGGAACCAATCCCCGGTACAGTAGATTCGTTCGCCAGGATATGGTCCGGGCAGAAGCACCTTGGCTGATTCCTCAGGAAGCTTCCAGTAGCCTAGCATTACGTTCGGTCCGCGAACGTGAAGGATCCCCGTGTCACCTTCAACCACAGAACTGCCCTCGGCCGTCCGAAGGAATACCTCTGTACCGGGCATCGCTCTTCCCACTGACCCCGGCCGCTCACGCCCAAGCTCTGGTTCGAGGTAAAGAGCACGCTTGCACTCGGTGAGCCCATACATCCGATATATTCTAGTCGCGGGAAAGATCACGTTCAATACTGCAACGAGATCCTCGGAGAGCGCAGCGGCGGTGTTGGTCAGGCAACGCACCTTCGGCAAAGATAGAGGCGTCTTGGCATGAAGTGTGGCCAGGCGGGCGAACATGGTGGGCACACCTGGGAATACCGTCGCACCCACTTCGGCAATGCGACGCGCGACGTGCGCTGGATAAGTGAAACTGCGTTCGAGCACCAGTGTCGCGCCAGCTGCAACTGTAAGCAGGATTTGGTACATGCCGTAGTTGAACGAGAGCGGCAGAGCACTCAAGATGACGTCTTCTTCGTTGAGGCCGAATACACTGGACAAGGCGCCAATGGAAAACACCATGCTTTGATGGGCCATCATCACACCCTTCGGGCGTCCCGTACTGCCCGAGGTGTAGATGAGCGCAGCGAGATCGAGTTCAATCGTGCTTCGACACACGTACTCTTTGGCGCCATTGTCGATCGCAGCGGCAAAGTCGACTTGCCCCTCCGTCGCGCCACCTATCGACAAAACCAGCTTCACGCTGCTCGCCGCACTGAGAGTCGCAGCGAACCGTCCTGACAACGGCGGTTCCGTTACGACGACTCGCGGCTCGGCATCGCTCAACAAGAACTCGAGCTTCTCCTGCTTGGTCTGGGGATTTGTGAACGTGTATGCGGCACCCGCCAAGAGCGTCCCGAATAACGCAACAGCGCATTCTGTTCGGTTCTCCAGAAGGATCATGACGCGGTCACCACGCACCACGCCAGCGTCTCGAAGCACCGCAGCGAGCCGCCGTGCACGCTGCCATAGCTGCTCATAACTGATGGAAACGCCGTCGCAGACAATTGCAGGCTTGTCGCCCAACACCTTCGAACGTTGCTCGAGAAATCCGTGAACTAGCCTAGACACGAACTAACCCCTTTTTGGCGCCACCTTGCCATCTCGAACGATACGCGTAGGAACAATCGGGGTTCTTGCTCGCGGATGTTCGACCAACTCGCGCTGCAACAACATGATTGAGAGCGAACCCACGAGAGCCATTTCGTCCATTTCGCCGACACCGGTACTCGCATTTCGACGACACTTCGCATACAGACGCTCGACGGCAACCGGGTCAAGCAGGCCGACCCTGCGCACCTCAGTGTCGGAGAGCAACTCACCTACATAGGCGGGGGCGTGTTCCCCTACGAAAGCGCCCAATATTGGCGCGCGGTACGGCTGCTTCGGACGCATGGCGGCTGCGCGCGGCAGAATTCCTGAAGCGAACTGCCGCAAGGCGTATTTGTCGTGCAAAACTCGCAGACGTAGGCTCTCGGGCAGCATCGCAGCAAACTCCGCCACGCGGTGATCGAGGAACGGGAATCTCCCCTCCACGCTGTTGGCCATTAGCATGCGATCACCTTGGGCGTGCAGGAGGTAGCTGCGAAAAAACGTGGTGATCTCGAGATACTGCGCGCGTCCTAGCGTGCCGAACTTCGAAAAATCCTCAGGCAAGGTGGCGAGCAGGCGCTCATCCGAGCGCCCAATCCCGTCCGCCTCGGCGGTGGCATCTCGACTCAATATCCCGCGCACGCGTGACCCATTGAAGTAGCGCGGTCGATGACTGTAGAGCAGGTCCGACGTTTGTTCGAGGTCTCGTCCAAAGAAGGCCGACAAAAACCCTCCAGCACGTCCCAAGTCTCGCGCCAAATAGGGATGCAATTGCCCTAGCAACAGGGGACGGCAACTGGATTTGGGCTGTTTCGCCCAAAATCGGCGAACCTTATCCTCGCGAAATATGTGATAGCCGGCGAACAGCTCGTCCGCGCCCTCACCAGTCAATACGACCTTCATTCCCCGTTCACGCACGCGCTTCGACAACAGGAATAGCGGTGCGGGCGCTGTACGGAACAGTGGAACTTCCGCATGATAAACGACGTCCGGAAAAACCTTAGCGATCGCGTTGCCATCAATGTCGATTGCATCGTGATGCACGCCAAAGGCCTGCGCGACCTGTTCCTGGTGCGCGCGTTCATCAAAATTTGGATCTTCGAATCGAACCGAGAATGTTTCGAGCGACGGAGTTTTCGACTTTGCCAATGCTACGATGGTCGAAGAATCGAGTCCTCCACTGAGATAGGATCCAACGGGAACGTCCGACCTAAGCAGTCGAAGCTTGACGGAGTCCTCCAGCAAATCGCCGAGCTCGGCAATGAGCTGACGTTCACGCTCAGCGGAGCAGGTCTGTTCGTCGGTGAACCGCAGATACCAGTAGCGCTTCAGCTGAATACTGCCGTCGACGTTTCTGACTAGATAGTGCCCTGGTGGCAGTTCTTGCACGTGTTGAAAGGCAGTACGATCGAGCGCCGACCATACAGACAAGGTATCCACACAACCCACCGGATCGAGTGCACGGGGGAATCCGCTGACAGCCAAAATCGCCTTCACCTCTGATCCGAAGTAGAGACGCCCATCATGCTGCGCAATGAACAAGGGACGCTTGCCAAGTCGATCTCTGAAGATGAACAACTGCTTTTCGACTCGGTCGTAGATGACAAAGGCGAACGCGCCGTTGAACTCGTGAACGGCCGCGACTCCCCACTTGGCAAACGCTTGCGCAATCACCTCCGTGTCACACCGCGTACGGAACTTGACACCGATGGATTCGAGCCGCTCCCGAATCTCTACGTGATTATAGATCTCCCCGTTTTGCGCTACCCAATAGCGCTCACTCTCATCGCAGAGCGGTTGGTCGCCACCCGTGAGATCTATAATCGCCAAACGCGTTCCAACGAACCCGATGGGGCCCTCGAGGTAGAGCCCCGTTCCATCTGGTCCGCGGTGCTGCATGGCCGTTGCCATCGCAATGAGATCTTGCTCGAGGACCGGCTTGCTTCCGACCTCACAGATTCCGGCTATTCCACACATCGGGGTCCGCTGTCTGCGCTCAATGCACGTCAATCATGGTCAACGCCGGCAGATGTAGATAGGCTGTCACTCGGCGCTTGTTGTCGATATCGGAAAAAACCCGCTCGATTTGCTCCTCTGTCAACTTCAACGTCTCGACGAGCGCTGCGGCTGGGTGGCCGTGGTTCTTGGCGTACAGACACAGGTCCATTGCCTGATAGGGCAATGAGAAATAGAACTCGTCTTGTCCTTGCGGCAATGAGTAGGTGTCCGTCGTCGGTGGCCGTTTGCACACAGTTGCAGGAACGCCAAGGTGCTCTGCCATCTGATAGACCTGTGTCTTATACAGATGGGCAATTGGCTTGAAATCGGCCAAACCGTCCCCACCTTTGACGAAGAACCCTTGGTCGTATTCGAGCAGGTTCGGGGTGCCTGCAACGGCATAGTTGTGTAGGTCTGCGTGATAGTACTCAAACATCGTACGTACACGCTGCTTGAAATTGGTCGCAGCTAGAATCCCCAAATAGGCGGCGGGAGTGAGTCGCCGACGGACTTCTTTGCCGTCAGGGGAACGAGCAATCACGGAGAACAGCCGATAGCGCGCGTCTTCGACGACACTTGGCAGCACGATCTTCGACTTCCATCCCGGTCCATATTCCGGAATGACCGACCGAACCGCTTCATCCTGGCGCTCATAGCAGCGCAAGGCGGCGAGAGACGCCGTAATGTCCTCGTGTTCGAACTTGATTCCGAACGCCTCCGGCACCGAACGCGAGATTTCGAGCGTCTCGGGGGAAGAGTGCTGATCCGGCATGAGGAGCGCCACGACACGCGTGGGCCCCAATGCGCGAGAGCACAATGCCATGACAGCTGCGCTGTCTATTCCACCCGACACGCCAACCACGGCCCCGCGCTTGCCCAGCGTTTCATAGACAGTCTTGCGAATGTTGGCGCAGATCCGTTCAGCTTCCTTCTCGAGGTCTATACGAAGGTGCTCGTAAGTGACTTGCTGGGTCATTTGGAAGCCTGCTTTCTGGTCACGAAATTGGCGATTTGCTCGATGCTATCGAGATTCTCCGGAACCGTTTCATCGTCGGTGACCGCAATGTCGAACGTGTTCTCAAGGAACGCGATGAGTTCGAGCACGCCAGTCGAATCGATGAGGCCCAGTCGCGAGAGCGATTCCCCAACACCAACTTCGGCGGCCGCATCCCGGCCCAATACGAAGTTATCCGTGATGAAAGATTTGATCGTGCTTTGTGCATCCATAGTGTGACAATCCTCGGTCGCTGGTTGATTTTGCCAGGACTCGACCCCACGACACCTCGCGCATCAAGTGACCGTCAGAGGCCTGGCCGCATGAACCACTTGATGCAGGCCGCCCAACTTGCCATGGTCAGAAAGTTCCAGCAAGCAAGAGCTTCGGCACTCATCGCACCGACGCATGGAACGAAATCTGGTGCGCGCCTCGCTTGCCCTCGCTGTCGGAGAGATCTCATGCATCGCAGAATCGGCCTATTCTTGAGCCGACCTCGATACCACAACCCGCCGTGACATAGCTAGCCAACAGATATCCATTTTTGTTGCGCGACTTGGTTCGCGAGACCCAAATCGGGGGCCAAGGCTCGAACCGCCGGATGGACCTAAGCACCTGAAAGGACTTGGGATCTGCTGAGCGCTGACTGGTCGCTCGCTGCTGCCGCGTCCGCGGCTCCAAATGGTGGGGCCGCATCGGCGCCATCGAAACGCCCAAACAGATACTGTCGACACCCCAAGTGCCCCAACACAACACCCGCCTCCACCTGTACGAAGGCGAAGTCCAGGTGGCCGGTCGATACAGAGATCACGTCGCGAACGTTAGTCGTCATGCTGGACTGATGGCGGGAGGCTACGCGTTGCGGTCGCCGGCGCCCTTGCCGCCCCCGCCATGGCCAGGGCACGACGTTGTGGGATCCCGCGGTACCATCCGCGAAGCTGTCGAATAACAACCAACAGTATCCCCAATGCGACACCGAGCGCACCACCGATGGCTGCCCGCATGGCGAGTGTACGACGCATGGGTGGCGGATGGCTTTGCGGAGGAACCACAACTTCGTAGCGCTTTTCGGTGGTGGCGCGCTCGAGGTTGAGTTGGACGCGGGAGGTCTCGAGTTCCTGAAGCAGTCTTCGATAGGTTGCCGTGTTCACGTCATAGCTTCGGGAGAGCTCCGCGTATTCCGCGGCAACTCCAGGCATCTCGCGAACGATCGCCTCAAGTCTCGCTATCTGCCCCGATACTTGGCCAAGTTCAGCCAAGATCCCCTGCCCCTCGGCATCCTTCATGGCCAAGTCACGCCTGAGTACCCCAAGCTCTGGACTTCCGGCCATTTCGGTTTGGGTCGGAGCTTTCGCGAGTTCCTTTGCAGCGAGGTCTTCGTATTGCGCGACCTGCCCCTTGAGCCTCATCACCTCGGGGTGACTGTCACCGAGCCCTCTGGCCTGCGCATCTGCCAAGGCAACCTTGGCCTGAGTGAGGGCAATCTGATAGGGCGTGGCGCGGACGATCTTGGACTGCTCACGCGGCGCCATCCTATCCAGCTCACGCCGAGCAGCACTTGCTGCAGCTGCTGCCCCTTGCGCCCTGCCCTGCAGATCGGCTTGCCGCTGACGCAGCGATTCCAGTGACGACACGTTGCCGTCGGAGAACTGGGGCAAACTGTCTTGATACTTCGACTTGAACTCCTTTAGCTTGGCCTCCGTGTTGCGCAGCTCGGTCTCTTTTTCGCGCGCGGTGGCCTCGAGGAAGTCCGCCTGCTTCTGAATCACTGCCAGCGTCTTCTTGATTTCGCTCTCCAGGTAGTTCTCCACGTGCGCTCTGAGAAACCGCAGCGCCTCCCGCTCCGAAGGATCTTTGTAGGTGCCTCGATACATCGTCGGCACCGAGCCCGCATAGTTGTTGGCAGGCGTCAGGTTGACTAGCTCCAGCCTCTTCACGATGGCTTCGGTAGCTTTGGGCCCAAAGTTTGGCACTGCGAGTTTGGCCAGCGTTCTCTCCACCAGTGCAGGATTGAGGAAGTTGCTTTCGGCCATACTGAAGAACTCGACGCTTGCGCCTTGCTGCCGCTCTTCGATCGGATTATTGGAAGCCCTCGGGGTAAGGACGATGTTGAAAACGGCCTCGGCGTTGGGCCGAACAACCGCGACGGACCCAACCCCCACCAACGCTGCCGTTGCACCTAGCGCCGCGATGAAAGGCAAGAACCTACGGGCCTTGCGCAGCATTGCAACGAGACGCTCGACCTGTTCGTCCAGGGACGGTTTCGGCGGCTCGTCGGGAGGAAGGGACGCCTTCAGGAGTTGAAGCAGAACCTCGTCCGGATTGACAGGATGAACCGTGCCAGCCGTCAATTGCGCCGGAACCAATGCCAACGCCTGTGTGACGTCCTGAACGTCACACATTCCTTCCGCAAGATAGACCAGCGATACGTCCGCGACTTGAATCAGATCCCCTGGATGAAGTTCAGCGGAACTGTCGGCGCGCAACCTGGCGCCATTTAGCAACGTGCCGTTGGTGGACCCCAGATCGATGAGTTCGTGTCCCTTGCCCTGGCGTCGGATGACGGCGTGTCTCGACGAAACGGCGCGATCCGCGACAATCACCGTTGCATTGGGACTTCGGCCAATCAGACACTCAGCCGACAATAGACCGTAGACTCGTCCGGCCGATTTCCCACCTACGACAACCAGCGACGCTGGTGGAACGAGTTGGGAGCTCAGCCCAGAGCCCGACAATTCGTGCGGTGAAGTCTGACTGTGATACGCGGGGACCAATTCGCGCCCCATGCCCTCAGATTCGATGTGGCCGCCTGGACTCACGAGCCCCTCGCTTACGTCGTCCTTCACAGCGCTAGTGCTCCTTCGAGTTTGGGTTGCCAGGTGCTGGGCTGGTGGCGGCTGCCGGTGCCAAAGACGGAGTTGGAACGGGAGTAACCGTCGGGGACTTCGGTATTCGCAGGGACGCCTTGGGCGGGATGGTGGGCAAACCAACCGAAATCCCCCTGGCACCCGACGAATCGACCCCCGAATTCGTCTCCATGCTGAAAAGGCGGGTCAGTGCAGCAGGCCAAACGATGGCGATCAAGACCATAACCGCAGCCAGTACGGCAGCAAGCACTAGCGCAATCTGCTTGCCTCGACCAGTTTGCCCGAGAGCGTCGTCGAGGCGCATGGTTCGTGACCCCGGATCATCTCCCAATTCGGCAAAACTGCGCGTCGATGGCGGAGAAGACGAGAGCGTCGATTGGGGTGATGCGTCATTGCGCGAAAAGTTGGCATCGTTGACACTCGCCGAGTCGGAACTGCTGAGCTCACGCGGCCTGCTAGCTTCAAGTACCAGGAGCCTACGTTGACTCAATTGCGGCCCAACAGTCCGTCGTACCCAGGACGCAACCTCCGAGTTGAGTCCAATGAGCCCCTCCCGCATTGCGGCTTCACGTAGCTCGAACTGCATCTGTTCGGCACTAGAGTACCTTCGAACAGGATCGCGTTCGAGCGCCCTGAGGCATATCGGGTCGAAAATGGCATGCGGCCGCAGTCCAACCGTGCTGGGTGGTGCAATGGGCTGATGACAAACCTGCTGCAACGTTTCTTCGACTGTGCTGCCAAGAAACAGCCGCTCTCCGGTCAATGCCGACCAAAGCACCACACCTAGAGCAAAAATATCAACACGGTGATCGATAGGTCCGCCGGTTACTTGCTCCGGCGCAACGTACCCAGGTTTGCCGTGGATACTATGCGTCCGCCCCAATCGTGCACGGCGAGCCACCCCAAAATCCGTCAACCGACATATTCCGTCAGTACCAACCAGCAAATTTTCAGGCGATATGTCACAGTGCACCACGTTCAGCGCACTACCATCATCAGCACGGAGATTGTGCACTGCACTTAGCCCATCCAAGGCCCCAAGGACGAGAGGCACGACCAGCCGCGGTGGGCGGAGGTCGGGATGGGCTGTCATTAGCTGCTTTAGGCTGCAACCTTCGACGTAGTCCATCACGAGATAAACTTGCTGCTGATGGACTCCAGCGTCGACAACGCCCACGACGTTGGGATGATGCAATTGACCCGCTAGCCGCGCTTCGGCCAGAAACGCTTCCGTCGCAGCGTCGTCGCTGGCGAGGTAGCTGCGCAGCAGCTTGAGAGCGAACAGTCGCCTAAATCCACCGCTGGCGGTCAATCGGGCGAGATATACCGAACCCATGCCACCCCGGCCAATTCGTTGAATGACCTCGTAGCGTCCGACGTGGCGGATGCGGGCTCCCGCTGCGCCATGTCGACCATCTGATGTCGGCATCGCGTGTTCGAGCAGAGAATCTGCTGGCTCGGAAATTGGTGCTGCTGCGTCAGCAGAAGCTTCGCTCGACTCGAAGCTCAGAGCTGACTGCCTAACAACACCGTTCGTTCGGTCGGAAACGATGCCATTGCGTGCTTTGGATTCGGGTGCGTCGCCGCCCAGCTCAATGATGGGACTACCTCGAAGGCTAGCTGCCCCCTTGCCTTCGGGCGCGGGGTAGGAACTGGAGGTTTCGAGCCCAAGCCCGACCAGCGTTCCCTGGCGAATCCCAGCCAATTTTGAGGACCTCCGGGTTTCTCCACGGGTCGACTCAAAGAGCGGCACAAGCGGCGCAGCAGGGATCTTGACAACCTCACCCGAAATCTCCTCAATCGGAAGCGGGAGCAGGCTCGCGCTGTTCTCGATGTCATCGAAGTGCCCCGCTTCGACCGCGCGAACGATGGTGCGCAGCGCCTCGATCGGATCTAGCTCGGATTCCCCAAGGATGTCCATGACACTTCGGCGTCCGTCGACCAGTACGTATACGAGACGATCCGTCCCCGTGGACTCCCTTTTCGCTTGGCGCCCAGCAACGCTCAATCGCAGGACCGAACTCATCGGAGGGCTGGATTCACACAGAGTCCGCCACTCGTGCTGACGATCCGTCAGTATTCGCAGCGCGGCGTCAACGTTTGAGACGATCGCTGGACCGGCCGCCACATCGGACACTTCAATCGAATAGGTGCCCTCGGTCAGGGTGAGAATGCGCAACAACGCCGTTCGCTTCCGAAGTGGACCCACTTCGGCAACCACAACTTGCCCCTGGTACAGCGCAACTTGCCCGACTCCAGTCTCTGTCTCGAGCCAAAGCCGCACGGTGGCGCGCGCAGCTTCGAGGGAACTGAGTAACTCCGCAACGTTCGTGGTGCCGAAGTCGCCTTTGCCTTCGACGTCTAGCATGTCGACCGCATTCGCCATTCTATCCTAGACACTCGCAGCTCCCCACCACAGACAATTCCAAACCTCAACACCTCGTATTTGACCATTCCAAGCCTACGACGGGCAGCAGCGAAAGAATAGCTTTACGGCAAAGCTGGACAGTAGCAAGGGGCATAGTCGCATTGCCGGACCGATGCGATATTGATTCGAAGAATTGACTTGTAGACCCAACTGAGTGTGCGGAGATCCACTACGCCGCCCACAAAGACCCTCGACGGATGCCCAGACCTGGCCCAATCCCCAACGTGACACTCACATACTGACCAGCCGCCCCGGGTCTTGCCACCACAAGAGCGGTTTGGCGGGAATGCGCAGCGGCAAACTCTGCCTCGAGTTGAAGCAATGCGCCCTGGCATTCACGTAGCATTCGCCTCGACGGCTATGCCACGACAAGCCATGAAGATTTGCCGCGGTGTGACTGTACCCGACCGCAGGTCGGTGCCGGCACCATCCCGTTTGCCACGTTCAAAGTGGCAGCGCAGACGCAGCTAGAGCATGAAGCGATCCCAAGTGACGGAAGTGACCATGCTGGCAAACATTCTGGATTGACGACCGGCAAACGGGGCGTGCTTTCCTCGTTTTGTGATTGATTTGCGGGGGCCGCACGCGTATTCCGAACCCAATTCAATGCTAACGTCTGACGTCACAGTCATCGGAGCGGGTATCATCGGTCTGGCCACCGCATACCAACTCTCACGCCTGAACCCCAGTCTGAATATCATCGTCGTCGACAAGGAAACCGGACCAGCAGGTCATCAGACGGGCCGCAATTCTGGCGTCATTCACTCGGGGATCTACTACAAGCCCGGTTCGCTCAAGGCGAAGTTCTGTCATTCGGGTCGCACGAGTATGGTCGAGTTCTGCCAATCGGAGGGAATTTCCCACGAAGTTTGCGGCAAAGTGATTGTCGCCTTGGACGAGCCAGATCTAGTGCGACTCAAAACTTTGGAGGAGCGAGCTAGTCAAAATGGCATTCGGGCCACTCGAATCAGTCCCGAAACACTGCGCGAACTCGAACCTCACGCAGCCGGGCTCGGTGCTCTGCATGTGCCAGATACCGGCATTGTCGACTACAGAGCAGTCTGTGACCGATACATCAAACGTATCGTTGAACGTCCGCACCCAGGTGCTGGCACTGTCATGTATTCGACCCGCGTTACGGGCACCACTCGCAACGGTGGTTCGATCGTGCTTCGTACCACCAAGGGCGATATTACTTCTGGCAGAGTCGTAAACTGCGCGGGGCTGCAATCGGATCGCGTCGCGAGCATGCTCGGGCAAGAACCCAAGGTCCGAATTGTGGCCTTCAAGGGCGAGTACTACGAGCTGATTCCGGATGCCCGCAGCCTTGTGCGAAATCTCATCTATCCGGTGCCAGACCCCGCTTTCCCGTTTCTTGGAGTGCACTTCACCCGAATGGTCTCAGGTGCTGTTGAGTGTGGACCCAATGCAGTGCTTGCCCTCGGACGAGAAGCCTACGAGCCGTGGCAGCCGAGTATCAGAGATTTGGCGGCCACGTTCTTTGCCACACCGGGCTTCTGGACATTCGCCAGTAGGCATTGGCGGATGAGCCTAGGAGAAATGAAGCGCTCACTGAGCAAGCCGGCTTTCGTACGAGCGCTTCAGCGGCTCATTCCAGACATCCAATCTCATCATCTGGTGGCGGCTGAGGCGGGGATTCGGGCTCAAGCAATGGGCTCCGACGGCAAGCTCGTCGATGACTTCGTGTTCGAGGAAACCGGTTTGGTTCTGAGCGTGTGCAATGCACCGTCTCCAGCTGCCACCGCTTCGCTTGTCATCGGCAACGTCGTAGCCGAACGCGCACTCAATCTCGCAGCGTAGCGGCTTCGGCGACAAGAGCGGATTTCGACTTCCGAGGACTCACCGCTCACCGAGTTCTCTACCTTCCGCATCGGTCCGATTGGCGTCGAAGTTGTCGGTAGGACGAACGGAATAACTTCGCCGAACCCAACAGGCTACTTGACACGGTCGCGACGATTGCTCGGAACGTGGCCCTTGCCACGGACACCAAGCGCGAAGTCAGCCACTCCCAGAAGAAACGCCCGGTGGGCAGGCCAGTTGGAAAGACCGTAGTCCCTGACCTGCCAGAGGAATTGCCGAAGAATTTGCGGCGAATTCTTGAGGATTGCCCAAGACTGCCCGTGTCGAAATAGGCAAATCAGGCGATTCCTCGTAAACAGGTATGTGATAAATGGCGAGGTTCGCCCGGTGGTCTGGCCGTGGGCATGAACGACCTCAGCGGTGCCAACCGTGATGATCTTCCAACCGTGGTCACCCATTCGGCAGCAAAGGTCATAGTCTTCCCAGTTCGTAAACAGCTCTTCGTCGAACAGCCCAACTTCTTTCAACACTTGCGGCCGAAACATGACAGCGCAGGCCGGAACGAAGTCGACGTCATGGATCTTCCGATGGACATCGGAAATCAATTCGTGCTCACCCGGCCGCACCTGCCAGGCTTGGTCTCGAATCAGTGAGCTGCTGAGGAACTGCATCCGCTTCTCCGAACCGGGATGCAGCAGGACCGCACTTGCTTGACCTACGTCCGGTCTCGCTTCCATAGCTTTGACTAGCTGCTCGATCGCCTTTTCGTCGACAATCGTGTCGTTATTCAGCAGAAAGATGTAGTCGGCACCGAGTTCCATCGCACGCTCGAGACCACGATTGCAGCCGCCAGTGAAACCCGTGTTTTCGCCAAGCTGGACTGTCTCCAAAGCAGGGAAACGTTCCTTGAGAATCGGACACCCCGGCGGCTTACTGCCATTGTCTACCACGACAATACCCACGCTCGGATAGGTCGCCTTGAGTAGCGACTCAACGCAACGCGCCGTCATGTCGACGTCGTTCCAAGTCAGGATGACAGCGATAACTTTGGCTGCGTGTTCTTTGGATTCGCTCATACCGAAGCCTCGGAGCGCCGAAATTTGGTGGCGACTCATTAGTGAACTGAACTTCTGAACATTTGCGCTGGCTGACGCAAATGCCCCGAATGGCAGCGGGACACTACCCGCTGCAACATCACAGTCTAGGCGTTCTGCGGCATCTTCCTGAAGATTCGAATATTATAGTACTGGTCTTCATCGAGATTCGGGTATTGCCCTCGCTGGTCGTAAAGATCCTTGACGATATCGTCCACTCTATGAGCTGGCTCAAATCCTAGAACGGTCTTGGCTCGACCGATAGACACCTTATAGTTCCGAAGGTCCTGGATGTGCTTGATATCCACAGCAATCTGCCGGCCCAACGCCGCCTGCATCGTGTCCTTGACGCGATCGGCCACATATCCAACCGTACAGTTGTCGGAAGCAACGTTGAAGATCCCACTAACGCTGTAGTCCGCCTGAATGGCGCGGAGATAGGCCGACACGGCGTCGCGAATGTCCAAGATGGGTCGCCAGAGCGATGCATTGTTCACGGTGATCTTTCCGTCTAGCACCGCACACTTGTACATCGTGTTGATGATCAGATCGAATCGCATGCGCGGGCTTGTTCCACAGACTGTACCTTTTCGCAGCGCGATCACCGAGAAGTCCTTGTCTTGCATCTGCAACACTCCGCGCTCACCCTGGAGCTTGGAAATCCCGTACGGGTAGTTGCAGGTGACGGGGGCATCCTCGTCGTAGAGCTCATTTACCGTGTAACCGTAGACCGAACAGGACGACGCATAGACGACCCTTCGAACCCCCGCCAATTTCGCTATGTACGCGACATATGACGGAAGCGCGCCGTTGAAAGTGAAGTTCATGGCTGGACTGAACTCGGCCATTGGATCGTTGGAGAGGCCCGCCAACAGCACAATTTGTTCGTAGCCTTCGAAGTCCGCCTTGCCACACGCAAACACGTCCTTCTTGATGACGCGAACTGACGGCGGAAGGTGATTTCCGAACCAGAATAGATCAATCACATCGACTTCATAACCTCGCTCCAATAAGGACGGAACGAGCGCCGAGCCGACGTAGCCTGCACCACCAACAATGAGAATCTTCATTACGGATTTCCTTCGAGTTATGCCAGGGACGCAGTGTCCTTCAAGTTCAGGTACTGTCGAACAGAATCTTCCCAAGACGGCATGATATCGAGTCCGACCGCTGCGAGTCGCTGATTGACGAGGTATGTATTCTCTGGTCGGCGAAAACTCTTTGGAAAGAAGTCATTGGCAACCGGAGTCACCTTGAGTCTTGCTCCAATGATCTCGACGATCTTGCAGGCGAACTCGTACCAGGTCGTCGCTCCCTGACAGCTCATATGATAGAGCCCATAGTGTTCCGAGCCTAGGAGCTTGATGATGTTTTCGGCAAGGGGCAAAGTACCCGTTGGCGCCATGCGGCACTGATCGACTTTCATCTCATCTCGTTCCTTCGAGAGCTTGAGCACGAGATCGACGAAGTTGATACCCTTCCCTTTTGGCCCGGCGATTCCGTATAGGCTCTGAACCCTCAAAACGAACGCCCGTGGATTGTTGTCGAGCGCCAGCCGCTCCCCCGCCAACTTGCTAACTCCATAATAGTTGATGGGGTGGGGCTCGTCATCTTCTGTATAACCTTCGACTTTCGCTCCGTCGAAGACGTAGTCAGAGCTGATTGTCAGAAACTTCGCCCCCAATCCGGCGCAGATTCGCGACAGAGATCCAACTGCGTCACGGTTGACCGCGTTTGCGAGAGCCTGGTCCTCCTCACACTTGGCAACATCGTGGAGGGCGGCACAATTGACGACCGCGTCGGGCTTGGCATCGCGAAGAAGGGCCTCAACGCGCGGCGAGTCGGTGATATCCGCGTCAGCGAGAGTGAGCGGAACGCATTGCTGGTCACTCCGTTTGATTGTCGCGACGAGGTCCGTTCCTAGCTGCCCATCCGAGCCCAATACAACAATCTTCATGACGACCGTGCCCCTTGCGACAAAGACTCGTACAAGAAATTCGTAGAACGGGGATCGCCCATCCATTCGGCAAAGCTCATTGCGTTCCGATCCTTGTCGCTAATGACAGGCGAGCTCCCAAGAAGCGAGCGGAACTCCTGCTCCAAATTCGGCGGAGCCAACGACCAATCCACGTCGGAAGCCAAAGGCGAAATGCATGCCTCGCAGCCCTGCGAGTACTCTCCGGTACAGAGGTATTCGATTTGGCTCGCCTCCGAAAAGTAATTCCCATGCGCAAAACCAGGTGGAACCCAAATCCACTCATCGAAGTCTCGCTCGACCGAAGCTGGCATTTCGTATGCTGAAAGCTTTCCGCAAGTCGGAGAGCCCTTGCGGATATCGAGGAAGAGGTCAACCATTCGACCTGACACCGTCCTCACGAGCTTGCCCATGAAAGGGTTCCACTGGAAATGCAGACCCCGAATCGTACCGGCTCGGGACCAGCTTTCATTCGCTTGAACGATCCCTAGTCCCTTCAAGAATGCGGTATCAGGGTGACTGTCGAAATCTCCACGCCGATACGGCTCTGTAAAATAGCCCCGATGGTCACGAAACCTACCGAAACGAATCACGCGCACGTCCGAAATCGGTAGTGCCTTGACGTCGAGAATCTTCATGTAGACATCCAATCGTTCAGCTCTAGCGTCGCTTCGCTGCCTCCAACGGAGAACTCGCCAGCTGAGAAGGCATAGAAGCTAGTACATACCAACCTTGGTGGTCAATGCCCGATCGTTCAGAGTGAGGCCTTGGTGGACCACCATAGCTCGCTAAGCACAGTGCTTCCTAGGCTCTCGCCAGCACGGCTGGATTCGGTCCGTCCGCTTGCAGCCGTCCGCCCCGAGTTGGCCTTCGGCCGACTACCATTTGATTCACGCGGGCTTGGCCACTGAATCAACTTGGCACAAAGAACCACCAAGGGCGTCCACTTGCCGCACTGAAAGTCATATGCAATATCCTGACGTTGGGTTCATTTGTATCCATGGCTGACGTCAACAGGCCCCAGTCATTCAGACCGGATTCGTGGCAAGCCCAAACCCCACTTCAGCCCGGCGACTTGTCAGATGAATTCGCATTCGGCTGTTGGTACGTCCTGAGTGCCAAATCACCACCCAACTAGCACCCCAATGTGCGTTTCAACTCATTCAAATGATGAGCGACTTGAAGGGCCGCCTGCTCTCGAACAATCCCTAGATGGCTCGACGCGATATCGTGACTCACGAGATGCCCGGCTCGGCCCGACCAACCAAGGTCACTGTCAACGATGATCCACGGCGGCAGATCACTCTTGGTCGCACGAAACGTGATCACATGGGCTTGCGTGCAACGCGACAATCCTTCGTACGTCCGTAGTTCTTCGTCAATCTCCGGACCGTCGAACGGCATGTCAATCGCCTCGTCGAAAAAGCACTCTTGGCGAGCTCCACGCTTAGGCGACTTCGCCGCCCCGAACCCTTTTTCGAGTACGTCCGCTGCTTGGCGGCCAAGCTCCTGAGGCGTGACCAGAAACTTCTCGAAGATACTACGCACTCTCGTGGCACGACTGACCCTGCGCGCAGAAGGCAACTCTGCGTCCAACAATCCCACCGCTCCGACACGTTCGCCGAGCTGTTCGAGCTGAATCGCTACTTCGAATGCGACCACTCCCCCGTGACACAGGCCAAGCAAGAAATAGGGGCCGTGGGGTAGCTCCTTTCGAATGACGGCCACATACTTCCGCGCCAACTCGACAACCGATGGAAACGGGTCAATGAGCGGAACGTAGCGGGCTGGCACATGCATGGCAAGAAATGGCTGATCTGCTGGGAATGCGCGGGCAATGTCCTCGAACAGATGCACTCCCATGATGCCAATCCATGGTGGCCGAGCTGCGTCCTTACTCGTCCACGAGACCACTGGGTCGTCCGGATTGGGGCAAGTGTCGAGGGACGACACGAGCCCTTCCACCGTTGGTCTTTCGAACAGAACTCGGAGCGGTAGGTCTATGCCAAGAGAATCCGCAATTCGTGCGCGCAGCTGTACGGCGCGTACGCTCGTGCCCCCCAAACTGAAGAAGTCCTTGTTGACTGGGACGAACGGCAACCCGAGGATCTCTCGAAACATTGACGCCAGCATCGATTCCTGATCATTGCGCGGCGCAATGGCATCCGGTTCCGCATCGGCCCGCTGCGCCGCGTCAGGACCGGGGAGCTGTTTTCGGTCGATCTTGCCGCTAGTCGTTAGCGGAAATGCACCAAGATGAACATAGGCGGACGGTACCATATAGCGGGGCAGACCAGCCTTGGCGGCATTGCGCAACGACTCCTGCGCCGCTTCTCCGACCCAGTACGCCACCAATTGGGGATCATCTTCTCCGTTGCTGACCGCGAGCACGAGCACTTCTTTGACGCCAGGCACCGCTCTGAGCTGTGCTTCAACGTCAGCGGGTTCTATGCGAAAACCCCGAATCTTGACCTGGTGATCAACGCGCCCCAAACACTCAAGCCTGCCGTCCTGTAGATACCGCCCCAGGTCTCCAGTGCGGTAGTAGCGTTGCCCAGTCATCGGGTCGAAGCAAAACCGTTCGGCCGTCAAGTCTGGTCTTCCGCGATATCCACGCGCTAGGCCCCGTCCCCCAATACAGATCTCACCGATTGCCCCAAGCGCCACGAGTCGACCGCTGCGGTCGCGCAGATCAATTCGGGTGTGATCGATGGCATGCCCAATTGTGATGCGCTCCACTCCCGACTGGACACGCTCGATGGTTGACCACACCGTAGTCTCGGTTGGCCCGTAGACATTCCATAACTCAGCACCACAAGCGAGCAATCGTTGGGCGAGAAACAGGCTCATGGCTTCTCCACCACAGAGCATGCGAAGTCGAGGATGGCCAGTCCAGCCAGTGTCAAGTAGTAGCCTCCAAGTCGCCGGAGTCGCTTGCATCACCGATATGTCGCTCCGCTCAATCAACGTCCGCAGTTGGAGAGGATCCATTGCGGTGTCTTTGTCCGCTATCACAATGCTGGCGCCCACATATAGCGGCAAGAACAGCTCCAAACCTGCGATATCGAAAGTGGTCGTCGTGATGGCCAGGACGCAATCCGACCGCACCATACCTGGTTCATGACTCATGGACTGCAAGAAGTTGGCAAATGCATCCCGAGTAATTTCGACGCCCTTGGGGCGACCTGTCGAACCGGACGTAAACAGGATGTATGCAAGCTGGTCTTCGCTTAGGCCAGAGTTCTCGAGTGCAGCTTCGGAGAACCCAGCTGAATCGTACTCGAAGTCGTCTAAGGAGCAGAAGACCGCGCCGCCAGGCAGTGCTTGGATCAACGGAGAGTTTGACGGTGCAATGAGCGCCTCTGGCTCGGCATCCTCGAGAATGACACGGACGCGCTCCACCGGATGCGTCGGATCCACAGCAACGTACGCACCCTGCGCCTTTAGCGTTGCCAAGAGCGCCACAAGTTCGCCTACGCCACGAGGCATCGCGACCGCGACACGAGACTCTTTGCGTACCCCCAGCGACTGAAGCCGACGACTCAAGCGGTTCGTTACTCGGTCGAGCTGTTCGTACGTGAGCTGAGTACCCTGAAATGTCACTGCGATTTGGCCTGGCGTAGCGCCAACCCAATGCGCGAATCTCTCCAAGAGATCTGGCGCTACGTCGGGTCGCCGGCCCTCTCCAAACTGTCGCAGTTGTTCTATTTCGCTCGGCGGCAGCCAATCGACCGCGGCGAGGGGCTGCGCCGGGTCCTCGACTAAGGCTGTTAGCAGATTCAAGTAGTAGTCGACAAGGCGCTCTCGGACGCTGACGCTGTAGATCGAACGCTCAAAGTCAAACAGTAGACCGAGTTCTTGACCCTCAAGGACCTGACGCACGGCAAGTAAGCAACGTCCATCACCCTGACCGAGACCCGCCGAGGCAAATATCAGTGCACTGCCCATTCGGTAGCACGCCGGGTTGCCGCAGAAAGTGCTTGGCCAGCTAGGAATTGTGCCAACGAACGCGCTCGCGCATCGCGGGTCACCGAGTGAGATTTGGGAATTCTGCCGGGCAAACCGCACTGCATTGCCTACCTTGACGGCAAGCGTTTCGAAGGTTTCGCCTTCTTCGATGCTCACCCGCAGATAGGACAGATCACTGAGAAGTCCAACCGTCCCAGTCGTTGCGTCGTGTCGCTGGTCCAGGGCAATTGACACCACGAGATCTGTCTGCCCGCTAAGCGCATGCAGCCAAACGAAAGTTAACGTCAAAACTACCAGATCTTGGAACGAGCAGGTTGGCTCTGCGCGAAAAGCAGCACTTTGGGCGCAGGCGTGGATCCTGTCCCGAACCCTGGGGCTTACCCAACGCGACAATCGGGCTACCCCCAGCTCGTCATTCGAGCGAACGCAACCGAGAGGAACGGCTATCGACGGGGGGTCCCCTAACATGCGCTCCCAAGCTTCGCGCTGCGCCGTGTAGTCGGACGCATTGCTCAGATGCCGTCCGAGCGAGACAACCTCACGCATCTGCCCGCACGCCGGAATGGTACGTCCTTCGTATCTGGAGTTCACTTCCGTCGCGATAAGATAGAACGATGCTTCATCGCAGACTTGGTAGTGTGCCCGAAACACAAAACCGAGCTCGCCGTTGGCCCCCTGCACGAGCGCGGCCTCCCAGGGCTGACGCGAAGGCGCAAAGTTATTGGTGACTTGCTCGGCAACCCAATGTTCTACCGAAACATTTTCCGGTAGCTCGACCAGTCGAAGCTCGGGCAGCCCAACAGCGAACCGCTGAAAAGGTTTGCGCGTGTCGACGATGAGCGCCAGGGCATCGTGGGATTCGACCGTTTCGCGCCAAGCCCGCTGGAACCGCTCGACGCCGATCTCACCATCAAACCGAATCCAGAGAACCCAGTGATGATAGCGATTCTCCTCGAAGAGTTGGTCGTCGGCCCATACGAGGCTCTGTCGCTCTGTTAGCGGCCACCACTCGGCGCGCCGCGACAGCGGACCCAACAAAGTTGATGGCCGCCTCAATAACGAATGCTGCTCTTCCACGGACCTGGCTCCTTCGGTCGGACCCGTCATGTCGTACCAACTGCAATTGCTGAACGCAATTGCCGCGTTTTCGATGCGCATTTCCTGCAGTTTCGGGCTACGGAGGCGTGACCTCGGCCCCGCCGCCGCATTTGGGGGGAGCTTAGCCTTCAGAAGCGCTGTTGACGGGGCCCGGACTTCGAGCGCCGGTGCGCGCTCACTAGCCAGTGTGGACCCTCGTGCATTGATGAAGTTGCCCGAATGGGGGGCCAGCTGAGTCTGCAAGGGTGCAACGCCACTGTGGACGCAAGCTTAGCGTAAATGCGAACACGAAATTGTAAAAGAATTGCATAGTCCGGTGTCTCAACGTCGCGCGGCGGCTCTGGATTTGCAGTGTCGAAGGAATGGCCGAGCGAAACGGGGGCGAACGAGCGTCTAGGGACTTGGACGCCTCTCGGCAGGGTTGCTGCGCTTGAACCCAGCGAATTGGACTGTCTGGAGCTGGAGTGTCGACTTCAGGCTTTTCTCAGCGGGTTAGGGCAAGTGCATGCGCGCACTGCCCCGTGATCCACCGGCAGGTGGCTCTCGGGTTGAGCCAGCGTTGATTTGCTTCATTCGGCGGCGGAGATTGACCGCAGAGAATTGGGTCGGCTAGTGAGAGCCCGACAACGATGACTCCGCGAAAGGAGATGGTACGTCGCAACTTTCCGTCCTGGACATGAACCCTCCGGCGCCAATCATGGATAAGGAGACAACAAATCGCTTTGCCCAGCGCAGAATTCGACGCGAGCCACGCAAAAAAGAGGTCTTCGTGGTCGTCGGACGACTCGGCAGAAGCTCCGGACTGGCACCCCGGATTCACTCGTGACAGCAGACACAGTCCTAGTCGGAATCGGCCGATCTGCTCACCGGAATGGAAACGGGGGCAGCCTGGCTGGCGGTGTGCCGCTCCGATGGTCCCTAGTGGACACGGCCAACATGGTCATACCATGAATGCGGCTCAAGTACGCCGCCAATGGAGTGACGTCTCGCTCGACATCAAACCCAATTGGAAGGCGCAGAAGCGAAATAGCCGCAAGTTACAAACTATTGCCCAACGAGGACCCGCGACGTGAAAGGTTCGAGGGTGATTGTCCCAGCAACCGCCTTCCGATCGAGGTCGACGTAGGAGCGCGTGAGGGTGATGGTTTTTGCCACCGCAGTGTCGTTGACGAACAACTCCGTTATCGGTGCGGCGCCTTCCGCGAGCGTGAACCAGCCAGCGACGGAGTTTGCGTCCTGCCCTGAGAACGTCCGCCACGTCGCGAGGTTCATCGGAACCCACTCTGCCGTCTGCATGTAGATGTAGTCGTCGGTGTACGGCTGGATGAAGTGGTTGTTGTTGGACGTCGTGATTTGGCCATCTGCTTCCGTGAACAACAGCCGCATCTGATTCGTCGCCACCAGGATGTTTTCCGTCAGCTGGCCCACCACGGTGCCCGAGCCTGCCACGTACAGCAGCGACCGACCGCCACCGCCATCGACGTTGACACCGTAGATTGTGTTGCCTGTTACGTTACCCGACGAGGATGTTTGGTACAGAATGCCGTAGCCTTGCGTCCGCGCAATCGTGTTGCCTTCGGAATTCCCAGTCGTGTTCACGTCTACGTACAAACCAAAACCGAAGCGTTCGTGGTACGTGCTCGAGAATCCTTCGATCGGTGAAATTACGTCACGCACGATGTTCCGCCGAATCACGATATTCGGAACCGAATAGGTACTGATCGCGCCACAATCCCCCTTCGAATAGCACGTCTCATCGAGGACGTTTTCCTCGATAAAGGTAGCGACCCCGAGCGTGTAGATCCCGCAATGGCCCACCCTTTGGAACCGGTTACGACGAACGGTTACGTTGGTTGAGCCGATGTGCGACTCATCGAAACGCTCGAGCAGCAGCCCGCTGCCGTTCTCCGTACACCCCCCGTTACCAAACTGACATCCCAGCCCAGACGGACTCAGATTGTCGATCAAACCCACGTTGGCGATCAGGTTGTCCTGAAAGACTGATTCACGCGCCAACGACCGTACCCCAAAGTGGTTCGGTCCATCGATTACGTTGCTCACCACCGTAATTCGCTGCCCACCACGCCAATCGCTCGCATCTATGGCCCAAGACGCGAGGTTGATTCCCTTGCTGTCTGGATTCCGCACCGTGTTGCAGCGAATCGTCAGATCCGCGTACTCCGCGGTCGGATTGATCGGAGTACCAATCCCATCCCGCCAACTGTTCTCAAGTCGCAGATTCTCCACCACCACGTGGTGGATCGGAGCCCCTGCGTTGGCCCCCAAATCTACTAGCCCATGAAACCCCTCGTCGTTGCCCGGGTCCTTGGCGTCCACGACATCCGCTGCAACTACCGATCCCTCGATCGCCGTCGGCTCCGTCCCACTAACGAGATACACCGCGTTGGTTCCCTTCTCGTAGTACCACTCTCCTTGCTGATCCAAAGTCAGCCGATGGTTGGCCAAGAAGTAACCCCATCCAAAGTCACCCGCGTTGCTCGGATTCGGGTCGCCGCACCCATCGTAGCAATCAATTGGCGTCGCAAGCGTCAGCGTGCCACTTCCCGAGCTCCGAACCTCGCTATTGAGCAACAGCCACCGTATGCTGAAGTGATGGAATACCGCACCTGACCAGTCACCACTCGGCAACTTCGGATCCCCTACCAGCGTGGTTCCATTGTGGGAGACGATTCGCGAGTAGCCACCAGGATAATTCGCGTCACCTCGGTTCGGCCACCTCCCAAGCGGTAATCGCTGCTCACCGCTGAATAACTGGTTTATCCCCTTAGGAAAGTGCCCCGCGTTGGCGCCTGTCCCCAGACTCGCCGACCAAACGCCATCGGTGCCACGAGTCCACCCGGTAATGGGATACGAGCCCGAGAATCGAGGTTGGTTCGCGCACGCAGCCGGGTACGACCCAAATACGATGTGCTGACATGCCGCGCCATTGCGAGCAATAATCAGGTTCTCGTTTCGCCATAGGTCGCCGCAATGGAAAAGCACCTTGTCGCCTGGAGCGAGTGCGAGCGCATTCACCGCCGCAAGGCTCTTCAGTGGGGTGGTCTCGGACAAGCCGCTACTACTGTCGCTGCCCGTCGAGCTCGACACGTAGAACGTGCGAGCAGAGGGGCTGGATTTTCCGGCACAATTGGCTGCCTCTTGGAAGGTACCAACGCAAGAAGCCTGTCCAACTGTCGAACCACCTCCTGCACCGCCGATGCCCGTCGCCACCTGGCCGCCAGTCGCAGTCGCCCCCCCAGCTCTTGTCGAAGCACCGGCTACACCCACTTGTCCGCCAAGACTCGACCGACCTGCACTGCCGCCATTCGTCAAAGCACTCGTGCCTCCAAAGCTCGACGCGCCGCCGGTGCTCGATGTTCCCCCTCGGCTAGCTCCGGAAACACCTCCGATGCTTGAGGCCTGCGTACCACCCGAAAGGCCACGTCCCCCTGTATTCTCACCAGTAGCGCCGCCACTTGTATTCTGACCAGTGATGCCGGCGGCGGCATTGGGGACACTTGTCGATGTAGCGCCGGCCAATAGTGCCGTATTGCCGCCAACAACTGAGGGGCTGTTCCCACTGGCGCTCGGCGGCAAACCGCCGCTTGCTCCGGAAGGTATCGAGAAAGCGCCCGATTGCCCACCACTGACCGAGCTGCCCGGGGTGCCACTATCGCCGCTGCAACCGTTCATTGATGGCCAAACCGCCAGCAGGGCTACCAATACGTGACGTCTGCGCATCTCGTGACTCAACTGGACCATAGGCCACCTCGCGAATTTCCACTTCTACACCTTCCATTCGGCAGGCGCAAATGCAGTCCGGGGACTTTGGCCCACAATTACCCTGTTCACCCCAAATTAGCGGAGGAGGAACGCACGCTTCGGCGTGAACGGCGCAGCTCCACCGCGCACCTAGCTACGCGTCGTCCGGACGGCGCTTGCTGGGTCCCGTCTCCACCATCAAACGTGATCAGCATTCTTGCGGAGAGCGAACTCCAGAGCTCAACCATGAGTCGGGCTAACGACTGAAACCGGGGCCAGCGTTGCCCCGGCTCGCCCGGTAGCGCCAATGGCAGCTCAACTGAGCCTCGACTTCGCTCACCCCGCGCAAAGCAAGCGCTGGATGTGAGTTCTGCGCACGGGCGGCTGGTTACCAACACGTCAGTGGGCGCCGGGGCGACCTTCGGGCAAACTGCCCCTTCCCGCGCAATCGCATTCGAGCTGTGGCTGCCGCGTGCTAACATCAGAAGGTCCTGCTATCGCCTGGCTTTGCCAGCGGCGATCTAGTCTGGTTTCTGGGGCCAGCCGCCCCTCCTTCTTCCTCGCATGCACCAGGAGCTTCACCCTGAATCCGCATTCGCGGACCTCTTGAGCGGTCACCATGTGCTGCTGTTCCATGTTAGTGAAGACCGCTCTGGGCGTCGAATCGGATTGTGAGCAAGCAGCTTGAGTAACGGCATTGCGCGATTTGCACCGAAAGTCGCGTAGGGGACCTCTCCAGAGAGCCAAAGCGCGCACTAGATCACAAATGATGGTCATCGCTTCGACTCGTCCGTCGCATTCGATTGGTAACTCTCCATTTGCGCAACGCAAATCGTCGGCAACATTGAACTGCGGCGATTCGTCGGAGTCTTCCCAGATGAGCACCCGTCGTCCGTCGCAACGTTCCGCTGATCGAAGAGCAATCACCCGCGACGGCGTATTGGACCTTGCCCGCTCCTCTCGGCAAGAGCTCCGTACCCCAGCTCACGGTTGGACGATCTTGGAAATCCAGACTTGGGACGGTTCTTGATCGTTGCCTGCCGTGTCAGCTTTTCTAGGCTTGCTGGCCCCCCAGCCCACCCCGCCTACCTAGGGACGACTTCGGTCCCATCGAATATCGACCCTGCTTAGCGCCTTCATCCCACACCAATCGGATCGCCACGACGGGCCAGCAACATCCGGTTCAACGCCCACAACGTGACAAGACTCGCCCCATCTGACATATCTTTCTGATCCGATGCAACCCCCTCGCCTAGCCTGCATAGCCTGCCTACTTCTCGCTGCCACCACCAGCTGCAAGTCGCAGAAGCCCGGTGCAGATAACATTCAGCGCGGCCAGAATCTGCTGGCCACGAAGCCCAGCGCAGCGATGGAAGAGTACGAACTCGCTCGAAAAGCAGGAGCAGACTCCATCGATGTCAAGAAGGGGCTGGCTGCAGCGCATGAACGACTGAAGGAGTTCGATAAGGCCACCAAGCTATTGCGCGAGATCATCGCTCAGAAGTCAGATGATTTGGATGCTAGGCTTGCGCTAGCGCGCATCGAAGTGCTGCAGCAGCACTTCGATGCCGCCCGTAGTGAGCTTGAATCAACGCTTCGACATCAGCCACCACATGTACCGAGTCTGCTTCTTTATGCGGCGCTATCACACGACCCAGCCCAAGGCAAAGCAGGCCTAGTCGCCTTGGATGGCTTGGACAGAAAGAGCTACGTTCCGCTGCTCAAGAGCGCAGAATATGCCTATGCCCGGGCCAGCCTAATGGTGGCAAGTAGCGACAACGCTGGAGCAGACGCGGTACTGGCAGGGGCCGCGTCAAGCACATCGCTCAGTCCGCCGTTGGCGCTCGGGTTGGCCAACGCGAGCCGTGCCGTCAATCGCTTGCGTCTCGCTGAGTGGCTACTCGCTCGTGCGTCGGAAACCGAAGGCGCCGCCGAAGGCGTCCACGAGGCGTTGGCAGAAGTTGCGTTGTCACAACGGCACTTGCCGCTGGCAAAGGCTGCAATATCGAGGCTTCGGACTGAATTCAAACCAGATCCGAAGGCCTTGCTCCTGCTTGCACAGTACTATGAGTTGCAGAATCAGAAGACTGAACGTGCACAGGTGACGCGGCGCGCCCTTGACGCGGTTCCTCTGCAAGATGACGCCGAGCGTCGCAAGGTCTCGATGGTGCACGCGACGGCGCTTACACGGTCGGGCAATGCAAAGGAGGCTGCGGAGGTTCTGGCTGAACTACTCGAGAGGGAACCGGGATTCCCGCCGGCGATTTTGCTGCTCGCCGATCTGCGTCTGGGCCAGAAGCAGCCCGACGAAGCAATCGAGCTGGCAGGAAAACTCGAGAAGGATGAACAGCTCCGAACCGAAGCCTACCAGATCCTAGTGGCAGCACATCTGCAGAAGAACGCCGCCGCCGCTGCAGAAGCCGCGGCTAGGCGCTTTGTCTCGTCGACTTCTGGTTCTGCTGACGCAACCATGCTGCTGGTCAATTTGCTTCTCCACAACAAGCGTCCTGAGCTCGCGCTACGCGAAACCGAAGCTTACCTGGCGCGGCACCCGAATCAAGTTGAGTTGCTCACGGCTCGGATCAGCTTGACCGAGCGCGTGAATGGTTTCGCCAAAGCGGAAGCTGTGGCTGTCGAGGCGGCCCGGGCGAAGAACCCCAAAATCATCCGCGAACTGGCCCATTTGTACGAACGCAACCATCGATTCGATGAAGCGATCACTATCTATCGCGGACTAGCCGTATCGGATCCCAAAGCCCTGGTCGACCTGTCTCAGCTCCAGGATCGAATGGGGAAGCTGGGCGACGCGCTCGGCTCGATGCGTGACCTAGTGCGGGCCGATCCGTACAACGTCAATGCTTTGCTGCGCCTTGGGATGCTGGAGGAACGCGCGGGTCAGTCGGACGCGGCCAAACAGCTGTATGAAAGGGTACTCGGCATTGACGCCGATTCGGTCCCAGCCCTGAACAACCTAGCCATGATGCTCACTGGTGCGCCGGGGGAATCGCAGCGAGCCGTAGAACTAGCTCGCCGAGCCTATGCCACCGCTGGCAACGATGTGCGCATTGCTGACACCCTCGGGTGGGCGCTGGTGCAGGGCAACAGCGAGGACGATCAGCGCGAAGCGGTTCGGCTCTTGGAACGGAGCTCGGGTGCGCTCCGCACGCCTGAGAGCGACTATCACTATGGGGTCGCCCTCGCCGCGACAGGCAACTTCGCCGAGGCGGCCACAGCACTGGATCGGGCCCTGAGGCCGAATGCTTCACCTCTCTGGAAGTCCCGCGCCGTCACCCTTCGGGAGGAGGTCCGACGGCGTCTCGGCGAGGCGCCAACTCAACCCCCACAGCCGTAGCAATCGCGGATTTCTAACGGCGGCAGCCAACATTTATGAGGGGTTACATACTGTTGGTGTCCAGACGCTAAAGGCTACCGAAGCCCTGTCTCGGTCTTGAAAAGCCTACAATAGAAGGGGCTTAGCTACGATGTCGTCGAAGCGCCTCAAAAAAGTCTAGACAGGCGCCTATGTACGTGCCAACTTCAGACGCTGGCTCTATACCGCGACCTGGACGTCCTGGGGCAAGCGCCAGACTGAGGCCAACAGATGAACAAAGTACTCTCAGCATTGACCGGAGTCGCTGTGTTCGGAGCGACTGCGGGGGCTCAAGCAGCCTCGATTGATTTCACGACCGCGGCCACTGGCGTGGCGGTCGGCACTGGCAAATCTTCCTACACCATCACGAACGTCGACAACTCTGGCGTCAACGCAACGGTGACATCGTCCGGCGGGACGATTTCCTACCAGGCGAACGAGGGGCTGGGCGTGAACGGAGCAACGGGTACCGCCGACCTCAATCTGGGCGAGGCCCTCAAGGTCAGTTTCTCGACTCCGGTCGATATCCAGTCGATTGGCTTGACTGACCTGGATGGTAACCGCTGCCTGTGGAACACCGACGGCGGAATCTGGATTGTCACCAACCAACAGGGGCAGATCGTGAATCAAGGGGTGGGGTTGTTCAGTGGCAACAGCGCTGGCGTCACCGCAAGTGACACGCTGACCATCGACCTTAGCTCAATTGTAGCGTCCGCCTCAGCGGTCATTGTCGGTGGAAGTGGATTCAACCTTGGTTCGGTGTCGTTCAACGCACTCGCCAGTGCTGTTGGCGTTCCCGAACTCTCGGCTTCCGGTTTCAGCAGCGCGGGATTCCTGCTCGCAGGTGTTGGCCTGCTGCTGACGGGGCGCCGTCGACAGTTCATTCGACCTGCCTAAACGGCAATAGAACGAAGGCGGGCGTTCAACGGAAGGCACCGCAACTGAGGCGAGACAGCAATGTCTCGCCTCTTGTCGTCCATTCATCGCTCACATCGCAGATCGGCGCAACGAGTAGCGGCCCAAGATGCCAGCAGCACCTACCGCGATTGCCGCGAACAGAACCCAACTCGCCTTGGAATGAAAGCTTGCGACCGCAACGCTCGGCCCCAACGCGATGCCAACCCATGCAAGCTCCGAGAAACGGACCAGATTCGCTACCCTGACAATGAACACGCTAAGCGGCAGCGCGAGGCCTGAGTCACCAATGGCGCCAATCTCCCGTGGTGAGCACCCACGCGGCAATTACCGCATTGCTGACGGCATGCGCAACGATGCCATCTGAAAGGCGCCCTGAGCGACGCACCAGCAACGCATAGAGGACCCCGGTCAGGATCCCAAGCACCCAACGGCCATGCACGGCCCCAAAAACCAGAGACGAGCCGAGGAGCCCCATCCACGAAACAGCTGTGAGTGGTAGGTCCCAGAAGTCTCGACGAGTCAGCCTCCGCATTAGATAGCCACGGAACGCCAACTCTTCGCACAGGGGTACAACGACGACCGTCCCAAGACAGCGCAGCACGACCCATGTCGTGAACCACAGCGGAGCCCCGTTACCCCCAGGCGCAACATCCGACCCTCCCTTCGGTGGCAGGCCATATGGGATCGCGAGCCAAGCAACACCCACGATCGCTCCGAGTATCCAAGCCGCAGCAGTTGGGCGCTTTAGCCATGGCCGGTATTGCCCACGATACGTCCACAACACGACGCCCGTGGCGAAAACCCTGACGCCGTACAGCGGGTCATGGCGATCGCTAAACATGGATGTGGCAAGGCCAACGCCGATCCATACCAGCACGGGCAGTAGTAGCGGAACCGCCGGATTGTCGGAGTGCTCCTCCGCTTCTGCAGTTTCGCGTCGCGCGAATAGCGAACTTCTTCGGGTGAGTACGGCAACACCCAATGTGATACCAGAGAAGAAGACCCAACCCGCTTTGGAGTGGAAACTGCCTAGCGCGATCCCCGGATCGACGCGCGCTCCGACAATCATCAAGGAGACAATTCGAGCAACATTGCCGAACCAAATGACGCCCGTGCCGAGCGGCAGCACGAGGTACGCCAGTGGAAAACGCAGCCTTGCTCGCTGCTGATACATGAAGCCGGCCATCAGCACCACAAACAGCCCAATCCCCTCGAATCCGCTACAGACAGGGTCGACCGAGATAGCGAAACCTTCAAGCTCCAGTATCACATTCGCAACGTCCACTCCGGGCTCGAACCCCAAAAGTCCCAGTACCGCCGAAGCGGCATGGAACGTGGCGTTCGAAAGCGGTGACCAAAGCTCCGTAGAGGCTGTTCCACCCAACCATGCAGCGAGGCCCAATGCGCCTCCAGCCACAGCGACTCGTCCCGCCGTGCGAACCAACCATTTCCAGTCGCCCAGCACACCAATTAGCAGGGACGCGGCCGTGCCTGTTCCAAGCACCGACCAAGCCAACATCCACAGCAGCGCCGGTCCGCGAGGTGCATCTGCGCCGCCGAATGCAAGTGCCGTGACGGTTGCGAACGCAGCGGCAAACAGCAGGTGCAGCAGCAGTAACCAGGCATTGGCGCGCTTCAGCCGAGTAGCCGTCGAGGCCAAGACACCACGCAACTGCGGCAGCATGAGGAATGCCGTGGCCCCGACCACCAGCAATGGGCCGATGTTCCCCGCCATCCCAAGCACGCTCCAGATCCCGCCACGTGCTGCAACCGACTGAGCGTCGAACGCAAATGATACAGCGAGGTACTCCACCAGGAGCAGCACGCCACCGATCGCCAGGCGCCCGTACGGCTGGGAGTACCACTTCGCGGGCGGAGTAGTCGTTGTTGCGTCGCTCGATGCTGAGGGAACCATGAGACTGACGACCACTCTACCCCAGAGCTGCCGTCCCATCCGCAGGAGAACCAGGCGACGATTCATCGAATCGTTCTCGCTGGCGACTCCCGCTGAGCTTCGAGAATTTGGCGACCCCAAGGGGACTTGAACCCCTGTTACCGGCGTGAGAGGCCGATGTCCTAACCACTAGACGATGGGGCCAAATACTCGATATGTGCGAACGTAATGCTGACTCAAAGTTGCTAAAACTGCGGTCTTTAGCTGGGGAGCAAGGATTCGAACCTAGATATACGGAACCAGAATCCGCAGTCCTGCCATTAGACGACTCCCCAAAACCTTCGAGGGGTCTCCTCGGACCAACCCACATGGGCCATGCCGAGGGGGCGGTTTGATATCGCCAAGGGTCTCTTCGCGCAAGGGAAAAAGGATCGACCGCACCCAGGATGGTCGGATGGGTCAAGGCGCCGCGGCAATGTTCCAAAGCTTCGATTCCGTCGGCTTGCGGTGGTATGCAAGCCAACGGGCCGTGGCGGTTGCCCAGTCTGGCCTCGCCACCATGCTCGGATGGATCTTGTCCGCGGCGCGCGGCATCTTCTTTACGAGCTCGTTGCTATCGAGGTAGACGCAGCTGCCAACGTTGGCGCGAATCACGTCCAACAGCGCCCTCTTCGCCCCCTGCCACAACACCGGTGCTACCCAGACGCAGGGTGTATCCCCCAGAGACTTGACGAGCCTTTGAATGAGTGGTCCGCGCTTTTCGGGCTCTGGGATCTCCAACTCGTTGGCTCCCAAGCTGATGATCACCAAGTCAGGCTTGAAGCGTGCAAGGAGGCCTGCAACCTTCCCACCATGAGCCCAGGTCGGAATATAAGTGGATTGCTCGAACTCGAGCCGGCTCTTGATCCCGGCAGCGACGAAGACCTTGCTGAGTTCGGCGCCCAATGCCCCTGCAAAGGAGTCTCCCAAGTGGAGGATTCGCGTACCTCTTGGCAACTCAGGGCCGGGTCCAGGACCACCGACAATCTTCGCGTCGATCACCAGACCAGAAGGAAACGTTTCCTGTTCGCCTGCGGCTGCGCCCAGCGGATTGGGCCTGGCACTGCCCGAGTCGGGCGGCGTCACACTGAGTGCAGCGGCTGACCCGCCAGGTCCTGAATTGGTTTGGGGCGTCGCAGCTAGGCTCGGGGGTGCGGTCGCAAGCTGGGCAGCACCAACGGTCGGAGTACTCGGGGTTGGCGTACTTCCCGCCGCACCGCAACCAGCAAGACAGCCAATCGTGGCAAACAGAGCGGCAATACTGAGCGAGGCCGAAGTCATGGCTGCCAGCGGCGTAGCCCAAAGGTGCCAGCGGCTCAAGCGGGATTTGGTTCGATTCTACTCGATGACGGGAATGCCACGGACGGGCAACGGTCAACCGAGGGAGAGCCCCGCTGCAGCCAAATCCTTGTCAACTTCCCTCGCCCACCCGCGATTCGCGCGAGGATTCGCTGGGCTCGGATGCAAGACATTGACGATGCGCACCGTCTTCATCTCGGCGCAAGCAGCCAGAGCGCGTTTCTCAGCAAACCCCCCGATCCCAATCACGCATTCTGCTTCGAGCAATTCCACCACGGAGCGCAGAGCCTGGTCGCAAACGGCGTACAGCGCCGTCCTTTCGTCTAGCGAGAGCTGATCAGGGGTGCGATTCTTGCCGGTGGATTCCATGAAGCAGAGCGGGCAGTAATTGGCGACAAAGGCCTGACGAAAGAAGGCCTCGGGTTTCGCGAAGCGCTCCTGAATGAAACCCCACACTCTGGTGCCGCTGACTTCGGAACGCTTGCACGCAAATCCCAGAACCGGCCGCTTCGGGTGCTCACTCGGAGGCTTCGTGACGCGACCTTCGATGCCAAGATACTCCCGCACCATCTTCACATCACCAAAGGGCACCCCCGTCTGAGCCATGCCAAAGGGGCCGGGATTCATGCCGATGAAGAGCAGCCGCTTGCTCCCCTGACCAAAACGCTCGAGGTAACGCTCATGGGGTTCGCGGGCATATTCGAGGGGATTGTATACATGCGTCACCGCCGAGCCGAAGCGAAGAGAAGAGACTGCCTTCGACAATTCACGACTCACCGCGACAATGGTTCGAGGTCGTTTCACGAGGTACCCGTTCGCCAGGTGGCCCTTTGCTCAAGGTAGAGCCCGAGTAGAATCGCCGTCAAGAGCCCCAAATTGCGCAGCACGGGCCCTGGTCCAATATGTGTACTGCCCACGCCGAAGCAGCCGCATTCGAGGTTGATCCCGACCGCCCAGGCGCGAAGAATGGCCGCCGTAAACACGACGAGCATACCACCCAGCACGAATGCAGCGCCGTGACGCCAAAGTCTCGGCCCAAAAATCAGGACCAGCGCAGCGGTCAATTCGACGCTTGGCAGCATGATGGCAATGTAGTTGGAGAGTTCCGGCAAGAACTGATAGTTGCCTGTCTGTTCGGCAAACGCGGCAGGATCGCGAAGTTTCAACAACGCCGCCAGAGCGAAAGCGCCGCCTACGAGCAGGCGCAGCAGCATCGAAGTGAGCTGAAGGATCTTACTTTGGGGCATGGCTCACCAATCCTTCACAATCGTCACAGGGCCCCGACGCACAGGCCATGCCGGCATCGAACCATGCATGCCAGCCGCCCGCAATCACGGCTACTGAAAGCTCGGGCCGGTTGATGCGCGCAGCCAAATCGCTAGCAACCTTCTGCGCCTGCTCCTCGGACTCGCCATAGACAACGAGAGCTTCCTTGCTGGCGAGGCGCGTGCGCACATTCTCGACGTCAGCGCGTGAACCCGAACAAGGAATATGCACAGCGCCAGCAACATGCCCTTCTGTAAATGCCGCTGCGCTGCGGACGTCCGCAACCAAGGTGCGCGTATCGCCGCAGAGACGCGCTGCCTGTTGCGGCTGCAACACGCGGATCTCCTGCGGCATGGCCGTGCCGCTGCACATGGCAGCGGGTGCATAGCGTTCGAGCTTCAGGCCAGTAGAACGAAGCACATTGACGGTCAGGCCGACGCAAGCTCCAACCCCGACTATCGCTGCCCCGCGCGCCGCTGCGGGCACTACCACCCGCCCAATGGCGGCAGTCAGGGTTGGACGGAGGGACTTACGCGACAGCATCTCGTTGGGCCGGGCCTACCAGTTCGGGCCCATTGCGCAACCATCGAGGGGAAAGACTATTCCCGTGGGCTATCCATCCAATAGGCCGGCGCGAGCCCGAGCCAACCCAACGGCATGACCTGCCGAGCGTGGATGTGGATCAACCTCCCCTTGTCACGACATGACAACTGCCGAGAGGCACAGCTGCGAGCCCAATTGCATCGCTTGAGCCGCGAACGAATTGGTCCACGCGGTGCGCGCACAAGAATTCACCGTAGCTTCCTACGGACAGCACGTCGAGTTCCACCCCGCCCCAACGTCGCGATTCTTGCAGCCTGCGCCACTCGACGCTTCGTTGCGCGCCGCGTGTGAACCGCCGAGATAGCGATAGGCAGTCGGGCGTTTAGGCTGGTTTTTGCGACAATCGGCGTCGAATTCCGTACTGCGTTGGCGCCTGACGGCGTGAATGTCCGCAGGGTGGCCCTTGATGACCATGGGCTGGTCGCGCAGACAGCCATGGCCCGGTTCGGCATGGTACCCAACTGGACAGGCAGGTTCGCTCGGTTTGGTGCAACGCTCACCATTCCACGATTGCCCGGTGGGGCAATCCACCTCCAGCACCCCAAACAGGCACGCCCCTTTCGCATCGGCGTCAAATGGGCAGCTTAGATGCCCGAGACTTTGGGCGCAACGAAACCCGAGGTGTGCCCCCGCGTCTCTTGGGAGCGAGCGGTTGCGTAGCCCGGCTTGCATCCACTTCTCGAAGCGGCGGCTCCAACCACCGCCGCGATAGATCTTGAGCGGAATCTCGCCAGAAAGCGGTGTGGACCAGGGATACGCGCCGTACTCGGTCGCGGTCCATTCCCAAACGTTTCCGATCATGTCGTAGAGACCAAAGGCCCCCACGGCAAAACTTCCCACTGGGCAGCTGCTTGAGTTCTTCCAGCAGGCGCGACCGTCCGGTGGTCCGTCACCCCAGGGGTACTTCAGAGCTTGCGGGCCGCCACGAGCGGCATACTCCCATTCAACCTCAGTGGGCAGGCGGGCGCCCCTTGTCGCACAGTAGCCGACGGCTTGGGCATGGTCCACGCAGTTGATCGGGTGATTGCCGCGATCATTGTGGCGCGCATTGCAGCTTGCCGAATGGCCCAAGGCGGGCAAACAGTGACTTTCGGTCACGCAACGTTGAAATGCAGCAACGGTAACCTCGGTGCGATCGAGGCAGAAGCCGCGAACCCTAGTGCGAAATCGCGGACTTTCGTCTGGACTGCTCTTGCCACGCCTCGCGCCCATCGAGAACTCGGCTCCGCGGATCTTCTGCATGCCTTCGGGGCATTCAAAGGCGTCGGAATCGTAGGCAACAGTTGTCGCGGCGGGCGTTTGCGGCTTGCGTGGCAATTGCGGCATCGTTGTCGACGCTGCTGCCGGCGACGGCGCCACTCCGTTGGCAACTTCTGGCCAATCGTCTAGAACCAAACGCCCCGCGCAACGTTCGACGATGCGTTGGATCCCGAGGCGCCTCGGGGTAGGCAGATGAGCCTCGTGGCTAAGCCTCTCCGCGAGCACCAACGCGCGCGCAGGCTCCTTCAACGCACAGGCTACGATCGCCCTTTGGCGCAGGGCCTCGGCGTGGACCTCCTGCCGGCGGATCCCGCGCGCCAAGCTGCGCTCGAGGTGTTCGACCGCGGCGCCTTCTCGCCCTTTTTGCCAGTAGTTCCGTCCCAGCAAGTAGTCGGCAGTGCCATCGTCTATGGTTTCAGTGGACCAGCGCAGCAAATCCCTCACGGCCACGTCCCAAGCACTCTCGCCGTCTACACCGAGTAGCAGCGTCTTGACGGCTTGGATTTCGGTTTTGGTCTTGGCGTCGCGTTTGATGTCGAGGCTGCGCCGTCGGTCTACATCGAAGGTCTGCTCGGCGAGCTGATCGTATAGAGGCCGCGCCTGCTCGGTGTTGCCCGCAGCGAACAGGAGGTCGGCCAGCTTCTCGCGGGCGCGCAGCCGGACTGGCATGGGTAGTGACGCGTCCTCGTCAATCGCGCGAAATGCTTGCTCGGCGCGTTGTTCGTGCGCCGGCGTGGCAACGGCGCGTTCCGCGCATTCACCAAGACCGAACCGAGCTCGGACCTCGGAAGCGTCAAGACGTCGCGCCTCCGCGTAGAGACCGCAAGCCGCCTCGGCATCGCCTGCGGCCAACCGTTGTTCCGCCTGGCCCAGGGCGCGATCGACCGCGTGGGGGCAACGCCGTGAATACACCCCGAGTCGTGCGAATTTCGCCAAGGCCGCTTGGCGTGCACCGTCAGGTAACGCGACGGTTTCGAGCCGTTTGGCGAACAGCAGCTCGAGTTCGTCGAGCGTGTGCCCAGCGGCCCGCTCGATCGATTCTCCGGCATACCAACGACGCACGACAACCTTGCCGTAGTTTTGCCCGAGCCATTCGACGAAGGCGCCGGCAACTGTGTACGCCAAGGGCCCCGAATGCTGAAGGAACCCGAGCGAGAATAGCTGCGCTAAGGCCGGACGCTTGCCGATGCTCTGCAGGGCGGCGCTCCACTCGAGTTCGGTCAGCTCGCCGTCTTCATCAGGGGCAAGTGCCACGGCGAGGCCCTCGATCAGCCCCGGATCCGGCAGCCACCCACCCAGACTGCCCGCCACCTTGAACGGACCGCGAGCGGCCTGACCGCTGACGATGTGAGCCAACTCATGCCCCACCACGTCGTCGGGGTAGTTGGCGCCATTCAGGTAGATCTCGCGGCGCCAAGGCTTGGCGATCTGAGTGTGCGCCGCACCCATGAGCAGCTCCTTCTGCGCCGAACTATCGAAAACGAAGGCCGTCACCTGCTCGAGCGGTTGAACACCGAGACGACGCTCGAGCCGCAAGAGCCAAGCGTCGCAATCCTCGGCAAGTCGCAGGACGGATGCGTGTTTCTGCGTCGCACTGAAGACGACTTCGCAGCGCCCCTTGGTCACAGATTGGCCCAGTGAACGCCGAACCCATGGCGTTGACGAGCGATGCCCCAAGGGTTCGCCCAGCGCCGTGATCGCGACGAACAAGCCCAATCCGAGAAGACCAATGCCAGCGACGGCGCGATCCAAACGACCAAACCGAAAGGAGCCATGCGGCGCACACTCGAGATGCCGCGCCAACGCCCAAAGGAATAGCATGCACCCAACGGTACCCAAACGATAGCTGAGCAGCCGTGGGGTCGAATCGAAGCCCGTATCGTAAGGAGAGCCGGCGAAAAAGCCGACAAATGGATCGAAGGCAAAGACGCTGGGGGAGCGATAGAAAGTAGCCAAGCCCACGACGATACCGAGCAGCGGTCCAAGCCAGGAAAGGGCAACCCGAAGCCAGCACCGTTGACGCTCTTGCTCCCAAAGCACGGCGATGACTCCGACGAAGCACCCCCAGTAGGCAGCCGCGAAGATCCCCACGACTGGCCCGAGCAGATGCACGAGCAGATCGTGCCCCGGAGCACACCATCCAACCCACGCGGCATGCAGAGAGAGCACCGTCGTCAGCACCATCGCATGAGCGAAGGCGCGACGGAGGGCAGACAGCAGGCGCGGCTCGACCGAACCCACCTCATTCGGCAAGAGAGCGGCGCTAATCGCGGTAATCGGCGGCACGAGCAGCCCGAACAAGAGGGCGCTCTCGTACCCAGGGCGCGAGAACACTGGAAGAAACCCGAGCAACAGCGCCAGGCCGAAAACGACCCAGGTGCTCCCGGCGACAGGGAGCCGAAGCGCGAAGCGAGCAACCACGGCGACTGCGGTCGTGACTCTCGATTGCCATCGCTCGAACTCGCCCATAGGCTGAAACTCGCCTAGGGACCGAGTGGTTCTGTGTTCGACGAGGCTACCGACTGCGAATCGTCGTCAGTTCCGTCACCGTCCAGTTCCACGACAATTGACGACGGATCGAGCGCATATTCGAGCACTTCTGACACACGCCGCACGAGCTTGATGTCCAAGTCCTGCAGCACCTCCGCCGGAACCTCTTCGAGGTCGCGGGCGTTTGCGGCAGGCATGACGACGGTCGTCATGGCTGCACGGTGAGCGGCGAGCAACATGTCTTTGATACCGTCTACCGGTAGGATCGTACCGCGCAACGTCAACTCGCCCACCAGGGCAACCTCGGGCCGCGCGTTGCACCGGAGCAGCAAGGAGGCCACAGCTACGTAGATAGCTAGGCCCGATGCAGCAGAATCGACCGAAGAACTAGCGCGCGGCACGTGCACGTGCAGATCGCTCTTCTGCAACCAATTCGGCTCAAGCCCGAGCCGGTCCGCGTGAGAGCGGACATAACTAACGGCCGTCTCAGCGGCTTCGCGCAGAACGTTGCCCAAACTTCCGGTGAGCCTCACCTCACCTTTGCCTGGCATGATGGTGGTTTCGATGAACTGCAGGTCTGCTCCCGCGCCAGAGATGCCAAGCCCCGTGGCAATGCCTGGGGCGAGCTTGCGTTCGGCGAGTTCCGGCATGACCTTGTCGGGCCCTAGAATGTCGCGCGCCAGGTGGTGATCGACCACGACGTTCTCGACGGGGATCCCGTCGGCAAGTCTTACGGTGATCGCCCGGCACACGGCCGCGATTTCGCGTTCGAGTCCGCGCACACCCGCCTCACGCGTGTGAAAGTCGACGATGTGCTCGAGACCGTCGCGATCGAAGCGCAGACGCTCCTCGGAAAGTCCATGTTCGCGCAGCTGTTTGGGCGCCAGGAACTGGGTGGCGATGCCGAGCTTCTCGTTGCGGGTGTAGCCAGGAACCTCGATGATTTCCAGGCGATCACGCAACGCGGCGGGGATCCCTCCCCAATAGTTGGCCGTGGCTAAGAATAGAACCTGTGACAGGTCGAAAGGCAAATCGATATAGTGATCAGTAAATGTAGTGTTCTGCTCGGGATCCAGGACCTCGAGCAGCGCCGCCGCGGGATCGCCGCGCCCGTCGGCACCCAATTTGTCCACCTCGTCGAGGACCAAGACCGGATTCTTCGTTCCGGTCTTCTTGAGCGCTTGGATAATGCGCCCCGGCAGCGCGCCCACGTAGGTGCGTCGATGTCCACGGATCTCAGCCTCGTCGAGCACCCCACCGAGCGCAATCCGGCCGTATTTTCGTCCCATGGCACGCGCGATACTGCGACCGAGCGAGGTCTTGCCCACCCCGGGCGGACCGATGAAGAGCAGGATGGGGCCCTTCTTGTCCTTGCGTAGTTGGCGCACGGCAGAAAATTCGATGATGCGTTTTTTGACGCGCTCGAGTCCAAAGTGGTCTTCCTCTAGACAGCGACGCACCTCGGCCACCTCAATGCGTTCTGGCGTGACGCGTGACCAGGGCAGATCCACGAGCCACTCGACGTAATTGCGGCCCACTTGATATTCCGCCGACTGTGGCGGCATGCCGGCCAATCGCCGCAATTGTTTGCGGGCCGCTCGCTCGATTTCGTCCGGCATCTCCGCGCGCTCGATGCGATCGCGCAGGACCTCGAGTTCCTCGTCTTCGTTGGATTCACCGAGCTCGTCGCGCACGGTGCGCAGCTGTTGGCGCAGCACCAAATCCCGCTGAGATTTGCCCAAATCCTCTAAGGCAATAGCCTTCTTCGCCTTGAGAATACGCAGCTGTCGCTCCACAAGGCCCGTCACGAGCCCGATTCGTTCGGACAGACTAGTCGTCTCCAGGACCTGTTGACGCGTGGCAATACTTGCGTGTTCCTCGGGCAGGTTGGAGGCAATGAGATCCGATAGCGCCCCCGGATCGCGAACGTTGTCCAGAATGCTGGCCGTCTCACGGGGCAGATCGGGCAACAGACTGAGAACCTCCCGAACCATGCCGCGCAGGCGTTCCCCAAGGGTGACCATGGCCGCATCGGCCTTGCCGAAGTCCGAAAGACGTTCGGCTTCGGCGCGCATGTAGGGCTCTAACCCAACGGGTGAGACGACGCGGAAGCGGGATATGCCATTTAGCACGACGCTATAGTTCGCGGTGCCGAGCCGAATCACTTTGACTATGCGGGCGAGCGTTCCAAGCTCGTAGAGATCGTCGAAGGTCGGTTCAACGGTTTCGGCGTTGCGCTGCGTCACAACGCCGACCAGCGCGTCGCCCCGGTCCATTAGTTCCTCGACCAACCGCACGCTCCGTGGCCGGCCAACGTTGACCGGAACCACCGACATCGGAAAGAGCACGGAGTTGCGCAGCGCCATGATGGGCACCACTTGCATGCGAGCAATAGATCGTTCCGACGTCGTCATCGAGCCTTGGTGTGGGTTCTACGACGCGCCAAAGCGTTCAGCAATGACGCATTGCCGTAGCTGGGATCGCCCGAGAGTGGGCCCCGTGGTAAAAGGCGGACCACCCTGCGTATGCAGCGTCGAATTGCGTCCTTTGGCATTGTCTTCTTCATGGGAGGCCTGGCCCAAAGTTGCTCGCGATCCAGCTGCAGGGCGAAGGATCCCAACCAAAGCCTGCGGGATTGCGACACTGCCGTTCGAAGCGGCAACGCCGAGGCGGCGTGGGCGCTGCTGAGCGAAGAAACGAAGCGCTCGACGACTTTCGAGGTCTTTCGTGCCGAATTCCTCCGGGATCCCCGGCAGGCCCAAGAGTTGGCTGATCTGATGGAGCGGCCAATTGGCCCGCCTCTGGTGACCGCGAAATTGGGGGTGCCGAACAGCGAACCCGTCGAGATGGTCCAGATTGGTGGGTGAAGAGATGTCTTCGCTAACTCAGGCCATCGAGGCAGGCCTTCAGCATGGCCGGCTCGACGTGTTGGGAGCTCGCGCAACGTTCGATGTGGAAGCCGGGTCAATGGTCGGGCTTTTTGCTCGAGAATGCGGCCTTGCACATCGAAAACTATCGACCTTAGGCAAAAGTCTGCTCAAATGCGCCTGTCCTCACAGCAGTGAGCAATTCGGATTCTCGGCTGATAGCTGATAGCTGATACCCGATAACCGATAACTGATTGCCGAATAGAGGCCGAAAGCCTTCCGCCATGAGTAGACACGCCCGAGTCGAGCGCAAAACCCGCGAGACGAGCATCTTGGTCGAAATCGAACTCGATGGTTCGGGAGCGAGCAAACTCCATACGCCCATCGGATTCCTTTCACACATGGTCGACCAGATTGCGCGGCATGGGCTCTTCGACCTGACGGTTCGAGCCGAGGGGGACGTTGCTGTGGACGGCCACCACACGACCGAGGATTTGGGGATCGTGCTCGGCACAGCGCTGCGCGAGGCCGTTGGAGATGCCATTGGGATCGCGCGCTATGGAGAGGCCCTGGTTCCGATGGACGAGACGAGGGTCAAGGTGGCACTCGACCTGTCGGGACGCGCCTATTTCGTGTGGCAGGTGCCCCTGCCCAAGGCAAAAATCGGCGATTTCGATAGCGAACTCGCCGAGATCTTCTTCGAAGCTGTCGCTCGCTCAGCGCGCATGAATCTGCATGTGGTACTCGAGACCGGAGACAACCTGCACCATATCGTCGAAGCCTGTTTCAAGGCTTTTGCCCGGGCATTGCGCCAAGCCACAACTATCGATCCTCGCCGCGTGGGCGTCGCGTCCACCAAGGGCACGCTTGAGTAGTGCAGAAAGTGCCTCGATTGGAGCGCTGACAACGAACAATGAGTTCCCATTGAGGACCCAAATCCATGGCTCACTCTGATGCAACTCGACCCACGCTCCGCCCACCCGGGCACCACTCGATCCAACCAGTGTCCCTGCCGTTGGAGTCAGAACCCCCGAGCATCGACGTAGCAGGTGAAGACTTCCTCTATCACCTGTCTCGCGGTAGCGAACTGCTCAAAGAGAACCAGGTCGAGCAAGCCAAGGAAGCGCTGGAAGTCGCGCTGAGCCTGCAGCCCCGCGATCTGCAGGGCCAAGGGCTGCTGGGCGTTGTCTATTTTCGGCTGGGCCTCTACCCGAGAGCCATCAGCATCTATCGGCAAATTGTCGACGCCTATGCCGACGAAGTGACACCCAAGGTCAATCTCGCTCTTTGCTACGTAAAGACGGGGCAACAGCAAGCCGCGCGCGAGCTCTTGGAAGATGTGGTCCAGCGCGATCCCGAACACTACCGCGCTTGGGCGTATCTTGGCCTAGTATTTCAGTTCCAACGCGATTTTGCCAAGGCCGAGACGGCCTTCGAACGTGCCGGACAGCGCGGCATGGCCGAACGCATGCGGCTGTTGGTCGAACAGAGCGAGGTCGTACCCGAGCAGGCCCTCGTCCCCCCGGAACGCTGGGAGCTTCGAGCTGCCGCTGAGGACGCCTTCGGCGAGCTCGAGACGAGAACCACTCCCTTTCATCTCGATCCGTCAGCGAGCCGTGAGGCCATTCCGAACCATAGCCGTTGGACGGCTACCGAACCCGGCGAAGAATCCATTCCCACCGCTGACCGCCCACCACGTCGGCAATCGACTCCGCCGCCCTCGTTCCGTCCACCCTCGTTCCATCCGCCGCCATTGCCCGTTCTATCTCCCGACGAGCTTTCCACCGAGGCACCGTCATCTGCCCCAACACGTGTCGTCGGCAGAGCCAGTGCCCTTGCTGGTGCCAATCTTCGTGCGGCAGCACAGAAGGTCGATCTACTGCCGGATCCCCAACCGTATCGCGTGCACTTGCGTGAATGGTTGCACGAGCGCACGCCTTCGGCTTGCGGCGGACAGGCAGCGGCAGTCGACGCCCGAACGATCATGGTCGAGCTTGGCGAGCCCTTTGCCGTTCGAGCCAACGCAGTGCTCGCGGTCTCGCCAAGCGAGATGGCCAAACGCGAACTGCGCGTTTCGTGTCGCGCCCGCTCCACCGAACCGGCAGAACCCCTAGGAGGCGCCCAGTCCCCGATCATTGGTTTCTTTGGGCCCGGCAAGCTGCTCGCTCGAGCCCCAAGTGGCATCGTGGAATTGTTCGAACTCGACGACGAGAGCATCACGGTTAGAGAGGCTGCTCTGTTCGGCATCAGTCTGGGGCTTCGGTACGAGGCAGAACGAATGAGGTTCGGCCGCAACGAGAGCTTGGACGTGGTGAGGGTCAGTGGGCGCGGTACCGTCGCGCTGAACCTGCCTGCCCAAGCCATGACGTTGGAGCTGGTTGCGGAGGGGCTCGTGGTTCGTCTTGCTGAATTGGTCGGGTGGACTGCACGTGTCCTGCCGGAATCGGTCGATCCGGCCGAGGCACCTGGACGCGCCCGCGGCTTCGTTGCGCTCGCAGGCGAGGGTACGGCCATCGTCGTTTGATCCTGCTTGAAGGCGGTCACCTTGGCAGAACGCCTTGGCGGTGACAGGATGCGCACCCGTCGTCATGTCGAGCTCATCCCGCTCACGCTCCGGACCCCCACCACGCTGGCGCAAGAAGCGCCCGCGTCCGGTGATTTCGGCAGCCGAGCGCGCCGAACGCGCCCAGCGTCGACGCTCGATGAAGCAGGATGCCTTCAACCTGCCCAACATCTTGACCTTTGGTCGTATCGCCATCATCCCCTTGGTGCTCTGGCTCGTCGATCGCGGTTCTCCGACGGATTGCCTCTGGGCGGCCATTGTCTACGCATTGGCTTGCATCACGGATCTGCTGGACGGCTATCTGGCTCGCCGCATGAACGTGGTGAGCGTCCTCGGCAAATTCCTCGATCCGCTTGCCGACAAGTTGCTCGTCACGGCGGTGCTCGTTTGGATGGTGCCCATGGGGCGCATCGCGGAATGGGCGGTTGTGCTGCTGCTGAGTCGCGAACTCGGCGTCTCGGGCTTGCGCTCCCTGGCGAGCAGCGAAGGACTCGTGATCGCCGCGGGCGACGACGGCAAAAGCAAGACAGCATTGCAGATGGTCGGGATCCTGTGTCTGCTGATTGGGTACCCCTATCACCTCGACCTGTACGTCTTCGATCTGGGCATAGTCGACCTGGTCCCCGTCGGTCGTGCGCTCGTCTATATCTCCCTATTCTTCTCGCTCACCAGCGCGTTGTCCTACGTATCGTTGTTTGCAGAAACCGTACAAGCCAAGGGGGGGCACCGCGACCAAGCGTAGCCCTTCGGCCCCTTCAGTAAGACTGACAATTCCATGAATCTCCATCGAAGTATCCTCCCGTTTGCTGTCGTGGCCCTTTTCGTTGCTTGTTCGCAGCAGGGCGAAGGTGAGCGTTGCGTCAGGACCAATGGCAATGCCGATTGCGGCAGTGGGCTGGTATGTTGGGCTGCCGGCGACCTCGTAGAATACGACACCAGTAAGGAATTTGCTGCCGATCGCTGTTGTCCAGCGGACAAAAGTACCTTCAGCGACCCGCGCTGCGCGAAAAGCAGCAAGGATACCAACGCAACCACCAAACCGGGCACCGGTGGTGCGGCAAGTTCTGCATCGGTCGGTTCTGCGGGCGCCACGGCGGCGGCTCAAGCCGGCGGCGGCTCGAGCTCGGACGGCGCCGGCGGTGAAAATGCAGGTACCGCCGGAGCTTTGGATGAGACGGCAGGCTCGGCTGGCAGCGGAGCGTGATCGGCGTCCGTGGCTGGGCCGCTCGATAGACTCGTTCTCTCCCCTACTGATCTGCTCGGACGCACAGCACACGACGGCACATCATGGCGCGTGGGCGGGCGCGTCGAGTGGGTCGAGGGCAATGAGTTGCTCTTGGCCGACGCGCTCGGGAGCATCAAGCTGCGTTGCGAGTTCTCACTTGCCGAACCTGTGACGGTCGGAGCGCTGGCAGTCTTCGTAGTTGAGCGACAAGCGGGTCAATGCGTCGCCGTAGCTGCCGAGTCCGTCGAGTCGTTTGCAGCGCCGCGCGGGGACGGTGAATGGTCCCAATTGGCTTGGTCAGGCAAAGGCAAGCGTCTATTGGCTCGTGCCCAGGCACGCCAGGCGATCCGTTGCTGGTTCGACGAGCAAGGGTTCGTCGAGACCGACACCCCCACCTGGTTACAGGCCCCCGGGCTTGACAGCGACGTGGATCCTGTCGTCGCCGAAGGAGGCTGGTTGGTGACCTCGCCCGAGCTCTGCATGAAACGCCTGCTCGTCGGCGGCCTACCGCGGATCTATCAGTTCGCCAAGTGTTTCCGTCGCGGTGAACTGGGCCCCCGCCACGAACCCGAATTCACCATGCTCGAGTGGTACCGTGCCTTCAGCGATCTCGATCAGATCCTCGAAGACACCGAGTGTATCGTCTTGGCCGCGGCTGCAGCGATAGGTGCGGGCGCGGGAATCGCACCTGGTGGTCACAAGATCCGACTCGAGCGCCCCTTCCTGCGCTTGACCGTGGCCGAGGCATTTCAACGCCACGCGGGCGTCTCCAATGTCGACGAATTGGCGCGCAACGATCGACAGCGCTATTTCCAACTGTTCGTCGATCACGTCGAGCCGAACCTAGCCAGCTACGATCGCCCGGTGTTTCTGCACGCCTACCCGGCCGCTGAAGCAGCGCTAGCCCGACTCGATCCGGACGATCCACGTTGGGCCAAGCGCGCCGAGCTCTACATTGCGGGCGTTGAACTCTGCAATGGCTACAGTGAACTGAGTTCTGCCGTCGAGCAACGCGCTCGCTTCCAGGCGGAACTCGCGCGCCGCGTGGCGGAGAGCAATCCCGTCTATCCGCTCGACGAGCGCTTCCTCGGAGCGCTTGAACAGGGGATGCCGCCTTCTGCTGGCAATGCCCTCGGCTTTGACCGCCTGATGATGGTATTGCACGGGGCGGCGTCGATTCAAGACGTGGTGGCGTTTCCGAGAAGCAACCTCCCTTCACAGGGCTAGAAACAATGCCTTGGCGACCAACCCGCGCGTACCGAGTGTCAATTGGCTCAGGTAGTAGAGCGATGCGACAAAAGAGCGACACGATTTTGGGTCTATTGCTTCTCGGGGTCGTCGGATCGGTCCTCTTCGTTGCGGCCCGACGATTGCCTCTGGATCTCGACGAGGCTTACTATGTTCTTGGTGGCGATCTCGTATTCCAGGGTAAGGTTCCCTACAGAGACTTCTTCTTTCCGCAGATGCCCCTCTCGGCAGTAGTTTTTGGCGCTTGGTCGAAACTGCTAGGCAGCGGGTTTGTCGTCGCTCGCGGGTTGGGAGCTCTGCTAGCTACGGCGATTGGCGCCGTGGTCTTCGTTGCGGTCCGTCGCACCGCTGGCAGCTTGAGTGCCTCAATCGCCCTACTCTACTACAGCACTTCGATTCAAGCCGTCCACTGGCTGCCGCGCTTGAAGACCTATGGTTTGAGCGTACTGCTCGGCCTCGCAGCACTCGTTCTTGCCAGCAACGCGAACGTTACACGGTCGCGAGCTTTTCTGGCGGGGGCATTGGGAGCAATGGCGATTTCGACGCGACTACTTTTCGTACCGATTGCGTTACTCGTGCCAATCGCTTTGCTGCTGCAAGCACAACTTCCGCGCGAATGCCGCAAGCACCTTGCTATTTGGGCTGGCATTGGTTTGGCGGTAGGGCTGATTCCAGTTGCAATACTTGCAACCTGTGCGCCGGATGCCTTCTACTTCAACAACGTAGAGTATCACGCTCTACGAGGCGGCGGGCACGGACTGATACATGACTGGCATCAGAAGTTCGATATTCTGCGCACTCAGCTAGCAATTCGAAAGGATTCCGTCGCCGGTCGCGGCATTGGGATTCAGTTTCTCTTGTTGGTTCCTGCAAGCTTTGTTGCTCTCTGGCGGTTCCGAACCCATGAGCGACCGCTTCTAGTATTTCCACTAGCAGTCGTGTCGCTTCTATTGATGTCGTTGCTTCCGTCGCCGACGTATGGTCAGTACTTGGTAACGGTCGTCCCACCAGCCATCATCACCCTGTCGGTACTCGTGTCGGGGTCTTCTCGGCGCGCCAGAGCCTTCCAGGTTGGGTTGCTGGTTCCCTATGCATTTGGTTGTTTGCGCGCATTCACGACGCTGTTCGTCTCAACGGAATCCCCATACGCTGCGCAGACTACCGACGCCGTCGGGCGCGAGCTACGCAAGCTCACGTCGAGCACCGACGTAGTCGCATCGTTTAGACCACATTTCTTGGTTGCGGCGCAGCGTCCAATTGAACCCTGCAGCTACAACAACTTTGCGCGTGACGACTGGTCTCTCCTCACCCCAGAGAAGATCCGCGAGTACCATCTTTGCTCAGGCGACGACATCCGGGCCAAATTGCGCAACGGCGAAGTTAAGGCCTTCGTAGTGAAACCGGACAGCTACAAGGATCTGACTGAGGAGCTCCAGACGCACGGTTGGTCGAGCGTATCCTTGTCCACGGCAACGATTTGGACCTCTGCTTCGCTCGCAGCGCGCACTCTTCCAACGCGCGCTTCGGCCCCAGCCAACTAGTTCAATCGTAGTGCAGGAGCGAAAACACGGGCGTGGGTAAGAGTCTATCGCGCCCCTGTAGGCCGTCGAGCTCGAGAACGAAGGCATAAGCCACCACGTACGCCCCTTGCCGATGAACGAGCTCGCCCGCTGCTGCCGCGGTGCCGCCCGTCGCCAGCAGATCATCGACCACGATGACACTGGTTCCTTCGGCGAGTGAATCGCGATGCATCTCGAGCTCGTTCTCGCCGTACTCCAGCGAGTAGCTCACCCGATCGACCTTGGCCGGAAGCTTACCGGGCTTGCGCACGGGAACGAAACTTGCGTTGAGCCGCGCCGCTAACGCTCCGCCAAAGATGAACCCGCGCGATTCCACACCCACGACGGCGTCCACATGCTCGCCGACGAAACGCTCCGCCAGGGCATCGAGAACGATGTGAAACCCCTTGGGATCGGAGAGCAAGGGCGTAATGTCGCGAAACAGGATCCCGGGCCTAGGAAAATCTGCGAAGTCCCGCACCAGGGATTTGACATACCCAATCCTATCGAGCGAAACATCCGAAGTGTGCCGAATGCGATCGGGGCGCGCTTGCTCGATTGCCCGTTGGCTATCACGATCGACCCCCCGCGGCGTTGGGGCTCGGCGAGGAGGTACGGGCTTGTTCTTGGGGGCGATCACTCGTTTGCGCGCGGCCATGCCGAGCTTTTACCATGGACGGCAGAGCGAAAGTAAAGCTTGTCAGTCTCACCGCACAATGCGTGAACAATGTCGCGATGATGGCGAACCCGTGGCGATCGGTCGAGCGAGCCCTAATCGCCGCCAAACGACGCTAGGATCATCTGCACACGCTCCCGATGTTCGTCTGAGGAAGGCGCCAATTGAAGGGGGGTAACGCCTACCCGGCCGCGATCGAACGCTCCTGTGTCCGTGTCCGCTTCCGACACATGCTCCACGCCGGGGGGGCCGCCGAGCCAGAGGTACTCTCTACCACGAGGATCCAGTCGAAACTCGACGCCGTCGCGATAGATCCGACTTCCAAGTCGCGTTACGGCTAACGGCCAATCCCTGCCTGGCGGAAAATTGACGTTGAGCAGCAGAGCGGCTTTGTCGTCACCTTCGATGATGGCGTTCACCAGGCGGCGCGCTACTCTGCATGCGCTCGCGAGGTCGGTATCGGGATCCGCAGAAAACGCTATCGCTCGGAGACCGCGCAATGCGGCTTCGCGTGCTGCTGCCACGGTCCCGCTGTAGTGTATGTCCGCAGCGAGATTCAATCCGCGGTTCACGCCAGAAACCACGACGTCCGGCTGACGCGACAGAAACCTAGTTCCACCGAACAGCGCAGTGTACACGCAGTCGGCAGGGGTACCTTCGACAGAGAAGACATTGGGCTCGTGTTGCGTGAACCGAAGCGGCCGGTGCAGGCTCAAAGCATGGCTCGAGGCGCTCTGTTCGTGTTCTGGCGCCACGACTACGACGTCAGCAATCTCGAGCAGAGCTTCCTGCAAGCAGAACAATCCCTCGGCTCGGACTCCGTCGTCGTTCGAAAGCAAGACTAGTGCACGACCCATTTGGCGGCCCAAAGGATGTGCGGTCCGCGACACCCGTGCAACCTAATCCGCAAGCCGTCCCGCGTTTGGCGGTATGCCTGGGCAAATTGCCGGGTTGTCAGCGCAGGGGATCTGGTCGTAGCGTAGGCAACGTGTTATCGGCAGTTCACTTAGCGGACCTGATTCGGAGAGTCGAAGACCAACTCGGGCGTTTCGGTATTGCCGGGCGAGTCGAGTTGGACGGCACGACGCTGCGACTGACCGGCCATGGCCGCTCAGTTGTCATCACGTTCATGGAGGTGGAGAGCTTTCCCGCCGCCTCAGCCGCGCAGCAGGCCCGGATGCTCGACTGGATCGTTCGGGAGTTCGCTCGGGTGCGCCGCGCCGAGAATCAGTCGACGGCTTCGCGTAGTCATTGGCTCGAGTGGTTGCGCCCAGCGCTGACTCTGGCGCTGCTGGCCGTTGCAATTGCGCTGGCCTGGAAATGGTTGGGAGCACCTGCGCGCGATGCCGTGGTTACGCTGCATGGCGGCCACTCCCCTCTCGCAAGCGTTCCATCGATGGTCGCCAAGGGGAACGCCCCTTCCACCCAAGCTCCGGTCAACGCAGCCGATAGTTGCCAACGAGTTCAGTCGCGCATTGCCACAGGCGGGAGCGTCAGCGTCCTCGACGTCGACGGCTGGGTGGTCGAGCTAATGCTGCTCGCCAGGGATCCGACATTCGCTCCAACTAGCCCGAAGCTGGACGCGTTTTTCGCGAAATCCGATGATCCAAGTGCGATACGTCACCTCGCCTGGCCTGAGGACGAAGAGCTCTCGGCGCTCGATTCACCGGACAGCTTCATCATCGTGTCAAAGGAGCCCTTGGTCGACGTCATTTCGGGAACTAAAGCCGGGATGCGGATTGTTTGGTCGGGGAAGTACGTCACGAAGTATTTCGACGAGCCTGGCCGCCTGCGCATGCAGCGACTTGCCGCCGCCATTTATGAGGCAACGGGGGCCAGCCATGCCGCGCTGTATGCCCGCTGTGCGGTGGGTGCGACCCATCAGATCGGCAGTTGGTTTCGCTCGAACGATCTCTCCGGAGCAGTCCTCTCCATGTTAGCGGCGATGGGCCTATACGCCGAGGTGGCACACGTTGAAGGCGCAGATCCCAGGACGGCCAGTACCATTGAGCAGCGTCGCATTTGGGACGGCATCATCGAACGCGCTGCAAGACTGGACAAGCAAAGGATTGCCCTGGGTCTGTCCGAAACCGGCGGAATGCTCGCTGCTCGACCTGGGCATTGGCAAACAATCACCTTTCCGTTTCAGGACGCCAATCGCGCAACGCGCGCCAGCCTCGGAATGGCGAGACTGCTCGGCGTTGCGCCACGGCACTGACTATTCCTTCGGGGGCGGAACGCTAACGATCTTGATATCGTCGATGGCGTCACGGAACCGCACCTCTTGTTCACGCATCCCCAATTCCACTTCGACCAGCCGCTTGGTGATCTGATCGACTCGGGTCGAGGCGTCGCCCAGTTTCTTGGTAAGCTTCTGCCGCAAGTCAGCCGCCTGCGCGTTTTTCTCGATTGCCTTCAGGCTGCCACGCAGCTGATTCAAGTTGCGTTCCAACTCGTCACGTTCTGTTGTCAGTTTCGATTGCTCGTCGACTTGTCGCTTCCAAAGTTCGCGCGTCTGCCATGCCGTGGCAAGCTGCCCTACGGCGGCTTTGTCCGACCGCGTATCAGCGAGATAAGACTTGACGGCATCGTCTGCCAGCGGATCGAGCCAACCGACAGGGCGCTGTTGGGCGAGCCGCTCATCGACAACGAGCTCCGCTCGCCCGCTCGGGGAGATCGAAATGGGCACCAATGCATTGCCTTGCGCGCTATTGTCTTCTGTTCCTGGTGCGGGACGGTACAGTCTAGTTCCCGGTCGGCGCGGGTGACGCACGAGCATCTTCGCTGGTTCTTTGGTGCCGTTGGTCATCTTGTAGCTGGTCATGGTGACGCTATCGCGCTCAACCACGAGCTGGCCACTTTCGATCTTGTATAGTCGCGCGCCGCGCTCGTCGTACTTGGTGGACTGCTCGACCGCTACGCCACGCTCAAGCGCAAACGGCACTGTGGCTTTTGCCCCAGGTGGCAGACTCTCGAGCAGTCCTTGTCCGAGGAATGAACCTTTTTCGAACACCGCAATGGGCCCACGCTCAAGCAAGCCTTTCGTAGAATTCGTGAATCGGGCAACGCGGAAGGGATGTCGCGCCGAGTCGGAGACCCCGCCATCGGGTGCGAAAAGGAACACGCTTTCACCAGGGATGGCTTCGCTGGCCAAGAGGACCATCGTGGCACTCTCGTCCGGTACGGTGATGGGGTACGGAACCGAATACCGCGTAACCCCCGATTCGATGGCGACCCCAGCCAAGATGCTGGCATTACGCGGTGCACTGGGCGCTTGTGGCGGTGGCGCGGCCGGCGCATGCATTACGGCACCTGCCGGCACGGCTTCGTCCAACTCGCTGTCACGAGCATTGGCCGACGAAACGTTCGCTTTGGCGCGGCGCTTCATCGCCGCCTTGGGCATACTCGCAGCAGCGCCTCCCCCCGACCCATAACCACCATCTTTTTTGGCCTCTTCGGCCTTCATCGGCAACGGTGCCATCGCGGGCGCCGGCGCCTCTTGTTCTTCTGGAACGTAGCGCGTAATTTCGCCCCCCGGCTTCTGCTCGAGGGAGGTTACGCCTTGGGGCATAGCGGCAATCACCTCGCCCGAATCGTTCACGACGGGTCTCGTGGGTGTAACCGGGTTGCCCAAGGTAGACTGAAACGCCAGCGGAGCTCCCGCAACGAGCACAAGATCGATGTCGCGCCAATCCTCACCGGAAAGGTTTTGAATGATCCCCCAGGATTGCAGCTCGGCCTTGCCGCTTTCGTTGATGACGACGCGATACGACGGGCGCCAAACTGGCGTCTCTGCGACGTAGCCAACAGCCAAGTTGTGCTCCTTGCCATCGAGGCGCAACGAGACCCGACGCAACGGGTTCTTCTCCTTGCGCTCCTTGGGCATTGGCTCAGGACACTTGACGGGATCGGTCGGGCAGCTCTGGGGAGGCAGCGGCTCGTATTTGTCTTCGACTTCGATCGGAAACGATGCCGAGCGCACGCTGCTCCCCCCTCGCTCTACAATGGCGAGGGTGGCGAGAAAATCCCCGACGGCATGCTGGCGCATCTGGAAGCTGACCTCGGAGTCGTCGACGCTTCCGGCGCGTTCGAAGTACCCGACCCCGTTGCGATACACGACCACACGACGCAACGGCAACTGACTGGAGGTAACGTTGGGGCCGCGAGCACACCCCAGAACCAAGGCGCAGAGCCCTACTCCGCAGAAAATACGCTTCATGGGGCCCGATCTTGCCCGACTACCCTATCTCTGAGAAGAGAGAAGAGTATGGTTTGGCATTGTGACCGCCAACGGCCAATCCCCCCCCCGTCCGCCCCCGCCCCGTCGACCGCCCCCACGCCCAGTTCGCGCCGGCACCGCTGCAGCCATGACGGAAGAGCAGCGCCGCGCCCTGTCCGGCGAGGCGCTCGGCCTGCTCACCGAGCAACTAACAGCAAGGGTCGTGCACTATCGGGCCGATCTCGAAACGAACGCGGAGCTCGATGCCATCACCGCACAAGTCGTGGCCCAGGTGCGCGCGCTACAGGACGTCGCCAGCACGGGGCAGAACGCCACTCGGCCCGTCGAGGCGATTGAGAGCGAGCAAATCCAATCGCTATCGGGATTGCTCAAACGCCTCCTCGGACAGGGCGGTACCAGCGAGTTTCTCACTCACTGGATTGGTCCCGTGGGAAAAAAGGTTGCAAAGCTCTTTTTCGAAAGTGAGCTGCACGAGCGAACCAAGAGCAACAAGGAGCGCATCATTCAGAGTTCGGCACAGGGCCTGTGCTATCTGCTTGCTCGCTACGCCAACCGGTTGCGCGCCGATCTGGAGGGCTTCGAGTACGCCGACGAGGAAGTGCGCGAGAGTACACTGAATCGTCTGGACAAACTCTCCGTCGAGTTTAGAACGGAATTTCTATCTCGACGCTCACCGGAATTGCAGCGCATCTTGTCGGTATTCTCCGACGTGCTCACGGAGTTCTTGTCCGACGGGATCGGTCGCGAACGCGACCTATTTGCCCAGACTGTCATCCGGAACTCGGGCTCGGCGCGACTTGCTGGCAGCGTTGGGTACAAGCTCCAACGCGAAGCGTTCGCCGGGTTTCGCCTGGCCTGGGAGAAGGAGTGGATGGAACGCTGGGTTGCCTTCGCTGCCGAACGCTTCGTAGCTCGCCTCAATGCCGAGAACGAACCTTTCATGGAAGAGACCGTGGCATTCTTCACCGACGCGCATCTGTATAGTGAAACATCGATCGTGCTTTGCGACGCAAGTTACGACTTCCTGTGCCAGGAGGGCTACCTAGATCTGCCGCTCGATTGGCGCATCCAGCTCAATTCCCGATAGAAGCGTAATTCGGATGACGCCCTAGTCAGAGCCTGCCCCAAGTTCGACTGCGTAGCTGAGTTTCGCGGCTCCGCCGCCCATCATCCCGAGCAGGTTGAAGGGCGGATTGACCTGTCCCACCTTGCTGCTGTTGTCGACCAGAATGACGTAACTGGCAGGTGGCAGGTGAAGTGTCTGCATGATTTCCGTGCCAGAAGCCAGAACGAAACTCGCGGAAGGCTGAATGGGCGGAGCCGCCAGAGCGGCCCCGGTTTGGAGGCCTTCACGCCACGGTTCGATGGCATGCCGCGGATAGACGAATGCTTCAATTTGCGGGCCCTCGACGCGGGCACGCAGGAACAGCGCTTGGTCCGCTTTGGCCACCTCGAGCGGCCCGATCAGATCGATCTGGCCAAGCTTGATCTCGGTCGCCTCGTTGGCGAGCGTGATGCGATTGTCACCGGAGAGTGCGTAGGGCTTGGGTGAACGTTGTGGCGGGACTAGACGTCCAAGTGCGAATTCATCGCCGCTATCGGTGCGAATCGCAGTGAATCCCTCGGAGAGCTTGCCCGAGAGGATTTGGCCACCAAAGGTCGATGCCAAGTAGCCCGCTGGTCCCTGTGCTGCCCAGTTGACGACGGGATTCTCGACAGCGCCGAGTTGGAACGTCGGCGCCGCCAAAGCCGCGCCAGTAGGGACGCCCCATACGTAGAGTGCGTCCGATTCCATCCGAAAATCCATCCGGTACTCAACGGTCGCACTTGCGCGGAACCCGACGCGACCGGCGATGGGGGTCCATGCGAAGCCTGTGCCTGAGAATGAAACTGTCATCGTCTGTCGGCTATCGTCGACGCGCTGCTGACAATCGTTCGGAAAGAATCGCCCGATAATCGGCCCGCTTGGGTCCATGCGGAGGGGCACACCGAAAGACAGCACCTTTGGGCAGGTCTGCTGTGCGCCAAAGTTGGCGAACAACCACCAACGCAACCCTGGGCTGTCGTTTACGCTGCTGCGAAGCCAAGCGCATGCGGTGATTGCCACGACGGGCAGGCAAACCAGCAACGCTCTGGTCCAATCGAGCACTTTTCGTTGTCTCAGCATGGGAGCACCTCTACGATTCACTGCTCCGGCGGCGGTGAAATCAGTACGTTTTCTGCCAGGTCGGCGAGTGCATCAATGAGCGCAGAATGTAGACCAAGTGCTGGAACACGACATAGATCAATGCCGAGCGCATCGGTGTACGCCTTGAGTTCGATGTCGAGATCGAACAGGGTTTCGACGTGGTCACACAGAAACCCGAACGGGGCTACCACAACCCGAGTCGCACCTTTGGCCGCGACTGCGCTTACGACATCCTTCAAGTCAGGGCCCAGCCAGCGTCCACCGTCGGCGCCTTGGCTTTGATATGCCAACTCAACGCTTACCCCCAGCGCTGCACCGATTGCATCGGCACTCTGCCTCGTTTCTTGTGCATAGCCGTCGCCCAGCTCGATCACTCGCATGGGCAGGCTATGCGCCGAAAGCACCACCCTCGCCCCCGCGGCAATCGCCTCGCCGGCAAAGCTTCGAATCTGCTCTGTGTGGGCGCGAATGAGGTCACCATGGGTTCCAAAGGGAGCCACCTCGAGCAGCTGCAACCTGTCGTTGGCGCCAGTAGTTGGCATGGCCCAGCGCCGCGCCCGAACTTCGTCGAAATATAGTTTGGCGCTGTAGGGCGCCAATGGCACGACCGCCAACCGGTGCACCCCTGCTTGCTCAGCCTGGTTCAAGGCGTGCTCGATACTTGGCTCACCGAAGCGCATTCCAACGAAGACCGGTCTGCCGAGTCGCTCTGACAGGGCACGAGCTTGTTGGTACGTCGTGGCAAGAAGCGGGGAGCCACCAATGGCCTCATAGCGATGCGTCATTTCGGTAACGAGCTCTACCGACGGCGGGCGCCCACGCCGGATCGCAGTCAGAAACCCAGCCATCTGATCCAGATCTGTCACTGTGCCATGGGCAATCAGAACGACCCCTTCGACCGCCAAATCTGCCATTTTGCGCCCAGCATAACGAGGTCACGGCAGAATCGCACCGAATTGCGCCAGACTTGCCAGATCCGGCATAAAGTCCCGGCTTCCCATGGCAATCGCCACAGTCTGGGTTGGCGGCCAAAAGGCAGCGAGTGCCTACATTGACCTAAGATGGGCGCTTTGGTGGGAGTCGAGAGCGCCGAAGTACGCAATACTAGCACGCAGAAACCACAAGTTCGGTCCGACGAGACGGCAATGCTCGGGCTATGATGTGCCGTATTAACATTTGTGCCATTTCGCCGCCCCAGTTGTAAGGCAATAGCTCTTGTGTCGCGAGGCACCCTCGGGGCCGCGTATCGAGATTCTCAAAGGACGGGCCTTAGCCCAGCAGATGCGTTCTCGGATTAGCCCAGTCGAAGCACTGGTCACCATTCCCCGGCTCAAGGACGAGGCAGAGCGTCGAGCCAACTGGCGGCAGGCCATTGCCGCACTCGGCCAGGTTGCTAGGGTCGACCGACCTCCGTTGCTCGATGGCGTCGAGCCCAACCTGTTGCGTCGAGCCGTCGAAGTGGCGCTCGAGAGTTCCCTGCTCGACGATCTCGATTGGATCGAGCCGAGCAAGGCAGCCGTGGCGTTGTACGAATTGAGCTCCGCACTCGTTCCCGGAAATGCGCGGCGCGAGCTCGGCAAGCGCGTCTACATTCGCCTATACGAAGGAACGGCAGCGACGTTCTGCGCCGTCGCAACTCGAATGGCTTTAGGCGCAGTGCGGTCCTTGGACACGCCCCCGCTGCGTGCCCGGTTGGCTCTGCTGTTCGAATTGCCGATTGGTACGACGGTCAACAGCGACATGCTTGCTTTCGCCCTCGTGGCGCGACGCGAGACCTTCGATCGTTGGATCGTTCGCCCCAGTACCGGTGCGCTGCCGGCGCGTCGGCTCGCGTCGAGACTGTTGGAGCACGCAGCACGTGAAGCTGTTGCCCGCTCGCTGCAAGGCGATGCTTACCCACGGCAATTGCTCCTGAGTGCCGACATTCAACCCACCTTTCGACGCCTGCTGTCCGATCGTGAACCGCTGGTATGGCGGCATGCGGCCGTCGCGCGCGGGCTCCTGGCTTCTGTCGACCGTCAGGCGCGCGAAGACGTCGAATTGGCGCTCGATCCCGGGCTGTCTCCAACGGAATGGCGCCGCGCAGCGGTGTCGTTGGTCGCGCTGACCGCGGGTGATCCCAAAACCGCGCTCAAGCAATGCCGGCGTCTGTTGGTCAGTGAGATTGGCCAAGCCGATCCGGGAATTGCAGCCGCGATGGTGGCGGGCCTGCCTCGCGTAATCGAAGCGGAACCGGACGCCGCCGATGCGTTGCTCGAAACCTTGGTCGCGACACGGCGGTCGGATGTCGCGGAAGCCGCCGCAGCGCTGATGTCGGACGTTACGACGCGTGCGCTCGGGCCACGATCGACTCAAACCGTGCGACAGGCGCTGCTGGCGGCGCAGAATCCCGCTCAACCTGCCGTTCAGGGGATGATTGAACGCGCACTTCGAGTACTCGACCACGAAGACATCGACAGTCTGGGTGAGACCGTTCGCCAAGCGCTGGTGGCCTTCGAATCGAGTGGGGCGCGCGCGGCCCACGAAGCCGCTGTGCATCTTGCCAACCAAGCGCACGAAGCAGCCGACCGACTCGAACATGCTGACATGACCGATGAGTCCACCCTCTCGGCAACCCTTTCGCTGCTCACCGACATCGACTCGAGTTGCCTAGAGCGCTCTTGCCTCTACAACCTGCTGCTCATGAATCGTCGTCCCGGCGAAGCCGAATCCTCGCAAGTTCCGCTTGTCGAACGACTGAACCATCGCCTCGGTCGCTGGCTACTCGACGCGGTCGAGGTCGGCAAATCCCAAGGGTTCTCTTCAAACGCAACCTCGATGCAACAGCGCTGCTTACGGGCGCTACTGCACCTAATGGACACCGAAACAGTACACGGCGATTCAGAGGAATCGGCACAGCGCATCCGCCTGCGCCTGCGGCAGGTGGCTCAGATCCTGCTTTCGCAGATTGCTGCGGGGCCGGATGCTGCCGTGCATCGCATCTTGTGCGCAACCTTGGCGCGCAGCTTCGACACCGCCGTGCGAGAGTCGGTTGCCGAACCGAGTGATCTATTTCTGGTCCTCGCCAATCATCTGACGGATCGTGAGAGCATCTCGGCGATCGCAGATGCGTCGACGAACGCCGACGTGCGGACCCCACTTCTAGCATACTCGGTATTTCTCGGCGCTGCCGTAGGCGATTCGCCAGATCCGATGTTAGACATGCCCTCAAGCCCCGGCGAAGGCTCTCTCGCGGCGGATGAAGCGCTGGTGGCACGTCGTGTCGTTCGACTGAGCCAAGCGGTGGGAGCGGGCGGCTCGTATCGCGGCGAAGCCATGCGACAGAGCATCCTGCGGCTGGGGCGTGCCCTGGAAATTGCTGCTTCAGCACGCGGCATTGGTGAACTCGTGGATCGCAATCGTTCTGGCGTCGACGCCATGCGAGACCTGGAGCAAGCGGCCAACGCGCTGACCGTGTTAATTCACGGGGCCAAACGCCGAGTGCTCGAACATAGCTCGGAACCGCCAGCCTCTGCCGCGACCGATATCGTTCCCCTGTCCGTGCTGGTGGAGCGGGCCATGACCGAAGGCGTGCCGCCGAACGCGACACTGGTGCAGCGAGCCATCAGAGAACTGGTTCGGGAGTTGCCCGAGGCAATCGGCGCTAGCATCACGGCCGTTTGCTCGCGTCTCGATTCGCTGCCAATTGCAGCCGCCAGCGACGTTTATGCCATTCCGCTCGAAAAGCGACGTGCACCATTGCCTGACTGGCTGCTACCACGGCGCACGATTGGGGCGTTCTACGTCGTCAAGGCCTTGGGCAGTGGTGGCGTCAGTTCGGTCTTCGTTGCACGTAGACTCGAAGAGCGCAACAACCCTCGCGCCCCGCTCTTCGCTTTGAAGGTCCCGGAATTCGATCCGACCACAGCGCGCAGTCTCAGTGAGACGGAATTCTTGGCCATGTTCCGTGACGAAGCCGGAGCCTTGATTTCGTTGCCACACCACGCGAACTTGGCGCGATTCGTCACTTTCGATCTTGCTGCGCGCCCCAAACCAATTCTGGTCATGGAACTCATCAGTGGATTCGGTCTCGACCGACTGATGCGCAGTAGAGCCTTAACCGTCGAACGCGCTTTCTCCTATTTCGACGGCATCTTGTGCGGACTCGAGGCGATGCATTTGGCTGGCTTCGGACATCTCGATCTCAAGCCCTCAAACGTCATCTTGCGTGACAACACCGTGCCGGTCTTGGTGGACTTTGGTTTGAGTGGTAGAAAGATTCGCCCAGGATGCGGAACGCTCGACTACTGCGCGCCCGAGGTTCTCGGCGTGGCGCCAGATCTGAGCAGCGCGACCCCAATGGCTGCCGACATCTATGCCTTTGGCTCAATGGCATTCGAGGTCCTCACCGGAACCCCTCTGTTCGATGGAGCCGATGAGATGGCCTTGGTGACAGCTCATGTTTCGCATGACGGTTGGCCCGATCGCCTGGCGAAACTGGGAAGACAGCCGCGCACCGCTGAGTTGGCCGTTGTGCTGGCGGCCTGCCTGCGCCATGACCCGCGAGCGCGACCTCCAGTAGCGGCTGTTCGGCAGGCACTCTCGGCAGTGGTCGAACGCCTCAAGACCGAGCCATGGCCACTTACCATGGACAGGAACGCCGAGGAGCCCAAATCCGCGTAAGCACGCGCCACAGCTCTCGTTGGGCTTGTGTCAAGCGCAAGAATGGGTCATGACCGACCACGTGCCGACCGTCACGAAACCAGCAGATACGCATGACACCAATCGACTAAGATACAGTGCTTGGCTGCGTCGCGGCGCCCCAACGCTGGTCTCCCTTGTAATTGCAGCCCTCGGACTGAGCTGTGAGTCCGAGCCCGTAGCAGTTGTCCACCTCAGCGTTGGGGCTCGACCCGAAGAGCATCGCAGCTTTCAACCGAAGTCATCCATTGCGGAATACACCGAATTGCCTGGTATTGGGGCCGAACTTCGCGTGGTGTTATCGAGCCATCCCATCACTTGTGAATCCTATTTGCCACTGCAGCCCGACCAAGTGACAGTCACGCTGACTTTCTTCTCACCAACGGGCACAACACTCGGACCTGGCGCCTATCCCTGGCCCGGACCAAAAACTGAGGCGCAAAAAGCTGACACGCCAGCAACCGTGGCACCGAATGCCGAGGCGCCGAAAACCGAGGCTCCAAACAGCGATGAGCGTCCCTTGGCTCAGGTGCTGCCATTGATTCGCCTCGGAAAGCAGAGCAAGGAGCTACCGGCAGGTGGCCTCGTGGAATTGACCGAGGTAAAGCTCGACGCGCAGGGTACCGTGCGTGGGCTCCTACGATTGGAGCAACCCGGATCGGCGGGCCTGCCGGCAACCTCGCTCCTGGGGAGTTTTTCGGCACGCTGGTGTCGAATCTCCACCGCATCCGGAAATGAGCGCCCTTAGGCTTCAGCTGTGGTCGCCCAATTGGAGAAAGACTTGCGATCCATGGCCCCGTCAACCAGAGGCCTGTGCTACGCGATGCGCCCAATGGTTCGCATGGTCAAACTCGGATCTGCATTTCTGTGGCTCGGACTCGTCAGCTTGGGCCTTGCGGCCTGCAGTACCGATGACACCGTTGCGGGACCAGCACGCGGTCCGAAGGACCTCGCCATCGCGAAGGTGGAAGCCCCGGGGAGTGTCGTAACGGAATCCGGCGGAGCGCTGGAGCTCGACTGTTCGGCGCCAATGCTCGTGTCGATTCGGGATGACGACCCCACCGACGACAAGCTCGGAGGAGTCTTCTTGTTGGCACCTCCGGGCAAGTGTGGCACCGAGACGAATTGCGGTTGGATCGTCGTCTTGGCCTCCGATGCGCCGCTACCGAGCGCCGATGGTCCGGCAAAGGCGCCTCCGCCAACGAACGTCTATAAATCTCAATCCGCACAATCGCTCATCGAACTCGATCTTCCAGCTGCATTGCGCACGGGAACATTGTGGTTGCGGGTCGAGTTGCGCGACGCTTTGGGTGATCCAGTTATGACCGAGGAGAACAAGCGGCTGTGCAATGAATTCACGGTCAGCCTGCAGCTGCCTGCGCAGGGGTGCCACTAGATCGCCGTCTCTCTTGAATAGGTGAACGGTCCCCTCGCCTCATGGATGCACGAACAACACCGTGCCACGCAGCGGCTTGAGCACCGCATACCATCCAGTTGGCAAGGCTGGCTCGGTCCAGAAGAAGATGCGGCGCGCATCTTCGGGGGCGAGGTTGATGCAGCCGTGACTCTTCGGAACGCCGAATCGATCGTGCCAATAGGCGCCGTGCAGCGCATATCCCTTCTCGAAATACTGGACGTAGGGTACGTCGCGCAGCTCGAATTCCTCGCCCACTTCGTCGGAATCCATGGTCGCCGAGACGAACTTCGTGTGAATGCGGAAAATCCCGCGCTGGGTCGCGGTGCTGTTCTCAGCGTCTTGCAGCCCGGCCTCCCCGGTCGAGACGAGGGTCGCGTACACGGCCTTGACACCCTCGAAGAGCACGAGCGACTGCTTGGTGATATTCACGTCGATCCATTTCTCGCCGCTTTTTCCCCAGGCCGGCATGCGCCGCGCCGGATCGAGGCGAGAAGCATCGCTGTCGCTCAACCAGGTTTCGCTGGTTGTTTCGAAGTGCAGCCGTCCCCGAAAGAAGTTCTGCTTTCCCGTTAAACGAATAGCGCTGCGGTACGGAGCAGCGTCGCCAGGAACGAGTCGGTTCTTGTCTCTATCGAATCGATAATGACGAGCTCCCGGGGCTCGAACGATGGCAAATGGAAAGTCGATGTCCTCCGGAATGCGAAAGCCATGAAACGCAGAGCCTTGGATCGGACGCAAGCGGTCGGTCGGGATGACGGCAAGATCGCTCGTTATCGCGTAGCGCCGCCCATTCGATAAGAAGGTCTTGACGATGGAGTAGCCGATGCGAGGTTCCATGCGCCCGAGCAGAAGCGGATCACTGGGCGGAGACCGACCCGCCAAGAGAGGTGGGGTTCTACCTTGCGCCAGGAACCAGGGCAGGTCGTCACTCTGACGGCTCTCCCAAGCCAACCTCGGCTCTCTCACAGGCTCCTTGTCGTCGACCCAGACTTGTTGGCCGTAACTCGCACCTATTTCGCCGGGAGCTTCCAGCCAAGCCTTCATGCGCTTCTGTAGGTCGGGCTCGCTCCGCTCGAGTTCTTCGGGCGAAGGCAGTCGACGATAGATCGGGCCTGGTCGACGCACGGTTCCATAAATGAATGGTAGCCGCTTGGTAACGTCCGCTGGAAAATCGGCAAGGACTCGCACAACCGGCTCGCTGCCGTCGAGCGTTGCGTCGTCGCCAATGCAGACGAAACCCGCTGGCGCGACAGCATGCCAACCCGCTGGGCAACCGTCGCGCCCCACCGGCGCAGGAGACGCGCTAAGGGACATGCCAGCTCGGAGCGCTCCGATTTTTAATGCACCCCCTTTGGGCGCGTCGTAAATCCAGGTGCGCAGGGCTTTCGCATGGACCTTTGCCGATAGGGTAGTTTCGCTCGGCACCAGCCGGTTCACTCTGCCGTCCAACCCGATGAATGGCGCCTCGGCGCTCGAGGCAGAAGACTGCGAAGCTGCAGCAGTGGCATGACCACTACTGGCGAACGGTCCGGGCGAGTTGTCCGTGGCATCCGACCTCGATGCCTTGCCGCAGCCGATTAGGATGACTAGCGGAGCAAGAGCGGGCCCGATGCGAAGCACGCCGCCACTTTTGTCACGGCAAGGTGATCGGTCGCAAGTTTACGTGGGTCGTCCGTGCAGGAACCTAGCCGGCCGAATGGCGCATTTCCCTATGCCTGATCAACGTCTGCATCCCCGAACCCACAAAAAAAGAACGACGGGTTTTGGCGGAGGGGGGAGGCACCAAAACCCGTCGGGGAAAGAACGACGGGTTCCAGCGGAGGGGGGGATCACCGGAACCCATCGGGGAATTGACTGCAGCAACCGAGGCGCTCAAGCAGCCTTCAATTGCCGCTACAGTTCCTTAAGCAATACTCATGCCGATATTCGCCGTAAAGGATTCAGACAGATATGGTCGCCACTTCCGAGGCGATATTTCAGATCTGGAAGTATTCTTTCAGCTGTGAGGGCAATCAGGCTCCGTTGTGGGGCTGTGTGGTTCCTTGCCGCCATTCGGCCAACGCACCAACATTCACACCTGCCCAGTTGAGGGTCCTGACTGGCCTGGTGTAGCTTGCCGCAGCCATGCCGCTTCAGACAGACACCTCCCGTGGCGTCGAAAGCCACGAGAGCATCGAGACGTGCAATTCCCGCGAAAGCTGCGGTCCGACCCTACTCGTCGCGATTCCGTTTGCCGCGATCGCCGTGCTCTCGTTGGGCAGCCCAATGCTGCTCTGCAGCACACGGCTGGCTGCCACGCTCGCGATGCTCGTGGCAGCGGCCGGTCTGGCGATCCGCGGCTGGCCGCGCCGTACTTCCGTCGTCGTAACTCGAGCGGGCCAGGTGCACACGTCAGGCGGTCGATTGCTCATGCGGCGGCCAAAGCACCTGTCGCTGACTGCGGTCTGCGACCGATTTGTCAGATCGAGCGGCTATCGGTTTCAGCTGTTGGCCGCAGACGACGAAGGGACTACTTGCCTACTGCTGAGCGCCCGCGATCCCGAAGTCGTCGTCGATGGAGCAAGGCGAGTGTCGAAGCGACTGGGACTGTGCGTCGACGTGCAACTTCGGACCTTGGGGACCCGATTGGCATTCGAATCGAATCCAGCCAACGCAGATGCCACGCCGCCACACGAACTACTCGGTCGGTTGCCGCGGTTTCCCCGCTACATGCCTTGGCTGGCATGGGGCTCGAGTCTATTCGTATGGGCTCTGGCTGGCTCGCTTCTGCATGCTCAGTGGTTGCGAGGGGGGACCTTCAGCGTGGCCTCTTTGGTCCTTTTTGCGCTGCTCTGCGGCATCGGACTGCTTTTCCCGCATTGGGCACTCGGTACCCGCTTCTGGATCGAAGACCGCGGTAGAAGCAGCCAGGAACCACCAATGCCGAGAGGGGTCGTCGCACCAGCAAGCGAGGTGACCCTTCTGGCGCGTGGCTTGTTCGGTCAACGCCGCCTAGCAACCTGGGAGAGTGGGACTGGAACCACTTGGCTCCTGTCGCCTGAAGCTGGGGGGCAATGGCACCTCTTACTGACGCACGAACGACAGATGAGGTCACTTCGGCTCGCGACGCGTCCCGACCCAGTGGACGAGCTGGCACCGCGGCTGGATATGAGATAGGTCCGGGCTCGATGTCGTTTCTGCCGTCTCGTTTACGCTGCCGAATTGGAATGGCTCTCACGCTTTTGACCTTCGCCTGCAGCAAGTCAAAGGACAATACGGCTGTCGGTGCCGCAAGCGCCGCGGCCACTGACGCCGTTTCGTTGGTACCCACGGTCGCTTCAGCGCCGACGGAAGCGCTCTCTCCGCCTAAGCCAGCGGGCCCACTCAACGTGATGATTTTGAGCGTCGATTGTCTGCGCGCCGACATGCCATGGAATGGCTACCCCCGGCCAATCGCACCCAACCTGACGAAGTTGGCCGAACAGAGCACTGTCTACACGAACGCCTACGCGCTCTCGAGCTACACCGCACAGAGCGTAGCCGCGATCCTTAGCGGACGATTGGCATCCACGCTTTACCGCTCGGGCGTCTTCTTCACTGCCTATCCGAAAGCGAATCTCTTCTTCCCCGAGGTCCTTGCCGAGCAAAAAATCCGATCGGTGGGTTGGTTCTCGCACATGTACTTTGGGCGCGGCAAGGGACTCGAGCAGGGGTTCGACGTCTGGGAACTCGTCCCTGGCATCACCTTCAATGCCCAGACGGACAACCACGTCACCAGCCCCAAAATGCTCGAGCTGGGCCTTACGATCCTGGGCAACCCAGCGAACACGGGGCAGCAATTCTTTGCCTGGGCCCATTTCGGAGATCCCCACGACGTCTACGTGAAACACGAAGAAGCGCCAGACTTCGGCAACAAGACGCGTGACAAGTATGATTCAGAGGTTTGGTTTACCGATCAACATATCGGCAAACTGCTCGACTGGGCTCGAACGCAGCCTTGGTGGGCGCGCACGGCGCTGATCATTACCGGCGATCATGGCGAATCCTTCGGGGAGCATGGCCAGTATCGCCATGCCTTCGAGATTTGGGAGAACCTCGTTCGCGTACCCTTAATCGTGTACGTTCCGGGCGCCAAACCCCAACGCATCACCGAACGGCGTTCGCACATCGATCTGGCTCCCACAGTGATGGATCTACTCGGGAAGCCGCCGCTGCCGCAGTTCATGGGCAAGACTCTACTGCCCGAGATCCAAGGAAAGGAACAGCCTACAGTTCGGGAACCCATCGTTATCGAGCTGACAGAGGATTCGAACAATCCACAACGTCGCGCCATTGTCTCGGGCAGTTACAAGCTGACCGTACGCGGTCGCGGTGCCGCGTACTTCTTGTACGATATCGTGAAGGATCCAGGAGAAACCAAGAGCCTTGCCAAAGAGGAGCCAGACAAGCTGGCCGAAATGAAGGCCTTGTACGAAAGGACCTTTGCGAAAATCCCAAGTATCGAACCCTACGGCGGCAACAAGCTAGAGAGTGGCCGCCTCGCGAATGGTCCAGCGGGACCATCCAAGGCGACGGTGGTGACGAAGTAGCATTGGGGCTCGCCGAACAGAGCCCCTACCCTACGCCTAAGCTACTTTACGACGGTGGCGATGTCTTGCTCGATCGGTTCGGCTAGCGTTGCGGGGATCTCGACGAACCAGCGACTGCGTTCCGAGCGCGCCAGGTACTTCTTCGGCGCGTCTGCCACGCGGAATAGCTCGAGATAGCCAGACTTGCCCGATTTTGCGTGGTATTCGATGCGCACCACAGCACTTGCTGGCACATTCGTCGGATTCTCGACGTAATTCTGGGGCCGCAGTCGCTGAACCTTGACCAACCAGTTGCTCACCGTCTCGTCGGCAGCGTTCGGCGCCGCCGCGTCGGCCCAGACATCAGTCTTGCCTTCAACCCGCACTACCTTGCGAGTCTTTCCATTGGCTTGGATCTCGGCGGCGCGCAGTTCCTCGACCGCAAAGCTGTGCAGGTCATGCTCAAGTAGACGACTCTCGGCGGACTTCAGCTTACCAATCGTGTCCGCATTGAACGTGTGCACGAGTCCGGCGGCAGGATCGCGCACGTAGTAGTCACCACTACCAGGCGTGAGCGCTCCGATGTCGAGCCTATGGGCCTTGTCACCGATCGTAACTACCAACTTCGACTCGGGCTTGTCGAGCCCGTAGTCGACCAGACGTTGCGCATCGACCTTGCCGAGACTGCGATAGGACTTGGCCGGAGCGACGGCTTCCAGCAGCTTCCTTACCTCGTCGACACCGATGAAACGTTTGGTCTCGGGCGGCTTCGAGACGCTGACGCCAGCATCGTTGGCCGGGGCTTTGGCCGCTTCTTTCGTCACCTCGACGACAGCGTATTGCCCGGCCGCATCCTTCGCCGCAACGATATTGACCTTACGGTCCTCGGACTCGAAGGTGATCTGACGAACCGCATCCGGCGGACCGGGCCAAAGCTCCGCTTCCACGCGCTTGCCTTCGGTTGGCTCGTTCTTCGCTGAAGCACTGACGAACGCCACCACCGTGGCAATGCCGAACAAACCCAAATGCATCCACAAACCCTTGGCGGCTTTCATCGACTGCCTCCCTGACCCTTCGAGCGCCGCGACCACGCGAGGCCGAGCCCCAGTACCAGCATCGGCATACCGAGGATCGTTGCATAAAACCAGAACGTGTCCTTGCCCTTGGTGTGTTCGATACGCACGTCCTCTTCGCTATTGACCTCACCCGCCAGACTCTCCTCGCCAGCAAGCCATCGCACTGCATCGAGCAAGAGATAGCGATTGGTCGGAACATTCTTCAGAACCAGATCGGAGAAGAGATCGGCATCTGCAATCACGAAGGCGCGTTGCTCAGCCACCTTGTTCGCCTGGTCATCCTTGCCGGCAACCTTGCGCGTGACGGCCGCGGCCAAGTCGAAACTGCTGCGTGTCTCGTCAGCTTCAGGCTCGAAGTTTCCGTTCCGATCTGGGAATGTCGTAGCAGTACTGCGCAGAGCGAAATCGATGGACTTGTCATTCGGATCGAGCTTCTTGAGTGACCCCGCTCCGAACAAGACGACCCATGCGGAGTGGCGACTCAACGTAGACACCGAGGCATGCGAGCCGAACTTGTTGGTGACGATGCGTGATCGATCGCTCTTGTTTCCCGCAAAGGAAACCGAATCACCCTTGTCGTTGGCCAACACGGCTGGCTCGAAGGCGAGACCTATGAGGCCTGAGAGCTCGCTGAGGTTTGGCCCCGGCCCGCCTTGAACCAAGCTCTCCGCAAACGTGCCTTTGGATTCGGGTTGGGCTGGCATCTTGCCTTCGGTTGCGTCGTGACGCGTCTCGGCAGTTGCTCCCTTGGAAGCGGAAGCAGCCGCACTGGTACTCGCCGATTTGCCCAACGCCGCAGTTGCCGCAGTTCCCGACGTTTGTGCCGACACCGACTCGGGGTCGAGTGCCAAGAGTAACGCTCCGCCACGCTCCGAAAAGCGCCTGAGGGCGTCTAGCTCCGCCAACGAAAAGGGATCCTTTGGCCCAAGCACGATGACCAAATTCGCATCTGCGGGGATTTCACGCCCCAACCCCTGAGGGATCCCAAGATCCTGCACCCGGTAGTTCTGCATCTCGAGCAGCTTGCGCAGCCCGGACACGCCGTTGTCCTTCGCGGTATCGGCGCCGGGGGAACGGTCGTTGAGTTCGCGATGCCCGATTGTAAGATACGCGACCCGAGCGTCGCGGGCGAGCTTCATCAGATTCTTCTGAAACTCTTGATCCAGGTTACGCAGCGTTGCTCGGGCGTTCTTTAGCTCCGGACTGACGTTGAGCACCTGACGAACTTCGCCGCGCGACAGGACGATGGCGCCGTCTTGAGCTACGCGCATGTCTCGTGCAATCTTCGGCGAAAGAACCCGATCGACGAACTCGAATTTTACCTTGGGGTTGCTGCGCGCCACCTCACGCATGTAGCGATCGACTTCGTTCCTGACTTCGTTGACTGCCGGAAAGAACGCAACGATTCGGAGAGGCTCTTTCAAGCTTGCAGCAATGCGTAACGTCGAGGTACTCGGCTTCGCCGTCTTGAAATACGCAAAATCGGCGGCCGCGCCCCACTGGCGCGCCGAGCTGACGAATAGCCCCAGGTAGGCAAGCGCCAAAGCCAAGGAAAGCCCTGCCGCTGCCGCAGTCACCACCCGACGACTCTCGGGCAGCGGCGCACGGCGCATAGGTAGAAGCGCGGTCTCGGCAAACAGCAGCGGCAGCAGGCCACACAACAACAGGGTGACCCAACCGACGAGCAGGATGGTATCCCAGCGCTCGCGGGTCGCTGCGTCAAGGGATTCGAGGCCAACGAACCGTGCCCCAAGGCTGCTCGACGCAAGGGCAATCACCAGCCCCAAGACGGCGACCAGCTGTGCGCTACCAAGCAACCGTTCGATGCGCCCCCGCTCAGCAGAAGCGCGCCCAGCCGTGACCCAACGCACGACCGTTGCAGCGAGCAGTGCGCTCAGGCCGACCCCAGTGGAAAGTGCGCGAGGCGTCGTGGTGGTGGCAAGCACACGTTCCCCAAGAAACACCAGAAATACGCCGCCGAAGAAGAGTGGCGCAGTCCAGCCCGGGGAACCGCCCAGATTGGCAGCGGATGGCGACTGGTTCGGCACGATAGGAGCCGTTTTGGGTGTCAGCGCCATCGGCGTGCCTCCAAGGTCTTGGTCGCTGCCAGCAAGAAGAAATATGTGACGGCGAGGTAATACATTGCAGAGCCGAGGTTCAGTGTTCCGCTCATGAAGGACCGGAAGTTTTCGTGGTGCAGTGCCATGGCACCGAAGAACTCGTTCAATGGGGGTTCCGTGGATTTGGCGAGGATCCACATCAGGATCATGGCGACGGTCATGGCGGCCCCGAGCAATGCCGCTACCACCTGGGACTTTGCCAAGGTCGAGGCAAATAGGCCGATCGCTGTCGTGGCCGCGCCGAGCAGCAGCAAGCCGAGAGCGCCCACACCGATGTGCCCAATGCTCACCTTGCCGTTGACGAAGATGAGAGCAGGCATGTAGAGCGAGAGCAGCGTCGCCAGGGCCATGATCGCTAGGGCGGCAAGGAATTTGCCGAGAACGATCTCGTGGCTTGAAATCGGTGACGTGTTGAGCAAGACCAACGTGCCGGTTTGGCGTTCTTCGGCCAAGAGGCGCATGCTCAAGGCGACCGCGGCGACCATCGTAACACCACTCGCGTGGTAGAAGAATTGTTCGAGCACTTCGGCGCTCAAGAGTTTCTGGGACAAGGCCGTCCAGTAGAAGAGGATCCCTTCAATGAGCAGCATCGCCGCCACGACGACGGATCCGACAGGGGAGCGAAAGGCGGCGCGGAGCTCCCGATGTGTGAGTATTAAGGTGCGGCTCACGAGCGGGCCTCCGTGTCACTGGTGGTTGAGCTCGCTGTCGCGGCTGGCGCATTGCGCACGTCCGACAGCTGGAGAAATACATTTTCGAGTTCGCGTTGGGCTCGAGCCAATTCGAGCAGCGAGCAACCTAGGGCCGTGACGCAACCAACTACGTCTTGTCGCGCGTCTTCGCCCATGGTCAACCGCAACGAAGTCACACCGCTGCCACTTTCCCGCGGCGGGAGCGGCTCGACGCGCTCGACGTGACGCACGGCTTCGAGTCGCGCTATGACGGCTGCTTCCTCGAGGCCGGCGGCGCGACCCACCGTTAGTTCAATCGACATGCCTCCGTGCAGCTGGGCTGAAAGCTCGGCCTCCGTACCGGAAGCAGCAATTTGCCCGTCGCGGATCACCAGGATCTGATCGCAGGTCTCACTGATCTCCGAGAGAATATGGCTCGAAATCACCACAGTGTGCTCACCCCGCAGGTTGCGGATGAGGCGCCGCATCTCCACGATTTGCACAGGATCGAGCCCACTGATGGGTTCGTCGAGTACCACTAGCGACGGCCGATGCACGATGGACTGCGCGATGCCTACGCGTTGTCGAAATCCATGGGACAAGGTTTGGATGATGGTGTCCGCCACTGCATCGAGCTCCGTAAGACCGATGATCTCGTTGACGCGTTTGGCAATCTCCTTGGCTGCAATCCCGCGCAAACGACCCGCGAACTTGAGGTACTCGCGTACGGTCATCTCGCCGTAGAGCGGTGGGGTTTCCGGCAAGTAGCCGACCTTGCCGCGAATCCTTTCCGGATCGTCTACCACGCTGATACCATCGATGCGCACCTGGCCACTAGTTGGCAGGAGGTCGCAAGCGAGGATGCGAAGGGTCGTGGTTTTGCCGGCGCCGTTGAGGCCAAGCAGCCCCACGACCTGCCCGCGCTCGATGGTTACCGTAAGCGGTCCGACCGCTCGGTAATCACCATAGTACTTGTACAGGTCACAAATCTCGATCACGGTTGATGGCTCCCTGCCCTGTTGTTCTGTTGCGGGGGTCCGGGAGTTAGCACGAATCCTCTCCCTTTGGGACCCCGTGAAGAACGACGCTCCCCCAAACCGGCCAGTCATGAAATCTGTTCCCGCCCCCGATCAAGATCAGGGCGAAAAATACCTCGACGAAAACGCCGAGCGCTTCGAACCTGACCCTTCAGTAGCGCCGGTCGTCGGGCAATCGGTATTTCGCGAGCGCATTTCCGGGCTTGCGCGCGAGGTCGGATTCAGTCGAATCGGATTCGCACCCGCAGAACCCTTCCTCGAGGCGGGCCAGAGGTTCAAGGATTGGTTGGGTCAGGGTCACGCGGGCTCGATGAGTTACCTGGCCGAATTCGGGGATCGTCACCTTCCCGGGCGGCTCTTGGCAAACGCTCGCAGCGTGGTCGTGGCGGCGGCGGCGGTGCCGACGGTTGAGTCAAGCGCGGACGGCAACAATCCACTCGTAGGCACCGTCGCGGACTACGCCCTCGGCCTCGACTACCATATCGCGCTGCGCAGTCGGTTGCGTAGGATTGGCCAAGGGTTGGCGGACTATTCTGGCCGCGGGGTTTGGACTCGACCTTGCATCGACACAGCGCCACTGCTGGAGCGTGAAGCCGCGCGCCTGGCTGGCATTGGCTTCATTGCCAAGTCGACCATGCTGATTGTGCCAGGCGTAGGTCCGAGGGTTCTGCTTGCTGCGATGGTGACGGATCTTGAGCTGTGGCCGAGCGAGCCGCTGGAAAGCCGCTGCGGACGCTGCACGGCTTGCTTGGAAGCCTGCCCAACCAACGCATTCGTTGCGCCTTACATACTCGATGCACGACGTTGCCTTTCCTATCTTAGTATCGAGCATCAGGGGCAGATCCCCCGGCAGCTGCGCGACGCGTTCGGCAATCGCCTCTTCGGTTGCGACGTATGCCAGACCGCCTGTCCCTACGATCGGGGTAACGCGACGAGCGTGATGCCAACCGATGCCGCTCCGCGGCCACTGCTTGTCGAGCCTGAATTGGTGAGGTGGCTCGAGATGACCTCTACCGACTATCGTCGCATCACGAAACGAAGTGCGCTTCGTCGTGTGGGACGCGTCCAATTGATGCGCAATGCTGCGATTGCTCTTGGCAACAGCGGGACCCGCGATGCCGTCGCACCCCTGGTTCGCGCCCTCGCGAGCAACCCGAGCGCCACAGTGAGAGCGCACGTCGCTTGGGCACTCGGCAAGCTCGGAACTGCAGCAGCAGAAGCCGCATTGCGTCGAATCCTGGCGAACGAGTGCAATGACACGGTGCGAGAGGAATTGACGGCTTCGCTCACGCAGCTCGGTGAACGTTCAGTCTGAGCCGCAAAGCAGCCAGAACCAAGGGTATGTGCTGTCAGTTATCAGCTGGCGGCTCGGATTCCGACATCCTGACTGCGCATGGACCGCCCCTAAGTCGAGGTGACCGGAATTCTGCTCGAAGACGGGCAATTGGCAGAAAAATGGGCCCCTATGATGCACGGCCGTTGGCGTTCTTCATGCTGAGCTAGTTCAGCGGTGAGGCTGAGCAGCCTGCGCCGCTGCCGTTCCGGGGTGTCCGATGGCGCGCCAAACAGCAACCTAGCCCGCGGTCTTCCGTCGAGAGCAGCTACGAGCCTTGCCCCCATCGCTTGCACGCGACCTTCGAGATCTTCGGTCGAGGAAATGCAGAGCGCCACGACTACTGTTTCGACCGACGGGTGCGCAAGCAGCCATTGCGCAGAACGCTCGACGAAGCTGAGGTAGAGCTCGGAGTAATGCTGTTCAAGGCATTCAATCCTGGCCTGATCGAGCCAACCGGGCGATTCGGCACCAGTCTCGACCAGCAACAGGTAGTTACAATCTGCCTCCGACAATGCTCCTCCTCTTCGAGGTCTGGTGGTTGCGAAAGTCATGCCTAAGTCCCAAAGCGTCGAGTTTCGCCGAAATGTGCCCAACTGCGAAGGGCGCAGGACAAAAGACTGCGCATCCTGCGCGCGGCGCTTGCCCGAACCGGCAAATTCAGCGCTAGGTCAAGGTCTCGCTTCGGGCTGATCGATGCGTGGCTCCGTAATTTGCACGTGAACGAGAACCCAAGCGTCGGTATTCTTCACCAAGGTTGCCGCAAATTTTCGCGGCTCGCCCCGTCGCTCGCCGGACAATTCCAGAACGTCGAGGTGGGCCTCTCCCTTAGCTGTCGCGCGGCGTCCGTTGGTATCGATCTTGATCCCAATATTGCCGAGGCTTACCCCAAGTCCGGCGTGGTTCGATGCAAATGCGAGGATGTTGTCTAGGAGTGGATCCGTAGAAAGACTGACCTCACCGATGGGAGCAATATCGAGACTGACAGGATCCGCTAGGTGCTCGGCCAAACAAGTTCGAAGCGCTGCCACCCAGGCGCGACTCGGTGGACGGCTCGTGAAACGGACTGCGTCCGCAATTGCCTCAAGGTCGTCTCGTATGTGGTCGGATTCAGACTTGCGCAAAAATAGCATGCCCCCCAACCCGCCCAGAATGACGGCCCACCACAGAAAGTGTCTCGCAACGCGACGCATCGTCCACAAGGATAGCGGATAATGGGATGGGATGGTCTGTGACTCAGACCCGTCCCCCAGCCCACGGCGACCAAGCTGTAGTCCGACGGCGGCGCGGGCGAACTTCCATCGGAATTTGCCGGCGACTATCCGCTGTGGTCGGCAAGATTTGGCCAAATTCACGCTGGTTTGTCCCGAATTCCTTGCCACTTCGCTGAATCTCCTTTATTCCGTTGGCATGCACAGAGGCAAAAACTGGGGTTTTGCTGGTCTTGGTTTGGGCATGGTTGCCCTACTTGGGGTCTCTTTGGCTGCAGCGCAGACAGCGCCGGCCGCGCCACCCCCTGCACCGAACGCAGCGGTGGCGCCGAGTCCGCCCGTTGTCGCTACGTCATCGGAAGCTGCTGAGCCGCCGGTGCAGCAGCTTCCGGCTGCGGTGCCTGCGAATCAGGTGCAGCCTCCTGCGCGACCTTTGATCACCTTACAGAAGGATGCTCCGCTTCCCGCCCCAGTGATGCGCACCGATCGCACTCACGACGGCTTCTATGCGCGACTGAGTCTTGGCTTTGGCCACCTAGGGGCCACGATGAATCCACGGGAGACGAACGGCATTAAGGGCAGCGGCTCGACACTCGCCGTGGATTTTGCGTTGGGCTATGCAGTTAGCCCTGGAATCATCTTGGGCGGCACCCTGATGATGGAATCCTTGCCTTCAGCAAGGTTGGACGCGGACGCTCCGATAGTGACCGACGTTCGCGCTGGGCTTCTAGGGCCGTTTTTCGATGGGTATCCCAAGGCACGCGGTGGCTTTCATCTGGGTGGGGGACTTGGAGTTGCCGGAACCAGACTCAACCCACAATCCGCCGCCGGTTTCAACAAGGCCACGGGGTATGGGATTGCCGGCTGGCTGGGCTATGACATCTGGGTTGCAGAGCAATGGTCGGCTGGCATTTTGCTGCGCCTGATGGGTACGCGAACGAAAGCCGACGCAATAGAGACGAACAACGGCTTGGCGGGCAATGCCACGATGGCCACGCAGTCCATCGCAATTATGCTGACCGGCGTGTACAACTAATGCCTCTTGCGGCGCATCGCGCGGTTAGCGCGCGATGCCTGATTGCCGTGACCTACCCCTGCGGAGGCGCCTGCGGCAGAGTGAGAATTCTTCTTTGCCCCGCGTGACGTGACAACCGAAATCGTCACAACGCCGAGCACGGCCACCAGAAGCAGAATTTGCTCGCTGTTCATTGGACGAAGGGCATTCTATCATGAGGGGTGCCGTTGTTCTGCAACCTCGGCGCGGATCCAATCGATGAATCCTTGGTGCCCGCCTTGGATTGGAACCGCAACGATGGCAGGGCAGCTGTAGGAATGCATGGCAAGCAAACGTGCGGTCAGCTCGGAGAGCTTCGAGCTGGTGGTCTTAAGGATGAGCAAACATTCGGCCCCGGTCTCGAATTTCCCTTCCCAATGGTAGAAGGACTCGATGTCGCCAACCAGGTTGGCACAGGCCGCTAGTCGCTCGATCACTGCGGTTCTGCCGAGATTCTGTGCTTCTTCGCGCGATGAAGTGGTGACGTACACCAGACAGCAGTCGGTCACTGGGCCATCCTTCTTCTTGGGGCTGTAGCAAACTTAGCCCCAGCACACCTAGGATATACACTCTGCGCCCTTGGAGACGAATCGCGTGAACACTAGTGTTGCCACATCCCTCGTCCTTACCCTGCTCGGCCCCGATCGACCTGGACTTGTCGAACGACTCAGCCAAGTGCTCGTCGACAACGAAGGCAATTGGGTCGAGAGCCGAATGGCCCAACTCGCCGGTCAATTCGCCGGAATCCTGCGCGTCGATCTGCCGGCAAACCGCGTCGCGGCGTTCAAAGCAGCCTGCAATGGCCTCGGTAAGGAAGGACTGCAGGTTCTGATGGTCAATGCAAATGACACGACAAGGGACGTTTCGGCTCGTCGTATCCTGAAGCTTGAGCTAGTTGGGCAGGATCGACCAGGAATCGTGCGTGAGATCTCGCAAACCTTGGCGCAAAGCGGCATCAACGTCGAGGAGCTCAACACGGGGGTCGAAAGCGCGCCCATGTCTGCGGAAATGCTCTTCTTCGCTAAAGCGCGGCTCGCAGTACCCTTCGAGCTATCGACCGAACGACTCAAGGAGATTCTGGAGCCGCTCGGGAACGAACTAATGGTCGATATCGCGCTGCTGCCGTCCGAGTAGCTCGCGGACTACGCCAGCAATCCGCGCGCATTGGCCGCAAGGATTGCTGCCGTGTGTGCGGCGTGAATGATGCGCCCGCCGAGTGCGTCCTCAACGACCTCGGCAACGGGCCGGACATGAACCTCGAGCACCTCGCTCGGCTCAGGTGTCGCCACACCAGTGAAGCGAACGTTCCTAGCCACGTAGAAGTGCCCGTAGTGCGAGCTGCGGTGCGGCTCTGGCGCGACCACGAAGAGGGGGATAAGATCGTCGGCTAGGTATCCAGTCTCCTCGAGCAATTCGCGCCTAGCTGCGAGGGCTGGAGTCTCTCCTGCATCGACCACACCGGCAGGGAGCTCGCGACTGACCCGCCCGATGCCATGGCGATACTGATCCACCATGACCATCTCTTGCTGCGCCGTTAGCGCCAGCACGCCGACCCAATCTGGGCTGTCAAGCAGATGGAATTCCTCGATGACCGCGCCATTCGGCAGGGCAACCCGTTGCTCGTGCACCCGCAGCCAACGGCGGTCGAGCAGGACTCGAGTCGAAAGGACATCCCAAGGTTTCATCGTTGCGCACAGGTAGTCCCCGAGTCCGCCATTGCCAAGGCATTCCGCAGCGCATTCCCCTTGTTGGCGCGTCGGCCCGCAGACCGTCCCGGGCGGCCCGATCGTATCGCACTTGCCCTAATCCCGGCATTGCATCAGAACGGCGGCGGCCCCGGGTCGAAAGCGGCGGCCGAGGAGATTTCGACATGCTCGTGTTGCGCGGATCCGCTGCCTTGTCCCAGTTTCGTATCGAGAAACTGCTTCGGTCGGTGCAAGCGCGCTGCACGAAAGTCACCGCGGTCTCGGCCGAGTACCTTCATCTCGTCAATCTGTCGGGCGAGCTTACGAGCGACGAGCACCACGTGCTAGAGCGGTTGCTCGACTACGGCCCGCCCGCTTCCTCCTCGAGAGAAGATGCAAGCTTCTTGCTCGTCGTGCCGCGGCCCGGAACAATCTCACCGTGGTCGTCCAAGGCCACGGATATCGCGCATGCCGCCGGGCTAGCTGCAGTTTCACGTATCGAGCGGGGCATTGCCTATCGCCTCGAAACCGAGGACGCTCAACCGCTCAGCGGCGGGGAGATCGCGCACGCCGCCGCCGCCGTTCACGATCGCATGACTCAAGCGGTGTTTCTACGCATCGAGGACGCAGCGCGCCTATTCCTCCAGGCAAAACCACAACCGCTGCGCATCATCGATGTCCTGGGAGTTGGCAGTCGTGCCTTGATTGAAGCCAACACCGATCTGGGGTTGGCTTTGGCGGACGATGAGATCGACTACCTGGAAACCAGCTATAGGGAAATCGGCCGCAATCCGACCGATATCGAGCTGATGATGTTCGCACAGGCCAACAGCGAACACTGTCGTCACAAGATTTTCCGTGCGGATTTCACTGTCGATGGCGAACAAATGTCGCATTCGCTCTTCGACATGATTCGCAATACCCACCGCGAGTCACCTGGAGGCGTTCTGTCTGCCTACCAGGACAATGCCGCCGTTTTCGAAGGGCGGATCGGGTCACGATTCTTTCCCGATCCCGCCACAGGTATCTACCGAAATCACGTCGAACCGGTCCACATTCTCTTCAAGGTGGAAACGCATAACCATCCGACCGCCATCTCGCCTCACCCAGGTGCTTCTACGGGCTCCGGCGGAGAGATCCGTGATGAAGGTGCCACCGGACGTGGTTCAAAACCGAAAGCCGGCGTTGCTGGCTTCGCTGTATCCAACCTGGCCATTCCGGGATTCGAACGCCCCTGGGAGTCGAATCCCATCGGCAAACCCGATCGAATCGTATCCGCCCTGGACATCATGACTGACGGCCCCTTGGGGGCCGCCGCATTCAACAACGAATTCGGTCGTCCAAATATTGGCGGGTTCTTTCGCACCTTCGAGCAAACCGTTGCGGGCCCGGAAGGCGCCGAGGTTCGCGGATACCACAAGCCGATCATGCTGGCTGGTGGTGTCGGAAACGTTCGACCAGGGCATGTCCTGAAGGCCACGATCGAACCGGGAACTAAAGTGGTCGTATTGGGCGGACCAGCCATGCTCATTGGCCTCGGTGGCGGTGCAGCTTCATCGATGGACCAAGGCTCAAGCTCCGCGGATCTCGATTTTGCCAGCGTGCAACGCGACAACCCGGAGATGCAACGCCGCTGCCAAGAGGTCATCGATCGCTGCAATGCCCTCGGCAGCCACTCGCCGATCTTGAGCATTCACGACGTCGGGGCAGGAGGCCTCTCCAACGCCCTGCCCGAACTCGTTCACGATAGTCGTCGTGGCGCCAACTTCGAACTGCGCAGCATTCCCAATGCCGAACCGGGCATGAGCCCGATGGAAATTTGGTGCAACGAAGCGCAGGAACGCTACGTGCTGGCAGTATCCGCCGATCGATTCGACGAATTCCGTGCCATTGCCGAACGCGAGCGCTGCCCCTTTGCTGTTGTCGGCGAAGCGACCGAGATCGAGCACCTACGACTGTCTGACTCTCAGTTCCGCAATCTGCCGATCGACATGCCACTGAACGTGCTGTTCGGAAAACCGCCACGCATGACGCGAGTGGCGGAACGCCGCACGCGCCCCGTAGAGCCCTTCGATGCGAGCCACGTGGCTATCGACGATGCCATTGCGCGTGTGCTTCGCGTGCCGGCCGTGGCCGACAAGACCTTCCTCATCACCATCGGTGATCGAACGGTGACGGGACTCATCCATCGCGACCAAATGGTCGGCCCTTGGCAGGTACCCGTGGCCGACTGCGCGATTACGTTGACCGACTATGACGGCTACGCCGGAGAGGTGATGGCCATCGGAGAGCGGCCGCCCTTGGCGCTGCTCAACCCGGCGGCTTCAGCGAGAATGGCAGTAAGTGAAGCCATCACCAATATTGCGGCTGCGCCAATAGCCAAGCTCTCTGACGTCAAGCTAAGTGCAAACTGGATGGCGGCAGCGGGTCATCCGGGAGAAGATGCGGCTCTGTTCGATGCCGTGCGCGCAGTTGGGCTCGAACTCTGTCCGGCGCTCGGGATCTGCATTCCCGTGGGCAAGGATTCGATGTCGATGAAAACGGTTTGGGACGATGGCAAAAAGGCCGTAGTCTCCCCGCTTTCCCTCATCATCACCGCCGCCGCCCCGCTTTCAGATGTGCGGGCGAGCTTTACGCCGCAGTTGCGAACCGATCTCGGACCAACCACGCTCTTTTTGATCGATCTAGGACGCGGGCGCAACCGCCTCGGCGCTTCGGCGCTGCTGCAGTCCTATCGCCAAATTGGCGAAGAAGCACCGGATCTGGACGACCCCAAGCTGCTCTCGAGCTTCTTCGTTGCGATGCAGACGCTGCGGCAGCGCGAGCTAGTCCTCGCCTACCACGACCGTTCCGACGGGGGCCTGTTGGCCTGCGTCTGCGAGATGATGTTTGCCGGAGCCACCGGAGTAACTCTTCGTCTGGACGGAGCGACAAAGGAACCACTTGCCGCCTTGTTCGCGGAAGAGTTGGGGGCCGTCATTCAAGTGCGCGACGCGGACAAGGATCGCGTCGCACAGCTCCTGCTCGATTCGAAGCTACCCGCTGAATGTCTGCATCAGATTGGCGAGCTGCGAAAGGACGACCAGCTCGTCATTCTACGAGATGGACAAGTCGCGTATCAGAACTCGCGCAGCGCCCTGCGTCGCCTCTGGTCGGAGACTTCCATGGCCATGCAGTCCCAACGCGACGAGCCCAAATCTGCTGCCGAGCAATATGAGCTCGACACCAATCCAGACGATCGCGGGCTCCGTCCGCTCGTCACCTTTCGTCCAGAAGAGAACGTAGCTCGCGGGTACCTCGAACAGATCGTGGTGCATGAACGACCTCGCGTCGCGGTCCTGCGCGAGCAGGGCGTCAACGGGCAGATCGAAATGGCGGCGGCGTTTGACCGCGCTGGTTTCGAAAGCGTCGATGTTCACATGAGTGACCTGCATCAGGGTCGCGTCGACTTGGACGGATTTCGTGGCTTGGTGGCCTGTGGCGGCTTCTCCTATGGCGACGTGCTCGGCGCGGGTCTAGGTTGGGCAAAAGCCATTCTCTATCAGTCGGTTACCCGCGAACAGCTCTCGCGGTTCTTCAGGCGACCAGAAACCTTCGCGTTGGGCGTATGCAACGGTTGCCAAATGCTGGCAGCCCTGAAGGATCTCATCGTGGGTGCCGAAGGGTTCCCGCGGTTGATCCGCAATCGCTCTGAGCAATTCGAAGCGCGCTACTCCCTGGTCGAAGTGCTTGAGACAAAATCCATTCTCTTGTCGGGGATGCAGGGCTCACTTTTGCCTATTGCCGTGGCGCATGGCGAAGGCCAGATGCAATTCGACGCTCCCATCTCCATCGACGCGTTGCGCGCCGCGGGACAACTCGGCCTCCGTTTCGTCGATCACGAGGGACGCCCGACAGAACACTACCCCGAGAACCCGAATGGCTCGTTGGGTGGCCTCACGGGCCTTTGCAGCACGGACGGCCGAGTAACCATCATGATGCCGCACCCCGAGCGCGTGTTCCGCAACGTGCAGCTTTCCTACTGTCCCCCTGACTGGACTGGCGAGGCCAGTCCCTGGTTGAGGCTGTTCCAGAACGCACGCAAGTGGGTTGGGTAGGTCCCTAGGTCCAAGCCCGCTTCACTGCCGCGAGAGCTAGTTCCGTGAGCTGTTCTGCACGCTCAGCGGTGGCGGCTTCCGCATAGCAGCGCAGCTCCGGAGCGTTGCCGGAGGCCCTCAGATGCAGAACTTCGTCGCCTTGCGTGGTGCCGCGAATGCCATCCGTCAAATCGAGGCACTCGAACTTGCCCGCCACTTGGCCAAGCAGCGCGTCCAGTGCGACAATCCCACCGGACGCTAAATCAACGAGCTTTGGACCACTGATGTCGTTCGAGAAATTCTGGATGCGGCCGCTGGCGGTTGCCCGTTGGGGCAGCTCATCTTCGAGTGCACTGATGCTTCTCCCCGACTGCACAGCAGCGCCAAGCACACTGAGCATGACGACGATCGGATCTCGAGTCGGCAATGCTGAGAGCCTGCGACCACGCGGCACTTCGACGGGGGTGGCCGTGAGGAAGCCACCGTTGGCTTCGTAGCCAACGACTCGACGGTGGCCCGCCGCCACCGACGCAAACATCTTGGCGATGACGTGTGGTGAGCCAATCTTGGTTCGCGCGACCGACGCAAAAACACCGCTGCGCTCGAGAACCGTGTTCGAACTCACGGGCGTGACCACGGAATCGGCTCCGAGGAATCTCGCCGTAAGCACGCCCAAAACGTCACCGCGAAGCCAACGACCTGTTTCATCCGAAACGAGCGGTCGATCCGAGTCGCCATCGGTCGAAACGATCGCAAACGGGGCGAACTCCTTGGCCCAAGCGCGAGCATTGACGACGTCCTCGTGTCGAATTGCCTCGGTGTCAACAGGAATGAAGCGCTCCGACCAGGCAACTCGAACGACCTCAGCGCCCAATCCCGATAGGACTTCGACGAGCAACTCGCGCCCAACGGCGCTGTGCCCGAATACCACGACCCGCTTTCCAGCAAGCATGTTGCTGGGAAATGCATCGAGCCATCGAGCTACATAGTGCCTTTCCGCAGTCGGATCGACTGGAGGCAGCTCAAGCGTGGTCTCGTTCGATTGCATTTTCCCTGCGGTATCGAATGCGTCGGACACGGCCACGGTTTCGGCCAAGATCGCTTGTTCGTCGGACTTGAGGATCTCGCCCGTTGTCTTATTGAACTTGATACCGTTGCGATCATCCGGGATATGGCTCCCGGTGACCATCAGCGTGGGGATGGCGCGTTCGAGTCCTAGCAACGCGATGGCGGGTGATGGGACGCGCCCAACGTTGACGACCTGATATCCAGCCTGACCGATCCCCCGGGCCACTGCCGCCATGATCCGGCCGGTGCTCGGCCGTAGATCGCCCGCAACACCCACCTCGGTCCCGCGACGGATCTCGCCACGACGTTCAAGCGCCTGCAGAAAGGCAATCGTATAGGTACTGCACACCTGATCCGTCATCGCTGTGACGAGACCACGTGCGCCGCTGGTGCCAAACCCCACACCAGACTGCTGCATCAAATCTCGGATCTGTACCGTGCGAGCCATGCCGGGAACCGTAGCCGTATTTCCTGCGTAAGACCAGGGCCGCAGCCCTGATCGCAACCAGGCACCAATTAAGCTCTCAACGGAACGAGCCGTACAGCACCCAGAATCCACTGACCCGGACATACTGACATGGCCCTAATGATTTGGAACGAATCGCTCATGCTGGGCCTCCCCAGCATCGACCAGCAGCATCAGAAGCTCGTTGGACTGATCAACGCGCTACACGATGCGATGATCGCACGACAGGGGCAGCAGGCTTTGGGCACGATCCTCGAAGAGCTGGTGGACTACACCAGCACGCATTTTGGTTACGAAGAAGGCCTCCTCGCCAAGCACGGTTATCGCGACATGGCGGAACACGTTGTCGTGCATCGACAACTCGCGACCAGAGTCATCGAGTTTCGCGACCAGTTCCGCAACGGCCGGATCGCTATGTCGGCAAGCGTGCTCGAATTCCTTCAACAGTGGCTGACGAAGCACATCTGTGAAACAGACGCCCGCTATGTTCGTCACTTGCGCGCAAGAGGCGTTCAGTAGTCGCTACTGAACGCCCTTGCTTTTGTTGGTTCGACGCAACCACGAGGACTCACCCGCGCCGCGCGTCGAACAGTTGTGACGACGAGGCTCAAACCTCGGACAGGGCGTCGATCCCTGGAAGAAGCTTGCCTTCGAGCAACTCAAGGGATGCGCCACCACCCGTCGAACAGTGGGTCACTTTCTCGAGAATGCCACACTTCTTCGCGGCGGTAGCGGTATCACCACCACCGATGACCGTCACCGCCCCACGTGCAGTGGCCGCAGCAATGGCGGCCGCCATTGACTTGGTACCCGCCGCGAATGCGTCCATTTCAAACACGCCTGGCGGGCCGTTCCAGATAATGGTCTGGGCGCGACCGATTACCTCATTGAACTGGGCGATAGATTTCGGGCCCACGTCGAGACCCATCCACCCGGCGGGGATCCCGTCCTTGTCATCCACGTTCTTGACCGATGCCGCGGCGTCGAACTTGTCGCCACAAACATAGTCGGTGGGCAGGTGGATCTTAACGCCCTTTTCCGTGGCCTTCTTCATCAGATCGCCAACGATCTTGGCACCCTCGGGATCGAACAGACTGTTGCCAATCTCTACGTTCTCGACCACCTTCTTGAAGGTGAATGCCATGCCGCCACCGATAATAATCTCATTGGCGCGGTCGAGCAGGTTGTTGATGAGTTGAATCTTGTCAGCCACCTTGGCCCCACCCAAAATCGCCAAAAGCGGCCGCTTCGGCTCTTCGAGCACGGCCGCAAACGCGTCAAGTTCCTTCTTCATCAGGAACCCGACAGCGCGCTTCGGCAGAGCGCAACCAACCATCGAGCTGTGAGCACGGTGGGCCGTGCCAAAGGCGTCGTTGACATAGACGTCACCAAGCTTGCTCAAAGACGCTCGAAACGCTTCTACTGCCTTTGCATCCGCCTTGGTACTCGTACCATCGGCATTCTTGACCTTGCCCTCCTCTTCGATGTGAAACCGGAGATTCTCGAGCAAAACCACACTGCCAGGAGCGAGGTTGGCGCAGGCAGCTTCGGTCTCCGGTCCCACGCAGTCGGGGAGGAACTTGACGGGACGCTTCACCAGCTCTTCGAGCTTCTCGGCGACGGGCTTGAGACTGAACTTCATGTCCGCTTTGCCGTCGGGGCGGCCCAGGTGGCTCATCAGAACGACACTGGCGCCACGCTCAAGCGCGTAGTTGATGGTGGGCAGAGCAGCGACAATTCTGGCGGTGTTGGTGATGGCACCGGTCTGCTTATCCTGCGGCACATTGAAATCTACGCGCATGAGAACGCGCTTGCCTGAGAGTTCGACCTGGTCGATAGAAAGCTTTGGCATGACACTATGGTCCTTTCAGCGGTCGCAGCCCGACCCTTGGGGGTGGCTGCCCGGGGGGCGCTAGTAAAGCAAAGGGATCCCCGCCCGTGCCAGGGAGAACATGCCAATCAGCGGGCCTATTGCACACTACGATTCGGCCGCGCGAGCCCACGCAAGAATTGCCGCCGCAATTGCGCAGATCCGACGCGTCGTCCTAAAGGCGCGGCCGGCTGAAGCCGTACTTCAGAGCGGATGTTCTGGAATCGCAACAGCAACCCTACTCCAGCTGCCACAGTGCCACCGAAGACCATGGCAACCGCGAAGGTTGCGGCTCCCCTCGGCCCCGATTTCGACCGGGCGCTGGACACGTTGCGCGCAGTACTGCGCATCTTTGGCGAATATGCCTTCGACACCGAACGAGCAACCGCTGCCGAAGTAAACGAGCAATGCTCCGACTTGATTCGACGCGTCATCCTCGCCGACAACCGCGGTCACGACCAAGACACGCACGATGAGGAAGCCTCGAATCCAGGCCCGCGCCGCGATTGGGGAAGTGTGCACCGCTACCTCAACGAACAACGCAAGCACGAGCAGGACTTCGTTACGACGAGTTTCGGCAATCTGCGCCAGGCACTGCGCGAATTTGCACAGTGCCTTACTGCCGCCGTCAGCGAGGACCGCGCCAGCGACAAGCAGGTCGAAGGACATCTCGCGAAACTGATGAATGCTGCGGCTGGCAGCGACACGGATGCCATTCGTCGCGAAGCGCTGTTGGTGTCCGAAGTAGTACTAAAGTCCATCTCACGGCGACGCGACCGCGAAACTGAACAGCTCGTTCAGCTCGGAAAGCAAGTGAAACTGTTGCGTCAAGAGTTGGACCAGGCGCGAGCCCAAGCCACAGTAGACACGCTTACTCAACTGTACAATCGGGCCGCGTTCGACGACGAGATCGACAAGGTAGCGCGACTTGGCTTGCTCCTGGGCTCCGAACCCTGCCTCATCATGGTCGATGTCGATCATTTCAAGCAGATAAACGATCGGTATGGACATCCAAGTGGTGATGCGGTGCTGCGCGCCGTCGCTGACAATCTGGTACGCCACTTTTTGCGCAAGGAGGACTTCGTCACGCGCTACGGTGGCGAAGAATTCGCCATCGTCGTGCGCGATAGTACGCTTGAGAAGGTGGCGGGGCGGGCCGAACGAGCCCGAGAAGTCCTGGCTCAATTGAGCATCACGACACCAGCAGGCTCAGTCCAGGTCAAGCTGTCGGCAGGGGTCGCAGCTCTGATCCCCGGAGAATCCGCCGCGAACTGGGTCGCACGTGCCGACAAGGCGCTCTACGCCGCCAAAAATGCCGGACGAAACCGAATCGTGTTGGCCACTGAGCGCCCCAGCAACCCCGCGATCCCGCTTCGCTCGTCACAATAGCTTCCTGGCAATGTCCGAGAGCGCCTGACGCTGAGAACTCGTCATCTGCTCTTCCACCACGTCGAGGGCTTCCGATTCTTCGTTGACGTGAGAACGATAGGCGTTCTCGAATCGATCGAACGCTGCAGCAATTGCACCCGTTTGCAAGCCAAGCGTCTCTTTCGTGGTCAAACGCACTAAGTCTGCAACTTCCACCAGACAGCGCGCAATGCGCTCATGTGCGGAAGCCAACGAGCGCAACATCTCTGCGTTCTCGGGCAAGGCATTCGTGAGGAATGGAAAAGCCGCTTCCTCTTCGAACCCAAAATGCTCCAGCATCTGATCCCTCAGCGAATCCACTTGTTGGACTAATTCGTCATGCAAGGAGTCCGGGGCAAAGCTTCGATCCTGGAGACCATGCACGAGGGCTCCAACGTGTTCGACCTGCGACGTCAAGACCTCGTGGTCGTGCACCAGCATGCGAACAGCATCCATAGTTCTTGCGAGTTATTACCACAGCCTGGCTTATGCAAGTACCAGTTGCACGGCGTAGGCAAATTCGCAACATGGCAGCTCTTGCACCGACGCAAACAGCAGCGTTCAGCTCTGCAATACTTGGTGCCGCTGCCGCGATGCAATGGCCGACAACTATTGGAAATCACCAGGTAGCACGCCAGAACTCCGCGTAGGTACCGTCACCAGGAGCCGCACTCTGGGCCTGGCTTGGCATGACCATCAGAACCTTTCGCCCCACTTGACGGAGGTACACCGTCTCCTCGGAAATCAGACGGACGGAAGCACCAGCGGTGTTTACCGCTCCGCGGTGAGTGGCTGGGACGAACGACTCTACCTCAGGCCGGGCCTGATTGCGCTTCGAAGGCTGATCACCGCGACTGATGGCAGCAACCATCTTGAAGCCATGCTCTACGAGGTCGTCTGCGAGGGTGCTGGTTCCCACTCGGACCGGAAGATCCCCGAGCGCCACTTGGCTCGTTGGCATGGTCTTGGCCCACAGCATGAGCAGTTGCTTCTTCTCGACGCCCTTATCCCGCACGAACGCCTGCCCAATCCAACGGCCCTCCCCCGCAGGAGTCTGCACAATCCAGCGCGTGGCCTCGGCAAATTCATTCAAGACTCGGCAACTGTCCGCCTTAGACTTCTTATCGCACTTCAGATCCTTCAGCAGCGGATCCAACACGATGTCGGCCGGTGCGGGCCTTGGCGCTTCGGCGACTTTGTTCGGCTCGGGCACGGACGCGACGGACGTCGCGGACGCAGCCGCCGACGCGGCCGTTGCCTTCTGCTTCTTATCTTCGCAGCCGAGTACTGCAACGAATAATGCTAACGCTACGGCTGCCTTGGTAACATTCATGACAATAGAGTCCTCGAGGGGTGATTATCTGCGCACCCGACGCGGTGTCAATGGAATCTGGTGACGGCGATCGCCTAGAGTGCTTGCCCTCGACAAATGGCCACATAACGTTGAACGGCTTGCGCGAGCCCGAATTCGAGTGCGTCGGCAATCAGGGCGTGGCCAATCGAGACTTCATCGACACTACCCAAGGTGCGCAGAAATGCGCCCAAATTCTCAAGATTGAGGTCGTGCCCGGCATTGACCCCCAGCCCATTGTCCGCCGCGGCACGCGCCGCCTGGACGTATTGTTTCATGATATCAGCGCTCTGGGCGGGCTCGGCTGCCGCATAGGGCTCAGTGTACAGCTCAACGCGATCCGCGCCCATTGCGCGTGCAATGGGCATCATCTCCGTAACGGGGTCGAGAAACAGACTCACGCGCGCGCCCGCCGCGTGAAGGCGCTCGATCGCACGCGTAAGCGCGCTGCGTTCCGTGCTCCCGAGTTCGATGAGGTTCCAGCCATGGTTGCTCGTGAAGGCCTCGCGCGCGTCAGGCACCAGTGTTGACTGGTCGGGCCGCACCGTTTCGCAATGTTCGACCAGACCTTGGAACGGGTTACCCTCGATGTTGAGCTCTGCGCCGGGATGGCGACGAACAACTTCGGCGATGGGCCGAACGTCCTCAGGTCGGATATGTCGCTGATCGGGACGCGGATGGATCGTTATGCCATGCGCACCAGCATCGAGCGCCAACGCCGAGAGGCGTATCAAATCGGGAATGCCAATCGTTCTCGTGTTGCGGAGCGTGGCGATCTTGTTGACGTTGACGGAAAGCCTGGTCATCTTCGTTGCCTTTCACAGGGCGACCAGAAGCCTAGTACCCCGATCCGCTGGAATCGAGGCACAAGCAATCCGCTCAGTGCGAATTCGGGGTTAGGCGGCGGAACTCCAACTAGCCGCCGCAGCCCCCACCAGCCTTCTTTCCGCCCATTCCAGGGCGTCTTACCTTGGCGACGTAGCCGACGGCCGAGTGAGCGTTCAAGAGTGGCGGACGACTCTGGGGATGGTTCGCGCCCAGCGCGGCAAGTCGAACGCCGCAACCCCCAGCATCAAACAAGTTTGACCAGGCAGGCATGCCACCTGCTAGCACGTAGAGGTTCTCGACGTTCTGCGCCGCCAGAGTCCGATACGCGGAGAGCTCCGACTGCTCGTCAGTACCCAAAATGACTTTCACTCTACGCTGGGGCAAGTTTGTCAGAGCCGCATCCGCCAGTGCGACACGGCGGGCGTCGAGCAGGTGAAACTGATTGAAGCTCGCCTCGTCACGCAGATCGAGCAGCGTGAGCGCCAGCCGTTTGTCCAGCATCAAATCCGCTAGTTCACGCGCATCGATCTGCACCTGCCGGTTGTGGATCGATGCCTCGATGCGAGCCAACAGGGCGCCACGACGCAGCGGCGCAGCCGGTTTCCACGCCAGACTCATCAACACGGCCGTTGCTACCAATGCGCCGGCATAGCCATAGGCAACGCGCCGTCGCTTGGCTGGCTTGCCCGGTCCATCGACGCGGGGCTTCATCTGCCGCTCGACCCATTCACCCCCAACAAAGAACAGTAGAGCCATCCCAACCGCCGCCAACACGACGACAGGCATGGGCAGCCCGAGCCAATCGAACAGCGTCAGCCGACCGAAATTGCCAGAATCGTTCCAGAAGCCATCGACGAGTGGTTCCGTGTAGCCAAACACGAAGATCCCACCAAGCACGCCCAACGTGAAGAGCAGTCCGTCGAGCTTGAGTGTCGCCGCCGAAACGAGCGCAGTCCCGGGGCAATAGCCACCCACCACGAAGCCCACACCAAACAGAAGTCCGCCAACAATCCCGGAACCGAGGTAGGTGGGGTTAACCCAAAGCCGGTCAAAATCCAGAAGACCGAAGGTCACGGCCACCAGAATCAAGACCATAGCGGTAATGATTGCGGTAAACATCACCTTCAGTACCGTCATGTCGTTCAAGTAGAACTGGTTCGTCAGCTTCTTGGCGCTACCGAATCCGGCGCGCTCGAGAACGAAGCCAAAACCCATGCCCAGCAGCACGTGAATGCCGGGTTCGGCGAAGGTACCCCAGGAGGTTACGTCATAGGGGGCCATGGTTACCTCCAGAGCTTTCGGAATGGATACGCCACTAGGTAGGCCCCACCGAATACGGCGAACATGAAGGCCCAACTCCCCGCGGCAAGTACCGCGCCGCCGGAAAGGGCTTGCCCTGATGTGCAGCCCCGAGAAAGCTGCGTGCCCCAACCCACCAAGAGCCCTCCAAGGAGCGCGAACACGGCACGCGTGCGCGGGGTAATATTGGGTCCGTGATAGATGCCAGGCCTGACTCGCTTGGCCAGAATTCCTGACAAGAACCCCCCGAGCAACACGCCAAGGACTTCCCAGACCAACCAATGAGAAAGTGGCTGGCGCGCTCCACCACCGAGAGTGGCGAAGAAACCGCGCGTGTCAACCTGTTCGGGCGAGATGCTGCCGAGCCCCACGGTCACGACACGCGCCAGCGCTCCTGAGGCACCGAGCCCATGGCTCGTAACGTAGAACGACACGAAGAGCACCACGCCGAGCATCGCTCCGGCAAAGTATGGGTTCCAACTGTGGTCCTGGGGCTCAGTGCGACTCATGACGCGCTCCTTCTTGCCGATGCGGCGCAATGACGCCTGTCTCGGCGCCGCGCTCGCTCTCGTCTTGATAGCCAGTGATCATCGAGCGCAGGTGTGCCAGCGGCGATGGCCCGGTGGTCGTCAAGTAGACATGCATCACGATGAAAGCAATGAATAGCCACGCGGCCGCCACATGAACGGTGGCTATTGCAGACAGCCCGCCGAGGCGTTCGATCAAGCCTTTATACCGCGCGGCCTCCCATAGCAACGCACCCGTGACGATTTGCGCGGGCAAAAGCAGGTTCAAGATCATAAGGTAGGTGATCTGTTGCAGAACATTCAGTTTCTTACCTGGACCACGGGCAAATGGATGCGGTTCACCGCGAAAGATCCCCACCAGGTAGTAGCGAGCCTGCAGCCAACCTTGCGTGAAGACGTCTCGTGGTGCCGGAAGATACTGCCGTATCGCCCCGGTCGCCAAGTGGGTGAATAGGGCTAGAAACCCGTTGGCAATGGTGAATAGCGCGGCAGCCTCGTGAACCTGCGAAGCCGCGGCAAAGCCGAGCAATGCAAGCCGCTCAGGCGCATGGATTTCCATGCCCGTCACGCTCAAGACGAGAATCGCCGCAGCCTGAAGCCAATGCCAAATCCGTTCGTAGAGGCTGTAGAGCTCGACGCGTTTCACAACGACCTCCGCTGCCGATTGCGGCGCGACCAGGCGCGCATTGCACCATGTCCCAATGCTCCGGCGAGAACCAGCCCAACTGTGACGAGTCCCAGTCGATCAAGCCAGCCCCGACGTGACAGTCCGAAGACATGCAACCCCAGCCGTGATGGCTCTGGCATGAGCAGCAGTTGACCTGGCGCGCTCGACTGAACACTGAAGCTCGCGATTAGGTTACTGTCACCTACCAGCCCAGGCTGGATTCCAAAGGGTGCGCGGACCGCAAGCTCGAAGGGTTGCGCCAGGCGCGAACCGTCGCCATGGCACTCACCACAATCACGCAAGGCGAACCGAGCCGGGGCCACACCGTGATGGATCCCATAGGCCTGCATCTCCCCGACGAGACGGGGGTTCTTGGCACCAGCGGCAACCAACATCGCCTTCACCGCATCGACTTCGCTCGCCGAGCTCAGTACGCGTTCTACGTCTTCCAATTCGGCGTCGTGGTTATGATCTAGAAGCGCCTTCAGCTTCGCGGCTGCCCCCGGAATGTCATACTGGGCACGTTTGAGCAACGCGATGCTTGCTGGACGACACCCTTCGGGCTCGTCGACAACCCAGTAGAAGCTGGTAATGATATTGTACGGCAATAGGCGTTTTCTGCCGTTCGAATCGACACGCCTTAGCAGCAGCGGACGATATGCCGGCAGATACGCCGCTGGCTCCGTCAGGTTTCCACGTAGGCCACGGTATTCCACTCGGGGATGTCCCTCGGCGTCGATGACGCTGTAGTCGGTGACCCGCCGCGACGGGGCATGCAGACTCTCTATGTGGCAAGTCTCGCAGCCCACTTGTTCGAGATGGCGCTCGACCTTTGGGAGCCACCGATGCACGCGTCGAGCATCGTGGCAATCCTCGCAACGCCGCATCGTACCGTCTAGTTCATCGTTGACGTGGCCCTGGGTGCTGTAGCCCTTCGCCAACTCGTGGCTTGGACGACGCAAGAACTCCCCCAACGACAAGTTTCTCACCTCATGCCGTAGGTGCTCGGGTCTCGCGGCCGTCGACCGAAATGCCGCGCTTGGATCATTCAGCGAGAAGTGACAATCGCGACATTCGAGCAGGCGCTCAGCGTGAACGTCCCAAGGGCGAGCGAGTTCGGCACGTCCGGCGACGTTGAGGGTGCTGTCACTGATTCGATTTGCCACGAAAAGCTGCCCCGTCGTCTCGGTCAGCCGCGCCTTTTCCCCCCAATCGCTCAACTTTGGCTCGACCCGAGAGGCGATCCCATGACAACTGCCACAGGCCTCACTCGAGGGAGCTTGCACGACAAATTGAGCTGGGTCGACCGACCCATCCGCCGCGAATGCTGCCCTATTCCAACTCGGTTGCAGAGCGCCGCTCGCATCGAGCGCAATCCTAACGAGCCCAAGCGCTTCGAGTCCCGCCGACTGATGAGCCACCAATGGCAGGCGCGGATCGCTCGCGACGGCCGCTCCCCGCACGTGACAAATTGCACAGTTGGGTTCGTAGGCGCGCGACTCCTCACCCAAGAGGGCTGGTCCACCGCCCACGAGCCGCCCCAAGTTCTCGCCAATCCAGCGATCGACTGCAGCCCCCATCCGATTCGGATCGGTGAGTAGCGAATCGTAGCCAGCAAGCGGATCCCAGCGCCCAAACAGCCCGGGACCAAAATCCCAGGCGCGCCCCGACCGAGCCTTGCCCAGGTTGGCTTGCTCATCGACGCCAACCCGAAAGTGATATCCGTGCTGACCGATCCAGTCGGTGTCATGGCACTCTCCACAGCTGCGCGAGAAACTGACCCAGCCACCCGAAGCCACGACGGGCTGCCCTGCCCGATCACGCAAAGTGACTCTGGGGTGCATTCCTTTGGGGCGTTCGGCACGCGCTGGAGCGACAAGCAACTCACTCGAGGGAGGCGGAAACGACTGACCCAGGGGTTGCTCTGCCGCCACCGCGGGCGCCACCGCCACAATGCAGCTCAGCACGCGTCCTATTAGCTCTCGCTTCATCGCTGTGCCTCCTGGCTATCGCTCACGACGAGCTTTCTGCCGCCCGAAAGCGCGGGATCAGCCTCATAACCCAGAGCTTTCCAATCGAGGCGCCCACCCTCGTCGTGGCAATCGCGGCAACCAAGAGCGCTCGCTGCAGGCGGAACCATGTGAGCCAGCGGCCAGAACATGCGCGTCGCGATGAACCCGTATTCGCCACTGAATGGGATCTGTGCCGCCTCGGAGCCCAGTTTGAGCGCCACTGACCAATCGAAGTCCGTCCAATAGCCGCCTTCGCCATAGGTCTTCGGCACGAGGAGGTGATTGAAGCGCTTGTCGTAGGGTTGCTTGCCCCGGTGCACCTTGAAGGGCCAAATCTGCGCCGCACGTTCGCGCATCTTGCCGATGGGGCGATTGATATCGAGCACGGCCCCTGGCACGACGGGATCGCCCTTGAGGTAGCGCTCCATACGTCCGTCGAACCAGTAGTATTCGGGCACGACCCGCGATTGGTATACGAAACTGCCCTTTTCTTTTAGGTAATGGTGCGGATCCTTCTCGTTTGTGTCTTGGCCCGCCGTCGACCAGTCCCACACCATCTTGGTCGGCGTCTCGACGGCCATGAGCGGGACATGGCAAGTAACACAAGCGACGGTATCCGTGTGCTCGTTGAGTCGGGCGCTCGAGTGGGGCGCGCTGCTATGGCAATCCGTACAAGCGATCCGCTGGCCTTCCCCAGTGCTCACACTCATGCTCTGCCCCGCGATCTCGTGATTTTGGCTGCGGTGGCAGTCGATGCAAACCATGTTCTGCCGCCCCATGTGCACATCGATGCGCTCGGACGGGTTCGAGAGTGTGGCATCGAGATCGCCGTGTTTTACCGCATCACCGCCACCGCCCGCGAAGTGACAATAGCCGCAATTGCTGCGTGACGGTCGGGCGACGCTTTCTGCCGCGGCGAAGAGGTTCGTGCCCGCGGCGGGCAAGCCAGCAAGGTCCTTCTTGTAGGCTCCCGTTTGCTCGTGGCAAACGAGACAATCGATGTGGGTCGGATCCTCGAAATCGTATTTGGCGTCGCCCCAACCATACCCGGCATGGCAGGTCGTACAGCGCGCCCAGTTCGACTCGACGCTCAAGCAAAAGTTGTTAACGAGATTCTTCTTGCCGATGCGCGTGGGCGTGGCGTGGCTCGGCCCCGTTCCCGGCACGCGATGTGAGGTACCAAGCCAAGTGTAGTGCTGAGTGTGCATCACGTCACGTCCCTCTTGCTCGTGACAATGCAAACAAGCACGAGTGACGGATGGGCCGTCGGCGAAGGGACCCTTCATCAACCCACGGTGGTCAGTATGCGTGCGAGGACGTTTGAGTTTCTCACGCGGACTATCCTTCGGCTTGACCTCGCTTTGGGTCGGCGCAAGCGCGGCTGTCAGTGCCATCGCACCCAACGCCGTCAAACCGACCAGCACGAAAGCCGCCCATCGGGGCGTCCCCTTGAGGTCCTTCTGCGACGCGTGGGAGTCGTTGGGGTTCGCCATGCTTCTCGGTTCGCTGCGGGCATCGAGCGCGCCCACGGTTCGAGCCAACGAGATGGCGCATGGATTCACCCTAGCTTCGTGCAATAATTGCGCAAGTGGGCGACTTTGCCCGGCGGAGCGAGTTGTTGGTCACCTCTCCAGTGACACTTCAGCGTGGCTTGCGCCTTGCCCACTATACACGGCTCAAAGGCCGTCGTTCTCGCATTGGGATGGCCGAATGCCAACGACAGAGCCCTGTCGGTTGCGGCAGTCTCAACCGGCAGGGCTCACCTTGCTCAGGCCTTACGTTCTCAGGCCTCTGTGCTCACACCAGGGACTCCTTAGATCGGCTGATAGTTCTTGCAAGCGCCGGTGCAGTCACTCAGGGCCGTGCCATTGCCTTCGGCGCCTGAACCGTCGTCGCATTCTTCCTTGCCGTTGACGAGCCCGTCACCGCAATGCGGACCGAGCTGGCAGGTCGAGGCGCAACCACCGTACTCACCGATGTTCAGCGCAGCACCGAGGTCGCATACCTCTGGTCCGTTCGTTACGCCGTCACCACAGTAGGCCGCAGGTGTGCAGTTGGAATTGCAGCCACCATAAGAACCATCGTTCTTGGCCGTGCCGTAGTCGCAGATCTCTCCGCCGCCATTGTCAACGACTCCATCGCCACAGTATCCCGGAAGCCTGCAATCTTTGGTGCAGTTGGGGTCATCGGACGCGGTCGGTTCACATTGTTCGCCCCAATCGGACTGGACGATGGCGTCGCCACAGCGTGGTGGAAGCGTACAGCCGACACCACAGGTACCGTAGGTGCCGTCATTTACACCATTGTCGCATACCTCGGGGTGGGCGTCGTCTCCGTTGACCACCGCATCGCCACAGTACGGCCCAAGCTTACAGCTCGTAGCGCAGCCCCCGTACAGTGTATCGTTGTTTTCCGCGCCGTTGTCGCATTCCTCATTGTAATTGAGCTGAACCTTGCCGTCGCCGCAATTGGGGGGAAGAGTGCAAGTTGGACTGCAGGCGTTGGAACCCGCCGCAGCATAGCCGTCCGTGTTTTTACCGTTGTCGCATTGCTCATGGTCGCCCTGGACTTCGCCGTCTCCACAGCGCGGACCCAACGTGCAGGTGGTCGTGCACTTGTTGTAGCAATCTGCTGCGGCAACGTCGCAGTTGCCCGCAGAACCATTGTCGCATTCCTCACCGGGCGAAACCCCGGGATTGTCGCCACCGCAAACCGGCTTGCAGACGCTGTGGGCTGCATTGAAGCCACTCAAGCTAAGCTGGTAGCTCGAAGCCTTGGTCTGGCGCTCCGCTTGGAACACGGCGATCTCGTAGACGTTCCCATTCGTCAGACCGAGGACTGGTTTGCTCGTAATCCCAGCCGGCGCAGGCGTCACGTTCGTAGGAGTCACGACGGTCGTGGCCGTGCCACCAGCGATCGTCAACTCGCCTTGAACCGCGGTGTGGATGCCGCCAAGATCCACGGCGAGCTTCTTGTTGATGAACACCCATACGTCATCATCACCAACGAACGTCAGCTTGTATGTCTTTGAGGAGTCGTAGCTGAACCAGAAGCGAACCTCAGTGGTGAAGCTGAAGTTGCGCAGTTTTCCGGATGGATCCACCGGCCAACTTGGGTTGTAATTACCCGAAATCTGCGCCGCCACGGCTGGGTTGGCGGGCGTCAAAGAATCAGCCGGGAAAAACAGCGGATTGCCGTCAAAGGCAGCATCTAGGAAAGTGCCGATGTAGGCGTTGCCGTTCACTACGCACTCACCCGTATAGGTTGCATCCGTCTGACAAGGCGTCGTGTCAATCTGGGTGCAAGGGGTTAGGTTGAGCGGATCCGTAGCATTGTAGTAGCAGGCCGTGCAGAGAATCGGATTGCCGTCGGCATCATGGTTCGACTGGTTAGCGGTCCCACACTGATTGGTGTGCGTCCGCAGGTATTGCGCGCTGGTCAGGCCGTCGCCATTGACACCAAAGCGGTTCACGTAGGCGTTGCCGGCCTTGTTGAGGTACAGGTTGAGCGTGGTGGCAAGCGTTCCGTGGTAGGCGTTCGGTCCCGACGCTGCGTCTTTGTACCACTGCGCAAAACTCGCTGCGCTCGCTATCCCGGAGTCCTGTCCAGCGGTGCCGTTGTACGTGCCCGTCGTGCCGTTAAGCTCGGGCTTTAGACCTTGAGCATCGAGCGACCCTTTGAGCAAGCCCTGGTTGGCGTAATTGAGCCCTGTGGCAAAAGCGGCGGCTTTCTCGAAATCGCCGCCGCCATTGAAATCGCGCACGACCATGGGCACGACCATGGTGTCACCGAGCGGCGGTTGCGTGCAGGTGAACCCCGCCTCGAAATCACAAGTCGCCGAACAGCCATCACCACTGACCGCGTTGCCGTCGTCGCACTTCTCGCTCCCCAGCACAAGACTATCGCCGCACTTCGTGCTGCAAGCACCGCCACCTGCCGGGCAGGTTGGCTCGGCCATGCAAGTGCCGGTGCAGCCGTCACCGAGATCGTTGTTCTTGCTCCCGGAATCACAACCTTCGGAACCCTCAATCTTGCCATCACCGCAACTGGTCTGACGGCAGCTCGTCGCGTCGCAAACCCAACCGGGTTTTACTGAGCAATCCGCGGAGCAGGCCGTCGCCACGTTGGGGATTTTCGCAGCAGGATCGCATTGCTCGGCGGGTGAGATGAGAATGCCATCGCCACAGACAGGTACGCAGGGTGCGCCGGCAAAGGGACATTTGTATCCCGACTCCAATTGGCAGGTCGCATTGCATCCGGGATAGCTGCTGTTCTTGTCGTCACATTGTTCGCCGACCTGCACGATGCCGTCACCGCAAGTCGGCTTCTGGCACACGCAGGCTTGTCCAGGCGTGCAGGTGCAGGTGCCATCCATCGATAGGCAATCAGCGGAGCAACCGGGGCTGGACTTGTACTGGCCTTGGTCACATTTTTCTCCGGAAGACGTCTGTACTATGCCGTCGCCGCAGTAGGGCGCTTTGGCGCAAGAACCAGGCTTACAGGTATAGCCCGCTTCTGTCTTGCACGCGGCGGAGCAACCATCGCCGGCCGTCGTGTTGCCGTCGTCGCAGGTTTCACCCGTCTCGATGAGTTTGTTACCACACTTGTACAACGGGGTACATTGCTCGGCGGGGATGCACTTATATCCAGTTTCCTGGGTCTTGCAGTCCGCAGTGCAACCCGGGTTTCCTTGGAACTGGCCCTGATCACAGGCTTCGCCAGGATTCACAACGCCATCGCCACAGGTAAAGCTCACGACGCAGGGCTTGCCTTCGGTTGGACAGGCGTGGTTCGGTTCGATTACGCAAAGGCCATTGCAGCCATCGCCCGCCAAGGTGTTACCGTCGTCGCACGCTTCGCTCGCCTGATTGATCATGCCGTCGCCACAACCTGGCGGCGCAGCCATGGTGCAGGCCTTGGGTTTGGGTGTTGCTTGACAGTCCGCCCCCGCAACGCCAGTCGTCATCGTCACGCTGGCACCAGAGCCCCCATTGTTCACGAATATGCCGCCACCACCCGAGCCTCCAGCACCACCGTTGCCAGTTCCGTTGCCACCCGATGCCGAAAACATGGAGCTGTTGTTGTTTGCACTACACCCAAACATGGGCGCCGTTGCTAAAGCCAAACCACCGAGGACAAAGCAAAGATTAGATCGTTTCATAATCAGCACCGCCGAGAGATTCGCGACCACATATCCCGAATATGTATGCTCTCCGGCGGGATATGGCTCCTAGAAATTGCTTCTTGCCGAAATCAAGTGGCAGTTCCAACTACCTTTGCAAACAGGCAAGAGAATTCCGTCGTGGTGCGCTGTTTCGCGCTCCGGCACCGTCACGCAAGGGCGCTTTTCGCATTTCTGCTGACAACTTGCAGACAATTGGGCGCAGGGGCCCCGATCCCGCCAAAATCTCGGGGCGTTCGCGGCGCTGGCACGGGAGCGTGCCATTGCAAGCGGGCAACGGCAAAGGCCGGAACGGCTGCCGAGTATCGCGTGCTCGGCGCGCTCAAGAAACCGAGGGCGTGGATGCTTCGACCGCCAATCGATTGTGTTGACGACCGTGTAAATGCAGTACCATTTTTAGCAAAAATCTCGAACTTGGTGCAATCGCGCACCCCGAAAGCGAGTCCTCTTGCCGCGCAACACTCAATCACGAAAACTGGCCCTGCCGTGCCCCCTTGGGATTGGCTGTCGCTCCGCCGCGACGAGCAGATGAGGGCAACGAGCTGCCCAGGTGTCACGTTACCCCTCACGTCCGCAAGAGCATCCTACTGACTAATGTCGCGCGTCCGAACGGGCGGTCATTAGCTAGCCGCCTTCAGGTCGTTCCAATGGCCGAATGCGTGACGTGACAAACGGAATCCTCGCCGCTCTCTTCTCCCCGGTTTCTGGGCAATTCGTCGCACGCTTCGACAAGGACGACGATTGCCCGAGGGGTGAACACCCTTGCCTATCCGTTCACCTGGGGCGAGCACGCGACTCGTCACACCTGCGCCCACCGCACTCACCCGAACGTTTCTGTGGCGCTGGACAGCAAAACAATGCAAATTCCCTAGTCGTTGGCCAGAAGAGGGGGGAGCCTTCTTCGGTCTTGGTCATGAAAACCGAAGCCGGCATTCAGCATTGCGGGGCTGTGCGACCACTCCACCATCAGGATTGGCTGCCATTGCTCCATGCAATTCGAGACCATCGACAATCGTCGGCTCGGTCCACTCGCACGAGCCGAAGGGAACGCTCCCCCTTGCAGCAGCCATTGGTCGCGTGGTGCTTCCACGCCACCGAAAAGCAGCTGGAACTCCAAAAAGGACGAGCCGGCCGTATCGAGTCGCCCCCAACACGGAAGGCAATCGCATGAACCCCAGCAATGAGTCTCGCGAGCCCAACGGCGGGATCCCGTCAAACAAGCCCAACCTGCTCGTCTTGGATGACGAAGCCTCCGTGCGCAAGCTCCTCGTTCGGTTGCTGGCACGGGACGGCTACGCCGTCCACGAGACTGCCACCATTGCCGACGCCTTTGCAGTGGCGCAATCCTTGGAGCGACTCGACGTGTGGGTCACCGATGCGCACGTCGATGAGAGCGACGCCAGTCGCGAAGTGGAACGGTTTCGTGCGCTCCACCCCCATCTAGCCGTAGTATTGGTCTCTGGTTGCGACCCAGACATTGATCGCGCAGAAACGCTCGAACGCCTCGGCGTCATATTTCTCGCCAAACCCTTCTCACCCGCTCAACTCCACGACGCCGTCGACGTGGCTTTGCGCCACGGGGTCGCGAGTTCCACCACCGTACCGCTCATCGCCGAGCGCGCTGCCGCTCAACCAAATCGTTGAGCTTCACCAGGACTTTCGCGGCATTGATGCGGCCACGATAGACATACAGCGCACTCGTTGCTCGCTCGTCGAGAACCTCTTCGCTGACACGCAGCCGATTGGAAACCAAGAACAACACCGGCTCGATCAAGCCCGCTTCGACGAGTTCAACACGCTTCCACACCGTCGCACGGCTCCAGTAGCCCATGACTTCGAGATGCACTTTCACGCCGTCCGCCGCAGCGTAGCTGAGATCAGGGACACAGAGCCCCACACCCGGCAGGTCCAGAACCACCTCACCGTCGGACAGCGATGCCTCCGGAGCCAGTGTCCGAAGCGCCTCAGCAAGTTCCCTCACCTCGTCCGTTTGAGCTGGGGCAGGCGCCACGGCATCGCTCACGGGTGAAGCTGTCCCAGGCTTGCCTCGCTCGCCCAAAGTGAACTTGAGCCGCTCGTTCTGTTTGCCCCAGCGCAGCTCCGCCTCAAGCGTGAGTCCATCGAGCAAGCTTAGCTCTGACCAACACAAGGCAAGCTGCAGCCCGTATTTCGTCACTGACTCAAACAGACTGTACGGCCCAGTCAGCGTAAGGCAATGCCGGCCATCCTCGAGCCGTTCGATCTCGAACATCAGCTGACGAAATTTGAGCGTCCGAAAGAGGCGGCGCACGTCTAAGGCACTCTTGATGCGGAAGGTCACCCGAACGCTCACCGCGCGCAGCAGGACAGCCGCCACCCTCGCCTGTTCGTATCGCTCGACCAACGTCTCGGCATCAAAGGACGCCACGCTAAGCACACGCTGAGCTGCGGGAAGATCGACGAACAGCTCCGCTTCGAATTGGCTAGATTCGACCTCAAAATGGGCCGCGGCAGCGGCAAGCACCTGAGTGCGATCGAACCGCCCGTCCTCGGACAAGGCCTGCCACGCTGCCGCCGCACGCTCGAATAGGATCTCACGACGCTCGGCCGCACCGCGGCCACGATCTTGCTCGAACATCGTGGCATCCTCGACCAGCTTGGCAAAGCCACGCACAATACGTGATTCGTTGGGAGTCTGTCCAACCGTCAGCAGGTCGCTTTGCAGCTGCTCACGCGTGGTACCCAGCGCATCTTGCACAATCTCGACCACTTGCTCGGCAAGTTCGAGATGCTGTTTGCGCGTTTTGCCGACCAGCGGTGTCAGATGAAGCTCGCCGTTCTTGCGCCGCACTGGCAATAGATCGGGCGTCAGCAAGGCTGACTCCGATAGGCGGAATGTTCGCGCCGCCGGTCGCTTGTCGACTGCTCCGACGTGCGTGCAGTAATGATCTCATACAAGAGTGCGCGCTTACCGTCGCGGGGTCGCAAAATGCGACCAAGACGCTGCACGTGCTCGCGCACACTGCCGGAACCGCTGACGATGATGGCGACGTTGGCATCCGGAACATCGACGCCTTCGTTGAGCACCTTCGAAGTCACGACCGTCCCGTAGCGCCCGGAGGAGAACCGCTCGAGGATCTGACTGCGCTCCTTAACTTTTGTGTGATGAGTGATGATCGGCACCAAGAAACGACGACTGATGGCGTAGGCAGTCGCGTTGTCCAAGGTGAATATCAGGGACCGATCTGCACGGTGACGGTGCAACAGCTCATCCAACGCTTCAAGCTTTCCTGCGGCAGCGACCGCAAGCGTCTTCTGCCGACGGTAGGCAACAAAGGCTCGGCGCCCCTCGGTCGAACGAGCACAACGACGCACGAAATCGTTCCACCCACTCGGCCCGCCCAAACGGATCCCTTGTTGGCGTACAAATGCCAAGTAGATCGCGCGGGCTTGCTCGTACTGCTGCCGCTCCTCAATACTAAGCTCCACACTAACGGACTCGACGTCGTAGCCCGAGAGATACTCGCCGGCGAATTCGACGATCTGCTTATTGTACACAATGGGGCCAAGCAGTTCGTCGAGCACCGCCTCCTGCCCATCGACTCGTTCGGGAGTCGCGGTCAGCCCGAGTCGAAATGGAGCCAGGCTCTGTTTGGCAGCCATTTGATAGCTGGCGCTCGGCAGATGATGCACCTCGTCGAAGATAACCAAGCCAAACCTGTCGCCAAACCGTTCCGCGTGCAGGTGCGCTGAGTCATAGGTCGTCACAGTGATGGGATGCAGTGAGTACTCGCCGCCACCCACGATTCCCACCTCGACGTCGAAGCACAGCCGCAACTGGTCGTACCACTGCCGCACCAGATCGAGTGTCGGAACTACGACGAGCGCGCTGCGCTGGCGATCGACAATCGCCATCAATGCAACTTGAGTCTTGCCCGCGCCGGTCGGTAGAACCACGATCCCACGACCGCGTTCGCGCAACCACGCCTGAAGAGCTTCGGTCTGATAGGGCCGCGGCTCACGCTGCGAGCGCCACACCAATGCCAGTTCGTCATAATGTCGCGCATGATCGATGAAGACGATTCGTTCGCGCACCAAGTAGCGAACCAAGTCCGCATAGATGAAGGCGGGAGCACGGTGACAAGCAGAGCGTTTGTCCCAGCGCACGCCTAGCGCAGCCGCATCGACGCGCTCAGCGCTGAGCCCGCGAACCTCGATGGTTCCGCCCGCGTAGCGGAGCTCTACCGAGACATCTGGACTGGGCGCAACATTCGTCGTCATCGATTGAGCCAAGAGAATGCCCTCCTAGCACATCTCGGCCTATTCGCCGCGCTTGCGCGTCGCACTCGGTGTCGACTTCTGAACCGCTGAAGGCCCCCGATGGATGACACCGCGCCCAAATCGGGCCTCGATGGCGTCCAGCGCCTCGGAAATCCGCTTGCCCGGACGTCGCTGGTCGAAAAGGCCGAGTTGACCGCTTCCAGCGCTCTGAAGCTTCGAGACCGAGACGCCGAGGAGACGAATGGGCACTTTCAAGTCTAGCTCGGTCCACAATGCCACCGCCACGCAGCGGATCTCTGCGCCGTCGCTCGTGGGACCATCGATGGTTCGCGCTCGCGTCAGCTGCGGATACTCTGGAGCATCGTTCGTCACGCTCAATCGATCCGGACGACGCCGCGCGACGCGCGACAACTTGACCTTGAGGGTGATCGTCCTGCCCTCGTGACCGTCGTGACGCAGACGACGTGCTACCGCTTCCGAATGAGCGGTGAGGATCTCGAGGATTCGCGTTCGCTCCGTCAAGTCGGTCTCGAACGTGCATTCCTCGCCATAGGACTTGGGCTCGCGATCGACCTCGACGCGGCGCAGGTCGCGCGCATTGGCTAGCTCGATGACCTCGGCGGCGCGATTGCCGAGATGCCGTTCGAGGTCGCTCACGCGGCAGCGCGCCAATTGCCCGATCGTGTGGATCCCGCGATTCTCGAGGGCCGCCGCCGAGACCGGGCCTATGCCCCACAAACGCCGCACCGGCAAGGGTTCGAGCAAGGCCCGCTCCTTGCCCCGTTCGATGCAGATGAGGCCATCAGGCTTGCCCGAGGTACAGGCGATCTTGGCAATGAGCTTGCTCGAGGCGATCCCCACTGACACATTGAGGTGGGTTGCCTCAAGCACGCGTCGTTTGAGTCGGCGACCGATCTCGAGCGCATCACCGAACAAGGCCAGGCTGTGCGTGATGTCCAGAAACGCCTCGTCCAAAGCAATTGGCTCGATCTCGGAGGTAAATTCCAGGAACACCTGATGCACGGTCGCGCTCACCTTGGCGTATAGTTCCATGTTGGGTGGCAAGTACACCCCTGCAGGGCAAAGTCGCCGCGCCTCGAAAATCGGCATCGCGGAACGAACCCCAAATTGGCGCGCCGCATAGGACGCCGCCGAAACTACCCCCCGCCCGGAGAGCCCCCCGACGATGACAGGTAGCCCCTTGAGTTCGGGGCGCTCTCGGATCTCGACAGACGCGAAGAACGCGTCCATATCCGCATGCAGGATCAGACGTTCTTCGGACATTGCCTGCGGATTGTCCTCATTCCCTCGTGTCGACGACTCCCCGCTCACCCTCGGTCTTGCTGCCCGACTCGGGCTTGTTGCCCAATCCGTACGGATCAGTTTGCTTCTTTTCCAGCGCCTTATCTGGTTCGGGGGCGCTTGCACTCTCGGTACTAGGCCGCTCCGAGGTCTTCTCCGAGCTCTTGCGCGACGGCATCGAGCCAGGCGCGATGGGCCTGACGACGCCAGGCGGCGCGACGACACCCGGCAAGCGCTCGAATACGACTCGCGTCACATCCCGACATGCGACGTTCACCCTTGCTTCACTGCTCAACCAGGTGACGGGCTTCTCGCCCACCCCAATCCTCAAGGTCCTTTCGCCGCAGGGGAAAGCGATCTTCCAGTTGGTAGCCCCGACGGCAATGTTGTCTGCGAAAAGGTACGCTGCCTCGGGAAACCGCACCACGAGATACCCATAGCGATCGGCAAGCAGACGCCCCTTGCCACCCTGGGGATCTTCGACCGGTGGAAAATTCTCGAGTCCCGTACCGTCGTCCCGCCGCGCCCAGGGAATGCCGCCGGCATCCGCCGTTGCGCTCGCCTCGGGAGCCGCGGCGTCTATCGCACCTGCATCTATCGCACCTGCGTCCGTCAAAGCTTGCGCCGCTGCGGATGCGCTTGCTACGGGTTGCTCGATGGCAGATGCAGCGGCAAAATTGCTCGCGTTGGCTGACGGCAATCGTGTCGACTGCGCCGCATGACCTGCGCCAGAGGCGCGCAACCACAAACCTACTCCAGCCAATGCCGCTGCCACCACGACAAAACTAACGACGAGCACGACACCTCCACGTCGACGCTTCGGCAGGAGCCCTTGGTCGTCCGCTTCGTGTTGGAGGTCGACCTGCGCGGCTTCCGCGTGCCACTGTTGGGTGACATGCTCTTCCGCCTCGAAGAAGGAATCGGCAACGCGCGCCGAAGGGGGCACCTCGTCCTGCGTCGTTCCGATGTCCATCATGCGCTGACTCAAGGTCGTCGGGCTGTCTGTAACGACTGTCGGCGCATCGTCGCTCGAATGATACAAGGGATGCCGCGACTCCTCGACCCCCTCGAACAGTGCCGTGGGGTTCGCCAGGATCTCGGTCTGCTCGGAACTGGTTGGACCTTCCTCAAGCAGCTCTCGACCGGCATCGGGATCCGTGTTCTCAACTGGGTCATCGAAGACCATCGCGTTGCGCAACGTATCGAAGCGACGCTCTCGGAGCCCATCTACTTGATCGCTCGCATTTTTGCTCGCCGATGACTCCGAAAGCTCGGCGTCTACCGCGGTCACCGCCAGATCCGCGAGTCCTGCCGCCACCTTTGCAGGTCCCAGCGGAATGGCATTCGCGCCCGGCGGACGATTGGGTCTGGGCGGTGCGCCGACAGGACGCGGCGCCATTACATTTATTGGCGGCTTTACGCCAGACCTTGCCAAAGGAGCAACGGCAGCGCGCTTCGTCACGGCCTGGGAAACGGCCAACTCCGAACGCTCGCTCGTCCCGATCGAAATGGCCTTGCTGGTTTCCTTGCCCAAAGGTTGCGCTTTTGCCGACGCGTCAGGACTGACGCTTGCCGTGGGCTTTGCAATTAGTGCTGTCGGCCTGTCGCTGCCCGTGGGCTTTGCAGCTACTGCCGTCGGCCTGTCGCTAGCCGTGGGCTTTGCAGCTGCTGCCGTCGGCCTGTCGCTAGCCGTGGACATTGCCGCTGCCGTCGGCCTGTCGCTACCCGTGGGCTTTGCAGCTGCCGTCGGCCTGTCGCTAGCCGTGGGCCTTGCAGCTGCCGTCGGCCTGTCGCTACCCGTGGGCCTTGCAGCTGCCGTGGGACTGACGGCAGCACCAGGGGTGACACTCGCCATGGGTTTGACGCTCGGAGTGGTTTTGCTGGAGCCACCCAAATTCGACAGTGGCCTGACGCTAGGCGAAATTCTCGTGGTGCCCGGAGTCGATGATTGTGACTGCGCAGGTCTGGCGGCAGGCAGCCCCACCGCTTCGGTCTTAGGGGTCGCCGTCTTGCCTGCAGCTGGTATTGGGCGCGCGGCAACTGCCTTGACCGGGGCGATCTCGGCCTTGCCGTTGGCACTCGCTTCACCAGCCCGAACTTGGGTTTCGCCCGCGCTCCTAGCGGCCGCAATGCTGCCGCCGCCAGCATCCATTGGGGCAAGACTGTCCGACACCACTACCGGCAACTCATTCGTGGGGTCAGAGGCCGGAGAACCAACGGGCGCTGCAACGGGATTCGGTGCAGAGCTCCGCTTCGCTCCTGCATCCAAAACCTCCAACGCGCGCTCGAGATGCTTGCGCGCACCTCCGAGATAGTCACAGAATTCGACACCGAACCCTAGGGGAGAGGCCGCACGCCCAGCTTCTGTCAGCGATGTCTGACGCCAAACAACTCTACCCTCGAGACGGACGCGAGTCTTGTCCTGGGGCACGCGCCACTCGAGCCAGACGTCCTCGGAAAGCACCGGCGCGAAGGTTCGAATGAACATCCCGCGTGAGTTTAGATTGTAGGCAACACCCACGTCGTCATCGTCGCTACCCGCCGTTCTGAAGAGGACGAAGGAGCCAAAAGGTCGCCGCAATTCGCGACGACGCTCATCCGCAGCTGCTCGCGAGAGTTCATTCGCTCGATACAGGATCTGCCAAGGATTCGCCTGGATCCCCATCACCGAGCAACGGTCCACAGCGCCGAGTGCCAGCTGTTGCGCTTCGAGTTCGCGCCTTGCAGCCATGATGATCCAGGTCGCTGTCGAACCGTTTTGCCTGGTTCGTGCGATCAGGTCGGGCAACTCGCCGAGAATGCAATTGGCAATAATCAGTTGTGGGTTGTGTTGCTCGACGCAACGCTCGAGCGACTTTCGGTCAATCGCGGACATGACGTCGAACCCAGCCTGAGCAAAGGTCCGGCCGATCACTTCCGGGCGAGTCTTGTCTGGATCGCCGATCAGAACATGGCGACTGGGGTTGGATTGCGGCGGCTCGCGCGGGACTGCGCGCAGACGATCGAGCAAGGTGGAGCCAGCGTCGACCTGCACCACGTCATCGCCACCCCAACCGAAGTACTGCTCAATCCAGAGATCATCCGGGGCAGAAACGAGAGCCAACACCGGGACATGCGCGAGGTGACGCTTGGAGCGCAGCCTTGCGATCAGCTTGTCGAGTCGGCCAACTCCCGCGTCGACGAGCAGACAACCGGGATCGTTGGCGTCCAACCATTCGAGTGCCAACGCGGGATCTTCGATGGCAACCAACGGCAGATTGGCAGCCACGGCCATACCCGTGAGGCTTCGCTTGCGCTCGGGACGCACTTTACCCACGAGCAAAAGGCACTTTGGCTCGCTCATGGGGCCCCCTGTTTTGCGACCTCTTCGAACACGGCTCCTCCGGCAATGAACTTCAACGCAATGGTGCCCGTTGGCCCGACGTGATTCTTCGAAACGACCAAATCGACTCCTTGGGCGCCCAGAACCCTATCACGCGGAGCCAGCCTTTCGAGCGGACTTCGGGTAGCAATGAGTTCGGCCGCCATGGTGGCGCCCGGCATGAACCACCTGGCGTTCTCGCGCTCGGCCGTGACTACGACGCCACAACCCCCTTCAGCCAAATGACGAAGCTCGTACCCAACCTGGGTCATCCGATTGCCAAAGTCGCCGTTGATGGTTGCCGCGCGCGCCACGTCGCCCGCCACGGAGGCGCCCAGAGCCTCAACTCCATCGATGAACAGCAAGACTCTTTCATGCCGGCCCCAAAGATGCGCTGCTGCGGCACTGATCTCGAGCGTTGTGTCAAAGGGCTTGGCTCGATACAGGTGAAAAAGTTGACCCACCTTGCGAATAGCCACATTTACGCTGGTACTCACCGCGCTACGCGTGAATTCGTCCTGCCACGCGTCACCGGACCAGATGGCACCATAGGAAGTATCCGAATCTGGGTACTCCCGATAGAGGGCGCGAGCCGCCAAGCGTGCCGCAACTTCGGTCTCGTCGAGCGCGGCACTGACGAAAACGACTGCCGCTCGGGCTCGGGCCGCCATGTAGGCAAGCAACAGCAGAAACGAAGTCTTTCCGGTCCCGGCAGCTCCGGACAGCACGCACATGGTTCCATTCCGCAAGCCACCGAGGGTCCAAGCATCGAGCGTCGGAAAGCCAGTGGGCGTTGCAGGGGTCAGCGCGCCAAGCCGATTGGTGACATCGACTTGCATACTTGCGAGCGAGACGGGCAACCGCACGGCACGCAACTTGTCGGAGCTCTGGGACACAGGCAGCAGGATAACAGCCGGGCCCTGAAACGAGTAAAGAAGCCTCGACTCGACCTGTCCCAACGGGACCATGGGCCGCACCAGGACCTTCCTACCTAGGCCTGCCAACAACAGCATCTAAGAGGCATCCCGCCAGGGATGGCCAGCCGGGTGGAAGCTTGACTTCATTCAACCCCATCGAAGCTTGTCGACGATGACTTTGTTCAGGCTCGTCCTGTTTCACCCCGCCGCCAACCTGAAAGCAGTCAAGCGCCAGAAAGCCATTGCTCAGCTTCCGCAAAGTCTCTGAAGACCATGATGCTCTGTGGCAGACCGCCTGAGAGCAATTCGTACATTCGACTCATGCCGAAACCGAAGTCACTGGGTACAACGATGGCGAGCTTCGCGTTACCCCGCTCAGGATACCGCTTGCGCATCGCAATCATATCCAACAAAAACTGCTTCTCGCTACCCTTCGCCTGGCCCGATCCCGCGTCAATCTTCACGTGAACCGATCTTGCATCCCAAAGGGTCGGGGTATCGGGTGGATATTCATCCGAGCTTACAATCGCTTTCGTTACACCATCGAACTCATCCACGTGAACGTTCCCGTCCACAGTCACGTATATGATCCCCTTGCCCGCATCGTACCTGAGTTCAAGTGGCATCCGAGACCTTCCATGCCCAGCCTGCAACCGTACGAGTCACTGCTGAGCCCAATACCAGGTAGCAAAAACTAGTACGTCCAATGTGCCGCTTTGGTGTCGCTCGAACTCGTGGTCATCAGCAGTTGGTTGGGGGCCGCGCATCAGTGACGATGTATTCCCTGTCAGCCTTCCCTGTTCCCAAACAGGGAAGGTTTGGACCGAGAGTCAGCAACGAAAAAGGCCACCCGTTTCGGAGTGGCCTTTTTTGCAGGTTTGCTGAGTGCGAAGAAGAGGACTTGAACCTCCACGGGAGTAACCCCACTAGAACCTGAATCTAGCGCGTCTGCCAGTTCCGCCATCTTCGCAGTGCTATTGATCTGAATCCCGATCCGAATGACTCATCTCGGGAATCGCGATGGCGAGGGTGTCTAGCTCATGCACCCCGGCCTGTGCAAGGTCCTTTCCTTGTTGTCTGTGCGGCGTGACTTCGTAGGACTTTGGGCCGGCAACGTGCCGGTGCCAATCCCAATCGTTCCCCGCTGTCCGCTACGCCGTCGGCCGCGCGGTCTGACTAAGCAGGGCTCGTTGATGACTAGGCTTGCGCGCAACGAGGACAATCTGTGAGTGGCGCCCCGAATCTACCCAGTCCCCTCCCACACAATCCAATCCCCCACGATCTTGGCCACCACTTCGCGCAACTTTAGGAACCAAACCAACGCCACACGCCTCACATGCGCTTCAGCGTCCTCTTGTGGCTCGGGCAGCAGCGCCTTGCCACCTTCTGGGTAGCATTCTGCTTGTTTGGTGGCGTTGACCAGCTCGACCAACTCCGCTGCTGTCAGACGCGTTTCATCGACAACCGCGTCGTTACCGAGCTCTTGGTCGAAGACCCGCGACGCAAAAGCCAAAAGATCGGAATGGCCCGCAGACTTGTCACCGCTGACAGTAGCGCTGGTGCCGACCGCGCACAGGTTCTCCATCAAACCAAGCCGCGCACCGAGACGCCGGAAAGAGATCGAGCATCCGGTAGTTCGTGAGTAGAATGTCCGGCGGCTGGCGCTCGAGCACCTCGTGATGGTCAATCACATGGTCCTTGCCCATCTCGCGGTGACGCCCCTCACCTCCCACGAACAAGCCCACGCGCAATCGCCCTTGCAGGCGGGCGTCGCCATGAATGATTTCCGCAATGCGCCGAGCTTGATCCGACGCGAGCGCATTCATCGGGTATAAGACGATGGCCTTGATTCCGCGCTGCCCGAGCCCATGCGCACGCAGGCAATGGTCCAAGATCGGGTAGAGAAAGCACTCCGTCTTGCCCGACCCAGTGCCTGTGGTCACGAGCGTTGCTTCGGGCTCATGCCCATTCCGGCTCGTCAAGCGATTCCAGGCGCGCAGCTGGTGCAGATGCGGCGGGTATGACGGCCTCACGTCAAGCGGGATTTCCACGTCGGCTGGCGCCGTTGCAAACGGTAGCTTCACGCTCACATAGGGTCCCTGCAGAAGGGCGCTGCCTGCATGCCCATTGCCCGTCTCGAGGAAGCGAAAGAGCGCCTGCTCCAGGCCGTGGTCAGAGAGCGCCCAGGTCGTCCGCAGATAGTCGAGAAGCGTGTCACGGATCTCGTCGGCGACCAGAGCTGGAATCATTTCACCCTCATCTGGTCAGTTCGGCGCGGCAACGGGAGCTCCAGCATCGGTAATTGGCGGGAAGATAACGCAGATCGCGCGGGCAAGGCCAGGACGAAGTTGGCATCGAATCACATCTGTGTCATTCTAGGTACCGTGAAGGCTGACGGATCTGGATTCAGTGCTGATGTGACACGGAAGTTGGTGGGGATCACCTACCGCCAACTCGACTATTGGGACAAGACTGCGCTCATTCGTCCCACCATTCAAAAGGCACGCGGCAAGGGTTCAAGGCGGATCTATGCATTCGAGGACCTGGTCGAATTGCGCGTCGTCGCCCGTCTGCTGTCGGTGGGAGTTTCCTTGACCGCTGTTCTCAAAGCAGTTCGGTACCTCCGTGCCCATTTCACGAAGGTTGCGCGACCGCTAGCGGGTCTAATGCTGGTCGCCGGCGGAAAGAGCGTGCTCGTCAAGGAGTCCAGCGGCAAGACCTTCATTGATGCAACTCGCGATGGCCAGGTGGTCATCGGCGTCGCCGTTGCGCCCATCGTTTCGGATCTTACCGCGAAGGTCTCAAGCCTAAGCGCCCCACGGGAGCTCTCCGTGCGCGTTGGCCAGCGAACCTACACCGCCGTCCTCACGCCAGATCTCGAAGTGGGTGGCTACTGCATCGAAGTCCCCGAACTCAAGGGTGTGTTCAGCGAGGCAGACACGATTGCCGAAGCGCGCCGCATGGCAAAAGATGCCATCCTGCTTTGGCTTTCTGCCGCATCCACCAAGACGACCAAGCGCCTGGTGGGATAATTCGATGGGGCGAATGGCTCAAATCATGGGGGAGCGCATGGTGCGTGCTCTGCGTCGACTGGGCTGGGAATTGGATCGCCAATCAGGCAGCCACGCCGTACTGACTCGCCCTGGTGCAAATCCCATCACCGTTCCGATCCATCGCGGCAAATCGCTCAAAGAAGGTACGGCCCGAGGGATCCTGAAGCGGGCCGGGATCAGTGAAGGCGCGTTCTTCGACGTGTACTGAGCTACTTTGGAGCTATGTCTAGCGCGGCGCGCAGGTCATCAATGGTTCTCGTGGCGACGCTAGCCGCCAGCGTATCGTGCCACCATGCTGTGGTTTCCCCCCGTCCCGCAATCAAGCAGGTGACGCCTGTAGACCCTCAATGGCGACACTTTGTCGCTACTGACAACTTGGGCGACGCGGTCTTTCGCCGATGGGGGCTCAACTGGCTCGACGACGTATCTCTGTTGGAGCACTCCGTTGCGCCAGCCCAGGCCAGGCTTCGTGTTCGAGTGTCAGGCTTCGGTGGTTTCGTTTCCACGGAGTATCGCAGGTACGACGGGCAATGGGGCGCAGAGCAATTCTGCGCTCGCGGAGACTGTGCACGCAAAGCCCCGCCACACGGGATGTGGCGCACGCGAGTCAGCGCGGAACATGGTCAGCTCCTCGAGCGCTGCGTTGGAACGCTATTGGCTCATCCACTGTTGGCGATTGAAGCCTCGGCGGACGCACCGGCGATGCTCGACGGATATGCTGCCGAAGTCCAGTACATCGACGAACGGAATCGGTTCACCGTGTATCGCAACCATCCGAACTTCGATTCCGAGAAGCGCAGCCTCGTAGCTTTCATGACCTGCGTGTGCGCAATGATTGACCCCACCGGCGACAGTGGTCAATCGGTTCTCTATGGTGACTGCGCGTTGTTCAAGTGATGCAGAACATTCGTGCACGTTCGGTCTACGCGCCGCATGGAGACGATCCACTCGCCATCCAGCAGCTGAGGCAGCGGTCGAACTGGGGCTCTTTCCACTTGCCGCAGGCGCAGGTTAGCGGTGGATCACCAGGCTTCAGGCCATTCAACATGAGCGCATTCAAAATTTCTTATTCGGACCAGTCCCCCGAAGCCGTCGCGAAGCGCTGATTCCTAGCCGAGCCAGATTTGGCTATTGCGTCGCGGGAAAGTCGCGGAGCCTTCACAATTTCCGCAACTGGCGCGCGCTGCGGACGATGTCCCTTCGAATTGCGAAAGGACCATCCCCATCGTGCCCATCAAGTACCTCGACCCTACCTTGGACATCGTATTCAAGTTGTTGCTAGTGAGTACACCAGAACTGCTGCGCGACATGATCGAGGCCGTCCTCAATCCGCCCACGCCCATCGAATCCGTAGAAATCCTGAACCCAGAGATCCCCAAGGACTTCCCCAGTGACAAGGGGATCGCGCTCGATCTGAGGGTCCGGCTCCAGAACGGGCACCAGATCGATCTCGAGATGCAGTCGACGGTGCCCGACGGGATCCACGCCCGCTTCGTCTATTACTGGGCGAAGGCGTTCGCCGGTTCCCTCAAGGCGGGCGGCGACTACCGGTCCCTTCGGCCGACGATCTCGATCCTTTGGTTGAAGAAGCCCCTCCTCGAGAACCCAGGATTCCACTCGATTTTTCACCTCGCGGAAGACCGCACCCACGAGGTCTTCACCAAAATGCTCGAGCTTCACGTCCTCGAACTTCCGCATCTCGGCTTGGCGTCCGCTGATCGGCGGGCTAAGCTTGAACGGTGGGCCCGCTTCCTTGCGGCCCAGACCCCGGAGGAACTCGAAGCGCTCGCCAATGAGGATCCCATGATGAACACAGCACTCAACGCCCTCGAGCGGCTCTCTTCGGATCCAGAAGCCCAGCGTCTCGCTGAAGACCGCGAGACCGGCCTGCTCATGCACCAGCACTACATGGCGTCGGCTTTCGAAGCGGGCGAGGTCAAGGGTGAGGCCAAGGGTGAGCGCCGGGAGCGCCGGGAAACCGTGCGCGTCGTCTGTGAGCTCCTCGGTATCGAAATTGATGAAGCGAGGGAGAGTGTCCTGTCGTCGCTCGATCTCGATCGGCTCGGTTTCCTCGTGCAGAAGCTCAAGGCCGAGCGCAGGTGGCCGGAGGGGTTGTAGACGTAAGCCGCCGACCGCCTCGTCAACGCATCCGCCTCCACCCCGCGATTGCCTTGGCGTTTCGCTATCGCAATGAACTTGGCAAACGCCTCGATAAAACCACTCCGAGCGCCAACTTCGCGGTGTCGCTTTGGGGCGAAAAAATCATATGAGCGTCGGAAACGACGAAGCTAGTGAGAAGATCGCGGCTCTCTACACAGTCGTCGCCTGCTGCAAAGCAGCGCGGATCAACAGCGCCGCCTACCCCAACGACACGCTTGAACGTCTCGCCGAAGATCCCGACATTCCGACCGCATCGCTACAGCCTAGCAAGTGGAAGCTACCGGATTAGCCGAGGCACTTGCCTGTTACGGGTGGGGCCAATATCTGCGGAAACGGCCGCAGCTGCGGCGCCGACCCAGGACCATCCGAGGTGAGACGGGTACATCTAGACCAACCTTCTCAAGGCCCTCCCAGAGGAGCTTCGCAACTCGAAGCAACCGCCGGACCTTCTGCTGCTGACGGGCGATATCCTAGGCTTTCATAGTCGAGCGCTTCGTCACGCAAGCGCAAGGTGCAGCAGAACAATTGCAGCCTTTCCTCGAAGCCGCGAAGTATCGGAATACGGTCATCTATGGAATCACCGGCAACGCAGGGCACGATGGCGAATTGGCAATGGCTCGGAAGAATTTGGAACGGTCCTGGCTCCTCGGCACCGGAGAGCTGCGGCGCCATCCATCTGGCGTCACCGTCGCAGGCGTCTCCGAACCGACTGAAGCGGCGGTGAATAGAGGCATCAGTCGACTCGAGACCCCGGACGGGCCCAATCATCTGCAGCATTGAAGCATCTTCTGATCGGCTCCCACTGCTGGAGTCGCTTCTGTTAGCTCGCCCTTGCGCCATGATTTTTGGTATTGGCATCATGGCGAGACAGAAAACTGCACATGGCTGCTCGACGACCCCGTTGCCGCATCAACGGCCCAGTAGCTCCACGTGCCGACTGCAGTGCTTGATGTGGAAGCGTAGCTATGTGAGTACGAGCCGTTGCTGTCGGCAACCTTTGCGATTGGGACCGCCTCGGTGCCGTCGGGCTGTTGAAAGTGCAGGACGACGCTGCCATTGGGCGTGAAGCCCGTGCCCGGCTCGGTGAATGTCGTCCCTCGTTGGCCACTCGCAGGTGTCACCGACACCGACGGCGACACGACCGCAGTTACCGTAAACTGCACATGGCTGCTCGACGACCCCGTTGCCGCATCAACGGCCCAGTAGCTC
>CAYVXY010000001.1:0-97558 GCA_964454965.1 uncultured Polyangiaceae bacterium | reverse complement strand
GTGAATGTCGTCCCTCGTTGGCCACTCGCAGGTGTCACCGACACCGACGGCGACAAAGTGGGTATCGTCGATGCTTCAGCCTCTACTCGCTGGAGACCACGGAAAATCGCTTCGGCAACGCTCCGGTGGAAGGCGGCACGCACATCTAGGTCCTTGCTGATCTTGGTTCGATCGACCCTGGACCACCCGACCCGTCTAGCACCAGCTTCCTCGATAAGGCTGATCCATCGGAGAAGCCAATATTGATCCTTCAACACAACTGCACGCGACGCAGAAGTTGCAATCTGGTAAAGGAGACCCTCCGCAACCAGGTTGAGCTCCCAACGGATTGCGTCCTGGCTTGAGACGCTATCCGGGACGGCAAGAGATAGACTCCCTGACCCGAGCACGTCTTGCTGGAGCCCACCGAAGACGAGAAGTGTTCCCCACACCGCTAGCACCGCCTCCGACTCAGCCGCTCTAGCCTCGGACGTAAGCCAATCGATCGTCTGCGTCGCCAACAAGAGCCACGGCCATGAGGATTCCCACCCTAATGCTTTGGCGACTCGCGGTCCCACGATACCCGCCAGATCGGTCGCGGTATCGAGCCAATCAAGCGATCCATTACCGTGTTGCACCGCCCTTCGCATCATTTCGATCCAGCCTCGATCGCGCGTGTCAAACTCAGCGTTCAGGTCGTCTCGGACGTCAGCGAGTGCGCCGACGAGCGCGGGATCCGCGGCTAGGCCGCCACGAAGCAAACGTGCCGACACCGCGTCATACCTCTCCGACAACGATGCATAGTCTACGGCGTTCAGAATCTGTAGCTCCACAACCGAACGGGTCGCTGGGCCCGCAATTAGCGCAATTAGTTCGGCGGACGTTACAGCGACGTTGGATAAGGCGCCAAACTGTCTTCTCAGCCGAGTGGAGACGGGCACGAACGAACCAGCACCGCTCCCTTCAAATCGCTGCCATGCGGGGATTCTTTTGGTGAGGTAGTCGAAAACGTCCGATCCGACCTCCGTCCACCCATCGTCTGCAAGGCCCAGACCGTCAACGCTCGAAGCCACTACTTCCACCGCGTCAGATGCCGCGTCAGTAAGCTCCCGGGAGTACGAGACCTCGCTACATAGAATCGCCTCCCGAATCGCTGCGCGATAGGCGGCTTTTCTCGCAGATTCCGAGAATCTAAGTGTGATATCCACCGGAGAGCCGCTCCCGTACAAGAAGGACGGGCACGCAAATGGGATTCTGGCGCCACCAGTTCCAACAGACCACGGCGTACCCACGCATTCATTGAACAGATTCGCAAAATTGAGCGGCAGCACCGTCGCGTAGCCCGAGAAATGGTCAGTAACGAACTGGTAGCTTCTTCCCGAATCACTGATCACACCGTACGACGGGACCTCCTCGCCTGCGAGGTGAAGGCCTATCCACCCGTCGCCAGTTGTGCCTCGGTAAAGTACGCGCGCGATGCTGTTGGGCTGAAGCAATTCTGAAAGATCAACGGTAACCAGGATCGGCTTAATGAATTCAAGCCCCTGCGGAGTGAATTCCAGTGAAGTTGCCCTAACGGTTGAGCCCTCCCAAAGATCTCCTGGGACCTCCCCGGAAGCTCCAACGGTTACGCCAATCGTTTCGCAAGTAGCGAGTGCTCCGGGAGGAATATCGAGATGAACGCTTCCAAAGTCGAGGACGCCACCATCCTCACAAATCTCAAATTCACCTGTAACCGCTGCAGGCTGGGCGGGCTCGACTGCCAGAACGCTGGGTCCGCCGGCCGTTGTCGGAAGGCCAGGTTCCACCCCTCCGTCATGACCCGCGTTGCTGACAGCAGGCGTGCCTGCTGTCCCTCCCGGATCCCCTTCCCTGACGGTCCCGTGGGTCCCGCCAGCGGTGCCTCCAAGTTCCGCGTCTGAACCTTGTCGATCAGCTGCGGAATTGGAACTAGAGCAGCTCGCAAGTAGCATCAATCCTAGCAACACACCAACCCGCAGCGCACATGACGAACTGGACATTACTAAAACGATACACTTGATTCATGAGTCTCGTTAGAGCATTGGGATGAACCTTCGCATCCATAAGAAATGCGACATGAATTCACGGACACCTCGTCCTGTGCCTGGACTTGTGCTCCCGATGGTCTCCTGCTCGCGATTGCAAACCACTGATGCGCCCTTGGCTTCACTAGGCGCGTCAAGACGATATCGTCCTACTGGAACTCGTTGGCTTGCGCGGAATCGCCATGCGATTCGGAATCCCTGCGTCACTCCCGCAGAGTCCGGCGCAAGGGGCGACGGCCTTCGTCCTACGAGAAGTGCTGTTGCCTCTGACGTTCGCATAGGAAGTATCAGCCAACGTCCCATGAATGGACTCGTCAGGCATCCGATCCGAAATCACCTAATCATTTCCCGTACGCTTGCGGCGGATGCATGGTTTAGTTCGAGTCGCCGGGGAAGGACTCCCGCGTGATGAGTAGCGCGCTCATAACAATTTTCGCGACAAATGCGCCCAAGGGGTAGTTGCGGGTGTCGAGCTCAGCTTTGACGCGTAGTCCAGTCTACATTCGTATGCCGCCGATAGGGCGCACCCCGGCTAAATGGTCGTAGCCGCGTTCTCGCGACAGTCGGATGCCGTTCCAATCCCAATGGCGTGGGGCATGCCCGCTGTCTCGGCTTCTTTGAGCGCTGCATCTTTGGGGGGACAGCTAGACCATCGCATTGTAGTGCGCGCGGGCACGAGCCACGGCAAATGGCACTCCGATACTTCGCGAACTGACGTCAAAAGAATGGCGATCACCGTGGCTGCCTGCTCAAATCCGAGTGCATCGGCGGGGTCTACCTCGAAGCCATGGCATCTTTGGTCACTGCAGCGCGGTAGTGTGTAACCGATGGACGAAACCCATCTTGAAGGTCGGAAGCCACCCTGCTAGCGGCGTCGGCCTCCGGCGGCGACCCAGTATCCGCCACCCGCTTACTCCGGGATCGTCAGCGGTCCAACAGGGGCAGCCAGTTCGGCAGCATTGAGTTTCGCACGCGTCGCCATCCAGTACATCGGCGCGAGTTCGAGGTAGCGCTGTTGCGGCCAGTAGGGCAAGAGGCGCAACACTTCCTCGATGTATTGCTCTGGGGCGATTCGGTGTAGCCGACATGACGCGATGATGCTGAAGAGCGCGGCCGCGCTCTCGGCGTGGACGTCGCTGCCATAGAACATCCACGACTTCCGGCCTACCACGATTTTTCTGAGGCTTCTTTCTGACCGCGTGTTGTCTAGCGGAAGCCGCCCATCGAGCAGGACACGCCGTAGTTCGTGCTCCTGGTTCACTGCGTAGCCCAGTGCCTTTGTGGCTAGGTTGCGTCCTACTGTCTGGTTCCTGGCCTCGTGGACCCACGCGAAGAACTGATCAATCAGCGGCTGGAGATGCGCTTCGCGCAGCTGCTTGCGCTTCGATGGAGGAATCGATCCAAAGCTGCTCTCGACGGCGTAGATCGCACGGATCAGTGTCAGCCCGCGAATACCGGCTTCGTACCTGCAGATGGCCGCTTCGAAGAAGTAGCGCCTGAGATGCCCTTTTCCCGAGCTCGGGATAACGCGCACGCGCGACGCAAGCTGCTCGAGGCGATTCCTGAGGGCATGAAGGAGCACGAGAACCGCGAGGTGGTTGCGATGATCGCGAACCTCTACCAGATCGAATCCGAAGCAGAAGCTCGGGGCATTCTGGGTACCCGAGAACACCTCGAGCTTCGCCAGAGCAAGAGCCAACGCATCGTCAAGGCGATATGGAAATGGGTCGACGCGCGTGTTGGCAAGTGCTCGCCCGCGAGCAAGATGAGCAAAGCCCTCACGTACGCAACGAAGCAGCGAGCGCGACTCGAACGCTTTCTAATTGATCCAAAGCTCGGGCTCGACAACAGCCCAGCCGAGCGCGCGCTTCGAATCGTCGCTCTTGGGCGGAAGCGATCACTGTTTGCTGGAAGTTCCGAGCACGCACAGAATCTCGCAATACTTCACTCGATTGTCGCCAGCTGTCGATTGCATGAAGTGAATCCGTACGAGTACATCCGAGACATGCTCATCCGAGTCCAAACGCATCCGGCATCACGAGTAGCTGAGCTGATGCCGTGGCGATGGAAACGGTTGAAGGAATAGAACGAACCACCATGACAACCTCACGATGTCGGGTTCGCCGATGGCGAAGCGCGCCCAAGCAACGTGCTCCACCCTGCCTCGCGCAGGCAGCCCGCTCGCGCGACGAGATTCGCATCGCCACCCCGGAGTCTGTATAGCCCCAATCAGACAGCTTCTGCTGAACGGTTACCTTCCTCCGATTATTCCGGTCATCGTTCACCACAGCGAAACCGGTTGGACGGCGCCGACGCATTTCCAGGGTCTCTTCGATTCGACCACCATGGCCGACGCAGATCTGCAACGACGAACGCCAGAATTCGAGGTGCAGCTGGACGACATCAGCCATTGCAGTGACGAAGAGCTCCGCGCTCGCGCCATAGGGCCGGCGGCCACCCTCGCCTTCCTGTTCCTGCGCGACAGTCGCCGCGAAGGCCGCATACTCGCGGAGTTGTTGAGCTGGGCGGACCTTTTTCACGCAGTTCTCGCAGCCCCGAACGGCCAGCGTGCCATCCTACAGCTCTTCAGCTAACTTTCGAGGATCGCTCCTAGCCTTGGTCCCGAGGAGCTTGCCGAAAGGATCCGGCGGGCCATCCCAGAAAGGAATGACATCGTGAGTACTCTGGCCGAAAAGTGGATTGAAGAAGGTGAGAAGAAGGGGCGAACGGAAGGCTACAGAGCGCTGGTTCGTCGACAGATCGAGTTGAAGTTCGGAATACTCGATGGATGGTCCGTCACCCGTATCGATGCCGCGGACGATGCTGCACTCGAACGCTACAGCGAGCGCGTGCATACTGCGACGAGTGTTGATGGGGTGTTGGGGGATTGATCCCATGCCGCGCGCCAAACGAATACCTCACGTCAACGCCGCCGCCCACGCGCGCTTCATGAAGCGGATGACCAACGCGACGCCGGAACAGATGCCCGAGAGTCTGTTTCAGGCCGGCATCATTGCCAAGACAGGACGCTTCACTTCACCCTACGGGGAATTCGAAGCCCTCCTGACACCGATACGACCGAAAGCTGCCGCACGCTAGGTTCCCCGCCACGAGGCAGAGCCCAATTGCGTGCTTTCGCTGTGGCGCCGTAGAGGTAATGGCTAGGTTCTGGAACGTCGCGCCGGCAAAGCGGATCGAGAGCACTTCCAACTTGCCATCCCAGAAAGCACGGTTCCCTGAAGGTGGCGACCAAGGCGACCATTTACTCGGCATCCTGGCTACTCTCGGTCGCGGACAAATTGGACGCGAGCGTAACAGGAAGCCGCGGAACTTCCTAGTGTTTCCAAAGATCTAGGCTGGGCGTTGATCTTCAACGCGGAGTTGGCGCCTCGAGCACCAATGTCAAATCTGCCTGCCAAATATCATTTCCCTTTGCCGGCAAAGCAGATCGAACCTCGAACTTCCATCTCCCCTTGCCAGCAAAGCAGATCGAATCTTCGACTTTCATTTCCCTTTGCCGGCAAAGCAATTCGAATCTCGGACTTTCATTTCCCTTTGCCGGCAAAGCAGATCGAATCTTCGACTTTCATTTCCTTTTGCCGGCAAAGCAATTCGAATCTCGCAAGGCTCGGATTCTATTGCCGGCAATTGGATTTCAATCTCAGAGGTCCTCCCGCCTTTGCCGGCAATTGGATTTCGATCTCAGAGGTCCTTCCGCCTTTGCCGGCAATTGGATTTCGATCTCAGAGATTCTTCCGCCTTTGCCGGCAAAGCATTTTTGGTTGCACCCCCCCTTCTCAGAAAAATCGACATTGGGTGTGGAAGAGTCTCACATCGCCAGCGTTATAACCAACAGATGAGGCGGACAAGAGGGGCCGCCGATTGGGAGGACATCATGTCAGCTATTGATATCATTACTATTATCGAAAACGGTGACAGTGACAAAGCCTATGAGGAGGTTCTGCCTGAGGCGATGGCACTGCCAAACAGTCAACTCACAGCCATCCGGCTCGACATACCAGCGGCCATCATCACCACTGTGGGGGTCATGCCCAAGCTCAAGGTCGTTTACGAGCATGCGGCCAAACTGCCTGAATTCGAGGCAGAAGTATTCGACCGATTGCCCAAATACGTGTTGGCACTGGCGAGCGCGCATTCCCGATACTTGTCCGCGACCACACCCCCGGAACAAATCCGTGAGTTATTGGACACTGCTACTGAAAAGCGCGACGTATTTTTGGCCGATGCCCGAGCGCTGGCCACACGCGGCTTGATCAATAGCGACGTCCTGAAGGAATTCAGCGGCATGCATGGCTACAAGAATGTCGCCTTTGATCTCATGGGCGTCATTCAGCTGCTAAAGACCACCTGGCCCAACATCGAGGGGCGCACTGCGCTAACGTACGATGAGCTGGTAGAAGCCAACAAGCTTGCCTTGCGCCTGGTGTCTGCCATTGGTCATCGCGAGCAATCCCCGGAACAGGTCGCTGCATCAGCGGACGTTCGCCAGCGCATGTTCACCCTATTCGTTGACGCCTACGAACAGGCACGCCGTGCCGTCATCTTCTTGCGTTGGAACAATGGCGACGCCGACGATATCGCGCCATCGCTCTACTCCGGGCGCGCGAATGCAGCTGCCAACCGCAAGCCCAACGCAGATCAGCCGCCGGTCGTCACCCCCGCTCCACCTGCAGCCACAGTTGAAGCCGGAAACACGGCGGCGCCCAATGCAGCCAAGATCCCGATTGGTATGCCTGGCAGCAGCCCATTGATGCCAGCGTGAAGGCGAACACTGTGTTAATCTGAGTCACGAGGTAAAGCATCATGACTGCCTCTTTATACTTGGGTTCGGCTTGCGCTTTGCGCGGTCAGGGCGCAGCCGACCGCGTCTTGCTTCCGTCACACCATCTTGTCACTCATGGTTGTGTTCTGGGAACGACAGGTAGCGGGAAAACTGGTCTTGTAACAGTGATGACCGGGGCCACCGCGGGTGAGCTCCTGCATGTGCTTTCCAGTCTGGAGCGCCCCTCGGAGCGGTGGCAGAGCGATCCCGAAGCCGCGCGGGATTCGCTGAGTGCTGCGGTCTCGCTGTTGCTACGCCTGATCGGTCGGGATCCGGATCCAGCCAAGAGTCGGGAGCATGTGCAGTTGATGGTACTGGCCGAACTCCGGCTGGCAAGTGGACGCTCTGCTGAGCTCGCAGCACTGGTGGACGAGGTCACGCACCCGCCGATCGCGCGCGTCGGTGCCTTGACGGTCGACGCCTTCCTACCAAAGAGCGAACGCCGGGCCTTGGCTGCTGCGCTCAATTCGCTACTAGCTTCACCCAGCTTTGCCAGCTGGCGCCAAGGCACTACCCTAGATATCTCCGCTTGGATGACCCCGGTCAACGGCCGCACTCCCGGTGTCATCGTCAGTGTGGCCCACCTCGGCGACGAGGAACGGGCGCTGGTGCTCGGCGTATTGATGGAGGAACTACTCGCGTGGGTACGCGGCCTGCCGGGGACTCAGCGGCTGCGTGCGCTCATCGTGTTCGATGAGATCTACGGCTTCTTGCCGCCTCACCCTGCCAATCCACCTACCAAACGCCCGCTGGTCTCCTTGATGAAGCAAGCGCGTGCCTTTGGCGTCGGGGTCGTCTTGGCCACCCAGAATCCGATGGATCTCGACTACCGTGCGCTGGGCAATGCAGGCCTTTGGTGCGTTGGTCGTCTGCAAACAGATGCCGATCGCGCCCGCGTGCTCGACGGCATGGCAGCCTCTGGGGCCGGATCTGGAGCAGAATCTAATCAAGCCGATCTCGCCAACATCGTCAAACGCCTCGCCCCGCGTTGGTTCTTGATGCGCGACGCACACTCCGAGCAAGGTCTCGTCTTGCTGCAGCCACGCTGGACCATGACGTATATGCGTGGCCCAATGACGCGCAATGAGATCAAAAAGGCGCGAGAGTTGACCGCCAGTGACGGGCCAGCTTCAGGTGGAACGTCGCGATTGCGGTTGGTTTCGGGATAGGGCCGAGGCGCGCAAACTCTCGCTCTTTGGTCCGACGTCTGCTAAACGGCGCTTCGTGTTTCGTTCGCGTCTGGTCATAGCTGGTTTGGGTATGCTCACCGTTGGATTGGCCGGCGTAGCCAGCTGGCTTCTGGCGGATTTTGGAGCCCTGGAGCATAAGTCGGCGCACGGTGCCGTCGCCCTGCCAGACCTGCCTGCTTCTGCGCTCGCGCCTGCACCCAAGGCGACAGAGCTACCGTTGGAGCCCAGGCTGCCGCCCCTGACCGGAACCGAGAACATTCTCATCGCAGGGATGGATCGACGACCAGGAGAAAAGGGCAGTGGCTTGACCGACACCCTTATCCTGGTGGTACTGGAGAAGCAAACGGGGCGCGTCGGTCTCATCAGCGTCCCGCGGGACATGGCCGTAGAAATCCCCAAGCATGGGCTCGAACGTGTCAATGCGGCGTACGGTCTGGCCTACGCACGCGGCGACAACGCGCTCTCAGCGCTCAAGCAGTCGGTAAGTGACTTGCTCGCGCTGCCCATCGAACACGCAATGGTGGTCGATCTCTCCGTGTTCGAGAGTCTGGTGGATGCAATAGGCGGGATCACTGTCGACGTCCCCTGCCCGATCATCGACGACTTCGTCGACGCTCGCACGCCGAGCGGCCGTCGCGTGCTCGACGTGAAAACGGGTCAGCTCCGAATGGACGGCGCCACTTCTGCTATGTACGTGCGTTCGCGCCACGGGCGCTCCGATTTCAGTCGCGCGCGTCGCCAACAAGCCGTGCTCTCGGCCATCCACCGTGAACTACTCAATCTCGGTAACCTGGGGCATATTACCGAAGTCTGGACGACCGTCGAAAGCCACGTCGCGACAGATCTCAAACGCTACGAGTTATTGGATCTGGCTCGACGTGCCCTGGCTCTGAAGTTGGAACTCGTGCATGGATTGGTGTTCTCAGACGTCGAGGCCGAACCGCGCCGCGACCAGGGCCGAGCCATGCTGTTCCCCAATCTCGACGCCATGGATCGCGCTGTAGCAAAACTCTTCTCAGCACCTGCACCTGGTGCCAATGGTAACGGTATCGTCTGTCCGCCAGCGGATATCGCCTTGCAGCGCAAACACCGTCTGCAGCCCGATGCGGGCGTTAGCACCGGGCTCGACGCTGGCAGTGTCGAACCCGATGAAACCGAAAACGCCACCACGACGCGATAGCAATCAGGGTACCGGCCGCATACGCCCAACTCAGCCGGAGTTCCGCCGTCGCAACTGCACGGGCAGCAGCCAAATCAGCATCGGTCCAAGCAGAGCCAGCAATAATCCGGCTATTGTAGTCAGGGCGGGCCTGTGGGTGACCTCGACGTGATGCCGTCCAGCAGCGACGCGCGTGGCGTAGTAACCCGGGAAGACCAGTTGCGGAGTGACCTTTTTCCCGTCGACATGCCACTGCCACGTCGGATGAGCCGTAACGCGGAGGACGAGATCCATCGGCGCAAGCGCTTCGACCGTCACGGCATGATTGCTCACGGAATCGGTTGCATTCTTCAACACCGCTCCTTCACTCTGACAAGCATCAGTGACATCCGCCTGAGCAAGCGGACCACCACGGGCTGCCAGTTCGAGGAAGGCTGTGGGATCCAGTAGCTCACTCCAGGCGGAATCGCTACTGAGCCGCGCCTTCAAGACTTGATCAAGCACAGCGTTTTGTCCTGACCATCTCCTTCGCACACAACCCACGCCGAAATGCCCGGAGTCAGTGACTCGAGAGCTGAGATAGAGGCCTCCGTATTTGCGGACCCGCTTGAACGCCGCCGTAGCATCAGAAGGCAAGGGGTGACTCGTCAATACATGACCGATCCCAAGGGCTTCGGCGCGACGGGCGAGTCCAGTCCTGGTCGGTGCCAAATACCGGTTTGCCAAGGTGAGTAGCCCGACATGAGCACCCACTGCCGCCGTGTTGGCGATCGCAACGGAACTGTTTCGTTCAAAACCCGTAGTCTGAGCGCATTGACCCGGGAGCTTGGATTCTGCATCCTCGAACCAAAGCCGACCGCCTGAGAGTGAACCGAGATCGACTCGTAGGCGTTCCCATTCGGAACGATTGGGACCTTGCGAACCGCAGGGGTGCTCGGCGTCGTAGTCGTCAAGTTCCGCAATCCACTTCCTAGTCACCTGATTCCGCGAATCCATGGCTGCCACCGCCATGGGCAGACCGATGACCATCAGCGTACCCAGCCTGAGCCACCTTGACCATCGGTCGACCCTGGCCTGCTCGAGAAAGCCGGTAGCTTTACCGCCGGTGCGACGGGCTCGCCAAGCGACAAAGAATCGACCGATGCATGCGGAAAGCCGCACCGCGGTGTCTCGATGGTGCTCAAGCCCAAACATGACGGTTGCGGCTGCTGCCACCGGAATGAGCGCCATGGCGCGCAATGGCTGAAAGACCGTGAGTAGCGCTTTGCCTAGCCTTCCGGAATGGTCGATGGCGGGACCCAAGGTTGAAAGAAAGACCGAGCCAATGGATGCCGCAACGACTGCTCGGGCGACAGGGTGGCGCATGCGCACGATGGCTAGGGTGAAGCAGCCAGCCCAGAGAGCGGTAGCGATCGGTGCACGATCCCGATCGAGCAGATCGCCGTCGATGAACCAGTCATCGAGGCGCTCGGGGCCGAAACCAAGCTGCATCCATTTGAGATTGATGGGCCAGCCAAAGGGCAACTGGAGCTGAATCGCAGCAGTTCCGTAGACTAGTAGTGCCACAGTGCCCGCCATCGTGGCACTGACCAAGTAACGACGGCGCGCCTGGTGAACCGGGCATGCAATCATGAGCAGCCCCAATAGGACGGTCGTCGCCGTGGCAACCTGTGGGTGAACGAGAAAACTTAGCCCCGCAAATGCGCTTGCACCCGCAAATGAACCAAGACTCCCGAAACAAGTGCCTACCCAACACAGAACGAAAGGCATGACCAGGACTTGAGATACTAGCCCAGTCACGAAGTAGGTCTCGAACCCGCCCACGAAGGAGTTCAGCGGGCTGATCCACGCAATAAATAATGCCGCGGCTAGTGACGCGACGATCCCCACACGGTTGATTCGACCAAGCAAATAGGCAACGAGCGACGTCGCAACAACGGCAATGCTGCAAATGGCCTGCAAAGCGCGGGTTGGGTCGACCCCGAACCGCATGGGCAAGCCGATGACCAGCCACCCGACGATTGGGTAATGCACGGCTAGGGGGAAGCCACCCACGTAGCTAGCGGCCCAGCCCGACCACAACGCATCGGCTGTCAGATGATATGCCACCAATGCGTGAGTTCGAGCGTCTCCTGGTAGGTACCCAGGAAGCCTCGCCCAAGCAATCAACAGTGACAGCAATGGCAGATGCGCCACGAGGATGAGTAAGAGCGCCACGACATCCGCGGGACACCATCCATTGCGCCCAGACTGCGGAAAGGTCTGGAGCCTAGGATGCCGTACTTCGAACCAGACAACCAGGAGCGCGAAGAGCCAGGCGATTCCTATGAGCATGACTTGATGTGTGCCGTATTGAGCGTTTGAGTCTTTCAGCTAATAGGCGCATTTGCCATGATTTTTAGCCGGGTTTGCTCGGCTTACCCGGTTGAACCAGTCGATCGTGCTTAGTTCGCCTAGCCGCATCGGCTATGTTTCGCCTGATGCAGTCTCTTTCGCGACGATGGCTAGGCGGAGCAATCACCCGCAGTCAGGGGATTGTCACGCGAAACCGGCTTGTCTGGATCGGGCTATCGGTCCTTGTTCTTCTGTTCTATGCGCCAGTGGTGTTGCTCGGGCGCGTCTTCTGTCTCAAAGACACGCTCTTGGTGGTCTATCCGATCAGGCTCTACCTGCGTGAGCGGCTCGGACAATTCGACCTTCCCGAGTGGTTGCCTCTCCTCGATATGGGGATGCCGTTTCTCGCGAATCCGGCCAATGGAGTGCTCTATCCGCTGAACTTCCTCTTGCTATTGCCGGCTCCCTACTGCGTCGGTCTGCTCATCGTGAGCCACGCGGTCATCGCCGTAGTTGGAGCTTGGTTCTTACTGCGCACACTTTCCGTGTCAGCGCTGTCCAGCGCCGTTGGTGCCATGGCCTTTGCACTTGGGGGCTACATGGTGAGCCTGACCTCGATCAGTTCCTACATGATGAGCCTCGGGTGGCTCCCGGTCGTCGCAACCCTCGTGCTGCGCAGTCTGCGAAGCCGCGACCCCAGAGACGTAGCCTTTGCAGGTTTGGCCTGGGGGACACTGATCCTGTGTGGCGAACCCCAGGGTGTCGTATTGACAGGCTGGTTTGTCCTGGCTCTTGCATTCGGCTACCCGACGCGCAGATGCTCCCGTTGGCGGTTCGTGGCACCAGCAATCTCGGGTGTGCTGCTGGGCGTGACCATCGCATTGCCGCAGATCCTGCCCGCTCTCGAGCTGATACCGCGGAGCCGTCGCGCTTCAGGGATCCCCTTGGCTGAAGCAAGCCACTGGTCATTGCATCCTTTGCGCTTACTCGAACTCTTGGTACCACGGTTCTTTGGTTCGCCCCTGGAATTCGACCGCTTCCTCGGCTTCTTCATGGACGACGAAGACTCGCTCGGGCATCGGGATCCTTGGATCCTGACTCCCTATTTCGGCTCGGCGTTGCTGCTCTTTGCGTTGGTCGGGGTGCTCTCCGCCCGCATTCGACATCGCTCCTGGACTCGCCCACTCGCCATCTTGCTCGGTTTTGTTCTGCTCCTGGCAATTGGACGTCACAGTCCTTTCTTTGGGCTCTATTTCAACCACATTCCTGCAGCAAAGCTCTTCCGCTATCCCGCAAAATTCTTCGGGCTTGCTGCGGCCATTCTGCCGCTTCTGGCGGCGGCGGGCCTCGATAGTTGGCGCAGCAAACCCACCCAACGCCTCCCGTATTTCGGGACCCTAACCTTGGGGCTCATGCTGGTCTTGGGAATGTGCTTCGTACCAACGGCTGCGCAATGGCTCCACTCCGCTAGGAGTGTCGTCCCCCTCGGCTCTGCAAAAGCGACGATGACTCTTGCCCTGAGCAGCGAGCTCGTACTCGTGGTCGCTGTCGCCATTGTATTGACGCTGGCACGCAAGAAGCCAACGCCGCTGTTGCGCTACGGGCTCTGCGCCCTGCTCACGTTTCAGGTGCTTCGGATCACCTGGGGAGCCTACGCCACCGCGCCCCCCAGCGTGTTCGCAGAATCTGCCTTCACGCGTACCATTGTCGCAACGACACCCACTGGGGAACCAACCCGGCTGATGCACGACGTCGCTAACCTCGATGTCGAAGGTCTTGATTCGGCTCCTTCTGCAGTTCAAGCTTCCGCGTTTGCCCGCAGTCTCTTCAAGGATATCGGCATCGCCCAAGGAATTGGTTACGCGGACGCGTACGTATCCTCGGAGGAGGGCGAAAAGTTTCGGTTCTGGCACGACATCGGGCGCTACCAGCGTCAAATGCTCGACGTCTTTGCGATTCGCCATCTGAGTCTTCCGGCGAGTCTGAACCTTCCGAGCGAATCGGGTCTCAAGCGAATCGGTCAATTCACGGAGCCAACTGCAGCACTCTACGAGAATCAAACGGCGTTGCCCTTTGCCTTTGGCGTAGCAAGCGTTGCGGTCGTGAGCGAAATCGCCGAGGCGGAGCTACTGCTGCGCGATCCGAGGATTGCTCAAGGACTTTTCGCTGTGCTCGACGGTGGGGACGTCGACCAGCGTCAGCTCGCGCAGCTTGCCCGAGTCGGCACCTGCCGAACGAACCTTCCCCTGAGCGACCGGATCGACCTTGACTGCGATTTGTCGCAGGATGGCTTCATCGTCGTCAACGAGAGCTACCATCCCAACTTTTCTGCGCAATTGGACGGTGTACCAATACCGATAATGCGAGCCAATGCCTTCGTCATGTCCGTCAAGGCAAATGCAGGCAGGCATAGCCTTAGGCTCGTGTACGCCGAGAGTTCACTGTTGCCCGCCGCTACTGCAAGCTTGATTGCGCTTGCGCTCAGCGTGGTCCTCATATTCCGAAGACCCGTCAAGGTACGGCGCAGCGTTCGGAAGGCTGCAGCCGCGTGACTTCCCATCAATGGGTGTCACACGACTACGCCAGCTCACCCGTCTCGGAGCGGTCTGCCGTCAGAGTCGGTCACTTTGCCCGTGAGCATCATGATGCCGTCGATGAGCGGCCAGAGCCCGCCAGCACCGCAAGTCAACCAAGTTGCGGCGATCTGTGCAATCGCAATGGTGGTGTGGCCCGTGTAGAATCGCCCTGCGCCGAAGCCGCCCAACAGGAGCTGCAACAGACCTGCAACCATCTTCTGCTTGTCAGAAAATGGCATGCCACTGACTGGATCGATGCCGTAAGGAGCATCCGGGCTCGCACCGGGAACCATGGGTGGATAGCCAGGTGGAGCGCCAAAACCAGGCGGCCCATAGCCGCCGGGTGGACCGTAGCCACCTTGTTGAGGCGGATAGCCACCTTGTTGGGGCGGATAGCCTGGGGCACCACCAGGCGGGGCGCCGCCTGGTGGACCGTAGGGTTGCTGACCATAAGCCGGAGCTCCGTACCCGGGCTGTGGTTGCTGAGGTGCACCGTATTGGGGCTGACCTGGCTGACCAGGTTGTTGAGGTGCATAGCCAGCTGGGGCTTGTCCTGGTGGATAGGCACCTGGAGCCTGTCCTGGAGGAAAACCTCCTGGTGGATATCCGCCGGGATTGCCTGGACCTTGTGGTGGAGGAGCGCCGCCTGTCATAGTCCGTCCAACCTATCCGAAGTCTCTCTGGACTTCTACAGGTTCCGAGAACAGAGGGATTGAGTCCCTACTTTGCCGTTAGAATTTTGGCCGTGCCGTCGGCTGCGATGGTCATGGCAACCGGCGGCTCTTGCTTGAACAGCAGCAACGCCGCATCGTTAGTGAATACCGACATTGCCTCACCCGCCTTCGGGCCGCCATGTTCAGTGTCGTCGAATAGCACGACGTCCTTCGTCTGCGCCAACTGACCCATGGCACCGAGACGCATCCTGGCCTCACCGAAACTGGCGCGCCACATCACCAGCAACTTGTCGCCAACAGGACCCACTGCCCACCACCAACGGCTGTCGATGTTCGGCAGCACTTCTTCAGCAGTCTTGCAGCCGTCCTTGTCACAGCTGAACTGCCCCACCTTGACGCTACTTTCGAGCGGCTCCACCCAGGCCATCTTCACCGTTGAGCCAGAACACACCAGTTCCGATTCAATGGCGCGACGGAATGGAACCTTCAACTCCGCGGGCTTCGACCAAACGCCGTCACGCAATTGTGTCACAGTGACCTGAGTCATGTCGCTGCCTGCACTCGGTTTGGCGCCACGCTGCCCATTGTGCATTCCCCAGGTCGCGACTGCGGTTAGCGCTGCGCTCTTGCAGACATGGAATGCTCCAGAAAATGCGCCTGTCAACTTGGCCGCATCGACGAGCCTATTGTTCTTGAGCGCCTTTGCCACGAATGTGGTCGTGTCAGCGCCGGGCTCCAACCAAATGATTTGGCTGCCGATGCTCAGCGGCTGAGTGACCTCCGCCTTGGATTTTAGCACAATTGGTTTCTGAGCCTTGCCCTTGGCGAGCGCGATGGCGACGAAGCCCTTGTCACCCTCGCCGCGCTCCACTGCGAGGCCGTCGCGGATCAGATTTCCAGACTGTCCCTTGGCCACGATCGTTTCGCCCGTCTTCAGGTTGAACGCAGCTTGACCTTGCTCGGTCAAACCTGCCGCGATCATTTCCTTCTCGTCACTGACGAGCTGAATGCTTTGGGGGGGCAGCGGCGGCACCTTCTCGTTCCCCGCAAAACATTCGATTTGCTTGGAACTAGGAGCGAACACGCAAGCCGTGGGACGCATTCGTTCGCCCGTCGACTTGAGCAACCACTTCACGCTACCGTCGAGACCGAGTTCGGGCCCAACGAGCTGAGATGCTTGTTTCGAAATGGGCTGCCAATCCTTGGCAGACAGGCTGATTTGCGCGGTCACATCCGGCCCCTTCACTGCCGGCACTGATTCGAGCTTGAGCCCCGCGGCCTTCGCGCCGTCTGCCAATTCTCCGGCCAACAGAGCGACTGTCTCGCTATTCAACACGCAGCTGGGCTTGGTGTCCGAACAACCCAACTTGTTTTGCATGCTCCGCTTGAGTAACGCTGGATTTCCCGAGCTCTCGAGTGCCTGGTAGAGCTGGTTCGCATATCCAGAGCAGCGCCCTGGCCAAGCGTCGGCCTTTCCATCCGAGCCAGGATTGCTGAGCTGGATCGCCCGAATTTGCGCTGCTTGGTCGCCGGGGGAAGCCTCCGCACTCTTGCCCAAGACGCAAGTCAGAAGCGAGCTCCAGGCGGTCCCTGCCTTGCCTGCCCCACTCTCGGTGCAACCCAACACGCCAAAAACAGATATGACCAACGATAGCCCAACACGCGCTTTGGAAGCTTGCATGACCAGGTGACCTCGCATGCCGGACACCCTAACCGAGAAATCCCTGGGTCGATAGTCCCCTAAGCGCCATCGGCCAAACTTGCGTCAGCTAAACGCGACATCGCCGCAAACAGCGAGATTACGTCGCTTGCGCCAGCTGTCCCAGAGAACTCGCGGTAAGCCGCGGTGACGTTGACCACGAGGCGCTCGGGCTCCCTCAAACTACCGAAACCCTTACGCATCAGCGTCGCCGCCGCCTGCTCCGCCGTGGCGCCGGCGTGATAGAGCGGTTCGGCCTCTTGGCGAAAGGCCGTCAGGTAAGCAAGGTGCCGATGGACCGCGGCAAGATCGGTGACCCTGCCATGCCCCGGTACGATGACCTCAGGCGCTAACGCGAGGAGTCGCTCAAGCGCCCGCTCGTAGCCCGTAATTGTGCCGGCCCAAACCAATGGATGCATGCCTTCGAAGAGCAAATCGCCAGAAAACAGGGTCTTGGTGTCGGCAACGTAGGCAACCACGTCACCCTCGGTATGTGCCGGTCCGAGTTCGAGCAGCACCACCCGCTTGCCGCCCAAGTCGATTTCCATCTCACCATCGAAGGTCTCGTTCGGGGGCTCGACATCGATCCCTCGAAACTTGAAACGCCCGAATGCTGCAGCCACGTAGGGAGCCGCGTCCAGAAGGTCGGCTCCGACACGCAACCCCAGCGCCTTGAGCACTCGCCCGAGCTTTGGCCTGAACACTCCGAGGGACCGCGCGACGCCTGCCACCTGCATCAGTTTGCCGAGCTTCGCCGGTGGCATATTCTTCATTTCTCGCGCCGCGCGATTGGACGCGATGATTCTGCGGCCCCTCAGCAGCGCATTGCCGTAGCAATGGTCGCCATTGGCATGAGTATTGACGACGATACCCGCGTCTTCGCTGCCGTGGCGGTACTGTCGATACGAGTCGAGCATGCGCCGGGTGTACGCCAGATCGAACAGCGTATCGACGAGCAGACAGTCCCGCTCGCCGACGATGAGGCCCGCATTCGAGAGACCCCAAGAACCATCTGGTTGAAGATAGGCCGCAACGCCCTCGGCTACCTCGCTGAGCTCCGCGGCAATGATCGGCATCGGCGCTAATCTACCCTAGTTGAGATGATTGATCCGGGTCACACAATAGCGAGTCTGCGACGAACCTCAGTCGCGCCGTCGCTGACCCAACCGCGCAATAGTTCGTCAACCAGCAACGTGGCAGGTGCCGCCATCGCCGATGGGCGTCCCGACTGGTCACCCTCGGTTTGTCGGATCCAAGCCACGCTCCCAAGCAGGTCATCGGACAAGACACTGGCCAGTCGCGCCGCGGCCCAACGCGCGTGTCGCCGAAATTCCTCGACTGCCGCAGGCTTGACACCCAAACATGCTTGAGCCGCCTCTTCGACACGACCACGACGTCCCCAGGGAAGCGCTTTGCCCAGCCGCTTCGAGAGACTCGAGACCAGATCGTCCTCGGCCGTACCCCCGGCGTAGTCCGAGTCCGCTAGGCGCAACGCTGCCATGTACCAATGCTGCAGCGTCGCCCCATCGAACTGGTCACACGCATGCCAACGCCGACTCATGAGCGAAAAGATCCGGGTGAACGCGAAAAGCTGCACCGATTCCGGCATCTCGAGCAGGCGCACGGGAACGATGATTCCCGGTGGATCCGCCGTCGTCACAAGCAACGTGCTGACGCCCTGGTTGGCGACGTACAGTTCGAATTCGTCGATACCAACCGCACTTGCTACGCGTTCAGCAACGGCACGCAAGGGATGGCCCGCGCGCGCATTCAGCCGATCGCGCGATGAAAGACCAAACCGATCGACCTCGACCGCTTCGGTACGATCCAGCCCGTCCGCCATCGTGGCGATCAGGTTTCCCACGGGATCGGCCACGGTCGGGGAACCGAGCACGTCGAGCAGATCAAGTGACAATCCGCGAGGCGAGAGCTGCGCCGGTCCGCCGACACGCGACCCAAGCGCCGCCGTCTCGCCGTCCGTCGCCGCATTGAGCACGGCGAGTGGCAACATGGCAGTCAGAGCCTCCGCCCCTCGATTGAGGCCTTCGAGGCAGCGCGCAATGCCGCGGTAGCAATCGGCTCGCGCTGCATCCTGCCACAGTTGCTTTCTATAGGCTTCAATCGCCGACGGAAAGCGCCCCGCTCGCTCGAGCACAGTGGCCAGTGCGGCCTGCAACTCGCCATCATCGGGAGCCTGAGCGAGCGCGCGCTCGAGGTAGAGGACGGCGTGATCCGGCTGGTTCAAATCGCGATCGAGTACCTTGGCGAGCATTGCCATCGCCTTTACCATCGCCGGACCCGGCTGGGCACGGTGTTCGAGGTAGTGCGTAAGCGCATTGGCAACCACGCCAAATTCTGCCTTGTGCCCCTCGCTGCGCAATGCACCAAGTAGGTTCAAAAGTTCGCTGGCAGCGCGTCCCTCGACGCCGACCTGTGCCACTGCCTGGGCGAGAGCCGTCACTGCCTCTTGTGGGCGACGTCGCTGACGCTCAATGCGCCCTAGTGAAACGAGGGCCTCGGCCTGGTCCTCGATAGTTGGAGCATGCTGAATCAGCTGGTTGGCGAGGTTCGCCGCGACTTCAGTCTCTCCGCGCTGCAGCCGCACCTCGAGCAGGGCGCGCAGCGCCTTCTGCTCCCCCGGAGAGATCGAGAGGACCGCCTGCAGGTGTTCGAGTGCCTGGCTAGGCTGGTTGAGTTCGACGAAGAGCGTGCCCATCGCCAGGCGAGCCAACATGAGCTGCTCGGGAGACGCGTGAGCGTCGAGCACCTTGCGGTAACGCTCGACTGCCGCCTGCAGCTGGCCATCGCGTACGTAGAGGTCACCAATCTCGAGCCAAGCCTCGACGTTGTTTGGTTGCGCTTGCGTGACGCGACTGAGCGCCCCAATCGCCCCCGCAACGTCGTGGCGAATATCGGCGAGAATATTCGCCACGCGGATCCACAGGACTGCGGAGCGCTCCTTCGACTTAGCTTGCCCCGCCGCACTGGACAACTCCTGGACCAGGGTATCCACTTGATGGTGCTGCAACCGCAGCTCGGTCAACCGTTCGAGGGCGTCGTCGCTGTCTGGATGGATCGACAACGCCTTGGCTGCGACGAGTATGGCGCCATCGACATCGCCCACGGACTGACGCAGGCTCGACGAGTACAGGAACAATCCCGAAGCAACATCGAGCTCACGGGTCGTGAGCATCTCACCCTCGGCAGCCTGCTCCATGCGGGCGATGTCACGTCGTGCCGTAGCCAATCGCCCTATGCCGCGCACTGCTGCCACGTCCTCGTGGTCACGCTCATAGGCTCCCAGGTAATTGTCTAGCGCCGCTGGATCCGACGCATCTTCGAGGGCCTCCGCCAGCCGCGTCTGGTGTACAGCCGCCTGCCGCGGCTCCTCGGACAGGGCGGCAAGACGTGCATCCACCTGGCCCAGCAGCGAGACATTGGACGACTCGAGTGCCAGCAGCTCTAGATGCTCGAGCGCTTGAATGTTGTTCGGATCGATCTCGAGCAGACTCACCAACACGGTCAACTGCGATTCTGCCTGTCCCAAGCGCCGCAAGACCATCGCGTGACGATTCAAGGTCGCAACACGCGCGGCAGGATCGGAGTAGAGACGCACCTCAGCACTGAGGATCGGAGGTAGTGCGGCCCAATTATTCTGCGAACTTTGCAGCTCTTCGAGCGCCATCCATGCAGCCAAGTGACCGGGCTCGCTGGCGACGACCCGCTCGAGTGCGGTGACGGCCTTGTCGGATTGGCTGAGTTCGTCACGCCGCACCTCCGCTTCGCGATAGGAAGCAAGACGACCGTCCGGTGAGTCTCCCGCCTGCTGAGCCAACGTGGCATAGGCATCCGCCAGCGCCTTGGACGAGTGTGCGAAACACAACAAGCGTATGCGCCCCTGAACGGCGCGCGTGTAATCCGGCGTTATCGCCAAGACCTTGTCGAACAGGGATAGTGCCTGGTCGGGCTTGTTCAGTCGATGCTCGAGGATCTCCGCGGCTCGACACAACCGCCGCGTGACTACCGCGGGTTCGCCTCCGCTCGAGGTCCTTTCGTAGATCTCAACCAACTCCGCCCAGCGTTCCTCGGCGGACAGTAGCCGTTCCAAAGACAGCTGAGCCAATAGGTGTTGCGGGTTCGAATTCAAGGCATCGCGATGCGCGGCAATCGCCTCGCCGCGTTTGCCTAAGTGTTCATCCAGCACGCGCCCGAGTTCGTACTGCAACGGCGCCCGGCCGGGCCCAGCAGACACCGCTAGCAAATGGCGTTTCTGTACGTTCAACCAATCGTCCCAGCGCCCTGCGCGCTGCAACAACGCTGCATAGCTGCTAAGCGTTGGTTCGTATTTGGCATCCAGGTCGAGCACCTTCTTGTATCGAGCGGCAGCACCATCGACCTCGCCGAGCTCTTCGGCAACGACCTCGGCAGCACGATGCAGGAGCGTCAACTTCTTCTGCGGATCCTTGGTCAGATTCGCTTCTTGCTCCAGCGCCCGCACCAGTTCCGCCCAAAGCTGACCACGCTCCGCCGTCCGCTGCATCGCGTGCAACGATTCCAACTGCGCATGCGCCGTACCGTTTCCGCTGATTCGTTCGTAGGCGCCATGCGCCGCGCGCGGATTCCCGAGAATATCCTCCTCGATTCGACCAATCTTGAACAGCAGAGCGTTACGCTCGTCGGCATCGGTGTTGGCCTCGACGGCTTGCTCGTAGAGCTTGATCAGTTCCTCGTGGCGCCCCGCTGCACCGAGTAGACGCTCCAAGGCTGAGAATGATGGCACGAAAGCACCGTGTGCAGCCAGCGCCCGGGCATGCAACCGGCACGCCTCAGCAGCATCATGCTGTTTCGTTTCAACGATGCGCGCCACTGCGGCAAGCGCCGCTGCGCGGCGCGGCCCGTCCTGACAGGCTTCGGCCTCCGCCAATCGCATCTGGACCATCTGCTTCCACTGCGAGTGCTTGGTATACAGACCGCCCAGCGCATCGAGAGCCGCCGTGTCGCTCGGGCTGCGTTCGAGTTCGCGCGCGTACCAAGCGGCGGCTTGAACATCGTCCTTGAGCGCTTGCTCGTGAATCCTGCCAATACGGTAGGCAATTCCTGAGCGTGCCTTTGGATCGAGATCGAGGGCGTATAGCTGTTCGAGGGCTGCCGCGAGTTGAACCGCCTTGCCACTCCGCTCGTAGGCGTTGATGAGATCCTCGAGAATGGCAACGTCGGCGGGCAGGTCAGCGTGAGCGCGTTCGATGGCGCTGACGCCTTCCTCGACACGGCCAAGACGCTCGAAACAGAGTTGGGACAAGCGCTGCAAAGCCAAAGCCCGCCCGTGTTCCGTCGCCGCCTGCTTGGCGGCGAGTGCCGTCACCTCCGCAAGCTCGTTGTAGCGTCCCTCGGAGTAATACAGCCGCTCGAGAGCACCGATGACACCTGGAGCATGAACGTCCGCCGACAGCGCCGCGCGATACAACTCGATCGCGCTCTTTACGTCCTTCTTCACCACCTCCGCCAACCGTGCGCGTTCGGAGAGCAAGATAGCGCGCGATTTCACGTCGGCGGTCGTGGCATCCACCAGCTGGGTGAGCGCACGATCGAGCGTCGCGGAATTGCCGGCACGACGCTCGGCCAACACCTGCGCTGCAATAACCCCCACATCGTTGGGCACGAGCTCTGCCGCCGCCGCTAACGTCTTTGGTACCTCGGCGTCACGATTGAGCTTCGCCAAGCAGTCGGCCTTCTGCAGCAGCAACTCCGCCCGACGTTTGGGCTTCGACACCAGCCGAATTTCGGCGTCGAACCATTGGATTGCGCCGCTCAAGTTCCCTTGACGCAGCAGCACACGACGCGCGCCACGAATGCTTGGCACGTGATCGGCGCGCAACGTAAGACTTCGCTGGTACTCCTCGGCGGCGCGCGTCAGATCCCCGAGCGGGTACTCGCATTGCCTGGCAATTTCGAAGTGCCAACGGGCGGCCTGCTCCCCATCCCTTTTGTCGCGGGTCACCGACTTGAGCGCTGTCTCACACGCCCCAATAATTGTCTTGGCGCGCGACTCGGTCGTGAGATGACTTGTTGGCTCGGCAACGGCGCGCGCAGCTTTTTTGCCCAGTTCTGCGCGCGCATTCTGCCGCGTCGTGGCGACTTCGGAACGCTCCGGCCGCGCCACGGTTGCCAGCGACACACGACCGGTTGCCGCGGACGCAGGAGCGGTAGGCTCGCCGGGCGCGGCCGCAGCCTTTTGCGGTACAGGTGGTGGTCCCGAGTGCTTAGGTGCGGGTGGAGGCGCGTGTCGCGCGGAGGCACGCACCGTGGACGGCTCTGGTTCGAGCACGAGAACCACTGCTGGTTCCGCGTCGACAATCGACACTTCGGAAATCTGTTCTGGGATCGGTGAGGCTGTCGGTGCGCTCGCTGCACTCGGTGAGCTCGTGACGGTCGGTGGAATGGGTGGACCAGGCAACGCCGCGTTGGGCGATGAATCCGTTGCGACAGCAGGGGCAGGTGAAGTGGTGTGCGTTCCGGTGCTGCGCCGCGGCGGAGGTGGCGGCACGCTGCGCACGGGCGGTGTCGGAGCAGACGGACGCAGCGGCGGAGGTGGCGGCGTGGGCGCGGCAACGGCGCCAGAAGTCCTGCGTCGCGGCACAGGCGGCGGCGAACTAGGTCCCGCAGCCGCAGCACGTGGAGGTGGGGCAGAGGGTTGTCCGGGATCAGACTTGTCGTCGGCCATGGAAGTTCGCGTACGCTACCAATGGAATGGCCCTCAGGAAAGGACTCCTTCACCTTCAGGCCGGCGAGTAGGCGGGCGAGCCTGTTTCCGGCTTAGGCCGTTGCGTCGGTTCCGGCGCTGAAGGAGCCGCCCCCGCCAGCGGACGACGTGCTATGCAGCGCGGCCGTGCCTTTAGCCGAGCTCGTCGTCGTCAACAATGTACGCGCTATCGACCCCGCCGCCGGGCTCGATGCCGTCGTGGATGTGGTTCTAGAACGCGGGCGCATCACGCGTCTCGGTCCGGGCGTTGGGCATGAGGCCCAGCTCGCCGAGCACGCACGCGTCATCGACGGCACTGGGCGCTGGCTGTTGCCAGCCTTCGTCGATCTGCATTCCCACTTTCGAGAACCTGGCCAGGAATACAAGGAAGAGATCAAGACTGGCCTGCTCGCTGCCGCCGCCGGTGGTTTTGCGCATGTCTGCGCCATGCCCAACACCAAGCCGGTCAACGACACGCGCGCGGTCACCGAAATGATGCTGGCCCGTGCACGCGAAGCGGGTGGACCGCAATTGCATCCGATTGGCGCCATTACCCTGGGGTTGCAAGGTCAGCAGCTGACCGAAATGGCCGACCTGCGCGAGGCGGGCATCGTGGCGGTCAGCGACGACGGCGTCTGCCTACAGTCGAGCGCCGTCATGCGCCGCGCGCTCGAGTACGCCAAAAACTTTGGCCTTCCGGTGATGCAGCACGCCGAGGACGCGGAACTCGTCGCTGGCGGTGATATGAACGAAGGGCCGGTGGCCGCTCGGCTTGGTCTGCGGGGGCGACCGCGTGTTGCCGAAGACGTCATTGTGGCGCGCGACATCCTGCTCACTGAGTGGGTCGGCGCGCATTACCACGTGGCCCATCTCTCCAGCCGCGGCGCCGTGCGACTGGTTCGCGACGCCAAAGATCGCGGGATAAACGTCACCTGTGAAGTCACGCCGCACCACTTGCTGCTCACGGATGCAGCGTGTCTCGGCTACGACACGTTCTGCAAGGTCAACCCACCGCTACGCGAAGCCGAGGACGTTGCCGCAGTCGTTCGCGCCTTGGCCGACGGCACCATCGACGCCATCGCCACCGATCACGCGCCGCACTCACCGCTGGAGAAAGACTGCGAGTTTCCCCTCGCCTCCCCGGGGATGATTGGCCTAGAGCTTTGTTTTGGACTGTTGCTTGGGTTGGTGCATCGCGGTGACGTAGCGCTCGGTCGCCTCGTCGACGCGCTCTCGACGCGTCCAGCCAAAATCATTGGACTCGAGCCCCCGCGGCTTGCCGAGGGGGGCATGGCCGAGCTAGTGCTCGTCGATCCGAACGCCAAATACCTCGTCAACCCTAGCCTGATCCGATCGAAGAGTCAGAATACACCATTTATGAATCGCGAGCTCACCGGTAGAGTCCTTATGACCATTGCCTCTGGCTGCATCGTCTTCGACGCGCTGAACGAGGGCAAGTGAAGCGCCCCGCTGCAAGGCTCGCGCTGGCCGATGGCACATTGTTCGAGGGCTTTGCCTTTGGTGCCGAGTCCTTCACCACGGGCGAAGTGGTATTTACGACGGGAATGACCGGCTACCAGGAGGTTCTGACGGATCCCTCCTACTGCGGACAGATCGTCACCATGACGGCGCCACAAATCGGCAATACTGGGATTAATCGCGAGGACGACGAAAGCACGCACGGGCGCCCCACGGTGTCCGGCTTCATCATGCGCGATCCCAGCCCAATGGCCTCGAACTGGCGATCTACCGAAGGCCTGAATGAGTATCTTCACCGGCATGGTGTCGTCGCCATCGGTGGCATCGATACCCGCCTTCTGACCCGTCATCTGCGCGACCACGGCGCGCAGAACGGCTGCATAGGAACCGAGTCCGCTGCGGACCTCATCGAGCGCGCCCGCAAGGCCCCGAGCATGGAAGGGCTCGATCTAGCCCAACGCGTCACGCCCAAACAAAGCTACGACTTCTGCGAGGCGCGCGGAGTCTGGAACGTCGACTTTGACATTCATCGTCAAGGCTTCCCACCCAAACCCCAACGCCCGGCGGATTTGCATGTCGTGACTCTCGACTTCGGCGCCAAGCGCAACATCCTGCGTTGCTTGGTCGACGTCGGGTGCCGCGTGACCGCGGTCCCCGCGTCCACGAGCGCCGCAGAGATTTTGGCGCTCAACCCCGACGGGATCTTCCTGTCGAATGGTCCCGGGGATCCCGCTCCGGTCACTTATGCCATTGCAACCATCCGCGAACTGCTAGGCAAGAAGCCGATATTCGGCATCTGCCTCGGCCACCAGTTACTAGGCCTGGCCCTCGGGGGGCGCACCTACAAGCTCAAGTTCGGACATCGTGGACTGAATCAACCCGTCAAGGATCTCGCGACCGGTCGCGTGGAGATTACACTCCAAAATCATGGCTTCGTCGTCGATGTCGAATCGCTCAAAGGGCGAGCAAAGACGACACACTTGCACCTGAACGATGGCACGAGCGAGGGCCTCGAAGTTCCGGACGCCAAAGCTTTCAGCGTCCAATACCACCCGGAAGCAGGCGCCGGCCCCCACGACGCCTTGTACCTGTTCGAGCGCTTCCGCAAGAACATGACCTCCTAGCGGCAGTCGCAGACTGTCCTAGACTAGCTAGGCCCGGAGCAGCAGGCCAATTGCTGTGAACGACCAGTCATCGGCCAGCAATCTGAAACCCTGATACCTGATAGCCACGCATCCCTGGCGAGTGCAGGTCAACGGTGCCCATGAGTCCACGAACCATCCATTTCGTCAGCCTAGGCTGCCCCAAGAATCGGGTCGACAGCGAGGTCATGCTCGGGGTCGCCGAGCGCGCTGGTTACAGTCACGTGGCCGAGGCGAACGACGCCGAGGTCATCGTCGTCAATACCTGTGGATTCATTGATGCTGCAAAGAAAGAGAGCATCGACACCATCCTAGAACTGGCAGAGCACAAGAAGACCGGAACCTGCCAGACCTTGGTCGTGGCGGGCTGCCTATCGCAACGCCATCCCGACGAGTTGGCAGCCGAACTACCGGAAGTCGACTACCTGCTCGGCTCAAGCGACATGCTGAAGCTCGAACGGGTGTTGAAGGGCTGCAATGAGCGTATCCTCGTTGGCTCCCCCGCGGACTGGGTCATCCGCGCCAAAGATCCCCGAACGCTTACCACGCGCGGCTCGAGTGCCTACGTCAAGCTTGCCGAAGGCTGCAATCGCAGTTGCGCCTTCTGCGTCATTCCGCTCTTGCGCGGCAAGCAACGCTCGCGGCCCGCCGACGATATCGTGCGTGAAGTAAAACACCTGGTCGAACGCGGCGTAGTCGAGGTCAACTTGATCTCGCAGGACACGATTGCCTACGGTCGTGACGGCGACCAAAGTGCCACCTTGGCAGAGGTTGTCCGTCGCATTGCCGACGTCAAAGGGATCCGTTGGGTACGGATGCATTATCTCTACCCAGAAACGCTCACGCCCGACGTCATCGAGCTGTTGACGGGCCACCCGCGCGTCCTGCCCTACGTGGACATGCCACTACAGCACGCGTCAGACGCCATGCTGCGGCGCATGAAGCGTGGCCACGGTGGCAAGCGGCTGCGCACTTTGGTCGAACAACTTCGCAGCCGCGTCGATGGCCTCGTATTCCGCACGGCCTTCATCGTCGGGCATCCCGGGGAGACCGAGCAGGATTATGAAGAGCTACTTTCTTTCGTCGAGTGGGCACAGTTCGACCGCCTCGGCGTGTTCCAATACTCGGATGAACCAGGCACCAAAAGTCATGAACAGGACGGTAAGGTCCCCGCGCGCACAGCCGGAATCCGGGCGAAGCAACTCATGAGCCTGCAGCGGCGCATCAGTCGAAAGAAGAATAAGCTTCTGGTGGGCCAGCAGCTGGACATCCTCGTCGAAGGCGCGAGTGAGGAGAGCGAGCTTGTCATGGTGGGGCGCCACGCGGGCCAGGCACCAGAGATCGACGGCATGGTCTATCTCTCTGGCGATGTAGGATCGGCTGGGCGCATCGTCCAGGCCAAGGTACTCTCCGCGACGGACTACGATCTGATGGCAGAGGTCGCCGAAAACGAAGTCGAAGTGGCGACCGTGGCGCCAAGCGCTGGTTCAGCCGCAAAAACGCCTGCGCGACGATTGCGCGTCGTATAGGCGACAGTAGCTGGCGCGACGTTTGCTCGTCGTAAGAACCAAAGAAAAAGAGTGTACTAGGGCGAACCCGCCGTGCCGGCACTGCCAAGGTACACTCCGACGAAACCACCGCTCGAACTTCCGGCGACGCCTGTAGCACCGGCAACAGCTCCTGTACCAGCAGCCCCACCAGTACCTCTCGGATAGGCGGTGAACGACGGGATCTCGAACAGCAACGCATCGCTATCTTCGGTGTCCATCCGATAGTTGAGCGAGATGAGGTCACCGACGCTTGCCAGAATCGGGAACCGGTACGCTCCGTTGAGGGCGTCAGCACGCTGGCCATAGCTGTAGTTACTGCTCAGGTTGCGGGCGTTGACCCAACTCTCGGGCGGCGCGTTGCCAGACAACACCACGACCCCAGAGGCGTCCGGGCCCTCAATCTCCGGCCTACTGGGCGGGGGCATGGGCAACGTGGGCGAAAGACAGCTCGCGAGCAATGCTGCTCCCACCCCCAAGGCCCACCAATTTCGAACGCCAAAGCTTGCCACGCAACTGGCCCTAGCAAGACGCGTTCCGCGTCCGACTTGCGGGGGTCTGGAGATGTGCTGCCAATTGAGTTGCCGGAACATGTCCCAACGGGATTGTAGTTCGTCTACTTGGTTGGCGCACGCGAGAAGGCTAGCCGGCGACCGGACCGAGTGGTAACCCGGCGCGGGCATGCCGAGCGACGCGCCCTCCTCGAGCCCCCCCTCCCCACGTGTCCAGTGCGGCATGACAGTCGGGCGTCCGCTCCTCGCGTTGTTTGGTCTCGGATGCCTTCTGGCTTTTGCGGTTGGCCAAACGGTGCCCGAGGCCGCTCGACGGGCACGGAGCGCTTCGACGGCCGCCGCGATCGCCCTCGGCACCCAGGGTCTCTCTGTCGACGCCAAGGAGGTCCGCTGGGTGGATCCGCCGTACGAAGGGCACGGTTGGCTCGAAGCGACCCACCGATTCTTGGTCGTCGCGCGACGCAACAACGACCCGAGCGACGTCTGGCTCGGAACGGCTCGACTCTCGCCCGAAGGGCGCTGGCTGCAGTTGTCCAGCCTGTACAATCTGAGTGACACCTCCGCCGTTTCGGAAACAGACTTGACCGTCAGCGGTGAACGCTTTGCCTGGAGCGTTCGGAGCGGTGACGAGATCGTCTCCGTGCAAGTCAACGACCTAAAAGGTCAGTCGCTACCAACCGACTCGGAGTTGACCTGGCTCGAGCGTTGGCAGACGCGGTTCACCTTTCTGCAGGAAACGGGACAACTCGCCGGGCTTTGTCGACGCACCTATCGCTTCAAGTCACCCCAACCCAAGGTCACGCTGGCTTGGACCGATGCGGGCCTTCACGTCGAGAGCAACGGCAAGCCTTGGATCTTGGGCTGCGACGGCGCCGCACCCGCGACGCTCGATGTCGTTGCCGAACCTTCCGAGGTTGGCAGTCCCGGTGACTTAGTCACCTGGGCCGTCGATCGCGTTCGCGCGTTGCCCTGGTTTGGTACAGATCGCATGCAGTGGGTCAAGGCCATCGCCTTCGGTACCTTGGAACGTCTCGACTCAGTCAAACGCCGCATCGTCAAGAGCGATGCGTTGGTGCCGCTTGATGACGAGGTTGGTGACTTCCTATCCAACGTCGCGACGCGAACGCCGGATCCTGCCACGGGTTGGCCCCCGGCTCCGATGACGCCCCTGTTGACGCCGGCGCTTCCCTCCGAAGGCGTGTTTCGTCCACTCGACGACGATCCTTTTGCCGTCCCGGCGTGGGGCGGGCCTTCACCCTTCGCGTTCGCGTTCATTCGACCGGATCCCACGCGCCAGGATTCACGCATCTTCGTCACGCTATGGGATCCTCGGCGACTCGAGCTACACACTATGACTGGGACGCGCGAACCAAAGACTGCCACCGGAGAAACCGGCTCGGGTACGGTCCCACGCGACCCGGCCGTCGTAGGCAGGCTGGCGGCGGCCTTCAACGGTGGGTTTCAGGCCACGCACGGCGAATTCGGCATGATGGCTCAGAAGATCGTCTACTTGCCGCCCAAGCCCTTTGCCGCCACCATCGCTGAGCATGCCGATGGGACTCTCGGTTTCGGAACTTGGCCCCATGATGAAGCCATTCCAGATGGGATGGTTGGATTCCGCCAGAACCTGACCCCACTCGTGTCCGATGGAATCGTCAATCCATATGCTCGAACCTGGTGGGGCGGCGTTCCACCTGGCTGGGAAGACGCGACGCGCACGGTAAGAACGGGACTCTGCTTGACCGATGAGCAGTTCGTTGCCTACTTCTACAGTTCGTCGATCAATGCCGATCATCTTGCCAAGGCAATGGTCGCAGCGCGGTGCAGCTACGGTGTCCACCTCGACATGAATCCGGGCCACACCGGGTTCGAGTTCTACCGCCTCGGAAAGGTCGGAACGCTGCCGAAGATTGGGCACAAGCTCGACACGAGTTGGGAAACTCGCGGCGAAGTGCCGGGCGCAACGGGATGGGAATTCCTTGGTCGACGCATGCTAAAGACCATGCACTTGATGCATTTCCCACGCTACGTGCGCACTGACTCACGCGATTTCTTCTACCTGACCCATCGCTACGTCTTGCCGCCGGCGCCCGGAAACGGACCAGCGCGACCGAATAGCCCAACAAGACTGGAGACGTGGCAAACCAAGGACCACGCGCAGCAAGGCTTTCCGCCGGCGGTCGCCACAGCGAGGTTCCGCCCGGACGAATCCCGACCAGAACTCGAAATTGCCGTCGTGGCACTGGACGGGAAATGGCTGACTCCCTGCGCATCGAATTGCCCGGAGTCGACAGCAATCGCGCGAACGAATCGCCCAAGTGGGAGCGCAGGACTCGGCGTCTACTACCACGCTCGTCATTTCGTCATCACGGAAACACAGCCGCCCACGGCAGCGATCCCCATCGCCTTCGGCAAGGACGAATCGCGGAGCGGAAAGGTCGCTGCTGCACTTGGCGTCGCGCACGGCGACTGGCTTCTCTACGCAGAGGTCACCCGCGGAGCGGACCGCTTGCGCGACGTGGCTGCGCTCAAGCGTCTGTTGTCAGAACTCGGCTGTGACGCGCTAGTCTTCCTTGATCAATCACTAGACCTATCCCTGGGTGACAGAGCCCGAGCGACTTCCCAAATCGCATGGCTGCGCGAGACATCACCCATGGCAAAACGCCTCTTCAAGGACACGGCCGTCGTGCCGCCGGCAATCTGGCAGCCGCTGCAAAGCAAACGCGTGCGCTACATCCGCCCAACATCTGCGTCCCTGAGCGCGAGGACCGGTCGTCGTAGCGATCCCCCCACCGAAACCGAACCTGCCGCATTACCTCAACCCGCCACCGAGTCGCCGACAGGCGACGAGCCTGCCGCACCGTGACAATGACCGGCATTACGGCGAGTTCTGCCGAAGCCGCTGAAAATCTGCCGGTTTATGCAAAGCCCCCCCATCGGTCGCTGTTCAATGCTCGGTGCTTGACCACTAGGAGCAAACATTTCTGTCTGCAGCGAACAGGTCCACGCGCGTTTTCTGCGGCACCGTTGTCCGTGGAGGCGGGAAAAGTATGCCATCTACCCCCAATTGTTCCTCGCCTTCACGCCCTGGAGATTGTACCTTAGCGTCCCGGATAGTTATGCCCAATGGCCCAGACAGTTTGCAGCAGCCGGTCACCAGGGTCATGGGCGCGATGAAGCCAGAGCTCGCTTGATGTCGGACGTTTGGATAACTGTCCGACTCGCTAGGAGAATTACCGCATCATGACTGAAAAAGGCGGGTCCGATCTCGACGTATTCGATGGACTGACCAAGAAGTCCTCTCCCGCTTCTGCGGGAAATCAGGCCGTGGCCGTGGCCGTGGCAATAGGTGCACCACCACCACCACCACCGCCGCTTTCGACGGTTCCGCCGCCACCGCCTGGCAGTTCGGTGATGGCGTCGGGCGGTCCGTCTCCGCGGCAAAAGACCTTACTTGGTCTGCCAACGCCTCCATCGGGAAAGCAGACGCCGACTTCCACCCCGTTGCCTCTTCCACCACCGGGAGCTTCCGGCTCTTTTCCGGCGCCAGTGCCAACCCCAAGCAAGTCCCCGGCCGCTCCGCCGCCCCTTGCCGGGCTACCACTTCCCTCCGGCGCGGCTGCTCCGGCCGGCGGCTCTCATCCTGCACCCCCCCCTCCATTGCCAGGCATTGGAGCTTCGCCGTCAGCAATTGGCTCTGCCGCAGCAGGATTTCCTGCACATGCTGCACCGCCGCCTCCGCCACCAAGTCTGACTCCGCCGAGTCTCGGGGCACCGCCTCCGCCTCCGCCTCCGCCAAGTCATGCTGCGCCGCCTCCGCCGCCGAGTCTCGGGCCACCTCCGCCTCCGCCTCCGCCAAGTCATGCTGCGCCGCCTCCACCGCCGAGTCTCGGGGCCGCGCCTCCGCCGCCTCCGCCGCCAACACCCAGCATGGCCGCGCCTCCGCCGCCTCCGCCGCCTCCGCCGAGTCTTGCGGCGCCGCCGCCTCCGCCGCCCAGTGGGCCAAGTGTCCATTCCGGTCCGCCCCCGCTTCCGAGTACAGCGTCGCATCTGCCGCCACCTCCCCCTCCTCCCATCGGAAGTGCGCCGCCGCCAATCCCACAGTCGGCTTCGCCCATCCGAACCGCGACGGGTCTTGGCTCCGTGCCCAACGCCGCGGCAGCCAAACCTGCCAACGACGACATCGATTGGGACGACGAGGACGAGAAGACCGCGATCTTCGACAAGCATACACACGAGGACATCTTCGCGGCAAAAAGGCCTTTGCCCGCCGCTGGCGCGCCGCCAGCCGCGCCGCCGATGCCGCCAGTGCCCTCGCTTCCACCAACTCGCTCCACGTTATCCACTCCGATGCCGCCAATGCCTCCGAGTGGTTCTCGCTCGGTCCCGAGCATCCCACCACCGCCACCCGTGGCTGGGCGAACCACGGGAACCAGCATGGCGCCGCCGCCAGTGCCAACCTCGAAGCCAGCGTCGAGTCTGCCGCCGCAGCATCAGACGCCGCCGCCCGTGTTGTCTCGACAGCCACCACCGCCATCGACGAGTCGCGCACCAGAGGCACGCTCTGCAGTTCCTGCGGTAGCGTCGGCGCCAGCCAAGTCAGGTCCCGGTAAGTTCGCGTTGTTGGCGGCAGCAGTGCTCGTGCTCGGTGTCGCCATGCTGTTGCTCGTGATCATGCTGCCCAAGCAAGGCAGTATCGTGGTCGCCGTTTCTGGCCCTGGTAACAAGGCAATCGACAGCGTCCAGGTCTTCCTCGACGGCAAGAAGCAGTGCGACACCTCACCGTGCGTTGCCAACGGCATCAAAGCGGGTCCCCATATCGTCAGGGTCTCGGCCACTGGCTACAGTCCCGGTACTCAAGCGGTGAAGGTCGCATCCGGCGACGAAGCAGTGCTCAACATGCAGCTCAGTGCTGCTAGTGAGGGAACAGGAATCAAGATCTCGGCCGAGGGCACTGGCCTGAAACTCTGGGTCGATGACAAGGAAATCGGGCCTCTGCCTCAAGAGCTGAAGGATCTCTCGCCTGGCGAACACACGATCCGAGTCGCTGGCAACGATCGCTTTGCACCCTACGAGGACAAGGTCACGGTCGTCGCCGATCAAATGAAGAGCATCGGGCCACTCGAGCTCAAGGTCGTCCGCGGCCTCGCCATGGTCGAGCCAGGCGAGAACGCTGACGGTGCCAAGGTCTTGTTGGTTAGCGGTAGCGAGAAGCGCCAGATCCCGAAGCTGCCGTACCGGGTTGAAATCAGTACGGACAAGGGATACCAGTTGGTGGCGTCCAAGAAAGGCTTTGCCACCACCACGATTGCCGTCACGTTCGACGCCGGCAAGGACCAGAAGCGTTTCGTCATCGACTTGCGCCGTGACGGGGGCTCCGCTGCCGAATCCGCCGAGGCCGAGCCGGAACGGGTCGCGCTCGCCCCGCCAACACGTTCCGGCGGTGGCTCTGGTGCCAAGTCGAAGATTCCAGCGCCAGTCCCGACGCCAGTCCCGGCGCCCACGCCAAAAGCCGCCCCCACGCCAAAAGCCGCTCCCGCAGCAGGTCAGGGCACGTTGAACATCAATTCGATTCCACAATCAAACGTCCTGCTCGACGGGCGTCCGCTGGGCAAAACGCCGCGCGCTGGCGTCTCAGCTCCTGCTGGTGCTCATACGGTCGTGTTCATTCATCCCGAACACGGTCGAAAGCAAGTCAGCGTGAACGTCGTAGCTGGCAAGACCGCCACGGCAGCGGTGCGGTTTCCCTAGCCAACCATAGTGGTGCACCCCGCGCCAGCATCGAGCCGACTCCCCAAAAAGGGGGAGCCGGTTCGTTGTGTTTTAGGCACCCACTCCTGCGGTCTCCTCATGCCTGGTGTGGTTGGCGTGCCCAACTCGACTGAGCGGCGCAATTCACGTAAGCTCTGCGGCAAAGCTCATTCACGATCCATTGCCGTCCTTGTCGTCCAACCGACGGTGGTACTCCCTCATCGTCGTAGCACAGTCCGCCTGCGCCTTCTCCAGCGCACCCAAACAAGCATAGGCATCGTAGCCAGGCCCGAGCAGAAAAAATCTGTCCTTGCCTAGAAATGCCAGGCCTCGATGGCGCAGCCGATCGTAGCGCGAGAACCGTGATTTCAGCTTCTGCTCCTGCAGTTGACCCGATGCTCGCGACAACGTGGCATATGCTTGCGCTTGGATTTCCGGGTCGTCATTGACTGCCACCACGCGCTCGACGAACTGTTTGAGCGCCTCGAGCTCGCCGGACTGGCTCAGAAGTTTCGCCGCCGAAACACAGTGACGCGGAACGTTGTCACCGGTGCCGACGAGTTCACAGCTGCGCATCAAGCGCCTAGCCCCTTGTTCCCGCCATTCCTTGGCCACGGCAGAACCCGCCAGCGGCCCTAGATTCGGCGGGGCAACGTATGCCATGAACTGGCCAGCAGAGACCCAAAGCTGCGTATCGTATTTCAACTCACCCATGCCGCGTTCGAGAATGGCCCGAGCGGATACGTAGTCATCGAGCGTCGGTTTGGTGACTTGAACGGTGAGGATGGTGTCGGCAAATCGATAGGGTGTCGCGAACTTCGGATCGAGCTCATTGATGGTGCGAAGGTAGTGTGCCGCAGTCTCGAATCGACGCTTCTCTGACAGATGGATCCCCGAGGAAACAAGTGTGTGAGCAAACAGTAGATCGGCGACAGCAGAGTGATAGCCGAGACTCATGGCGACGACATGCTCGGGCTTCGGCAGCGCGTAGGTGTCGCGCTTGTTTTTGCCGCGAAGGAATGCCTGCGCAAGCCCCGGCCGCGTGCTGCCGATGAGGCTCACCGCAACCAGAACCATCCCAGCCACGAGCCCATTCGAGACCCAACCGTCAGGCAACCACATGGGCCTGCGGCTCCGATTCGACGTCATGCCGGACGAGCCAACTGTCACTATTCCACCTCGCGATAGACTCTAAGCTCGCCGATTCTCGGCTCTTCGGACTCGCGGCTGTCGCCTGACATCTCGAATGTACTGAGCACCCCGTCGCCATCGAGATCCCCGTGGGCGCGCACCGAAAACGACGAACTGCCCGCACGGAGACTGCTCTCGAATTCGTAAGCAAAACAATGCGGCCCCTGAACGTGGAAATCCAATCGGCGCCAAGTTGGATGATCCCAAGTGCCCGGTGGATCCACCACCCGCTGTCCGGCGGGGACTCTCGCGGGCGTCAACCCGACGCTCGCCGGATACGCCAAACTAGTAGGCCGTCCAACGGCATAGAGCGTCGCTTGGAGCGCAATCTGATTGAGTGCTTCGACGGGCTCCGCTAGCCGAGAAGCGCGCAAGTTCGTTACGAAAGCCGGGACGGAAGCCGCTATCACTGCTCCGGCGACGGCAATGATGGTCACGGTTTCGACGGCACTGAGACTTCGCACGACAACCTCGTAGCACATCAACCCGGGAGTTGGAAAACCGGTTCAAAACAACGGGAAACCCCACAGGTTCGTAAGATCCTGTGGGGTTCCTTCGGTCGGTCCAGGCCTAATCCTGGGCGGTTCAAGTCCCAGGTTAGCTAACTTACGCTCATTCGTCCGGGAGGGTCTCGACCACGGTCGGAGAAATGGCGACCGTGCCACTCTGCAAAGCACCCTGCATCTGGAAGGTGGAAAGCGTTCCGTCCCCGTTCAGATCGCCAAAGGCGTTGGCATTGAAAGTGCCGGTTGCCGTAGTTGGGCCGGTTGCTGTGTACTGGTACATGAAGTACTGAGCACCATCAATGCTGAACTTGAGACATTTCCACCCGGTGGAAGCGCTGCCAACAGCCCACTCAGAAGCGGCGGACTGATATTTCATTGCCTTGATCGAGGTCGCGGCAGCCGGTACCGTGTTGGCCGCGGTGTCGCAAAGAGCCTGGTTGATACCCGTCGCCGAGCCAGCCGAGAGAACCGTCCCCGCCATCTTTTCCATTTGGTAGGCTGCAGCCGCGTCCTTGGTGATGCGACCGAGCATTTGGCGTGCTTCCGCGGTCTTCGAGTTCGTGACGTACCTCTTTACGCCATAGATCGCGAGTGCCGCCAACACACCAATGATGGCCACGACGATCATCAACTCGACTAGAGTAAAGCCACGCTTGCCCTTGAGTTTTGCTAGCATATCGTTCTCTCCTTCGTTCGGTCTTGGGTTGCTGGTTCTAGAGCGTCCCGGATCACCCTGGTCCGAACGCCGCTGCATTCTCATGACTCACCGACAACGCGTCGAGCCGTTCTGACTATTCGTCCTCGTTTTCGACGTAGATCTCATCGGTAAAGTTCGAGCCTAAAAACAGTGACAAGGTTCCGTCACCGTTGAGGTCACCTCTTGCTATTACTGCAAACCCTGGACCAGCCAGGGTACCCCAGCTATACGCGCCCGCCTTGATGTCTTCCATGGTAACGCCCACGGCAACCGCCTGCGCTGCATAGCCATACTGAACCGGGTTGGTACTAGTCACTCCAAGTTCACGCCACGCAACTGCGTTCGCACAGGTGCCGCCGTCCCAGGCGTATTTCTTCTTGGCCGAAGGTTGTTCGCTGGAGCAGACCTGCGGATAAAGAGAACTGGCACTGCCGAACCCTGCACTGCTGGCACTCTTGTAGACGTAGGTCTCCTCGCGGTAAGTCTCTTCGGCGGCCTTGATCGCCAGTATCATCTGCCTTGCTTCCGCGGACTTGGCAGACAAAACATATTTCCTTACTCCGTAGACCGCCAGCGAAGCCAGGATCCCGATGATGACGACGACGATCATCGTCTCGATCAAGGTGAATCCACGGTTGCTTTGGGTCGCCGACCTGCGCATGACGCCTGCCACAGTGCAAAGCGGGTGCCACGAGCGCTTGCCTGCGGCCGGTCGTCACGTTCCAACTTCGACCTGTCATCCATCTGACCCAGCTTCAAGAAAGAACCCCGTGAAAGGCCCGCGCATGGCGAGGTTCATCGACCGTCTACCGGCCGATTCGCCAATGGCAGTCGCCCCAAGGTGACCAAATTCGTCACCGCTCCTGTTTGAGGCGAACACAAACTGTCACCGCCAAGTAGTCGGTCTGTAGGTGTGCGTTCTAGGCGCTCCGACCTACACGCACTCGTTCCCAAGCGTCGTTCCGCACCCAAACTGGCGCACCCGACCCCACTTCTTCAACTCAACTCGCCGTGACTACTCGCCGTCGTTCTCGACGTAGGTTTCTGGACTGAAACTGGTTGCCGCTACCAAGCACAGCACCTTGTCGTCGTCCAGGTCGCCAGCAGCCTGAATCACGTAGAAAGGTCCACTGACGGTTGAAAAGGTCGGTGCGTTCGCGATGCTCAGTGGCGGTACTGTGTCACCCGCGTCGCCCGCCATGACGGCATAGACGAATCTGACTGGCCCCGTCACGGTCGGCCGCAGAGTGTTCCAAAGCAGATCCACCTTGTCCGTGCCATTTTGGTAGAAGGCACGAAGTTTACCGTCGGGGGACGCGACCGGATAGTAACTGCTAAGGCTATCAGACACGGATAAGTACCGCCGATTCTCTGCGCGATAGCTCTCCTGCGCGGCGCGAATGCTTTGAATCATCGATTTCGCTTCGACAGTGCGAGCCGTCTTGACATGGCCGCCCACCAGAGCAACGCCCACGGCGGCCAGAATCCCCACGATGGTGACCACCGTGAGCAGTTCGACCAAGGTAAAGCCGCGATTGGACCGGCGTCGCTTGCTAGCCATCTTTACCCATTATACATGCCGCGGGCCAACACGCGCCCTGCATCGTCGATCAATTCTGATCCACCGAAACCCTGCAAGGCCCTAGCAGCCGTCTTGCCTATCCGCGCGGTGTCGCCTGAGTCGAGGGTGGCAGCTCGGAACCTTGCGGAAACTCGCCACTGTCGTCATCGTCACCAGCAGTATCCGCATCGAGACCATGCTTCTTCAGTCGATAGCGAATAGAACGAAAAGTCACACCAAGTAGGCTTGCGGCATGCTTTCGAACACCTCCGGTCCGCTCGAGCGCGGACAGCAGCAGCCGACGTTCTAGTTCGCCTAGCACTGCCTCGAGGTCGCAACCCTCTGTAGGCAGCTCGGCCAGGTTCGGTGTGGGTGCCCCAGCCAAACCGCTTACTTGGGACGGCAGATCTCCTAGGCCAATCGTACGCCCGCCGGAAAGGGCAACGGCGCGCTCGATGATGTTCTCGAGCTCACGAACATTGCCGGGATAGGCGTATCGATCGAGGGCTCGCTGCGCGTCCGGCGTTAGGCCCACGATTTCTTTGCCCATTTCCCCCGCATACTTCCGAACGAACTCTTCAACAAGTTGAGCCAAGTCCTCGCGTCGCTCGCGCAGTGGGGGCAACTCGATGCGGATGACGTTCAATCGATAGTACAAGTCCTGTCGGAATTTCGACTCGGCCACGTCGGATTCGATGTCGCGGTTGGTTGCAGCAAGCACCCGAACATCGATGGGCACTTCATGCGAAGTACCAACAGCGCGTACTCGCCTCTCCTGCAACACGCGTAAGAGTTTCACCTGCAGGGATGGGGGAAGCTCACCCACTTCATCGAGTAATATCGTCCCGCCATCTGCTTCGCGGAAGAGCCCCGCGTGACGACTCGACGCGCCAGTGAATGCCCCCTTCTCGTGACCAAAGAGCTCACTTTCCATCAATGCTTCGGGAAGCGCCCCACAGTTGACCACGAGAAATGGGCCGTTCTTTCTTTCGGAGAACTCGTGGATTGCCCTGGCCACTCGCTCTTTGCCAGTGCCACTTTCACCGGTAATGAGCACGGTCGAGCGGGACGGCGCCGCGCGGCGCACCAGATCGGAAACCGCTAGCATGGCCGGACTCCGGCCAAGTGGCCGCGACTGACCCCTTTCTGCTACGAGAGCACGCAATCTCGCATTCTCGCAAGACAGCGCGTGCTTTTCGAGGGCGCGCCCAACCCTTGCCGCCAGTTCGCTCGGCTCAAAAGGCTTGGCGACAAAATCGTAGGCCCCCCCCCGTACGGCCTCAATGGCGCTGTCCACCGACGAATGGGCCGTAACGACAATAACCTCCGTCAGAGGGCTGCGAGACTTTGCCGCGGCCAACACGTCCAGACCAGAACCATCCGGCATCTTCAGATCAGTGACAATGACCGGAAATGGACTGGGCGTCTGGGCGATTGCCTCGGCAGCTTGACGGTATCCAGGCGCCAAGACGACGCTGTATCCTTCACGTCGAAACAGGATCTCCAGCATCTGGCGGATCCCTGGTTCATCGTCAACGATGAGGACTTGCAGCGTTGATGGAAAGAGAGAGCCCACGAGCGACGACGATAGCACCGCCCCTTACCCCCACGCGAGCTGATTCAAGGAGACGCCCATTGCCCGCGTTTGCGGCGCCAGGGACCAATCTAGTCTATATATAGGCTGCACTCTCGTACCGGGGAGCCGGCTTAGTTCTTATGATCCTCCGAGACTTGGGTAGGTGCGCCGCGCTAACGGCATTGCTCGCTGTGTTGTTGATTCATCACGGCTGTGCGTCGGTGACCTCGAACGACGCAGGTTCGGGCTTAACCGCGGACAGCTCTGGTGGCACCGTTCCGACAAGCACGGTGATCCCCGACGCCGCGCAAACCCTCACCTTCGAGGCCACGCCGCTCACGGTATCCGTCCTGAGCCAATCGACAGTGAACGTACGTGTATGGCCCGCCAGCGCGCAAACGGTCACCTTTGCCTTAGTTGGCAACAGCTTGGACGCGTCGCTGGAAGTCGCGCAGGTGTCCTCCGATGCGTCGGGCTTGGCCAGCGTCACCCTCACTGCCCCTTCGTCGATCACGACATTTACCATTCGCGCCTCGATCGACCACAGCACCGTTACCGAGGCAACGGTACGCGTGGTGGCAGCCGCGACGGGGGCACTCAACGTATCCGCCAAATACTCTGGAACGCGACAGGTCAGCACCTATTCGATTCGGGTATTCCCGAATGAAGACTGCGCGTCAGCGGATCTGAACGCGTCCGCGTCCAAACCGCTCTCGCTCACCACGAGCACACTGCCGATTGCTGTCGATGGCATCCCGCTCGGCACCCCCCTGGCCGTGATCATCGACGGCGACCAGACCACCGTACATGGTTGTGCGGCACTGCGCGGTGTCACAAGCTCGACGCCTCTCGCTGTCGAGGTCCCGCTCGAAGACCTGGCGTTGAACCCGTCTGGGCAGTCACTCGAGGTCGCCATGACCACCGTTGACGGACTGCTAGCGCTGCAAGACAGCCTCCGAGAAAGCATACCGACCTTGGTCGGCACTCTCGTCCTTGGCAATCACGATCTTACCGATCTTCTGCAAACCATGGAGACAACGGCACCAGGAAGTCTCCAGCAAGAGTTCGGAAGTCTGCGCAGTGCCAGCAATTGGGACAGTCTGGTCGTGTCTGCGTACGGTTCTGTCGGAGGGATTGACCTGCTTCGTCGCCAATTTCGCGAATGGCTCAGCCAAGGTATCGCGTTACTCTCCCGCCAACCCACCTTCGAAATTCAACTCACTCTGGGTCCCAAAGACTACAAGACGCCGCAACTGACACCCCTACGTATCGCAGGACTCGACGCCGCGACGCGCCTGTCTATGCAGAGCAGCGACTTGGCCCTCAGCATCGAGGCCGGTGACAGATTGAATTGGTCGTCCACCCTGAGTTTCAACAAAGCAACTCTGATCGGTGCACTCACGTACAATGCCGCGTCGGCGGAGTACTCTGAAGGCAGCAGCATTCCCGACCAGCTTGGCATGAAGCTGGACTGTGACACCTTTGGCGCGACGCTCGACCAAAATTCGGTCTGGTCGAACGCCAACTCGCGCGTGTGCACAGCAGCATGCCTGGCTACGCTGTGCCGTTCAGCGCTGAGTGCAATGTACCAACGTGCCATCGCTGCAGCCTTTGGCGTGCCAACGACGCCGTTGTTCATTAGTGCATCGGGTAAAGTCGTCGTGGACGCGCAAGGCCAACCCGTCGCGACTGATGGCACTTGGATAGGTTTCTGGTCGACCGAAACAGCTGCCGTAACACTCTCAGGAACATACGCGAGCCAATGAGCGCGCCGATGGGCCAACGGCATATCGAAGTCCGGGAACCCGCCAGCGGAAATCTGCTCGGAACCGTCGAACTGGCCACGCCCGATAGTGTCGATTCCGCCGTGACCCGAGCGAGGGGTGCCCAACGCGACTGGGCAAACCTGCCCAGCCTGTCACGTGCCCACCACCTGCTTCGCTGGCGCAGTCTGGTCGTTGAACAGGGCACCGAACTGGCAACCCAACTTTCGAGGGAAAACGGCAAACCCTACCATGAAGCCCTAATGCATGAAGTCGTCGCTCTGGCTGAGGCGATCGACTTCATTGCCGAACAGGCACCGCTTTTGCAGCGCGAGCAACCGAGCACCCCCCGGTGGTTCAAGCATCGCGCGCACCGAGTACTTCGACGACCACGCGGCGTTACTGCGATTCTGTCACCCTTCAACTTCCCGCTCCTCATCCCCGGTGCGGATTGCGCGGCTGCGCTCGCAATGGGTTGCGCGGTCGTGCTAAAGCCTAGTCCGAGCTGCCCCTTGTCCGCGGAGCGTCTGATCCACCTAGCACACCGCGCAGGAATACCCGAAGAGGTGCTTCAAATCGTGAATGGTGGTGCCGACGTCGGTCGCGCGCTGATCGAGAATAGCGTTCAAGAGGTCATGTTCACTGGCAGTGTCGAGAACGGGCGCCAGGTGGCTCGCGAATGTGGCGCTCGGCTCATCGCCTGCACGCTCGAACTCGGCGGAAACTGCCCAATGCTCGTTCTCGATGATGCTGATATCGAGCGCACCGCACGGGCAGCAGCCTTCGGTGCATTCACGAATTCTGGTCAATCGTGTCTTGCCGTAGGTCGCATGCTGCTGCCTAGACGCCTGATGGGGCCAATGCTCGAGTGTCTGAGCGGCATCGTCGAACGGCTGCGCCAAGGTGATCCCGTGACACGTGAAGTCGACTTGGGCGCACTTTCGACTCGCATCCAGGTCGGGCGCTGCGATTACCACGTCGAGCAGGCCAAACAATCGGGCGCGCGGGCCTTTAGCAGTTTGAACGTCGCGCCCTCGCCAGGCAATTTCTTCCCGCCGACTCTGCTGGCTGACTGCGGCGCAGACTGCGCGGCAGTGGTCGAGGAGACGTTTGGCCCAGTTCTCCCAATGGTTGCGTATGACGATTTAGACGAAGCGGTGAAGCTGCTGAACCGCGACCTTTTTGGCCTGACCGCTTACGTATTCGGCTCGGATCTCGAACGGGCGCGCCGGGTCGCCGAGTCACTGGACTTCGGCCACGTCGTCGTTGACCAGGTTCTTCTAACTTATGTCTGTCCGGAACTCCCTCTCGCCGGATTGCGCAATAGTGGACTAGGTGTGGTCCACGGGACTGATGGCCTCTTGGCACACACCACCGCCAGCGTTCTCGGAGTGCCACGCATGCGTCTCCCAACTTCCCTTGAGTTCGACTGGGGTGATCCGAAACGTGCGCTAGCACTTGCGGAAGGATACCTAACCGCGAAGACGGCTTGGAATCGAGTGCTTGGCTGGGCCAAACCAGGAGGCGAGCGCGGGCGGCACTAGCGCGGGCTCAGCTTGCGCATCAAGACCCGCAGGTTCACGGCGAATAGCAGCGCCAGCTTTGCCTCGTCTTCGGTGAGCCGGCTCCCAGTGGCGCGCGAACGCTCACATAGCATGCGAAATTCGAGGATGCTTTCGCCTGGCATTCCGAGCATCAGCATCAACGTCGATGGTTCCAACGCGGGTTGTCCCAGCCCTGAATTGACCGCTTCCAGGCAGCGTTGCACGAGGACATCAACGAGAAGAATACAGTCACGGTACTCCCCAAACGTGATGGCCTCTTCGGCTCGAACCACCGTCGCCTGTTCGTCGTCGGACCAGAGGCTCGCCAGGGAGAAGCTCGTCGCATCACCAGGTGGTCGATTGACTTGTTCAGCAGTTGCCTGTCCTGCAAGTGCATTGACGGCGGGTTCCAGCACTCGCTCCGATAGTGCCCTGGGTGCTGTGTCTGAGATCATGGTTCTCGTGTCGAATCTGGAATCGGCTCGTGAACCACTGCCAAAATGACCATCCTCCGGGGCTGCTCTAGGGAGACCACCGGCAAGCGACGCAACCACCTTCGACATGGCATCCAGTGGCGACTCCAGCGTTTCGTCATCCGAGTCTTCGACTGCCGCTTCAACGACAGCTTCGGGAGACGGCTCAGAAGGCAGTGCCTGCGCGGTGTGCCGTGGCGCCAAACGTTTCGCTTGCAATAGTTCGATCGGGGAATCGACTTCGCCCGTACCGAAGCCCAACCTGTTGCCGGGCTCCGCCAAAACCCTCGCGGCTTGCTCCCCCACGTCGTCGGATGGTGGCAACGAAAGCCCAAGCTCTGGCAAAAACCGATCCAATGCCTCTGGCGCTCGTTTGGAAGTCACGCGATCAGCGGGTCGTTCTGGAGCATCCTCCGCCATGCGCAGCGCTTCGGCGAGTCCGCCCTCGGGCAACATCAGGGCACTGGGACCAAGGCCCCGATGCTCGGGCATGCGCTGCTCGAAGTCCTCCATTACTGCGCGAGTGATCGCCTCAAGGGTCTCATAAACCCCCTCCCCAGAAGTGGCGACCGTAGCAAAGGACGGCGCGCCTCGCGGATTGAACAGGCGCTCCATGTCATCGATCGGCACCAACCCCGGAAGATCGCGTTTGTTGTAGGAAAAAACATGCGGGATCTCGTCGAGGGCACGCCCATGTTCGACGAGATTCTCCTCGAGATTGCGCAGACTCTCGATATTCGCATCAGCACGCGCACGCTGGGAATCGACAACGAACACCACACCATCGGCACCCGTTAGGACCAACTTGCGCGTGGCATTGTAGTAGACCTGCCCGGGAACGGTGAAAAGCTGTAGGCGAATCGTCATGTCCCGTGATGAGGGGATACGAATCGGCAGAAAGTCGAAATAGAGCGTACGGTCAACCGGTGTTGCAAGACTCACCATCTTGCCGCGATGCTCGGCTCGGGTCGTCGCGTGAATATGCTGCAACGACGTCGTCTTGCCGCCGAGCCCAGGCCCGTAGTAGACCACCTTGAAGACGAGTTCTCTGGCGAGGGAATTGACTACAGGCATGATCGATGTCGTCTGTTCGACGCGAATTCAGAGTAGAACATCTGATTCCAAGAAGGGAAAGCCCCTTCGGCCAGTCATACTGGACACCTACGACAACTTACCGAGCGGGAGCGAACCCCGTCGCGGTTCGCATGCAGTGCTGGGGATTCGTCCTTCGAACCGTCCGATAAACCACCGTGGCCTGAATGCCGTGGGCCAGCGAGCCGACCCACTGACCCGTCAGGCGTAAGCATTCACCCTCCCAAGCGTTCTCGATTCGTGACGGCCGCAACCCTTCGTCTTGTGCCCCTGTTGCCGCAGGATCGTGGCGACTCTGCCGACATAGAATCGGCGGTTGTCCGTCTTTCGTGTAGATTGCGGCTCGTGCGCGATATCTCGTTGTCCCTGGCGGAGGAGCGTGAGTTGTGCGCACGTGCCAAATCCGGAGACCGCCACGCCTTGGGCGAGATCCTGCGCAACCATGGCCCACGCTTGTACCGCGCCATCTTGCTGCCCAAACTAGGCCGCAAGGCGGCCGCGGAAGAGGCGCTCAGCATTACATACAGTCGCATCGTCGAGCGGTTCGCACAATTCGAGTGGCAGAATGTGGGAGTCTACCCCTGGCTGCGCGTGATTGCCTTACACGTAGCCATCGATATTCTCAGACGCGAGAAACGCGAACGGCTGTTCGAACCGGAAGATCTCGAGCGCACGGTGGAAGCGGCTCGTCGACAGTCCGACGTGACAGCGGAAGAGCTCGAGCGTCAAGACCTCGAGTATTCCAGACAGCGAGTCACAGCTCTGCTCGAGCGCTTGAACACCAGATACGCAATGGCGATTCGAATGCGCGTGCTCGAAGGCCACACGCGCGAACACTGTGCCGACGTTCTAGCGGTGACCGTAGGAACCTTCGATGTCCTTTTGCACCGAGCCCTTGCCGCCCTCAAGAAGGAACTCGGCCGAGATCCGGAGGCACCCCAATGAGTGCGCCTAATGACAAGCAACGTGATTGCTCTGGGAACCTCGACGAGCCGTTGCTCGAGGCGCTAAAGGTCGCCTTCGCTCCAGGTTCAGTTGAACTTGACCTGAATGAGCGACTGATTGAAGCGGCACTGACCGGACCTACTTCCACAGCACACCAGACGCCCAATGCGGCCATAGTCTGGGATGAATCCGAGAGTCTGACTGCAAGTACACCCGAATCGAGCGATTGTGAAGAAGTCGCGCAGGCCGAGCTGCTTTCGCTGGCCCTGGATGGCAATGGCTCCCATCCACTGGCTGACTTGGCGGAAATCCTCCGCGCGGCCTACGCACCAGCGCTTCCCAGCACGACAAGCCATTCCTTCATCATTCGCGAAACGCTCCGACTCAGACCCCAACGAAAGGTCATCAGTCTCCGAGTCTGGTCCTATGCTGCGGCAACCATGGCCGTCGCCGCAGGACTTGCCTTCTGGATCGTCCGAACCACAAGTCCTGCGCTCGACTCCATCGCCAAGGGCGGGGAACAGTTGGTCCAATCGCGCTCGGCCGGGCCCCTGTTTGCTGAGACATTCGACCAGAAAACGCCAACCGAACGCATCGATCGCATCTACGCCGTTCGCAGCCGCGAACTGCGCCACAATCGATATGCCATCTGGAGGGTCCAATGACCAGCCGCGGGCATTTTGCCTTCCTCGTCGGGTTTCTGACAATGACGGGTTCGTACGTTCCCGCATGCTCCCGCACGCAGCAGGCCTGTTCCGACGAAGAGGCTGGCGACAGCCCCATCGACCCTACCCTGCTTGCGTTTCTGTCTCGCGCACGCGCGGCACACCACCTGGCCGATCTCAAGGAAGACACCGACACTGCGGACGCCATTCGACCATTGGTGTCTGTCGTTGAGGGTCCAGTCCCGGGCCGCGTTGGTGCGGCCCCCGCCGAAGCGCGCGAGGTCGTGGCCGACACGCAAGCGCGGATAGCCGATCTGGAGAGTAGACTCCTGCGATTCGAAAATGCACTTGGGCGCATCAGTGCCGCCTTGGTGTGGGTGCCCGAGACGAGCTACTTCCGCGGCCACTTGTTCGAGACTCGAGGCCTCGTCGAGCAACGGCAAGCCGAAGAGCACGCCAAGTGGGGCCGCACTGCCGAATCAGCGGCGGCAAAGGTTCGAGCCCTTGCAGCCTTCGAAACCGCCATGCAGATCCAAGCCGACGTGATTCGACAGACGCCACCCGATTCATCCAGCAAGCCTTCCCCAGGGATGGCCCCACGCAGCCATCCGTCCGTCCCCACGTCGTTCGAGTCAACTACCACCGAAGGAAAACGTCAATGAAGCGTCACAGCTGCCTGCCGCGCTGGTCATGGGGAATACTCTTTTTGCCATTTACCTACGCGGGATGCGCAACCCAATCGAAGGAGCCGGGACGAGCGGTCTCCGCGCCCTCGACTGCAGAAGCGCCCAAAGCTTCCACAGCGCCGGCTGAAATGAAGACGCAGCAACCGAGTGTTGAGGCGGCGGACAGCGCTGAGGATGAGAGCTTCGCCGGCTCCCCAGTTGCTCCCGCGCAAGCGCCAACCCCAGCGGCAGCCGCCGCGCCCCCGGCGCCAAAAGCGGCAAACAAACCCGCCTCCCGCGCCGATGCCGCGCGTTCCGGAGGCGCCGTATCGGCGTCTGGCACGGCCCGAAAAAGCAAAAGCGCGCCCGCGTCGTTGGGCCAGCATGAGCAAGACGCCGCACCAGCGTTCGCGGAGCCACCGGAGCTGCGAGCCGCCCTGCTGGAATTCGACGCGCAGTGGGAGCAGCTATCCACGTCGAAAGCCTGCGAAGACGCCTGTCGAGCCCATGAATCCATGCGGCGCTCGGCTCAGCGCATCTGCGACTTGGTCATGGCCAGTGACCCACGGGACCGCTGCCGAGTGGCACGCGGACGTCTTGACCAGGCAACGCGGGACCTGGCCTCGCGATGCGCAGACTGTCGTTGAGCGCCGCAACAGTGGGCGACCCGGCCTGTTCAGCTACAGGGCGGGCAATTGAACGCAGTGACCCGCGAAGTCCGAACATCGGGCCGCACGCGAGTCAATCATAAGAATCTTCTCGATTTGGGTTCAAAGGCTGCCTGGGGCCCCCTGATATTATCGGTATAGCGAGATGGGGCCGCTCGGCTCCGGACGTGCCGCCTCGTCGACCAACGAGGCAGTCCCACTGCACCGAATCTGACGGGCCCTGCCTCGCTCGACGCTTCCGATGGTCCCCCAACGAGAGATAGACTCAGTATTCTACCGCCCCTGAGCCGCGCCCCTTGAATACGCCAGCCCAATCGCCAAACCCAAAACCTGTCGCTGGGATCGATATTCGACAGCTCCCGATCGGTCCACAAGAGGCGTTCGTGCTCTCGAGGGTGGACGGTAGCGTCTCGGCTCGTGAGATCGGATACGCAACGAGCCTCAGCGAGGACCAGGTGGAAGACTGCCTGAATCGACTCGAAGCGCTTGGCGCCATCGAGTACCCACAACGTGCAGCATCAGGAGCGCGGCCGCAGGTCAATCCGCCGACTCCTGCGTCTCCGGCAAACGAGCAACCGCCCCGTTCGAACGGCGGCAGTGGCTCCGCCAGCAGTGCGGTCCCGTTGTACGATCCCGCTGAATTGGACGAACCGTCCAATCTGGATTCCACCAGGCGACGCGAAATCCTCGAACTTTACTATCGTCTCGACTCACTCGATCACTATCAGTTGCTCGGAGTCGAGCGCGATGTCGATCGGCGTGCCGTCAAGGCTGCCTACTACAACAAGGTAAAGACCTATCACCCCGATCGCTATTTCGGCAAAGATCTCGGGGCGTTTCGCCCCAAACTGGAGCAGTGCTTTGCTCGTTTGACGGCAGCCTATGACACCTTGGCCACCGCTTCGAGTCGAGAAGAATACGATGCCTATCTCGATGCCCAGCGAGCAACACAAGAACTTGAGCGCGCGCTGGCGCAGACCGTAACCGTCGACGACCTAGATCTGCTCGAACAACGGATGAAGTTAGCGTTCGACGGCCCCGCTTCAGCGCCGTCTCTAATCCAATCAACTGACAAGAGCGGTCCCAGTGCCAAAAGCCAGACCGTCATTGATGTCGCCCCATCCCCCGAATCCAATCCACCCTCAAAGATGTCCGACGAGGATCGCAGACGCTTCCTCGCGCGCAAACTGCGCGTCAGCAGCGCAAGCCTCCGAGCGCCACCGCGAACGAACTCGGCACCCGCACCATCACCATCGCCATCCCCCCCCCCTCCATCGCGCGAACAGATTGCCGAGCAGTTGCGGCGCCAACTTGGAGGCGCCAAGCGCGAGGAACAACTACGCAACTTGGAGAGCCATTTGGCAGCCGCCGATGCGGCCTTGTCCGCCAACGATCCAGTGGCCGCCTCCAATTCCCTGCGTATCGCCCAATCCCTGGCACCAGCCGACCCCGGCATTGCCGAGAAGCTCGAGCACACCCAAGCGCTCGCCGCGGCGACTCTGTCAGATACCTACCTACGTCAAGCTGAGTACGAAGAGAAGTCGGGACGATTCGAGGCCGCCGCTCGCTCCTACGAACGAGCGGCCCGCGGCAAGCCCTCCGCAACCGCGTGGGAAGCCGCTGCCCGTTGCCTCTTGGAAGCGGAGAGCGATCTGCGTACTGCCAGCGAATTCGTCCGAATGTCCATTGCCCTGGCACCAGAACGGGCAGCCAGCCATTTGCTATTGGGTCGGATATTCCTAGCCGCACGCATGAAAACGAGTGCCGTCGCGGAACTAGAGCGCGCTCGTAGACTCGACCCGAACAATGATACGGTTGCTAGTCTACTTAAGCGCATCGCCAACGATGAATTCTGATTGCCAAGGGGACCCATGGAGCGCGTCATCGGTATCGATCTCGGAACCACTAACTCATGCGTCGCGATCATGGACGGGGATGCCCCCGTCGTCATTCCCAATCGCGGCGGCTACAAAACCACCCCCAGCATCGTCGCCGTTACAGAGGCCGGCAAGCGACTAGTAGGCCACATCGCGAAACGACAGGCCATCACCAATGCCGAGAACACGGTCTATGCCGCCAAGCGGTTGATCGGTAGAAAATGGAACTCTCCTCAGGTCCGCAATGCGCTGCTCAGTTGCGCATATACCATTATCGAGGGCCCCCACGAGGATCTGCGAATCAAGCTTCGAGACAAGATCTACTCGGTGCCAGAAGTCAGCTCAATGGTGCTGCAGGAGATGAAGATCATTGCAGAGGACTACCTTGGTGAGCCTGTCACCAAGGCAGTTGTCACAGTGCCTGCATACTTCAACGACAATCAGCGACAAGCGACCAAAGACGCCGGACAGATCGCGGGCCTCGACGTGATTCGCATCATCAACGAGCCAACGGCAGCCGCATTGGCGTATGGTTTTGGCAAAGGCTACGACAAGACGGTCATCGTATACGACCTAGGTGGGGGCACTTTCGACGTCAGCGTGCTCGAAATTGGCTCGCATGGCGTATTCAAAGTCATAGCCACCACCGGCGACACGTTTCTTGGCGGGGAAGATTTCGATCTTCGTATCATCGACTGGTTGGTCGAGGGCTTCTTGGAGGACCACGGTGTGGACTTGCGCCAAGACCGCATGGCACTGCAGCGCCTGCGCGACGCCTCCGAGAAAGCCAAATGTGAACTATCTAGTGTCAATGAGGCCGAGATCAATCTGCCGTTCATCATTTCGACCGGACGCAACGAGGCTCTCCACCTGCAACGGACGTTGTCACGCACGATTCTAGAAACGTTGACGAACGATCTAGTGGATCGCACGATCCAAATCACCAAGCAGGCATTTGCCGAGGCGAAACTCAGTACCCGTGACATCGACGAGACGATTCTCGTTGGCGGGATGACGCGGATGCCCTCAGTGCAACGTGCGGTCGCTCAGCTCTTCGGCAAGGAGCCCAGTCGCGGAGTACACCCGGACGAAGTCGTTGCACTTGGAGCCGCCATCCAAGGAGCAGCACTCGTCGAGGACCGTCACGACATGATCTTGCTCGACGTCACGCCACATGCGCTTGGTATCATGACGGTGGGTGCGCATTTCGAAGAACTCATCCCACAGAACACCACGGTGCCGACAAGCCGAGCCAAGATCTTCACGACTAGCCGCGACAACCAGACAGCAGTCAAGATCCTCGTATTGCAGGGGGAAAGCCAGAAGGCCGACGACAACGAACTCTTGGGCGAGTTCGTGCTCACGGGGTTGCGCCGTGCGCAAAAAGGTCAAGTCGAGATCGAAGTCAACTTCTCCATCAACACGGACGGCATCGTCAGCGTGAATGCCAAGGATCTGGAAAATGGCCAAGCCCAGTCGATCCAAGTCACGGCCACGAGCGGGCTGACCCAAGACGAGGTAAGGAGCATGATGCACGACGCCGCCGACTACATGGTCGAGCGTCGTTCGGACGAAGCCTTCGAGGGCGTGCGCCAGAACATCGAGACTCTCGTCAGCCAAGTCGAGACCATGTTCCCCGAAATCGAAAGGGTCGTGGGTGGTTCGGACTTCGGTCGAGACGCGCTCTCCAAAGCAAAAGCTGTCGTGTTTCATGCGCGAGACGCGGTGGTCCGGAAGGACGCCACCCTGTGCAAGGAGCAAGTCGAAATGCTCGAGCGCACGATCCGCATGTTCAAGGGAGTCGTGTCGCGCGGCAGCTGACCGATATCGCGAACCGCATGGCCACCAAGAAGTCCAACCCACCGAATCACACCGCTGCGCGCAGGCGCCTAGACACGATTGATTCGTTGCATCCCAGCTCCCTACCACCGGAGCTGGGGTCGCTCGACATGAGCTGGGACGACGATCCGCGTTCCGTCGGCGCTATTGACCTGCTTCAGAATGCCGATCTCGATCTGGATATGGACGCTGGCGAGCGTACGACGGCCATTCCGGACATCCCAATCGAGCAACTCGTCCAAGCCACGATGGCCGAGGCAGATGCACGCGAACTCGCCCAGGACGCTCAAGAAAGTGGCCGGCCAATGCAACCTGAGCCCTGGCTCGACGCGCCATCAGCAACGACCAACGAAATGCCTCTGCCTGCTGGAGGCGTCGAAGAGCGACGATTTGGCCCAGACATTCGGAATCCCGGACCCACGCAACCGGCGCCGTCCCGAGCTGGCGCGCCTCAGCAGCGAGACCAGTTACCAACGCTCACCAACGAAGATCCGGTGGGTGACGCCCAGCATTGGACCGAAGCAACGAAACCGCCCTCGTCGCAACGCGACCGGCAGCGGCTGCTTTCCTCCAATCCACCTCTGACGTCGCGTTCGATGGCCGGACCCGTGGGCCCAAGTTCCTCTCGTCCCCCAGCTCTGCTTGAGAACCGCTTCTCCGCACCGCCTACCGTTCGACGTACTGAGACTGACGGCCTTCGGCATCAGATGAAGGATCGCTATGCCACCGGAGATTTCTCCGGTGCCCTCCAACTCGCAGAAGCCCTGCTTGAGGCTGACGACGGCGATTTGGAAGCGCAACGATTTGCTACGAGTTGTCGAGACATACTCACTCAGATGTTGGCCAGTCGTGTTGGCTCGTTCGAGCAGGTCGTCGAAGTTGCCCTCACCCCAGAAGAGTTGCGCTGGTTGACCCTGGATCATCGGGCGGGTTTCTTCCTGTCTCTCGTCGATAGTTCGTCGACCATCGATGAGCTACTCGACATCTCTGGAATGCCGAGACTCGAATCACTGCGCATTCTGTCGACACTGATCGAACAACGCGTTCTGCGCCTCGTTCCGCATTGAGACATAATGGTCGCTTGGGCACTGCGCTCGATTCCGTTGCTGGCACTGGTCTTGCTGGGCGGAGAGTCCCTGGCGACTGCTGCCGAATCGTCGAACGAGATGACCGACCCAGGCGCTGGGTCCGTCGCGTCGTATCGCATCGTTGCCACACTCGATCCAACGAGACATCGCGTCACTGGAGTTGGCACGATTCACTGGCAGAACCCCAGTGCCACCTCGACCAGTGAGCTCTACCTCCACGCTTACCTGAACGCATTCGCCCACCCTCGGACGCGCTTCTTGCGCTCTGGGTCGGAAAACCGACGATCTTCCACTGGCCTTGCTTCGCCCGGCAGTCTGTCGATTACGCGTTTCGTTGCGCGCGAGCTCGGCAGCGCCGATCTGTTGCCCCACCTCGACACCCACAGCCCCGACGATCCAGACGATGCGACCGATCTACGTGTCCAGTTGCCTGCCCCCGTGGCGCCTGCCTCGATGCTTACGCTTGAGCTGGAGTTCACGGCAACGCTGCCCACGCTGGTCGAGCGCTCCGGATCCTGTGGGACTTTCCACGCGGTCACCCAATGGTTTCCGAAGCTCGCCTATCGCGATTCCGCGGGGACTTGGCACCACTTCCCGTACGAGCCGCTCGCGGAATTCAGTAGCGACTTTGGAGACTACGATGTCACCATCGATGTACCGTCCGACTACGTTATCGCTGCACCGGGCATTGCTACCACCGAAAAGGCTGGTCCGAATCGCCGCCGAGAACGCTACCGCTTGGAGGGCGTCCATGACTTTGCTTGGTTCGCTTGGAACGACTTCGTCCTGACCAAAGCCAAGGTGGGCTCAATCGAGGTTCGCCATTATGCTTCGCGCGACCAGGCCGAAAATGCCCGCTCCACCCTCGACATATTGGTCTGGGGCCTCGAGCACTTCGGCAGTCGACTGACCCCCTACCCCTATCCCAGTCTCACCGTCGTACATCCGCCAGATCGAGCGAGCGCAGCCGGCGGCATGGAGTACCCACAGCTGATCACGACGGGAGGGCCCTGGTACCTACCCCACGTTGGTTTGCACACTACCCAAGCCGTTGCCCTGCACGAACTCGCACATCAATGGTTCTATGGGGTCATCGCATCCGATGAGTACAGCTATCCTGTCCTCGACGAAGGCCTATCGAGTTGGATGGAGTCAGAGGGGCTTAGGTCGCGCTATGCCGCCGGCTCTTTCGGTGAATCGACATGGTATCAGCTCTCTGAAGCGGCACTGCGACAGGTTCAAGCGCGCAGGTATTCGCGTCGCGGCCCGCTCGCGCTCCCAGCCGGCGCATTCGGGGATTTTCCCAGCCTTTCGGGACGCGTCTACGCACGATTTTCAACTCTTTTCGAAACGCTCGAGCGTGTATATGGCAGACAGGCGCTCGACGCTGCTCTTCACGCGTACGCAGAACAGTATCAATTTCGCCACCCATCGCCCAGAGACTTCTTGGAGGCGATTCGGCCGCATCTCCCGCCGCGCGCCGTCGACGCGGTCTCCGCAGCCTTGTACACCGATGGTTGGGTCGATTTTTCAGTGAGTCGTATCACGTCGACGCCAACTCCCACACGGCCGGGATTCTCGAATCGGATCCTCATTGAGCGACGCGGCTCGTTCGACCTTCCCGTGCTGCTTGAGGTCGAGTTCAAAAATGGCCACGTGGCACGAAAACACCTCGACTCCGTCGCTGCGTCGAAGTGGATAGACTGGCCCTACTCTAGCCCCATCATCGCTGCCACGCTCGACCCAGAGCACTGCATAACGATCGACGACGACCTCGAGAATCAAACGCTGCGCGTCGATGAACGTCCTGCGTCCAATCGACTAGCCGCTGCGCTGCACTTAGTCCTATCGGCGCTTTGGTCACTGGGGTGGCCATGAGCGAACGATCACATGAGTACTCACTCGTTCCACGCAGGTGGTGCCTTCTCGCCGGTATTTGGCTGGAACGCCTGGGGTTCGTTTGGCTGCTCGCCTACCCTGTCCTTCGACTGCTTTCCTACTCACCAATCCTACATGGTGCTCAAGCCGATCGTGACCTGCTGCACGCTGGCGGCGAGACGTTGCTGGCACTGCTCGCGGCGCGCTCAACGTCCCTCGCTGATCTGGGCACCGCATTGTGGCTCCTGGGCGCCGTGGCGGCCCTGGTCGCGATAGCCTCCTCAAGTTTGGTATGGATCGCCATCGACGAAACCCTTCCGTTCTTCGGAAGGCGTCTGCAACGACGATGGTGTAGAGTTCTACCCGCATTCGCCCTGACCACGCTTGGCTCGGTCGGCTGCGCAATGGTCCTTGGCTGGTGTTGGTGGCAGGTGTTCCCGGTTATCGGTGCACTACTCGAACCGTGGCTTGGGGAACGCGGCACCGACACCGTTCAGCTCGGTGTGTTGCTCTGCCTGTCCTGTGCGTTCGTTGCGCTTTTCACGCTTTCGGACGTGGTGCGTGCGGGCCTAGCTTCCGGACGCAGTTCCGTGCGCTCGGCACTTGCCATTGCCGCCGAGGTCTACCTATCGCAGCCGATTCGCATTACCTTGCACGCGTTGATTCGCTTCATTTTGGCCTTGTCGCTGCAACTGGCCCATGGATGGGTCATTGCCCACTATCAATGGCTCGCGCGCTCCGGCTGGTTTGCCGTGCTCGCCATCGCGCAGGGTGAGGCCGTCACTTTGGTGGCAATTGGGCTGCGTCTCGATTGGATCGCATGGATCTCACGGACCGAAGCGCGCCTGTCGTCCAGAGTGCCTTCGCGGTACGCGCCGGTTCGAGCTCCAAACGCGGCTCTAGATTGAATTCTCGAGCACGAGATCACGCATCTTGCCCGAGCGCGCCTTCTTGTAGATCTGCAGAAAGCGCCGCGAAGGACGCTCCCAACTGCAATCCAGACGCATCACACGCCGCCGTAGCTTGGCGAATCCCGGGTGTCCATAGGCAGCGAGCGCCCGCGTCAAAGCACCCGCGAGCGCGCTCCCGCTCGGTTCATCAAACAGAAAACCAGTGCCCGTCGAAAGGCCCGCGTCACTATCGACGATGGCATCCCGTAACCCCGGAGAATTCAGCCCAATCACGATGGCACCGTAGCGCTGAGCGGCAAGGAAACGAACTTGTCCCTCCGTGTGCCGCGTCGGATACACGACGAAGTCCGCCGCCGCAAAGCCACGGTGCATGTCGTCTTCATTCTTGATGACACGATGGGCGATCCGCGCAGAACGGCCCAAAATGCGCCGTTCAAGCTCACCCGTCAAGCTCGGTGGATCGCTTGGTGTCGACCATACGAGCAGGGATACCGGCAGTTCCATGATTGCGTCGAGCGCCTCGAGCACCAAATCCCCGCCGGCATCGGTAGTCATCGGACCCGGCAACAACACGAGCGGTCGCGAATCGAAATCCAGACCGGCCTCGCGCTGCACTCCGACCTTGGTCGCCATTTTGGCAGTCGCGTCCTCGGCATCGTATCGGGAGACGAGACAGGGGTTGGTTGCCGGATTGACACGCGCATAGTCAACGCCACCGGACACGGACATAGTGGCTGGTCGGCGTGCGGCAAACACCGCGCCGAGGCCGCCAACGTCGCTCGACTGCGCCCACTCATCCGCGTGACTCTCCGTGGGAACGATAATCGCATCCGCAGCCAAAAGGCCTGCCCGAAGCAACGAAAGCTTTTCGCCGCAATCGAGCGTCGTGTCTAAAAGAAGCTCATCATCGATCCCCGCAATGCGGAAACGCTCGATGCTGCCGGTCTTGCGCGCGTCATGTACGGACAGCACGATACTAGGTGCCACTGATTGCAGATACTTCCGCAATCCAAGCGCCACCAGTGCCGAGGTCCAATCGAACAGATGCGCGACGTCAATGGGTTGCCCCTGTTCAGCACGCTGGTCCACGAAAGAAGCCACCGCCCGAGCAAATGTTGACGAAGCACGTACTGCCGCTTCATCAGGAGCATCCGCCGAAATCAAGCGCGTGTCCGCCCCGACGGGCATACCCAACAACACAATCTTCGAGCCAGAAGCGAGTTGCGCGTCGAAGACTGTGACCGCGCGACCGTCGCGCAAGGCGAGCGGCGTCAACCGACGCGCCACCAGCAGGCCACCCCTTTCGAATGCGTTGTCGAAGGGCGCCATGACGGTGACGTCGTGACCAAGCTGTTTGAACGTTCTGGCCAGTGCGAAGATCTCGTCGGCGGTGTCCGTCGAGGAGATCCAAGGGCTGAGCTCGGTAGCGACGAGCAGGATTTCCATCGTCGCGCCGTGTACCACGACCAAGCCCGCGGGGCCTTCTTCGCCGTCACCAAGCTCGCGGATGCTTCCTCTTCCCCGCGCTGCAACGGGCCAGTGGTGAATATTCGGCCTGCCACCCGATGTTTTCTTGGCGGCGGGGCGACCAATCCGACCGATGTGCTCGGCATTTCGATGCTCGCGGCAAACCTCCTGCCAAAAGCCTGAGACCAATATGCGGCATTGCTCGCCAAGCCTCGACCAAAGCACGCGGAGTACTAACCTCCGCGCCCATGGACGAGCTGGTCAGCAAAGCCCAGGTACTGCACGAGGCCCTACCTTACATCCGTCGCTTTCATCAGCGGACCTTCGTAGTGAAATACGGCGGGCATGCCATGATCGACGACGAGCTCAAGGCAAGCTTCGCGCGCGATGTCTGCCTGCTGCGCTACGTTGGGATCCGCGTCGTGGTGGTGCATGGTGGCGGACCCCAGATCACCAATACGCTAAAGCGCCTGGGTATCGAATCGCGATTCTCCGGCGGCCTGCGCATCACCGATAAACCCACCATGGATGTGGTCGAGATGGTGCTCGGCGGCAGTATCAATCAAGACATCGTGGGCCTGATCTGTGGCCAAGGCGGGCGTGCCGTCGGGCTCTCCGGCAGAGACGACCAATTCATGCACGCCGCACGCGCCGAAGCCGTCAAGGCCAAGAACCTGGCCGGAGAGGACGTGTCAATCGATCTCGGCCAGGTCGGCGAGGTCGATCTGGTGCGTCCGGCGCTCGTCGAACGCCTCGTCGCCGACGGCTTCGTGCCTGTCATCGCGCCGATTGCCACGGGCCCCAACGGTGAGGCGATGAACGTCAACGCGGATACCGCTGCTGCAGCGATTGCCGGCTCGCTGCGCGCAGCCAAGTTCGTCTTGATGACGGACGTGGACGGCGTTCTCGATTCCAATGGCGACCTCATCAAGTCGCTCAAGGCCTCGGAAATCGACAAACTCATCGCCGCCGGAACCATCACCGGAGGCATGATTCCAAAGGTGCGCTGCGCACTCAACGCCGTCGATGCTGGCGTCGAGAAGGTGCACATCATCGACGGTCGGCGCCGCCATGCCCTCTTACTCGAGATATTCACCGACAGTGGGATCGGTACCGAGATCCAGTAGCGCATACCGTGACCGGCCGCGCCGCTCGAGTCGATTCGCAGCAGCGCCGGAAGGGACGGTACGGCCCTCGGAGGTCGCTGACGATGCGGTGCGTCGTGTGCTGCGCGTGCCCCCGGAATTGACAGGCATGCGCCTGGACGTTTTCGTGAAGCTTCAACTGCGCAACACGAGCCGCACCCGAGCACGCGCCATCATCCAACACAGTGCCTACTCGCCGGAGGGCCGTCACCTCAAGCACAACGACCGCATCCAAGCCGAGCAGCACGTCATCTTATGGCGTCCGCCCTTCGAAGAGGATGAGACCGAGATGCTGATCGGCGTGCTGTACGAAGACGAATGGCTCCTCGTCGTTGATAAGCCGCCGCTCGTCGCAGTGCATCCCACGGCCCGCTACTACCACAGCACATTGGTCAAACGCCTCGAAGTCCAGCGTCCAAACGAGTTTTTGTCGCTCATCCATCGTCTCGATCGTGAGACCAGCGGAATCGTCCTTGTTGCCCGTTCCACCGCAGCCGATCGTGCGTTCAAACGCCTGCTCGAGGATCGCAGCGTCGCCGAGATGGTGCGCCGTCCGAATGCCGTTTTCGACGCCTTGCGCCCCGGTGAGCGCCGCGCTTTCGAGCGCCGCGCCGAAAACGCGGCGGTCGTAGGCAAGACTTACCTCGCCATCACTTGGGGTGTTCCACCCACTGGCTTGATTGACGTGCCGCTGGAGCCCGACCTCGACAACCCACTGCGCGTCAAGATGCGCGTCGCTGCCCACGGTCAAGGGATGCAAGCACTAACGGACGTCACCGTCCTCGAACAACGCGGCAACTATGCGCTCGTTTCCTGCGAGCTACACACAGGGCGACAGCATCAGATCCGCCTGCATCTGGCCAGCGTTGGCTGCCCCGTCGTTGGCGATAAACTCTACGGCCCCGATGAACGCCTGCTAGCGCGTGCCGCTGACAACGAACTCACGGCTAAGGATCATGTCTTGCTTGAGTTGCCACGCCATGCGTTGCACGCCCACCGCTACCAGCTGCCACATCCTTTCACAGGCGAACAGCTGGATATCGTGTCACCCCTGGCGGAGGATTTGCGACTGTTCTTCGAGAGCAAGTGAGGGAGACAAGCGAGGGAGACTCGTGTTGCGGGTCACATCTCCGACCTTCAGTCAACGTCGTTGAACCTCCCGGAAGTCACCTTTTCACTACATTTCTCCTGACAATCGTACATCGGTGATGGGCCTCAGTCGAGATTGGACATCCGAAGCATGCGGTGACGCCGGCGAATGGCGGTGGCCGCCGACAGAAGGGACCCACAAAGAGAATCCCCTGGCTTAAATTTGCTGATGCCAAGGCCGTTTCCTCCAGCCAATGGAATTGGAGGGACGTTTGCGCAATCTTCACTCAAGCAATTGGCTTGCTGCTCTGCTGGCACTTGGTTCGCTCGTGTCTGCGTGCAGTAGCAACGAGCCCTCAAGCAACAAGCAGGAGCTGCCAACCCTAGACTTCCTGTGGATCCCTAAGGAACTGAAGAACCAGGTGTTCGAGACCGGTCGGTACGCGGCCCTAGCAAAAGCCGAGCAACTGACCGCACTTGGAGACTACGAAGTCAATATTGTCTACTTGGGCACTGAATCGGCGGCGGACGTCGAACCGCAAGCCGCGCTCGTTCGGCAAGCCAAAGACCTCGGCGTCGACGGAGTTGCGATATCTTGCAACGCCGCTGACGGACTGCGTCCTGCGATCGACGAAGTGAACGCTGCTGGAATACCAGTTTTGACCTTCGACTCCGATTCGCCAGCAAGCTCGCGGTTCACCTACCTAGGCATCGACAATGAGCAGGGTGGAACGCTCGCAGCCAAAGCTCTTGGCAAAGTCATGAGCGACCCAGCGCGAACGAAGGTGGCTCTAGTCTCCGGTGTTCAAGGTTCCGCGAATCTAGAAGCACGCATCCAAGGATTCAAGACGGCACTTGCTACGGAGTTTCCGAATCTCGAAATCGTCGACACCGTCTACTGCGAAGACGATGGTGCTAAATCGGCACCCCTCATCGAGGGCCTCATGGCACAGAATGCCGACCTCGGCGGCCTCTTCTTCGTGGGATTGTGGCCGCTTTTCGTGTGCGAGGGCACCGACTGCTCTAGTCACTTGCCGTTGTGGGATGCGGCCGCAAGAGCAGGAACTGTCAAGACGGTAGTATTCGACACTCTCGACTTCGAGTTGGAATTTGTCAAAGCCGGGATGGTTTCCGCGCTCATCGGTCAGAAGTATTGGGGCTGGGGGTACGACGCAGTTCAGATGCTTTACGACCACGTCGTTGACAATAAGGAATTCTCGACCTGGACGGATTCTGGAATCGACGTCGTCTGTCCCAATAACGCCGAAGAGATGGCCTCGATGTGGCGTGCGAACGATTTTACGACGCCGCTGACGCCGTGCTCGCTCGCAGGCACAACCATCGAATAGGGCACGGCCGTCCTAGCAACATGGTTACCGCAGTGCGCGCAGACCAAGAGGTTTGCGCGCAGTTCGGCTAGCCTACTATGGGACCGGCGCAATCACTTCGACGGGGACGGCCGACGTCCATTCGTACGAGTCACTCCCAAGTTGGCCAAATGAGTTGTCTCCCCAACACCAGATCCGTCCGGTAGCGCTCAGGGCACACAAGTGATTTGCTTGGGCGGTAACGGCAACGAAGCTGACTTCAGCGGGAAGCAGTACGTCGACCGGGATGAAGCTGTCGGCGTAGACGCCGTTTCCAAAACCGCCGAAGGCAGAACCCCTACCCCAACAGCGCACTGAATGGGAGTTTATAAAGGCGCAAGTTACATAGTCCGCCACGGCGACGGCCAGTGCCCTAATGGACGGCTGCGCCAGCACCGGAATTGCGCTCGACTTGGTTTGTCCGTCACCAAGTTGCCCGTAGGAATTGTCACCAGAACATCGCATGGAATGGTCGTCCAGAACGACACAACTGGAGGTCTCCGAAACGTCTACATCGATTGCCTTCGCCTGCACGCCATCGATTCCAACCATGGGCACCGGATGGCCAATTCTGACCTCTCCCAGGTCACCCGCGCCCAGAATGCCTCGTTCGTTGTTGCCAAAGCAAGACACCTGGCCAGTGCTAAGAAGCACGCAGGTCTGCCAAGTCCCCGCGGCCAAGGCGATGGCATCACTGATTCCGACTACGTAGTTCGGAGTGAATTGAGAACTTAGCGAATCGTTGCCAGCTTGCCCCCAGTCATCCCGACCCCAACACTTGATGCGGCCGTTCGCCAGACGCGCGCAAGTTTGCTCGCCACCCGCCTCGATTTGCGTTACTCCCGTGCCGGCATCGAACGGCGTACACCGAGTCGGGGTCATCGTGTAGATCAAGTCCGTACAGCCCAGATTGCCGTTGAAATTGGCTCCCCAGCAGGTGACCTTGCCATCGCGTGAAAGGACACAAGTATGTCCCCAACCGGTTGCCACTGCCACTACGTTGGTCTGGTTTGGTATCACCACGGGCTTGAACTTGTCCTCGGTGACTTCGGGTCCAAGGCGACCGAATTCGGACGATCCCCAGCAGCGCAATGTCCCATCGGACACGACGGCACAGGTATGCGCTTGGCCCACGTCGACCTGCGTGTAGACCGGCAAACCGCATCTAGCATCGATGTTGACATTGCACACCAGGGGAGCCACGCAGGTCGTGGTCAGCGCGTGCGCACAGGAGCCCGCTCCGTCACAGGCCATGCTATCCTGACTTGTCGTCGAGCTGAGGCAACGTGCAATTGGATCACAGATGGTCGAGCTATCGGGATAAGTACAGCTCTTGGCGCCGGTACAACTACCGCCGCAATCCAGCCCAGCATGGGTGCAGGGTGTACGACCGCCGACAGGTTGCCCCGCTTTGAGGCGCACACACATCCCAGCCGTAGTATCACCGCTACACGTCTCGCATTGGCCGTCACAATTGGCATTGCAGCAAACCGCGTCGACGCAATGTGTGGAGTCGCATTGCGCATCGACCTGGCAGCCAGCGCCGTTCGGCAGGCGCAAGGCAACCGTGAAGGTGCCAGCGGTACCAGCGTAGTTCACAGGCTCACCAGCTGCCGCACCGCTGCCCGCCTCAGTGCCCCGAACGCCGCCAGCACCGGCGGCACCCGAAACCGCGACGTTTGCTCCGCCGGCACCCGAAACCACGTCGTTTGCTCCGCCGGCACCCGAAACCGCGACGTTTGCTCCGCCGGCACCCGAAACCGCGACGTTTGCTCCGCCGGCACCCGAAACCGCGACAACTACACCGCCATCGTTCGTCTCTGTGCTCGTCGTGCCGCCGTTGCCACTGCTAGCACCTGAGGCTGCAATGCCACCAGTGCCCGAGCCAGCTGCGCCGTTGCCGAACAGGTACGACCCCGCATCAGTGCCGATGCTCGTCCCCCCGGCGCCATGGACGGTCGCTGTCGCTCCGCTAACGCCACTGTTGTTTGGTGCAGCGCCGCCAGAGGAGCTCGCACTCGATGACGTTCTGCCGGCAGCACCCGAGCCGCCGCCCCCCGTCGCGAGCTCACATTGGCCATCGGAGCAAACTAGAGGACTGCGACAAGGTTTCGTCGAATCGCAACGAGTACCAATCCCGTAGGTACTAACGTCGTAACAGGCGCCAACTTGCGACAGAATGGAAAGCAAACAAATGCCACGCATCGTTCGGAATACCCGCTGCCTCGAGCACGGGGGATCCGCGATATTGAGTCGACTACGCGATTTAAACATGGAAGTGCCCCAACCATCCTCCCGCTTTGGCACCTTTCGTCGCGTCGAACATTCGACGGACGTGGGGCAGACCCACAAGTCAGGAGGGCTACATCCGGAAGCTCGGCTCGAGATTAGCCCAGTGGATTCGTGCTGGCCACCGAGCGTGGAAACTAGGCGGAGTCGTTCGACTGAAGCCGCGACAGCGAAGACGTTCCTCGCGGCACAACCAACGCTCTAGCGCACGAATAGGCTATTTGGCCCCACGACCCAGCGATCATCGCCTGTCGGCGACCACGGTGGATGGCTGGTGCTACCGCAGTCCCGCCGCGTACGGATCCGACCCACTTCGCCAGGACCGATCGACACCATTGCCATAGGGTCGCATCAGGGCCGGACCGGTCGCTTCACCAGCCAACGCGCGAGCGCGTCCGGCAATTGCCCAGGCCAGCGTCTGCATCTCTCTATGCAATCGAGCAACGTCAGATTCCGAGGCGGCTCGCCCCTCGGGGAAGCTCGCGTCCAAGCGGATTGAACCGGGCCAGATCGAGATCCCGATGGAGCCCGCCGCCGGCCTGTCACCACCCAACTTCGACGCAACGCGCAAGTAGCCGCTCTGCTGGGTGCCCTCGACGACTTGATAGTCGTCCGCTCGAACTGCCGCCAACGCCGCCTGATATCCGTCGTTGGTGTCTGCCCCACCCGTGCGCGCCACGACTGGGTCCGATAGTGATGCGTGGGCGCAGCCGACGGCAACAAGTGCAACGCCTAAACCTAAGACCGCGACTCGAAGCATCGTAAGAGTGTCCCATGACGATGAAGATGTTCAAGCTCAACCGGGCCAGTCCAACGATCTGACGAACCGTGCGAGTGCCACTGAATGCTCCCGAGCGATATGTCGGTGCGGAGTGACATGCAGTACTACACCGAGCGCCCGCCGATGAGTTGCTTCCGTCGTTGAGCTCAAAGTATGCCCCGACCGTTTCGGAGACTGACGACCTCGAACAATCGGTAAGCTCGATTCGAGCGCTGGCCCAATCGCACACCGCCGGACCTAAGAACTAGCCAGCTATCCTAAGCTTGGTCCCGACGGCAGCTGACTTCTGCGAGCCACTCGATGCTACTGCCTGATTCTTGGCAAGCTGCTGCATGGCTTGAGCCATGTAGGCCGCTGCAGCTGCAGCAACTTGCTGGTCAGCCCCAGACGGATCTGCAGGAGCCATCGCCGCGGCTTGCACCTTCTGCATCTTCTGGATCGTAGCCGAAGGGTCGTCTTTCACCGGAGTGACATCAATAGGCACGGAACCACCCACTGCGTAGCTCTGACCATCCGGGCCTTGCTCGAGCGTAAGGTTTACCGCACCTGCCAAGCCCCCTCCCACGGCCTTGTGTGCCTGCTCGTGAGCGCGCACTGCGCGGTCACGAGTCTTCATCTTCTCGACGGTTGCCTCGTCGTCTTGGCTGAGCTTCTTGGGCGTTCCCACCGCGGCAACGGGCGCAGAATTTGCTTCGGTTGACGACGACGTGGGTGCGCCGGTGGCTGCCGCACTAGCGCTTGCTTCTGACTCGCGGCCGAGCTGCCGCGCTTCGCTCGAAATAGTGACGACGGCCCCGCTCGCTTGGCCCCAAACCAAGGCGTTAGCCTCATCTTTACCGTCGCGACCGGAGTTTTCAGCCCCAAACCGCGCCTTGTCCGTCTCTGGTGCGACGGATGGCGCCAAGCCGAACGCTCGAGTGCTAGCGATCGCTGAGGGCAACACGGTGCACAGGCATGAACGGACGAAGCTTCTGAACCTTGAACGCGAAGGAACAGGTTTCACGCCGAGCGGAACCGCCCTCGCCTCACCGGCCATGAGCCCGCTATTCTTAAGCTCGTTGACCGCCACCCCTTCTGCTGCTAGCCCGAGATCCGTTAGGCAGCGTGAGAACCTACGAACGGGGAAGCTTGGTGAGAAGCCAACGCGGTCCCGCCGCCGTAAACGAGGACGAGCTCGGCAGTAGTAGCCACTGAGGCCAATGGGCCGCGGGAAGGCGCCGAGTGAGGATGATCCGTGAGCCGGAATACCCGACGTAAGTTCGCGTGGGAGTCACTTCCTCGGTAGAGGGAAGCCCCATCCATCGAAGAGTTCCGGTGCACCGCAGGTGCGCAAGACCATCGACGACCACAGCGCAGCCCTTCGCAACGGTTGATGCGCGGAGGTCTAGGAGATGAAGTGGTTGTTTCTGTTTTTGCTGTTGGTCTTGCCGGCGTGCGGGACGAACCCATCCGATGACGCGGCGAGGCAATCGCAATACGCGGCACGGAGTGCGCAAGACGATCTCGACTTGGTAGCAACGGGCTCGACCTGCGACTCGCCGTCGAAAGCAAGCGAAGCGTCATTCTCCCCTGCCGCCGGTGTGGCTGGCTCAACGGCAATTGGCAAGGGTAGCGCGACAATCGTCGCTTGGGCGTCTCGAGTCGTCGATGTCGACTATGGCGAAAACGTCGACGACCAGTGGAAGGTACCCGAACGAGCTCTCGGTCCGGCACAAGGAACGAGCACCGATGTCGTCTCGCTCGGTGAAGGCGGGGTCATCACCCTCGGCTTCGACAAGCCCATCGCCGAAGGGGCTGGACCGGATCTCTGCGTCTTCGAAAACTCCTTCAGCGATAGTTTCCTCGAGCTCGGCTACGTCGAGGTGGCCAGCAACGAAGACGTATTCGTGCGGTTTGCCGCATACTCGCAGGTCACCCAGGCGGTGGATCCCTACGGGACCATCGAGCCGGCTCTCGTCGACGGTCTTGCGGGCAAGTACCGCCAAGGCTATTGCACCCCCTTCGACTTGGCACGATTGGCGGACCGCCCTGAAGTAACCGCTGGAGCGCTCGATCTGTCGTCGATCCGCTTCGTGCGCATCCGCGATGTCGTGGGCGATGGACGGGAAGTCGATTGTACCGACTCGCCTCTATTCGACCCCTACCCCACGTCGGGTGGTGCCGGTTTCGATCTTGACGCAATTGCCGTCCTCGAATCGGCACCTTAACGCCAGTGCGACGACGAACACGAGTGCTGCTGGCTCCCCTGGGGCTGCTTCTGGTCGGGGTTGCGCAGGCCCAAAGCCAAGAGCCTACGACCGAAGTCATCGTGCGCGGCAGTTCACTCGATCGGCGCTCGCCACGCGATGAAACGGCCAATTCAACCGTACTCCGCCGCGACGATCTCAGCCAACCTGGCGCTTCGACGGCATCAGTCGTACTGCGCGTCCCCGGCGCGCAGGTTCAACGATCTGGAGCTTCTGCCGAAGCCGCAACGCTGAGCCTTCGTGGTACGACGAGCGCACAGCTGCCCGTCTACTTGGGTCCGTTGCTATTGAATGACGAATTCAGCGGCACTGCGGATTTGTCGTTTGTGCCACTCTTTTTCATTGAACGCATCGAAATCTATCGCGGGCATGCTCCCGCTTTTGCCGACCGCCTGGGACTATCCGGTGCAGTCGTCATCGAGCCCCGCTTACCAAAACGCTCGTCTGCATATGCGGGTACAACCTTGGGTAGCTACGGGGCAAACTCGATGTACGCCGCTGCAGCCGTAGGTAACGAGCAGAGCAGCAACCTCATCGCCATCCAACGCACTACGGCAGCCAACAATTACCCGTACTGGAACAATGGCGGTACCGTCACCGAGCCATTGGACGATCGCCGCGTTCTGCGCCAGAATGCCGATGCTGAGACGCTCGAATTCTGGAATACGGGACATTATCGACCTACGCCATCAGTGCGTCTGCGTTGGTTGCTGCACGGCTTGGAGCGCGAACAAGGCGTCACCGGGCTCTCGATCATTCCCGATCGCAGCGCGCGCGCCAAGACGCACCGCGAACTCGGTGCCCTTACGGCAACTGCGTCCTGTCGTTCGGCAAGGCCCAATGACGACTGTAGCATCGAACTGCAGTCCCAATGGCAGCGCAGCAGCTTCGGATTGGACGATCCGTCATTGGCCTTGGGCTATCGTTCGGCACGGGTCGACTCGAATTCCACTCGTGCATCAGAACGGCTACGGATCGCCCATCGAATCCTGCCCCCATGGGCCGTGGGATGGTTGCTCGGCTCGGATATCGGTACCCTCGATTGGATCGCGCACGGTGATGCTGGCTTGCGCGCCCAGCGCCGTTCAGGCCTAATCGGACTCAATTCCAACTTTCAAGCAACGCCAGCGCTGACCGTCGTCACCCTCGGCAGACTGTCGTTGGACCGCACCGTTGCGGACGGCGAAGCTGGACGAGGACAGACGCTTGCAAGTGGCCGCGTCGGGCTGCGCTACACCATTCTCCCTGGACTCACGCTTCAGGCCAATGTCGGAGATTACGGCCGTAGTCCAACCTTAGCCGAACTCTATGGCACGTCGATCAATCTACGTGGCAATCGCGGGCTGCGCGCCGAACGTGGTACTTCCGAGGACCTTGGCATCAGCTGGCGCTGGTCGAACGGTTCGTTCTACGGCAATTCGGAAGCGATCGCGTATCACCAGCGCACGATCGATCTCGTTGCGTGGGAGCGTACGACCTTCAGTCAGGTTCGGCCATACAACGTCGGGCGTGCGCGCTTGGTCGGCGCTGAACTTTCGGCTGGCATCGGCTGGACACAATCGTTGAGCCTCGAGGGCGCGCTCGGGCTCCTCGATCCGAGAGACACGACTCCCAATCGCACTTCCGCCAACGACGTTCTACCTTACCGTTCGCGTCTCTCAGGTCACTTGCGTTTCGACGCGCGCCTTCCTAGATCCATCAAAGTTCCAGGCGTGTACGCGGCTGGCATCGGCGCCACCGCCCAACACCGCAGTTCTCGCTATACCGTCACTGCTGGCAATGCGGTGCTCCCGAGCACGACGACGTTCGACCTCGATGGTCGGCTGACATTCGTAACAATCCCTGTCACCCTGCGCGGTAGCATTTTGAACCTATTCAATCGACAAAACTACGATATCTTGGGGATGCCACTGCCTGGTCGCTGCTACTTCGTCGGCGCAGAAGTCAGCCTGGAGCTCGAGCGATGAGCAAATGTGGCTTTCTACCGCTTGGTTTCGTCTTGCTGCAGTTGGCCACGGGCTGCGACGTCTATCCTGTCGGTGCAGCCCGTTCAGGAATCGCCGATATCGAGCAGCTGCCGGAAGACGAATGCGGACGCGGGTTCTTGGTGGTGTCGTCCGACTACCAGTCGAGCAATGTCAGCGCGATTGACCGCCAGGGCAACCTGTTGTCAGCGTCCCTGGTCTCCTCGGGCATCACCGCGGCTGGCCTCGTTCAAGCATTTTCCGGTGACGTGGTCCTTCCGACGGAACGCCAGCAGGGCAAAGTTGCCATCCTTGTCGATCGATATCCGCAGAGCGTGCTTTCGTTCGTCGATCTCGGTAGCGCCGATATCCTCAGACAGCTGGACGTGTCTACCGGTTTCGCTGCAAATCCACACGATGCCCTGCGCTTGGACGACAATCGCGTTCTGGTCACACGCTTCGATTCCAACCTCGATGCCGGAACAATGCCCTACGACGGTGGTGGCGATCTGTTGGTCCTCGACGTCAAGCAACGTCGGATCCTAGCGCGGATCGATCTGCGGCTAGCCACGCCCAAAGCCACCTCGAACCTGTTGCCCCATCCCGAACGCCTGCTGCGCGCCGGGGTTCGAATCTTTGTTGTCGTGTCACTCTACTCACCCGACTATCGTCAAACGGGGGCATCCTATTTGGTTTCGCTCGACGCTGAGACGCTCGACATCATTGGTTCCCTCGAGTTGACGGATGTCGCTGGGTGTGCAGGTCTTTCGCTCGCTCCGGATGGCACCGAACTCGCGGTGGTCTGCTCCGGGGGCTGGGGCAGCGCGGCAGGCGCACACCCAGAAACCTCAGGCTTGGTCGGTATCGACGTCACGTCCACCCCGACCGAGCGCTGGAAGTTGTTGGCAACGTCGTTGTCTCCAGCCCTACCCTTTGGATTTTCCGTGGCACATGCCAGCAGCGAGCGTGTCGTAACCGTCGCACTCGGACACCACGCAGACACCAACCAAAGCGCCGAGAGCGACAGGTTCGTCAGCTACGACGTCAAGACCAAACGAACGGAAGTCCTGTATCGGGAAGCGGGGAAACCATTCGTCCTGGGTGATGTTCGATGCTTGTCGAATTGTGGCCGCTGCGCGTTGGCCAACGCCAATGGGCGAGGCAAGCTCATGCTCTTCCAAGACACCGATGCCGGCCTCTTGCCTTTGGACGAAATCCCAAGCGATGCGAACCTGGGCCTACCGCCGCGATGGCTGGGCACGTTTTAACCGTGGCTCGTCATGGGCTTCAGCAGCGGCCGCAAGATGATTGCGGAGACGCCGATGAGCCCGAGTAGCACCAAAATCCCGCCGCCTTGAGCTTTCAACGTCGACAGACCTGCAGCCTGCCCGACCGTCACACACAGGGCCCAGAGTGCGGGACCCACGACGGCGGCAAATCGCCCCACCATGCCGTACAGGCCATAGAATTCGCCCAGTCTTTCAGGCGGAGTTAGTTCCAGCATCAAGGGGCGATCGGCAGCCCAGGTGCTGCCAAGCGATGTGCCAGCCAAGGCGCTGACGACGTAGAGCAGTTGCCAAGGCAACTCGCATAGCCCCAACAATGCGGCCAACGTGAAGGTGGCACTCCAAAGGACGAGCACCCAATTGAGCACATGGCGCGCACCAAACTTGTCAACCAGCCTGCCAGCAACGAGACCGCCGAGGATCGCGAAAGAAATCGCTCCCAGCATGACGAGATTCGCGGCAGTCTTCGCGTGAGCCTGATCGACGCCACTCGTCTGGGTCACGTTGAGTGAGTAGAGCATCATGACCGCGATGACTGTATTGATGGGATCTGTATAGAACAGGCGCCCGATCAAGAAACGCAGTAGGCCAGGGCACTCGCCCGCCGAGCGCAAAGTGGCAATCGTGCGCACTAAGGCCAGCCGCGTCTCTCTCTGGGACCAAACTCGCCCCGGAGCAGGATTTTCGGCCTCGTCGACCCAAAGGAAACAAGGGAGCGCGAAGCTGATGAAGAGCGCTGCTACACCGAAGAAAAGCCACGACACTGGCCAACCGAGTTTCGGCCCAACTTGGCTCAACGCGATCGCGAGATACGACCCAACGTAACCGACGCCGACGCCGATGCCACTGATCTTGCCGCGTGTCTTCGGCGTCGAAACCGAAGGCAGGAGTGCGTCATAGAACTGCTGGCCCGCCTGGTAGAACGCATTGGCAAAAATAAAGGCCAAGAGCGTTCCGAACCAGCCCACATGCCCCATCAGCATGGTCATGCCGACACAGACGATCGTCGCCACCATCAAGAAAGGCAGCCGTCGTTTGGCTCGATCGGTCATGCTCCCTAGGATCGGCGAGAGTAGGAATATGATCGCCATTGAGATGGCCGTCAGCACTCCGACGGTCGCGTCGGCGCGCTCGGGCCCAACGCCTTCCCTGACCCACAGCGGAAAGAACATGGAAACGACCCCCATCGAGAACACGGTGTTGGCAAGGTCGTACAGAACCCAACTGACCACAGCTCGAGTTCGGGCGGGGCGGGTATCACTGAGCGCATTTCGGGACACGCTGGTCACCCTAATCCGGACGCAGGCTCATGCGAAGAGTTTCCGTGCGCACCGTCTGCGCTTTGGCCACCGTCACGACTCGCTCGACGCTCTGCCGCCGCGAACCCCGGGGTCAAGAGACTATGGTGCGGTGGGAGTCAACTTGCTCCAGGCGAAACCACCGCAACCTTTGTCCCAGTCGCTCTCGTCGGCCCGTGACGAAGCCGCAGCCTCTGCTGCGGTCGCAGCGTCGTAACGCGTCTGGCAGTAGCGCAGTTGACCACTTTCGTCCGTTGCCCAGTCAAAGCGGCTAAATTTCCCAGGATTGAACTGGTTCGTCTCGGCGTTTTGCGCGATCGCAGTATCGAGCGTCGAGTCGAATTCGATGAACGTGAAGACAGCTGAGCCACTCGACCAGGTGGTCAAGTCAACGTGTTGCGAGAAGCCATAGTCATCTTCGTAGACCCCCAAGGGATCTGCGGAGTCCTTGTGCGCGGCTGCACCGGCTGCACCGGCTGCACCGGCCGCGCTGGCTGCACCGGCTGTACCGGCTGCGCTGGCCGCACCGGCTGCATCGGCCGTGTTGGCCGCACCGGCTGCACCGGCTGCATCGGCCGTGTTGGCCGCACCGGCTGCACCGCCTGCACCGGCCGCGCTCGCGTCGTCGTCACTGGCACAACCCAAAACAGCGAGAGCTAGCCCAACCAGTCCTATGTTCATGATCCGCATGTGGCAGTCCCTTTCGTGCTCGTTGGACGGCGCTCTGCGACAGTTGGACATGGCCATGGTCCGATGCAGCGCACTAACGCCGACGCATCGACTCACGGTCCGTGCTCCTCTCGCCCCGAGAATCGCCTTCGGTCGGACCGAGCCTCGTATAGGCGCGAGTCCCACGAACGCGTTAGGTCTCCTGGCTTCCGGATCCTCCTCGGCAACGCCTTCCCAGGCTCTTCGCCCAGTGGTCGGATGTTGCTTCGTCCTCGGTTACAGTGGCGGGGGCCGCACCGGCATTGCACCGGCTTCCCTTGAACGCAATCGTTGCGGCTGATCCAGGACCAACCGACGCCTGGCCATAGCACCTTCGCCCGCTACCGCGCAAGAACGGATCACTGCACCCGAGTGGCGCCGTAGCCCGCAGGATCCGCCGGTCGCTCGGAGCAAATTCGGCGCAGTTTTGGCAAATTGCGTTAGGCTTCCCGATCTCGGGTTGACTGGAAGAATGGGCGGCATTAACCCGCCCGCTGCCATGCCCATACGCCGCGCCCTACTCTCTGTTTCGGACAAGACTGGCCTGATCGAGTTCGCCAAGGCGCTCGCCGCTCGTGGCGTTGAAATCCTCTCAACGGGAGGCACCTTCACAGCGCTAGCGGATGCCGAAATCCCAGTCCGAACCGTGGAAAGCTACACTGGCTCCCCAGAGGTCATGGACGGTCGCGTCAAGACACTTCACCCTCGCGTGCATGGTGGTTTGCTCGGGCGCGAGGGGCGCGATGACAAGGATCTCGAGCGTCTCGGTGGCGCCTACATCGACTTGGTCGTCGTCAACCTTTATCCGTTCGAACAGACCCTGGCTAAGGGCAATGCCACCTTCGAAGAACTCATCGAGAAGATCGACATTGGTGGCCCCAGTATGCTCCGCTCCTCCGCCAAGAATCACGAGCGCGTGACGGTGATCTGTGACCCGGCCGACTACGGAACGGTCCTTGCCGAGATCGCAAGCCAAGGGCAGACGACGCTTTCTACGCGGCGCAGACTCGCCAGCAAGGTCTATGCGCGAACCGCTGGCTATGACACTGCCATCGCGGCCTGGTTCGCGACGCAGGTCTAGACCAAATTTTCGGCGGATTTTGGCCTAGGTGCTCGCTGATGCCACGAATTTGGCCCGGCTTGGCGCGCTGTGCGATGTGGAGGGTGCTTCGATAACGACATCCGGAAGTGACCGGATCGAACGAGCACCCAACCATGACCACCGAAGAATTCCCCTGCTCCGTTTGCGGCACTTCGTTTCGTCCAGAGCTCGCCTACCAAGTCGAGGAACGGAAAGTCACCGGACCTGACGGCGAACGACAAGCCGAAGTTGCCTACTACTGTTCGCTCGATTGCGTCAGTCAAAGCCACGAATCGAATGGTCGGGCCCAATGCGACATATGCAGTCGTGCATTCTCGGTCGAGTTGGTCTCCCAGGTGATAAATCACCGTGGCCGCCGACATCATGCCTGCTCGTCGAGTTGTAGGCAGCAACTCCTCGAACGGCTGAATGGTCCTTCCTTGCGCCCGATTGCTGGGTCCCCACTCCATTCTCCCCCCCCCGCGTCACCACCTGCGCCGGAGGTCGTACGCCAGACCGTCACCTCAAGCATGGCGGCACGTCCGTCGAGTCGGGTAAGCTCGGTTGTTGGACCGCGCCCAGTTGCGGCGCCAGCCCGCCCGCAGGTACCATCGTGTGCTTCCAAGCCCGCCCAACCGGCACTTGACACCACCGGCGATGACGTCAACTGGCGCCGCATCGAAGCTGCACTCGACGGACACACCCAAGTGGTGGCCGTCTTCAATCACAAGGGCGGCACCGGCAAGACGACGACTGCGGTCACTGTCGCGGCCGGACTTGCTGCCAAGGGACGGCGCGTACTGCTCGTCGACACGGACGGTCAGGGCAACGTTGGGGTTTCATTGGGCATGCAGAATGAGAGGACGCTCTACCACGTCCTGGTGATGGGTCTCGATCCCCACGAGGCCATCGTCGAGATGCGCGCCAACCTCCATGTCCTGCCGTCAAACGAGACGCTTGCGGCGGCGGAGCTATTCCTCGCCGGTAGACAACGCAGGGATCGCGTATTGGCGTCTCGCCTCGGGGCGCTGCGCGCCGAATACGATAACATCATTGTCGATTGCTCGCCCAGTCTGTCATTGATGAACCAAAACGCGCTCGTTTTCGCCGATGGCGTCCTGTGTCCCGTCGCCTGTGACTACCTATCGCTCGTCGGTGTCAAGCAGGTCCTCAGAACCATCAAGCAGGTTAACCGAATCTTGTCCCATCCCGTGCGCCTCTGGGGCGTCTTGCCCACCCTATACGATGCGCGCGCCCGCGTGTGCGTCGAAGCCTACGACACGCTACGCCAACACTTCGGTGATCACTGCTTAACCCCGATTCGCATGGCAAGCCGCGCCAAGGAAGCTCCATCGCAAGCGCAAACCTTGTTCGAGTACGCGCCCGACGCCACCGCCACGAAGGACTACTGGCAAGTCGTGGAAAAGCTGCTGAAAGACAGCGATTGCAGTTCTGCCCGCGACGAGATTTCGGTCGCTGCCGGAGGTGGCAAGTGACCGATCGTGACACGATTCGAAGCGCCGCAGCGCGCATGCTGGACGCCGATGAAGTCGAGGGCGTCTTGAGCGGTAGCTTCTACTCACCACCCGCTCTGTCCAACCGCCGCGCCAACGTCGTGGAGCCGAAGCCGCAGCACTACAAGGTCATCTGCATCAGCCTGTACAACAGCGATCTCGATGCCTTGGACCAGATGGTGGATGCGCTCAAATCCCGCGGGCTTACCAAAGCCAATCGCAGCGCACTGATCCGCTACGCCCTCGCTCAAGTCGATCTCGAACAAGTGCCTCGTGGCCTCTAGTGCCGCTCGCCAAGGGTCTTGTCAGCCTTCCTTTGCCCCAACGCTAGTCGTATGACCGTCGGGGCAAAAGAAGGTGCGTCACCCAACCAATGGGCGCGTAACTTGGGCGTTTCACGAGCAGCCGTCGATCTGTTGATTGGGCGGGATGTCATCGATCTGCACGTCGATTCCTTCATTTGGACGCGCCTCTTTGGCTACGACTTACGCAAGGCTCATGGCAGTGGACCGATTGGCGCTCGATGGTTGAGCCAGGCGGATCTGCCGCGCTTGCGCCAGGCCGGCGTTGGAAGTGCCACCTGGATCATCACGACGAATCCCTGGCGACGACAGCGCCAGCGTTTGCGAACGCTCGTGCACAATTACCAGCGCCTCGTTGCCACCTTGAACCACGCCCAATCCGCTGCGCAGGTGGTCACCAACTATCGCGAGTATCGGGCGGTTCGGGAATCAGGACTGCACGCCGCTTTCGTTGGCGTCCAAGGCGGCAACGCCTTCTCCGATCCAGTCAGCTCCGACGTCTTTCCGCTGAAGAGCCTACTGCTCGTCACGTTGGTTCATCTGACGGACTCAGACATTGGAACGACGAGCTCACCGTTGCGACTTGGTCCGGACCGCGGCCTATTGCCACGCGGGCGTGAACTGGTTCGTGAACTGGAGACCCAAGGGACGCTGGTGGATCTGGCACATGCCTCCAAGCAACTCTTCTGGGACGTCGTAGCCATGCACGACCGCTCGCGACCACTCATCGTCTCTCACTCTGGACTTTCTGGCGTGTCTCAGCACTGGCGCAATCTCGACGACCGACAACTCCGCGCGATTGCCGACACGGGTGGTGTGGTCGGGATCCTCTTTCACGGCCCATTCCTCGGCGACGCCCCCTGGGGCGGTACCGTGCGGTCCATCGCCCGGCACTTCGCTCACGGCATCAGAACTGTAGGCCCCGAGCACTTGTGTCTCGGCAGTGACTGGGATGGCCTCATCGCTACTCCACTCGACATGCCAAGCTGCCTCGAGCTACCGCGACTGGTGCAAGCACTACTCGACGAAGGCGTGGACGAATCATCCATCGAATGGATTCTGGGAAAATCCGTGCTCCGCCTGCTTGCACGAGCACGGCCCTAGTCTACTCCTGGACCTCGAACGGCTCGATCTCGAGAACCACAGGACCAGCGTCGGCTGCATCCAACTCGGGTTCGACCAACGCAAAATCGTCGTGCTCCTCTTCGTCGACCTCGGGATCGGCTTCGGGCGCTTCCGCGACCAATTTCGGAAGCCTGCGGCGCCCGACTGGCCCCTCGTCCACGTAGTCGCGCAAAGCGTCCATGTCACTCAACGCTTCGAGCTTGGCCAGCGCTTTTACCTCAACCTGACGAATGCGTTCGCGCGTCAGGTTCATGATGGCGCCCACGTCCTCCAAAGTCGTGCCGCCCCGATCCGCTACGTCGAGCGCACAGCTCTCATTCATCTCCCAAGCCTCAAGATCCGGGAAGTTCAGCTTGATAGCGCCGGTCCGGGCCGAAACATCGATGAACAGGTGATGTTTGCACGAAACGAACGGACATGGCCGCATTCCCTCCGCACATTCGCTGCGTGTCCGCGGTTTCCAGTAGTCCTGCTCGGGGAAGAGCAGCCTGCCGATTTCGAGCTCGCGCTTGGTCATCCGCTTGACGCTGATCGTGCGCGCACGCACGTCACGTTTGCGCCTCGAACGGCGCTGCTCACGGGTGATGCTCTCTTCCCCACACTTAGCCAGGGCCGGCCCCAGCTCCAGTAGGGTCTCATCACGCTCGATACTCTGCGCTGCACTCGTTGCGTCCTTGATTGAGCTCATCGCTGCCTCCCGAGCGTTCTATTCGTCACCGACTGCGCCATCTTTCGACCATCTTCAGCATTGGGTATGCGCGCCCAGCCAGACGAGCTGTACGAGCGGATTCCGCCCGACACACGTTGGTGCATCGCGCAACACGAGAAACCTAGTTGGGCTCATCGTCACTTGTGTGACTGCCCTGCAGCAGAACATTCAACTCGCCGAAACGCTGATAACCTCTTTGGTCATCAATTGCCTTTCGATTGCCTCCAACCTCGACTTCAATTCGAAACTCAAGGTCTTTGCATCGTTGACCTTGCGCGTAACCAAACGCGCTAGCACGTCCGACCTTTGCCCTTTCAGCGTACCGTCGAGTTTGAGGAAAATCCCACCCAGCGTACGATCGAGCAACTCGAGATCGCTGCGCATGAACAGTACCTCACGCTGGATTTGCTCGATGGTATAGTCGTTGGCCATCATCTGCTTGATTTGCCAGATTTGGCGCACGACACTGACCGGGTAGATCCCTTGCGACCCTTGGTGCTTGCCCTTTCTGCCAACCCGAACACTGCGGGGCAAGAGGCCGAGCTGCACGTACTTTCGAAGCGTCGCCTCGCTCAGCGGTACCCCGACCTCGGCGAAGACCCGAAGGATCTCGCTCGACGTCAGCCCATCGGGGCGCTGACGCTCGACACGCCTCAAATCTGACTCGGATAGTGTCCGCGCCAGGTTCAAGCCGTTCGATGTGCTCGCAGTGGTTTGGTCTGCCATCGAGGAACGCAAGCGAATATATTCCACTCAGTAGAGTTCCAGAAACGAATTACGTATGAAAATTTGGACAAATCCGCGAATAGCTCCATGGATGCAGCGCCGTGCGATTGATAGGACATTATTTGTCACCTCTAATGGAACATCCATGGAGCTAAAATACCGTCCATGGGGTGACTCGCGACGGGTGCTGCCATCGCCGTGCTTCCAACTCAGCACGTTAGGACAACGGACCGGTTGGTTTGAACCAGCTCAAAGGGGGCCCCGACCCGACACAAGGCGGGGTCCACAACGCGGAGCGCTCCGCCGAGGTCGATTCGAGCGTTGCACAACCGCTCGAACTGCGGAGCAAAAGCTGGAGAAATGGGCCTAGGTCCGGCACTGGCCCAAGCCCGAAATGTAGATCACTCGAGTGCCATGCTATGAGCACCAAGCACAGCATGGAGCGTTCGCATCGAGACGTTCTGGGGAGCGGAGTCCGGCTTCGGATCTACGAACAGGGTCCGACGGACGCTAGTGTCGTCGTTTGCCTGCATAGCCTCTTCGTCGATGCGCGCGCATTCATGCCAGTCGCCGCACAGCTGAGCGACGAATACCGCGTTGTCTGTCCGGACCTCCCGGGACATGGCGATAGTGAGAAGCCGCCGCCGAATCGGTTCGGCTACGGCGTCGAAGCATTTGCAGACGCTCTCGTGCAGCTGTACGGCGGACTCGGGATCCGCAGAGCAGCGATCGTTGGCCATGGCCTGGGAGGCAGCATCGCCATCGATCTCGCCGCACGGCACCCAGAACTCGTCACGCGACTCGTTCTGATTGACGCGATATGTCGTCCCTACACCCTGATTCTTGGTCACCGCGCGTTACTGCTGCCGGTCATTGGCGGTATCGTCTATAAGCAGCTCCTGGGTCGAACCGCGTTTCGCGCGTTGTTCCGCGATCGGCTCTTCGGGCAGAACTCACAGATCCCCAATAGCCGCATCGACGCCTACTTCGACAACTTCAACACTCCGGCAGGGCGAGGGAGCACGCTCGCAACGTTGCGAGCCACAGCCGATACCCGACCCGTCTTGGCAAAAACTGTTCGTCTGAATGTCCCCACTCTCGTGGTCTGGGGCCGACACGACCGATTCCAACCCGCCAGCCTTGGTCAACGGCTGTCCCGCGAAATCCGCAGCGCCGGTTTCGAACTGCTCGACGCGGGCCATTCACCGCACGAGCAATGCCCAGACGAACTCGTGCCAAGCCTACGCAGATTCTTACGAGCCGAGCGGCACTCGTCGTTTCCGATGAAAACTCCGACCGGATAGATATCATGTGATGTCAATCCGACGTGAGCACGGCTCGCTCCGATTCCTCGTCGAGACAGACTTCAGCACGGTACCAAGTCCGAGCTCGGCATCGAGATGGCGTAGCTAGTCGATCGGGAACGACGCGGTGGGCGGTTTGGGCCCGCCACGGCGAGAGGTCGCGGCAGGCAAAGCCTGCTTGGGGCTCGGCGCTGCAGTACCTGTTGCCGCCGGGGTCGCTGCTGGCACCTTGGACTCCTGCACCTTGGGAGGCGTCACCGCGGAAACGGGGGCTGGAGCAGGAGGAGCTGCAGGAGCTGCCGGCGTCACCGTACGAGGTGGCGTCACGGTGCGCGGCTGGCTTTCAGGCTGCGATACCGCGTTAACCTTGGGGGTGTCGACACCTACAGAGCTACGAGCCGGTGCACTTCCATGCGAGTCGGCAGAAGGCGGCTCGCGCGCGGGTCCGACCGCGGTCTCGTTGGCAGCGGGTGGAGGTGGCATTGGGGGCTGAGCGTTGTTGAGCTGCGGTTGTGGCGCTTCGACAGTCGCAGCCACCGCTTCATCGGCACCTGACACGCTCGAAGACGATGCGGGTCCCGTTGCCGCTGAAACTCGATCGTCGACCGACCACCGAAGCACCCCCCCGACGACCATCGCCAAGCCAACTCCCACGACCAACCCGACAGACCAGACGGCTCTACGTCGGCGCTCGTCCTGTTCCTTGGTGCGCCGAACGATGATTCTTGCGCTCTCTGGCTCGAGGTCCATCTCGGTGGGATCCGACGGTGGCAGACTGAGCGGCCCGCCTTCATAGGTGCCCTCGTCACCCGCAGAGAAGAAGTCATCTGCCACCTCATCGTGCCTTCGACTGCGTGGAGCGTCACCCGCAGTAGCTGGCTCCGTGCGACCAGCGTGCACGGCGTGCACAACCCGCGCAGCCGGCTGGCTTTCTCCGCTTTGAGGATCCGCCAAAGGCTGGTTCCTGTTCAACTTCGCTGTGTGCTCGGCATTGGCGTGAATGTCGCGCTCTGACAGAGCCTGATCGTTGTGGGCAGACTTGATCCGTTCGCGATCGGACGGCGTTCGATCGGGAGCCGCTGCTCGCGCCTGCCCCACCCACTCCTGTCCCTGCGGATTGTGCCCCAACGCATGCTGTCCTTGGTCGCCATCTCGGAATGGACGCGGCATGGCGTCGTACGCGATCGGCTCGCGAGGGCGTGAGTCACGACTGTCTTCACTTCCATCTTCATGTCGGGCTTCATGTCGGGCTTCATGTCGGGCTTCATGTCGGGCTTCATGTCGGGCTTCATGTCCGGGAGCTCCGACAACCGCGGATGAGGTGACTGCCGACTGGCTCCTGGCCGCTTCCGCCGCACGATGAGCAGCTGCTGTCGCCATTTGCAGACCAATCACGGTCCCTCCAGGCCCACGCTGCATCGCCTTCGCATCTCCTGCCTCATCTCCTGCCTCATGCCGATAGCCCGCACGATACAGCGGTTGGGTCGGTTCGAGCGAGCCCACCATGGCCGGTTGTTCCAGCATCGCCGGTGGCCGCAAAGTGTCCCCTGTTCGCGACAAGGCGCTGGGAGGTAGCGCGGAGGGCTCGGGTCGCCCGGGACTGTCGACAGCCAATACCTCAACGACACGCGAAGGAACGAGCGAAGTCGGCTCGGGACTTGTCACCGTCCCATGCTGGGCTGGCACCTGCGCGGGCCGGGGAGGCCCCGACGCGGGACGAAGCGATGTTCTTGCGACGGGTCGGTCCGAACCGAGGCGGCCCCTTTCGGCGGCATACAATGGCTGAGTCTGGCTCAGCGAAGCGGTCCCCGATTTGGTATTGCTTGCCGCCCGCGCTGCGTCGAGGGCGGCTGAAGCTACCGCGCTCTCTACCGCAACGCGGACTTCGGGCACGCGGTCTTCCGCAACGCGGACCTCGGGGACGTGCGATTCCGTGGCTCGCGCCTCGGGCCCACGCGCGGCCTGCGGTTGGTCGGAGTCACCAGCGCGCCCGATCAACTCTCGCAGGTTGGCCATCTCATGATTGCCGTTTTGGGCCAACATTACCTCTGGTGCCGTTGGTTCCAAGACCGGCGGCGCCGACGGGCGCCAGGATGCAACCGGCTGCGCTGCGCCGAGCCGCGGCTCGCTCATTTCGCGACCGGGCACGAGCATGTCTTCGTCGAGCCGCTCGGCAGCTTGCGCCGGTGAAAGTTCGGATGAATCGCTCACGCGCGGTGAACCCGATGCCCGTTCCCCAAAGGTGGCGTGCAGTTCCGCAATGACGAGAATGCCTTCAAAGTAGAGCTTGCTGATGTTCGACAACGTGGAGAGATCTTCGAACGGCGAATCATCGACTACGTCGGCGAGTGTTCGACAACTGTCAAACAGGCGCAGGATCCCATTGAGCTCATCAGGGATCTCTCCGAGCCGTTCGAGAAGCTGCTGGTGGTCTACTTCGAAAACGGTCGTAAGCGGGGGCAGCTGCTCCAGCATGCGTCCCCATTCATCGACCCGTCTCATCCCTTCCATCAGCAGACCCTGTGTCGAGGTCGGAATGATGTCTTCGTTCTGAATCGGTCTAAACTCGACCTCAAACGTGCCACTACCCCAAATCAGTCCGCGGTAGACGGCTTCTTCCCCGCGCAGGCGCCCAAGTTCGGCGTCTACGACCTTGCCATCGCGGAAGTAGATGACCAGGGCCTTGCCCCTGGGCTCGCGCACACGCGCCATACCACTCTTGCGACTGACCTCGAAGGTCTGCAGCAAATCGACGAGCCCCATATCCTCAAGCGAACCCGTCAGCCGCGTGCGCGTAGCGCTCGGAGCGCTGGTCGCTAGAGTTTGTTGTTTGCGTCGCGCAAGCAACAAATTGACGCGGGCGATCAGTTCACGCACGAAGATGGGCTTGGTGAGATAGTCTTCCACGCCCAATTCCAGACCACGGATCTTGTCCTCCGTCAGGCGCTGACTCGTCAAGAAGACGACCGGAATCATTGCGTGTTCGGGATTCTCTTTCAGATGACGAACGAGTTCGTACCCATCCATTCTCGGCAGCCGCGTGTCCGCCAACACGAGATCCGGTGCGGAAATCTGGATTTTTGAAAGTGCGTCGACACCATCGGACGACGTTGTCACGATGTAGCCAGCCTTCTTGAGACTGACCTCCAACACACGAATGCTGCGCGGATCCGCGTCGACTAATAGGAGTTGCTGCTTTGCCACGGTGTACTCGAGCTCAGGAGGAATTAAGTCGCTAAGCGAAGCGATGCTACCGTACGTCCGAAGGCGCTGCAGAACCGCTCGACCAGATGGCGCTCATTCTGCCCAGGGATTGGCAATCCCGCTACTTCCCGGCGTGCTCTTGTCACCGAAACTTCTGGTTGAAGCTCCAGAGGGTTCCGCTGAGCTGGCCGCGTGCTGCCGCGGCAATTGACCAGCTGGTCGCCCCGATTTGCTTCCTGAGGAGCTCCCTGACGAGCGCTTTGCGCCACCCGGCTTGGCAATTTGCCGAGGCAATTGCGCAGTCCCCTCTGCTTCGGATGATGAGCTCGCTCTCGGTACGACACGGGGATCTGTCCGGGGTTGCGGTGTTGGCTGAGCAGCCTCGGGCAGGAGCAGCGCCGAGCCGCCGGGCACAGAACTCGAATCCCCTCGAAGCATTCCCTCGCCAGCACTCAGTCGGCCAAAGAGAAGGCCCAACGCCAATCCAAGTGCTGACACCCCAACCACCCCATATGCCCACCAACGCGGTCGTCGCTTCTGGCGCTGGACGCCTCGCACGCCGAGCGAGGGACGCGAGGGTGCGGGGCTCCGCGTGCGAACAGAATCGACCTGTGGACTTCCCACGTTGTCGATACCAAGACGCTCCAAGGCCTCGATGATCTCGAGCATACTGGGATAGCGAGCCTCACGGGCCTTGCTCAAACAACACAGAACGATTCCTTCGAGGCCCGGGCATCGCTCGATTGCGGGACAAGCCAGTGATGGCGGAGTTGGCTCGGAATAGATCTGCTTGGTGAGGACCCCCATATAACTGTCTGCTTCGAACGGGACCCTCCCGGTAAGCATTTCGTACATGAGGATCCCCAGAGAATAGACGTCGACACGAGCATCAAGTGGCTCACCCGCCGCCTGTTCTGGACTCATGTACTGGGGCGTTCCATACACGATATCGTCCCTGGTCAGACGCCGCTTGCCCAACAACTGGGCGAGGCCAAAATCCAGCACCTTCAGCGCCGAGGGAACCGTCTCGTCCCCAAGCAAGATTACGTTGTCAGGTTTCAGATCGCGATGAATGACGCCAACCTCGTGCGCGGCCGACAGTGCGCTCGCAATGGAACGAGCGATCAAAGCAACCTGCTCGGGCTCGATGGATCCGCGTTCCCGAAGGACGGAACTCAACGTGCGCCCCTCGAGCAGCTCCATGACGAAGTACGGCTGCCCATGGTCGAGCATGCCGAAGTCCGTGATGCTTACAACATTTGGGTGACTGATTGCCGCCGCGGCCCGCGCTTCCTGAACGAATCGTTCCGCCAAGGTGAGATCTTGGGCCAGTTCCGGACGAAGTGCCTTGAGCGCAAACTGGCGTCCGAGCACGCGGTGACGTGCCCGATAGACGCAGCCCATCCCGCCCTCGCCCAACAACTGGAGGACTTCGTAACGTTCGTCGACGACCCAGCCAACCAGCGAATCGCGAGCCGGCAGGATCTCTCGCGTACCCGAGTTTTGAGCAGAATCCCGCTCGAGTTCTTGCCCGTCGTAGGGGCAGAATTTCGCGTCCTGTGGCAGGGCTTGTCCACAGGTTTGACACAACCGCGCCTCTAAGTACTTCGCGTGGTGCGGTACCTCGAGCACGTTTTCCACCAACAGGTGGCTGGGGGTTCCTGCGGATTTGGCCAGGCCGCAAACGTTAGCGCAGGCCTCCGCCGGCCCGCGCACCGATTTGAGCTCAGCCTAATTGTGTGCCGCAATTTGAACAGAACCTCCCCGGACTGGTCGTGCCGCATTTCGGGCAGGGTGAACCAGAGGGGGCTGGACCAGAACTACCCGCCTGGACGGGAAATCCTGGTTGAGGCATTCCGGGTTGGGGCATTGCCTGAGGTCCCCAACCTGCCGGAGGATTCGGTGCAGCGTAGGGCACCGCACCAGGTTGCATCGGATATCCCTGCTGAGGCATGCCCATCGGATATCCCGGTGGGTAACCCTGCGGGTACCCCGGAGGCACCTGTTGTTGCATCGGTGGATGCGCCATCATGCCCATGCCGGCGCCAAGACCCATCCCCGCCGCCATTTGTGCTCCCATCACACCGGCTTGGGCGCCCTCGCCCCCCTGCGCCAGTCCTTGCCCAAGGCCCATGGTCGCCTCGGCCGCGGCGTACTGTTGGTATCGCGACATGTCGAGCTGATTCATGTATCGAGCACGGTTGGTGAAATCCTGATCGAGCGCGAACTGTCGCGCCTGCGCTTCAGCTGCAGCGCGGTCAACGGAGATCTTGGCCTTGCGTGCATCCAGCTTGGCTTGCACAATTTGGTCTTGAAACTCGTCGATGCGCGCCTGATCCTCATCGGATAGGTTGATGTTCAGCTTCGCAATCTCAAGGATCTGAACCCCGATATTGGCAAGATCCGGGCAACTTTGAACGACCGCCCGAGCCACGTCTGGCCCTGCCGTTCCAAGATCCATCATGGTGAGCTCTGCGCTGCGCAACATCCGCGTCAGCGTCGATTTGACCCCCATGACCAGCTGGTCGCGTACCCACTGCAGTGCGCTTTCGGGGTCCCCGGCGCGCTGACGCCAGAATTCGATGACGAACCGCACCGGATCGGTAATGCGAAATGCGTAGGTGCCGAAGACCCGTGGGTTGACGCGAATGTCCAACTCCGGATCGCGCATCGATCCAATGGGTCCGCCAAAACCTTGACCGAATACGGGGCTCGTCGTCACGAAAAAAAGTTCACTGACGAACACGTTGCCCCCGGTGAACTTGTCGACCAGGATCCCAAGAAACGGGATGTTCTGTGTATCGAGGGAATGTCGCCCAGGGCCAAGCACTCCACGGTACTGCCCGTCCTTGAAGAAGAGACACACTTCGTCGGAATCGACCGTCAGCTGGCTCCAGAAGGGAAATGTCTGGTCTGGATGCTTATAGACGACCTTGTCCTTCTGCGCGTCGGGCCGCAAAATCATCATCTTCTGCACGCCGCCTTTGACGAAATCGATAATTCCCATAGTGAAGCCTCGCTATCGACGCTCCACCGAGCCGTCCTCGCGCCTCGGTGGATGCCGGAGTGAACCGGCCCAGGCGACAGATTATTCCCCGCGCCCCACAATCGCAATGGCGGCGGCAAACCGGTCGCTGGACGGGCAGATTCGCACGGGAATCCGGGGTCATTGGCGAGCAGGAATGGCAAAGGTCAGCTAATCTCGCGCCAGATGACCGGATCCGGTGACAAGAGGCAGCTACCCCCAGCGGCGCTGAAAGTGCTTGGGCCCGACGCCCCCCTACCTATGCGCCAGATGGCGGCACGCGGGATCCTACCAGGAGCAAAACCAGCAGACCTAGTCACTGTAGTCGCGCTGTTGGCGGATCAACCCGACGAGGCAATCGCGACGACAGCACGTCAGACGCTGCAGAAACTGCCTGCCGCCATCCTCGACGCAGCTCTCGACCAGCCACTGGACACGCTGGTCGTCGAGCGAATGGCGTCCGCCTACGCCGAGCAGGCAAGCGTCGTCGAACGACTGCTGCGCCAGGACTCTCTCGGACAGAGCGCGCTGGAAACGCTGGCAGAGCGCGCCGACGAACGCGTTGGCGAACTGATTGCCACCAACGAGCAGCGCATGCTGATGTTTCCAACGGTGATCGAGAAGCTCTACCTAAACAAGCGGGTGCGGATGTCGACTGCGGATCGCCTCATCGAGCTTGCCGTGCGAAACGGGCTCGAATTGAGCATCCCCGCCTTCAAGGAAGCCGCGACTGCGATCCGGAACGAGCTCATCACTGAACCTACTGCGGAGCGAACGTTCGACGACGAGCTCTTCGCGGAAACCGCCGCCATTGCCGCCGCCGCTGTCCTTGCCGAAGCAGAAGACACGCATGAACTCGATGACGAGGGCGAGGAGAAACTGCGCGACAAATTTCTGCCGCTGCACGTCAGAATCGCGCAGATGACCGTCTCTCAGAAGATCCGCTGTGCCACCTTGGGCACTTCGGCCGAACGTCTAATGCTCGTCCGCGACTCCAATCGACTCGTCTCAGCCGCTGCTGCGAAGAGCCCGCTAATGAAGGAAAACGAGATCGTCTGCTTGAGCGCAAGCCGCGCTCTCTCCGACGACGTGTTGCGCATCATCGCGTCGAATCGCGACTATACGCGCAACTACCAGGTCAAGATCAACCTCGTGAACAATCCGCGTACGCCGTTCACCTTCGTGGCCCGGCTCATTCCCCATTTGCGCGAATCGGAACTGCGCACACTTGCCAAGAGCAAGAACGTGACCGGTACCGTGGCGACGGCTGCCCGACAGCAACTCGACCGCAAGAAGCAGCCCGAGCGGTAGTCCCCCGCCCTGGACACGACAGCCAAGGCTCGACACCTCGTCAGTGGTCGTGACCCGGAACCGCCACTGGAACGATGCCACCCGTGAGTACGCCTTTGGTCCCCAGCAGCCGCTCCGACATCTCCTTGATTCGAATCGATGGCCCGCGCGCTGCGATGACTTCCATGCAGTGGTGATGGTCGAGGTGGACGTGAAGCGTGCTGATGATCATGTCGCCGTGATCGTGCTGGGTCTCGTTGAGGCGTTCTGTGAGCTCTCGCACGTGGTGGTCGTACACGATAGTGATCGTGGCGCTGACGTCCCCACCCTGATCCCAGATTTTGCGATCGAGTTCACGACGCACCAGATCACGGATGGCCTCCGAGCGATTCGATAGGCCACGCTGTTCGACCAATCCGTCTAGGCGTTCGAGCAATGCCCGTTCCATGGCAATGCCGAATCGAACCAAATCCGTCACGTTCCGGCTTTCTCCGGTCGCTTGTGCTCGCGGTTCGAAAGGCCGCTCTCGCGGTCGGCATCCGGCTTCTTCTGGCGTTCGGGATCGATGACGAATCCGGCAATCCGCTCGGCCCGCTCGAGTTGCCCCTTGTACAAGGTCGCTTCGTACTTGGTCTTGAACGGACCAATCCGTACGCGGTGCCATAAGCCCCGTTCCGGCACATAGGCTGCTTGGCGATAGGCGCGGTGACTGCGCCTGCGCAAGTCGAGCACGAAAGTATCCGCATCAGTGGCACTGCGAAAACTCGCGACCTGGATCTGAAAGCTGCCTTCGCGTCCTTCGGGCGCGAGCTCTCCTTCTTCGCTTGGCTTCGACGCGGAAACCGCCATGCGCGTCAGGTCATCGTGCGGCTGCGTCGTTACCGCCGTAGCCCTGAGCAGATCGCCAGCCGCAATGGGCGTGCCCACGATCGCCGCCGACAATCCAGGCGCGGGCACTGTCGCGGCTGGCGGTGCTTGCGCGGCAAGGAGGCGCCCCTGATCGTCCCGAACCGCTGCCAACGCCGTAGTTGGCTTCTCTTGATCGCTGAGAACCGCAGGAAAGCCCAACTTGCTCTCCAGCTGTTCCGCCGAAACCGTGCGCGAACGCGCTTTGGTGGCCAACTCTGCCAACGGATCCTGGCGGCTCTCACTCGGAGAACCCTTCTTGCCGATCCCGACGACGGTGGCGACCGCCACGGCGCTGCAGCCAACGGCAAACAACGCCGCGGCGATCCAACGCGCACCCTTGCCTCGCCCGTCGTCCTCGCGGATCTCGTCCAAATTGCGATAGTTGACTGGCTGCATGAGTGTTCTCGAAGAATTGGGTCACCGCGGCACAGACGGGCTGCGCTCACTCTTCGGTACAGCTCCCCGTCCAATCTGCCCAGTTTTCTGCTGGTTTCCGGCCCACGGGTGGAGTCGCCGGAGGTCTTGGCTGGCTGCCGCCCATGGGGTATGAATCGAGCAATTGCTGTGCCTTCCACCGCGTTTCGGTGATTTCGCGCGCGGGCACGCTGTCAGCAACAATCCCCCCGCCTGAGTGATACGCCGCTTGGCCGGTCCCGCTCACCACGAGTGTCCGAATCGCCATAGCCAAACGCAACGTCCCATCCTGCGCGAGATAGCCCAATGCGCCGGTGTATAGGCCGCGACGTTCAGTCTCTAATGCAGCAATTGCCTGCATCGCTGCGCGCTTGGGGGTTCCAGTCACACTGCCGCTCGGCAAGAAGCTGGTCAATAGGTCATAGCGACCGATCTGAGGCCGCAGTTTGGCGCGGATGGTGGCGACACGGTGATGTACTGCCTCGTAGCTTTCGACTTCACCGGCCGATATCACCTCAACCGAGCCCGCCTCGGCAATTCGACCCAGGTCGTTACGCTCAAGATCGATCACCATATTGAGCTCGGCCAGTTCCTTGGGATCGCTGGTCAATTGCCTGACTTGCTCCAGATCCGCGAGCGCAGTGTCGCCTCGAGGGCAAGTCCCTTTTATTGGACGTGTTAGTAGCGACCCATTGGCCGTAGCCTCGAGACAGAGCTCCGGTGAGGCGCCAACAATCCTTCTCCCCTCCCCAGCATCCAAGGCAAAACCAAACGGCACTTCGGCTCGCTCGAACAGTCGTTGGTACAAGCCCAATGCCGAGCCCTTCGCGACGAAGTGAAAGCTCCTCGCCAGATTGACCTGGTAGTAGGCCCCATTCGCTATCCCCTTGAGAATTAGGCCGATCCGCTCCGCATGCAACGAGTCGTCTTCACTAGTTCCGATCCATTCGAGTTGCGCCGACTCCATGACGCTCGACAGGTCGAGCTGCCGGGAGAGGCGCTCGACCGACTCCGCGTCGTCACCCACCACCTCTACGTGGTGACCGATGAGCACGACCGCCTCGTAGCGCCACCATTCACAGCGCTCGAACAGCGCGTTATCCCGACTGTCGCTACCGGCGCAACCACGCTCGAGTCCACGAAAGGCCTCGTACGGAAGAATGCCGACCCAACGCGGAATCGATGATGCTAGCGGGTCGTCGCAAGCCGCAACGTCAAGACCCAATTCTGGACTGTGAGCAAAGACGTGAGCCTTGGGCCAAGCACCCAGGATCGCCACGTTGCGACGCCCTGAACTCCTCAAGAGGAATGCCCCCGGACATCTCGACAAGGATCGCGCCACCAGCAACGGATCGGGCGGAAGATCGGGACGACTGCAATGGTACAAGCGACGCATCAGTCTGATGGGGCTCTAGCATCCCAGTTTGGGATTGAGGGGCAGCATTTTTACTGTCACGACCGACAGGAAGCCCGCAGTGAGCCCCACCCCTGAACCGAAGAACCGCAACGCACCCAACCAACTGGCTACTAACGCCATGGCCGATTCACCTGTCGTGGGGTAGAACCCTTCCCCCATGCGAAGAGTCACTTTGCTCGTCATCCCCGCCGTCGCCCTGCTTTCCGCCTGCAGCGAGTCCACCATGCCGAATGGACAGCTCCGTTTCACGAGCGGCAGCGAGACGACACCGTTCGACGACATAGACCATTTCACGGTCGAACGGATCGACAGCAGCGGCAAGAGCAAGGAACTCCTGAAGGAAACGGATCTGCCCACCACGCTCGACATGGGCTCGTCCGGCACCTACCGGTTCAGAGCTACTGGTTTCGACGCCGAGGAAAACCCCTTGGCTCGCGGAGAAACTCTGGAGCAAGACGTCAGCTCGATGCTCGGCCTGGACATCCCAATCTTCCTCTCGCGAACGGACCGCACGACCATAGCGGAGGGGAACTTCACAACGGCGCCAGGCGAATACCCTAAGGTCGGCCTTGTCGGCTCCTCCGCACTGTGGCTCTGGGCCAACCCCTCGAGCGACCACATCACTACGGATGGGTACAACTACGCCTACTGGCAACGAATCCTCCCGCAAGGCAATTCCGTAAATTACTCCGAGATCCAATGCCCAGTGACGCCCTGCGAGTGGCAGACCCTGGTGATGTCGGGTGGATTCGTTGCCATCGCCATTTCCAGTGAATGGGCGATCTGGGTCGACGAATACGCCGAAGATAGCGGCACCTACAAGCTGCCGACAGGTCTCGACTCCTTTGGCGATGTCGCAGGCGGCCGCTCCATGGCCGGGGCAGATGCAACCGCCGTGTTGGTGGGCGGAGCGAGAGTTGGAACACCCACCGCCTACAATCTCGTCTTCAACAGTCACGGGCAGTCCACGGTTTCGATGCTGACCACACCGCGAGCCGGTGCCGCCACGCTGTTCGAAGTCAACGTCGGCCTGGTTGTGGTGGGCGGCAGTGCCGAGGGCCAAGGCCTCGAACGGATCCCGCCGGGGAAGGATGCCTTCGTTGCGGGCAACTATCCCGCTGACCCAGTTACGGGCGCTGCCCTCGTGCGCGAAGACGAAAAGCATGTGCTGCGCGTTGGCGGAAAGAACGCCGACGGTTCCCCGGCTGAAACGCAACGACTCGACGTCACCTGCGACCTCGAACTCTGCACGCCGGAACCCTTGACCGACCAAGCCGTAGCCGTCACCAATGCTCGGAGTTTCTGGGACTCGGAGAGCGGCGACTCGATCATCGTCGGTGAAGACGAAGCGGGCCTAGCCACCGTGTATCGCTACAGCGCGCTGTCAAAGGTCTTCCTCCCGATCGAGGTACCAGCGAATCAGCAGCGGTACCACGCCACCGCCATCGAGCTACCTAACCGGAAGGTTGCCCTCATCGGCGGTATGGACCCGGCCAAGCCAACCAGCTCCCGTTCGATGATTTCGGTCGTGTCCTTCTGAACCTGACTCTGAATGGACACTATCGAACCGTCACGACACCCGCCTGCCGGGTAACGATGGCGTCCGAAAGTGGCGCCTCGCAGCTGGCTCCTGGCCACACGACAACGCGCTCGACCAATCCCTGGCCCCTAATCTTGGCTCCTGCCCCCACGACGCTGGCCCTCAACTGGACCATCGAATTGACCATCGCCGACGGTTCGCACCAAGAAGCGTTGGCTCGCTCGCTCAACCAGCGAAGGTTTTCGTCCAGGTAGGCGCGCAGGCTTCCCAAGTCGCACCAACGCGATTCGTGCGCGATCCCCACGATCCCTTCGGCGCGCTGCATCAGTGGGATAGCAACGTCGCCAATGAGGCAGCCTTGCTCGGGCATTGCTTCGAGGCAATCCGGTCGCATGGCGAGAATGCCCACGTAACTGCCTCCAACGACCTCATTTCCGATCGCGCACTGTCGCAGGCGCACCACGCGCCCCACTGCGTCGAGACCCACGTTGCCCTGGTGAGCCGGAAGAAGCTCGACCGAAAGAGCCAGCGGCGCTCGTTCGAGGCCCTGCACCAGTTCTTCGATCCGCGGCCGCGTCAGGATGTCCGCGTTCCAAACCAGCAGCGGCGCTGGCGCGAACGCCGCGCGTGCAGCCCAGACTCCCCCGGCCGTGCCTCGCAGTTCCTCCTCATGCGACACATGAATTGAGCGATCATAACCATTTATAAATTCGAATATTTTTTCTTGTAGGTGATGCGTGTTGACGGCCCGGAGACAGCCCCCGCCTGCCTCGAGGGCTAAGAGGAGGTGCGCTAGGACCGGCCTGTCGCCGAGGGGAACCATTGGTTTCGGCAGTTCTCGGGTCAATGGAAGCAGGCGAGTACCGAGCCCGGCGCAGAGAAACATCGTCTGGATCATGGGGAGGTGGTACCTGAGCGCAGCGAAAGAGCCTCGCACATTGCCCCGCGCACGTGCTAGCGGATTGGCGATGCTCATTCACCGCCAGAGGAACTGGTTCGCCTTCACGGCAATTGCGGCGGGCGTGGTCTATCCGGCTTGCAGCACGAAGGCCGTTGGCGTCGACGAGTGCCGGCGCATCGAATATGCCCGCTGCGAGGCCGCACCCAACTGTCCGGCGCAGTTCAGCGTCACCGACGTCGAGCAATGCAAGCTGTTCTATCGCGACCACTGCCTACATGGTCTGGCAGTGTCAGCGGCACCGTCAGGCAACGCCGTAAACAACTGCATCGGGGCGATCCAAGGCCTAGCCATTTGCGCCGCAGAATTCGACGGCGCAGCCGCGCTCCTCGCCAGTTGCGACCCGGAGGTAACGACGACGAATCCAAAGATCACCAGGGCCTGCAAGCTCCTCGCTGCCCCCGAAGCCATCACGGAGTGCAGCTTCCTCACGGCCGATTCATCGTCCGGCGGTGAAGCGGGAGCAACTGGCACCGTCAGCTCGGGTGGCAGCGGTGCGGAAAGCGGTGGAGCCGCGGGCTTCGGAGGCCTGACTCTCCCATAGTTTCGCCCCGCGTCCCCCAGAAGACTGACCCAGGGACTGGCCCCAGTCGCCCCCTTCGGCTAAAGAGCCCCGCGAGCCATCCCTATGCCGAGCCCAATTCGCCTGTTGTCGATCTGCCTGTCCACCGGGCTCATGCTCGCCTGCGGGGCCGCCGACACGACTACGACCACCCCAGATTCGGTGACGTTGATTGCGGTCGATCCGGCGGATTTTCCTGCGGTCGCGCAATGCGGCGATGGAAAGGGGTCGGGTTCCTACGTGGCAGAGCTCGTCGACGTGTCCGGGCGGGTATCGCAGGACGCCACGAGCCCCATCGGAGCGTTCGTCGTGCAGAGTTCGCCCGCCACTGCGTGCAATCGCGCGGTGGCCTTTAGCCAAGCTGTAGCTGATCACGAATACTACGTCCGCATCAAGACCTATGCGGATACCGACGGGGATCCGACCACGGTTGACGTCTGTCCCCTCAACCGCACGGGCGTCACGGTACCCAAGCAAGACGGCATCTGTAGCGCGACCCTCACCGAGGCAACAGCAGTCGCTCAACCCCTGGCAACCATCGCCTGCTACGGCTGGCAGGAAAGTGCCAGTATGCTGCCGCGATCAGCTGGAAGCGCTGGCTCAACCGGGAGCGCTGGCTCAGCCGGAAGTGCCGGCTCAGCCGGAAGTGCCGGCTCAGCCGGAAGTGCTGGCTCAGCCGGAAGTGCTGGCTCAGCCGAAAGTGCTGGCTCGACAGGTGCCTCAGATCCAGCAAGCAGCGCAACTGCCGCAAACCGCAATACCTCGTCAAACGCCGGCGCGACGAGCAGCAGCCTCGCTGGCTGCCACGACCAAACACGCGGCTGCCCCGCTGCAGCCGTCGCCTACCGAACCGTCAAGCTTCGCTACTGCGTCCAAAGCCCGTACTAGTAGGCTCCGAGCGAGGGCCAGGCATCCCGTGCCACAACACCACCGGCCAGCGCGCTGCCCGCGGTGAAACTCCATTCTTTGACCAAACAAATGGGCCCCCTTGTCCAAGACTGTCGGGGTGCCGTTGACAGAGCGGAAGCGACGGCCCACCGTTGACCTCCCCACTTTGCCATGAGCTCGCCATCCGGATTCGACACGCGCCTCGCGATGCCTCGCCCCAGTAAGCCCATGATCTTCGTCATGGTCGGACTGCTATCCATTTGGATCGCCTTCGCTGCTGGCATCAATTGGGGTGGCGCTTCGGTGGCTGCCTTCGTTGGTCTCACGGGCAATACCGAAGCCATCACCCAAGGCCAAATCTGGCGGCTCTTCACCGCGCCATTGCTCCATCGTCCGGACTCGGGTGCTGGCGTGCAGCACATCGCCTTTGCCCTGATGGGGATCTACTTTCTCGGTACCGCCCTTGAACAGGTATGGGGTTCGGCGCGACTGATGCGCTTCTTGGCCGTGACCGCCGTCACGTCCTACCTCCTACAATGGTTGGTTGGGCTCATTCTGCCGCAGAGCCTCGGGACCCGGTTCGTGCCGGCGATGTGGTACGGGTCGACCCCAGTCATTGCGGCCCTCTCCATCGCCTTTGCGTTGAGCCTCAGGGAACAGAAGATCCTCCTGTTCTTCGTCTTGCCCGTTGGGTCGCGCGCATTGATCTTGGCGACCGTCGGTATCGGATTGCTGCTGCTGGTTGCCGATGCCCTTGGTCCCTCCGGACATGTGGCGCCCTTCGCCGGGATGCTCATGGGCTGGTTGTTCGGTGGAGGAACCCCATCACCGGCTCGCAAGCTGTGGCTCAGGTTCCGCATGGGTCGACTCGATGCAGAGGTGCGGCGTTCCAGCTCGCGTGGCCAGAACCGAAACCGGTCACACCGTTTCGAAGTCATCAGCGGTGGACTGGACGATTCGAAGCCCAAGGGCAAAAATGACCGAATGCTGCATTAAAAGCATCGAATAAGCTCAACGATGTATCTCTATCGATTGATTGGCCGTAATCGCTCTGTAATGGATAATCGCGACAAGCCCAAGCATTATCCCGCCGGGACACCGAGAGCGCATCACTGACCTCAAGGTGTTCTGTGACCTTCTGAGGGGGGAGTCACAGAGCCCACCGAGAGGAGGGGGGGTAAAAGACCAGGTTCGATGATTCGGGCCTGGTCTTCGACCATCGTGCGCTTGCCTCGGCATCGTGCTAGTCCGCGGTCCCGATGCGAGAGCTCCTCGATGCAGAGAGCGTCGATCGTGGTTTGCGACGGGTAGCCGGGGAAATCCTCGAGCGCCACCGAGCGAGCCGCGATTTGGTCCTCGTGGGCGTAAGACGCGGGGGCGTACCCCTCGCGCAATCGATCCAGCAATGGATTCAAAAACTCGAAGGCTACCGGATCGTGCTCGGCAGCGTCGACATCACGCTCTACCGTGATGACGCCGCGACCGCGCTGGCGAATCCGCGGATTGGCCCCAGCGAGATCCCAGTGTCACTCGACGGAAAGCGAGTGGTGCTCGTGGACGACGTCATTTACACGGGTCGCACCATTCGAGCGGCCCTCGATGCCCTGCTCGATTACGGTCGGCCCAGCAGCATCGAGCTGTCGGCGCTGGTCGATCGCGGCGGACGCGAGTTGCCCATTCAGCCCGACTACCTGGTGCGCACGGTCCAGGTATCGCCCAGTGAACGGGTCGACGTGGTGCCAGCTCCTTCTGGTGGCTGGGTGGTCCTGGCTCGCCCCTACACCACTCCAACCATTGCTCCAGTTGCCCCACCCACTGAAGGAAGCTCGGCGCCATGAGTGAGGACAAACTTCGCCATCTCCTAGGGATCGAGCAACTCAATCGGGCGACGGCCACCCGAATCCTCGATACTGCCGAGACGTTTCTCGAGATCACGCGTCGCCCGGTCCGCAAGGTGCCCACGTTGCGTGGCCGCACGGTCTTGAACGTGTTCTTCGAAGCCTCGACCCGCACGCGCAGTTCCTTCGAACTGGCAGGCAAACGTCTCGGGGCCGACGTGATGAACATCGGCGGCTCGTCGTCGAGCACTTCGAAGGGCGAAACCCTGCGCGACACGATTGCCACGCTCGACGCCATGCATGCGGACGTCATCGTCATACGCCACAACGCCTCGGGCGCGGCCGCCTACGTCGCTGCGCGAACCCGCGCCGCGGTCATCAACGCGGGCGATGGCATGCACGAGCACCCGACCCAGGCCCTACTCGACGCATTCACGATCCGACGCAAGAAGCCCAACCTCGAGGGGCTGAAGGTCGCGATCTGCGGCGACATAGCGCATAGCCGAGTGGCTCGCTCAAACGTGCTCCTTCTGCCCATGCTCGGCGCTGAGGTTCGCCTGGCGGGTCCGCGGACCTTTCTCCCGACCGGCGTCGAAAGCTGGGGTGTTAAGGTGTACGATCGCGTCGAGCCAGCCATCGAAGGAGCCGACGTCGTCATGATGTTGCGCATCCAGCTCGAGCGCCTCGGCGCCAAGCTCTTCCCTTCCCTCCGCGAGTATTCGCGACAATTTGGCCTGAACCAGCAGCGCTTGGCCCTCGCCGCCCCCGACGCACTCGTTATGCACCCGGGACCGATGAACCGTGGCGTCGAGATCGCGGAAGAGGTCGCCGACGGCACTCACAGCGTCATCCTCGACCAAGTCGAGAGCGGGGTCGCCGTCCGCATGGCGGTGCTTTACCTCTGCGCGTCGGAGCCCGGCGAAACCCTGCCCGAAACATAGGCTGGACTTTCGCGCACCGGCTACCTAACCGAATTGCCGTTCCCGCGGTGCCCAAGACACCCATTCAGGACGCACCCGCAGGGTCGGGCGCGCCCACGCTTCCAGCGTTACGAATGGCACTGTCCGCCTTGCCACCCCTAGGTCGGACATTCCGATCGGCGCGGCCACCAGCTTCGGAGTGAGCGCATCTTCATGGGCTCATTCATGTCCGTTGGACTTTTCTGGCTGAGCAGGATTATGGCTTTGGACAAGCTTGTCTTGGGTCTTGCTCGACGCGAGCAAGTCGCGGGGCGAGGGCCACACGCAGTTGATCGCAGTCGCGTCCCAAGGCGCAGAAAGCCCGCATTCGAAGGCGATTCCAACGGCCCTCGATTCCAGCCCGCCCACTCTGCGCGACGGAAGCCATACGGTCTCACTTCTGCACAGAAATGACGGGTTGAAGCCGGTCATTTGCGCACCCCACCAAGTGCATTTTGCCAGCAGGCGTCGCACCACCTTCACGTCGAACACCAAGGGCTGGGTGCGACCGGCACACCGCCTGTAGGTGAGGTTGGCATCGAACCAACTGCGACGTTGAACGAGATGTCCTGAGCCAGACATACAATGTTGTAGCAGGCTTACCGTAAGTGACGTATTATGGGATTTAAGTCTTGAGATGGTGCTTCTTACGTGTCCTTCGGTGGAAGGGTTATCGTCATGATTAAGCTAAGCGCGTGTACCTGGTCGGCGATGGGGTTGGTTCTACTGCTCGGTTGCAGTAGTTCGAAGTCGGACAACTTCAACGGCGGCAACACGACTGCCTCAGGTGCGACTGGTTCGGGTGCTACCGGCACTGGCTCGAACGGCAGCATTGGCGGCACGGGCATCCCGATAAGCACGGGCAACTCAGGAACGGGTTCCGCGATCAGCACCACCAACGGCGGAACCGCTTCGTCGACGGGCACCGGAAGCACTGGCAGCGGTTCAACGACGAGCAGCACCGCGCGCGGCGGTGCTGGTGGCAGCGGCATGACGACCGCGGACGCAGGCGATGCCACCTACGATCCTCCACCGGCAACCGGCGGCGATGGCAATACGGACGATCCACCTCCCGGTGACACGATCGATCCACCTCCTGGCGACACGATCGATCCCCCTCCCGGTGACACGATCGATCCACCTCCCGGTGACACGATCGATCCACCTCCTGGCGACACCATCGATCCACCTCCCGGTGACACCTTCGATCCTCCGCCGGGGTGCACCATGACGGAGATCGACAAGGTCAACGTCATCGTGTTCAAGGATGCCAACCCCAACGGGGCCGACGCAGAAGGCCGCATGTGGGTCGGGGGTAATCTCACGATGAACGGTGGCTATGCCGTGAACGCCACGACCATCGACGAACTGAAGACCACCTGCAACGATTGGGCGCTCGTGGTGGGCGGGAACATCGTTGGAGATCCGATTGTGCCCGCCGGCAAAGTCGCCTACGGAGGCACATTCAACGGTGCCTTTGCCGGCGCCTGCGGGATCTACCGCAGCAAGCCCGTCGACTTCGTCGCTCTCGAAGCCAAGTTCCTCGCCTACAGCGCTGCGTTCAAAGCCTACCCCGAGAAGGATCCCTCCACCAAGGGGACCGCGGCGGTCAATGGTGGCTACCTCGTCTTGACTGGCACCAATGCCAAACTCAACGTATTTGACATCACTGCCACGCAATTGGCCAGTGCCGGGCTCAAGTTCGTCGTTCCCGCCACTTCGTCGATCATCGTAAACATCAGCGGCACCACCGTCAGTTGGACGGGCAAGGGCTTCGTGATGCCCGACGGCTCCACCGGCACCTGCAAGACCGGTGCTAGTTCCTGGTGCCACAGGATCCTCTACAACATGTATGAAGCGACGAGCGTTTACGGCTCTGGCATCGGTATTCAAGGCTCAGTGCTGGCGCCCTTTGCAACCGTCGACGGCGGTGGGGGCAACATCGACGGGCAGCTCATCTGCAAGAACTTGAAGGGGGGCCTCGAATATCACCCCTACTTCTTCAGCGGTTGTCTCCTTCTCCCCAAAGCGTAGAGATCAGTTCCGATGAAATCCTTAACCTACTTGTCCGCCTTCACGGCGCTTGGCATGAGCGCTGCCGTCTATGCCTGTTCCGCCAATGACTCTGCAGACCTCGGCTTCCCGCAGAGCTCGGGTGGTTCGGGCGCGGGCTCCACTACGTCCACGGGGAGCACCAACACCGGCAGCACTACGGGCATTTTCACCAACACGAATCGCGGCGGCTCGACCGGCATTGTCACGACCACCACGGCGACCGTGGATGCAGATGCCGGGTGCGGTGCTGGAGACCAACCCGCAGAGCTTACCCCGGTCTACATGGTCTTCATGTACGACAAATCGGGAAGCATGGGGGACGATCCAAAGGGCCAGTGGCAGAACCTTGCCACCCGTTGGACCCCGATGAAGCAGGGTATGATCGACTTCTTCTCGAATTCCGGCACCATCGGCATCCAAGCTTCGCTCGAGTTCTTCCCTGCCAATGGCGACAAGGTAACCACCTGTCACGCTGACTACAAGACTCCTGCAGTAGCGATGACCTCGCTCGAAACGCCGCAATCGCTCATCGACGCATTGGACCGTACGGTACCCGGGGGCGGTACGCCCACGCTACCTGCCGTGATGGGTGGTCTTGCCTATGCCAAGCAGCTCATGGCGGCCAAGCCTGGTTCAAAGGCAGTCCTCGTGCTGGTCACTGATGGTGAACCCGCTATCTACGTAGTCGACCCTGCCACGGGTCAGGGCGTCATCGAAACCGACTGCGCACCAACCACCAACCCATCGAACCTGACCAACACCATTGCGGATATCGTCACTGTGGTCAACGCGGCCAAACAAGACGCAAACTATCCGGTTCCTACCTACGTCATTGGCATCGGCGAAGCGCAAGACGACATGAGCGCGATTGCGTCCGCTGGCGGTACCCGATACATCCAACTGGACGCCACTCAGCCCCCAGAAACCACGCGCGCTAAGCTGACGGAAACGCTGAAGAGCATTCGGACCACTCAGTTCGTGTGCAACATGCCGATCCCGGATTCAGCAACTTTCCGCAAGGATATGGTGAACGTCAGCTTTAAGCATACGAGCGGCGCCGTCGAAAGTCTCGGCAAGTCTGTCAGCTGCACCGTTCCCGGTTGGTACTTCGACAACGAGCAGAACCCCACCAAGATCGAGCTTTGCCCCGCGACTTGTTCGGCTATCCAACAGGATCTGACCGGCAAGCTGCAAATTGTGCTCGGTTGCCCGACGATCATTCTCTGAGTCGGCAACCCCTCCGTGCCACGCCGAAAGCCTTCGCGAGAGCGGGGGCTTTTTGGTCTTTGTTCGCAACGCGGCGAACCGCGCACTCCCGGGCAATTCCAGCCTGTGGAGAACGGGCTTTTCGAGCAGGATCGCGGAGTCGGACCGGCACGAATCGTCCAACCCACTCAGGATGGCCGATCCCTGCAGGGTCGGGATCTCCCACGGAGCTGAGAGCGGCGTGAGTTTGTTGGGCTGCCCCC